>LDIV01000007.1 GCA_001468855.1 candidate division TM6 bacterium UASB124 | reverse complement strand
AAGAGATATTTTTTGACATTTTCAGAGCTTATCCCTATAAAATCTGGAACGGCGAATTTTACGCCTGTATAGATTTTACTCAAACTCTCAGTCATATTTTTTAAGACTCGAAGGTTTGCTGTTTTATAGCCATAGCCCGTGTAAGGAATATTTTCTAGCCCGACAAACCTTAAGTTCCCATCACCGTCTTTTATTAAATCCTTGTCTGTTTTTGGTTTAGTAGTTCCGGGAGAATTAATTATTTGTGGGTTATCACCATAAAGAGCATACACATTTAAACTTGCAAGAATTGGTAGTTCGGGAATATCATCCTTTTTAGTGTTTAAAGTTGTAAGTTTAGTTTTTAAACTATATAAGCTGGTTTTAAACGTAAATGCAATGCAAAATAACAGTATTATTCTCAGAAATTTATTCATTATCTACTCCATTAAAAGATAAATTTTATTATTATCAAAAATTACTTATTAAGAACATAGAAAAATTATGGATAGAAAGTCAATATATTTACGGTTGCGATATTTGTCTGCCAAAATTAGGCATGTTAGTATTTGTGTGAATTTTTTGTAGAACAAATAATTTCTACTCTTTTCTTATCCACAATCTCTTGTCCCTTTTTAAGTCAATTTTAAAATTATTTTGATCTTATTTTATTTTTTCAAAACACCGCAACAGCGTTTGCATAGTTGTTCAGCATTATCTGTAACTTCCCACTGCCAACAGCGCAAGCACTTAATTCCGTCAGCATGTTCAATCTTAACATGCAGCCAGTTTAAACCTGTTGCCTCAAGATGTTTGTTACTCTTCTCGAACTCAACTTGAGAAACTATAAACCAGTCCTTAAAGAATCTGCTGACATCTTCTTTCTTGGATATCCTATCAATAAAGCCCAACAAATGCTTACCTTCTTCTGAACCCGGATTAACATGAAGCAAAACTTTGGCTTCTAGCGAGTGTTTAACAATGCCCTTCTCTCTCAAGCCTTCAATTGCTTTAAGAACAGTATCACGCATTCCTTCAAGCAAAGGCCAAACTGTTATATCCATATAATCTTGCGTAAACGCCGGACTTAAGAAATTCTGAAGGTGAATTGAATCTGATTTATTTTTTTGATAAAAATCAGAAACCTCTTCAGCCAAGAAAGACAAGATTGGCGCCATCAAACGTGCAAGTGTGTCAAGGTTGTGATATAAAACAGTCTGGACTGATCGACGTATGTGGCCGTCGGCTTGTTCGACATACAAACGGTCTTTTGATACATCAAGATAAAGTGCACTCAAATCGTTTGCACAGTAATTATTCAATGTAGAAACAACAAGTGAGAACTTGTAATTCTCATAGGCAGCTCTAACTGTCTTATCAATTTTAACCAGTTTTGCCATTGCATACTGATCAATTGCAAGCATATCTTTGAATGCAACACCATCTTTTGCAATATCAAAATCATAAAGATTGGAGATCAAAAAACGGCATGTATTCCGAATCTTTTTATACATCTCAGATACGTTGCTCAAAACTTTTTCAGAGACAACAACTTCACCCTCAAAGTCGGAACTAGCAACCCACAAGCGCAAAATATCGCGACTATGTTTTTTAATAATATCCTGAGGCGCAATTACATTGCCAAGTGATTTTGACATCTTCAATTTTTTCTCATCAACAACATAGCCATGAGTTAGTATATTTTTTGTCTGAGCATAGCCATTGATAACCATTGAGCACAACAATGAACTCTGAAACCATCCACGGTGTTGATCTGAGCCTTCAAGATAAAGATCGGCTGGAACACCTAATTTTTCAGGATCGCGAGCTAAAACTGCAAAAAAACTTGCCCCCGAGTCAAACCAGACATCAAGAATATCCTGTTCTTTTTTAAATTTTGCTAAATCAGAGTTGCCACATTTTGAGCACTTAAGATTTTTGGGAGTAACTCCGGCATCAATCAAATCTTGAACTGTAACTCTATCCCAAAATTCAATACCTTCTTTCTCAACATTGTCTGCCACCCAGTTAACAAATTCAGCACTAATAAAAGCATTGTCACAATATTCACAAAGCAATGCAGGTATTGGCGTTCCCCAGATTCTTTGACGAGAAATACACCATTCCGTACGGTTTGATGTAAAAGCCATTAAACGGTTTTTGCCCCACTCCGGAATAAAATTAATTTTCTCAATCTCTTTTAATGTCTTCTGAATTAAATCATTTTTTTGCAAATCGCAAAACCATTGGTCCGTTGCTCTAAATATTAACCCATTGCGACAACGCCAACAGTGTGGATATGAGTGAGTGATGGATTCTTTATGAATCAATCTGCCCAACTCAGCCAGTTTTCTTATTACCCAAATTTGACCGTCAACAACAGGCATTCCATCAAGCTCTTCAGGTTTGATTCCATAAGTATATTTACCGTCATCGGAGATTGGCGAATAAACTTCCAGTCCACTCTTTACTCCAAAAATATAATCTTCAAGTCCGCAACCTGGAGCACAATGTAAACAAGCCGTTCCGTCTGTTGTTGTAACAAGATCACCGGTTAAAACAGGAATTTGTAGCCCAGAAATAAAAGGATGATTAACTTTTTTACCTGCAAAGACATCCGGGTCAAATTCACAAAGTTCGTGTTTTTTAATATTCAGCATGGAACAAATTTTACCTGCCAAATCTTTGCCGACAATATAAGCATGGTCTGGCTCTTTGCCCTGTATAATTACATATTTTGCTGTTGGATTAAGAACAACTGCTCGGTTAAGAGGTAAAGTCCAAGGAGTTGTGGTCCAAACCAAAAATCCAAGTTTCATATCTGGTTTTTGCTCAAATGCATATGGGAAAATAAGTTTTGCTGTTTGATCTTCAACTGGAAAGAAAACATAGATTGCTGGGTCTTTGCGATCTTTATACTCAATCTCGGCCGTTGCTAAAACCGTCTGACATGATGCACACCAAGGTACAGCCTTGCCTTTACGTTCGATATAACCTTTTTCAACAAAAATGCCAAATGCGCGCAAAATGTCAGCTTCATATGGCTTACTCATGGTCAAATAAGAGTTGTCGTAGTCTGCCAGTTGTCCCATATCTTTCAGCTCGTCGCGCTGTATGTCTATCCACTTTGAAGCATAGTCACGGCAATGTTTTTTAAATGTTACACGATCAATTGTTTCTCTGGTTCGTTCAATGCCTAACTCGGCAGTAACCTTTAATTCGATTGGCAATCCATGGCAATCCCAACCCGGAACAAATGGAACATAAAATCCATCCATTCTTTTCACTTTGCACACGATATCTTTTAAAATATTGTTCAGTGCATGGCCGGTGTGCAAGTTTCCGTTAGCATATGGAGGACCATCATGCAGAATAAATTTTCTATTACCCTTGTTTTTTGATGTACCTTTTTTATAAAGATCACCCTCTTCCCAGCGCTTTAAAATCTCAGGCTCTTTAATTGCAGAATTTGCACGGATTGAAAAATCGGTTTTTGGTAGATTCAGCGTATGCTGGAATGGGTTTTTATTACTTTTCTCTGTCTCACTCATGGCAATCCTAAATTTAACAAGACAAGGCTTGCACGCAAGACTTAACTTGCATAAGGTTAAACAATAATTTTGAACATAAGAATTATAAGATATAAAGAGTAATTAATCAAAAACAAACTTTTTGAGCCAAATTTTACTTATCCCCCGCAGGGGCTGCTTATTTTATCTGAATAAAACCAATGGAACAGTTTTTTTAAATTCCATATACAAATCTATTAAAATATCAGCACAATCACGGTTCCCACGCTGAATGACCTCTCTATCTATCGCAGCTCTCCATTCTTCAGTTGAATCAACTTGCACCCAGGCTTTTAATAAAATATCTTTAATCATAGGCTTTGTTAATGATGGGCGCCTTTCCAGTAAATAATTAATTGCCATAATCACTTTTTCTGGTGTATTTAGTGGCCAATTAACTAATATATCTTGAGTTAATTTTAATTTAAGCTGCTCTACCGAAACGTTAAGTGAAAATTCCGGTACTTCAATTTCTTCTTGTTTTACAGGACACTTATCAAAAGGATTTCCTCCCGAAATACCCGCATCTTCAGCTATTCTTTTCATAGCATCAGCGGACAAAGTTAAACCTAAAATAACTGTTAACACTATCCATGTTTTTTTTGCATTATCTAACCTTTATTTTAATTATTAACTCTTTATGTTATATGGGGAAAAAGAGGCGAGACTAAAAAAATCTCGCCTTAAAAAATTTTTAATCTGCTGTAGTAAATATTATTCTTCTACTTCAAGCAACTCAACATCAAAAAGCAATGTTGCGCCGCCAGGAATAACATTTCCTGCACCTGAATCCCCATAAGCAAGTTGTGGTGGAATTACCAAACGACGTTTTTCGCCAACCTTCATATCCAAAATACCTTCATCCCATCCCTTAATAACCTGGCCAACTCCGACACGGAATGAAAAAGCTTGGTTGCGATCAACACTGCTATCAAACTTTCTTCCCTCTTTCCCATTTTCTTCAAGCCAGCCGGTGTAATGAACTGTAACAGTTTTGCCATTTACTGGTTTTTTTGCATCATCAGGGGCAACTTTTAAAATCTTAAACTTGAGCCCTGATGGCAAACTTACCATTTTTTCTGTCTCTTTTTTATCCGCCACGTTAGTATCCTCTGTTGTTTTTACTGGGGGCTGAGAACAACCACACAACAATGCACATGCAACACATACATAAGTCAAAACCATCTTTTTCATCAAAATCTCCTTATGACAATATTAATATACTCGAAAAAATATTAACCAACATGTATACGATTGTAAATTTTTTAAGAATATTTTCTAGTCCTAATTTTGTATAAATTTAAAAAATAAAAAAAATTATTTGTACTAGCAAAATTAAAACGTAATGATAGATTAAAATAGGTTTCAAAAATTGATAAAAAGGAGAAATCATGAAGTATTTTTTAATAATTTTCTTTATAGCTATTTCATTTAGCTCGCATACACAAGCAAAGGTAAAAACAAAGGTAAATGGAGGAAATGGAAAAGACACCCAAACAGAAATCGCAAATAAAAAAAAACCCAAAGCTGATCATCTAGTTATAGATCATTATCCAGCAGTAACTATGGATCCTATAAAAAAGCCTAAGTACAAAGACATTTACACTGCAATCGATAATGATGCAATAGACGATATAATATTATTGATTGAAAATGGAGCAGATATAAACCAAAAACAAGAAAACAATTCTACCGCACTGCACAAGGCTCTAGAAAATAATAAAATTAAAGCAGCACAAATTTTAATAGCCGCCGGAGCAGACTTAAAAGCACAAGATTCACTCGGAAGAACACCACTACACATATCATTATCAAAAAATTTTCCTGACATAGCCACAGCAATATTAGATTTGGGAGCAGATGTGAACAGCAAGGATCTCTGTGGAGAAACACCTTTACACATAGCAACCACATGGGGTCTGACAAATATTGTAAAAACGCTTATCGCAAATGGAGCAAATGTAAATGCAACAGATGGATTTAATCAAACAGCTATGCACATAGCTATAAAATTGGGACATATAAAAATTATTGAACTTCTGCTTGAAGCTAATGCCAAGATCCCTGAAGATATTAAAAAACAATTAAGCAAACTAAATTTATAAATAGATTAACACAAGTTTGAAAATTAAATATTAGATCTCTTTCCAAACTCTGCCCGCCGCTCTACGGGCGATGGGGCCACAAGCTCCCAGCCTTCGCTTGGCAGTAGATTCGGCGGACAATCACCAAGGGTGGCTCATTGGATTTGCTTGGGTTAGTTTAGGAAGAAGTCTAGTGTTTTAGCGTCGCACCGGCGCAGGCCGGGGGCCAGATGCAACTTCAAAATTTATGCCTATTACTTAGTCTATAAAATTATAAATTTGGTATTTTGATAATCCCACGTTATAAGCAAAAGGTTCTGATCGCTATATTTTTTATGAAAAACAAAATTAGTTTCTGAGTAATTATTATTTTTATTCTCAGAGACAAAATCCCCAAGATTAGACTCTTTAGCTTGTCCAACACAGGACAGTGTAAGTTTATTCAAATTTGTATAAATAATCTTAAAACCATTTTTCGCCGGAATAACTTTAATAAGATTCTCATAGACCGGTAAATGGCTAAATCCAAAAGTCCTTCTGTCGTAATAAATTGGATGATCCATACTAACACCTCTCATCCATATGGCCTGAGCAGCACCAGTTGGGAAAAATCCATATGGAATCCCTACTAAACAAAGAGGTCTTTGTTGCACTCTTTCATCCATGCACAGCTCATCAAATGCAACGTGAATTTTATGATAAAGTCTTTCATAATTTTTTAGAACTGCAAACAGAGAAACAGTATTAAATAAAACTAAAGCCCAAGCAAATGTCATAATTCTTTTGTACACTAAGATGGATTTGCCCTGACAAAAATCTCTTATAAAAATTAGAAGAATAAAGATAAAAAGAGGCAAAGCTTTATATAAATATCGACTAGAATAGTATCTGGCAATAGCAGGCCACATAAGAATTGCAGAGAGAACAAGCAAAAATAGTATAAGTTTTTTCTCGCGACTTTTTATGAATAAAAATATTAAAAAACTAAATATACAAATTATTAAAGAACCCTTCAATACCTGGTGCCCATTGGGCAAAAACGATAACCCGGCCAGATCAGACAGAAAAGTAACCAGATCAAAAAATCTTGAACTTAAGTTTGTAAAAAAGCTGAGAAGCTGTGAGGGTTCAGATGAATCAAGCTTAAATGGAAAGAGATACAGCCTAAACAAAAAATAAAAAATACTGACAAAAATAAAACCACTAACAATTAATATGCTTTTTAAAAACAGACAGATCGAAGAGCAAGTACTGTGCATGCTACATTTGCAGATCTCGCCACGCTTGCAGTATTTCTTATCCACAAATGTCCAAAGTAATATCACTGCTGGGAAAAATATCACAGTCTCTCGAGTGAACAACGCTACTAAAAATATAAAAATTGAAGATAAGTAGTAAACACAACGCAAAAGTAAACTATCTCTTTGCAAATCCAGATACTTTTTGAATAAAATCACAATCAGCGCAATAAAAGTAAAATTAACAACCTGCTGGAAACCTGCAATCCACCCAAACCAAGAACAGAGACTTGGATGAAACGCAAAAAACATGGCACCCAAAAAAGCCAAATTTATATTGAAGAAAAAACAAAAAAAGTTAAAAACTAAAACAGAATTTAACGAGTGAAATAACGTAAATGCAAAATAATGACCATATGGATTAAATCCGCAAATGGCAGTAACAATTGAATGCAGCATAAATGCAACTGGACGATAGTAAACTGAAAGAAAAGTTTTTTCAGTGGGAACAAAATTCGATGGTTGCAAAGAATCTCCCGAGTGGCCTTCTATAAAAAATCTCAAAATATCTTTNGCAAATGGCAGTAACAATTGAATGCAGCATAAATGCAACTGGACGATAGTAAACTGAAAGAAAAGTTTTTTCAGTGGGAACAAAATTCGATGGTTGCAAAGAATCTCCCGAGTGGCCTTCTATAAAAAATCTCAAAATATCTTTTAAATTTTTTACTTTTGAATGAAAAACAACGCCAAAGTCATCATTCATGAATCCCCAGTTATAAAAGGGCAATCCAAGTAAGATAAAAATTAAAGTAAAGATAAAAAAAGAAAGCCAAAATCTTGGATATTTTTTAAAATAATTTTTGATTGCGTTCAATTTTATTAAAAACTCTCTCATTAAATTTAACTATTTTAAAAATTTCGCTAAAAATATTACTTTCACTCAAACCAACTTTATCTCGTAAGTAATCTCTAGATCCAATCTCATGACAGTACCTGTCGGGCAAGGCAAAGGTTTTTAATAAAATTTTCTTCTCTATATTTTGGCAAAGATGCATTGCAACAACTTCTCCCAGCCCACCAATAATGCTGTGATCCTCAATCGTAAAAATAGATTCTAAAGAATTGCAGCGCGAATTAATAAAATCAAAATTTAAGGGCTTAATTGTTGGAATGCTAAAAAGACCAATATCTATGCCAAGATCTCTTAACTTTTTACACACATCAAGTGCAACGCTTAAAATATCGCCCGATGCCAAAATCAAATTTTTATTGCTTGGAATTAGCTCTATGGCTTGCCCCAACTTGATTTCAGCGTCAAATATAACCTCTTCCGGCCGCCCTATAGGCGATCCCTCGATACACGCACTAAGTGCGCACTCCCAGCCTTCGCTTGTGGTAGCTTCGGCGGGCACGGCGGGACGCGCGGTCCGGCTTGGATATAAAATCTTTTCTTCGTTTTTTGATAAACGGATATAAACTGGGCTGCGCAAGTCGTTAATTTGCTCAAGTAAGTTTGACAGCTCAGAGTTACTGCCGGGAACTACTACTGTCATGTTTGGCAATGCGCGCATAATCGCAACATCTTCAATTGCGTGATGCGTTGAGCCCATTGCTCCATAAGCAAACCCAGCACCAACTCCAACCAGACACACCGGCAAATTTTGATAACACAGGTCAACACGAATTTGTTCAAAGCAACGCATTGTAACAAACGGGATTATCGAATAAACAAAAACTTTTTTACTTGCAAGAGCAAGTCCTGCAGCAACACCAATCATATTTTGTTCTGATATTCCGGCATTAATAAATCTATCAGGAAATTTTTCTTTAAACGGTTCTATAACAGAAAATCCTAAATCTCCTGCTATCAGGTAGATGTTGGGATCAATGCTTGCCAATTCAACCAATTTTTGAATAAATAATTTTCTCATATTTGTTCTAAAATCTCTTTTTTCGCCATCTCATACTCTTGCACATTTGTTGACTTGTAATGCCATGACAAACTGTCTTGCATAAAACTTACGCCCTTGCCCTTAATCGTATTAGCAATAATAACATCCGGAACATGCGCGTTGCCTATCTTTTGCAAGACTTCAGTTAATTGGTCAAAGTTATGACCATCGACACACATACTGTTACACCCAAATCCTGTAAATTTTTCGCGCCAAGATCCAAATACTATATCGCTTGTTCTATCTAAAGCCTGTAAATTATTATTATCAATTATCAAAACTAGATTATCAAGCTTGAAACGAACTGCCATCATAACAGCTTCCCAAACAGAACCCTCCTGACACTCCCCATCACCAAGAAGCACATAAATTTTATTTTTTATTTGATCGTTTTTACAAGCAATCGCTAAGCCAACAGCTAAAGACAACCCATGGCCAAGCGATCCGGTGCTTACCTCGATCCCTGGAAAACTATCTTTAATTGGATGCCCTGCAAGTTTACTGCCATCCTGATAATAATTTTTTAATTCATCCGGAGTAATTAACCCAATACTTGAAAGTGTTGCATAAAGAGCCGCACAAGCATGCCCTTTGCTCAAAATAAAATAATCACGATTCTTGCTTTTTTGCTTAATTAATTCTGTATTTATGAATTTATGGAAAAGTACAGTCATTATATCAACAGTAGAAAATGCTGATCCAATGTGTGAACATTTTGCCGCATTTACCATTTCAAGAATTGTCAACCTGATCTGCTTTGCCTGATCTTGCAAACTGATCTTCCCGGCTGAGGCCGGGATCCAGAATATTTGATTCACTTTTTCTTTCGTAACTTGTTACTTCATGCTATTTTTCACCCGACTTCGCTTTTGAAAGGCTACGCCGAGTTCACCACACTTTTTATCCCAAGCTTGGTAAGCCATGGAATTTTCTGACAATGGCAAATAGAATCTAATATTTTTATCGAACCACTTGAGTGATTCAGTCAGTCCATCTTTTAGTAAATATTTTGGAGTCCATCCAAGAAGTTTTTTTGCTCGATCAATATTTGCTTGCCAAACTTTTGGCTCCCAAGGCCTTGCAACACTTGCCCCCCAACAGATATCAAGCGGCCGCTGAACTATTTCCTGAACAGTTTTTACCACATATTTTATTGTCGATTGAACTCCCGTTCCTGCATTAAAAACAAATTGCTGATCCGGTTGTATCACAGACAATTGAATGCAAAAATCGACAAAGTCTTTAACATAAATAAAATCACGAACAAAATTTGGCGATGATAAATTGATCTGCTTATCTTGTAAAGCATTAACAATAATTGATGGAATCAAGCGACCAGGCATTTCAAAATCACCGTAAACAGCAAACGGTCTAACCGTATAAACAGGTAACTCATTAAATAAAGCCTCTTTTAAACAAAACTGAGTAGCAGCAGCCTTTGAAACGCCATAATCACTGACGGGATGTAAAACATCATCTTCACTCATTGGATGGTCTTTAAACCCATATTCAGAAGAACTTCCCGTATTAATAAAACAGTCAAATCCAACTTGTTTGCATGCATTAAGCAAATTTACTGTTCCATAAAAATTAACGTCAAAAATTAACTTCTGGTTCAGTTGATTGGGAAGTCCCCCAAACGCAGCCAAATGAAAAATCACATCCGGCTTAACAATTTTTATCTGATTGGCTAATTGCTCATAATTTGTTAAATCGGCATCAATAAAATTTATATATTCCAAAACATCTTGCAACCGCCAAAGATCTGTGTTTTTTTCCACTATCAAAAAAATATTAGATCGCTTTTGATACTCGCATCCTTTGACAGGCTCAGGACAAGCGCCATTAAGCAGGCGCGCTCGTGGTGAGCTAGTCGAACCATCACAGATAGGTGACACGCCGGGTTTCATATCCTGTTTTTTTAATAACTCTCGAACTAAATTTGCACCAATAAAGCCAGCGCCGCCTGTGATCAAATATTTTTTCACGGTTTTTCCTTGTTTTCCAAAATCTCTGAAATAACGTATGGAGGCCTATTTTTAACTTCCTGAAAAATTCTAACCAAATATTCCGCAATAATACTTAACGCCAAAAGTTGAATAGTTCCAAATATAAACATAACCATCAAAAGCGTAGAAAAACCACGTGGAGCGTCTGTTTTAAAATAAAGATAAAGATAAAAAATAGATGCGATAAAAGTCATAAACATTGCAAAAACAGCAAGCTTGGAGATAAATTCCAATGGTTTATAAGAAAAATTTGTAATTGCTTTTTTTGCCCAATTAAAATTTGCCAAGAAACTATTACTGGTTCCACCCCCCTCTCTTTCCTGGCGAACATACTCAACCCCTGTCTGTTTAAATCCTGCCCAAGAACGCAGCCCACGAAGATACAAATCTTTTTCATTAAGTTTTTTTATTACGTTAACAACACGACGATCCATTAAACTAAAATCACCGGCATCCAATGGAATGTTTAGATAAGAAAGCCAACGAAAAATACGATAAAAACACTTGTAACCAATTCTTCGCAACAGACTACCCTTGCGCTTTTTGCGAACGGCATAAACAACATCAAACCCCTGTTCCCACTTCCGTATTAAATCTGGAATAACCTCCGGTGGATCTTGCAAATCACCATCAATCATAACAACCGCTTCACCTGTTGAATGTTGCAACCCTGCAAAAAAGCTTGGTTGCGATGACCCAAAATTGCGTGACATAATGATTGTTTTGACGTTTTTATCTTCATCTATAACTTTGCGATAAATTTGATAAGAGCAGTCAATACTAGCATTATCAACAAAAATCAGCTCATACTCATAATTTAAATTACCGAAAACTCCTTGAATACGCGTATGCATTGGTTCGATATTTAAAAACTCATTGTAACATGCAACTACTATTGATATTTTTTTCATGCTAAATCTGCTCTATTTCAAAATCATATTCAAGCGGAGCACTATTTTCAAGATAGCCTAACGTTCTACTATCGCCTTTATGCTCAAGAAAATTTTTATACCATTCGATGGTTTCAAGTAAACCTGCTTTTACACCCCACTTTGCCTGCCACCCTAAAATATTCCTAGCTTTTTCTGAACACAAATGCTGCTCAGGAATTTCATTAGATGCCTGATTTTGAATTATTGGAGTAAGGTGGGCTAAATGCATCTGTTCTAAGATTAAATCCACAAGTTGAATTACATTAAATGGGGTATCCGTACTGAAATTAAAACACTGTCCAATAATTTTGTCATCATCCATAGATTGAGCCAATGTTAAATAAGCATCAACCACATCTTTGACATAAATATAATCACGCACAAAGAGACCATTGGATCTGATTACTGGGCGCTGCCCTTTTAAAATACTTTGAATCGTACCGGGAATAATTCGATTAAAATGGAGATCTCCACCACCAAAAAAATTCCCACAACGAGTTACACATACTGGAAGTTTATACGTATGAAAATACGACTGAGCAAGTAAATCAGTACAACTTTTTGAGACATCATATGGGTGCCGCCCTCGCATTGGAGCATCTTCTTTATATGGTAAATTTTCCTGTGCACCATATGCTTTATCACTTGATGCAACTACTATTTTTTTTACCCATGGGGATAATCTGCAAGCCTCAAGTAAATTCCACGAACCTTCGATATTGGATCTGAACGTTGAAATTGGAGATCTGTTTGCTGTTCCAACAATAGCCTGTGCCCCCAGATGAAACACAGTATTAATATCAAACTCGTTCAAAACTCTTTGCAAAAGATTTGGATCAAGCAAATCACCTACAATAACATTAACTTTTTTATCAAGACCATCTGAAAAAAATTGCGAGTTTGGAACAAAATCACGAACTAGAGCGAAAACATTTGCCCCTTGTCTCAAAAGCTCATTAATTAAATACGGACCAAGCAACCCTGTCGAGCCCGTAACAAAAACATTTTTATCTTCCCAGTATAAATAATTCATTGCAAAACCCATTAAATTGAAGCTTGCCTAATTTCTTCACGATTAATTTTTGCAGGAGTAAAAGACTCTTTTTTATCTTCCCATACTTTCCAAGGAGCACCTGTTTGCCACAGTTTTTCAAGCATTTCATGCTCACGTAATGTGTCCATGCATTGCCAAAAACCTGCATGCTTATAAACCATTAATTGGCGGTCCTGCGCAGCACTAAATAATGGAGTCTGCTCCAAAACACAATCTGGATTAATTGAAAGATATTTTAAGAATTCTCGTTCTAAGACAAAAAATCCTCCGTTAATCCATTCATCGCTAATCTGTTTTTTCTCTAAAAAAGATTCTACTTGATCTCCATTCAACTTTAAGTTTCCAAATCGAGACGGAAGATTAACCCCTGTCAACGTAGCAAGCCGACCATGTTTTTCATGAAAACTCAAAAGTTTGAGTATATCAACATTTGCAAGCCCATCACCATAAGTTAGAAAAAAACTGTCCGTATCAATATACTTAGCAGCACGCGCAACTCTACCACCGGTCATACAATTTTGCCCCGTATCAACTAATGTGATTTCCCACTCTTCATCATTAGCAAAGTGTTCAACAACCGTCCCACTTTTTGTATTAATGGTAAAATCAATTCCATGGAGCTTTAAATTTAGAAAGTAATTTTTTATCATTTCACCTTTATATCCCAAACAGATGATAAAACGATAAAAACCAAAATGAGAGTAAATTTTCATGATATGCCACAATATAGGCATCCCTCCAATTGGAACCATCGGCTTTGGCCTAAACTCGGTCTCTTCACGTAATCGAGTACCAAAACCACCCGCCAGTATCATCACCGGTAAATTATTGCGCTTCAAATTATTGCGTTGCAACTCGTTGCATGACAAATTGTCTATCTTCACAATCTCCCTCCACTATTTTTATTTTGGATTAATTTTTTGATAAATCCCATACAATGTCAGCCCCCAAGGGAAATTGTAGCCTCTACGTATCAAATAATTTTCACCCTGAAGAATGCCGTAAAATAACTTATTAATAGGTTTTGCGGGAATATATGGGTGATATTTTTCTTCACTAACAAATACTTTTTCCCACACTCTTTGCATTACCGCCGGAGCAAAAAGCGTAAACATCCAGTAACCAATTCGATGCTCTTTAAAATCCGGTAATAAATTTCGAATCATTTTTTTGTTATAACGTCGCATATGAAAATGAGCCTTATCTTTTGGCCCGAAAAGTGTATTAAAAGCCGGAACGGAAAAAACCAAATAACCACCGGGTTTAAGAACTCTCTTTATTTCTGCAACAGCTTTTTTATCATTTTGTATATGTTCTAAAACTTCAAATGCAACAACCATATCAAACTTATTATCTTCATATGGAATTGACTGTGCATCTGCAACCTGCTTTTCAACAACCATATCATCGGAAATCATATCAATCACATTTTGATCTATATCAAAAGCATAAATAGATCCAAATTTTTTTAAAACTGCCAGGTCTCCACCGGTCCCTGCACCTATCGAAAGTATTTTAAAATTCTTTGTGTCAATTTTAGAATTTTTATTCTTATAATCCGAAATATTAATTGAAGATAGCAATTCTTGCTTAAGATTTATATGCGATTTAATCCAAAAGTGCTCAGGCTTTAGCCCGTACTCATACCCTTTGTAATCCACACCTCTCTCCTACAATTCAAAGACAATATTCATTACTTTGGTTGAAATATTTGAATGTATTTTAATGGAAAAAAAGAATCATGCAAGTATGAGTAAAATAAAAAAAAGCCCCGTACTTTTAAAAATCCGGGACTTTTTTAATAAAACTAATACAAAAAACTATTTTGTACTTGAACTATGAACCGCTACTAATTTTTGTAATGCCTCATTATCAGACTTATGCGACTCATTATTAATCGCCCTAGTTGCAGTTACGTTACAAGCCGCCATCATTTTTTCTAGCATATCCATATCACATTTGTCATTATCCAAACTATTAGTAAAAAGAGTAATGATTTGAGGAAGAATAGCCACCACTCCTCCAGCAATTGTATACAACGCACGTTCAACAACATATTTAAATTTTTGACATTTTGATGGAGCTTGCGGTGCCATAGTTTGTGTTTGATCAAAGACGGTTATTGGAGGAATTCGCTTGTCAATAAATATAATTTTTTTAAATAAAGGTATAACCTCACTACTCAAGTTTTGCACCTCCAATTCACGCGCTATTTCAGGTGAAAAACTTTCCCAAAGAGTTGATATCATCTGAGCAACCGCACCAGCAGCATTACCTGCAAATCTAGGCCCCAATGCATCTTGTCCCGATTGAAAAACAGGTATAGAAACTCTCTTACTCTCCCTTTTTCCCATATTTACCGAATGGCGCACTGTCCCTGCGGAAGATGAAGCTGCCGCTCCCTCATCCAAAACAGGTAATCCGGGAATATTAAATCTATTATTTTGAAACGAAACAACCCTCAAATGTTTATCCACCAACGCAAATGTTATTAAATAATATGGAACTTCTACTAGATTCATCGACTCAAGAAGTAGAATTTCGGTATCATTTTCACTAATAAAATGCCTTATATGATCAAAAATCGCTCTCAATCCTTTGTCTCCCATTGGTTTATGGCTTAAATCCAGTGTTTTTGTTTCTGGATGATAATATTGTTGTAATCTAAACGTATTAAATTTTTCTCTTCCCAAATCAACCACAACACCAACTGACTCTGCTTTTTTATCCACAGTCACACGTACAGGAGTTATATCTTGATCTTGTGTAGCATGCTCAGTAGGCACTCCCATCTCCACATCAATAACCAAAGCATCTTCCGCTTCTTTTTCTTTTTTCATACAACTCAGATAATTAAAATCGAAAAAAATAAAAAATGCAGCTGTATAAATAAAAATAAAATTAAAATATCTCATGATCCCTCCCCATATAATTACCACAATCACTTATTACTTAAAAACACTTATTTCTTAATAATTAACACAAACACAGTTTAATGAAATATAATTTTTCTAATATAAATATATATTTTTACTATTCTATATTAAATATTTTTAAATTTTTAACCAATATATTATGAATTACAAAGGAAAATATATGGGGCCAAAAATTTAAATTCCCCATACAGGAACATTATTGACAAGCTTTAAGTTTTTTGGTTAAAAATATATAGTGTAAGTAAAAATCTTCATTAATCCTTTAATTTCTAGGGAGGCTATATGAACAAAAAAGCATTATTGGCTATGTTATATATTTCTCTGATTGCAGGCAACTCATCTGCATACATATTCAGCCGTGATTTTTTCAAAGAACTCGATTCAATTGATGACTTCATAAATGATCGATTTTATAATACAAGATTCAATGATATAAGTATGTACAAAAATGAAAAAACTCAAAAATTTACTATTGAAGTTGCACTCGCAGGATTTGAAAAAAAAGATATTAAAGTAACTATTGATAACAAAAGTGGAATACTAACAATTGCAGCTGAAAACAAGAAAGAAAAAAAAGAAGAAGAAGAAAAAAATATTTATATTCGCAAAAGGAAATCAATTGAAGAAAGATATTTCAATCGCTCTTTCACATTACCAAGCTATGTAGAGTATAGAGATGCAACAAAAATAGAAACCACCTATAAAAATGGAATTCTAAAAATAGAGTTTCCATTAGGAGAAGAAGAAAAATCAGACAAAATTACATTACAAATAAATGAAGAGTAAATCTAGATAAGAATCTAAAGAAAAAGCCGGGGAATAAAACTCCCGGCTTTTTCTTTAGGCTTTTTCTTAGGTAAAAATTTAAAGTAACGGATCTTTTTCAAACCCAATCAACTGACACTCACTCCTTGGAGTAATCCCATATCTTTCTTTTACCAATTCTTGCATTTTTCGTGCAAGTCCAATGACATCCGCACTTGTCGCCCCAGGTTTGGTCACAATCATATTTGCATGTTGATGAGACACGATTGCATTCCCGACAGACAACTCACCTTTAATACCAATTTTATCAAGATAGTACCCCACAAATAGAAGCTTTTTCCCGTTAATTAAAAAATTAACCTCATCTTCATGAAAATTTCTAAAAAAGCTTCCACAAGTATTTGAATTTGGGTAACGACGTATACGATGACGGATAATTTCATCACGACGCCCTTTTGCATAAGCAGCATCTAACTCAGTCCCCTTTTTTAATTTAAAGATCGCACTGATTAAAAAATAATCGCCGCTTAATAATTTTGATTTATCATAACCAAACTCAAACCAAGGTTTTTCAACATCTAAAATTTTACCAGAGCTTTTTTCGATTATTCTGGCACTTATAAGAAAATCGGCCAAAAAATAGTCAAAGTAATGTATATTAATATACACAGACCCACCAACAGTTCCGGGAATATGGCTAAATTCTTCAAGCCCTATCAATCTATTTTCTATACAAAAATCGATAAGATCTTGAATTTTAACACCTGCACCGGCAGAAACTTTACCATTTTCGTAATCGGCTTCAATATTACACAACTTAGGTCTTATAACTAAACCATCAAATCCATCGTCGCTTATTAAAATATTGGCTCCCAGTCCCAAAACAAAAATCTCAAGCTTATTTTGTTTTGCAAAATCGAGAGCAAAAGTAAATTCTTTCTCTATGGTAGGCTCACAAAAATACTTTGCAACCCCACCAGTCCGAAACCAATTTTTATCATTTAATGAAATATTTTTTTTTATTTTCATACTTTCGATAAACATATCTAGCAACTCAAGTAAATAGTTAATAATATAAGCAACTGGGAAAGAGATTTATATTGTAACAAATATTTTTAATTTTAAATAAATTATCCCCATTACAAAAAACTGGTATAGCAGATAAAGCGTGATAAATAATTTCTAAAAGTATTTTTTATTGCAACGCAGCTTTTAAATGCCCTTTTTTTTTAGATAATTGATTTTGAAATCTGCAAACTGCTAGTTTAAAAATGAAAGGAAGGGGTCAAATGAAGAAAATATTTTATATCTCAATATTGTTAGCCTATTTTTTCAGCTGGAAAACGGATTATCTTCCAGCTGAACAGCTTCCAGCTGAAAAATCTTCAACCGAACAATCAGCAGTATCTTTGCAACAAGAAACAATAAACAGATTAAACTGGGTAGAAACATATCATGGGGTATCAACCCAAATAATGTTTGATTTTTCCAATCCAATTTATTTTGAAAAAAAGATAATCAAAGAAAACTTTCAACTAAGATTAATCTTCCCCGGAATGCAACTTGAACAATTCAGCGTAAAACAGGTGATAGCAAAATTAAGTGAATTAAAAAAATATGGAATTATAAAAAATATAGCCGTAGCAGAAAAAAATAAAAAATTCCCAAAAGTAGTTTTATATATAGATTTTGAAAAAACAAAACAGGTAAAAGATAATAAAAAACCAGATGGAAATAGTTACATCCGTAAACCAAATAGATTGCTAATTAAATGGTATAAGATGGAGGCTCCAAATAGACTTATCATAGATATTTTCACGCAAGAAGATTTGGATAAACTAAAAAATAAAAATGAATCAATTTTGTTTGCAAAAAACGATTTAATAAAGTCAGATATGACGTCTAACAATTCACAGTCACACCGCATAGTCCTTGATCCAGGTCATGGAGGAAAAGATTATGGCGCAAAAGGGAATGGCTTAATTGAAAAAAACATTGCACTTGACATAGCCAAACGCACAAAAAAGATACTTGAAGAGAATAAATATAATGTACTACTAACTCGCACCCAAGACTACGACCTCTCTTTGGTTGAAAGATCTACACTCGCCGAACAACTCAAGGCTGACCTTTTTGTTTCAATACATGTAAATTCAACAAAAAGTTCTTCAACCAATCAAAATGGAATAGAAACATTTTATCTTCAAAATTCTGATTTGGTTTCTCCAACACGCCATGGAGGTTTCTTATTCATAAATTTAAAAAAAGATCCATCTCTTATCACTTTAATTGATGAACACATTCAAGCCAATACACAACTTTCGAAAACTCTTGCAAAATCAATTCAATCATCATTAATTAATTTTTTAAAATCTCAACAGCTTTATATAAATGACAGAGGAGTAAAAGCCGATAAATTTCGCGTATTACTTAGAAGCCCAATTCCTGCCGCGCTTGTCGAAGTCGGCTTTATAACAAATAAAAATGATGCCTCTCAATTATCAGAAAAAGAATATCGAAATAAAATTGCCTATGGAATATTCCAAGGTATTACTCAGTTTATTCAACGTCAATAAACTTATGCCGGGTCACTTCCCAAACGTATAAATTTAAAATTCGACTTCTCCGCCTGTGCAATGTTTTTCAAAACATCAACATCAATCGGCATTCTTAGCTGTTTTACATAGATTTTCAAATTTTCCGGCAGGTGTTTTATATTTACATTCCAACCACCTACTTCTTTTGGCAAAAATGCGTAATAAAGCTCGTTAAGCGACATTAAAACCAAACGTTCTTCCTGTTTTTGGTCTACACTTTTTTTATCAATTGAGTGAGTAATGAAATCCGCATGATCACAAAATCGCCTATAAAATGTGATCGAACCCAAATATTTATTATTTTCGTCTACAATCATCCAATCAGTAATAGATTTTTCAATTTTGCATTTTTCTTTTTCTGTCAAACGCACAACAAACACACCGTTTTTGCTGTATTTTTTTCGCACCAAACTAATTTTTCGTCCATCAAAATCAAAAGTTATCTTATCCTCAAGTCCATTATTGTTACCGTTGCCTTTTATAAGCCATTCCCAATTTTTTGAGGAATAATATTTTTCAAGAGATGGAAGCATTGGATCGATAATATCTATGTTATAAATTCCATACTTTAAAAGCTGATAAATATCCAATCCTCCTGCAACATAAACAACCCTTACTCCCTGTCTTGATTTTTCAGCAATCTGCACAAGCGTCTGATTATTCCAATCTTTCCACCCCTCACCAACAAGATGGTACCATATTGTTGAATAAAGAAATTTCACTAACTGTTGATCAAAATTATTATCAAGATATTTTTTAAAATCCGGCCATGTCGACACACTAAAGCAATATTCAAAACATCTATTGGCAAAAGCAAACAGCCTTTCTTTCTCAACAAACTTACTAGGATTAGAAAAAAAAAGTCGATCAAAAAATTTGTATTTATTTATAACAAAATTTATATCCAAATCTTGATCTTTCCCACTAGATTCAGTAGAAAAATCAAATTTATGATCTTTCAAATATGAAATAAATCTAGGCATATTATTTTCGATCAGTTGATAAATTGTAGAAAAATTTTGTCTAAAATCATCATCAATCTCAAATCCTGATATTTGCCCACTTTCAGAAATATAACCGTTTGTACACTTACTTAAAAATGGTACTAAACTTGTCAATTTATCTTTATATTTCAAATAATTTTTATTAAATCTTTGCAAGAAAAATTCATTCAAACAATCTGGCATATTATCAAATGAATAGTCGGAATAACAACGTTGTGATAAAACCCAGTTACCCAAAACCTCATGCGCAGTTTTAACGGTTGAAACAGGTCTGGCAGTTAATGCAAACTTAAAAGCCGTCACTGTCACAAATTTACAAACAAGTAAAAGCATTGTTGCAAACATAATTTTTTTTAACTCTTTCATTACCAACTCCCTTTAATAAGCAATAAATACTACACGATCCAGTTTTTGTCATCCTGAAATTGCCCGCCTTGCCGTAGCCGCAGCATGGCGTAAACGGAAATTATCAAACACCTCTATTATCTTGTACTTGAACCTAATTTTATAAATGAAAAGTCTGAGTTATCTGCCTTTTGCATATTACATAAAACATCTTTATTAACCGGATTGCGTAATTGCTTTACAAACATCTTGAAATTATCATCCAGTTTTGAAATATCAATTCCCCAGCTATCTTTTAAATTATTGGATGCAATATAATAAAGTTCATTAAACGAAATCAACAAATAACGATTATCACTTTTTATAAAATCATCCTGCCTACAAAATCTACGTTCAAAAACAACTTTGCCTAACTTGTTGCGTGAATCATCAAAAACAGTCCACTCTGTACGACTTTGTATAATATCAACAACTTTTCCGAACGAAAGTTCCGCTTTAAAAGATCCTAACTGATCAAAGTTTGTTCTTTTCATCACTAGTCTTCGATTTCCAAAGTTATAGCTAATAACATCTCCAATGCCATTATTTTCAGATTTATTAACCACAAGCCAATCCCAAATATCAGAATAATAATTAGGCTGTGAAGGAAGTACTGGGTCAATAACTGTTATATTATAAATTCCGTATTTTAAAAGTTGGTAAATATCAGTTCCACCCGCAATATAAACAACAGTTGCCCCATTTTTAGTCAAATCTCTAATGCCACTAAGAGTAGACCTACTCCAATCCTTCCAGCCATGTCCGGCAAGATAATTCCACATAATTGAATAAAACATTCGAATAATTGGATAATTTTCCGAAGATTTAAGAAGTTGTTCAAACTTGGGGGCTGTTGCCGAATAAAAACAAAACTCAAATAAATTATTTGCAACACAAAAAAGATTGTTTTGAGTTAAAAAAGGATCAGGATTGGCAAACAGCAGTTGGGCAAAATTCTTATACTTATTAATCACAGTTAAAAAATTTGTCTTACACTCAAATTTATTTATCAACTCATCTGAAAATTCATGTAATTTTATGTACTCGACAAATTGATTGACATCGCTCTCAAGATATGTGTAAACGTTAGATAACCGTTCTTTAACTTTTTCAGTAAGTTCAAAATTATCCGAACGGAATGGATCAAGACAAAAAAAATCAATAATACTTTTGGTCAAATATGGCTTTTTAGCTGTTTTTTTTAGAAGTTTATTAAACTCAACTACGTATCTGTTACCCAATGCATTTTCAAGATTTTTTTGAAAATCAGCAATATTTATATCATCAAAAACATACTGAAAACATGGATCATTTTTATCGACCCAACGTTTAAAAACGACCTTATCAGATATTTCAGGGCCATGTAAAATCATTACTATTCCTATCGATTTAAATAAGTCTATTATGATCGCAATTAATCACGCTACCAATTTCCTCTAAAAACCCCCTGATTAAAAACTACTAAAGAACATATACTAAAATACTATATCAGCAATAAAAATTGCCCTGAAAACTCTAAACTTTGTTACATCAATATCCACTTCCTATTGAATTTCGGGCCTGCCTATTTTTAATTAAACACTTTTAAAATGCCATTTGCTTAATTGCATATATAACTCTTCAATATAATCTCCATGTTTTGATTATTTATCAAACTAAATATATAATGTATCAATGACGGAATTTGACCTGTAACCTCCGGAAGGAACCACCATGGAAAGTAGAGACATCGTTTTATCATTTGAACTGTTTGTTTTGATCAATTGGTTAGTACAAAATGAACGGCCAATGTTAAACAACCTGATAAAGCATGCACTAAAAAACGGACTTGCAGAGGAGTTTGAAAAAATCTCTGGCTTAGATACCATTGAAGTCAATGAACAGTTTTATACAACAGTAATCAGTTTTTTATTGTTCATGGAAGATGGACTTGTACAAAATTTAAGTAAAATTAAAATAGATAAAAATTCAAAAGATGATATTTTCCCTGTTTTAAATAAAATAGATATGAAAAATATAAATATCAAACCTATTTTCTCAGGCACAAAACACTCCGCAACAGCAAATGGTAACAATAGAAACACTGAAGAGTCAAAAAATATCTTATTTCACCAGATTCTTAAAAACTGGAAACCTAATAAAAACGATTTATTAAATTAAAGAAATATTTCATTTTTCTTAGGATAAAAACACAAAAAGTATATTTTTTAGAGCTTTCAGTTTTATCCCCAAAAAAATTTCACTCAGTTTTTGATTTTCACACAGTCACTTTGCTATATTAAAATTAGGATGTTCTACATTATATTGGTTTTAAAAAAGGAGATATAGATGAACAAATTTCTTGTGGCGGTAGCCATAGTAATGATTGGAAGTACCTGTTATGCAAAAAATCCTCTAATAAATCAGAGAGTTAATAGCCCATCAGATATTAAAACAAGCCCTTATCCTGGATTTTTAGGCAGAAGCGATTTACCGTTGTATGAAAAAAATAAGGAAATCATGGATGTACGCAAAAAAATCTTTGAATTAAAAAAGTTTAAATGTGAAACAGTGCGTCAAAATCTTAAAATTGATGCCAAAGAGTTTGCAAATATTATCAATAAGAAGATAAGTGACTTAAAGTTATCTAGTAACACTTTTGACTCACTCCGTAAAGCTGCAAAAACTGACGGAGAACGAGTATACATCAACAAATTAGAAAATAAATTCTTACGATTCCAGATAATGCTTAAATGTATAACTGAAGGTTTAACTGAATTTGAAGGTAAAGAACAAGAAGAATTTAACCTTAGAGAATGGCGACTTACGTATTAATTGAAAATCTCAATTGATATTGACATTTAAATGAAAATAAGCTCCAATTTTAGGATCTGAATTAGGAGCTTCTTTTCATGATAAAAGGCTGTTTGGCGTTTCACATGATTCGATTTATCGATATTTGCTAAAACTGTCGGAGAAGGCTTGTGTACCACCTTGAGAATACCATCAGACGACAATTCCAGGACTCTAAAATTGGTACTGTGATTCGCTATTTCATTCGATTCTTTGGGGAATTTTATCATATTGCGTAAGTCCTGTGATGCAAGAGGTCTATTGCTAAAATTATTTAGAAAAATTTAAAATTAAATTCTTTAAGCTTTTGTCTTAATTCAAATAATGGTAATCCAAGCACCGCCGTATACGATCCGTTAATACTTTTCAAAAAAGCTTGGCCTATACCCTCAATAACTCCAGCTCCACACGCATGCAATGCCCAAGGCTCTTTTTCAAAATATATATCCAAATTTTCTTCGTCAATTGAAAATTCAACCTGTGCACCTGTTGCCCAACACTGCCTTTTTTCAAGTTCCCAATGCTGACCGGCTGCTTTCATAATCTGCAAGCAGCAACCGGTTAAAACATCTACCGGCTGGTTGCGAATAATTCTGAGCATCTCTTTTGCATTTTCAAGATTCTTTGGTTTCCCAAGAATTTGACTTGTGTTAGCAATTCTTATTAAAGTATCTGCAGTAAAAACAAAAATTTTATTTTTTTCAACTTGTGTTACTTCTGGCAACTGCAGGTGTTGCATTTTATCGCAAGCAATTGCGATAACATATTTTTCAAAATTATCAGAGGGTTCTATAACACTTTCCGAACTTTTATGTGACAAAACTTTAAAGTTTATATATGCCATTTTCAACAATCTCTGTCTTGGTTCAGACTGAGATCCAAGATATAAAATGTCTTGATATGAAATGTCTTTCATGCTTTTTCCCATGCACCTGTAAAATTTTGCTTTACTTTACCTTCAAGTTGAAATGTAAAAAGCTTATCCTGCAACTCAGAAAATTCCAGCCCAGTTTTTATTAATAGTTCATCAAATGTAGCCGATTTATCCAAGCTACATAGAACAATATCTTCACAATGATCACACCTGTTTTTTCCAGTTTCCATCTGTTGATTAACACTCGCGGAAGGTTTAAAAAGTCCATTAGGTAAACACTCTCCAAACTCTTCCAAGATATCGTTGGCATGACAAACAAGTTTTGCTCCCTGTTTAAGCAAATCATTACAACCTGCACTTAGATTATCATCAATTCTACCGGGAATGGCAAAAACAAGCCGCCCCTGCTCCAACGCGCAGCGTGCAGTAATTAACGCCCCGCTTTTTATGGCAGCTTGAACCACTAGACATCCGGAACTTAATCCAGATATTATACGGTTTCTCGCAGGAAATGTTGCCCTATCAGGTTGACGATTAAGATGAAATGGAGAAACAACCGTTCCACCACTATTCACAACTGTTTTAAACAAATCGATATTAGTATCAGGATAAGGACATAAAAGCCCGGAACCCAAAACCACTACTGTCTTCCCTCCGGAATTTAATGTTGTTTTGTGAGCCATTGTATCAGCCCCACTTGCTCCACCGCTAACAATCACCCACCCTTTTGAAATAATCGTGGGAAGAATGTTTTGAATAGCACTTAAGGCATATTCATTGGCCATTCGAGCCCCAACCACTCCAAAATGTCTGGCTTTCAGATCAAACATGGATCCCGAAACATAAAGTATTATCGGAGGAAAGTGTATTTGACGTAAAATTTCTGGGTATTCCGAACTTAAAATATCCACAATCTTAATGTCATTTTTTTCCGCTAATATCAACTCTTGATCCAAAATTTGCGAATCAGAAATACAATTATAAATCTGTTGTGCACAGGTTTGTGATAAACCAAATTCATTAACAAAATCTAATATTGAGTAATCGTAAATTACTCTCAAATCTAAATTGATACCATGTTTGGCAATATCAGACCAATCCGAATTCAACAATGCTGGATTTTGATCTAAAAACAGTTTATGTAATATTTTAAAAACTGTTGCCGGACCTATTTTTTCAGCAAGTGATAAATGAAGCAATATCTCTGTATTCTTATTAAGCATCCACTACCTTAAATTACTCTTTAGCTTCATCCGAACTGTCTTCAGATTTTTCAGATTCTATAATAGTACTACTAGTAGCATTCTCACTAGCAACATCACCTGAATTTTCAATTTTCTCAAAAGCCTTAACCGCCAACAACGTCTGTGTATCATCCAGCCTTACCAAGCGTACACCGGCAGCCTGACGCCCCATAGTTCGTACCTCTTGTGGAGACAAACGAATAATTTTGCCATTTGTGTCAATTAACAACACTTCTGAGTTGTCAGTAACTTGAACAAGACCAATTACAGCACCATTTCTAGAAGTAGTTGGAATCGTTCTTACGCCCAGTCCACCTCGGTGAGCAACTCTGAAATCAGCAACTTTAACGCGTTTTCCAAATCCTTTTGCCGATGCAAATAAAATATCTCCGTCATCTGAGATGATCTCCATGCCAACTACTGTATCATTAGTACGCAACTTAATTCCACGTACACCTGCAGCCTGGCGCCCCATAGCTCTAACTTCTTTTTCATCAAACCTTATGCCTTGGCCCATACTTGTTGCAAGTATAATCGAATCAGAACCAGAACTTAATCCACAGAATGCAAGTTCATCACCCTCGTCAAGAGAGATAGCTCTAATTCCAGTTTTTCGAATTTTTGCAAACTCCATTGCATCCGTTTTCTTAATCAATCCACGTCTTGTTACCATAACAAGAAATCTGTTCTCTAGCTCTCTGGTACAAAGCAATTTGACAACTTTTTCCTCTTCGGGTATTTGCAGTAAATTGACTATTGCACGACCTTTTGCAATCCTGCTTCCCTCAGGAACCTGGAAAACATCCATACTGAAAATTCTGCCCAAATTTGTAAAGAATAACAACTCATCGTGATTTCTTGCAACAAATGCATCCTGAATAACATCATCTAACTCTTCAAGATCTGCAATACCCTGCTTGCCTTTACCACCACGATGTTGAAGTGTGTATGTTTCCAAAGGCACTCGTTTGATATATCCACGACGAGTAAGAGTAACAACGACATCATCATCAGGAATAAGATCCGCCTCACTTAAAATATCAACCGCTCCCTCAATTTTGGTTTTACGAGGATCTGCATATGCGGTCTTAATTTGCTCAAGTTCCTTGATAATCTCTTTGACAAGCTCACTTTCACTTACCAAGATCTCTTCAAGTCTTGTAATAATTTTTTTAATTTCAGCTAACTCTTCATTAATTTTACCTCGTTCAAGCCCGGTCAAACGCTGTAAGCGCATATCAAGAATTGCCTTGCACTGCTTTTCTGATAAATTAAATTTTTTGGTAAGCACCTCAGTCGCCTCCTCAGCAGTTTGCGCAGACTTAATTAACATAATCACTGCATCAATATTATCCAACGCAATAATCAAACCGTCAAGAACGTGAGCTCGAGATTTATTCTTATCAAGATCAAATTCACATCGTTTTGTAATAACCTCTTTACGATGCAATATAAAGTAATCAAGCATTTCACGAAGGGTTAAGAACATTGGTTTATTGTCATATATCGAAAGCATGATGATTGACATGGATGTCTGCAACGACGTATGGGTATAAAGCTGATTTATAACAACCTGAGGAATTTCGCCACGTTTAAGTTCAATTACAATACGAATTCCATCTCTTGCCGACTCATCACGAATATTTGAAATACCTTCAATAACTTTATTCTTAACCAAATCAGCAATTTTTGTAATCAGGTCAGATTTATTTACTTGATAAGGAATTTCTTTAATGATAAGTGCCGCACTCTTTTTATCCTCTTCAACGTCAATCACCCCACGCATAATAAACTGGCCATGCCCTGTACGATACCCTTTTACAATTCCGGCTCTACCACAAATAACACCCCCTGTTGGAAGATCAGGTCCCGGAATAATTTCAAATAATCTCTCTTCAGAAAGATTTGGATTTTTTAAAATTTCTATGCAGGCATTAATTACTTCCCCAAGATTATGAGGAGGAATAGAGGTTGCCATACCAACGGCAATTCCATTTGAACCGTTTACAAGTAAATTAGGAATCTTACTAGGCAAAACTATTGGTTCTAATATTGTTTCGTCAAAATTTGGAGTAAAACCAACAGTGTCCTTTTCAATATCAGCCAAAAGCTCTTTTGCAATTTTTGCCATTCTTACTTCGGTATATCGCATTGCAGCTGCAGCATCGCCATCTATCGAACCCCAGTTGCCCTGTCCGTCAAGTAGTGGATAACGCTTGGAAAATGTCTGCACAAGACCAACCATGGACTGATAAATTGCAGAGTCACCATGTGGATGATAGTGACCAATTACTTCACCGACTACGGTAGCTGATTTTCTGTAAGATTTGTCATGATAATAACCTAGCTTATGCATAGCAAATAGAATTCGTCGGTGCACAGGCTTTAAACCATCTCGAACATCGGGAAGAGCCCTACTGACAATGACTGACATTGCATAATCGAGAAATGATGTTTTTAGTTCTCTTTCAATCGAAAGTTTACTCGTTCTCTCTAATTTTCTTTCATCTTTGGGATCGTTAGTCATTAATCCGCCCTTCCCGTAAAAAATTTAATTTGGTTAAAACAGTGAAAAAACTCTTCTAGGTACGCCTGTTCCATACACGCGTTTGCACGCTTTTAAGCGTTAGACAATAAGAATACCCAGCTTTAAGAAACAAGGCAAGATTTTTGCAAGAGACCACGTAGATTTTAGCTAGGATCTAACTTTTCACAGAAAAAATCACTCTTTTACTAAAATTTTATTAAAAATAAAATTTTAGTAACCAAATTTTTCAATCACAACTAGATAAATATTACTATTCCAAACCAAGCGGCGGCAAATAACAGCGCCGTCATCAATGCATAACCGGCAGCAACAACATCATCTAGCATAACACCCCATCCCAGAGCCTTTATCATCTCAACTCTTTTTATTGGGTAAATTTTTGTGATGTCAAAAAACCTAAAAAGTAAAAATAAAAATAGGTACGCACCCCAATCTTTTGGTAATAAAAACAGACAGATAAACATACCAAGAACCTCATCTATAACAATCCAATGAGGATCTTTAATCGAAAGAGTTTTTTCAAGGTATCCGGAACAAATAACTCCAACAAGCAATAAAAATAAAATTATGACTAAATCAAAAAACATATACTGCGTAGGTAAAAAGAATGTGATTAATGCAGTCACAAAACTTGCTACCGTCCCCGGACAAAAAGGAATACATCCTACGTAAAAAAATGTTGCTAGCAAATAACTTAATGTAAAAGATCTCAATCGTCGCTCGTTGAGATTTGGCACCACGGCAGAATGTTGAATGGAATAAAAAAATGGTCTAAAATAATCAAATCCAGTATACAAAGCAAAAACTGTAACTAGATAAACAAAGTATCGCACAAAATGATCAACATAAATTGATTGATACCCAAAATTATGCAACAACATGTTAGCAAAAAGAAAGGATATCGCTACAAACTGCAAAATAGTTTTGCATTTTGCAATTTTTGACGTAACCAAACTTGAACCTCGACTGATCAAATACGTACGCAGCCAAGTTATGAATACATCACGAAAAGCAAAAACAAAAACAACCCACCAACCGATAAACTTAATATATGCAAAAACTGCAAACGTAGTGAGAATTAATATTTTGTCAGCCATCGGATCAAGAAATGCTCCAAAGCTAGTCATCATATTCTGCTTTCGGGCAATATACCCATCATAGGCATCAGTAATCGCCGCAATTACAAAAACAAAAATTGATAAAAATTGCATCTGTGAAGTTCCAAAAAACAACCAGACAAAAACAGGCGTAAGTAATATACGCATAACAGAAAGTATATTGGGACAATTTAAAAAAGCACACATAAAAAGTAATCACAAAAACTAACACACTTTGTTAAAATTGTAAAAAATCCAGGTATATTAAAGTTGTTTAATAAATTGAATTTTATATGAAAATATTTACTGAGTCGAGCTAAAAATACAAGGAATCATGTAGTATAACTTAAAAGAAGTAAAATTAGAAGAATACTTTCTAAATCTTATTGATTTCGATATATTTGTTTTACCTGAAAAGTTTAAAGAATCTTTCAAGCAACTCATTTATTCATCATATTCATCATAATTAAACGAATTGATCCGTACTGCTCAGATTATTAATCTGTAACAAAACCGATAATTCGGAACAAATTCCATCAACAGAAAATACACCATCACATAAGGAAAGAATTGATGGCACCTGATAAAAATTACTATCAGCTGAAAATAGATACATATTATTAACAGAATATTTTGTAAAAAATTTTCTAACAGATCCCAATTTGGATGGGGGAACATGCAAAACAAAATTAATATCACCCCATTCGTCATGTCGCTTTAAATTCGTAACTAATTCTAAAATTTTTTTCAGTGAGCAGGAATATTTCTCGTTATCATCAAATGCATTAATAAAAAAAACCTTTCCAAAACGCTGACCTTTTTTATCAATGCCCCATTTCATAAATCTAAGTTTTGCATAAATTACCCACCTTCGTGGAATAAATAAAACCGGTTTATGATTTGACACAAACTGTTCACTAAACAGTTGCTGAAAAATATTATTATACGCAGAAGCGCTCAATGCATAATCCAAATCAACCTTAGCTCCTAACATTTTGTAAGCATGGCGCTTAAAAAAGTTATACCATTTAATTTTCGATATAGTACTAACCAAAAAACCTTTTTTACTTATTTTCTTTGCAAGTTTAATATTCCTACAATGGTTCTTCTCAGAAAGAATCACAATAATTGAATAATCTAAATATCTTGCCTGGTCATAAATATTTTTAAAATTTTGCGCACAACATGTGTTTAAATAAAAATTATTTATAAAACTACACTCTTGTAAAAATTCAATAAATAACTTTTCTTTAAATCTCTGCCTATGTCTAAAAAAACATCCACAGTTTGTATTTATCCATAAGTCAATTTTGATAAATGGGTAATTTTTAGAAAACTCAAAAAGATAACTTTGGACAGATAAAAAATCTTTTAAAGATAAATCAAAAATAAAAAGCACCCTTTGCGCTGACTTTAACCTATCAATCGAAATAATCTGCTGCATAACACTACTCTGTTAAAACAAATGCATTAAACAATATTTTGAACTTGCTCTCGAGCCTTTTCCAACTCAACTTTTACATCAACGGAAAGCGTACTTACCTCAAATGTCGGACACTTTGCCATTAATGTGTTAATTTCACGTAAAAGCTCTTGCATAATAAAATCCAGACGCTTACCTTTTTCAGATACGGTTTTGTCTGCAAAAACACTTTTCACACTTTTTAAATGACTGTTAAAACGCGTAATCTCTTCATGAATATTCATCTTATTGAGAGCTACAAGCAACTCTTCTGCCTGTTTTTTGGCAAATTCATCGCCATCCTGTATTAATTTAAGTTGCGCATCAACTAATTTTTTATGTTCAGAAACAGCAACATCAAACTTTTTTTCAATTTCTGCTATTTTTTTTGCACATAAATCAAATCGACCTTCAAGATCTGCCTGTAATCTTAATCCTTCCTCTGCACGAGTTTTTACTAATTTTTCAATTAACTGAGTAAGTCCATGAAAAAATTCTTTTTGTTCGTTTTCGCTCAGTTCACTATTCTGCTGAACAAAAACATTGGGTAAACGCATTAACTCGGATAATTCAAGTTTCCCATCCACACCAAATTTTTCTTTAATAAGCTCTGAAGCCTTCAAATATCCTTCAATAACTTTTAATGAAGGTGTGATGGAGTCAAAAACTTCATTACCATCTGTAAATCTTACAGTTAAATACACACGACCTCTGACAAGCTTTTCTTGCAACGTATTAACAATTTTTAATTCTAAAAAGCTAAATGATGTTGGAAGTTTACATAAGGCTTCAAAATATCTCGTATTAATCGTTTTTAATTCAAGTTCAACAGAAACCTCACCACTCTTTGTGTGTAAAACAACGGTGCCACTGGAATAACCAGTCATACTAAGAAGCACAGCAAACTCCTTTATTCAGAACCCAAATTTGCATAAACATTTTGTACATCATCAAGATCTTCAAGCTCTTCCAAAAATTTGATAACGACCTCTTCATGATCTGAATCTAGAACCACAGGCGTTTTGGGAACCCACTCAAGAGCTGCAGACTCAACCTTTAAACCAATACCTTCAATAGCTTTTCTGACAGTATCAAGATTCTGTTTTTTGCATGTAATTGAAAAAACCCCGTCGTTGAGTTCAATATCATAAACATCATAATCAAGCAATTTTTCAATAACGTCATCTTCGGTCAGATTTCCCACTGCCCTTACCACACCTTTGTGTTCAAACATCCAAGAAACGGCACCATTTTCGGCCAATGCTCCACCGACTTTTGTAAAAAGATGGCGAAGAGAAGATACAGTTCTATTCTTGTTATCGCTCAAAACCTCAATCATGAGAGCTGTGCCATGAGGCCCATATCCTTCGTAAGTCGCAGCTTCATATGTTTCACCACCGGCAAGTTCACCAGTACCTTTTTTAATGGCACGATTAATATTATCTTGTGGCATATTAACTGATTTAGCCTTATCAACAATCAAACGTAATTTTGCGTTGCCAAGCAAATCACCCCCACCCTCACGAGCAGCTACAGTTATTTCACGAATAATTTTTGTAAAAATCTTACCTTTTTTTGCATCGAGTGCTGCTTTTTTATGCTTTATCGTAGACCATTTCGAATGACCTGACATGAAAATCTCCCATAAAATTTTGCAACAAAATCAGTTAAAAAACGATTCCAATTCAAAAATATATTCACAAAGAGTATATCAATCAAAATAAAGAGTTCAAACAGAGAAAAAAATATTATTAAAGTCAGTTTTGAATATTAAAAATGAACACCTTTAAAACAAGCTTTCCTGCTCCGGAACAATCTCACCAAAAAGTTTTTTGCGTAAAAATGGAATTTTCTTTGGAGAAATTTGGCGCCCACGAGGAGTTTTTTGCAATAACCCAATTCTGAGCAAAAACGGTTCGCAGACGTCTTCCAATGTTTCCCTATCCTCACCGGTCACTGCAGCCAGAGTATCAAGTCCAACAGGACCACCATCAAAATCCTTTAAAATAATAGACAAAATTTCACGATCAAGCTTATTTAAACCTTCAGCATCAATATCTAAAAAACGCAATGCCTGCTCCACAACCTCCAAATCCATAATCTCTTTATTATTAACTTGCGCAAAATCTCGTACACGACGCAAAATACGTTTAACTATTCGAGGGGTACCACGAGCACGCATTCCTATATTTTGCGCCGCCTCCAGAGTAATTGGCATTTTCATAAAATCTGCATTTTGTATAACAATCTGACAAAGCTCGTTGGGGGTATAAAAATCAAGCCTTTCTACAATTCCAAAACGAGTCTGTAATGGCCCTGAAATTAATGCCGTTTTTGTTGTTGCACCTATAAGCGTAAATGGATTTAAAGATAATCTAATTGATTTTGCTCCAGCACCCTGGCCAATAATCACATCAACACAAAAATTTTCCATTGCACTGTATAAAATTTCTTCAACATTTTTGGGCAATCGGTGAATTTCGTCAATAAATAAAATTTCACGCGGCGCAATGTTTGAAAGAATTGCAACCAAATCACCACCACGCTCAAGGACTGGCGCACTGGTAATTTTTATCGGAACATTAAGCTCTTTGGCCATAACTTTTGCCAATGTAGTCTTTCCTAGCCCCGGAGGCCCAAAAAATAAAAGGTGATCCAGCGGTTCTCCTCTCATCTTACAAGCCGTCACATAAACTTTGAGCTTCTCTTTAATTAATCCCTGACCCAAATATTCGTCGAAACATTTTGGTTCAAACGAGTACTGTTTGTCTTCTTGCGATTCTTGTAAACTTAACAGTTCAAATTGAGCTTCCAATCTTGCCCCTTTGATTTTTGGGTTTTTATTTTTAAATTCATCCGCTTCTTATTTTACAAAAATTTTTATAAAATTTCTAAAATTAATAAAATCGCTCTTTTATTTATTTTATGTTTTGTTAGAATGTTATAGTCCAACTGCGAATAATTCAGATAATATATTTTATATGGGTTGCTAGCTCAATTGGTAGAGCAACAGACTCTTAATCTGCAGGTTCAGGGTTCGAGTCCCTGGCGACCCACCATCTTTCGCTTTCGCCCGTTGGGCTCTTAGCTACGGATGGCAAGCTCATTTTGATTTAGGCTCCATCTTCTTGCAAGAGTGGCGGAATTGGTAGACGCA
>LDIV01000006.1 GCA_001468855.1 candidate division TM6 bacterium UASB124 | reverse complement strand
CTACTTCAGCAGTTATAAGCACTCCGTCTCGCCCCGCCAGCCAATTATATTGGGGCTTGTGGGAATTTGGCGAGGGGAATTTTAAGGGGCTGGTGGGGCTCGCCTCCGTGCAAATTTGTGGGATAGTGAGGGATGTTTTCAAAAGGGATGTTTTCAGATGTTTTCGAGGGTAGAAAGGGTAGTATAGGATCTATTAAGTAAGATAGGATCTATTGGGTATGTAGATAAGATTTATTAGGTAAGACTTATTATGACTTATTGGGTATATATTAGAACCCTGTGGGTAAATAATAGAAACTAGGATATATATTGGATATATATTAGTATTATTAGAATGGTTTATTGGGATTACGAGTTATGGAATTACGAGTTATGGAATATGGAATTAGGATCAACATGGAATTAGGATCAACTATGAATAACTATGAATATAGTGAGGAGAGTTGTGGGGATATGGTATGATTAAGAAATAGTAATTAATAGCAGAGTGAATAGAAGGCCAGTAGAATGGATAAGAATAATCGGGATATCGGAATATATTCGGGATATATTAGGAAATTGGATATTAATTGGATATTAAATAGAACTAAAATAGAACTGAAAAAGGAATGCGTAAATCGATTAACACATGTAAGAGATATTATGTATACATATGCAGTATACACATGCGAGAGTTAGTGACGTACCAATCGCACGCAAATATTCAAAACGTAAATTAGAAAACCTTAAACGACCAAAACGATATAAATTTAATACATTCAAAACTAAATTAAATAATAAAATCCAGTAAAAATTTTTAAATTTATTGAAAAACACAAATATAAAGAACTCCCCAAAAAAGGGAAAAGCGCGGCAAATCAAAAATGCATATATATTTTTTGCACTTATATTGCTACTTATATTTTATGTAATATTAGTTTATGGGATATTATTTTTTTAAAGTACAAAAAAAACAAGAAATGCTATTGCTACTGATAGTACTAGGTAGCGTGGATTTGTTTGAAATTTTGGTTTAATACGCCAGTTAGAGTAGGCGTTTAATGCTATAATGGAAAAGCTTAGTGTCTTTATACTTATAATTTCCAGTAACATAGTTGACAGTGTTTGCGAATTTTTTGAATAGATAAAAAAAATATAAAAAAATATGAATTCTAGAGCTTTGTAACAAAAAAATTTAAATGACTGCTCTTCCATAACGTAAAATTGTTCATAAAGTGAAACTATAAAATCTATTATTTGAATAATTAAAAAAAGTAGAGCTAACCCTATTGTTGCCATACTAAAATCTGAGAAATTAGCATAACGAAGCATTTTTGAATGATTGATGAAAAGTATTATTATAATGGGACTAATTAATATTGAAAGTTTTCGAGTTAAAAGATCAAAAGCAAGCTGTTTTTCATAAGGTGTACTATTTTTTAGATTAGCGAGAATAGCGTTTCCAAGGTATCCTACTGAAATTTTAAATATTGATTGTATGAAATGCGCAATAACTGCTGCTAGATAAAAAAGACCTGCATATTCAAATCCAAATTTTAGAGCAAAGAATGGAGTAAGAAAATTTGATGTAAAGACTTCGCGGCTTAAGCGTAGAAAATAATTAAAAATTTTTGCGCTCAAGATTCTATTTTTGAATTTGGAAGGAAAGGCTAATCCTGTATCTGGAATGTTTGTATATATTTTATAAAGTAGGAATGTAAATAGTAAGGTTACAATTAATGAATCTATGACATGAAAAATTAATATATTTTTAAATGATACAGGATAATTAAATAGGAGGTATGGTGTCCATACTAAAAATAGATAAAATAAAAATGATGCTACATCAGTAAAAACTGTTTTTTTACACTCAAGACTTGTGTAAAGAAATAGCCGTAGAAACGATCTTATAGATTCTAGGACTATAGTTGCTGCAATAATTAAAAGCATAGGTAAGCCAATACTTGTAGATTTATAAAATGCTAAAAATATTGTAGCAATTGTTGCCATAGATAAAAGTAATGGAATATGGGGAAATAAATAAAACTTACAAAGAAGCCACTTAAAGTTTTGTTTGCTCTTAATAAATAAATGGTAGAATGGAAGAATTGAGGTGCTTGCCCCAAAGTCTGCAATTTTTGTTATAAGATATATGAATGATAAAGAGCTTGCTATTAATCCATACTCTTTAGGTGTTAAATAGTAAGTTAGTAGAATGTTGTGTAGCGTTTTACAAGCTTCGTATAGCATACTTCCGCTAACAGCCCAACGAAATTCCTTATGGAATTGGGCTTCAAGTAAATTTAGTGAATTGGTATTTTTGCAATTCATAATAACATAGTCCTCAAAAATCCTTTTTTGTCAAATTACTATAGCAAGGCTTTGGCTTTTTGTAAGGGCTTTATTGATAAAATTATTAAATACTTATTTTTTATACTGATTTTAGGTATTTTAAGTATGTAAGTAAAAGTGAGGGTTAGGGGGAAGGATTTGGGGGTTGCGCATTACAATAATGTGTAGCGTAACCTCTATTTCTTTACTTTGGATGGATTCAAAAAGTCCTAAGCGGAATTAGCGGTGTAGTTTTGAGTCAAATGTTTTCTATTAGAAAATGAAACATATGTTATTATTTTTACTTTCCTATGCAGCTTGTAAGATAATTATTTTTTCTGTTATAATCATCTTATCTGTGGTCTATGATTTGAGTGTGGCGGGGTGTCTTCAGAAGCAAGAGTTTATCGGAGACAAAAGTCTGAGGGGATATTATGTTTAAACCCAATGATAAAGTTGTTTATCCAGGACATGGCGTTGCAAATGTTGATGGCATTATTGAAAAAAACGTTGCTGGTTCTAGTGTTAAGTTTATTAAACTATCTTTTATCTACAAAGATATGACTATTTTGGTTCCGGTTTATAATGCTGATTCTATTGGGTTAAGGTATATTAGTTCCGTAACAGTTATAGATCAAGCATTAAAAGAGCTATCAAAGGAGCCTGAAAAGAAACTTGAAGGAATCGATTTTACTCCTAGTGGGTGGAATAGAAGAAATAAGGGGTATCAATTAAAAATTCAAGGTGGAAAGTTACTCGAAATAGTCAAAATATATCGAGATCTAATGTACGTATCTTTACAGAAAGAGCTATCATTTGGTGAAAGAATGTTATTGCAATCTGTTGAAGATATTTTGGCTCAGGAAATTCAATCCGGAAAAAATCTTGGACGTGAGGAAGTTATTCAAGAGTTACGTTGTCCATTTAAGCAGTTGATGAATATGGCCTCATATTCTAAAATTCATGTTAAAAATGGGGTTCAGGCTGCGTAAACATGAGCACCTTTTTAAATGCTTTAATAATCACTGGGCCTACAGCTTCTGGTAAAACTCAACTTTCAGAAATGATTGCGTCTATTCGATCTTGTGAAATAATCAATGCTGATGTTGGGCAGTTTTATAAGCCACTTTCAGTTGGAACAGCAAAGCCAGATTTTGTAAATATTGCGTATAAACATCATTTATTTGACTTACTTGATAAGCCTGAATATTTGAGTGTTGTTAAATATAGAAATCTTGTTACAGATTTGGTTAATGATATTTGTGCCAGAGGTAAAATTCCGATTATTGTTGGCGGTTCTCTTTTTTACATCAAGTCACTATTTTTCCCTCCACAGGAGTTACCGATCCAAGAATTTAAAAATAATAATCAAATAAATATTGATGAATTAGATAAAGATCAGCAATGGGAATTACTACGGAAAATTGATCCAGAAAGAGCTGCTGAGCTACATCAAAACGATAACTATAGAATTAATCGTGCATTGAAAATTTGGATTCAAACCGGATTTAAACCATCAGTTTATAAACCAAAATTAAGACCCAAGTTTAATACTTTAATTGTTTATGTAAAACCTGAGACAGCCATTTTAAAAGATCGTATCAACACGCGAACTATGTTGATGATTAATCCCCGCTCTATTTTAGAAAATGGCTGGATTGAGGAGGTAGAACATTTAATTGGTACTGATTGGGAAGAATTTTTACAAGACAAAAATCTAATTGGGTATCCTGAAATATTTGAATGGATTAAAGCGGGAAAGAAGAGTAGTACGTTACCTGCTTTAATTGAGAAAATTCAAATTCAAACGGTGCAGTATGCCAAACGCCAAAATACTTTCTGGAAAAGTTTTGAGCGTCAAATTTTACAAGCAGCTCCACAATCAGATTTTTTAATTCAAATCATATCTGTTGGGTTACCAAATACTGAAATTCAAAATCAAATTTTGACCGAATGGGATAAATTTACAACTAGATAATAAAATGTATTTAAATTGTTTAGAATAGAAAAAAAGTATTTTAATGGATACTTAAGCCCTAAAAATTTATTGATGATTCACTTTGGATAATTTAAAAACGTTGCTTAAATTTGATTTTTAATCGAGTTTTTTTTAGACGCGATCTATACGTTGATTTGAAATTGGGCGGAACTAATCAAAATAATTTTTGGTGATCAAAATTGGGATTGATGTTAAAATAACTAACTAAAAAATAAATATATAAAAAAGGAACACTATGAATTTTGTAAATTATTTACTTATCGCAGTGATATTTACTTTTGCTATTGTAACTTTCGTACTTTATATAAAATCTGATTATCGCAAAGATGAAAGGGTTCAGTTACCAACACCAAATTTTGATGGAAAAATTTCCGTTGAGAAAGCAATTAAGCAACGGCGATCAATTAGGTCTTATAAGCAAGAACCTCTTACTTTAGCTCAAGTTGGGCAGATTTTATGGGCAGCTCAAGGAATAACTAATGATAATGGCTTTCGAGCTACACCATCGGCTGGCGCAATTTATCCGCTTGAAATTTATCTTATTGCTGGGAAGATGACAGATCTCGTATCTGGTGTTTATAAATATTTAAGTAAGGATCATGTAATTATAAAAATTAGTAATGGTGATAAACGTTCTGAATTAAGTGATGCCGCGTTATCTCAAGAGTGGATCAAAGAAGCTCCAATTTCAATTGTGGTTTGTGGAATCTATGAAAGAACATCAAAAAAATATGGTGAGAATGCTAGTAAGTTTGTTCATATGGAAGTAGGATGTGTTGCTCAAAATATTTATTTGCAAACAACAGCAATGGGATTGGGAACTACGTTTGTTGGTGCTATTGAAAAAGAAAAAATTGTCTCTGTTTTACATTTAGATGAAAATGAACATGCATTGTGTATTCTTCCCGTTGGAATTGTAAACTAAATTTATTGATTTGATAAGGGTTATTTGCCACCCTAGAACTTCCTGGGGGGCAAATATTTAGTATTGGAAAAAACGTTGTTATACTGTAAACTTTGTTATTGAAAGTTATTGCAGTAAAAGAAATTTAGTATTACTAAAACACAAGGATAGAAAGGCTTTTTCGATGATTTATATATTCAGAAAAGAAATGAAGAAGTGGCATACAGTTTTATGGGTTGTTTTTGCTTCATTAGCATTAGGTAGTGGTTTTGGGTTGTTTTTCGGTAAAAAAGGATCGGATGAATCTGTAGTTGGAAGTGTAGATGGAAAGAAAATTTATTTTAATGATTATAGGCGAGCCCTCAAGCGAATTATGGCTCCGTATATGCAGCTTTATGGTATATCAGAAGATAAACTTTTAAATTTGTTAAGCCAATTTGGTAATCTTGATGAGATGGCTTTCAATATTTGCGTTGAAGATAAATTAATAGACGACATACAAAAAAAGTTTAAAATTAATATTGATAAGGAAACATTTAATTCAAAATTAATCGAATCAATTCCAGGAAATGTTCTTGATGAAAATGGTAAGGTAAATATTGAAATATATCATAATTATTTAAAAATGCTTTCAACTGATGCAGCCGAATATGAAAAATCAAAAGCATCAGAATTTAAATCTGAAGTTGTGAAACGCTTGATTGCAAATTCTTACTTCCAGCCAGAGTTTTTTACAAAAGAGGTTTTTGAAGAAGAATACGTTAAAAAGAATTTTGAAATTGCTGAATTCGGGTTGGATCATTTTTTAGCCCAAGCAAAAAGCGTTGCTCCCGATGTAAAAAGCCTTGAAGATTTTTACGCCCAAAATAAAGAAAGTTATCGGGTTCCTGATAAATATAGAACAAAATACTGGGAACTTGACATAGAAAGTTATGAAAAAAATATTGAAATTGATGAGCAGTCAATAAAGAATTTTTACGACAAAAATAAGAGTTCTTTATTTAGAATAGCTCCAAAGGTTAAAGTTCGTAAAATTTTGATCAAAAAAAACAAGGGCGTACAAGGTACGGAAAACGGTTATAAAAAAGCTGAAGAAATTCATCAAAAAGCAAAACAAGCGCCCGAAAAATTTGCTGAACTTGCCAAGCAGTATTCACAAGATGCGCAAACTGCTAAAACTGGTGGGGTTGTAGATTTTTTCACTAAAGGTAAATATGATTCTGCTTTTGAAACAGCTGCATTTAAATTAAAAGAACCAAATCAGATTTCTGATATCATAGTAACTGGTGATGGGTATGAGATTATACAGTTAGTTGAAAGAATTAAGGCTAGTGAAAAGCCTTTAGAAACTGTTAGAAGTGAAATTATAAGTACTTTGCGTAGTAAGCGCAGCGTTGCAATTTTGCAAGGTGAGCTGGGTATAATGATGCATAAGGCCAGGGAAGATGCAAGTATTCTTGATGTTTTTGCAAAAGAACACTCTTTACAGAGCAAAGAGACTGATTGGTTAGCTGAAAAAGATATAACGGAAGCAGATATTTTAGGACAAATAGCACAAAGAATGTTTTCTGCAAAGAAACAAGAAAGAGAGTTGGGTTATTTTAAAACAACTGGAAAATACGTAATTTATAGATTAATTGATGCTCAAAAGAGTTATTTACCTGATTTTTCGACTGTAAAAGATATTGTTCTTAAAGATTATTATAAAAATCGCGCTACACAGTTACAACGAAAAGCTGTGAGTCAGATTAAAGCGGATATACTTAATTCCCAGACAACATTAAAAGATGCTGCTACTCGAAATGGAATAAAGGTTATAGAAACAGGTTTTGTAAAAAAAAGCGATAAAATTCAAGGATTTGATGAGAAAATGCCTTTATTAAGTAAAATGTTTATTATTTCTGATAAAAAACAAGTATTGCAGGATTCTTACAACAATGACTATTATTTAGTCACTTTAAAAGCTATTCAATACGATGATACTCAGCGATTTGAAGATAAAAAGGATGATATTAAAAATAAAGAAAATATGAAGGAATCAAGGAAGCATACGAATGCGTTTATTGCATCATTGCTAAGAAATGCTAAAATAGATATGGATAAGAAAGTATTAAGTTTACATAAAAAACACTCGAAAGACGTTTAATGTCAAAAGAAGTATCAACATCGAAAGACACGCAAAATTCAGCCTTGCTAAAGATATCACCTGAGAAGTTTAAGTCGTTAGAATCGACTTTTGCTCAGATTGATAAAGAGTTTGGAAATGGCTCAGTAATGTTACTGGGCCAAAAAACAGATACAAAAATTGAAGTAGTTTCAACCGGTTCAATTTTGATTGACTCTGCTCTTGGAGTTGGAGGATTTCCTAAAGGTAGAATTATAGAAGTTTTTGGGCCTGAATCATCCGGAAAATCTACACTTGCTTTACATGCCATTTCTCAGGTGCAGAAAAATGGTGGTGTTTGTGCTTACATAGACGCCGAACACGCAATGGATCCATCATATGCTTCAAAAGTTGGTGTGAATGTTAATGAGTTAATTGTTTCACAACCAGATTTTGGAGAACAGGCGCTTGAAATTACAGAAATGCTGGTAAGATCTAATGCGGTAGACCTAATTGTTGTAGATTCAGTTGCGGCTTTGGTTCCGAAGGCTGAATTGGAAGGGGATATGGGGGATTCGCATATGGGTTTACAAGCCAGATTAATGTCGCAAGCCCTACGAAAACTTACAGCGGTTGTTCATAAGTCAAAGACCATTTTGATTTTTATAAATCAGATAAGAAGCAAAATTAGTCATGGTATGCCTTCATTTGGTCCAAATGAGACCACTACAGGTGGAAATGCATTGAAATTCTACTCTTCAGTAAGAATTGAAATTAGAAAAATTGCAACTCTTAAAAAAGGCGATGTAGCCTTTGGAAATAGGGTTTCTGTCAAAATTGTAAAAAATAAGGTTGCTCCACCATTTAAAAAAGTAGAGGTAGATCTTGTTTTTGGAGAGGGAATCAGTGTTGAATTGGAAATCTTGGATGCAGCGCTGCAATTTGGGATTATAAAGCAGAGCGGTGCTTGGTTTACATATGAAAATGAACGGCTTGGCCAAGGGCGTGAAAACTGTGTTAAAAAAATTAAGGAGGATAAGCAGTTGTTTGATGCATTGTTAAGTGGCGTAAAGGAAAAAATTGATAGCCAGGGATTTGTTTGTGAATAAATTTAAAGATAATAATCAAGATTTACAGAGCAAGTACCGAGTAAACGAAGGTATAAAAGCTGACACTGTTATAGTAATTGGCGGAAATGGTGAGAATTTAGGGGCCATATCTAAGAGTCGGGCCTTATCTATAGCCGAAGCTGAGGGTATGGATCTTGTCCAGGTGGGGGAAAAGGATTCAGTAGTAATAGCCAGAATAATGAATTTTGGTAAATTTATTTATGAAAAGAAAAAGCAACTTTGCGAGGCTAAGAAGCATCAAAAAGTAGTTCAGGTCAAAGAAATTAAGATTCGACCAAGTATCGATGACCAGGATTATAAGACAAAATTAAATAGAGCGGAGAGTTTTTTTAAGGATGGTAATAAAGTAAAGTTTACGCTCCAATTCAAGGGGCGTGAGGTGCCAAAGATGGACGAATTTGGCAATAAGCTTTTTGCGCGAATAACTCAGGATTTAGCGGCAAGGAATATTGGCATTATTGTTGAGGAAAAAGATAGCCGGGGTGGTGTAGTTTGGTCCAAGATATACTTTCTTAAAGAGAAGTAAATTTTGCCCTGGCATTTTTGAATTTATATGTTAGAATGCTAATAAACTGGTATAGTTTAAAAAATGATTTTTTCAGATTGTAAACAAAATTAAAGGGATTTATTAATGCCTAAAGTAAAAACTAACTCATCATGCAAAAAACGTTTTGTTAAAAATTGTAAGGGTAAAATTAAAAGGTCACGTGCCTATAAGAGGCATCACGCATGGGCAAAGGGAACAAAAAAAACCCGTGAATTGCGAGCGGGCGTGTTTTTTGAAACCACACAAAATAGAAAAATTTCTAAAGTGATGCCTTATTAATTTTTATTTTGTGTAAATGGTAATAATTTTATTTTGTTAGATATCTGTTTTGTTTTTCATAATTTGAAATTGAGGTATTGAATGAGTAGAGTCAAACGTGGTGTAATTACCAAAAAAAGACATAAAAAAGTTTTGAAACACGCTAAGGGTTTTTGGGGACAACGTAAAAACGTTTTTAGACGAGCACAAGAGACAGTGTTGCGTGCAATGCGCTTTGCATTTATTGGACGCAAATTGAAAAAACGTGACTACAGGGGATTATTTATTACAAGAATTAGCGCTGCTTGCAAATCTCAAGGCATAAGTTATAGTGTTTTTATGGGTAAGCTAAAAAATCTCAATATTCAGATTAACAGAAAGATGCTTAGTCAATTGGCAATTTGGGAGCCAAAAGCATTTGCAGAATTAGCTGAAATGACAAAAAAATAAAAAAAACAAAAATGTTGAATTTTTTTCAACCAACTTATTATCATAAGTTGTGTTGTTTTTATATTTTAGTTTTGTGAGAAAAAGAGGAAGCGAGATATGAAGTGCTTAGAAGAGCTTGAAAATAGGGTTCTTCATCTTATCCAAACAAATGCCGAATTAAAAGTGAAGATTGATGAACTTAGTCGTGAGAATGAAGATTTAAAGCGGAAGGTTCATCAGTCTGAAGAATCTCTTTTGCGTGAGCAGAAAGCTTTTGCAACTTTAGAAGATGAAAAAGTGGCAATCAGAAATGTTGTTGAAGGTCTATTAAATACAATTAACACTCTTGAGAGTTCTTCTAACTAGAAGTTTAATGGCATGGATGGACAAAAAAAGTTAAAAATATCGATTCTTGGAAAAAGTTATCTCATTAATACCGATGAGACACAGGAAGATGTTTTTGAAGCAGCACGTTTGGTTGATAGTATGCTAAAAGAAAGTGCAACAAAAGGTCGTTTAGTCGATGATGGTAAAGCGGCAATTATTGTCGCATTGCAATTGGCTACTGAACTTAATAAGGCACTTGGCAAACTCAATGGATTTGAACGTAAAATTGAGCAACTAAATAAATTGGTTCAAACTGAAATACGTTGAGATATTTACATTATAGCTATCAATTTTTTGTGTAAGTTCTATAAGGGTTGTGGCATTTTTTAAGAAAAGATGCTATAGAGTGCAATTCTTTTGACTATTCTCTATTCTCACAAAGTTTTATAAGTTTTAATTTTTCTAGCTTTTGAGATGGGGATAATAAAATGTTCTTGATATTCGAACTAAGTCTTCTTGGCGCAGGATATGTGCTGGGATTTCTTTCTTTATTTATTTACTTTGTTAATCAAAAAAATAAACTTTTTCGAACACACCAAAGTGTGCAAAACATGCTTCAGGCTGCAAGAGATCAAATTGAAAAAGATCGTCGTGAAGCAATGCTTGATCTTAAAAATGAGTTACATAAAAAGAGGGCTGAGTTTGATATTGAAGTAAAAAAAGGCAGAATCGAGTTACAACAGCTTCAAGCTAAATATCAAAAAAAAGAAGATGCAATAGATCAAAGAGAAGCCGTTCTTGATGATTTGAGACGTGATTTGCAGCAAAAAGAACGTGATCTTTCGCGCAGACTAGATGCATTTGCAGTTGATGAAGTTAAAATCAAAAAACTTTATGAAGATCTTGTTGCAAAGCTTGAAAGAATCAGTGGAATGAAACAAGATGAGGCAAAAAAGGTTTTATTTGAGTCATTAGAACGTGAAGTCAAAATTGCAAGTCAGAAATGGATTTCCAAGATTGAAACCGATGCCAGAGAGTTGGCAAAGGAAAAATCAATTGAAATTTTAACAAGTTCGATGCAACGATATCTTTCTGATACTGTAACATTACATACTTCAAGTGTCATAAATCTTCCTAACGATGAGATGAAGGGGCGTATAATAGGGAAAGAGGGACGAAATATTAAAGCTCTTGAGATGGCAACGGGAATGGAATTTGTTATCGGAGATACTCCTGAAGTAATTACAATATCCGGCTTCAATCCTATCCGTCGTGAAGTTGCAAAGCGTGCTCTTAACAAGCTTATTATTGATGGTCGAATTAATCCAAGTAGAATAGAGGAAACAGTTGCAAAATGCGAAGAAGAATTGGAGCAAACGGTTTCAGAAATTGGGCAAACTACAGTTTTAGAATTTGGATTTAGGGGTATTAATCCTGAAATTTCAAAGCAACTCGGAAGACTTTATTTTAGGACTAGTTACACTCAAAATAACTTGGTACATAGTAAAGAAGTTGCATATTTTTCAAGAATGATTGCATCAGAGCTTGGACTTGATCCTGATATCGCAGCACGGGCAGGATTATTACATGACATAGGTAAAGCAATTTCAGCAGAAGTAGAGGGAACTCACGCTGTTGTTGGTGCTAATTTTGCAAAAGAGTATGGCGAAGATCCAATTGTTGTTAATGCAATTGCAAGTCATCACGAAGAGGTTCCATCAAGTAATCCATATGGCATTATTATACATATTGCCGATGCAATTTCTGCATCAAGGCCTGGCGCAAGAAAAGAGACATTGTCTACTTACATAAAACGTTTAGAATCTCTTGAAGAGATGGCAGGAACGTTTGAAGGTGTGAAAAAGGCTTATGCGTTGCAAGCAGGTCGCGAAATTCGAGTTATTGTTGATGAAGATCGACTTGATGATGACAGAGCTGCTGTTTTGGCCAGAGATCTTGCAAAGAAAATCGAAGTAGAGTTGGCGTTTCCTGGTGAAATAAAAGTAAACGTAATTCGTGAGAAACGTTTTATTGTTGCCGCAAGGTAAAATGATGACCAAAATATTAAAATTTTTATTTATTGGTGATGTTATTGGTCAACCGGGTTTGATGATGTTTCAAAAATGGGTACCAAAAATCAAAGAGCAGTATTCCATTGATTCTGTTATTGTAAATGGTGAAAATGCAGCTAAAAATGGACGCGGTATTACTTTGAAAAATATTGATTTTTTCAAACACATTGGGGTATCTGTTATAACAACCGGAAACCATGTATGGGAAAATAGAGAATTTTACAATACTTTAAATTCAAGAAGCGATGTTATTCGCCCGGCAAATTATCCACCGGGCTGTCCAGGAAAAGGGTTCACTTTTTTCGAATTAAAAGGGCATACGATTGCTGTTGTAAATTTGCATGGAAGAGTTTTTGTTAGAGATCACTTGGATTGTCCTTTTAGAGCAATTGATTCTCTTTTACCATTTATTAAGACAAAAACCAATACTATTTTTGTTGATTTTCATGCCGAGGCTACATCTGAAAAAAAGGCAATGGGGTTGTATCTTGACGGAAGAGTTTCAGGGGTTTTTGGAACTCATACTCATGTCCAAACTTCGGATTCACAGATTCTTCCGAATGGGACTGCATACATGACAGATCTTGGTAGTAGTGGAGCTAGAAATTCAGTTATTGGAATGCAGGCTGATGGAATTTTGAAAAAGTTTCTGTTTTTTCAAAAAATGGGTTCTATAACTGTTGAAGACACTGGGCCTTTTGAATTAAGCGGAATTATAGTAAATGTTGATGTCGAAAAGGGGAAAGCACTTTTTGTTGAACGTGTAAATATAATTGACGAAGAGTTGCACAGAACTTTAGTTGGTGATAAAAAAGAGAATTAATGTGTTATTTTTCTTTTTTTTAAATCGTTTTTTAAAACAATTTTTTATCGTTTTTTTAATTATTACAGCTGTATTGGGAGTCAGCAATCTTATTTTGCGAATTCAAATGATTTCTACTCCCATGGGACTCTTACAAGTTTTTCTTGTGATGCTTCCATTTATGGCAATATATGCTATACCAATTTCGGCGGGAGTTGCTGTTCAAATAGTTATTGGGCAGTTTTTGATTGAAGATGAGCTTATAATTCTTAAATTTTTTAAGTCTGCATATAATGCTCTTTGTCTATCAGTTGTTGCATTTGCATTTGTTCTTACAATTTTTTATATACCACTTGTTTTTGAATTTGCTCCTCGTAGTTATTTCATCGGTAAACAAATCATCATTGAGTTGGCTAAAAAGCAGTTTTACAATTTGGAACCACAGAAGTTTCATTCTCCATATCCCGGATTTACATTTTTCTTCAAAGAAAGACGATATGAGGGTGGGGTGCCAAAATTTAATACAATTTTTTTGGCATTCAGTAGTAAGCAAAATGAACAGTTTATTTTTACGGCAAGGGAGGGCTTTTTTCGGGATAACAGTGTTTTTTTGCTTGATGGATCTGTTTGTACGATTAGTGCCGATAAACGATACTCTGCGGTATTCAAGGAATCAGACATAAATACGGATAAATTATTAAATCTTCAAAAAGATAACAAAGCTTTAAACGTTCTTAAGTTTTGGAATGTAACTCAGTTATTTGAAAAATTGCAGCAAGATGTAGAGGTGCTATGGGAGTTTTTAAAAAGAGTAGCTCAAATATTATGGCTTTTCTTTTTTCCAATTTTAGGAATTTTTTTCATATTTAGATTTGGTGGAAAGAAAAGTAATTTATTAGTAGCCATAACCACAAGCGGATTACTTTTTTTTGCTTCATATATATCAATCGCTGTTGCGCAAGCATTAAATAATTGTTTTGCACTGTCAATGCTCATATTACTGGGGCCATTGCTTTTGGCAGCTTTTGTAAGTATTTTTTATGTTTTTAGAAACAAAAGTTAATCAATAATTAATCAATAAAGGAAATAAAGATGTTATTGGTAGTTCTTATGTATTCAATTTTGGCATTGACCTTTGTTTTTGCAAAAAAAACATTAGCATATGCTCATCCATTTTTTCTTATCGGGTTCAGAATGATTTTGGCAGGAACAATTCTGCTGACATACCAGCGATTTTTTAGTAAAAGTAAATTTTCTATTAACAGGAGTGATTACTGGCTATTTTTCAAAGTTGCACTTTTTCATATTTATTTTTCTTTTATTTTTGAATTTTGGTCAATGCAGTACCTTTCTGCTTTGAAAATTACAATCATCTATTCGGCAACGCCATTTATTGCGGCTATACTTTCATATGTTCTGTTGAAAGAGAGACTCTCTTGGCAAAAGGTTTTAGGTGTAATTATTGGACTTTGCGGATTAGCTCCAATTTTGGCGTTGCAGGCTGGGGGGGGAGAGTCGTTTAAAGAGATTGTCTATATTTCATTACCGGAATGCGTTTTATTTTTAGCCGTTATCTCAGGGGCATATGCTTGGTTTTTGGTTAAACAGCTTATGGATAAAGGCTATGGACTTGGAATGATCAATGGGGTAGCGATGCTGATTGGAGGCATTCTTAGTCTTTTAACATCGGGAATATTTGAAGGATTTACTAATCAGGTTTCAAATTGGACGATGTTCTTATTTTGGCTTTTATTGTTAATTTTATCTGCCAATATAATAGTTTATAATTTTTACGGATGGCTTTTACGTTATTACTCTATTACATTTGTTACATTTGCAGGATTTCTTTCGCCAACATTTGGAACTGTTTATGAATGGTTGTTTTTTGGTGGACAGATAACATGGCATCATTTTGCATCGTTGATCTTTGTTGCGCTTGGTTTATATGTTTTTTATAAGGAGGAATTGTCGGCTAAAGATTTTAAAATTTAAAACACGTTCTTGTCTTTTAGGAGAAATCTATTGGCAAAACACATAATTTTCCACTTATTTAAAAAATTAATTTTTAATTTTCAAATTTTGTTTAATGATCTTGATGATATCGAGAACGGCATCATCTAGTTTATTATTTTCTACATGATAATTAAAGTTTTTTTCTTTTGCCTCTTTTTCTATCTCATGTCGTGCGATTTCTAAGCGTTTATCAACCACCTCTGGTGATTCAGTGTGGCGTTTTTCAAGTCTTTTTCGCAATTCATGAATGTTTGGAACAGTGATCCAAATTGTTATTGCATCCGTTACAATGTTTTTTTTAAAATTATTTGCGCCGGCAGTGTCGGTAATTAATATGACAGATTTCCCATTCTTCAAATCTTGAATTATAGACTTAGGAGAGCCATAGTAATAACCATTATATTTTGTTGTTTCGAGAAAGTAATTTTCATTTTGTTTCTTTAAAAATTCTTCTTCGGTTAAAAAATTGTAATCAAGGTAGTTTACCTCACCAGGCCTTTGTGGACGTGTTGTGAATGTTACAACTCTCTCGATTGGTATTGTCTGTTTTAATTTTGAGATTACGTTTGTTACTACTGATGTCTTTCCGGCTCCAGATGGAGCTGCAACTATAAATAATCGACCCTTATTTCTCATAAAATCCTTTGGCTATCTTATCTTGATGATTTAATATTAAAATCTAAGTTTAACCGTGATTGGGTTATAAAATGAATAAAAACTGAATAAACTTGATATTTTAGCGCTAGAATCTATAATTTCCTAACAAAGTTTTGAATTTTACATTGAAGAAAGAGTTTATTAAAGGAACGATGTGTTTAAATTTATTTTAATAATAGCATTATATGTCTTAATTTTTAATTTTAATATTTTGTTTTCATTTAATAAACATGTATGCGCAGAAGACTTGCATATTTTTAAAATTCTAAATAACGCCAAACTTGTTTTAATGGAAAATAAAGCCACTGCCAATAGTTCGAGCAAGGACCATATTGACGCTAAATTGTCGATTGAACAAAAATCTTTGGAGCAGAAGTCTTTGGAATTGGTAAAGATGGAAATTGAGCTATTAATTGAAATTGTGCAAGGTTTTAACGAAGGACTTCTGTTTTTTGTTGAGTATCGATTTATAAGAGTATGCAATTTCTTTAGTAATTTTGATTCAATCAAACCCAGAGATATTAGGGCATTTAAGCGAAAAGTAACCAAAATTGATAGTTTTATTCGAAATTATAGATCGAAGAGAAAGGGCGTCTTAGATAAGAGAGAAGTTGAGTTATGCGAAAAAATAATATATTTTGATCAAATTTTATTAACATGCTTCTTGAGATATGATTTTTACAATATTGATATAGTTGACAGGATTATAGATACTTGTTTTTTTAGGCCCGTTGAATTTATGGGTGCCCATCCACTTTTTACTACTTCTGTTTCTATAATTATTTTATCCATTTTATTTTATTATTATGTTTATCCTAATCTTGGAAATTTTAATGGTTCTGACGAAGAAGACAATAGTCCATTAATACCTGTCGACGAAAATGTTACTTTAGATGAAAAGCATCCAACTTTAGAAAATAAGAGTGATTCAATAGATGTTGCGCAGATAAGAGTTTTTAGACAAAATGGTCGAATGTGCGGAGCAAATGCAGCCTTTAGGTTAATAGCTTTTCATGAAAGTAAGGGTGATGTTGTTCAAGCTTATAAAATTGCAAATGATGCTGTAAGATTTAATGCATGCTGTAGACACTGGGCTGAAATTACAAAGGTGAGCAGTTTAAATGATCTTCATACTGGTCATTTGGATATTATTATAAAAGATTATAATGCATCGCATGCGGATAACCCAATTAACGAGGAAGATTTAACGATGGTGGATGATAGTATGGGATTGCGTGATCCTTCGAAAGCAAATTTTGCGGATTTTTATGGCATTGATGATTCAACTATCATTGTTGATGGTAAGGAAGTTGTTGTGGGTGGCAAGCGTACAAGATTAAAAGAGGGTCATACACAATACTTTATTATTAATACAGCAGAAAACGATATTCCGGGATTTGGAGGCGATAAAGTTGAGGAAAAACCTGAAGAAACATCAAAGCTCCAACCAGAGAAATCATGGATTGCTATGTATTTAGAAGCTATTTTTGGAAAAAACGAAATAGATGAAAATAGTTCATCAAAAAGTACTGATTTGGGTAGGAAAGGATCTGGTGCCCAAAGAGGTAAAAAATGGAGAAGAACGAATTATGGGCACTGGATTTCACTTATGTTTGTGAATGATTCCAGTGCAAAAGATGGAGTTAGAGTAATTATAGCTGATTCAATTGGTAATCCTAATCGAACAGATGATCCACTTTTAAAGGGATTGCATAGAATGTTAGTTCACGGTTCCTGAAGAATTCGGTGAATGTGTGTACATTCCTCATGAATATATCTGGAGAGACTTAACCTGTGAAACTTGTTATACTTTGGTTATGAAAAAATTTAAGTTGGTTTGAAAAGAAATGGGTAAAAAATGAATAAATTACCGGATATTAATAAAGACTTTACTCAGTGGTACCAGGAAATTATTTATCAAGCTGAGTTAGTTGACCAGAGCGAGGTAAAAGGGTGCTTTGTTTTTCGTCCATACAGTTTTGCAATTTGGGAAAAGATTCAATCAGAACTTGATAAAAAAATCAAAGCAACAGGAACTCAAAATGCATATTTTCCACTTTTTATTCCAGAATCGTTTTTAAAACGTGAAGCAAAACATGTTGAAGGTTTTTCTCCTGAATTGGCTGTAGTTACTCATGCTGGCGGAAGTAAACTCGAAGAACCATTGGTAGTTCGTCCAACATCTGAGACTATTATTTACTCAATGTTTTCGCGTTGGGTGAAGTCATGGCGAGATTTGCCATTGAAAATAAATCAGTGGGCAAATGTGGTTCGTTGGGAAATGCGTACAAGACCTTTTATTCGTAGTACGGAGTTTTTGTGGCAGGAGGGACATACTGCACATTATACTCATGAAGAGGCTGAACAAATGGCTGCACAAGCTTTGGATGCATATCAAGATATTTATGAAAATTATTTGGCAATTCCTGTTATCAGGGGCCAAAAATCAGAGTCAGAAAAGTTTGCTGGAGCCGAAAAAACATATACTCTTGAAGGTATGATGCAAGATGGAAAAGCTTTGCAGTTGTGTACTTCTCATATCTTGGCACAGTCATTTCCATCTACATTTGATGTTAAATTTCAAGATAAAGATGGAACAATTAAAACTCCATATTGTACCAGTTGGGGATTTACAACAAGATCAATTGGTGCAATGATCATGGTTCATGGTGATCAAAATGGATTGATTATTCCTCCAAAAATTGCGCCTATTCAGTGCGTAATAGTTCCAATTTATAAGACTGATATGGAAAAAGACGCCATTTTACAAAAAGCTAATCAGATAAAGTCTAAAATTGAAGAGTTTAGCATTAGAGTTTTACTTGATAATGATGATACAAAAACACCTGGTTCAAAATTTTATGAATGGGAACTTAAGGGGGTTCCTGTTCGTATTGAAATCGGACCAAAAGATATAGAAAAAAATCAGGTAGTACTTGTCAATCGGGTAGAGCAAGATCAGTCAAAGAAAAAAGAGTTTGTTCCAGTTGACTCAGTAGAAGTTGCATTAAAGCGGATGCTTGATACTGCACATCAGCAGATGTTTGATCGAGCAAAAAAATTTAGGACGGAACATTTTTATGAGGCTGAAAAGCTAAATAAATTTGGAATGGAGCTTGATGCGAAAAATGGATTTTATAAAGTAGGGTGGTGTGGTGATGCTGAGTGTGAGAGTGAATTGAAGCAATTTAAAGCGACCATTCGCTGCATTTTGAATAAAAAAGAACATGATGCTTGCTTTCATTGTAATAAATCTAGTAATTTCGAAGTCGTGGTGGCAAAGGCTTATTAATTACTAAATTGCAAGAAAGGTATTTTACTATAATACCATTCTTGTTTTTGATATGAAATTTAGAGAGGTAATTTTACCATGCAAGATCAAAGTGGTGCGATTGATTATTATGCCAATTTTCAGGCTTATCTTTTGACTGAAAAACGAGTATCACAAAATACATTTTTAGCATATAAACGTGATATTGACCAATTTGGATTATTTTTGAAGCAGAGGAGGGTTGATATAATAAGATGCAAAAAAGACCACATGAAGGCTTTCTTGAAAAATTTAAAAGATCAAGGTCTTTCCGCTAAAAGCTTGTCCCGAAAAATTTCGTCAATAAAACGTTTTTTTGATTTTCTAAATACAAAATATGAAATACCTAATCTTTCCTCTAACCTAACCTTTCCAAAAATTGAAAAAAATTTACCAAACTATCTTTCGGAATCCGAATTAAAAAATTTATTGCATGCTGCAAATCTTGATCATTCGATTAAGGGGCAACGAAATAAAGTTATGTTGTTTTTACTATATGCTACCGGAATAAGAGTTTCGGAGCTTGTTAATTTAACTTTTGATCAAATTCATTTTGATACTGGATTCCTTCAGCTTATTGGCAAAGGTAATAAAGAACGCTCTATTCCGCTGCCAAAAAATATTTTGGAATTATTAAGATATTATCGTGAGCAGATTTATCCTAAGTTAATTCCGGTAAATATTAAAGCCGATAGTAAACAACAAAATTTTATTTTTATTACATTGCATAAAAATCATGTAAAACCTATGTCGCGACAGCTTTTTTGGTTGGCTTTAAAAAAGATTTTGGTTAAATCTAACATTAAGAAAAATATATCTCCACATAGCCTTCGGCACTCATTGGCTACACATCTTTTTGAAAAAGGGGTAGATATACGATCCTTACAGTTAATTTTAGGGCATGAAAATCTTTCTACTGTTCAGATTTATACCCATCTTGAAAATAAACAGGTAAGAAAAGTTTATGATGAAAAGCATCCCAGGGCATAAAGCAAAAGTAAAAAGTAGAAAGGCAGATGCCTTTCTACTTTTTAACTGATTAATTTATATAACGCGGTTGCTAAATTAATCGAGTTTAAGTAACGCTTTTTTTAGTTACTGAAGGACACACGTTAATATATGCTGTTAATATATGCTAATGTTATATGTTTTAGAAGCAAGTTTTTTGCCAAGACTATAAACGGTGACAGTTAGCATTGGGCCGCTTAAGGTGGTTGTTATTTTAAGATCGTATTTTCCATCACTACCAATGTTTAAAGCACTTTTTTGAATAATAATTGGAATGCCAATTACACCTGTTGGTTTAATTGTAACTTCTGTTATAGATGTGGCAATATTTATATTTGAAACCGTTGTTGTTTTATCTATATAGGTTACACTCCCGCATGCTAATGTCATCTTTGCGTGAGTGGATGCATTATAGCAGTCTAAGAGTGTTGGTACGGCCATAAGCTTTGCATTAGCAGAACTCAAGGCTAAAATAAATAGAGCTCTAAAAAAAATTTTCATAACATTCTCCCTTCCCGTAAAAAAAAATAACCATTGGACTATATTTATAATAAAATATTTATTGTCGAATAGTCAATAATAAATAAAAAAAGATATTAATATTTCTTATGCCAGCTTTAGATGAGTTTTTAAAGTCAATCGAGTTAATTTATCGAGTTAATTTGTAGTGATACTAGAGAGAACCTAACTAATTTTTAAAAGCAGAGAAGCCTAGTTGTAATAAACTCGGCTTCTTTATTGTAGTTTGTATTTATTGAAATTTGGAATTTACACACCAACGGTAAATTTGCCTTGAGCAACTTTCTCGCCAAGACTATAGATTGTAACTGTAAGATAAATTCCATTTAGGGCTGTTCTTATTTCAAGATCGTATTTATTATCGAGAGCAATGTTTAATAAACTTTTTTGAACAATAATAGGAGCACCAATTAAGCTTGAGAGAGAAGGTCTTACTTTAAATGAGGCTACTGACAAAGGAATATTAATATTTGAATATGTAGTTCCATGTTCTACAGTTGTTATAACGCCTGCTATTGTTAATCTCATATCAGCATTACTTGATGAATTTTTACAATCCATTTTTGTTACAGTGTTTTTGACTTGTGTTTTTCCCTTTGTTATTTGTGCAGATTGTAGTTGTGTAGATGCAAAGCATATGGACCAAATGACCAATCCTCTGAAAATATTTTTCATATTTTCTCCTTTTTCACAAAAAATTAATAAATTACTACTATTTCATAAAATACTATAGAGGGAAATTATTGCAAGACATTTTCGCCAAACATACACGCATTATGTAAAGCTGTGTTACCAAGATCATAAGGTGTAAATTAAATATATTTTTCGCTATTTTAAAACATTTCCCGTCATTTTTTGCCAAATAATAAGATCAAGACGTGATTGCTCAATTCCAAATTTAGATAAAATTTGTTCGAAAATCAGATAATTTTTTCTTGTTATTGTTTTTGGAATAGAATTAATAAGTTTTTGCGAATGAAGAAAACGTAATATATGTCGATCGATTATGGCAACATCGTTATACCCAACATTACGTAAAAAATGTGATGATTCCTTGTATCCCAGGCCTTTAATATTTTTAACCAAAAATTCACGTGCTTGATTTCCGGTTAATTTTTCAATTCGGTGTTTGATATCAATAAATTTTCTTGCCTCAACAATAAACTTTGCCTTATTGTTGTGAAATCTATGATTGTTATCTCTAATAATTTGTGCTAGTTCTTCTTGTGATAAGTTTATAAAACCTTGTGGGCCTACTTGCTGTTGAATACGAATAGCAGTTGTGGCTTTCGAGTTAGCAGTAAGTATGCAAAAGCATAACTCGCTGAACCAATATTTTGTATCGAGTTTGTTTAGTTCTTTGAATTCCTTAAGTCGTTTTTCTATTAAATTATTAGTTTCTAATTTTAGCATAATATATTCGTCTTTTTGTGTTATTTATTATGGTATCTACACCTTGGCTGATTTGTCTTGATGTTGTATAATACTAGAAGTGAAAAAACAAGCAAAATTATTTACAATACACGTAAAATAAATTTCATTGAAAATGAAGGAATTTTAATATGACCGGAAGATTTATTACGTCTCAACGAGAGCTATTATCGATATTGTCATCAATGCAGCCGATTTGTAGCAAAAGAACTACCTTAGATGTTACAGAGTCAATTCTTTTTCAAATTACACCACGGGAATTAACGCTTAAAGCAACGGATTTGGAAATTAGCTTACAATCAAGTATGGCAATTGAAAGTGATGTTTCGGAAACAAGTAGCTTTTTAATTTCTGGAAAACGTATTTTTGAATTGATAAAAGAGCTTGATGGAGAGATTGAGTTTAATATAAATCAAAATCAGATTAGTTTGAAATCCGGAGGAGTTGATCTTTCTCTTAACATAAAAGATGCCCAAGAATTTCCTCCATTTCCTGAACGCATTGAAAATTTAATGGATTTTAAGGCATCTTTTATATTAGATATGATTAGCAAGGTTGCTTTTGTTATTCCTCAAAATAATGCCAATCCCGCTTTGAATGGAATGTTGCTTGAAGTTAACCCACAAGAGATGAGTATTGTGGCAACCGATGGGCATAGTCTTGCCCGTGTAACAACAACGAAATATACATTAGCCGAAGAAAAGAAGTGGGTACTACCTAAGCGTGCGGTGATGGAGATTAAAAAATTATTTGAAAATTCAGGCGCTGGAGATAGTATTTTCCTTGGGATATGCGGTAATCAACTTGTATTCTCCGGAAAAAATTTTAATTTTTTCACAAAACTTATTTCTGATGCATTTCCTCAATATAAACCGGTTTTAGATAAAGAAGGTTTTTTGCCAGCAACAGTAGTAAAGGATTCTTTACTAAAAACGCTAAAACGTACAAGCTGCCTACTTGCAGGCCAGTTTGTTTCTACAACATTTAGATTTATGCCTGGAACTCTAAAAGTTAATATGCATAATAAAGAAGTTGGAAAACTAGATGAAGATTTAAACATGGATGGATTTTCGGGAGGAGCGATAGAAAGTCGTTTCTATGCTCCATATATTTTAAATGGACTTCAAGGATTTCCTGAAAAGAATTTGCAGTTCTTTATTAAAAACGGTGCTCGTCCAATTATTTTTGAAACAAAGGATGACAACTTTGTTCAGACTTATCTTGTGATGCCGGTTTCTATTTCTCAAAGTTAATAGATTGTTGAATTTTATAGCGCCGTACTTAGATGAAAAACTTATTACGGCGCATATTTTTTAAAACAAAAGTGATTTTAATTGTGCGTATTAAAAGACTTAAGTTGCGTAATTTTCGATGTTTTTCGGAAAAAGAATTGGAATTTGATGAAAAATTTGTTGTCATAAAAGGCAAAAATGGATCCGGTAAAAGTTCTTTACTTGAGGCTTTGCATTACTGTTGTTATCTAAGATCATTTCGCACGCACCTGAATCGTGAACTGATAAAACATAATCAAGATTATTTTTTTATTGAAATAGACGTTGAATGTAATGATACTTCTAACCAAATTCAAGTTGGCTTTGGTAATGAACAAGGTAAAGTTGTAAAACATAATCAAAAACCAGTGAGTTCTTATAGGGAGCTTATTTCTCAATACAGGGCTGTATCAGTCTGTGCTGATGATATCATTGTAGTTTCCGGTGCGCCTGAGTTTAGGCGTGACCTGATGAATTATTCTACTCTACTTTTAAATCCCGATTTATATACAACGTTCAGACGTTATAACCAGGTGCTTGAACAGCGAAATAGCCTTCTTAGGCAGATAAAAGTCAGTCCGGTAATTACGACGGGATTAATGGATGAGCTTTTAATTTGGTCGGAAAAACTTTGGGCCGAAACATCCGAACTTCAAAATATACGAATAAATTATTTAAGCATGTTGGAAGATCACGTGAATCTACTGCTTAGAAGTTATTTCGAAGCGACTGAGTCTGATTTGCAGGTTAAATTTTCTTATTTACAAAAAAATGGAGTCGGGAAAACATTGACTTTTGCAGACTTTTGGCAGGAATATGAAAAAAGAGATAGTCAAAAGTTGGAAAATACATTAGGGCGAAGCTTCTATGGGGCTCATTTGGATGATTTTGTAATTGATTTTTATGGTAAAAAAGCAAAAATTTATGCATCTCGAGGGCAACAGAAGTTGATAGTTTTTTTAATTAAAATTGCTCAATTAGATTGTATGGCAGAGGCAGGTATTCCCGGGGTTTTATTACTGGATGACTTTTTAACTGATTTTGACCATCAAAACCTAATGCGAGGTATAAAACTTCTGAATGAAAAAAAATTCCAGGTTTTTATAACTAGTCCGATTCCTATTGATGTTTTTGATTTAAAACAGGCGTTTTTTATAGAAATTTAACTTTTTTAAGTCTTTTGTTTGACTTTCTTTAAATTTAGTTTAGCATCAATGCTCCAGTTAAAGATAATAGAGCAAGAGATAAATTGACATTTTTAGAGCTGATTTGCTTTTATGAAAAAAGCAAGTTATAAATAAATTGCATATTTGAAAACTTATTGCATAATTCTCCTCAAGAATACAAATTTTAAAAAAGAGCTTGATTTTCTTGTAGGATCGGTTAGATTAAAGACAGTAATCGAAAGTCATAATGGAAAAGTATCCAAAGAATAAAAAATTTTAGAAGGCTTCATTACTACTCTCCTTTCTCCTTTTTCCGCCATGTAATTTATTACATGGCGGTTGTTTTTTATACCCAAAAACACATTTTATTTAAATAGTATATTATTCGTGCGAATTAATATACTATTTAAATGATAAAATTAAATGATAAAAGTTAATAAAAATTGACAATTTGTTATTATACGGGTAACATTTTCTATATAATCTATATAAAAATTGAGTTTATTGGTTTTCTAAAACAGTAGGGGTTTATTCATGAAAAATATAACAAAAATTATGGTAGTAGGATTATTGCTAGGAATGTGGGAAACAGATACGTATGGAATTAAGCGCCAACTTGCGGATCAGACTGCTTGTGTAGATAGGGTTGAACAACTAGCCGAGAAAAGACAAGAGCAGGAATTATCTGAAGTAAATTTATTAGATATGCCTAATGAGATAATAGAAAGCATTTTTATTCAAAAGACCAAGGATCAAATATTTTTTGAACATCCCAATTTGACAAACTTAATTGGAGAAATGTGTAGGTACAGATCAACTTGTAAAAGAGTGAGAGACTTTTTGTCAGACGAGGAAATTCTAAGTATATTACGATATGCAGGATTAAATCTTAATAGATATAATCTCAATGCACTCTTATCTGAGGCATTACACAAAGGACTTCCTGGTTGTATGAAAGTATTAATAAGAGCTGGGGCAGATGTTAATGAAACGCCAAGGGATGTTGAATATAGGTGTTCGCTTTTGCATGAAGCAGTTCGGGATCAAAAAGTTGAATGTATAATGGTTTTGGTTAGAGCTGGTGCAAATATAAGAGCATTTGATAGTAATGGTTTAACAGTGTTAGAGTATGCATCACTTACTGGGAATGTAGATATTTTGAATACATTGATAGCCTTATCTGAAGAATTAAATTTGGGATTAAATGTGAATGAGCTCGATTCTTTTGGTGGTACAGCTTTACATTGGGCTGTTATAGGAACGCTTCCAAATTGTCCCAATTTTTTAAGAAGATTGCTTGAATTAGGTGCAAATCCAGTAGTTTACAGTTGCTACTCAAATGAATTTTTAGAGCAGTATTCAATTTCGGATCCTGAAAATATAAAATATAAGGTTTATGGACAGACACCATTGCATTTTGCTGTAATGCTTGGAAATAAAACTAGTGTGCAGATTTTGATTACCCATTATTTAAGAAACAGAATTGAAATTCCAGAAGATTTAAAACCTGATTTAAGAATCATGGGTTTTAAGATTTAATAAAAATAAATAATAAAAATAACAATGGAATGCATATTTCTTCTTTTGTTATTTTGGTTATTATGTTTTGGAATGGAGAAGAATATAAAAGAGCGCGGGTAGCGCGGGGGATTTCCAGAAACAAATTCAATCTAATTTAAATGTTGTTTAAAGTGCAAAAAAAGTTTCGATTAAATAATCGAAAAACGAGCATTTCCCCTTTTTTGCAACTGAAATTTTTGTTTTTTATAAATTAGTAAAAATTTTATAGTTAATATTTTTATAATTAATATTAATTTGGATTTCGTTAAATTGGTTTAGTTGCATAATAATTAAAAAATATCGTGCGATTGGTGGAGAAGGCTTATTAATAAGAAATGAATATGCATATTAGCTAAATGTCTGACTTCCAAATTTTTATTCAGCTAATTAAATTTTCATTTTAATTGGTGTTGCGCGACGTTAGTCGCGGCAACCCGAATAAAAATCTCATCTTGATTTTTTACATAATAATCATTATCAGACATTACTTGTCAAACACAATTCTCAATTTTAAAACTTCTCTTCCAATCAATGGTTTCAGCAATTTTGTTGATTTACACAATTATTATTTTAATTATTATTTTAATTTCAAGATTTCATGACCCTGGCCAAAGGTGATCCAGACATCCACAATCCACAAAGACTAATTGCCAATGCATCGGTAACGTCATTTTGTACGGAAACATTCAATTCTGAGACCCTAGGAAATAAGCGAAAAACCATGCTTGCTACCTGTTCTTTACTTGCGCCACCAAAACCAGTTACCGCAGTTTTGACCTCTCGCGGCGCAAATTCATGCAAAATTTGTCCATGCTGGTCAGCCAAAAGATATAAAACCCCTCTTAAATATCCTAACTTTAAAAAGGTTTGAGCATTTTTACCCAAAAAAGATGTTTCAAGTGCTATCTCACGCACACCACATTTTGTAATCTTTTCGTTAAAAAACTTATAAAAAATTCCAACACGAGTTGTAAGCGTTTGAATTGAACTCATCTTCAAATAACCACAATCGACTAAAAATGTCTTCCCTGATTCTTTTTTTAAAATGGCATATCCCGTTACGTGAAAACCAGGATCAACTCCGAGTATAACCGAATCACCATTCATATCGCTCTCTCCCATTCTTTAGACCAGACTTGATTAATGCAAAACATATTTTAATTATAATCTCGAGTCAAAATTACAGTGGATACTCATGGTCTGACACATCATAAAACCGTGTTATATCCCCACGAAATTTTACATTAAATTGCCCAGTTGGTCCGTTACGCTGTTTACCGATTATAATTTCAGCAATATCAGGATTTTGAGTATCAGGGTTGTAGACAATATCTCGATAAATAAAAAATATCACGTCACCATCTTGCTCAATAGCTCCGGATTCACGAAGATCAGATAACATAGGACGCTTATCCATACGACTTTCCAATGATCGAGATAACTGGGATAATGCAAGAATCGGAATGCCCAACTCTTTTGCTAACGCTTTAAGGGAACGCGAAATTGCGGAAATCTCTTGCGTTCTATTTTCATGTCTTTGACTAGAACTTATCAACTGCAAATAATCGATCACCAGAAAACCAATATTACACTGCGCTTTAAGCTTTCGCGCTTTAGCTCTCAACTCAAGAATATTTAACCCGGGCGAATCATCAATATAAATTTTGGCCTCAGCCAGGCTTGCCGCAGTATTTGTTAAGTCCATCCATTCTTCAGAAGAAACCATTGCATTACGAATTTTTTGGTAAGGAATCTGCGCCTCTGCAGAAAGCATACGCAAAACTAATTGTTCTGATGACATTTCAAGTGAAAATATACCAATTGACGATCCACTATGCCACGCATTCAAGGCAAAATTAAGAGCCAATGCAGTTTTTCCCATTGAGGGCCGTGCTGCCAAAATAAGTAAATCGCCATTTTGCATGCCAGACGTCATTTCATCAAATTTTGCAAAACCCGAAGGGATACCTGTTACACCTTCACGAGACGATTTAACTTTGGCCAAATTTTGAAATGTTTTTTTTAACAGTATATCAAGTTGAACAAAGGTAGTCGGAGAAAGATTATTTGAAATTTGAAAAATCTGTTTTTCTGCCAAATCAAGCACACTGTCAATTTCGTTAATATCCTGGTTATAGCACGTTGTAATAATATCAGCCGCAGAGTGAATTAAATCGCGCAAAATTGCTTTGTCTTTAACAATTTTTGCATGTTGAACAACAAGCCCAATGGATGGAATATCCTCTTGAAGCTCGATAAGGTATGTAATACCTCCACAAGTATCAAGTAATTTTTTTGTATCCAGATAATCTTGTAATACAAGTAGATCAATCTTTTTATTTGCCTGCGCCAAATCAATAATTGCTTGATAAATAACCTGATGTTGTTTAAGTGAAAAATCGGAAGGCTTTAAAATATCGGTAACTAACGTTAAATTTTCATCGTTTAAAAGTATAGCGGCCAGTACAGCTTTTTCAGCATCAACACTGGCCGGCAATTTTTTACCTAGCACCGATTCGGTCTGAACCGCTTTGTTTTCTCGAAATTTCTCTCTGTATGCTAACTCAGACATCAAATCCCTAAATTAATGTATATAAAATCTACTTTGACAAAGCAGAAACCTTTAATGTAAATTGTGGTTTCAATTTTGCCGAAAGCTTAACCGTAACTTTATGGTCACCAACAGTTTTTATAGACTTTTCAAATTCAATCTGTTTACGATTTACAACAATTTCATTCTTTTTTAACAACTCAACAATTTCATCTGGGCCAACTGAACCATAAAGTTTTCCATCATCATGAGTTTTTTCTTTTATTGCAAGATGAAGAGTCTTTATTTTTTCTGCCAACATTGCAATTTTGCTATTTATAACTTCAGCCTTTTGCTTCACTGCTTCAATCTTTACTTTAAAATTTGCAGCATTTTCATCTGTTACTTCAACAGCAAGTTTACGAGGGAAAAGGAAATTTTTGGCATATCCGTCAGAAACATTTATCATTGTTCCAGCCATACCAACATTTAAAACATCTTTGAGCATGTACACTTTCATAATCAACCCTCTTTTTGGTTTGGATTAATTGCATTAACCCTAAGTTTAAAAAACACTAAACTCGTGTACAAAATTATAACAGATTGCCCAAAAATTTGTATCAAAAGAGTTTTAATTCTTTATGCCCAATATAAATCAATGGAACTCCGCTAAGTATCGACTTTAATCTGGCACTATCTTGCATTATTTTTTTAAAATAATTTAAAAACCAACTGTCATTTACAAAAAATGTAACAAAAGTAAAATCATTATGTTTTGCGTAACCTGTTTCAATTTCAGAAAACAATTTATAATTTGAGACAAAAAACAACTCTGAACAAATTTGCGGAATAAAAATAATTTTGCCATTGGAGGATTTAAAACCATCAAATTCAAAATAATTTTGCTGCTTTAACTTTTTTAGCCTGGAAAATTGAGCCACACATTCAGGAAGAACACCACTCAAAAAAACATCTCTGATGGTTTTAAGCTTTCTATAAAGATGAGGAATTTTTTCTACAAACGGCACACAGTGTTTTTTGACATAAAATTTTCTTATGCGACATTTATTTAACCAACACACTGCCTGACAAATTTTCCCATTAAGCTTGTACTGAGTGCCTATTAACAAATGTGCATTATCGGGTAAAACATTGCCCCACATCTCCATAACTCTCGGATAAGTATTTAACGGAAACGGAAATGAGCTCTCAGGCGCAAATATTATAAACTGCTTGTGTTCGTCTCTTCTCTCCCATAATTTCAAATCACAAAGTTTTCTGTAAATTTGATACTCATAACCAACCAAATTTTGATCTACTGATACAATCTCAGGTCTTAAATAGATAAACTCAACACCGTCAGGTTGTGGGAAATCAGCACAATTATTATTGATAACGTCTCTGTTATAACTACTAACACCATGTCCAAGCAAAGTACCTACAACCATAAATATTTTTGCAAAAAACTTAAAGTTAATCAGTGGAATTAATGGATTTAAAAATGGATATCCCTCTAATCTACCTAACCACCACAATGCATAATGTTCGAGAAGATAAAAATAGCCATAGCAGGTAACAAAAAACATTATAATTTGCAAAGTATAATAACGTGAAAATTTTTTTATAAAAAACTCAATAACCATAAACCATATGGCACTTGTAAGAGAAAAATAAGTCATTCCAATTGCATATGTAAATATTGCAAAGCTTTTACCGGATTGAATTTTATCTAAAAGTAACACCAGTAACCAAACAAAATGAACCGAAAATACAAACACGCCCCATATTAAACCAAACCCAAAGAATTGCGTACCCGAATGATTCGCCCTACTCTCGGACACCCCGCCATCTACACCAATTTGCACATATTTTGAATTTTGTGCCAAATGCAAAGCAAAAAAAATCAATAATATAGATGGTAAAACAAAAAAACCAAAATATTCCGGGAAAAAAAATGCTACATCATAAAGAAGAGCTGAGAGTAAAATGAGAAACCACAAAATACACCCCATTTCCATTCTTCTTACGCTCCAGTAAACATCTTAACTTACAAATATTTTCATTATTATTAATCAATCTTGCTGTCAATAAAAGACGATTAGGCTTGGGAATGCCTGACTTAATCTTCTTACTTATAACAGTTGCAACAGTAAGCTGCGCAATATTTGAATTTTTAATCTCAAACTCTGTTAAACAAAAATTCATATCAATGGGCATTGCAACATCTGTTGATTTTTTCAAGTTTAAAAAGGTATCAAAATTTTTACAAGCCAAATCGATTCCCACATTCAAAATTCTGTTCGTTAAGTAAAAGCGTTTATAAAAAAGCTCTCGTTGATACTGAACATCACATAGCAGACTAGATACCTGCCAACAGCGTATTGCAGCAAGCGAAACAACAAATGATATAACAAAAACAAGTAACAAAGCACTGCCACAAGAACGTTTATACTTCACTCCACAACCCCATTTCTAAATTTTACGAAAAATTTTTGTTCCAAAATTTTTTGCGCATGCTCTGAGCTAACACTTTTATAAACAACCCAAACACCACAATACTCTGATCTGGACTCTTTGTTTTGTTCATCAAAACATTTTTCCGGCATAAAATTGATCTCTTTTATGGATTTACAAACAAGACAAGAAGTCTTATGAATCCATTCGTGTTTAGTAAAATTATATTGCCCCTGAGCCCGCATAAGACCCTGATTTCCAGTAAACCATGAAACAGCAACGCTCTCTGGTAAATTTTTGTCAGACAGTGTTAACTTTTTAAAAACAGACTGTCTTAGAACAGTTGGTTGTAAATCCCAATCTGAAAAATGTTGCCCGGCACTCATTAAATCTCTACGTAAAAGATCAACTGCAAGAACTTGTCTGTAAAAATTTTCTTGTTCAACAGAAATACTCATTAATTTAAGTTGAGCTCTTGATGCCACCCCCAAAAACAAAATAGATATTAATGAAAATAGAGCAAGGTAAATTGTGCATTCAATTAATGAAAAACCTTTATTATTCATATTTCAAGACAGCATTTTTTACCAACCAATGTTTTCCACTCTGCTTTAACTTTTATAAACAAATTATTTTCAGAATAATTTCGTTCCAAATTAAGACTAAAATTACGTCCATAACTGGCAATAACAGAAGATATGTTGTCATTCTTATCTACCCCGTTTTTCACAAAAGCATCACACTCCAGCCTTTCAACAACCAACCCCAATGCCTTCTCCCTCATATAAAAAGAGTCTTCTAACTCAATCAATAGCGATTGCATTCTCATCAACAAAGAAATTAGTACCAGCCCAATAAAAATTGCCATCATCAATTCTATCAACAAAAAACCAAGTTGTAATTTTTCAAATTTAAAACGTCGTACACTCAAAGCCAAAGATCGTGACCTTGCTACACTAAAACCTCTTTTAATACCATAGTTTGACTTTAACACATCTAATCTCATAAAATTATATTAGAAATTAATTATTTTAGCCTTTTATAATCGGGGGACGAGGCTATGAAAATATCACATTCAAAAACATCACTTTGTCTGGCATTTATCATATTTTGCGCAATAAGCGCAAGCTTCTTATTTTTTATTAAAAAGTCTCAGCTTAAAGCAGATGTCTTTGAAGATCTGTTCAAAAATATTGATTTTGAACAACTGGCAAAAGACATGGAAAAAATGATAAGTGAAGCAGAAGATAAAGCAGATTTACCCAAAATGCCTCCCGTTCCGGCAACAGGGGCAACCGCTGGAACTTCCGGCTCGACTGGAAAATTAACTGAAACAAAAACCCTTGGGCCTAAAAAAGACCGTCGAACTCTTTTTCTTAATCCTGATACAAAAATAGTAGAAACTAAAAACCAAAAAACAACAGAACCTACCAAAGAGTCTCGTAAGGCTCTTTCAAGTTACGTACAAGAGATGAATAAAAATTTAACAATTTTTGAAAAAAACATTGAGGCCAATAAAAAGCTATCTCCACAATTCAAAGAAAAATATTTATATGAAATAAGAAAAAAAATAGATGAAATAGTTGTAGCAAGCGAGTTAATTAATAGTAAAAAAGTTTATCAAAAAATATTTTTGACTACCCCAACAAGCACTTCAACACCACATAGATCCAAACAAGACATCTCTCAAGGCAGCGCTGATTTTGATTTTTCAGACACACCTACGCCAAAATCATCCTCAGGTTTTGGCAAACAGACTCAAGCTAATACAGCTCTACAAAATTCAATGAAACAACTCCGACAAAGATATTTATCACTGATTGATGAATTGAATATGTTAAATGAAAAACTAAAGGTTACAGAAGAAGAGGCTAAAGAAGAGGATAAGGAGATTCTTGAAGAACTTGCCAACACACAAATGGAATCTTTACCAGAATACTCTCCACTGGTCCCTCTTAAGCCTAAAGTACGCGGCGCCAAAGTTAAATCGACCATACCCCAGAAAAGAGCAAGCTCCGTAAATAAAACACTAGATCATAAAAATATCAAATCTAAAACACCTGAAATCGAATCACAGACACAACCCAAAATTTACACTCCTATTGATATACTGTCTGAAGTACAAACCGGAGTCCCAAAATGAAAAAGTTACTTTATTTATTAAGTGTAATTTTACTTCAAGCAGGCTTGTCATTTAACGTATATACGGGATTATATGCAGGAGATGAGCTACCTGCAAGTACGTCAGAAAACTTTTCATTCGAAGATTTTTTAAAACAACTTGAATCTCATGCTCTGGATAAAAAACCGAATTCAGGTGCAACTCAAGATCAAAGTAAAGATTCCACAAAACCGTCAATCCCCAAAGGAACTTCTACAAGTTTTGAACAATCACCTCTTTTATTTGACATACCAACACGAATAAAGACAGATAATCAAGGCAAAAGATTAGAACAAGAAATTATCAATATTTTAAACCAAAAACTAACACCTCTCGCTAACGATCTTTCAAAAGTAGTTTCTGGCCCTGAAGCAAAAAAAGCTCTCGAGGAAAAGAAAAAACAGAGAGAGCAAGAAGAAAAAGAGGCTGCACGACGAATAGAACAAATGAAATTCAAACGACCATATTCATACTATCCATCATATCGTCCATACTCTCAATCATATCGTCCATCAGGTGGTTACAGTGGCCGAGACTGGAGTCCTTCGCGAAACCGCAGCGGAGGTTATGGGGGTTATGGAAGTAATTATGGCGGATATAGTGGATACACCCCAAGCTCAAGTTATTGGAATAAATACAAGGGAGACAGCACATTAAAAAACCAAGACCAGGATAAATCCATAACAACGGAAAAAGACAACAAAGATGAGAAAAAAGGTGAATCTTACGAATCTGAAAAAAACAATGACATCAAAAGATCTATCACTTACGTCGACAATTTAACAAATCGAATTCAAGCTATTCTTGCCAGAGAAAATGAAAATATTGGGAACCAAGCAGCAATAAAAGAGCTAGCAACAGGGGCAACACTTGTAGAATTAAAAAATCTTTTTGATACGCGGCAACAAGAGTTAATCAAAATTCCGGAGAAACAAGACTATCAAATATCTGATCAAGCAAGTCGTGTACCTCAAAAAAATTATGGAGCCGCTGGATATAGAATTAAAAACTTAGAACAAGAAAAAAACATGTGGGAAAAGTTTGCACCACAAATTGTTAACGCCCTAGAAGTTCAATCCGGAACTGGAGGTGTTACTGAGGCACAAAAAGCTGGTCGTGCTCTACTGCGTTCGCTGAAACTTTATAGATTTATCTCTGAATCAGCTGGCAAACTTTCAGGTGAAGTTGAGCAGAAATATGGGGAAGAAAAATCACAAGCCAATGAAAAAGCTGATAAAAAGCAATCCAAATCCGACGCTATTCTAAATCAAATAAAAAACTACACAGAAATGATTAAAAATTTTATCACACAAAATACAAAAGATTTAAAACCAACATCAACAAACGAAACCGATATTAAGAAAAATAATGAAATCTATAAAAATTTGGCGACAAAAGGCTTTTTCACTCAAGTTCTGGAGTTGCTTGATAAGAGGGAATCAAAGTTAATGAAACTGAATAACCCAAAAGACCTAAAAGAAAAAGAGATGGAACTTTGGAGTGAGTTTCTGCCAACACTTATTCAAGCAGTAACATATTCAGAAAAAGATGAAGACCCCACAAAGCTCGAAATTCAAGAAATGTACAAACAACAAGCTCAGGGTAAAACCCTTATGGAGCGACTACTCCTGCATGGATATATAGACAGTGACATATTAAAACAAAACCAAGCAAAATTTGAGAATTTACTAAAAAAAGAAATCAACCCTGGAGGTGATGCCCCTGTTTTAAATTCAGCATCGGACAACGGCAAAATTATGATCAATAGAGTAAAAAAATTGCGGAATCTTTTCGGGAATATCGAAGATACTGCAGTAAATTCTTATATGTCAACCAAATAAAAAACCAAAAACCTCAGTCTGAGCACACGTTGAGCACCGCACCGCACCAACGTGTGCTTCTTTTTTTATCTAAACCATTGACAAAAATGCGTCAAATTCAACATTCTAAATACAGTAATTTAAATAACGAAAGGAACAGGAGAATGCGGTCAAGCAATAGAGCTTTTATAAAAATAATAGCACTCAAACTTTTATGGATGATAAGTGTAATTACGATTATTATAAGCATCGTAAAAAAATTTAAAATTTAACATCCTACAAATTTTAAATTAGTTACTTTTTTCGCACATTTTTCAAAAAAAGTCTCCACTTATAATTTTCTGTTATCTACTGGCCGAATTTCATTATTTTTTCAGTTTATTGACTAATATAAAATCAAAATTATAAAATCATGTTGAAAAGGTAATAAGCTCAAATACATTTTAAATTCAAGGTTTTATTAAGGGGGGAGAAACACATGAAAACATTTAGAATTTGTTTACTTGTATCAATAATTTTACTTAATTTCTCAACTTTTGGATTAAACTTAAAAGGAAGCACCAAAGATCCCGTACAAGAAGGCTTACCTGTCAATGATATATCACAAACCAAGCCTTCGCTTTCTGATGAAGCATCTCAGTATGATGAATCACAGCATGACACGTCACTTTCGGCACATCAAGCGCTACAAGATTTTAAGCTTTATCTCAATAAACAAATCGCAAAACATAATCTAAACCTTACACCTGAACAAATTGAATCATTTATTGCCAAAGGCCGCAGTTTGATATACGAAAACTCACAAGAAGGTAATATCAACCAATCAAATTCACGCAAAATCCAAAAAGACTTCAAGCTTTACCTAAAAACTCTTTATCCGGACAATTTCAAACCTAAGAGATATAATAATGAAGTTAATTTCAAATTAGCACGCCGTAGAATTCGAGCCATAACAAAAGATTTCGTTGTAAACAAACTACAAGTTAAAAATAGCACTGAAGTAAAAGAGTACTGGAATAAGGTTAAAGGCATGGTTTATAAAAAACTCGATAAGGCTGCGTATTTTAATGATTTTTACGAACTTGTCGTTGATGAATCTGCCATTCCGGAGATTATTGGAAAAGTTTTTAATAAACTTGAAGCGGAATACCAAAATGGAAAACCTGTAACCCACAATACCCAAAATAATCCAAAACGAAAACGTAAAGCAGCCGTTCCAGAAAAAATCTCAGCTCCAATTGCAGAAAAACTTGTTGTCTTAATGATTAGAAATAAGGGAATAAGTGCAAAAAATAACGAAACTCTAACTCGTAAAATAATGAAAAAAATAAACAAAAATATTAAAAGAGGTAAAATCGATAAAGAGTTTGTTATAACAACAGCCAAAGAAGAAATTAAAGAGTTTCTGGATTTGAAAAGCAATGTAACAAAAAAAACATCTGAAAGATATTTGGATAGATTTATTAAAGCTATGGGAAAAACACCGGAAACGGACCATAATTAACCTAAAATTAATCTAAAATCCAAATTTAACTCCAAGATCTCTAGAATTATAAAGGGGCGTCCCATTGACGCTCCTTCTGTTTTTCATGTTTTTTATTATTTATTTGCAAAATGACGCCGCTACCGTCATAATGAGACTTAAAGTGACAAAACTGGCGTCTATTTATTTATTATCCTTATTAATCGATTTACGACAAGCTGATATTCGGTATCAATTTACTGCAAATCCGGATCATTTAACAGAACTTGTAATGGCACAGCCGAATGAAAAGCAATAGTAATTGATGAAATTCAAAAAATACCGGAACTTTTACCCATTGTGCATATGTTTATTGAAAAAAACGCATGTGGAAATTTATTCTTACCGGTTCAAGTGCCAGAAAGCTAAAGAGGCAATGGGTTGACTTACTTGGCGGACGAGCATTAAAAAAGTACTCCACCAGTTTATGGTTTGTGAACTCAAAGAACAGTTTAATCTTGATGATGCTTTAAAATATGGACTCTTGCCACTTCGTTTTTCTTATGATGATTACAGGTCAACGTTACAATCTTACATAGATTTATATTTGGAAGAAGAGGTAAAAATGTAAGGCCTGATCCGACATTTTGAACCATTTACCAGATTCTTACAGATAATGAGTCTTTCTCATGGCGCCATTTTAAATGTTACAAACATTTCCCGTGAGTGTCATGTAAAGAGAACTACGGTGAATGAGTGGATTTCCATTTTGGAAGATTTGTTAATTTGTTATCAAATCAATATTTTTACACAAAGAACAAAGCGAGAACTTAGCACTCATCCCAAATTTTACTTTTTTTGATGCCGGTGTTTACCATGCTCTACTTCCGAAATCACTTAAAGACAGTAAATCGGAAATCAATTGACAGCAAAAATAGGCTTCTTGCATAACCTGCTTTAAACCAATTCATAATTATAAATTCCGGCAATGAGATTAACTCTCAACCCAAAACGTTTTATACGGTTGCGATATTTATCTGCAAAATCTCTCCTAAAATGTTTTTACCAAAATAACCATTTTTATAGGTTATGCAAGAGATCTTTTGACTTTATTATTGTGGCGCCTGAACCGCTTCAGAAGAAAATGTACCAAATTTTTGTGTATATAGTTTTAAAATTAGATCTTTTACGGTTGTCCATTCTGGATGCCCACCCGTCATTCCCATTGATATTAAAGTTTCTGCGGTTTCTTTTGCCTTATTTTTAACTCCTGCTACTTTACTTGAAAATCCGTTATTAAATAATTTTGATATAGACGTTTTCAGCTGTAACGTTCTGCCTATAGTTAGCTCATTTACACTATTAGCCGCTGCGGGGCCATCTCCCTCCACATCATCTAAAGGCAAGTCTTGCAAAGTCAAAACAAATTCTGGGTTAGATTTAATTAACTCTAAAAATTTATTCCAACAATTTT
>LDIV01000005.1:112108-114191 GCA_001468855.1 candidate division TM6 bacterium UASB124 | reverse complement strand
TAGATTTGCTAAAAAATTTTTTTGAATATCCAAAAACTTTGTTTGAAATATACTCCGAATAAAATTTTCTGGTTGTTGCGTTGTTTTTGCCAACAGTATCAGAAGCAGTGTACCAAAATTTTGCATGTTGGCATTTGGACTTTGCAAAGCATTGGTTGCTACTGTTTTAATTTTTTTAAATTGTGATTTATCAATATTTATTTTGCTTTCCAATCCCACAATTAACGAATAAAGTTCTTTGATGCCTTGCACTTCTTTACTTTTTAGATTCATTTTTATTTGTGCAAAATCTTGCCCATATTTTTTGATGTTATGTATCTGCTTAAACATCGATAAACTTGGGTACCGACCTTCTTTTGTATAATCGTTTGGATTAAATGAACACTCCCATGCAGTTTTAGTATCTTTAACCTTGAATCGAATAACTACAGCATCAGGCCTGGTTGTAATCATAACATGTTCCAATGTTATTTCATTTTTCACCGACGCTAAATTTTGTTCTATAGGAAAAGGTTTATTAGACCCTTCAATAGTACGTTCAAGCTGACATAAAGGAGGAATATCATTGGGACCTTTAAGCGTTTCTATCAAAAATGTTTTTTCAGTTTCTCTGTCATCTTTTTCTAAAAAAAGCTCATTAATTGCAGAGAGTACCCCACTTAATGAATTCATTTTTTTTTCTATGTTTATCTGTTTAAAAAAATGAATGGCATCACCAGGGATCATTGAAATGATCCTTGGAAATTCATAGTATAATTCATTTATCGTAAAAGCATCGCTGCCAGTGCATAACATTTTAACTGATTCGGTTGAAACAACTGTCGTGATATACATTGCAACATTGATGTTTTGTGGATACACAAGAATTGCCTTTTTATCTTTTATATCAAAATAACCTTTTTGAGATTTAAACGGCAACTCTCGTCCTGTGATCATCCCATCTAATCGATATATTTGTTCTTTTAATTGTTTTAACTTTTGGTTAATAAAACTTGATAATTGTTGTTTGGTCATTTGTTCAATTTGTTTTATTTTTTCATTAAATTTTGCTTTTTGTCGCAGAGATACTGGTATATCTTGTTCCTCATAAATTCTTTTTTGTTCATTTTGAATTTGTTGTAGCAAGTGCTTACGTTGTTCCTCTACAGAAAGATTTTTGATTGATTTATATATTGTTTGAGTGTTACGCAATGCTTTTTTTTCTTGTTCTATAATCTTTTTATCTTGTTTGAACCGTAGTTTACGCCTTGTAGCAGTGGGTACTGTTCCTGTAGCTTCAAACTCGGCAGCTTGAGCCCTGACTCTGCCAATAATTTCTATATCCTTATTCGGTATAAGTGTTTGTATCTCTAAACCACCAGGTAATATTATTTGTGGAATATTTGCAATATTTTCTTTTCCAAGCAATGATAATAGTTTCTCTATACTATGACCCTTGTCTCCCAAATGACTCGCTGTTGTAAAAATATCAGAATAATCAACCACCTCTGCGTAAGTCGATATATCACTAATGCCCCATGCAACTACAATGTAATTGAGCGCAGAAAAAATTAATTCGTTGTTAACATCATTTTTAAATTTGAAAAATTGTAAGTTTGTCCCACCTACAAAGCAAGATCCTGCAATTAATACACCAGTCAGCACTTGATTATTAAAAAAACTGAGAACATCTTGCATTACCCTTGGTGATAGATCGCAGATTAGCTTTTGAACCAGGCCATGCCCAGACATGCATACATCCCATATACCGAGTGGAGCAATTTTGTCTAATTGGTCACTTTTTTCATTTGCAAGACCTAATTTTTTAGCAATTTCCACAATTAATTTTTCAAGTTTGTTATAGGCACTACTCAATAGTGTTCCGTATTCAGGATCCTCTTTTGTTACCAAAAAGAATTTAAGCTGCCCGACCTCAAAGGGGATTGGTGCATTTTTTGTAGGGTCAAAGACATCCAGCTTGTCTGAATAATTATCTTTCGTTGTCTCAATTTTTCTAAGATACTTTAATTTAAAATATTTTTTATATTTCTCGAGATCTTGTGGAAAAAGCAAAAACATTCGAGTCTTTGGAGCATGATAAATT
>LDIV01000005.1:94047-111414 GCA_001468855.1 candidate division TM6 bacterium UASB124 | reverse complement strand
CGAGTCTTTGGAGCATGATAAATTTTCCAGTCTTGAGCCTTAAATTCGAATTTCCATTGTTGATCTTTAATATTAAGTTCATCTTTGGCCATATTGTTAAAATTTTCTGGGGATGTTGTTGTGTATCTAGAAATAAAATTGAACAAAATACAATCACTTACAAGAATGGGTGCCGCTTTTGAGGTAAGTAATAATAAAAAATCGCATAACATAGCATCAAAGTTTTCATTTTCCGGTTTTTCAAAACCAGTTTGATCAAAAAGGATTGCAAGCGGAACGTGTTCATAATTCGTCCCCGTTTTATACATGGCAGAGATAGATGGTGCTGCAAAAGCAATCCCTAAAAAAAGAGCCAATATTTGCCTCTTAACCTTAACAAGAGTCCGTAAAGTAAATCCCCTAAACATGCATACAAACCGCTCGCAAAATAATTCGACAGCCCCTCGACCTATACAAATTCCACGCAGCAACTGCTTCAACATATAAATCCCCCGTTCTTTTTTGTTTCTATTGAAATCGCCACGGCCTTTAGGCCGTGGCGATCACCGTATCAGTATATTCTATCATTGGCTACTAACATATTTCTTAATTGCATCAAAACTTACCGAACAAACTGTTTCTGCAAAAAATCTATATGCCCAGAAACTATCCCCCGGTAAACTTCTTCTAACCCTGGAAATTTCTGTCTTATTCTTTTGCTGATTTTTCCCTTAAACAGCTACACTACCTTACTTACTGCTATATCGGGATGACATTGTAACCCCATAAATCTAAAAAGACAAACGGAGACAAATAAGGCATTGTTTATTTGCATTCAACATTTTTCCCAATAACCAAATTTGATTCAATGGTTTTGTTGTAGGTTTGTCCTACTGCAAAGGCCATGAAAGCCCAAACAATCGAGAGAATAACCGATAAAAATGATCCTGTTGCAAGGCAAAAGTATGGAATTTTGAGGTAGGTAGTGATGTAATTGAACGTTGAGCCTGTAGTTTTAGATACAGTACGGCCAAATGATTCAATCCATGCTTTGGATTTAAACCTAATATCTTTAGTTGTTGGAATAAAGAGCATCTCTCGTAATGGGTGGTTAAAGCCGTAATTGAGCGCGCGTAATATTACCATAACAATAAAAATCATAAGTAATTTAGGGCATAATAGCGGTAATACTGCTAAAAATATCGTAGCGATAGGCATAATTAACAAACAAAATCTAATACCAAAAAATCTGATAAGAGTAGAAGTTCCAAAAAGAGCAAAAACAAAACTTAAGAGTTGAAATGATCCTGTATAAAGGAGCATAAACGAACTCATAGCAGTAATCTCATTACCGGTTTCTACTGACATAAGTACGTGCATTTGATAATCAAATATTATATTAATGACCTCAAAGCTGAAAACAAGCCCAAATATGCCCATAACATATGGTTGCGATAACATTAATTTGAGGCCTTCAAAGACACTGGTATGTACTTTTGTTTTCTCTTGCGTTTGATCGACTTTATATGCTGCTTCATATCCGTGTAAATGTTCTGCAGGGACTTTGTGCGTAATAAAATAAATACAAAGCATTGCTAATATTAAAAAAATTGAGGTGCAACCAGTTAATAATGGGATGGTCACAGTCCCTGGGCTTGTAGTTTTTTCTAAAAAGAAATAGCTTAAAAAAGCGGCTAACATACCGCCAATTCGTGATCCAGCAACAATGTAACTGTATGTTTTAGATGCCATAGCTGGCGTATTAATGGAATTAAGAAAACTCCAAAACGTGCCAACGATTAAAGCTTGAAACAAGTCCATGCACAATTCAAATGCCCATCCAGTGATACGATAAGGGCTTATTTGTGTGTTAGAAATACCATATATAGGGTGTGCGAATAAGATAGCAAAAATTATGGTTGCGATGGCATAAAATCCTAAGAAACAATATACAACTTGGTGCCGCTTAAAAGAGTCGGTGATTTTTGCATGAAGCATCATGGCAGGAATTGTAATAGCAATGGTGAGAATTTTAGAAATGGGTTCCCATTCTCTGCCAACCATTCCAAGAAAAACAGACGTTTTAAGTGACCTTAGGATTGAATATGAGCCTATAATGAAGAAAAATATTATTGTACCAAAAGCGAGCTTAATTAAGTCATATCTATCAATTTGCAAATAATTTTGAACACGAAACAAAAACTTCCCCTTATGGATTGCCATTTTGTTTCCCTCTTCCTTGTTTGTTATGTCGAATATTGACTAATTTTGTACGGATTCTGATGGTTGATCCGCCTGACCAATGACCTTTTTACTATCTATAGCAGCCTGAAGTGTTTTACCTAGGAAGTATACTATAATAATCCACAAAAAAGTTAAACCAAAACTTAAACTTAAACTTGAAATGAGTGCAAATGTAGGGCTTGCTCCCTTGAGCGAGACATTGAAAATGGACCCGAAACTTTTAGCAATACGAGTACCAAAAGCATCTGTCCAGGTTTTTGCTTTAAATTTAATATCTTTTGTTGTCGGTATATATAGAACTTCTCTTGTAGGATGATTGAAAGCATAGTTAAGCGATCTAAGAGCAACAAGAACGGCAAAAAAGATATCTGCTGTTGGAAATAAATAGGTTATGAGTAACAGAACCATGCATAATAATGGGAATAAAAATAATGATATGCGAATACCTATGAGACGGAGTATCGGTGTTGTTCCCAGAAGAGATATGGCAAGTCCTATTGAATTCATGAGAAAATAGAAGAACGCGTAATAAGCTGTCATTGCTCCGACTGAAGGCATAACTGCGTCCGCGTGTAATGCTACCCACCAATCAAAAATGACAATTATGACTTCATAAAAAGCGACAATGGAAAAAATACCAAGGACATATGAGTTCTTGACCATAATAAGGAGCCCATCAACAGGACTTTTGATGGAGTCCCAAAGACCTTTTTGTTCTTTTTGTTTGCGCTTTTCAAGTTGATATGCTGCTTCATAGCCATGCATATAATCATCCGGAACTTTTTTCATAAGAAAATAGATGGTACCGGCTGCGGCAATAAGCATGCAACTTCCGACAAAAAGTGCTCCCGGGAGTAAGGTGAGATGATTTTGTACTGATGTAAGCGACAGAACTGTATATAAAATAGCTGACGCCAAGATTCCGCCTATTTTGGATCCGGATACAAAGAAACCGTAATAATTTTTAGCATCTTTAGGGTTGTTTACCGAGTCTGCAAAGGACCAAAATGTTGTGGCGAAAAACGCATCAAAGCTTTCCATGAAAAAATAAAAGCACCAGCCAAGCCAACGGTTTGCGTTAACTTCGGTATTTGCTATTCCATAAACAGGGTGGGCCAAGAGAATGGCAAAGATGATGCCGCCAACAGCATGAAATATGGTGAAACAATAGAGAAGTTGATGTCGTCTGAGCCAGTCGACGAGTTTTGAGTACAAAAGAATAAGTGGTATGACATATAATAACGAATATAGTTTTGCATCGGGAACATGGTAAGCACCAATCATTTTTGAGAAGACGGCCATTTTTAACGGTCGCCAAATGACAAGGCACATAGACATAAGAAGAAATGTTAATGATAGAAAGAAAACCTTTTTTTTGAATTCTGGTTTAATGCTCCACAGCCGTGATACGTTGAGTTGCGGTTGTTCCTGCATACCGTGACCTCATTGTTTTAAGGGACTTTGAGCTTAGCAACCCTTGTAAATTTTCTTGTTTACAGAAAAAATCCAAGATTGGTGCCATTTATGACGATTTTGATTGATTAATTTAAGTGCATTTCTATCAAAAGTATAGGGGGCTAGGCCAAAAAGTCAATTTAGTGTATTGTAATATGTGTAAAAAAACTTGGTTTTATGCGAAAAGAAGCTATTTTTAATGTATAATAAAGTTTTCAACTAGAACTATACTTTGTAAATAAAAGTTGATAGAATTGTTGTAAAGAAATCTTAAAATTTACTATTAAGAGTTGATTTTTATGGATGAATTATTTAAACGTGCAGAATCGGTAGTATTACCTGTTTTGCCTCTCAAAAATATTATAGCGCTTCCTAAAAGTATCATACCTGTTGTTGTTGGTAGGGAATTATCTATCAAGGCTGTGGATGAGGCTATGCGTTGCAATAAAGAAATCTTTGTTACCGCACAGCGTTCTATTGATATCGAAAATCCTACAGCGAGTGATATTTTTCATTATGGAACACGTGCAGTGATCCTTCAGGTCGCTCGTATGCCTAATGGTTCTCTTAAGATTTTGGTAGAAGGTATTGCTCGTTCACGTATTGTCGAGGTTAGGCAGTCTGAAGGTTTTATGAGCGTTCTTGCTCAGGACCTTATACCATTGCCGCTAGAAAAAAATTCAGAAAATTTAGCGTTATGGCGCAATTTATTCGATTTATTTAAAGATTATATTCAGCTAGGTGAAAAGGTATCGGCTGATGTATTGACGTTATTCCATGGTCTGGAGGATATGGATTATTTAACAGATACCATAGCAGTCCAGATGCATTTGAATCTTGAAGATCGTCAAAAAATTTTAGAGACCATTGATTTAAAAGAACGAGCACTTGCTTTATGCGTTTTACTGCAAAAAGAGATTGAAATTATTAAAGCTGAAAAAAATATTCGTAAACGCGTTCAGAGTCAGGTTGAAAAACATCAAAAAGATTATTATTTGAACGAACAGATGCGAGCAATTCAACGTGAATTGGGTCGTGATGATTTTCAGCAAGAGATTAATGAATTACGTAAGAAAGCGAAAAAACTTAAACTTTCTGTAGAGGCTTTAGAAAAAGTTGAAGCAGAATTGCGTCGTTTGGAACAGATGCAGCCAACATCTCCAGAGGCTGCTGTAAGCAGAAACTATGTCGATTGGATTTTGTCTATTCCATGGCAGACGACCAATAAGGATACTATTGGCATGGAAGAGGCAGAAAAAATGCTTAATGCTTCTCATGCCGGGATGAAAAAAGCAAAGGAGCGTATAATTGAGTTCCTTGCATCGAAAAAATTTGCAGGGGATAATTTAAGCCGTTCACCAATTATTTGTTTTGTAGGGCCGCCTGGTGTTGGTAAGACCTCACTTGGGCAAGCTGTTGCACAAGCTCTTGGTCGTCCATTGGTTCGAATCTCTCTTGGCGGGGTACGAGATGAGGCTGAAATTCGTGGCCATCGTCGTACGTATATTGGTGCAATGCCTGGTAAAATTATTCAGGCGATGAAGAAAGCTAAAGTTGTTAACCCTGTCATGCTTCTTGATGAAGTCGATAAAATGTCGATGGATTTTCGTGGCGATCCAGCATCAGCCTTGCTTGAAGTTTTAGATCCTGAACAAAATAAAGCCTTTGGCGATCACTTTTTAGAAGTTGATTATGATTTGTCAAAGGTGATGTTTATTACAACGGCAAACGTTGGTGACAATATTCCGTATCCATTACTGGACCGTATGGAAGTTATTCCATTGTCAGGGTATACCGAACAGGAAAAGCTTGAAATAGCACAAAGCTTTTTGCTGCCTAAGTTGCTCAAAGAACATGATTTGAAAAAAGAACAGATAAATTTATCTGAAGATATTATCAAAAAAATTATTGATGAATACACTAAAGAAGCTGGGGTTCGGCAGCTCGAAAGAATATTAGCCAAAGTTCTACGTAAGAGTATTTTAATTTTGCTTAAATCGAAGTCGGTTAAATCTGTAAAAATAACCGAGGGTATGCTTGAGCAATGGCTAGGAGCTCCGTTCTTCCGTAAAGATGAGCGTAAATTTGATCAAACAATAGGTGTTGCTACCGGCTTGGCATGGACCGAGGTTGGCGGCGATGTGCTTGATGTTGAAGTTACTGTTATGAAAGGTAAGGGTACTTTGACTATAACCGGCCAATTGGGTGAAGTTATGCAGGAATCGGCTCAAGCAGCAATGAGTTATATTCGTTCTCGCGCAAAAGATTTTGGTTTGAAGGATAATTTTTATTCTGATGTTGATATACATATTCACGTTCCAGAGGGAGCTATTCCTAAGGACGGTCCTTCTGCCGGAATAACTATGGCTGTTGCATTGACCTCAGCTTTAACAAAAGTTCCTGTACGACGCGATGTTGCTATGACCGGTGAGGTAACATTGCGAGGAAGAGTCTTGCAGATTGGCGGCCTTAAGGAAAAATTATTAGCAGCAACGCGTTTTGGTATAACCAAAGTTATTGTTCCCAAAGGTAACGCTAAAGATATTAAAGAATTTGAAAAAGAATTAGATAAGTCACTCAAGATTGTATATGTCGAAAACATGAACGAAGTCTTGGAAGAGGCTCTAATAAGTAAGCCGTTGCTTAAAGAAGAGAAGAAAAAAACTTCGAAAAAGAAAAAGAAGTAAATATATTATCAAGTCTCAAGTCTATAAAAAAAAGCCCGCTCAAAATTACGAGCGGGCTTTTTTTTAGTATGTTTTTTATAGGCATTTATTCAAGAGGGCTGCATAGTTCAATCAAAACACCATTTATGATGTCACGAACATAGGCAACTGTTTGTCCCCATGGCTTTTGAACAGGTTCTTTTAATGGTTGTTCCCCAGTAGCTATTGCTTTGGTGTATGCATCCTTAACATCGTCAGAGACAAAAGCAATTTCATTTCCTGGCGTTGGATTCTGCAGTTTGTTTGGGACGATAGTAAAATCATTTTGTTTTGATAAAGCATCTGCGGCAAATGCAAGGGTTGTTGCTCCTGTCTTCATCTCGCCATACATATTGCTTTCATGAAGGAATTTTGTTTGAAGGCAAAATGCTTTTTTATAGAAGGCCATCGTTTTCGGTACATCATTAACATAGAGGATGGTGTAACCAAATCTCATACAGAATCCTTGGATTAACGCTTCTTTAATTGTTTCAATAACAGTTCTAAAGTTTGTTGAACTCTTTGCGCTTCCTGTTTTACCAACTGATAACTTGTAAGCCCTACTGCCTCTCGCAATGGTTGGTTTAAAAGTAACTGATTTGTCTGGGCTATCAAATCATTCTGTGTTTGAACCGTTATTATTCCATTTAATTTCTTTAATCGTTTAACGAAATCAGCACAATTTTGGTGATGAGGCCCAACAACGGTTGGAATTGACCAAACGGCAGGCTCCAATAGATTGTGTCCACCTATGGGAACGAATGTTCCACCTAAAAAGAATACGTCAGCATATGGATAGAGTGTGAAAAGTTCACCTAATTTACAGACAAGTATGATATCATGAAGTATTAATGTTTGTTCTAGCGCCTGAGAAAAAGAGACATGGTCTATTGTTTGCAATGGATGTTGTTCCGTCCAAACAAAGAAAGAATGTTCTGCTTTTTTTACGTTGTGGATAAGCGTTTCTTGCCATGAAAAATGACGAGGAGCAAGAAAAAGCTTTAATCCGGGATGATGGTTTTTTAATGTTTTGAAAAGGTCTATATAAATAAGATCTTCCAATGGATGAATAGATCCTGCCAACAAAATTTTCATGTTTGATGGGTGATGTGGTTTGTAGCCAAGGTTTTTAAGATAGGTTGTTTTCTTTACCCAAACATTGAATGATTTTAGGTTGCCCAGGATATTAATTTTTTCATTGGGAATGTTAAGTTTGCTAAATAGTTCGGCATCTTTTTCTGTTTGAGTGAAGATTGCGGTAAAGCTATTGAAGAGTGTTCTAAAAATTGTTTTAAATGTTTGAATGCGGGATAGGGATCGGGGATTTATGCGTGCATTAAGCAAATATGCTGGAACTTTGGCAAGTTTTGCTATTGCAAGAAGATTGGGCCAGAGTTCCGATTCAATGACAATAAGGGCTTTCGGTTTGATGCGAAGATACGCAAGAAGCATGGCCGGAAGAAAATCATATGGCAGATAACTAATATAATCGGCTTTTATATGCGTATGGGCCATACGCTTGCCGGTTATAGTGCCCACCGTTAAATAACATAAAGTTCCTGGCATTTCCTGTTTAATTCGATTAATTAATTCCTGAATTGAAAGAACTTCCCCAACTGAAACAGCATGGAACCAAATAGCAGAATGTCCCTTTGTGGCTTTGGGGACGAATCCTAAGCGTTCTTTAAGATTGCCGATAACTCCTTTTTTAGCTTGTAGGAAAAGCAAAATAAAGACAATAAAGGGAATACAAATTATTTGAAGAAGCTGGTAGACAATCATTAAAACAATAGTTATCAACATACTTTTTCCATGTTTATAAGCCTAAATCTGTGCGTTTAGCATAAATCTTTTGAGAAAAGAGTACATAAAATTAAAGCTACTTTTAGAAATCTAAAAAAAATCAGATTTATACATGAAAAAGTGTGTTTTATTTTGTTTTTTCGACATATAAATTTTTATAATAGAAAATCATTGCCTTTGCCCTGTTGACTACGTTAAACTTAAAGATGGAAAGCCTTAAGTGCACATTAAGCTTTTAAAATCGTGTAGTTTGTATGTTTAACCCAAACAAAGGAGGAGGCGATGAAAAAGCTAGTCTTTTCAGCCATCATGTTTTTGGGACTACAATTTGCTGTCATGAGCATATCAATGGTTCATGCAATGAATGCATGGCCAGATGATGAATATTCGTGGGATGATGATTACGCATGGCCCGATGATGAAGGGTATTATGAAGATGAGTAATATATGTTAAATGCATATATTTTCATTAAAGCAATAAAATAAGATAAAGGGTTTGGGTGGCATGTATTGTCTACGTGTACATGCCACCTAGTTATTCTAGTTATATGGTTAAAAAGGAGACAAAATGAAAAAGTTATTGTTATGCACAGTTGTTCTTGGGGTTTTATTTGGATGTCTTGCTGCTAAGTGTACTAAAAAAACTCACCAAAAGATCAGAACAATAGACGGTGAGCCGACTATAATTTATGAGTGTAGTGTTAAAAGTAGACCATATTATGAACAGCTACAAAACAAGACAACGGTAAATATTTTTTATTCAGGAACAACATGCAAAATATGTGGTTGCTCATCTAGTTGCCATAACAACAACTAAACGTTAGATAAACATGCTTTTATTAGAGCTGCCCAGAAAACCCCATGTTTTTAAAAACTGGGGTTGAATGGGCCGTTGCGGAGCAAAAAAATAAGTTTTTTGCGTAAGAAAGAATACATAGGCATTCCGTGTGCTATGAAAAATATTGGACTGGTGGTTAATGATGCACATAGTTTGGTTGCCAAAGTAGTATAGAAAAAGAGTTTTGAAGAGGTCTTGGCCAAAAGAATAGAAGAACTGTTGAGAGAATGTGCTAATGTAAATAGATGGAATATCGAAGAATTGAATATTCAGCCCGATCATGTTCGTATGGTGTTACATTTTCGTCCTGATATAGCAGTAAGTTAAATATGGTAGAGTAGCTGTTTAAGGGAAAAAGCAGCAAAATAATAAGAGAGGAATTTTCTAGGTAGGGTTAGAAGAAGTTTACTGGGGAGATAGTTTTTGGGTGGATGGATTTTTTGCAGAAACAGTGGGTTCGGTAAGTTTGGATGCAATTAAGAAATTGGGCACAAGGATTCCACGGCCTTTAGGCCGTGGCGATTCCATAATATTTTAGCAAGATCTTACTTTGCCAGATTTTGTTTTTTTATACTAAAACTTACGTGTGATAAGATTAAACTGGTAAATGTACTAATAATGTAAGGAGTGAAATGAAGAAATTTTTTATGCAAATTATATTGTTAAGCGTTATGGGTTGCGCTGTTGCATGTGGCGCATTGATCGCTAAATGTATTAACCAAACACATAAGTATGCAAAGACAATTCAAGAAAAGGGTGGTAAGTCAAGGAGAGTAACAACCTATGAATGTAATGTTGCTAGTACTGAAGCCGCCAATTTTGACAAAAATAAGCATTGCAAGAATTGCGGTTGTCATGTTGATTATCATACTCCTAAATAATTAACCACGTTCTTCAACGTAAACCTGTGATCCGGTTGGTCCTTTTTCAATAATAATATGTACCGGAAAGTTATGTTTGAATTCTGATAAATGTGAAACAATAATGATTCTAGAAAAATCATGTTGAATCGCGTATAAACATTCCATGATATGAACAAGGCCATCTTCGTCTTGTGAACCAAAACCTTCATCAATGATTAATGTTTGCAATGCTGTGCCAGCTCGTCGAGCAAGAAGTTTTGCTATTGCTATACGTAATGCAAAGTCAACCCTAAAGGCTTCTCCCCCAGAATACATCTCGTATGGTCTGATGCCGGCTGTGTCAGCGATTTGAATGTCGAGTGTTTCTTTAACGCCGCCACTTTTAAGATCGCGTAATGATTCAATAAATATCTGTGCTTGATTGTCGGTAAGGCGAGCAAGGATGGCATTAGCTTCTTGCTCTATTTCAGGTATAGCTTCTTCAATAAGTAGTGCTTGAATTCCATTTTTGCTCATCGTCGTTGCAATTATTTGGTAATCATCTATTTCGCTATCAAGGAGTGCTATTTTGCCGGCATCTTGCGTTACAAGATCTTTGATTTTTTGGAGATGGTTGTATTCGTGCTCAAGACTTCCAATTGAATGCAAGAGCTGTTCTTTCTGCATGGAACATTCGCTTATTTCGGTACTTAATTGTTGCATGAAGTCAGATATTTCTTGTTCCTTTTGTTCTAAGAGAGGCATTGCTTTTAATTGTTCGTCTAAGCAATCAATGGTCTTCTTGATTCCTTTTAATTCTTTACAAAGCATCCGAATAGTACTTTTACGTTCGTTTTGTTGCGTTAAGGCTTGATGCGTATTTTCTGCATGAACAATGTGCGTTTCTATATCGGCTATTTGTTTCTGAATAGCAGTAAGGGCTTGTGCGTCAAAGTTAATCTTTGCTCGTTCTTGTTCAAGTTGTGTTAGCTGTTGCATAATGCTTTTAAGTTCAGCATCATTTGAAATTGTTTTTTGAATAGATATTTCAAAATGATTGAGATCTTTCTTTGCCTGGTCAAGATTAACAGTAAATGTGTGTGCTGTTTTTTCTAGGGATGCCAACTCTTGTAAAGCTGCATTGTATTCATGTGTGATCTCTTGAATTTTTTTCTCGATTTGATTCAAAACCGTGGAATTTTCTAGCGCTTTTTCAGTTTGATTCTTTAAGCTTTGAAGCTGTTCGTGCTGAACGTATAATAGTTCTTTCAGACGCTTAATTAATGTACTGATACGTTGAAGGCGACGCTGTAAAAAAGATTCATTATGTATTAATTGTTGAGCCAGGAACTGTTTGCGTTTAGCTGTGAGCAATTGTTCGCACAAAGGGCAGGATGGGTTATTAGTATCATGAATAACTTTTTGTTTCCGTGTTAATTCTGCTAATTCATTTTTAGCCCAATTACCCCGCTGGATAAGCGTTTGATACAATGCCTTACGTTTTTCGAACTGTTGTTGCGCTCGTGTTAGCTGCTGATCAAGATCCTTGAGGGAACTTGAGCTTTTTTCTAGAGGAGCTTTTTCTTGTAGGAGAAGTTGCCGTTTCTGTTCCAGGCCTAGTAGATATTGTTTGCGTTGTTCGATAATTGTCTTTTGTTGTTGAAGTATAAGTTCGTGTTGATGAACAGCGGTACGTTGTTGTTGTAAAGTTTTTTCGTGATTATTTTTACACAGTGTTGAGCGTTTTTGATAAGCATCCTTAGCTGTAAGTATTGCTTCGTGTATTGAAAGGCTTTTTTGTTGAAGCTCTAGCATTTGCTGAATGTGTTGTGATAAATTTTTCTTTTGTGCGTGTAATTTTTTAAGGTCTGGTAGCGTTAATGAGGCGCTATGTACCGATTTCCATTCTTTAATGAGTTGTCTTATGAGGTGTGAGCTTTCATTGAGCTTGATTATGTGCTCTTGATAATCCTTTTGTTTGGAAATCAAAGCTTGTTTTTGTGCTTGATACGAAACACGTGTTTTTTCTTGTTCGCGGAGGTTCTTGGTGAGGTTTTCAAGTTTAGCGGTACATGCTATAAGAGTATTCTTTTCAGCTGTTAGTTGAGAGATAAGAGTAGGCTCTTTTTCAAGCTCCTTTGTATGATGTTCATGGAGCGCCAAAATGCCTCTTTTCTCTTCGTTAAGATTTTTGATTTTTTCTAGGGCTAATTGTTGAAGATTGTCATATTTAGTGAGGCCCAAAATACTGGCTAAAATATGTTTGCGTTCTTTCGATGATTTTTTAGAAAATTCATTTGATTGTCCTTGCCGTAAAAATGCAGAATTAATAAAAGTTTCGTAATCAAGCCCAAGAAGCTGTTCTATTTTTATTTGTGTTTGTCGAGAGGTCTTCTCGGTTAAAGAAATAAATTTATTAGCTTTGGCATCAAACATATCAAAATCAAGAGCAAGTAATGGTTTCCCGTAGGTTTTGGTAAATTCACGGCGCACTCGATATATTTGGCCACTAAGAATGAATTCAAGGCTTACCATCATTCGTGTTTGTCCGAGACGTAAAAGCCCTTCATCAGCTTTTACGGCGCCAGAAATTTTGCGTGCATGTCCCCATAATGCCCATGTGAGAGCATCCAACAGGGCTGATTTGCCATGTCCATTTTTGCCGGTAAGACAAATAAGCGAATGGTCTTTGAAATCGATTCTTTGAACAGAATCGCCATAACTCATAAAATTCTTTAATTCCAATATTTGTGGGATCATGATAGTGAATAATTGGTTTTATTGTTTTATTTTAGCTTTTTTCGTATGCTTTAATCCTATGTTTTGTAGTGTATGGTAACATAAAAATGAGAGAATTTCTGTAATCATGTTAATGGTTGACCGACGTTATTTTCGTTATTTTGATTGGATAAGTTTTATTTTGACTCTTTCATTATTGGGGTTGGGGCTGCTTTTTGTTTTTAGTGCAACATATAGGCCAGAGCATCATATTTCTCTTTTTTTCAAAAAACAACTTATTGGTTCTGCTATAGGAATCATAATTTATTTTGTTTTTTGCTGTTTAGATATTAAGCGATTATCCCGATGGGCTTTAATCGGTTATTTTTTGCTGTTAGTTCTATTGGTTTATTCTATGCTTAGTGGATTGATTGCTAAGGGTGGGCGTCGGTGGGTTTCTTTATATTTTTTCAGTTTTCAACCATCCGAGTTGGCAAAATTATGTTTGCCAGCTTTTATAGCATCGTATTTTAGTGATCTTGAGATTCCCAAATATCATGCAGAACCACCACTTTCATTTCGTGATTTTTTATTTCCTGTAGGCATGTTATTTTGTGGCTTTATTTTGATTCTTAAACAACCGGATCTTGGGACGGCTTTGATTGTGCTTTTTGCTGGGCTTGTTCTTTTCTGGTTTATTGGTATTCCACGTAAATTTTTTCTTATTCTTGGTGTCGTTGGATTAATCGCTATGCCCGTACTGTGGAAGTGCCTCAAACCGTATCAGCAAACGCGTATTTTGGTTCTATTGGGTTATGGTGATATTCATAAAGAGCGTTATCAGGTTGAGCAATCAAAAATTGCTATAGGATCAGGAGGCATTACCGGGAAAGGGTTACTGAATGGAACTCAAAACAAACTTGGTTTTGTGCCGGAGGATCACACCGATTTCATTTTTTCAGTGATTTGTGAGGAGTGGGGATTTTTGGGCGCATTATTAATTATTTTGCTGTATATGCTTCTATTCCTACGGCTTATATTTGTTTTGCTTCATGTAGGAAATTTTTTCGAACAAATTGTTGGCTTGGGCTTGATTGCACACATTTTATTTTCAGCGTGTATCAATATAGGCATGGTAATAGGGATTCTGCCTGCTGTAGGGATACCATTGCCATTGATGAGTTGTGGGATTACTAATTTATGGGTTACGCTTGCAAGCCTTGGGTGGTTAAATAATATTGCAATTCGTCGGTTTTATTATTAGCGACTATAATTTTGTTGTTTTCGTTTATTGGGTTGATAAGTTCAGACACAATATTTTTTATGGAGGTATTAAAACTATGTGGATTTTCTTTTATTACATGCTTTTGTTCTAGTTGCTCTTGTACCAATTTGTTGAGCTTGCTCATATGTTTAAAAACAGTACCGTTCCCATATAGCTTTACCCAGTCAATAGTTGCACGTTCCCAAAAAAGACATGTGCTTGATGTATCTATTAAAATTGATAATCCGCTATGCATGGCCTCATTACATACATTAGGGCTTGGTTGTGCGATTAAAAGGTCTGATACGGCCATGAGATCTGAAATGCGGTTAGTGAAGGGAATGATAGAAAAGGTAACGTTTTTTGAAGGTTTTAATTTATTAAGTTTTGGTAAGAGTGCTGTGTTTTTTCCAATGCAGATCAAAAGGTGAAGTGGTATGTTGATTTTTAATAGTTTTTTTGCGTAATCCAAAAGCTTTTCTGAGCCGGTGCTACCTCGAATAAGCATGATTATCGGTTTATCAACAGGTAAATTCCAATCATCAAGAATTTTACGTGTATCTTTTGGTTCCAAGAAGTCTCTTCTAAGCGGACTGCCTGTGATACGAAGATTGTTTTGAGGAATCTTCTTTGATGCGAGTTGACTGCTTATTCGTGGAGTTAATGTTTTAATAGCAATTCTAAATTTGTCATAGGAAGTCTTTTTTAAGCCTTGCAGCCATAATGTTAAGTCAGCATCCAATGTAATCAATAAGAAGGGGATTTTGCATTTCTGGGCGGCGCGATAAGCAGGTCCATTGATAAGAGGCATGATTGAAATAAGTAAGTCTGGCTTTTCTTTATTTAAAAAGGTAACAAATTGTTTTTCATAATTTTTTTGATTCCAGTTAAAAATCCATTGAGCTGGATAACGGATAATGAAGTTTAAAGTACTAATGCCCCAACTTCTTTGAAGAAGATAATTGTAAAATCCTTCACCATCCGTTTTTCCCATGCTGATGGTTTTTATAAAATCAAAAGAGTGAATAACATCGGTAAAAACGTTTACAGCTTTAATGTCAAAATCATAAAGAACATCTTTAAGTACCGAGCATGCGGCTGTATGTCCATTACCACCTTTGCTGGTTAAGATAATAATTTTTTTGGGTTTGAGATCAATGGTTTTTGCTGTAACTGAGATTATGTTGTTACATAATATGAGTAAAAAAAATGAGCATGCTTTTATTGGATTCATGGTGCCCCCCATGGTTTTTAATGAAATACAATTTTTTAAACAGACGGGTTAAAAATATACATGTTTATTTGTTTAATTTCTATAAAAAGATGGGATAATTCTATCTTTTATTGCGTTTTTTGCAATGCATGGTGTATAAAAGAATAAAGATAATACAGATGAAAATAATATGGATAACAAATGATTGTCGTAAATCAATATCAAACCACCATGGTAATGTGGTTGCGTAGGTAATACATGGGATTCGTCGTAAAAAAACTTTTACAAAAACTAAACCTGCATGGATTCCCATGCCTATATATAATTTGCCTGTTATAGCAAAAATAATATTTAAAAGCATTCCAAGGAGAAAAAGTCCTAAACCTAATTTCCAATTATCAGTAATTAATAATAGCGGATTGGTAAGATTGTGAGCGAGCATAAAAATAAAAGAAGCCATGAAGATACTTGAACGCTCAGAAAGCTTTTGGTGGAGGAAGGGGTATAAGGTTCCTCGAAAAATTGTTTCCTCTGTCCAGGCAAGGAAGAATGTAGCTACAAAGCCCCACAGCAAGGGTCCTATTTTGAATGGAACAAGATTAAGTATGTGTGGGGTATATTGAACAAAATCAGTTGCCACACTGAGTCCAATAAGCAAAAAGCTGTGGAGACTAAAAAATATAATAAAATAGGTAGAAAATGGTTTGACCCATTTATCTGTACGCATAAAAAGAAGATTTGTTTGTAAGAAGCTTCTGGTGAACTGTTGCGACGTTGTTGTCAGTAACAGCATTATGTGTAGCAATACAAGCAACGTAAAGACAACTTTACCTACACCGCGGTTTGCTAGAAGTGAAAACGATGGATCAAGCCATAAGGCAAGTGGTTGTAAAACATGAAAGCACACAAAAAGAGATAGAGCCGATAAAATTACCGGCCCCATAATTTTGAAAAAACGAGCAGCTGAATTTTTAAAGTTTGTATAAGTCAAATGCATTATGCTGAACGAAGCTGCTCTTTAAGATGTTTACCTGGCTTAAAGCGAGGGACACTGATTGCTGGTAAATGAATGCGTTGTTTGGTTGATGGGTTGATGCCGAGACGAGCTGGGCGTTTGGACAACCAATATGTTCCAAAACCAGTCAATGAAACTTTGCCACCTTTTTTAAGCGTTCTTTCTACAATTCGTGTAAAAGAAGCTAGTACTTTAGCAATATCTTTTTTGCTAAAGTTAGTTTCTTCACTGAGAGCTGCTATCAATTCACTCTTATTCATAGGTCTTCTCCTCAATAGTTACACCTACTTTCAACACTATTTTAAGTGGAATTTAGAGTCAGATTAAATGTTTGTCAAGAAAAAGAGCGTACAAAAAGGATAAAACAAATAAGTTTTGTATTGTTATTTTTATTAAAGAAAAAAAACAACGAATTTAATTGATAAGATCATGCTTTCTTTTCTGTAAGAAATGGTGCTTGGTGTTAACTTTTTATTTGTTTGATCTTGTGTCTATGATAAACTTAAATGTTTTTTGGGTGTTAGCGGGGTCATTTGTTTTTTATAAAATTTATGGAGAAAGCATGTTTGTTGATACGCATTGTCACTTAAATATGATTGCGTTAAAAGATCCACGTGTTGTTTTGACTGACATTCACTATCAAATCATAGCCGATGCGGTTAAAGAAGCTCACGAGATTGGTGTCACAAGGATTGTTAATATTGGAACGAGTATTAAGGAGAGCAATGATTCTATTGAGATTGCAAAAAAGTTTGAATCGGTTTTTGCTTCCATTGGTATTCATCCATGTGATTCTAAGGAGGTACATAGTTCTTGTCGTGACATTATAAAACAATTGCGTGCCTTACTTGCTAATAAATCAAGTAATAAGGTTGTTGCTATTGGAGAGATCGGCTTAGATTTTTTTCATAAACCCTATGACAAACAACAACAGATTGATTTTTTTAAGGCGCAGATTGAATTGGCATTGGAATTTAATCTGCCTATTGTAATTCATGTGCGTGAGGCAGCAGAAGAGATTTTGACAGTAATGGAACCTTATATTAAGAATAGGTTGCGTGGAGTTTTTCATTGTTTCCTGCAAGATGTATCTTTTGCCCAGACCGTTCTTGATTGGGGATTTTACGTTGGGCTTGATGCGCCCATAACGTATCCTAAAAATGATTGGTTACGAAAATTATTTGAGTCCATTCCTTTGGAAAGAATTCTTTTAGAAACAGATGCTCCTTTTTTGCCGCCACAGCATTTACGTGGACAACAGAATCGACCTGCATATATTCCAATGATTGCG
>LDIV01000005.1:51572-93534 GCA_001468855.1 candidate division TM6 bacterium UASB124 | reverse complement strand
AATGATTGCGCAAGCCTTAGCAGATTTGCGAGGAATAAATAAAGAGGCGGTGGCGCAAGTAACAACTACTAACGCCAATACTCTTTTTTCATTTCAATAGAAAATTTATCGAATACTGATTGTATTCAGCTTTTCGTATTTTTTATTAGCTTTATAGGCCGATGTTGTTGTAACGATGATTTGTTGCGGCCTAATGAATGGAAGTTTTGGTGCTTTATAAATTGTATGATGATGCTGTTTATGTATTTGTATGACACCCAATGTTTGTGCAAGTATAAGATTAATAAGGACATTAAGAGAAACGTATGGATGCTTTTGCGCTGATATGACCAGAGATTTAGTTGGTTTATGCCATGTTTGAGCGATCATTTTTGATCCTGCGCTTAGTGCCGCCAAGATTTTTGTTCCAACGGGAATAGATGTTTGTGATGGATTGAAGAGTTGAACCGGGAGTATGTTTCCTGCTTTTATTGCTTGGGTGAGTGTTAGACAACAATCAATATATCCCAATGTTTTAAGTATATTAGCGATAGAACACAATCCTTCATGGCCTTCCTGGAATGTTTCCTGAATTGTCAGAGTCATTGTTGTTGGTAATAAAGTGCCTATTGGTGCAAGTTGGGTGGTAAGTGTTCTAAGTTGTTGTAAAAATTCATTCATAATACTAAATACTTTGTCGCGAGTTTGATTTTGTGGGAGAAATGGACGAATACTGTAGTTATAGTTCAGGTGTAATGGTCTTGCTATTGTCAATATGCCATCAAGACTGTTGGCTATTAATGATGGCCCTTGACCACAATAAGAAAAGAAAGAGCTGAGTAGGCCGCACCATGGTAAGTAGCCGGTAATTCCTGCAATACCCCATAATGCATAATATGCTGCTTTCATACATAGGCTTCTATTGTACAATTTAAAATACCAATTATTGAATACGTAGTCTGCAGACTCTCTTTGTTGTGAAAGCCAGCTTTTAATTTTCCCCCATGTTGAAAGATGTTTATCTTGTGTAATAAACATGACCCATTGATCAATAATATTTTGTATGAAAATTTCTGATATGTTCTGATTAAGTTGGGAGAACTGCTTCGTTAATGTTTCAGCGGCTTCTTCATTTTCCAAGAAGTAGGTAATAATTTTTTGCATTGCTATATAGCGAGTATCACTGGGTGATTCTAAAGGCTGTGATAAGAGATTTGTTAAAATGACTAATCCTAGGTCTGTTGTTGGTTTAATAATGTTGTCAATAATCGTACACAAGTAAGGATTTGCATAATCACATGAAAAAGGGATTTGTTTTTGTGATATTGTTTGATTAAAAAAAGTATTGACCTTGTTGATTGTGAAAATTTTATTAAGTAGCTCTGTTCGTTGATCTTCTTTGGTTGCGTTTGTGACTTGAGTATTAAGTTTTGAAAGATAACTATCAATAATACTGTATTGTGCGCATAATGGTGTGCATATTGATAGCAGTAGGAATACGACATTAAATTTTAATAGGCGACTTATAATTGTATATTTCACGGCATAACCTTTATTTATGTATAGTTATTATTTACCAACACCGTAAGAAATAGCGCCAATTAATGGGACAGCTAAGACGGCCGGCGGTGTTATAGTTGTGAATGCATTTCCTAAAAATTGCCTTATTCGTCCCCATCTACCGATATTATTATTTGGTCTTGCAGCAACTTGTGGTTGTGCAGCGACAGCCGGTTGCCCATTATTGGGCAGAGCCTGTTGCTGCTGTTGATTTACAATAACTTGGACGTTAACACCGGCGTTGATGTTGTTATTGCCAGGTGCAGCTTGAGCATTCTGAGCGTTCTGCTGTTGCGCTGCTTGTTGTGGTCGTTGCGCAGGTATTTGTTTATATTGCTTGTATATTTTATAAGCGAGTAGTGTTATAAGAGCCATTGTTGTTGCTGTTGTTACAGCAACAGTCGCATCCGGATGCTCTTGATATAAAGTGCCCCATGGTTTACCAAGCCAGCTGAATGTAAATCTTTTTGTTGGTTTATAAACATAGTCTTTAACAATGTTTATTGGTTTCATATACCATGGTTCGTAAACACCGAGTTGTTTAGATAGATCATTAATAATTTTATTGTTATCGAGATTGAGCTGTGGATATTTGTTATGAAGTTCTTCAAGCGATATGTTTTTTTCTAGCGCATTATTAATATCGTTTACAAGGCGATTATTTTGATCATTTGCAAGTTCGATAAATGTTCGTGCTATTTTTTCTTCGTGAGGTGTCTGATACCCCTTTTTAAGAATAATGTGTTTTAACGTTTTCTTGTTGTTTTTAATAAAATTGTATAGTTCTGAATTGCTTTGTTTGAATGACTCGAAACTGTTAATAACATCATAATGAGCTTTGATTTTTTGTTGTATTTCTTGGAGCTTTTTTAAATGCGTACGAATGTTTTTGTTGTGAGTGATTGTTTTGAGTTTAGCCATGAAGTCTTCATTTGGACGAATTTCATCAATATCAGGTTTGTACAACCCCATTTTTTTAGATAACCAAGACCATGTTTTTTTGATTAAGAGTTGTGCTTTTTGTTTACCGATAAGATTTTTGGTTGCATTAGCTATTTCTTTTTCAACTTTTTGGCGTTCTTCGATGGCGGTTGTCATTGTTGTTGTTTCCGTATTAATGACATCCTGAATAGGGCCGTGTAATATGTAGCCGGGGATGCGACTATAAAGTGTATTGTACAAATCATCCAAAGGAGCAGCACAAATTTGTTGGGTTATACTCCCAACAGATAAACAAAGCGTGCATAATATGATCATCAAATGTGATGTCTTCATGATCTAGATAACCTCCGATTATAAATTATATCCCCCCATCTACTTTAAGGTGTCCGAGGGGGATGTATAACCTCCATAACCCCTGTGATGGCGGTAAACCATCAGGAAAGTTTTGCTCCATTATGCGTAATAGCTATATATTAAGAGAACATCTTACATATAGTTATATAGTACTTTGTGCTGCTGAGTAGGGCTTTGTAAGTGAGTGTGTTTCACTAACCATAGAGATGTTTGGATATTTTTAAGAATCTTAACATCCATTTTCTTCTTACAGAATAAATGGTAGAGCATAATTCGTCAAACGGGGGTAAAATGAGTAATTTTGTTATTTTTTAGAGAAAAATCGGTAAAAACCGAAATCGAGAAGACGATGGCTTAATGCTCCAATTGTGAAAAAAATACAAAGGGAAAATGTTTTTGTTTGTGTATGGGGGTGATAATATATGATTCCGGTTGCGACAATTATTGGAAAGATGATAAGAAACCATAGGTTATGAGTTATGGTGCGATGAGTAAGAAAGAGTATCCATATACAAAGTAAGCAAACACCAATAAAGAAAAGATGGTTATAAAAGAGTGTTAATGGAATTACCAGAAGCATCAAGCGCCAAAAGATTTTTTGCATTTTACTGAAGGTATCGATATCTGGGAATATAGCGCCCAGCAGAGTGAGCCCAAGAGCTAGAACATAATCTTTAAGGTCAAATGAGTTAAGTAATGAGAAATGGACCATAAGTTTTGCCATAATGACATATATAAATGCACCGGCAAGCAAATGGACTTTATATGAAGGCATGTAGCACCCTATAGTAAACGACTGAGTTTTGTTCCTGGATAATAAAAATTTAAAATACTTTTAACACTCCAACCTCGATCCACAAGTTCTTTACAACCCCATTGGCAAACGCCTTGTTGGTGTCCATATCCTTTACCTGCAATAACGATGCGATCTCGTACTTTTTTAATTGTAAAACTTAAACTTTTGATTTGTGTTGGCATTATTCCGCGAATATCATTTCCTGTAAACAGGGTTGACCTATGCTTTTTATCAAATAGTTTTACTTTATGTACAATACCGGATTTATCTGTGTCAGTAATTTTGACATCAGTAATTGGCCCATTAAAGTTTTTTAGCTTTGATTTAATGTTTGGCATGGCCTTTAGCTTTTGAAGGAATGTATTGATGTGTAAATCAACTTTCCATCGATAGTAAGGGCTCTGAGTGCAATATATACATCGTTCTTTGCGGCAAAGATAAGGTTTGCTGGTATCTTTGCGACGCATTAGTGCTGGGGTTGATCCACCACAACAAATATCAAACATTGTTAGTGCGATATTACCTTTATAGGTAAGGATGAGGTTTTGAGTCTCATCAACAGCTTGACGTAAGTGGGTATAATGGTGGGTACCATTATAAACTTGGTGTAAGTTTGTATTTTTGATGTCGTAGTAACGGTAGCGAGGATTTTTTAATCGAGCCTGTTGCATCAAGAATACTGCGTATGTGCGTGATATGATTGCCTGAACTTTTTGCATTCCTAATGGCCAAGAAGGGATGCTTTCATAACGAACAACTGAGTATACATAGTCTTCAAGAGGTAATTTGTTAATAACCATGATGGTATTAGCTGTTTCATCTATTCTGAAGATTAAGCTTCCTTGGTACGTAGTATTTCCTAACGTAAGTTTGTGGTGGGGGTCGCAAACTTCTACGTTGTCAAATTTAATACGTCGATATTGTTGATCATGACATTTGAGATAAAGTTTTTTGTTTTTACAGAGTAATTTGAGCTCGGTTTCTTGATAGAGCGCAGTGTTTTCAGAGTTCGCAGGGCTTTCTAAAATAAATCCGTGACGAGATTTGATAATGAATTTTTTTTCTTTTGTTGCATTATGTTCTTCGAGTAATACACGAATTTTTTTGACTGATGGTATACGAACGTTGTTATCTGATTCAAGCGGAGCGGTAAGCTTTGATGCTGTTAATGCAGCACCATATAACCATAAAACAAATAATGAGAATATTTTTACTATATGTTTCACAAGAGACTCGCATGTATTTGATGGATAATTGTATATGCAAACGTGACACTCTTTATACCAAAAGTTTTATCAAATTAATAGCCCATAATCTGACAAAATTTGGGTTATAGTGGCAGGAATTTTTATTTTTTTATCGATGCCAAGGTTAGCAAGTTTGTCTGCTTGCTTATTCTTTTCACGTACTATATGAAAAAATCGATGATTGTAATTACGTAATAAAGAGTCGGCGACTTTTTTGAGTTTGGCAAGCATTGCATTCTTTATTTTATATTCGTGTTTCATCTGCTTAACGAGGAGTTCTGAATCCGAAAAAATAGCAAGCTGAGGTTTTTTGAGTTCCATTTTTTGTGCAATATCTTCAACTAAAATGAGAGCACAAATAAGTCCCATATATTCAGCCTGATTGTTTGTTTTTTCTTTGAGATAAAATCCTTTTTCAAGTACCGGTTTATTGTTGTACTTGATACAGATGCCTGCTCCTGCTGGACCGGGATTGCCGCGGGCTGCTCCGTCTATGTAAACATCAAGTTCATTCGATGCTGTTGGTTTTATAGATGATTGTGTTTGAGATCGATCATTTATTGCTGGAGGTTGGAAGAGGGCTATTTGTGTTTCCATGTAGCATCAATAGTTTGCCTTGGTGGCATCTTTGGCTTCTTCGGGGTCGTAATATAAAAAACGATAGCAATTACGACAAACAACGAGTTTGGATTTTCTTAGATTGATAAGATCATGGTGTAAAATGGTATAAAAGCATGCGCTACATGTCGAATTTAATACCGGGACGATGGGATCTGGTACTTTGTGTTTCATGCGTTCATATTGAGCGCGCCATTCAGCTGGAACATGTTGCATAGCAATATCGCGTGCTTTTTGTGCTTCGACCAATTTGGCTTGCAAGCTTGTTAAATTTTCTTCTTTGGATGCAATGTCAATCTTAGTTCGAACTAAAAGTTCTTCCTGCTTTTTGACTAAGTCTTCAATGTCCTTTTTTAGAATATCAACGGTATACCATTCTTTTAAAATTTGTTCATCGAGTTTTTGCCGTTCTGAAGAAATATTACTTATTTCTTTTTCAAGAGCTTTGTATTCCTTCTGTTCATTAACATTATCGAGCTGATGACGCTTTTTTTCTTCGTTATCCTTGAGTTCTTGGCTGGTTAGCTCTCTCTGATGCAAATCTTTTTGAAGATTGAATAATGCTCGTTGTTTTTCTTGAATGGTAGCTTCATGTTTAGTTTGAGAAAGTTTATCTTTTTCCAGACCAAAAACGACATCAGCAATTTCTTTTTGGAGGTCTATAATTTTTTTGTCACAGTCAACAAGATCTTTGATTTGTTGCCACAGAGATTTTATTGTCATAGCACCCCTTGTTTGCTGAGTATGTTGAGAAATATCATGTAAACTTTCTTGGTGGGCCCACCTGGATTTGAACCAGGGACCTTTCGGTTATGAGCCGATTGCTCTAACCGCTGAGCTATGGGCCCCTTTTGTGCGATTGAAAGTTTACTCTGAGTAGTCTAAAGAAACTTTTACGAGTTGTGAAGTAAAAAATCCTTAAGACGTGAAGAATAGCCAAATTCGTTGTCATACCATGCAAAAACTTTTCCCATACTTCCGGTTGCTTGCGTTAAAAGACTATCAACAATACAGGAGGCCTGATTGCCTGTAAAATCTGATGAGACTAATGGCTGTGAGCTATATTCCAATATGCCCTTGAGATCGCCCTCGGCGTATTTTTTGAAAGCGTTGTTGATGGTTTCTTTGTCTATCGGTTTATGTGTGGCAAAGGTAAAGTCTAATAAAGAAACAATGGCTACAGGAACTCGGACGGCAGATGCTTTAAGCCTGCCTTCAAGCATTGGAAATATTTTTACAATAACTTTATCAGCTCCTGTTTTTGTTGGGACCATGTTGATGGCGGCGGCTCGAGCACGTCGGGGATCTTTGTGTTCCACATCCAATAAGACTTGATCATTGGTGTAAGCATGAGTGGTTGTCATAAGTCCATGATCAATACCAAAGGTTTCGTGGAGTACTTTGACAATAGGTGCAAAACAGTTTGTTGTGCAACTTCCCAATGAAACAATGGCATGCTTTTTAGCCTCATATGAAGTATCATTAACTCCTGGAATGATGGTAATGTCCTCGTCGGTGGCGGGTGCTGTAATTAAAACTTTTTTGGCACCGGCGGTGAGATGTTTACGTGCTTTTGCTGCAATAGTAAAACATCCAGATGATTCTATAACCCAATCAATATTCAACTGTTTCCAGGGTAATTTTTCAGGATCAGCTTCAGATAATATGGCTATTTCATGGTTGTCGATAACCAATTTGTTGTCATGCACGGAGACATTGCCATTAAATGTTCCCATAATTGAATCGTATTTAAAAAGAATATCTAAATTTTCTGGTTTTCTTGGGCCTGTATTGATGGCTGTGATACGGATGTTTTTATGTGCTTTACTATCCAGCAAAATACAGCGTAAAAAGCATCGACCTATTCTTCCAAAACCATTAATTGCAACATTAAGCGACATGGTAAAAACTCCTTATAAGCGATATTTTTTGAGTAGCGAGACAAGTGGTTCTATACCTTCTTTTGATTGTGTGTGGATAAAAACTTGCGGTTGGTATGTAGCGACGTCATGAGCTATGTGTTTATTAAGTTCAGGATCAAGTTTATCTATCTTGTTAAACACGTAAATTACCGGTTGACGAACATTAAGCTCTTTAAGCGTTGTTTGGACGACTTCTATGTGGCTTTTCCATGCTGGATTACTAATGTCAACGATATGCAACAAGACACTTGCATGATGTAATTCGTTAAGCGTTGACTTGAATGCAGCAATCAAGCTGTGAGGCAGTTGACTGATAAAGCCAACGGTATCAGAAATCAATGCTTTCTTTTGTCCGTCGATAAATAATTCTCTTGTTGTTGTATCAAGTGTTGCGAATAATTTATCTTCGGCCAATACATTCCCTTTGGCTATACGATTGAGCAAGCTTGATTTGCCTGCGTTGGTATAACCAATGATGCATATAAGGGGAAATTTGCTATTGATACGTTGCTTTCTTTGTACTTCGCGAGAGCGTTCAAGAGTTTCAAGACGTTTTTTTGCTTGACGAAGTTTATCGGCGAAGATTCTTTTAACTTCTTCTTTTGCCGTTTCACCAGGTCCACGAGTACCAATAATACCTTCTTGTTGAGCAAATTCACGGCCTTTACCAATAATTCGTGTTTTTAAATATTCTATTTCTGCCATCTCAACTTGAATTTTACCTTCTGATGAATGTGCAGATTTTTTGAATATCTCAAGAATTAACTTTTCACGATCATAAATTTGACAACCAAGTAATGTTTCAAGGTTTCGCTCTTGAAGTGGTGCTAAAATTTCTGAAAAGATTATTAATTCAATCTTGTTATCAACACACACTTTTACCAGTTCGTCCATTTTGCCTTTGGTAAAAAAGGTATTGTTGTCGACAGCTCGAACCTTCATGAAATGTGTTAGATCGTAGTGAATGCCGAGCGTTTTAACCAGACTTATAAATTCTTCGTAATAATACTCCGGTTGTTCCATGCGATTATATGGAGCATAAATACCAACAAGTAATGTTTTTGGATGTTGAATGCTATCTATTGCTTGTCTATGTTTCATGAGTGTTGCTGTTCCTTCAAGAGAGTAACAATTGCTTGAGCAAATTCTTTAATAAATTCAGGACTTTGAGCAGTAATAATCTTGTCTTCTTTATTTATTACACAGCCTTGTTCAACAAATTTGGCACCATGTTGTGCAAAAAGAGCTTTTCCTTCTGGGGTTGGGAAGATGGTCCCTTTTTTGCCTTTAAGTAAATCAGCTTCAACAGGAACGGCACATGCATTGCAGATAGCTGCGACAATTTTTTTATTATCATTAAAATACCAAGCAACACTTTGCACTTTTTTATTGCCCCACAAATACGTTGTTGATCCAGGACCGCCGGGGATGATCAGTGCTGAATACGTATTAAAATCCTTCTCCGTTAGTGCGTCAAGTTGTAGATTTGGAGTAAATTTTGATCCTGCCATCCCCAGAGCCGTACCAGGTTGTAGGCCTGCGACATCGACCACAAAACCTTGTTCATTGAGTACTTTGTAGGGGATTTGAAATTCAAAATCTTGAAAATCTTTTGGCATTAAAATAAATAAAACTTTTTTAATCATGGTATCCACCTTTCGGCAATAAAAAAAATACATTTTTTCAAGCCTACAGGGGATTGCGTAAAAAAGGAAGAGTATTGGTTTATGGACGTTTCATTTCAAGAATATGTCGTGTAGGTTTACCGTTTTCGTAGAAATAGCCGATCTCTTTAAGTCCATATTTGGTCAGTGCTTTAAAACTGCGATCATTCCAAAGCCTTACGTGAGCGATATAGCTTTTTTCGTTTGGTTTAAGTCTAAAATATGTTTTGGTTATTAAGTCTAATGCTTCTTGGAATCGCCCACCGCCCCAATAAGCTTCGTTTACCCAGCAACCGAGTTGACCGGGATCTTCATCATTTTTGTCTCTGATTTCAACAGAGCCAATAAGTTTATTGTCTTTATTATCGAATATGCAGTACATAAGCATCTTACCTTCTTCTGCTTTTCGTTGCTGATCTTGAAGATAACGAATGGTATATCCTAATGTTATATGTTCAGGGAATTCGAGATTTTTACGTACGATGTCGGAAAACATATTGTGATAACTAATATAATATTCTTCTTTGAGTGGTCGGAGGGTAACGAGCTTGCCTTTAATTTCTTTGGGTGGGCTTGTTAGTGTTGTTGTTGATTGTATATGGGAAACAAGTTGATAGATTCCATATCCTACCGGTATTATCGAGATGCCGACAATAATAGATATAATCCGTAATAGACGAGATGATAGAAATTTTTGATTGTTGGTTGCAAAAAATTTCATAATAAAATCCTTTCCCAAAAAATCACAATCTTAAGGCCGAGAGTTATTTACGTTTTCTTTCAAGAATATAGCGGGTTGGTTTGCCATCTTCGTAAAAGTAGCCAAGATCCTGAAATCCATTTTTTTTGAGTGCCAAGTAGCCACGCTTGTTCCATAGACGGACGTGCGCGATGTAGCTTTTTTCTTGTGGTTTAAGTCTAAAATATGTTTTGCTCATAAGATCTAAGGCTTCTTGTGCGCGACCGCCACCCCAGTAAGCTTCATTGATCCACCAACCGAGTTGTCCAAGCTCCGCTTCACTTTTTTCTTTAATATTAATAGAACCAATAAGCTTATTGTCCTTGTTGTCAAAGATGCAGTATAAAAGCAATTTCCCTTCATTGAATCTACGTTGTAAGTCTTGAAGATAGCGGATGGTGTACCCGAGGTTTATGAATTCCGGAAATTCGAGATTTTTGCGCACGAGATTGGAAAACATAGTATGAAAACTGACGTAATATTCTTCTTTGAGTTGTCGTAATGTAACAATGGATCCTTTGACTTCTTGTGGCGGTGTTGTTAGTGGGCTCCATGATTCATGGGCATAAGAAATAAGCTTGTAGGCTCCATAACCGAGCGGAAAGAGAGAGATGATGGCGATAATAAAAATGATGCGCAGTTGACGAGATGATGATTGTTTGTCCGGCTGATTCTTTTTAAGAAAATTCATAATCATATCCTTTATAAAGACCCCACCAATTGTGATTAGAGCTATAAGGCTCTTTATAAAACATATCTCAATATAGCCTGCTAATACAACAATCAGAAAAATTGGGTCGAATAAATTTGTGGAACAATATAATATGCTGTATTGACTTTAAAGTACAGAGTCAGAATGAGTAATAAAATGAGCGGTTATTATAAAGGTATATTGCCATGCTTACGTGTCGGATTTTTTTCAACTTTGTCATGTGTTATATGCAATGCTTTAATGATGTGCATACGTGTTTCATCGGGCGAGATGATGGCATCAATATAACCATTTTGTGCAGCGGTGAACGGATTCAGAAATGCTTCATGATATTGTTGCTCTAGTTGTGCTTGGATATTTTTTTGTTCCTCGCTTGGCATGCCGGCAATTTTTTTACCATGAATAATCGTTACGGCAGCTTTTGCTCCCAATACTGCAATTTGTGCCATTGGCCATGCAAAGTTAAAATCTCCGCCAAGTTCTTTGCTACCCATTACGATGAATGCTCCACCGAATGCTTTACGCACAATAACGGTTATTTTGGGCACTGTTGCAGTTGCATAAGCATATAAAAGTTTTGCTCCGTGTCTAATAATTCCATTATGTTCCTGTTCGATGCCCGGTAAATAGCCAGGTGTATCGACAAGCGTAATAATGGGAATGCCGAAGCTGTCACAAAAACGAATAAATCGTGCAGCTTTGCATGATGCTTCAATATCGATTGTACCGGCTTTGATTAACGGTTGGTTGGCAACAATGCCGACAACTATGTCGTCCATTCGCGCAAATCCTGTGATAATGTTGGGCGCGAAAAGTTTATGGATTTCAAAAAAACTTTCAGTATCGACAATTGATGTTATTGCGTCTTTTATATTGTATGACTGATTATGATTAGTCGGGACAATAGATGAAAGCGGTTTGTTGTTTGTTGGTTGCGGTGCATGCTGTTGAAGTGTTGGCGCTTGGTCCATGTAGGATTGTGGTAGGTAGCTTAATAATGTTTTAACCTGTGCAAAACAATCTGCTTCAGTAGGGCATACCATATGTGCAACGCCGGAGATTTGTGCATGGATTTGAGCTCCCCCCAAATCTTCTTTGGTGATTGTTTGGTGAACTGCTTCAGCAATAACATTGGGTCCGGTGATAAACATTTGGCTGATTGCTTCAGTCATGAATACAAAATCGGTCAGTGCCGGTGAATAAACAGCGCCTCCTGCGCAAGGTCCGGCGATAATGGATATTTGCGGTATGATCCCTGAATAAAGGCTGTTACGTTTGAATATTTGGCCATAACCTGCCAATGCATGGATGCCTTCATCAATGCGTGCGCCACCGGAGTCAATAATGCCGATAATAGGGCAGCCGATTTTTGCTGCCATGTCCATGATCTTACAAATTTTTTGAGCATGTTGTTTTCCGAGTGAGCCACCTTTAATGGTGAAGTCTTGTGCATAAACAGCGACATTGCGTCCATGTATTGTTCCAAACCCGGTGATGACACCATCAGTGTACGCCGGTGTTGATAGAAGTGGGGACGTTGCAAGTCGATCTGTTTCTATAAAACTATGTTCATCGAGCAATAGATCAAGTCGTTGTCGTGCTGTGAATTTACCTAGTGCTTGTTGACGCTGAATAGCTTCTTGACCACCACCCAATAATGATTGCTTCTCTATTTTGTCCCATCGAACATCTACTGTTATTCCCATCTACGTTAGATCCCTCGGCGACACCACAAAAATTTTTAGATTGTATCTTTACAATAAAGCAGAGAGCAGTATAACATTAGATGTTATTGTTTTCAAAAGGTGGCAAGCTCTTTTGCCTTCACAAATCAACCGATTAAGGGCTGTTGCCAAGAAAAAAGGGGAAATGATGGAACGGCAGCAAAGCGTCAAAGAAAAAAGTGTGGCGTGGTTTAAGCTAGCTGACTTGATTGCTCGAGGTGAACGAGAAAAGGCTCTGAGTGTCTTTAGACTAATGGCTCATTCTTTATCAGATCGGGCTTATGCGCTGCAGCTCGAAGGCGATATTCTATGGCATCTGGAAAGTGGTAACGCAAGCGAGAAATATAAGCAAGCTGCCTTTCTGTATCAAAAAGAAAAACGTTGGATCGATGCAATAGCTATCTACGAGCATCTTTTAACGCAGGATCCTGATTCGTATGAAATATTGGCAACGCTTCTTGTTTTTTATGCGACAGTTGATTGGCGGGAAAAATTTGAAGATCGTTATCAATGTCTTCTTCAACTCTTCTATAATCGTGTTGTTGATGAATTACAGATTGAAAATGCCGTAAAAGATCTTGTAATAGCCGTGCAAATGTTTGAAGAAGAGGCCCAAAAAACGTGGTTTTTGCAATGGTTTACCAAGGCCGTTAATGAGCTGCCGGAGGTTGTTGCGGTTCGTTTGCGGGGGCTTTTGTAAAATAGTGGAGCATAGGCTATACTGTTAACACTTACACATTTCCAAACAGTGCCTGTGTTCTCCCCCATACAAATTTATTCAAACCCCATACAAATTTATTCAAAAAAATTCCCTCACATGGTTGTTCTGTTGAGATATGAATATATTTTTCAACAAATAATGATAATAATCTTTTTAGTGTTTATGTGTTGCATAATTCGCTTATTTTGAATGAATTTGTTAAGGAAATGATACTGAGTGAATGAATGTTTCGAAAAATTTTTATTATTGTTTCAGCGTGAAAACTTCTCGCAAGACTGATAAAATTGACCATTTGATCTTTTGTTTTGTTTTGGTTAATATTATTTAGAACATTAGAAATTTATAACAAAGTGTTCTTTTTTGATGGGGGTGTGTTAACCAAAAGGTTTTTTAAAACCGTATTTTTTGGAGGTTATTTCAAATGAAGGTTATTAATCGTTGTAGTATATCTATTATAATGGGCTGCGCTTTTGCATTATCAAGCGTCAATGTTGGATTTGGTATGCATAAAGCGGCTCCTAAAAAGGGCGATCAAGCTCATCCAAAGTATGCAGCGCCTAAAAAGCATCCTGCTGCAGCACCCAAAAAGGCTCCTGCGTCGGTGGCACCCAAAATACCTGCTACTGCTGTACCATTAGCAGCTGACCAGGAAAATAATCTGGCTCATAATAATGGTCATGTAAATAAACCTGTTCAGCAGCAACCAGAGCAACAGCAGCCTCAACAACAACAGCAACAGCCACAGCAACAACAGCAGCCGCAGCAACAGCCACAGCAACAACAGCTACAACAAGATCAAGGACCATCAACGCTTGCCAGATTAATGCATCGTGCTGTTGATGGGACTGATATATATGTTTTTCAGCCATGTACCCATATTCCCGGTCTTATAGGGCGTGGTTGTGTGGCATTTAAAAATGCTACTGCATGGTTCTTGGCAAAAGCATATAGACATATTCTTCATCCGGTGATTAATCCAATAGTTGAGCATACGTGGCGACATCCTGAAAACATGGCTAAGGTCATTATTGGTGGGGTTGTCTTGTATCTTGCAAAACCTGAAGTAATAAAAAGTTTAATAGATCAAAAACTTATAATGCATGTTGGTGGGACGTATGTAGTTTGTTGTGTGTCAGCGCCATTGGTAAAAAAGCTGATTCAAGTTGTGAAGAATCAATTTGTTGAACAGCCTCATAATAATGTAGGTGCAGCAGCAAATGGCGGCGCAAATCAACCAAATGGTAATAATCATTAATCTAATGGGGAAATAGCGAGGTTATCATGGATATTAAAATAAAAAGATTTTTATTACTCTGTTGTACTTTTACGTTGTCAGTTACAACGTATGGATTTGGTATGCAAGGTGTGGCTAACGGTCAGCCTGCCGGTAATGGCAATGGAAATCATGCTGGAAATCAACAGGCAAATGTGGTGGCACCAAGACATACTCGTCTTGCCGACTTTATGCATAGAGCTGTAGATGGGGCAGATAATTGGTGTATAAAACCATGTCTTAATGTTCCTAGTGCTATAAAACGGCATTTGGGGTTAGGTTGGAGATGGGCCAAAAGAGTTATAGTCAACCCACTCTATGAGAAGATTATGCGCAATCAAAATGTTGTTGCATATGTTATATCTTCCGGTATCGCCTATGTTTTGACAACGGCAGGATATGTTTATGTAGTAAGTGCCGATACCATAACAGGTGTTGAGCCAAATATTACTTTCAGTTCCAAAGTTGTTGTCGATCAAGGGTATCTATGTAATGATTACCATGAGGTTAAGGAACCTACTGGTGCAACATGTCCGGTTTCCGGTCGGACTATTGTAATTTATGCGGCTACGCAATTGGTTGCATACAAATTAATAAGAAAATTGTTTTCTAAAATATTTCCAGCGCAGCAGAATCTTGCAGCAAACAATAATGCAGCTGCAGCGGTAAATGGTGCTGTAAATGGCAATAACGGTAATAATCATTAATTAATGGGGAAATAGCGAGGTTATCATGGATATTAAAATAAAAAGATTTTTATTAACTGGTTTTATTGTTGCATTGGGTGCAGCGTCAGTTGATCTTAATGCAATGAAACGTAGAGCAGATCAACCAGCTGAGGATGTTTTACAGGGCGTTAATCAAGAACAACAAAACGGTCAGCAACAGCTACAAAGGCAAGCTGTTGCATATCAGCCACTTGTTGTTACTTATAAAAGAAGAAAGACTGTGGCATATAAGCGTGCTGGTTCGTGGTATTATGCTGGCGGTCGCTGGCACGATCACATTATTGATCCGGCCAAACATGCTGCATTGATCGTTATGTTGAATCAAGCATATGGACAACAAGTTGCTCAAGATGCACAAAATTTAATTGATCATGGTGGAGCGCAAGCTGTTGTGGCTAATAATGCTAATGCTATTGAAAAAATTCAAGCTGATCATAAGGAGCTTGCAAGCATTATTGAAAAAAATAATGAGAAACTGACTGAACTTCAACGTAATAAAGAACAAAATGAATCTGAGATCAAACGACTTTCTGCCCAGAATGAAGATCTCAAAAATGAGTTATCAAGAGCAACTAATGTTCTTGATAAGATGTGCCGAGATGTTGATGCACAAAAGAAAGCGTTTGAAGCACAACAACAAAAGACAATAGATCTTGAAACAAAGCTAATCACGCTTACAACTGATGTTACTCTGCAACAACAAACACAAAAGGATCAGCTGAAAACGCTTATAAATAGTACAGCTCAAGCTCTTAACACGGCCGATGAAAAACAGTCGCAGTCTCTTATAGCAATTGACAAAAAACATACGCAAGAAAGTCATTCAATACGAAGCAAAATCAAGTGGACATGTTTTACTTTCGGGGCAGTAGCGCTTGTTCTTGTTGCCGGAGTTGGTGTTCTTTACTATTTGACATGGAAAGAATTGGCGGTGTGTGGTGTTGGTATGGTGACAGAAAAGGTTGTTGAAAAAATTGTAAAGGATCGTGTTGCGCAAGAAGTTTCTCAACAAGTTGCTACGGCTGTAGCGACTAAAGCGCCTGCGTTGATTAGTGTTGCTGTTACGGAGCAGGTTGCTCAACAGGTTCCTAATCTGGTTGATCAGGCAGTAAATTTGCCAGCACTGCCAGGTACCGTTGAGAGTACTTCGCATACGATCAAAAATGTATTGTGTACAATCTTTAAAAAACTTGCTTTTTGGAGATCGTATGGTCCTTGCTTGCACTAACAAAATTTTAGGAATAATTATGAAAAATATTTTTTTGAAAATTTTAATTAACTTAACAGCAATGTTTTTTATAGGCATCGGGTACGCTGCACAACGACCTGTGGTCTTTGATCCTGGATCTGAAGCTCAGCACCGAAATCCATCACCAGAATTTAGCAAATGTGGTGCATTGCAATTGAAATTCGATGAAGCTCTTGGACGTATTTTCCCTGATCAGCAGCAGCAACAGCAACAACAGGCTCAACAGCACCAGGATTATATTATAGATGGACGTGATTTTTATGAGCTTATTCATGCATATGAATTGGCATATACAGATGGTATTTTTACTGGCCTATTAGCAAAACATGCACAAAACCCTAATGTTATATTTTCAAATATAGAAAATGGGGTAGAATCGCCAATGGATATAACTATTCATCAGGCAATTTTGTTCAAAATGATTCAGACTATTTGTTGTGCTGTTATCAATTATTCAAGTTTGCATCAAGATGCTAAAAATTTTTTTACTCAACAAAATAATCAAAATAGTTCTCGATTTTTGGATAAACTACGAGAAAAAACGCCGGATGACTTTGTTAACAGCACAAATCCTAACACACGTGATCAATATTGGAATGCATTTAAAGATGACATTGTGAGAGGGATACAGCAGAATCAAAATGGTTTGCAACATCGAATGATCCCTATTGGTGTTCCTCATGACTTAAGAATTATGATAGAAGCAAATTATGTAAAGAATCTGGTTATACAAAAAATTATTCAAACAGGATGTGCGGCTACGCCCTTCCTATTTGGTTTGTGGTGTGCAGATAAAGAACTTTTGATGCAAGATCTCATTATTGTATCTTCAGTATTAGGGTTTGGTGCATATAAATTAAGTGGTAGATTGTTTAATTGGCTTGCGCGAAAATTTGGTTTTCAGCGATAAGCGAAGTTTTATTATTTTTTTTAGGAGGTTATTATTATGTTTACTTTTTCACACAAACAGTTATGCAGTTTTGGCTTTGCCGTAACAATATTATTTGGCAACACATTTTGTGCTCAGCATGCGCCGGTGCAAGGAACCGTTGGTGACCAAGTCAAAAATGCGGTTGATGCTGCTAAAGACGCTTTAGGTGAAATATCAAAAATTTCCTTTAAAGGTACTGTTCAACAACCAGGCCAACAAACAGATCAATATACATTGTCTGAGCAAGCTCAACAGTGTGCAGTTAAGATAGCGAATTTGTCTGAACCTTTACGAACAATGGTGGCCAATGTTTTCGCTGCAAAAGTCGTTGCTTATTTTATCCGAGAATTTAATACAGAATTTTTGAATAAGCAAGACATGTTGCAAGGCGTTGGCTCTAAACAAGCACTTGTAAATCTGCTCGTGCAAAAAATAGGTAAAGGATTGAATCGGCTGAACAATAATGATGATACTATGTTGACTGAAGGTAATTGGAAAAAAGATGTATGTAAGGTTACTTTGCAGCATGATCGAGTATTTATTTTTACCCTCGAACAAATTGATTTGGATCGTCTTATTGAGGCGGTTGCAGGCGTTCTTTATACTGCTGGTAATTTTATCTCAGATCTTAAAAAGAGCATGCAAGATGTTGATCATGCTTCTTTGGCAGAGATGTTTAATCGTATGGAGGTAAATTACGAGGTTAATGGTCAGCAACAAAAAGGATCCATTAAACAATATATTGATGATATTGCTAATATGCTTGATGAGAAAATACAAGAAACACTTATTTTATGCGTAAAAAAAGCTAAAGATGCAATTAATCAGCACAAAGAAGTTGAAAAAGCATTACAAAAAGATATAAAACAAACATTACAATTGGGTAATGAGTTTAAGGGCAAGGCAATAGCCGTATTTGGTAATGTGGTTGTTCAAGCTAATGGTAATCAGGTATCAGGAATTACCAAATTGCGTTTTATGTAAATTTGAACACAAAAGGAATGATCTGGTAAATACCAGATCATTCCTTTTGTATAAATGGGTGTGTGTATGAAAGAGATTGTTATTACATTTATCAAAAAGCATTGGAAGTTGTTAGCTATAGCTTGCGGCATTGTCTTTTTTGTTGCGCTAATCATATGGTTTTTTCTTGCTGACGATTCACAGATTCCTTCTTATGAGGATGATGTACAGGTAAAAGAACAAGCAAAGGTTTCTTCTGATAAAGACTCTAGTAATACCAATGAATCATTGCGTACACCATTAGCTATAAAAGATTCTGCAAAGGCAGCTCCTGCAAATCCTCAAACGAACACCCAACAGGAGCATGTTGAGATACATCGCGATAGCGGCGATGATTTGGATGGTAATAACGATGTAGATGAACCAACTCATTATGACCAATCATTTAACGATTGGTTTGATGGATTAGGTGATAATGATTCCGTTCCTTATGAAGATCAAAAAAATCCAACAAATGTATCATTTGATTTTGATTTGCCGCGCAATGACGGTGTTCATAACCAAAAGGCTGCAGTGAAAAAAGATGATACGGCGGCCGGAAAAGTATATACAGCTTCTGACGGTGGATCTGATAATAAATCACATAACTATGAATCAGAACAAGATGGCAACAGGGCTCCTGCAAATGATTCTTCCAAAAAATATCATACGTTTAGTCATGAAGTACCGGAGGCAGATCAAAATCAGTCGCCTGTCGAATATAAAGAATCAGCTCCGCAAGTAGAGCACGATCAACAACCGGTTGCTAAAAAAATTCCTCATAACAATAAAGCGCTCGATAAGCTTATTCTTGATTTGAGAGGCGAATTCCGCAAACAAATTAATGAAGGTCTTAAAGCTCGCGTCAATGATACTTTGTAGTAAGGTTAAGTTTTATTGTAACGAATGTATGTGGAGAAAAACGATATAAAGTGTCTGTCGTATGATGTTATTGCTACTGATGCGTATCACTGTTTTCTTCAAATAATCTAGTTAATATCCGATAAACATAATTCATAAAAGTCCGATTTCCTTCTTATACTGTTCATGTGTATATTTGTACCATTATTGTAACCATCGTTAATGTAAGGGAGAAACTGTGAGTAGGTTTATCACAAATATAGAAAAAGAACTTCTATTTGTTGGGCTGACTGTCGTTTTGGGTGCAACAGCACATGCGGCCGGTGCTTTTATAATATACAATGCATCCGGTGCTCCTCTGCAAAAGCAACAACATGCGCTTTGTTTGGCAGATGCGGCTCAGCAAAACAGTGAACAAAAACAACATGATAATGAGCAACCTGCTAATCTTTCGATTGCCGATAATGGGGAAGAACATAATGAAGGTGTGAGAGGTTATTGTGATGGGCAATTGGATAATATTTGTATTAAAGAATCTGAGACGGTTGAGGATGTTAATCATGCCGATGTAGATTCTCATCATGTGGAGCGTCAATCTGTTCCAAAAGGTCAACAAGATCCATGCGTTGCTGCATACAATAATCAGCTACTTGAAACGAGAATAGTACAGACTGAGCAACAGTTGAGTAACAAAATTGTACAGATTGCGCAGCAGTTAACTACTATTGAACAGCAGTTAGCCAATTGCGGTGGGGATACTAAACAACTGAGACAAGATCTTAACCGATATATTCAAGAGTTAGTTCAGCTGAGACAAGCGATTGCTTTGCAGGGTCAAAAAAATGTCCTTAGCAATGAACATTGTGAGGCAAGTGTTGAACACATAAGTCAGCAATTGAACTGTAAAATTATACAGCTTGAAAAGCAGTTGGCTACTATTGAACAACAGTTGATTAATAATAATGGGAATGCCGATCAAATGAGACAAACTGTCACTCAACGGACTCAAGAACTTATTACGTTAAAGCAAGAGCTTGTGCAACGAGCTCAAGAACTTACAGAATTCAAGCAAGTGCATGCACAACTTAGTCAGGTGCTTGATCAACTGAAACTGGAATATGTACAACGTATTACACGTTGTGAAGCTAATGGAGAAAGGCTTTTGGAGGAGAATAAATCGCTTAATGCCAAGATTAAGTATATGCTTTTGGCCGGTGTTGGCCTTGCAGCGGTTACAGCTGCCGGTGGCATTGTTCTTTACACAGCACTTTCACAATAATCTATTAATATTGTTGTTCGCGCCATTACAGAACAATCTGAAGCTGAACGCCATCACTACAAATTTCTGAAAATACTTGTTGATCGTAATTTGTTTTCACTGATGAAAACAGCTTTAACTGCAAATCATTTTCTTTAAAAGAAATTTGCAGAGGTAATGATCCTTTGGGTAACGATGCTTTAATATTTTCAAGTTTAGTTTCTGTAATATCATTTGGCAGTGTCAGTATAATTGCTTTAAAAAGTGTTGGATCATTAAGTGCCGTGTCTGCCGGAATCAATTCATTAGCCTTAATTTTACACGTTGTCTGAGCGGTGATATCAAGTGTTCCTTTGATAATAAAGACATTGTATTGATCAAGAAGGCTTTCGACTTTGGCAAAAACGCTTGGAAACACAATTACTTCTGCCGAATCGGTCAAATCTTCGCATTGAACAAATGCCATGCGATCGCCTTTTTTCGTATTGATTGTCTTGTGGCTTTGTACCAGTCCGCAACATACAACGCTTGGCTCTTTGAGTGAATTAACTTCTTTGACCATCTCTTTTGCTTGTGCAAAGGTTGTGTGAGCGATGAGTTTGCTGGCGGCATACGTTTTGAGGGGATGCGAGCTTAAATAAAAGCCGGCAACTTCGCGTTCTTTTTCAAGTTTAACTTTATCCGACCACTCATCCAACGGTTGAAAAATATAATCATCAGTGTTGGCAGCCTGTGGTTTTTCCGGTGTATTTGCAACTATTTGGAAGAGGTCCATTTGTCCGGTTTTTTCAGACTCTTTTTGCTCATGTGCCTTTTCTATGATTTTATCAAGCTCGGCTGTTTTTTGTGCTCGATTACCCGGTAATGGGTCCATAGCTCCTGCACAAATCAGACTTTCGATGACGCGTTTATTGACGGTGCGTAAGTCAACGCGTTTACAAAAATCAAACAATGAAATGAAAGGTTTTTTGCTGCGTTCTTCGATAATGTTTTGTAATGCAGCAAGTCCGACGTTCTTGATGCCTTTTAATCCAAAGATAATGCCGGTGTCGTTTGCAACAAATTCTATGTCAGATGAGTTGATATTTGGTGCGATAGTTGCAATACCCATGTCATGAATTTCTTGAAGATATTTAGTAAGGTTATCCGGATTATCGGTTTCAAAACTGATAAGCGCTGACATGAATTCGCGTGGATAATTTGCTTTGAGATATGCTGTGTGATAGGCGATAAGTGCATAAGCTGCTGAGTGAGATTTGTTAAAACCATAGCCTGCAAAATATTCCATAAGTTCAAAGAGCTCGGCAGCTTTTTTCCCATCAAAACCACGTTCTGTTGCCCCCTTAACAAATAATTCTTTTTGCTGCGCCATGACATCGACTTTTTTCTTACCCATGGCGCGACGTAAAATATCGGCGCCGCCCAGAGTGTAACCGGCAATGGCGGAAGCAATTTTCATAACCTGCTCTTGATAAACAATGACACCGTAGGTTTCTGCCAAGATAGGCTCAAGTTCAGGGAACATGTAGGTGGTTGGTTTGCGACCATGACGGCGATCAATGTAATCGTCGACCATACCTGAAGCAAGTGGCCCTGGCCGATAGAGCGCATTAACGGCAATTAGATCTTCAAATTTATCCGGTTGGAGTTTGCGTAATACTTCACCGATTCCTTCCGATTCAAATTGGAAAACGCCTTTGGTTTGTCCTTTGCAGATGAGCTGAAATGTTTTGGCGTCATCAAGTTGGAGCTTGTTCAAGTTAATATCAATTCCATGATTTTTTTTGATTGATTTTAAAGTGCGCTCAATGACGGTGAGGTTTTGAAGTCCCAAAAAGTCCATCTTCAGGAAACCGACTGCTTCAAGTTCCGTCATTGCATATTGAGCAACTAAATCATTGCTTTTTGGTGGTACAAACAGTGGTAAGCAATCGGACAAGTTTTCAGGGGAGATAACGACACCGGCGGCATGTTTTGATGCATGGCGAGTGAGTCCTTCAAGCTTAAAGCAGATATCAAAGAGTTGTTTTACTTTTGGATTGCTCTGGATCATCTGAGCAAGTCGAGGTTCCTGTTGAATGGCTTCAGAGAGTGTGATTTTAAGTTGTTCCGGAATAAGTTCTGTTATTGCATTGGTATCTTGAAAAGGAAAGCCAAGTACGCGGCCAACATCCTTAATGACGCCTTTGGCCATCATAGTACCAAAGGTGATAATTTGGCATACACAATTGTGTCCGTATTTGTCTTTAACGTAATTGATAACTTCTTCACGACGTTCGATACAGAAATCAATATCAATATCGGGCATGCTTACACGTTCCGGATTTAAGAAACGTTCGAACAAGAGATTATACCTGATAGGATCAATGTTGGTTATCTGTAATGTCCATGCAACAAGAGAACCGGCAGCGGATCCTCGACCGGGGCCGACGGGAATATTATTACGTTTAGACCATTGAATAAAATCGCTGACCACAAGGAAATAACCGACAAATCCCATTTTAATGATGAGTTCTATTTCTGTGCGTAGTCGTTCGTCATAGAATGCATATTTGTCGGAGGGTATTAAATCTTGGGCTTTAAGATTTTCAAGACCGTCTTTGCATAATTTTTCAAAGTATGTTTCCTGGGTGTAGGTCTCAGGGATTGGAAAAAGAGGAAACAGGAGCTTGCCGAATTCAAATGCAAATTCGCACTGATCAGCTATAAAACCAGTATTCCAAACAACATCGGGCATGTCAGGAAAAGCGTTGAGCATTTCCTGTGTGGTGCGGACATAGACATTACAGTCACCAAAAGTATAACGATCGGGATTTGACAGTTGATCTTTGGTTTGTATTGCAAGCATGACCTCATGAGCCTCTTTATCTTCTTTTGCCAGGTAGTGTGCATCGCATGATGACGTACACTTAACGCCCCATTCTTTGGCGTATTGTATGAGGAGGGGGTTGGTTGCTTGTTGCTTATCAAATTCTGCCGGTTGAACTTCAAAGAAAAAACGATCAGGGCCAAAAAAATTTAAAAACCAATCTGTTCGGAGCTTGGCTTCTTCAATGTTACCTTCTCGAAGTAAGGTTGGAATATGTCCGCCGACACAGGCTGTTGTTGCAATAAGTCCTGCAGAATATTTTTCAAGCATGGCGTAGTCGATACGAGGCTTAAAGTAATATCCCTGTTGATACGAAAGGGCAATCAGGCGACATAAATTTTTATAGCCTTCTTTATTTTGTACGAGCAGTATTAAATGATGATATTTTTCTTTGGTATCTTTGATGGCAACGTCGGGGGTACAATACATTTCAATGCCAAGAATGGGTTTGATATTGGCTTTTTTTGCCAGTTGAAAAAACTTAACAGCACCGAAAATATTGCCATGGTCGGTAATTCCTAAAGCGTTCCATTGTTGTTCTTTGGCAAAATTGACAAGGTCTTGAAGCCGAATGGCTCCGTCAAGCAATGAATATTCGGTATGGAGATGAAGGTGCGTAAAATGTTTATTCATGCGATTACACTATGGTTTAAATTTTTTAACCACAGTGTAATCAAATTTGTAAAAAATGTTGAGCAACTTCTTTAATCCAGCTTGCAATGAATATCATTTTTATGCATTAATAGTTTGTGTGCAGGTGTTCGGATGAGCAATCACTTTTTGTTTTTTTTGGTGACAGAGTTTGTTTGTTGTTGTGATGTTACCGGCTCAGAATGTCGTTTGCGTTTCTTTTCTCTAGGCGTTTGTTTGATTAACTGTTCTGTTTGTGAAAGTAACCATTGTTTGATGCTTGTATCATAATTAATCAATGCATAATCATGGTTTGATGCTTCTTTTGCTTTCATGATACGAGCTATTCTGTTGTAACCGGATTCGTCTAAATAGGTTGCCAATCTTTCTATATGTGCAGATCCGGCGATGACAATGACAGTCTGTGCAGGATTAGGCTTTGTTATATGCCATAAGGCATTGCATTCACATAATCCATCAAGTATTGAAAAAGCACCACTTATTATATCGGTTTTATTATAATAATTTGTTTCATAGAATGCGGCAGATGGTGAAAGAAACAGTGATAAAAGATTTTGTCGAGCTGTATCTTGTGCATTGTCATCTTCGTCTGACATTTCGTTATCATCAACATCATCATTGCTAGTTTCTCCGTTGTTAGATTCTTCATATGTATTGACGGTGTTGTAATCATCGATGATTTTATTCCAAAGATTGGTTTGATTACTAAGGAGAGCTTGTAGGATTTCTTTAGTTTTTGGATTGGTTGTATATTTGATATAGTTATTTATACTATTTTCATGAGCATCAATAAGCGGTTCTGCTGTATCAAAGAAGTCTTTGAATATATCGAGGATGTATTCACATTTATCTTCATTTGAGACGTTCTGTAGAATCCAAGCATCTTGAGTGGTTTCCATAATCTCCTGTCGTGTATCTTTTATAGCAGATGCCCACTTATATCTAAGTTTATGTTCATCGAGGTCATGAATGGCAGTGACTTTATGATATAAATCGGGATTTTCATATATTGAATAACTGAGCAAAGAAAGGAGAGAGTGGTGAGGGGGTGTTGCAAGCTTTGTTAAGTTTTCGACCAATAATGCGACGCCTGATGAATTATCTATAGTCTGTAATGTAGAAATAAAGGATTTGTATTGCATTTTTTCTTGTTGAAACCAACATTCTTTGTGCGGATTTTTTTGAGATGGATAATGCTGATCTCCAAGCAAAATAACTTTCTGGCCCTGTTGATTAATCCATAAAGAAGCGGATATTGTTCCTGCTTGGCTTGAAAAAAAAGTTCCTACAAATGACCATATAAGCATCCCAATAAGCATCCCAAATTTTAGCTGTGTCATAGAAAAACCCTTTTATAGTATAGCTTGCGCTTTAAAAATTATATTTGAAAATAATGGTAACATGATTAGTGTATTAATGCAAACGCAAAACAAAACCCCTCTTTTCAGATAGTGAATCAGAGGGGTTTCGTTGGATTATGTTATTTTTTGATTTTAAATATGACCAATTTCTGTAGCTTTTTTATTATTCAGTTGATCTGTCTTCTCAATGTATTGATCTGTGATCTTTTGAAGCAAATCAGCCAATCGTTTAGCAAAGTCTTCTGAGATGATGTGCTTTTTATCAGCATCGCGTACTTCATTATGGAAATCTTTACGGATGTTGCGCAGCGAAACTTTGCAATCTTCGGTTTTTTTTCCAAGCAATTTAATGAGTTCATCACGTCGTGATGTGCTCATTTGTGGCAATTGAATACGAATTAATGTTCCATCATTGACTGGAGAAGCGCCTAAATCTGATGCCATAATGGCCTTTTCAATTTCCGGGATGATTGATTTATCCCATGGTTGAATAGTCAAAAGTCGAGGTTCTGGAGCGCCTAAAGTAGCCACTTCTTTTAGGGACATAAGCTGACCATAAGCTTCAACTTTAATGTTTTCAAGGAGTGCAATGGATGCTCGTCCTGTTCTAAGAGAAGCTAGTTCTTTTTCGTAATGTTTTAAAGGTTGTTCCATGTGTTCTTTGAGTAATGTTTCAAAGCTTTTGGAATCACCTTCTTTAAATGCTATTTCAATCATAATAATATCCTTTGGTTATTGTATCGTACTTCCAAAGTCAGCGTTTTGTGCAACTTGAAGCAAAGCATTAGGTTCAAAGATGCTAAATACGCGGAGCTTGATGTTGTGTTCTTTGGCCATGGTGATAGCGGTTAAATCCATGACTTTGAGGGACTGTGATAATACATCTGCATAAGTGATTTTTTTTAGCGGTTTGGCATGAGCGTTTAGTGCAGGATCGGCATCATAGACGGCGTTAACGGTTGATGCTTTCCATACTTCAGATGACTGTGTTTGTAATGCGCGGATAATTGAAGCCGTATCAGTACTGAAATAAGGGTTGCCAGTTCCGCCGACAAAAATAATAACGGCATGCTGTTCTTGCGATTGTTTGATCAATGTGTGGCTAACCTGTGACACAATACCGTGAATTTCATAGGAACTGAGTACAATGCATGTGATGCCTGCTTGTTCAAATAGATTGCGTAGCATAATGCCATTCATAACCGTGGCAAGCATACCGACGGTATCGGCTGTTTCTTGTTCAAGTCCAAGTGCTTTGCCTTCTTTAAGACCGCGGAAAAAATTACCACCGCCGATAACAATGTTGATGCGATGTGTTTTGATGAGTTGTTTTATTTGTTGAATGATCGTGTTAATAAACGTGATATTCATACATACATTGTTGGCGTTAGCGTGCTTACCAGGTTGTCCGAGAAAAAATTCACCACTTAATTTGAGCAGAATTGTGTTCATCATTGCACGTGTTCTTATCGACCGATGCCAAAACGTTTAAATTGTTTAACGGTGATGCTGAGACCTAATTTTTTTGCTTCTTCGTTGATATACTGTTGGACGGTAAGTTTATCATTCTTAATAAATGGTTGGTTAAGAAGACATGCATCTTGATAAAATTTACTGATTTTACCTTCAATAATTTTATCAATGACGTTGGCAGGTTTGCCGCTGTCTTTGAGTTGCTCACGTGCTAGGTTGCGTTCTTTTTCAAGTATAGCAGGGTCTAAATCGCTTGCTTGGATGCACAATGGATTGGTAACGGCGATTTGCATGCAGATATCTTTGGCGATAGTTTTAAGCGCTTCTAGGTGTGATGCGGCAGGTTTGTCGGTTGCTAATTCAACAAGAATGCCAACAACTGATCCCGGATGGATATAGGCATTAACGATACCGTTACCTGTTACTTGGAAACGAACAAAGCGATTAACTTTAATTTTTTCACAAATTTTTGAGACTAAATCGTCTAAATGTTGTTGAATGGTAAGTTTAGGATTTTTTGAACATGGTTGTGTAAGTAGGGTTGCTACATCAGATGGGTTAACGGTGGCAACGTGTTCTGCTACATCACGAGCAAAATATTGCATAGCTTCTGTGTTTGCAGCGAAATCTGTTTCGCATGCTGTTTCTATGAGCGATCCGATAGTGTAATTTTCATTTATAAAGCTTTCAACGCGGCCATGATTGGTTACGTTTTCTGCTCGTTTGGCGGCAACGGCAGCTCCTTTTTTACGAAGAATTTCGACAGCCTTTTCGATGTCGCCGTTAGCCTCTTCAAGGGCTTTGCGGCAATCCATCATGCCAACTTGGGTTCTGTCGCGTAACTTTTTGACATCATCCATGCTGATTTTGCTCATAAATCTGCTCCTAGGTTTAAGGCGTTTATTATTATGTGGTTTTGATACGGCCGCTTGAATATGCAGTCAATAATGTTCTGAATATCAAGGGATTGCTCCAATAGTCTGCCAAAAATGACCAATTTTACAACAGTTGCTACGAAGGCTTTGACAAAAATGCAGTTAAAAATTAGGCTAATATGCGTTTTCTATAAATAGTTTAACATATACAGAGTAAACTCTATTTACGTACAAACAACGTGTGTAGGAGATTGAGACTATGCCAGTACCCAAGCGGAAATTATCGCGTAAAAGACGAGACCAACGTTCTGCCAATAAAGGAATAAAACCTAAGGCAATTACTGGTTGTCAAACATGTCAGGCCCCAGTAATGCCACATCAGGTTTGCCAAGAATGTGGATATTATAAAGGCAAGAAAATTTTACGTACTAAGACAGATCGTATGTATGCTCGTGGGCAAGCTCGAGAAGCCAAAGAGGCTACGGTTCGTGCAGCGCAAGCGGCAAAAGAAGAGCCTACTGAAAAAACAGAGCAGAAATAAGTATCATACAAATGTATGAAATGAACTCGCCGCTCGTATTCATTATAAGTGAACACGAGCGGCGTTCAATTTCCACAGTGCTAAGAAAGGTATGTGAACGATGATAGCTGTTGATGTTATGGGGGGAGATCATGCCCCATTAGTAGTCTTGCAAGGTGCTTGGGCTGCTGCAAAAAAATCTATACCGATATTACTTTGTGGTCAGCAAGAGATGATTTATCAATGGCTTGATACACATGATAGTAATTGGAAAAAATATCCGATTAAAGTTCTTGATGCCCCCGATATTGTAGCGATGGATGAGGAGCCGGTTGCTGCGGTACGGAGAAAAATAAATTCTTCACTTGTGAAAGCTGTTGCAAGTGTGGCGCAGGGTCATTGTACTGCTGTTGTTTCGGCAGGGAATTCCGGTGCGCTTATGGTGGCGGCAGTGTTTATAGTCGGTAGAACGGATGGTGTTGAGCGTCCTGCTATCGCAGGATTTGTTCCGGCAAAAAATAATAATAAACAGGTATTCGTTTTAGATTTGGGTGCCAATACAGAATGTAGACCGTTGCATTTACAGCAATTTGCTCATATGGCATCTGATTATGTTGCTAATGTTTTACAAACACCAAATCCACGAGTTGGTTTGTTAGCGAATGGACACGAAGAAGGAAAAGGTTCACTGTTGGTTAAAGAAACACATATGTTATTAAAAAATGATAATACACTCAATTTTATTGGTAATGTTGAACCGTATGATGTTTTTAATGGTAAGGCCGATATTGTGGTATGTGATGGATTTTGTGGCAATATACTTCTTAAGACGATGGAAGCAGTTGCTGAGCATATAGCAGGATTGTTGCCAGTTGATATGGCTGAACGTATTGGAAATGTCTTTAATTATAAGCATCATGGGGGAGCTTTGCTGCTTGGTGTTAGAAAACCAGTCATTGTTTGTCATGGAAATTCTAGTACAGGCGTGATAGAAAATGCCATAACATTTGCATGGAATGTTTCATGTAGAAAAAGTCATGAAATAGGGTTACGGAAATTATAATTTTTATTGCATAATTTTGTTATTTTGTGTACAAAATCTTTGGTTAAGGTAAAATTGAAATAATTAAAGTTTGTTTGTTTTACAAGCATAAATGAGCTTGCTGGGAGAGAGATATGGAATTTTCTTTTACAAGAGTTATTGAATGGGTGGAACTTGGAGCAGAGTCAGCAGTTAAGCATTGGCGCTATTTGATTCTTGGTGTTGCCGGTGTTTTTATGTTGGTGTTGGCTTTTCTTGGTTATGGGTACTACAGTGATTGGGTTCAATCTTCTGCACATAAAGCATTTGTTGAATCATTACGTTATTATGATGCATCAGTAACCGGTCGGCCAACAGTTATGACTAATGGCACCATAGAATTTGCTACCGATGAAGAGAAATGGAAGAAGGTTGAAGATGTTTTTAAGTCGGCGTATCAATCACACAAAGGTGCAGGAATTGCTCCTGTGTTCCGTGTGTATCAAGCCGAGGCCTTGGTTAAGCTTGGCAAAATAAATGAAGCAATTGAAATGTTAGCTGCGGCTGTTAAGTCGATGCCAAGTGCCGAGTTAAAAGATTTTTATTCGTTGAAATTGGCGTTAATGAAAATGGATAGTCCGCAACAAGGAATGCAACAAGAAGGATTTGCGGATCTTAAAAAAGTTGCTGAAAACGAAAAACACTTTGCTAATGAGGCAGGTTTGTATTTCTTAGGCTATTATTTTTGGACACAAAAAGACTTTACACAAGCAAAAAATTATTGGCAGCAATTGATGGTTAAATATGGTCTTAAAGAAGCCAAACAATCGTCAGGCTTTGCCGAATTAGTCAAGCCCCGCTTGAAATTAATTAGCGCAGATTGGTAATTTTATAATTATCATAAACTGCATATGTACGATAATGGATGGTTATAAACAAATGGATGTTGTCAAACTAAAGGATCTTACATGAAAATAGGCATGATTTTCCCGGGCCAAGGGTCTCAGTCTCTTGGTATGGGGAAAGATATTTACGACCGTGAACGAATAGTTCAAGAGTATTTTGAGCAAGCATCAAGTTGTCTTGATCAAAATTTTGTTAGATTATGCTTTGCATCTTCTGAACGTGAACTAAAAGAAACGGTTAACGCGCAAACATCAATTTTTTTAGTGAGTGCTGCCTTTTTTGCATTACTTAAAGATAAATATGGTATTGTTCCTGATATTGTTGCAGGTCATAGCTCAGGTGAATATGCTGCAATTTTTGCGGCAGGTGGAATGACGTTTCCTGATGCATTGTATCTTTTAAAGAAACGTTCTTTATTTATGGAAGAAGCAACACAAGCATTTCCTGGCACAATGATAGCCGTTCTTGGACTAAACTTTGATGCGCTTGATGCCATTTGTAAGAAATATGATGATCCAACCGGAATAACACGTGTTGCTGAAATTGTTAACTATAATGCACCGGAACAACTTGTTGTTTCTGGTACGGTGGCTGTATTAGAAGAGGTTGCCAAAGAGGTGCGTGCTGCTGGCGGCAAGGTCCTTCAACTTAATGTTGCTGGAGCGTTTCATTCTCGTTTGATGCAGGAAGCTGAAAAACAGTTTGCTTTATACATGGTCAAAGTTGACTTTAAGGACTTACAAGTTCCCTTAGTTAACAACATTCATGCACAACCGGTAATAACAAATGAACAAATTAAAGATTCTTTGGTTAGACAAATGAGTTCGCATGTTTTGTGGTGGCCTGCTATGCAGCAATTTAATTCATGCGATGTAATTATTGAGGTTGGTCCAGGTAATAAGCTTGCTAAAATTCTTAAGCGAGCGTGGCCGGATAAACATATTTTTACCTTAAATACACCTGCTGAGCTGGAACAATTGCTTACCTTCTTGGGTAAAGAGGTTGAGCATACAGAGTTAGCAATGGATTTAGAAATCGCCAAAGAAGAAAAAATTATTGAAGAACAACAAACAAAAGAAGAATCTGCTTTGTTGGAAAAGATTCAAAATTCTTCTGCTCAATCAACAGAGCAGCAACAAGTATAGGGATTATGTTACAAAAAAATTCACTTGTTACCGGTGGGCTCGGTGGAATAGGACAAGCAATTGTCGACGCTCTTCGTGATCGAGGCGATCATGTTATTGTCTTTGATCGAGTATCTCCAAATGAACAGTCTGTTCAAGATTTAGTTTCTAAGGGTGTCACCTATATACAGGTTGACCTTTCTTCAGTTCAATCAATCAAAGATGCCTTTTCTCAATTACCAGTGAGTTATGTTGACCTTTTGGTTAATAATGCAGGGGTTACACGTGATACGTTAGCAATGCGTTTGTCTGAAAATGATTGGGATATAGTTCTTGATATAAATCTTAAAGGTGCTTTTTTTTGTTCGCAGCAGGCGATTAAACTTATGATTAAGCAGCCTAAAAGTTATATTATTTTTATGAGTTCTATTGTGGGGGTGCATGGCAATCCTGGTCAGACAAATTATGCGGCGAGTAAGGCTGGCCTTATTGCATTGACTAAATCGTTGGCCAAGGAATATGCAGGTAGAAATATTTTAGTGAATGCTATAGCCCCAGGATTTATTGATACGGCGATGACTCGCGGTTTACCAGAATTGATCAAGCAAAAGGCACTTGAATATATTCCACTGAAACGCTTTGGAGTTCCCATGGATGTTGCCCATACGGTTGATTTCTTATCTTCCGGTAAGGCTGACTATATTACAGGGCAGGTTATTGAAATAACTGGCGGAATGTAGAAATATTTTGAAAATACGTTATTATTAATGCCTGTTTCTATTGATATAGCATGTTATTAGGAGATTAAATATGGCTTTTTCAAGAGAAGATACAAGTCAAAAAGTAGCAGAAATTATAGCTGGAAAATTAAGCATTCCAGCTTCAAATGTTTCTTCAGATTCTACATTTAAAGATCTAGGTGCGGATTCATTGGATATTGTCGAAATAATCATGAACTTTGAAGAAGTTTTTGGTATTGAGATTAAAGATGAAGATGCTGAAAAAATAAAAACAATTGGCCAAGCGGTTGACCTTATTCATGCAGCACGAACAAAGTAAGCGTGTAGTTATTACCGGTATAGGTCTTATAAATCCGCTTGGTAATGATACACAAACAACATGGCAAAGTGTTATCGCTGGTCGCTCAGGTATTCGTACAATTCCTCAAAGTTATGGATTATCCAGTTATCATATTACAACTGCTGGTCTTGTAACGGGAGAACAACCGTTACTTGATAGAGTATTACCAGCTAAATTTCATTCCAAAACTGATCGATTTATTCATTTAGCATTAATAGCTGGACACGAAGCTATGAATGATTCTGGTTTGAGCAAAACGATGCCGGAAAATCGTGAGCGTTTTGGTGTGTACATGGGGGTTGGTATGGGTGGCTTGGGTTCTGTTACCGAAGCTGTTCGTGATCTTGATCATGGTGGTTTTAAAAACTTATCGCCATTTGTCATACCAAAAACAATTAGTAATCTTGCGCCAGCATGGTTGTCTATGCAATGGGATTTGCAAGGACCAATAACAGCGTTCACCAATGCATGTTCTTCAAGTGCTGATGCTGTTGGGGTTGCTTTTCGTCTTATTCGTGATGGTTATGTTGATTATATGATGGCAGGTGGTACTGAGTGTTGTGTGGTTCCCATCGCAATTATTGGCTTTGGTAACATGCGTGCCTTATCTACTTGGGCAGGTGATCCTGCACAAGCAAGTCGTCCTTTTGACCGCGATCGATCTGGCTTTGTTATTGCAGAAGGTGCCGCTGTTTTAATCTTGGAGCGGCTTGATTTGGCATTGACAAGAGGTGCTCATATATATGCCGAACTTGTTGGCTATGGGGCTTCGGCTGATGCATATCATATAACTGCTATGCATCCGGATGCACGAGGCGCTGTTAAAGCTATGCAGTTGGCTATGGACGATGCTCACATAGCGTCTTCAGCCATTGGTTATATTAATGCGCATGGAACGGGAACACCGATGAATGATCCAACAGAAACCATTGCGCTGAAAAAAGTTTTTGGGTCTTTGATAGATCCGACAAATCCTGACCATGTATGCGTAAGTAGTACTAAATCAATGACGGGGCATATGCTTGGAGCTGCCGGAGCAACCGAAGTGGCTTTTACAGCACTTGCTTTGCAATATGGAGTTCTTCCTCCGACAATAAATCTTGATAATCCAGATCCTATTTGTGATCTTGACTATATTCCTCTTTGTGCTCGACACAAAATTGTTGATTATGCATTAACCAATTCATTTGGTTTTGGTGGTGGGAACGCTGTTCTTGCTCTTAAGCGATGGATATAAAAGCAGAACCCACGTATTATTATACGTGGGTTCTTTAGGTGCCCTTGGAGACCCCATAATCTAAATAAGATCGGGGTTTGGATGGGTTTGGGTGTTGAGAGAGAATGTTTCTTGGGGTGCGATGACGTAGCAAAATAGTGATGTTTGCATAACCGGAATTGGCCAAAAAATTAGCCCCCATTATTTTTCTTAATTGATATATAAAGCATAGATTGGATTGCTTTTGTTTGCAAAGGCTCAAGAAGGAGCTTTTTTTATATCTGATTATTTCTAATTGCGATCCTGCATTTTTTAGATGACAGCTTTGATACATAGTGAATAAAAAAGGAGACCGCATACACGGTCCCCCTTTTTTAATACTGTAATATTAGAATGAGAAGTCTACTTTGAGCCATAGGGCATAATTTTCTAGATCGGCATTGGTGGTGGCAAATTCATATGATCCACCAAGTCCAAAAGAACATAAATATTCTTTATATGCGGTAAAAGAATATCCTAAGCCGGCAAAAACTTTGTTGGTAAGGAGTGCTGGAGTTTTGGCGGAATCAACATCGATAATATCTTCACAAGAACAAGCGCAATTATAAGAAGAATCACCATTAGGAACCAGCTCGAGTTCAATGCGTGTTGAGGTTAAATAGTCAGGAGGTACGATGACGAGGTATTTTGATTCGCATACATCTTTAATATGAACGGTTTCACGATCTTTCCAAAAGAGGCTGTAGCCAAGATCAATGGTAAAGTGATTGCTGTTAAATGACAAATCAAGCATAGAGTCGAACATGCTTCCTGGTTTGACATCAAGCGGTAACACCAGCTCGTTTGCAACCGGGAAAAGAGGCTTGTTTTCCTGCCCGTTGAAACCGGCAAGATAATAATGTCCCATATTGTAGCCTTTAAGCCCAAGGAGACGTTCTTCATGATTTTCAAAGAGGTAGCGATAACGAGTTATCCACAGCAAGCGAAGTGTTGATTTCTTTTCGTTCCATAATTCAAAACCTGTGTCAAGGCTTGCTCCCAGACCAAAGTGATGGCCATTGCCAACGATTGGTTCAAATAAATATTCACCGTGAGGTCTATTGCCGGTTGGGATAGTGAAATCAAGACTAAAAAAAACAAATTTTGTATCAGTTTGCAAATATTTATAACCGATACCGAAATCAAAATCAGCAACGCCTGTTTTACTGTGACGATCATTGATTTTGCCTTTTGTTAATGGGCATTGAAGATTATTGGTGCTTTCAGCTTCAACGGAAACATTACCGCTAAAGAAATCTTGAAGCGTGAATTTACAACAATTTGTTTTACATGTTTGATAGCAGCTTTGGCAAAGATCAGTAGAGCAACAACAACCGTTTTCACCACATTTAAGTTTTCTGCAAGAAGTTTCGCCGCAAGGCTCAGTATTGGCTGGTGTACCATTGCAAACACTCATTTGCATATCATTGGCTACTTGTATGATAGGAGCAGTTGCTCTGAAGAAAATATTTTTAAAAGGATGCGTTATTTCTTGAAAAAAATCGATGCGCATTCCATAGACTTCTTGATAGGGGTTAAATTGAACGGTTCCTTTGAGCCCGGGTGTATGAGGGTCGACGTTATAGCTTGCTTGGTCATGGATAAGTAGTCCGCGTTCAACTTCTGTGGTTGGATCGAGCGATGCGTCGTTGACGTAAAAGCTGCTTTTGCAATTTCCTATGCTAAAATATCTGCCCAATCCTTCTTTGCATGCAGAATGTTGATAAAAAGGCGTTGCTTGCAAGTGAGTTTTGATATTTTTACCGTGTTTTGCATAAGGATGTTGATTCCAGGTTGCGTATTCCATAGCGGCATTGACGCCTTGTGGTCGAACCGAAAGATATGTCTTTTGTGAGTAGATATTTGATCCGGAAGCAAGTAGGGTGTTGCTTATCAACACGAATCCTATAAGTGTATTAAACAATACAGGTTTACGCATTATCATGCGCATCTCCTTTCCTTTTTTTCTCCTAACCTAGTGGATATGCGTTGTACTCGTAAGATTTCTTTTTGATGTTAGCCAATCAGATGATGAATAGCAAGATTTTTTGTAGATATGTCGGTTATATCAATGAGAGAGGCGGCAGTTACTGCCGCCTCTCTCATTGATATATTATATCGGATGTATGTTTTATTTTTTCTCACCTTTTTTTGCTTTTGGAGTGTGGGTCTTTTTTGCTTTTTTTACACCAGCCTTGGATTTCTTTTCCTTACGAGTCTTCTTTGCTTTCCCTTCTTTTTTGCTTTTGCGCGTACGTTGTTTCTTTCCTTGCTTTTTTGCTGTTTTATTTGCTTTGATTTGAGAAGCTTTTGTTGTGTCTTTGGGGCATGAGCATGTAGGGCAAGAGCATGTTTTTGTTGTTTTGGCTGTGGAATTTACAAATGATGCTGAAACCAAAAGCATGGCACTTAAGAGTGCCGTTGATATTGTTTTCAAAATTGGTTTCTTTTCCATTACAATCTCCTTTTAGGTTAGAGGTTATTCTTTTTGAGCACATTATAAGTGTAACAACTTTCTTGTGAAAAAATGAAGACTTTGTTGAGATAAATAAAAGAATATATGCTTCGAATAGATTTTGATGTTGCTGATTTTAGAAAATAGTTTTTAGAAAATAGTGAAGGCCGATCATTTGATCGGCCTTCTGAGAATTCCTTGATGGAATTTGCTCTAATCAATATTGGTTTATTAGAAGCCAATACCGATCTTAGCATTGATAGACCATTGCTCGAGAGCTGAGTTCTTGGCAGGCCATTCATATTTGCCACCAATGCCGAGGAGCAGTGGAGTATCCCATTCTTTGAAGTTGTAACCAAATTCACCATAGATGGAATTTGTGAATTGTGATGGTGTTGCTGCAGCTTCTGTGTCAAGGTTAGCGCGTGTAAGGATAGCATTTGCTTTGTCAGCAGATGTTGCACCGTCTACAACGCTAAGAGCTGCTACGTTAGCAGGTGTGAATGTTTCTGGTGTTGCTGCTTGAAGAGCATCTGTGCGAACGTTACGTGCTGCAAATGCATATTTGCCATCAGTGAAGCAACCGCATTTTGTCTTTACGCTTTCTGCTTCTCTGTAATAGAGGTTGTAGCCAAGATCAAAGGTAAAGCCGCCATTGTTGTATGCAAAACCAAGAATACCATCAAATTGGCTGCCTGGTGTTACATCAACACTGAGTGTTGAAACGTTTGCCAATGGAACCAATGATGTTGCTGCACCTTGAGCGACACCTGCTCTTAGAAGTAAATGGTATTGGCCGATAGGCATACCGCAGCATGCGCCGCAGTTCTTGAAGCCAAGTGTTCTGCATTCGCTGCTTTCAAAGAGGTAACGATATTTCATCTTGATATGAAGTTTGATATTGTGGTCAAGATCGCCCCAGATACGAGCAAATGCCCAAAGATCGCCGCCAAGACCGAAGTGGTTGCCATTGCCAACGATTGGTTCAAATACCCATGTACCATCAGCATCGTTGCCTGTTGGGATTGTGATTGCAAGTGCAAGACCTGCTGCATATTTACTCTTGTTCAAGAATTTATAGCCAAGAGCAAGATCGATATCTGCTACACCTGTTTCTGAATGTTTGCCGCAGATTTTTGCTTTGCAAAGTTTGTCTTGTGCGTTAGCTGTAGATACGCCAGTGAAATTACCTGAAATGAAGCTCTTCATCCATTCAACTTCTTCTGTTGTTCCTGCGAAAGCAAGTTTTGGATCGTTTTCAACATGGACAACTGGAAGATCTAATTTGAGATAGAGACCTTTAAGTATTTTGTCCAAATCTTGCCAATAGTCAAAGCGAACACCATATGATTGTTGATGTGGTTTCAAGCCCATATAAACATTTTGATTTGCTTTGTATGATGCACTTGCATTCCAAAGGTGAATGATATAACCAAGATCAAGTGTGTCATGGGATGCTGGATAATCAGCGGCAACGCCTCTGGTCATCTTGAGATTTCTGCAGTCACATGGGTCTGCGCAGCCGGTAGGGCAGCATTCGCATGGATTGCATGTATCACAGCATGTATCACATGTGTTGCATGTATTGCAGCAGTCTTTTGTTTCTGCTGTTGCTTCAGGGGTTCTGCATGTGTCGCAGCATGTATCACAAGTGTTGCATGGGTTGCAGCAGGAGTTGTCTTCACATGGGCAGCAGCCTAACAAGAAATAATCACCGATTTTTTTGTCGTTTGTTGATTCTTGATAGAAGAATGTTGCAGCAAGATTGCCACCGAATTTATTTTCGGCTTTTCTGGTGACTAATTCAAAGAACGTTGTGTATTCCATTGGTAGATTGACACCGTGTGGTCGAGGCATTAAGAAGGTCTTGTTGTTATGTGCTTCGACTGGTACTGCATTTACTGCAAGAATGGTGACCAATAAACCTTTAAGAATTTTGTTCATATGTATACCTCACAAAAGAAATTTAACTTACTACGTTGTACTCTTTTCCCTACAAAATTTAGTGTTTTGTTTTGTTGATTAGATTGGTGTCATGATGTTTTGACTTTGAAGTTTCCCGACATCGTTGCCTCGCTTGCACCCATCTGTGCTTACTGAGGTTATACGATGTGTAGGGTTTTATGATGGGTATGAATAAATTTTTTTCAAATCTATCCTGTGCGACCTCCTTTCTTATCATTCTGGTTTCGGTTTAGCTCCGATACCTACCCCAATCACATTTCCTTTACTACATCACTTTCACATTGGTTAGCTCGGTTTTTAGAGCTGGAACCAATTTATGAGGATAGGTTAGCGAATGCCCATGAACATATCAAGTGTTTTTTATAATTGAGCATGTTTACCGCGTGCTGCTGCGACATTCGCTTTGGATCTTTTACATACATTACTGACTTGAGAGTGTCTATCACATCATCAAACATTTTTTTCATGAAGTGATGAAAACGAGATTAAAGAATTTTATGGATTTGGCAAGCGAAAAAGTTTGCAGAAAAAAGTAATTTTTTATAAAAAAATAAAAAAATTAACAGCAATAACGATATGCTCTGTGTTTACAAGATTCAGTATGATACACTAGTGAACGGTACATAATTATTTTATGTGAGCTGACCAAAGAATTTAGAAAATAAAAATGAGGATTACGATGTTTGATCCATTGATGTTTGTTGCTGCAACGCAAATTATTATTGAATCGTTACCCATTAGCAGTTCTGGTCATATGATGTTGGTAAATATGTGGTTGCATCGATTGGGCTTTCATGTTTCGCTTGATATACCTGATTATCTCGATTATTTTTTGCATGGACCAACAATTCTTGTTGTTATGATTTATTTTTTCCGTTCTTGGTGGTCACTATTACGATTTTTTTTACACACAGTGCATCGATTCCATACGTGTCATTATTCGTGGCATGCTATGCCCGATAGTAATAAATGTTTTGTGAAGATTTTAGGAAAAATTATTTGTTTTGTTGTCGTCGGCAATATTGTTACCGTTGCGTGGTATGCCATTGGTCATGGGGCTCTCAAACAAGTGTCAACAATAAGTGATTTGCCGATTTTGATAGCTGGTTTTACGATAACCAGTTGTTTGCTTTTATCTCTTAAAGCGTTGCAGGGACGAATTAATCGAGTTAATCGTAGCCTTTCGTTGGTAATAGCGCTTATATTGGGTTGTGTTCAAGGTTTGGCGGGACAGCTTCCTGGTATTTCTCGTTATGGTTCGACATTTGTGGTTGCTCGACTTTGTGGTATTTCTTCTCGACGAGCATTACAGTTTTCCTTTTTATTATTTTCGCCGTTACTTTTTGGTGCATTTCTGTTGAGTGGTTTGCCGGCGTTTTTTATGCAATCAAGTATGCATGTGTTACTATCAATTCCATGGTTTATAACCTTGGTGCTTTCAACACTTATTGCATATCTTTGTTTTGTTGTTGCTGCCTATATGGCAGAACGAAATTATCTTTGGTTATTCGGTATATACATGATGATTCCGATCGTTGCTGCAGTAATCTTATTGCTTATTTAAATGAATTCTTGCATTTGAATTCAGCGTTTTTTAGACTAATCACATAGGGGCGTATAAATTTTGGTGGGGAGGGTGATTATGTATTCTTCAAAGAATGATAAAAACAAACGTGAATTGGCTTTAAATCAAGAATCATCATATAAAAAAGAAATTGTTGCAGTAGCGCTTTCAATTCTGTTTATATTTTTTGCATTGGCAGTTTTTTCATACAATCCTAACGATAGTACGTTATTCCATTATTCCAGCAAGACGTCTGTTATGCATAATTGGTCCGGCGCATTAGGCGCCAATGTTGCAGCATTATTTTTTTATCTTTTGGGAATCGCCATTTATGCGTTTTTAGCGACCGTATTGTTTCCATTGTATCTTTTGATACGAAAAATATCGTGCGAACAGGAACGTGGCCGTATGCTTGTTGCGTTTGTTGGGGTGCTTTTTGTTGCAGCGTTAAGTAGCATTTATCAGCTTTCTTTGTTTCATGAACAAGCCGGTGGATTAATAGGTTTGTATTGTTCGCGAGTATTTATATTTGTGTTCGGATCTTTTGGAAGCCAAATACTTTTATGGGGCTGCTTGTGGATTATGGTCAGTATTTTGGTACGTATTCCATTGTTGCCATTATTATTCTTCTGCATGCAATACTTGCGTCGAGGACTTATTTCTTTATGGTCAATACTCTTAAAACCTTTCAAAAAAAAGGTTGTTTTATTTGATCAACAAACATCGGTGGTTGCGGCAGGTGCAACTAAAACAGAAGAATTTGATACTGCTTTTTGGCAACAATTGTCAGGTGATTCATCTAATATTCCTGCGTTAAAAACAGAGCCTTCAATTGATAATGATCAAAAAATTACTATAGACCATGAGCTTATACAGCGTTTTGCTCAACGCCAGATTAATCAAATTTCACGCCATATGTCACTATTAAAAATTCATTTTGTGTTTCCACCCAACTCAGTGCTGAAACATAATATATTTGCTACGCGTGACGGTATGGCTATTTGTCCTTATTTGGCAATATGTAATGCGTGTTCGATTGTAAAAAATAAAACCGTACAGTTGCCTGATATCTCTTTATTTAACAAACCCTCCAGGCATAATGAAATTGAAACTACTCAAGAACAGATGTCCAAGCGGGCACAAAAAGTTGAAGAAAAACTTAAACATTTTGGGGTTAATGGTTCGGTTTCAGCAATTAAGCCCGGTCCGGTCGTGACTATGTTTGAATACAAACCAGAGATTGATAGTAAAATTAGTAAAATTATTTCGCTTGAAGATGATCTTGCTATGGCTTTGACAGCACAGAGTATGCGTATATTGGCGCCAATTCCTGGTCGTAATGTAATCGGTTTTGAGATTGCTAACGAAGAGCGAGCAAGCGTTTCAATGGCTGATATAGTAACCACACCTCTTTTTGAACAAACAACGGCCGCATTGCCTATTGTTTTAGGTGTTGATATAGCAGGTAATCCGGTCATCGTAGATATGGTAAGTATGCCGCATTTGCTGGTTGGTGGAGCGACGGGGTCAGGAAAGTCAGTTGGCATGAATGTCATGCTCTTGAGTTTGTTGTGTAAGCTAACACCGGATCAATTAAAACTTATTTTAATCGATCCAAAACGACTCGAATTTACGCCTTATGCTGATATTCCTCATTTATTATTCCCTATTGTTACGCAACCAACACGTGCTTCAGCTGTGCTTGGCTGGGTTGTCCAAGAGATGGAGGAGCGTTATGAAGCTATGGCGGCAGCGGGCGTTCGTAATATTCATGACTATCGTAAGGTGATAGAACATCAAGAAGGTGAGCATAAACAAATGCCGTATCTTGTTATCATGATCGATGAGCTTGCCGATCTTATGATGGTTGCCGGTAAAGAGGTTGAGACGCATATTGTTCGTATTGCTCAAATGGCACGTGCGTCAGGTATTCATCTGATTGTTGCGACACAACGACCATCAGTTGATGTTGTTACAGGTCTTATTAAGGTTAATTTTCCAAGCCGAGTAGCTTTTAGAGTTTCATCTAAAGTTGATTCACGAACTATTCTTGATATGCAGGGGGCAGAAAAACTTCTTGGTAAAGGAGACATGCTTTTTATGCATGCATCATCACCGGAGCTCAAACGAGTTCATGGGGCCTATGTTTCAGACCAAGAAATAGAGCGTGTGACTGATTTCTTGCGCTCCCAACAGACTGTGCAGTACCTTGATTTAAATGAGGTTTTGGTGCGTAATGCTCAAGCACAGAACAATGATTGGCAAGATGATTTATATGATCAAGTTCGTGAGTTTATTAAAACGACGGATGAGATTTCAATTTCTATGTTACAGCGACATTATCGTATAGGTTTTAATCGTTCGGCACGGCTCATTGAAAAGCTTGAATTGGATGGCCTAATAGCACCGGCGCAAGGCAGTAAGCCACGTAAAGTGTTACGCTAAGACAGTTTATAAGAAATGTCTATGTATTGATTTAGGCTGTAATTTTGTACTCAACAGGACCTACGCACTAGCTGAAAGTAAGATCCAGATCTTGTTTTTTATGTAAAGATGCTCCAAT
>LDIV01000005.1:48812-50141 GCA_001468855.1 candidate division TM6 bacterium UASB124 | reverse complement strand
AGGGACGTAAAACAACAGTCACGTGGCTCTTTAAATCCGGCATCAGAGGATAACTTTGCCTATGTTGCGTAAGTCCTGTATTAAAGCACCGCATGGCCATAGAACACGTACTAAGCAAAATAAAAAACTTCAGAATATGCTCCTATGCGTTTGGGGGACGATGGAGAACTTTAATCAAATTTTTAAAAATGTTGTTGCTCTTTACAACTTTAATTGTGCGGCAGAATGAATGTTATTGGTGATGAGGGGGGCTTCTTGTTGTTAAAAATTATTGTGTATAAGCTCTAATAACTACAAAGACCCATCTGTTATCATCAACAGATGGGTCTGTAAAAGGCTTCATCGGCCAATACATTCAAGAATGTGGATACATTGTTTCGATCGTGTATTGGTTTAAACTTTATTTTTGGGATTTGATAAAGTTTTCAAGCTTTTGTATGGCGTTCTGAAGTGTAGGACCTTTCTTTTGTAGGATAGTATCAAATACACCTTTTATTTTCATATCTTGTGATTGATATAATTCTTTTAATTTGCTTTCTAAAGCTTTTAGTTTGTTGAGTTTATATTGTGCGTTTTCCAATGTTTCTCCAACGATATCACAGGAAAACATATTTATCAGATCTCGCACAAACTTCTTTGTTATTTCATAATCCATCGTTTTTAACAAGGATAAAACGGTATTAAAAACAACCTCGTCTGCTATCCGCGGATATTTTTTTGTTAGCCGTTGAAGAATAGCGCTAACAGTTGTTTCGTAAGTCTCAGCAATCTTGTCTACAATATTGTTTAACATTGAGGCTATAGGTTTATTGACATGCTTCAATCTTTCTTGCTGAATAAGTAATCGTACAAATAAAGATAGTTTTCGACTTGCTTTATTATAGTCATCGGTATCGGAAGGCAGTCCTTGCTTGTATATCCGATTAACAAGTTGTTTCGCAGCTATCTCACTCAGCGCTCCTATGTTATCTATTTGTCTTTCCAAGTCTGTAATAGGATCTACTTTTTTCTTAATTTTACCGAGGTTTACATTCACTTTTTTTGCTCTATTCAATAGATTAGTAGCATCCTTATGCGCTGTAGATATTTTTGTCAAGGCTTGTTTTCTAGCTACAGAAGTTTTGGCGGTGGCAAATGTATTTTTAGCATTGTTAGCATCCCTTAATACTTTGTTTGCTGCCAGTTTGATTTCAATTGCCTTCTTTGTTAATGCAGGATTTTTTAAAGTTTTTGCCAAAGCAACGAGATTTTTTGCATTGTTTAGAGCATTTTGTGCGGTTTTTATTGTGTGAGCTATTATTTGAGCGGGTGTCGGTTGCTTGATAGTCT
>LDIV01000005.1:41694-47711 GCA_001468855.1 candidate division TM6 bacterium UASB124 | reverse complement strand
CTTTTGCCATATTTCTGCAAACTTTTTTATCAATGCAAAGTAATAAGGCATCAACGTATTGTTCAGAACAAAGTTTTTGATATGATTGAGCTGTATGCATGTAAAGATCTCCTTTTTTATGGAATAATTGATTAATTCATAAAATTGGAGCATCTTTACATAAAAAATCAAGATCTGGATATAACTTTCAGCTAGTGCGTAAGTCCTGTAAATTATTCGATTTTTAAGCGGTCGACACTTGGAAGCTTGGGAAATCAGAGTGTATTTGATCAATGGGCTCCAGGTTGGTGATCAAAAACATAAAACCTTATGTTACGACGATAGAGAATGCAATTGACTCTTCTTTGTTCTGAATTTCCTTGACAAAATGGCCAGAACCCGTAATTTTTGCTCATATCGGTGGGTAGGGTAGCCTGCCTACAAAGTTTACGATCGTAGGGGTTGCGTATGAAATTGAGCAAAGATTTTTTATCACAGGCATTACCGGATGCAGCATTAATATGGGAGAATCGCCTTATTCCAATGACAGATGTTGCCGTATGGCAGAAATTGGAAAAAATGGGCGACATTAATGTTTCCATCGATAGCCGTACAATTCAGGCTGGAGAACTTTTTATTCCACTTAAAGGCCCTAACTTTGATGGCCATAATTTTATTCAATCTGCATTAGAGGATGGCGCATGTGGTGCATTAATAACACAAGACAATCAAGCTCGTGTCTTGGCATTGCCGCGTAATCTTCTTGATCAAAAATTTTTTATTGTTGTTCCAGATACGTTTAAAGCATTTGTTGATTTAGCCAAAGCGTGGAGAGCTTGCTTGCAATGCCCTTTTGTTGGCATTACCGGTTCAGTTGGGAAGACAACAACCAAAGAGATGTTGCGTTCGATCGTACAAAAGGCCGGTCTTAAAACATATGCATCATTTAAAAATTACAATAATGTTTTTGGTGTTTGCTATAACATTTTGCGTATTCCGGAAACGGTTGATATTGCAATATTAGAGATGGGCATTAATGAGTGTGGTGAGATGCGACAGCTTGCTGATATTGTACGACCTACGATTGGATTGATTACGTGTGTAGCACATGCTCATCTTGAAGGACTAGGTAATTCATTACAGGGTGTTGCGCAAGAAAAGCGTAACATCTTTGCATTTTTTACTGCATCAGATGTAGGCATTGTTAATGGTGATCAAGCATTGCTTGGTGATATTCATTATGCGCATCCTATTGCTCGTTTTGGCCTTAAGACTAAAAATCAGGTACAGGCGCGTAAGATTTTTGTTGCTTACAATGATGATGGATCATTTACAACACATTTTATGCTCAAATGGTACAGCGAAAAGACGCAAATTCAATTGAGGGGTAATCATCCAGGCTTTGTTTCAAACGCCCTTGCAGCAAGTGCAGCGGCTTATTTTATTAAAGTTCCATTTAACGCTGTTATCGATGGTTTACAAGCGTATCAAGGAATGGAAAATCGTTTTGAAATTAAAAAACTCAAGAATAATAAAGGCATATTGCTTAACGATTGTTACAATGCAAATCCGGAAAGTATGAAAGCAGCATTGCTTGCTTTATCTCAATTTAAATCCAATGGACCAAAGATTGCTGTGCTTGGTGATATGTTGGAGTTAGGACAGCGTGAACGTTATTGGCATCGTCAGGTGGGCAGAGTTATTAGTAAGTCAGCACTTAACTTACAAGCTTTAATTTTAGTAGGAGAACGTGCCCGTTCTATCGGCAAGACATCACCCTTGCACTTACCTCTTGAATTCGCCAGCGATTGGAAAGAGGCGCAGCAAAAATTAGAGTCTCAGTTAACTCATCCGGAATCCGTGGTCTTGGTTAAGGCTTCCCATGGCATTCATCTTGATAATTTAGTTAAAGGTGTAACGGAATAGCGCCAACTTTTCATATCAGAAATTCAAATGCTTGTTTGGGGTAAAAAAAAAAGGTAAGGTGGATCTATGAAAGGGGCTTGCGATGAAAATCTATACAAACAACCTACCCGAAGGAGATGGGATGGGTTATGATTCACTGGCCAATCTACTGCACCTTCCTCATAAAATTTTGGAATTTCATGATGTTGATGGGCTTGCACAGATTGTCTTGCATGAGTTGGGTCACAATGGTTCATTAGGGCTATCTAGGGCCGGATATCTTGTTGATAATCCTGACTTTGATTGTCTGCGTGGTGTTGCAGGTTATAGTAATGAAGAATGCGGCATGCATAAACAGGATATGTGGAGTAGTCCGCAGTCATTTGCAGATGATATGAAAAATGCCGAATTTAATCAAAAAATTGCGACATTTTATGACCGAAGCATTCAACGCAAAAAAAATGATGAAATTGATCCGGAGGCTGTTAAGACTCTTGGTCATATGTTGGGATTACAACGACCATCATTGCTGAAGTGGAAGATGAAACACGGCAATAATGGCATTTTGGTATTTGAAGACAATGGCATGAATATGGCTCGACGCAAAGAGTTGTTGCACCCATTTGTTGCATTGCTGAGCATGTGTTAGTAGGTGTCTAGGATATTGTTATGCCAATATATTGGTGTGCATTTGCTTGGCTCGTTTTCGCTCGTAAGGACCAGCAAGATTGTAGCGAACCGTATGTTGGAGAGAAAAAATCTGTGGTAATGCTGTATTCACATGAGGTACGCAAAACACCAATGATTGAACTGTCTTTATTTATGGTCCATAAATAAAAATCTTTTTTTTCAAGTGTGATTCCTGGCGCAAAGTGCAGTGACCATGCAGAATGTAGCGCGGATACGTTGATATCATTCTTTTCTTGCACCCACCAATCGATGATAATTAATTCATTTTTTTGCTGATCGAGCTCGAGTTTGCGATGAGCTGTAAGTCCTATCTGTTGGTAGTGATTATAAAAATCATGAATGGTGATTGTTTTGTCGGTTGCTTTGATTGTTGCTGTAAACGATTGTGGTCTTCGTTGCAATTGAAACAGATCGTTGTTTGATTGAGTGATGGGATCTGGATCTATATAAAAAGTGTTATGAGCGGCAAAACTTCGTAAGTAGTTACGTAAGGTTGGATGAGCTGTGTATAGATAGGTGCCTGGGTCAATAATGATAGGTGTACCATCAACACAAAGCGTATATGAAAGCATGTCATAATGAAAATGGCCCGTAGGTTGATGCGCCTGATATATCGGATGCCTGAAGGTAATGTGCAATCGTGGTGTGAGTATGATGGTTAGTCCGAAATGTTGTTTTGTTTGGACTAATGGTTGTTGTATAGCTGTCGGTGTTAAACCAGTGACGATTTTTCCTCCGTCATTGTCGCCAATTTGTATGATGGTGCCATCAGGACTAGTGTAAGCAGCCTTACTGTGTATCATGTTTGTTATTGTTTGCTCCAAGTATGTAGGCAAGACAAGTTCTGTATGTTTGCAGAGTAACAAGACATGAAGGAGTAATTCTGTATCCAATGCATGGTAATGAGTCGATCCTTCGTAACACGTTCCATCAGGTAAAATTTGGTGTTTCATTTGTTTTTCTATGGTGAGTAGTGTTTGTTGTTGTTGCTTGCGATCACCAAAAAAAACTGACAGATAAAGATAGCCGACAAGATCAGCGATGTAATGGTTATTGGGCTTATCAGAAACTTCCCAATTGTGTTCCAAATATGTTGCATGATCGTAAAGAATACAGACAAACCGTTGCCAAAAATTTGGATTCGGTGATGATGTTTTGCTAAAAAAATGAAACGCCCATATCAGATTTATGCTACGAATAGCAACTTCCATGGGGTTAACCCAATTAACGCCTTGGCAATATGGGTTTTTATCGGCCCAATCATTGAAGTAGTTTGCAAATGTTTGGGCATACACCGTTGCTTGGTCATTGTTATGTGCTTCGATTTCAGCTCGATGCGCCAATCCAAGGATAAAAAAATAATGGAACCGAGAAAGCTCCCATGGAATTTTTATATCCGGCAATCGATACTCAGGCTGTTGAGGTAATTGTTCGGGAATGGTGATATCGTTATAAAATGCATTATGCCAGGATAATGGGCTGGCGGTGTTTGTTGTAAAATCTGTATGCCACGGGATGCCATGACTAGGAAAAGTATAAGCGTCAAAGCCAAGCAGTGATATTTTGTGATGAACGATAGCATCAGCTTGGTGGCGAATAGCGTCTTGATGTGGTAGATGCGGTGTAAATAAAGGGTCGTTCAGAATTCTTTTCCAATAGGTATGTGCAGTTAACTGTTTAAAGAGTGTTTCAAAAGATGTGGTGATAGTGCTACGTAACATAAATCCTAAATGTTTACGTGCGCATATATCATCCCATGTATGATAAGATGCATCAGAACGCCATCGTTTTTTATGTATACGGCAAAACCAATACTTTCTGAGCCGATTGTGGATAATTCGAAGTGCAACACCCAGTCCCATTGCATAAAATCGAGCCATTCGACGGAGATTTTTTTGTATTATGGTTTTCATGGTAGTATGCTTACGTAATGCGTTTTATGACTAAATAAGGTAGCAAGGTTCACGTGATTTTAAAATAGGAAAAAAGACAATGAAACGGTATATGTTGATACTGAATTATTTTTTAGTAATCAGTACTGTTAATGCAATGTCAGTGCATATCAATCAAGAATTGTTTTATGGTGATCATAATGAAGAGCTTCATGGTACAGTCGTTGTACTGGGTCAAGATGGCGTAGATGATAACCTCGATGATATTCAAGCTCTTTATGATGTGTTCGATTCCAAACCTGACAAACGCTGCAAGCTTTTTTTATTAAAGCTCTGCATGCTTAAAAAGGTGCCGGTAAAATTTATTCATTGGCTTTTAGGCGGCAGCAATCAGCCATTGGTGTGTGGTGATGGAGAATCTGAAATTTTAATTGATAATAATGATGATATTCATAAGGAGTAAAGATGACACAGAAAAAAATAATTTTGACAGGTGACAGACCAACGGGACCTATGCATTTAGGTCATTATGTTGGCACGTTGAAAAATCGTGTTGCATTACAGAAAACATATCACCAATTTGTAATGGTTGCTGATGTTCAAGCTCTTGCCGGTTGTGCAGATAATCCGGGACTTGTTCGTGATAATATCTTGCAAGTTGCACTTGATTATCTTGCTGTTGGTATTGATCCGCAATACACAACGTTTTTTATTCAATCATTAATTCCTGAAATTGCAGAATTGACTGTGTATTATCTCAACCTTGTTACCATTGCACGATTACAGCGTAATCCAAGTGTTAAGGAAGAATGTAAACAAAAGGGATTTGGTTGTAATATTCCAGCCGGATTTTTAATTCATCCGGTTAATCAGGCAGCAGATATTACTATTTTTAACGCCGATCTTGTTCCTGTTGGCGAAGATCAACGACCACTTGTTGAGCAGGCTATAGAGCTTGTTCGTTCATTCAATCGTATTTATGCACCGATATTTAAAGAGCCTGCAATGTTAATTCCTAAGGCAGAAGAGGGTGGGCGGCTACCTGGTCTTGATGGACAAGCAAAAATGGGTAAATCATTGGGTAATGCATTGTTCTTAAGCGATACTTCTGATGTTATTACAAAAAAAGTTATGAATATGTATACCGATCCCAAACATGTTCATGTTAATGATCCGGGTACGGTTGAAGGCAACATGGTTTTTACCTATCTTGATATTTTTGATCCAAATAAAGCAGAAGTTGAAGAGCTCAAAGCACATTATCGTCGTGGCGGATTAGGTGATGTTGTTATTAAAAGACGTCTCAATGAAATATTACAAAATTTACTTAAGCCAATTCGTGAGCGTCGAGAACAGTTTGCCAAAGATCCTTCTGCTGTTATGGGCATGCTGAAGAATGGTACACAAATAGCTCGTACTGCTGCGGCACAAAAAATGGCAGAGGTACGCAAAGCGATGAAAATTGATTATTTTTAACGTGAGTTCGTGGTTTGAAAATTCTTGAAAAGATAAGCACCATTCGCCAAAATTTCTTTTGTTGATTCAACGTCC
>LDIV01000005.1:28801-40577 GCA_001468855.1 candidate division TM6 bacterium UASB124 | reverse complement strand
CAAATAGAGCATTCAAGGCATAGAAGTACAGTCAATTTTTTGTAAACCTAACTGCTTATTCATCTCGTGAAAAAAAACATCGATCCAATGTAATTTGCGATCAGATAATCTTATTGCTTGTTTTTGATAACTCCGAACTCTCGTTAATGAAGCCATATGGCCTGATCAATTTCTGCAGGTGGGGCTGACTCATATTGCTCTAAAAAAGTACAAGCTATTTTGGAGACGTTAGGATCTTGATCAAAACATTGTTCCCTGACAGTTGTACTTAAAGAATATGGGTCGTTTAGGTCATTTTTGAGGATCATTGTTAATAATTGAAGGCCTAAAATTCTGCTTTCGGGATTTGTATTCACAAGCGCTTCTTGAGCTATTTTAATTACAGCCACATGGCCTAATCCATTTCTAATTGTTAACGCCAAAAAGTTTAATGCTCTTTGTTTAATCTGTATGTTTTGAGAAGTTGTTAGTTTTGCTGTTATACATACAGCTGCATCAGGCAATTGTTTTTGAGCAATAGACTTTTCAAGGGTAGAAAATAGATCATTGAGCATATTTAAATTTTGGGTTACTAATGATATGAAAGTTTTTTGTTCAGATTCTGTAAGTTTATTGTTTATAATCTTTTGCATAAAAAGATTATAAACCTCATGCGTTACGAATTGATCAAATGGGGTATCTTGTTTTGTTGGAACGCTAATTTCTCCTGATATGATTTTTTTAATTCTATCTTTAATGATATTTTCAAAAACCTCAGCAATTTTTTGTTTGTAGTTGTCTTCTGGGTCCAAACTATATCTAAAAATTTTGGTATATGCAGGATTGTATAAAAACCTTGAAGGGAGCCATAAGCGTGCTTGTATTATATCTAAGTCTAAATGTGCTTCTGGTAGCGATAGTAACTGGTTTATAGGATACGATAATAACAACTGATTTAAGTGGGTAGGATTTGTAATATATTGTTCCAATATTTCAGAAATCTTTTTGTTTTGCAAAACGCCGTCTATTAAAGGTACGCCGCCTGCAAATGATAAATAAGCAACCTCATTTACGACTTCGTTTTTGATGAATATTTGTAAAAGTTTTGGAGTGGCTGTATTTTCTATGTCGTTGTTTCTATAAATATTAATTAAATTTTGGGTGAACTTTTTTGGAATATTCATTTTTTTAAAAAGCTCATTTATATAGATTTGTACATAGCTATCTGAGACAATCTCCAGTTCTGCGGAGTCATTGCCTTCAAAAAAAAGTAATGTTGACTCCCCTAGATTGTTATTATTACCAAATAAGGAAAGATTAACCGATAGACATTGTCTTTGAATATGCTCCATGTGATCTAGGTATGGAATATTACATACTATTTCTTTGTTATTACTGTCACAATAAGCATATTTACCGGGGAAAGAATATTTTCCCTGGTGAGAATGCATATTCGTGCTAACTAGGTTCAAAAAGTGCGTAATGTTATGAGGCACCTCTTCTGCTATAAAGGATCTTAGCGTCAAAGGTGTATCTTTATTCAAAAAAAACCAAGTGTTAAGAAAGTGATAAAGATCCTCGTAGAATGTAACACCGCCGGTATGTGCATGATAAAAAGCACGATATCCTTTGTCGTGATATTCTTTTTCCTTTGCCAGAACATTTTTTAACATTTTTGGTAGCATGTTAGAATCATTGCAGATTTCTGCTATCTGAGAAATACTTTCATTATCAAGTGTGCTTTGTTTTTTCCAAGCATCAATATTACCGTTCAGTAATTTGTTTAAATCGTTTTCAGTTAAATTATTTGTCGCTAAAGATTTTTTATCACCCAATATGTATCTAATATGATTGATTGATTGGGTTTTAACGATTGGAGAGATGGGGAAAAGTGATACGTTGTTATCAAGTTTTACGTCTACATTATTGTTTTCTAAGATGGACTTTCCATTAGAGACCCCAATTTTTTTGCAAACGTTGAAATAGATTTGATTAACATCTGAATCTATTTGATTAGTAGAAATAGCAGATGATAAGTTGCTGGATGGTGTGGTGGTGGCAGTAGAATAGTTTGTTGAAGAGTTAGTAGCGGTAGAATTGTTATTAGAGTTAATTGTTTGTAGTGTGTTTGCTGTTGCGGAATGCAAATTATCAAGAAGTCTTCTTTTGGCCGCTTGCCTATCAAGATATTCTGTCGTTGTTGACGATGATTCGTCTTCTGACCGTACTCGTTTTTTGCGATGATGCGAACTTGATGTGGCTGTTGTATTTGGTTGTGTGTTTGGCATTTGGGTATCAGTGTCTAAATCTTGAGCCATCGAGTACAATGGGTCAGCTAATACGATGCATGTAAAGATTGGTAGCAATAGCATTAAAAAATATTTTCTTAAACCGTCCATTTTATTAACCTTCTAATTGTTAATCAGATCTCACAAATAATTTTTAGTTAACATATGTAATTATTATTTTAGGGATTTCATTCAGAAGATTTTGTCGGCAAATAAGCCTTTGTGCGGTGTTGCATAACATTCTTCTCTTGAGTTGTAAGTTTTCTTTTTTGTGACGTGATTGATGTTTGATAGAAATAGTATTGTTTGCCCATCGCTTCATTGCATTAACAGTTGTGATGCCCGTAAAAAGTAGTGAGGCAAAGATACCAGTAGCGATTTTGTTAATAAATTTCATAAATAAAACACCCATTTAGAGCCCTGCTTAAGTTATCCTTCTATTGAAAATTACTTATACAATATAATAGATAAATTATTTTTATTTGTCAATGCAAGTCATGCAGAATAGTTGGCTTTTAGTTTATTTGATTATGCATAAAAGTGACGTTTTTATTGCGAAAATTGAGTTTTAATCGGTTAAAAATGAGTTTTATTCTACTTCTGTTGGGCTGTCGATCTTAGCGACGGCTGAAAATCCCGCATGTTTTTAGAAACCAGGGATGAGTGGCGAGAAGAACCATTCGAAGCTTAGTGAATTTCGCATAAAGCACGCACCGGCTTTTATGCCGGTGCGTGCTTTATAATCCACAAATTAATTACGTTATTGCATGCTAAATCGAGCAAAGATACTGCATGGAATTGAGCGTTTTCGGTCAAACTCCTGAAGATGGAGCTCGCCAAATTCAATCGATGCTTTTGGATAAAAATCGGACAAGAGGTTTTTGAGTACTGTTGCTGAGTGTCCCATAGCATAACCATTAAAAATAAAGAACAGAGGTTGAGGCTTTAGGACCTTTTGGCATAATCCCAACAATTGAATGATTCGTTTTTCAAATTCAAAAACATTTCCCTTTTGATCACGTCCAAATGCAGGTGGATCGATAATTATACCGTCATAGGCCGTGCCGCGGTTAATCTCACGGGTAACAAATTTAGTACAGTCATCAACAATCCATCGGATAGCCGCATGGTCAAGCTTGCTCAATTCCTGATTTTTACGTGCCCATGAAACGGCAGGACGCGAAGCATCAACGTGACAAACTTCAGCACCTGCGGCTGCAGCGCATAAACTTGCGGCGCCTGTATAACCAAAAAGATTGAGGACATTTGGTGTATATGAAACAGACTGAATGATATTGGCCATCCAGGTCCAGTTTGCTGCTTGTTCAGGGAAGATACCGATATTTTTTGATTGAGAAAAGTGGAGTTGGCAAACAAATTTTGTAGGTTTTTCTTGTCCCTTGGCCGGAAGATGGTAGGTGAATAGCCAGGGCTCTTTGAAGGTTGAGTTTTTCTTCCAGTTCCAATTTCCGCCCTGCCTGCAGTATTCGGCGGCAATGGCGGTCCATTTTGGCTGCTCCAGGTGTCGTTGCCATAGGCAGGTGTTGTCAGGGCGTGCAATAGTGTTGCTGCCAAACTGCTCTAGCTTGAATCCGTCGCCTGAGTCAAGTAATCGGTAATTGGTTGTTGCTTCCTGCGTAAGAATTTTCATTATGTCCTATCATCAAAAACAAGGTGATCTAATTTATTTAAGGGGTGCTTTTCATCACACATTTTGGCCAATTGCTGGTTAGAAACATGCGTATAAATTTCAGTGGTGGAGATGGTTTTGTGCCCCAACAGTTCTTGAATAATACGCAAATCTACACCTTCATGCAAGAGGTGGGTGGCAAAAGAGTGTCTAATTTTGTGAGGGGTAAGGTTCCGTGCTGTATGTAGGAGGTGTCTGAACATCTCAAATATTCGTTGTACCGACCTGGTGGTTAGTTGCCCGCCGGCATAGTTCAGGAAAAGGTATGTCTGGTTTTCATTTTTTATAAGATTAGGCCTTTCAATTGTTAAATATTTTTCAAGCATAGTTGCTGCTTTTGAGCCAAAGAGAACTATGCGTTCTTTGTGGCCCTTACCCATAATGCGGATAATTTTTTCATCAAAGTTAATATCAGCTATGGTAATGTTTATGAGCTCATTACAACGAACACCGGTAGCATAAAGTAGCTCAAAGATAGCCTTATCCCGGAATGGGTAGGGGCTTGGTAAGTCTTGATCCGTGATGTTGTCGAGTAAAAAAAAGATCTCATCAACGGTAAGAATGGTTGGAAGCTTGCGGTCTAGGCGGGGAGATTTGATGGCAAGGTGTAGATTAACTCCTTGTGTTTGTAAAAATTGTTGAAACGATCGAAGACATGAAAATTTTCTGGCCAAAGATGTTTTGCTTATTTTTTTATAAAACAGTGATACAACATAACGGCGTATTACATTATCAAATGAGTTACTCCGTGAGGGATCTTTTTTTATGCTTGCGTCCCAAAAATCAAAGAGCTGTCGCAGGTCGCTTTCATAGGCACGTATGGTATGCTTTGAAGCGTTTTTTTCAATTTCAAGACAGTCTAAAAAATCTTTGACCTTTGATTGTGCTATAGTTTTATTCAATTCCAACCCTCCCACCGTATATGTTTTAGTAATATGTGACCGGTGGATATTTTTACAAGTATTGTGGTCTAAATACAATGAGATGTTTCAAAAGAATTATAAAAGATAGCACGAGGCTAAAATTTATAAAGGATTTTTATGGTGATTACTAAAATTGTTCAACGACTTAGCAAGGCAACAAAGACATTTACGCCACCGCTTAGTGATATTATTATTGCAGAATATGGCAAGGATCCTTTTCTGATATTGGTATCATGTTTGTTGAGTTTGCGCGCCAAAGATGTGACGACGATTCATGTTGTGCGTGCTCTCTTTACGCGAGCGAGAACGCCAAAACAATTGTTATCTCTTAAGCGTTCTGAGCTAGAAAGAATTATTTATAAAAGTGGGTTCTATAAGAACAAAGCAAATGTCTTACAAGAAGTAAGTAAAGAGCTACTTGATCGTTTTGGCGGCAAAGTGCCACGAACACGAGAAGAGTTATTGAGTATCAAGGGCATTGGCATCAAGACGGCTAATTTAGTGTTGGGACAATCATTTAATATTCCTGCCATATGTGTTGATACGCATGTGCATCGTATTTCAAATCGATTAGGTATTATTAAGACGAAGACGGTTGAACAGACAGAGGTTGCATTATCTTCAGTGCTGCCAAAAAAATATTGGAATGAATGGAATACGTTACTTGTGGTGTGGGGGCAGAATATTTGTGTTCCTGTTTCGCCTAAGTGTAGTCAGTGTGTTATTAAAGATTTATGTAAACGAGTTGGGGTGATTAAGAGTCGATGAAAACTATGTCTTGAAAATAAATTACTTGATGCGATGCTTCTTGCGCAATGGGAATATCGGCAGAGGACTTGCAGGACGTCTTTCCCGCGGAAGCGGGAATCCCAGCCTTGTTTTTTATGGGGTTCGAGCAGGATGTTTTGCCTAGATCCCCATTTTCATGGGGATGACGCATTGATACATGGATGCAAGGGTTAGGTAGGTAGGGCGAACCTAGCCATGCAGACATTCAAACAAATCAATTTTTAGAATAGAGTAAAAAAATATGGGGACAAAATAAAACGAGGGTGAAATTTTTCACCCTCGTTTTTTAAGCTCTGAATTATTTATGCGCGCTTACTTTGCAACAACAGGAGCTGGTTGTTGTTTGACTGGCTTAATCTTGTGCCAAAGGAATTTGACAACTGATTTATCGCCACGAACAAACATGTCAATGACTGCTGCTGTGATGACTGTAAAAACACTGGCTGGAACAATATAAGCAGCTTTATGAGTTACGAAATTGTTTTTAACGGCTGTAGCTGCTGTGCTAACACCAGCTGCTGCTTTTTGGTAACCAACTACTGGAAGATGAGCTATATATGCGCCACCGTTCCAAATGCTTTGAGCTGCTTTAGCAAAACGACCAGCGTCTGCTTTGTCAGATTTCAAAAGAGCTGCACCACCAAAAACGATTGTTGCGAGAACTGTTGCTGCAATACCTGATGCGATAACTGGATGTGCTTTGATCCATGCAACTGCTGCGTTCTTTTTGGCTGAGTCCATTTTGACTGGAACACTCTTTGTTGTAAGAGCTGCTGCGACATCGGTGTCGGTTGTTGGAGCTGCGTTGACGGTTACTGCGCCAAGAGCGACCAATACTGCTAATGCGATCTTTTTCATTAGAAATCCCTCTCTTGAGATTATATTAAAAAATTCATTTTACTTTGCTTTTCCTCCGATCTGATCGTCCCAAATTCTTGCGCGCACTGTGAACTCGGTTGCGACGCATATCAGAAGAAGAGCTACACCCTGTAAACCCACCCAAACTCATATATGTAATGTGCATTTCAGATGAGCTTGGTGCATACGTACTTTCGTAATGCGAGCTCATGATAGCATAGAGAAATCAAATTGCAAGGAATTTTTTGAGGCTATATTTAAATAATTAAGTTACTATATAAGATATAAAATTTTTGAAAAAACAGAGTATAAATAGTGGCATCTGTGTTTTTATTGATAGGCTGAAAATGATTTTTTCGTCCTTTGTGTTTGTCCTTTGTGATAGTGTAAAAAATATTGATGACAATTAAACTACACAATGGTAGCATTTATTCTTGTCGTTTTTTACACACATTACATGATTTTTCGAAAGGTGTTTACATGAAGTATGCAGTTCTGGTTATTGTGATATTAGCTCTTGGTGCGCTGATTTCCGCTTGTGGTGTTTTTTCAAAAAAAGAAGGGTCGGTAACAATATTAACCTTTTTGGGCGCTCCTGGCTCCGGTAAAGGAACCATAGCTGAACAATGTGTTAAAGAGCTTGGATTTGCAACGGTATCGACAGGTAATTTATTACGTGAGGCTGTTGCTCGCGGCGATGATTTGGGCAAACAGGTCGAAGGATTAATGAAAGAAGGCAAGCTGGTTCCTGATGAATTGATTACCACAATTGTCGAGTCATGGTTATCACGTAACCTTAAAGATATTAAAACACTTGTTTTAGACGGTTATCCTCGTACAGAAAAACAAGCTCAACAGTTTTTGGATCTTTTGAAAAACAAATTTCCACAAGTATCGTTGCGTGTCGTTGAAATTGTTATTTCTGATGCTGCAATTATCAATAGACTTGCTGATCGTCTTGTGTGTGAAAACAAAGCCTGCCAGGCTGTTTATTCTCGTAAAACACTCAATGGAACAGATAAATGTGTCAGATGCGGTGGTAAATTGATTCAACGTGAAGATGACAAAGAAGATGTTGTCAAAGAACGTCTCAATGTGTATGCACAGCATGCCGTGCCATTGCTTAATTTTTATAAAGCTGCCGGTGTTCGCTTTGATCAATTGATGGTTGAAGGCAAATCGGTAAGTGATGTCTTTGCTGAATTTAAAAAGATTATATAAACAGTTACATATTCTTGATATCTCAAAGGGCCGCATTGCTGCGGCCCTTTTGTTATAGAATCTTTTTTTCTCTTCTTATTTCCTCGTACAATAAAAACGTCGGTAATTGATGTTTGGATTCAAAAAAGAGGATTGGGAACGTATGGTACTGACAGATATTCTTACACGAAGTGCGCAACGATATGCACATCGGCCAGCACTTACCATGCGCATGGGGTATCGAACGGTTACGTTGGCGTATAAACAGGTTGAAGAAATGGCGCGAAGAGTGGCGCTTTTCTTAGAAGCGCAAGGACTTGGTAAGGGTGATACAGTGCTTTTATGTGCGCCTAATTCGCCTTATTGGGCATGCGTTTGGTGGGGATGTCTCTTGCGCGGTTGCTGGGTTGTGCCATTGGCTGTTGGTAGTACGCAATCGACGATTGAAAAAATTGCTCAGCAAACGCAGGCAAAAGTTTTTTTTAGTTCTATTCATGTACGGTTTGTTGTGCCTCAGGCTAGAACATTTATGGTTGAGCACGTTGTGGATCTTATTGCATCATTTGTTGCTGATGCATACAACCCAATAAAAATTATGCCAGATGATATTGCTGAAATTATGTATACATCAGGAACAACAGGTGATCCTAAGGGTGTTGTTCTGACGCATGGTAATATTGTAAGTAATGTTGAAGAGTTGGCTTCTGTTTTGCGTATTTCGGGTATTAAAGAGCGTATTCTTTCTATATTACCGTTGAGTCACATGTTAGAACAGACGGCGGGTCTTGTTTTACCGTATACATTAGGGGTTCATATTATTTATGCACATTCGCATGGAGCCATCAGGGAACTTTTGAATACCTATCGAATTACTAAAATGATTGCGGTCCCTGAATTTTTAAAGCTTATGGCGCAGCGCATACAGACTAATGTTCATGAAAAAAAACGAGAAAAAATTTTTAATATGCTTATGAATTTCTCACAAAAAATCAGTAGCAAATGGATGCAGCGATTTTTGTTATGGCCTGTTATAAAATCTTTAGGTGGCAAGATTGATACAATCGCGAGCGGAGGCGCTGCGCTTGACCCTGATCTTGAACAATGGTGGGATACCTGTGGACTCTATATTTTACAGGGATATGGTCTGACTGAAACATCGCCAGTGATAACCATTAATGATTATGATCAACGACGTATTGGGTCGGTGGGAAAACCGCTCGAACATGTGCAGGTGCGATTATCGAATGATGGAGAAATAGAGGTTAATGGGCCTAATGTATTTCGCGGCTATTTTAAGGATGAAGTTCGGACGAAAGAAAGCTTTACTGCCGATGGGTGGTTTAAAACAGGCGATATGGGATATTTTGATACCGATGGTTTTTTGTTTTTGAAAGGCAGAAGAAAATACATGATCAAAGGTCCGGGTGCTGAAAACATTTTTCCGGAAGATATTGAAGCGGTTTTAAATACTCTTGCAGGAGTAAAAGACAGTTGTGTCGTTGGTGTTGAAAAAACATCGGGCATGATTGAAATTCATGCAGTGTTATTACTTGCAGATCAATCATTAAAAGTCTCTGATATTATACAAAAGGCTAATGAGCACCTAGCGCCATATCAACGTATTACCGGCTGGTCGGTGTGGTTGGACGAAGACTTTCCTCGTTCTGTGACACGTAAGGTAAAAAAAGAGATGGTGATTACGTGGATTAAAGAGCAACAAAAAAATCATAACGGCAAAAAGGTTGAGATGGTGAGCCCATTGATACACCTTTTAGCTGAGATTAGTGGTGTTGCGGCCAATGCTATCCATGCTACAAGTTCATTAGTATATGATTTAAAATTTGATTCGCTGATGCGTGTTGAACTGGTTACTCGTATTGAAGATATGAAGGGTGTTTTAATTGATGAGCGTTTAATTACCGGTTCCACAACAGTAGCTGATCTTGAAGTTATTATTGCAACGGCAAAGCCATTAACCAAGATGCCTGCCGTTAAGCGTTGGCCGCGATTATGGTGGGCACGTATGATTCGTTGGCTTTGGCAGCCGGTCCTCTGGCTATTGGTGCGGATATTTTTTACGTTCAAAATAGAGGGCGAAGAAAATCTCAACAATGTACAATTGCCTATTATTCTCATGCCTAATCATGTGTCTTTGATTGATAGTTTTTTTGTTGTTGCTGCCTTGCCAAGGAGGTTGCGCAAGAAAATCTCTTTTGCTGCTGCCTACGATGTGCTTTATGAAGAGTATTGGTATTTACGTTGGTTAGCAGAGCTTGTTTTTAATGCGTTTCCATTTCCTCGTAAAGAGCATGAGCATGTTGCAACCGGATTGTTGAATATGGGAACTATGCTTGATGCAGGTTATTCGGTTGTTGTTTTTCCTGAGGGGCAGGTAAGTAAGGATGGTAAACTTCAACCGCTTAAACGTGGTACCGGGCTGATTGCTCTTGAAATGGGAAGTGTTGTGATACCAATGAAACTGAAGGGTGTGGAGCAGGCTGTTCCTTATGATTGCGTTTTCCCTCGTAGGCGAGGGAATCTGACCATTATTTTTGGTAAGCCGATCGTTTTTGCAAAATTCATGACTTATGATCATGTAACAAGTATGATTGAGGATGCGCTCAAAGAACTGTAATTTATATAAAATACGTGAAATAAGCCGCCAAGAGCAAGCTACCCAGTTTGGTGGTAGCACATTAAAATATCTAACCAGTTTTCGACAATATATGCTTATAAATAATAGCTTTTTTTGATTCAATGATCTTTACGAAGCAATTGCTTTTGCTAGATGTTACGGTAGGCCCACCCACATTTGTTTCATATTTAGCTGAGCCTACCGCATTGTTTAGAGTTTTTTAATGATTTTGTTTGCTTAGCGACTGTATAAAGTTTTGAAATTGCGTTACCTCATCTTGCGTAACATTAGATTTTAAATCCTCTCTTATTGCTATATCATAAGCCTTTCGTAATATTTTATAGCATTTCTCTGCTTCTTGTTGTTGCTCTTCCGGCTTGTCTGCAAACATGTCTGGATGAACACGCCGTGCGAGTTTTCTATATGCCTTTTTTATGCCTGTATTTGTTGTATTTGCTGTAGATGAGAGACCTAATATTATAAATTCAGGTTTTGTCGCAGGCTGATAGGCTTGTTCGCCTGAAGATTGTTGATACCAAGATTCTTGTGATGATTGGTATGTAGGTTTATATTCGGGCTTGTATGCGGAATGAGTTGAACTATATTTAGGTTTTTTTTCGCTTTTGGCTTTTTTGCCTTTTTGCTTAGTGTGCTCTTGCTTTGCTTTTTTATCTTTTTTTTCCGATTTCTGTTGTTCTTTGGGTTCATTGAGTCTTAGGTAATTTATATAACCTGGTATACTTTGGTCCTCTAAAAATTCATCCCATGTTTTTGTATACATTGTATACACATCACCATCTATCTTTTGATACAAACCATCAGGGTTTGAAAAAAGATTTATTTTAACACTCTTTATGATGTTTGGATTTAAGCGTTTAATAAACCATATATATCTCTCAATGATATTTTTGCGCATTAAATCTTGCATCGCAGGAAATTCTTTACCTCCTGGTATGCGAAAATCAGGATATAAGATAAGTTGCCCTCCTGAAGACAAAAGGTTGGTATACGAATCTTTAAGCCAATGTTTATGTTCTTGTCCAATGTTAGCACTCAAATCATCTAATATTGCATTTATGAAATCATATTCAGAATAAAAAGATTTAGCATCTTTAAGATCAAAAAAAGATTTAGGATCTTCCGCTGTATGTATTTTCCAACCTTGCCACTTATCTCTCCAGTTTTCTGCAGAAAATGATTGTGAAGAAATAAATGACAATAATGTTAAAGCAAACAATATCTTTTTCATTTTTTCTCCTTATTTTGCTCATTTAATGAAACAACATAACCTTCGTATTATTTTACAAGGTCTTATTCCTCCCTTCTTATTCCTCCTTTTTTGTGTGTATATTACTGTAAAAGTACTTCTATAAAACTATACAAAGTATCTCAAGGCTCTTTCTCTCCAACAACA
>LDIV01000005.1:23037-27951 GCA_001468855.1 candidate division TM6 bacterium UASB124 | reverse complement strand
ATAGAACATTCAAGGCATAGAAGTACAGTCAATTTTTTTATAAACCTAATTGCAGTTCTGGTTGTTTATTCATTTTGCGGAAAAAACATCGATCAAATGTAATTTGCGATTAGATAATCTTATTGCCTGTTTTTGATAACTCCGAACTCACGTTAATGTTTAAAAAAGATCGTGACTGATTTGCTCTTTCGACTTTGCCTGTTTCCTAATTCGCACAAAACTCTTATTTTTTAACCACAAGACTCCTTTCCAGTTACTTGTGGTTGCTTGTTTCATTTTGAACTTAAATGTCGATACGATCTGGGCGCCACGAATGGTATTATGTCTATCAGATCATATTTTTTCAAATTACCGAGTTTTTCTCGCGTTTTATCGCCACCAACGCAGTAAATTTTTAAGTGTTTTCAATGATATCTTAACGTGTGGATATCTGATGTGTATGAATAAATTTGACCATTGCGAAACAACCAAGACGCTTTTGATATTTGAGAAGGTATTAAACGTTGCTTTGCCGTGGTAGCGTCCCATGCCGCTGTCTCCAACACCGCCAAAAGGGAGTTCCGGAATAGATACTTGCGATATGGTGTCATTGATACAGACACCACCAGAGGATGTGTTTGTAATAATTTTATGCTGTGTTGTTTTGTTCTGTGAAAACAAATAAACCGCCAATGGTTTGGGTCTGTTTTTGAGCAGCGTAATAACGTCATCTAAACGATCATATTCTATGATCGGTAGTATAGGGCCAAAAATTTCTTCTTGCATGATGGGGTCATTCCACGAAATATTTGTAATAATGGTTGGTTCAATTTTGAGTTGTGATTTGTCTGCAATGCCCCCATGAACAATGGTGCCGTTGCGCATAAGATTAATGATGCGGCCAAAGTGTTTTTCATTAATAATTTTACCGTAGGAATCATTATGCAATGGATCTGATCCATAAAATTTCATAATAACTTTTGCAAGTTCTTGTATTAATTGATCCTTTATATCTTTGTGAACCAATAAATAATCAGGAGCAATACATACTTGTCCGGCATTCATAAATTTTCCCCAAGCAATACGTTGGGCTGTCAATGGAATATGAGCATCAGTATCAACGATGCAGGGTGATTTACCACCAAGCTCAAGAGTGATTGGAGTTAGATGTTGTGCTGCTGCTTGCATTACACGTTTTCCAATAGTGGTGCCACCGGTGAAAAAGATATAATCAAAACGTTGTTCCAAAAGCTTTGTACTTATCTGATGATCGCCTAGAACGGCAGCAACATAATTTTCATCAAACGTTTCTTTAATGATTCTTTGTATAAGATTGGCTGCGTGCGGTGCAAGTTCTGATGGCTTGACAAGTGCACAGTTACCAGCTGCAATGGCGCCGACTAATGGGTTGAAAATAAGCGACAATGGATAGTTCCATGGTGCCATAATGAGTACAACGCCATAGGGCTCCGGCATTGTGTAACATTGTGATCTCCAAAAAATCCATGGTGTTCTGATACGTGTTGCTTTGCTGAATTGTTGGACGTGCTTGAGCATATATTCAATATTGCCGAGTACCGACTTTACTTCACTCAAGTAAGCTTCTTTTTCAGATTTGCCAAGGTCGAGTTTGAGTGCTTCAAGCATTTCTTTTTCATATTTGTGCAATGTTACTGAAAGTTTTTTGAGTTGTTCAATTCTAAAGGAAACGTCGTGTGTTACATCGGTGTTAAAAAAAATTCGTTGATTAAGAACAAGGGCGGATGTTTCCATATTTTTTCTCCTTTATAGCATCTTATTGCATTTCTTTAGAGTATTATGAAAAAATATTTTTTATGGAATATATAAGTAAATAAATGGGGTTAGCTTAACAGAAAGGATCTGTATGAATAATAACATTCGACGTTGGTTGCTTGTGCTTGTTTGTGCTGGAGGGTTGGTTGGGAATAGTGAAGAAGCTTCTGCTTGTGCCGGTTTTGGCGATTGGTTGTCAGAACTTTTACAAAATCAACAAGAGTGGATAGAGAATGTAATTATTGATGGCACAGCTGTCGTATCAACGGTAATGACAGCTACAATTCAAAAATTGTCGGAGTTGTATAAACAAAATCCGGCTGCGTTTAATGAATTTGTTAATAATTGTTTAGACACTACAGCACGGCAATTATCAGCAGAAACTATTGCAACATTGCAAAAATTCGGATTAGTAGGAGAGGACGGAAAAGTTAGTGATACGATAAAACTTATTGTTGGTATGGTTATCGAGCAGCTTGATGATGGAACAGAGAAAATATGGACAATTGATGAGTTGGTTGCTGATAAATGGGTGACGGTAGAAAAGAGACGTGCATAAGAATAATTGTTTTTAAAGAACCAAAGAGGCTTCTGTACAGAGGCCTCTTTATAATTAGGAGAAGAGGATGAAGTACTACAGTGAGTATCTCTATAAATTTGCAATAAGTCTTGTAATAGTTGTGTGGTTTATGCTGTCAGATGCAACAGCAATGCTTTATGGTGATTTTTCTGCCGGTATTTTACCCTATACGGTTAGAAATAATGAGGTACTTTTTTTATTAGGACTAGATCCTTATGCCATGAACGAAGGTGGATGGACTTACTTCAGTGGTAGGCCTGACAATGCTGAAACTCCTTGGGAAACGGCATTGAGAGTGGGCGAGGCTCAAACCGTCAATCAGTTTTCAAATCTTGAGCAAGCAATTAATCAAAGTTATCGATCATTATATTTTATTGGGAATAAAGTTTTTTCTAAGCAGTATAAGACATATTATTCTTACTATAATTTCATAGTGCCAGTTCGTTTTATTGAAGCAAAGATGTTAAAAGATCAGAGAGATAAATCCAAGGATCAACAGTATAGGCGCATGTTGCATTTTGCATGGGTAAAAGGTTCCGCTCTTGTTCAATGTATCAAACGGTACGGTGTCAATAAAAAGGGTCCATTTTTTATTGATCCAAAGGATGTTGTTTCATCAAGTGCTGCAGGGAGCGTGAATTTATTAAAACGGTTTGTTGAGATTATATCGTGTCGTATGGGCAATAGGAAAATGCTAGATGCTTTTATTAATGAAAAGAAATCTTCACCATTTACTATAGATACGGCAACTACTGTTCCGAGTTCTTCGCCTGTGACTGCAAAATCAAATACTACTGCTATGCCAGAAGCATCCGTGTGGTTGCAATTGCAACAAGGAAAAAAACTATCTAAGGACGATAAAAAGAATCTTTTTAAACTGGACTGCCAGAAGATAGCTGCTTCTTTGAATAAGCTGATTCCTCTTAAAGATTCTTCTTGTGTGCGTATAGCATCATATAACGTCCATTATTGGGCAGATCTTCTTGGCCAAAAAACCAATTTTGATGAAATTATAAGTGTAATTAAGGCGATTGATGCAGACATTTTGATTCTACAGGAGGTGAATTGGGGCGTTTCAACGTTTAATCCACGGGGTGTTCAACTTATTCAGGAGTTATTCAGCAAGCTTGGTTACACATATCAATTTTTTGGTGCAACAGCTGAAAGTATGAATAATGCACCTTTTGGTAATCTTATATTATCCAAATATCCAACACAACAAAATTACACACATGTTTATGATGCTAATGTAGCCGGTCAGGGTGAAAAACATTGTTTTATTCATGCTTTGATAAGTTTGTCAAAGGGTAAACAGTTGTCTGTATACGGTACGCGTTTAGATTCAACGGATGGTACCGGTAAGATCCGGTTGGCTCAGATTACCGAACTTATTGAGCAGATACATCAAGATGCTTGTCCTAATGTTATGATAGCGGCAAATTTTAATGAGGTTCGTGCACAGGATTATACGCAAAGAAAAAATGTGTGGAACTTAGTAGTTAAGGATAATCTTTCTCGCAACAGCCCAACACCGACGACGGTGGCTGAGAAACTTGTTAATTTTTATGATTGTTTTACCCATGCACATTTTCCGGTGCCCAAATTTACTGTATGGAATGGTACAACGCTTGATTTTATCTATTTGAGAGATGGGTGGGAGCTACCGGTTGTTGGGTGTTATGTTTATGTAAGCGCAGCAAGCGATCACTTACCGATTATAATGGATGTGATGCTTAAATAATCAATCATGAAGAAGGCCCGAATTTTTCGGGCCTTCCTTTTTTCTCATGAATAGAGCTTTTTAATGTGTTGTGTTGTTCTTAAGAAACGGATTGTCAATTGGATCCAATGTGCATCCCCATACATATGCCATATGATGGTTTTCTCCTGTTCTGAAACAGTTCCAACAGAATCCATGACCACATCTACAATATACATAAGGGCAGCCACCATTTTTTTCGATTCTATTGCCACATTTTGGACAAGGCTTTGTATTTTGTTCTATCCAGTCAGCATTTGACATGCCTGGCTGAGCAGCGCGTTTTGCAGCATCGCATGACGTCATTGCATCGTGTTGTAATTGGCAGTTACTGCAATAGTGTTGGTGGCAGAGAGGACATTCATAGTCTGTCTCAATAACGCTTCCTTCAACTTCGTACCAACCATTGCAATTTGGTGTTGGGCAGTGCTTTGCCTGTCCCTTCATCATTAGGTCCATGAAATATAGATGCATTAAATAATCGTTGTATTTATCGATCATCTCTTTATTGTTGACAAGAACCGTTCGTACGTCATTATCTGTTAATTTTTGTTTACATTCTTTGTTAGGACAGATTAGCCCACCAGCTACTTTTTCGTTTAGTGGATGGTTGATGTGTTGAATAAGACATTCTTTGCAACAGTCACCATGGCCGCATGCTAGTGTGATGAAGTCTTTTACATCTTTGTCATCCATGCACACAGAGCATTCTTTTGTTGTTGTAGTTGTTGGAGTTGGTGTTGGAGTTGGTGTTGGTGTTGGAGTTGGTGTTGGAGTTGGTGTTGGCTTCTTGGAAACAGGT
>LDIV01000005.1:18227-20405 GCA_001468855.1 candidate division TM6 bacterium UASB124 | reverse complement strand
AAGCAAAATAAAAAACTTCAGAATTTGTGCCTATACGTACAGGGGCCGAAGGGAGAACTTTAATCAAATTTTTAAAAATGTTGTTGCTCTTTACAACTTCAATTGTACGGCAGAGTAAATGTTATTGGTAATGAGGGAGGCTTTTTTTGTTGTTAAAAATTATTGTGCATAAGCTCTATTGATATGTTTCATGGTTATTCTCCTTAAAATTCTGCATGTTTTGGATAACGTGGATATGGAATTACTTCACGAATATTTTCTACTCCGGTTGAAAAAAGTACAAGGCGTTCAAGCCCAAGGCCAAATCCGGCATGTGGAACACTGCCGTATTTGCGTAGCTCTAAATACCACCAATAATCATCTTTGGGCAAATGGTTTTCAGTCATACGTTTATCAAGAATTTCGAGCCGTTCTTCACGTTGTGAACCGCCGATGATTTCACCAACCGATGGAACAAGTACGTCCATTGCGGCAACGGTTTTTTCATCGTTATTCAGGCGCATATAAAAAGCTTTAATATTTTTAGGATAGTTATAGAGGATGATAGGTTTTTTAAAGTAGTCTTCAGCTAAATAGCGTTCATGTTCTGATTGCAAATCAATGCCCCATTCAACAGGATAGTCAAACTTTTTGGAAGCTTTTTTGAGTAATTCAATTGCTTCTGTATAGGTAAGTTGTTGAAATGGTGAGGTGATGACATGTTCAAGCTTTGCAACAACTCCTTTGCAAATAAAGTCATCAAAAAATTTCATATCCTGAGGACATTGTTCTAATAAAAATTTGAGGGAATATTTTAAATAGCTTTCAGCGCATTCCATGTTGTCGTTCAAATCTGCAAATGCCATTTCCGGTTCAATCATCCAAAACTCGGCTAGGTGGCGAGAGGTATTTGAATTTTCGGCTCGAAACGTTGGACCAAATGTATAAATATCTGAAAGGGCGCAGGCATACGTTTCGCCTTCAAGTTGACCGGAGACGGTCAGATATGTTTTTCGTCCAAAAAAGTCCTGAGCGTAATCGATTTCGCCTTTAAGATTTTTAGGTGGATTTTTAAGGTCGAGTGTTGTGACGTTAAACATTTGTCCTGCTCCTTCACAATCAGAACCGGTGATCAGGGGCGTGTGGATATACAAAAATCCACGTTCTTGGAAAAATTTGTGGGTGGCATATGAAAGGGCATTGCGTACGCGAGCAATAGCACCAATGGTATTTGTACGTGGACGTAGATGGGCAATAGTGCGGAGAAACTCAAAGGTATGATGTTTTTTTTGTAACGGATAGGTATCCGGATCACAAGGGCCTATAATAGTGATTTCTTCTGCTTTGAGCTCAAAAGCCTGTTCTTTGCCAGTACTTTGAACTAAGGTGCCGGTTACAGCAACGGCAGCGCCGGTAGCTAAGAGTGACAATGTTTGCTCATAATTGGGTGTGTTTGATTCATAAATGACCTGTAGGCCGCTTAATGTAGAGCCGTCATTGATAGCAATAAAGGAGAAAGTCTTTTGGTTTCTGATAGAACGGATCCAACCTTTGATGGTGATTTTTTTGTTGATATCGGCTGTCGTTAATTGTTTGATTTTTGTACGCATAAAACACCTTTAATAATGTTGGTTGAAATAATGTATTAAGCATACAAAGACTATCGAGCGGGTCAAGCATATGCTCTGTTGATGCGTGATTATAGGGTTAAATTTTTGTACATAATTATCATTCCATACAGGAGTGGGTCTTGGATGTCATTTACAAAATTATTAGTAGGCAGTGTTCTTTCTTCAAAGTTATTTTTTTTGAAAAAATCTAAGGTGTTTTCATCTTCCATGCTTGTTTCAGCTTCTATATCGGTACATCCTCTTTCTTCTAAAAATTTACATGCATATTCAAGAAGATGTTGGCCGAGGCTTTTTTCTTTATAGCTTTCTGTAATGGAGATATTAGTTATAAAGCCTTTTTGATTGTCTACATCGTTGCTGTATTTGAATCCAACAATGCCAAGATCATTGTTGATAGTTGTATGGTGATTCTTTGCTAAAGCAACAATTGATCCTTCAGATACATGTTTACCTACAGAAAAAGAAAGCGTTATGTTGTCAAATAGCGGACTTTGAACAGTTATCGTAGTGCATCCGGCCCTACATAACGTTTTACATGCTTTTACAATAACGTGAGTTCGGGGTTTGA
>LDIV01000005.1:0-17326 GCA_001468855.1 candidate division TM6 bacterium UASB124 | reverse complement strand
TTTTTTGTAAACCTAATTGCAGGTCTTGTTGCTTATTCATTTCGTGGAAAAAACTATCGATCAAATGCAATCTGCGATCAGATGGTCTTATTGATTGTTTTTGACAACTCCGAACTCACGTTACAATAAGGTCGGGTGCAAGGTTATAATCTTTATATTTCTCAAGAATGAAGAGATTTTTAATAAAACCTTTCGTTTTGTTTCCTTGAGATTGCTCAAATGTGACCATACCAATTCTATAGTGGTTCTTGTTGCATTCGTGCCGTATCGTATTTAAGTTTTCATTGTAGGCGATAATGGAGCCTTTATATGAATGTCCATGACGTACAAAGAAAATATCTTCAGAGTGGTTCATAGAATACACAGAAGACCAAAAAAATAACGACAATACAAATAAAGTCCAATACGTAATGATTTTCATGACACTCCCCCCGCGTTTCTTTTTTTAATAATTATAGTCATTATATTTTAAGTGAGGCGGCTGGCACAAGTATTTGCTATACTTGTGCAAAATAACAATATGAACACTCTTTCAGTTAATGGTGAGACAATGCAAACGACAATGCGTAATGATTTTACGGCAACGGGTTTTATCTTAAATAAAGCAAGAAATAAGGTTTTGCTTATTTTTCATAAAAAGCTTGGTATGTGGTTACCGCCTGGCGGCCATCTTGATGCTAATGAGTTGCCTCATAATGCTGCCATACGTGAAATTTTTGAAGAAACAGGCGTTAGGGTAACGCTTGTTGATACATCTATACCGTTACAGATCGTGTCGACTAATAATGATAGAGAGCGTCAAATGCCTACGCCATATTGCATTTTACATGAACATATTCCGGCAACTGCTAAAGATGTTGAACATATGCATTTTGATTTTATTTATCTTACTGTTGCCGAAAATGAAGATATCGTTATGGCTGAACGAGAAATAAACGATGCCCGTTGGTTTGACCATGATGCGGTGATACAAGAGATAAACATGCCAATCAGTGTCAAACGTATTTGCGCGCAGATTTTTACATGAACATTGCTGGTGCATTTAATTTTTTATTGCAGTGCGCCATCCGAGCATTATCTGCTTTTAGCGCAAATGTCACAAGAATTTGAATCATCTGGGGAGATTTTTCTTTTTTTAGGTGTTGTATTTGTGTCAATGCCCTGTGTGGCTTGGTCAGGAGAACTACGCTTCCCCTTCTTCTTACCGTTCTGTTGTAGACTGTCGTATGTATTGGGGGTTTCGTATTCTATGGTTTCTGCTTTATCCTCCGTCTTGATATCTTTGCTGGCGTTGGCATGGTGAGTAGTTTTAATAGCTGTTACATTGATATTGGTGCTTAATTCTGCATACATTGATTCTGTGCTTTCTATAAGGTTATCTGTATTAATAGTTACTGTGTATTCATGGTGATATTCTGCTTCTTGAAGCATTTCAACGATTTGTTCTGCATGGAAATTTCCTGTCATGACCACAATATGAGAATTTTGTATTGACATAATATGGAGAAATGTATGTAGTTCTATAAGATACGAAAAACAATCTATAATTAATTGTGCTAAATCACGACGTATCCTATCTTTATCAATGAATTCAAGATATGACATATCATCGTGAAAGTAGCTTTCGTATATTTTTTTTGATTTTATAAAAATAGATTGAAAAAATAGCGTTTGCTGTTTATAAGAAAGCGTTGAACTTATTGATTTCTTTTTTATATCTTCTTGAAAGTTATTGATTGAATTTTGTAAATCGGTCAAATTGCAAAGAAACGTTTCAATTTCTTCGAACTGTTCTTTGGATAATGATTTTTTGCTTTGTTTGTGTAGTAACGTAGATATGTAATATTGCATACTTTTAATCCATTCCGTAGTTATTGCATACAATAATGGTTGCTGCAAGAAGTCGATTTTCAGCGTATTAACCACATATGTTTTAAGGTCTGTTAAGCTACTGTATGCTTGCTCTATTTTTTTGATATAAATATCAGAGGCAAGCTTCTTGAGATTATTGCTTCTTAGAGTTTTTGTTACTGTGTTACGAGCCAATACTATATGTGATAATATTTTTTTTAATTTTAATTCAAGTTGGGTAATGAGGTCATTTAATGAAAAATCAAACATTGATGTTTGTGAAAAATTTTTTATACCATCCGGGTTATTACCATAAGGATTAAAAAGCATGCTGTCGCTTAGAATATAACAAGCCTGCAGGTAATCCATTGGACGATATTCAATATTATAGAAATGTAAATTATTACTTAAATGATTGTATTCTTGACCTGTGGCAAAAATAGATTGTAGAAAAAAATCAGTTGGATTTGGTTTTTGCCTGTCGAATGGCAAAATTGAAAAGTCTTTTGATATTCCTCCTTCTATTAAAAAGGAAACACAACAAGATTTTGCTTGATCTAGTTTTTTGAAGAGACTAATGAATTGATTGTATTGAACCTCGTTTATAGAAGACTTGGGTTGGAAACAATCAAAATCATGTTTATCGCCTAAAATTAAAACTTTCTGATGATTTTTACCTGTAAACAAGTGACATTTTATAAAATTTGGTTGTAAGGTGGTTTGTAAGAATGTATTTGCAAAAAATATAATTAAAAGAAGCAATTGCAACTTTTTATAAAACATAAGGGTTCCATTTCTTTGCAGTTAATATTTTATGTTTTCCTGTTAAAAGGTTAATTAAAATTATACAAATAAAAATAGTTTAATCTATTAGTAAAAAAAATCAAGAGCGCTGAGAGATACGCCTTGGCGAGTAGAATCATTCGAAGTCCCAACGAAGAAAATTTTTATTGATATTGTTTCAATTTGAAACAGTTTGAAGCTTTTTATGTTTTTTGATGATTTTTTAAGTCTAAGCAGATTTCCTTTGTTTAAAATTTGACAAGTTGAATATTGTGCGCAACAATCTAAAGTAAAGCTGTTGTAAATAGTTATTCTAATATTATGTAGAAAATGTGAGGTTTCTATGTTCAATGCATTTTTTAAGTTTTCTAGAAAAAAAATAAGATTTTCTTATACAGTTCCTTTCTATTTATTTCTTGTTGCTTTTAATTGTTACGGTATGAATTCATCGACACAGAAGACGAAGAGAAGACGAGCTCTTTATGTGCAGCTACCGAATTCTATTAATCAACAGCAGCAAATGCAGATGTCATCTCTATCGCGTACAGCGCCACAATCATTGGTTGTCAATACCAACAGTGTTATGCAAATGCCATTGGTTGAGCATCAAGACAGTTTGAGTGATGTTATTAGATCGAGTGATGGTGAAATTCAAGGCGAAGCACCATGTCCTCAATGTAAATGGAGACGACCAAAGTTGAGACTAGGGCAGAATAATGCAAATAGAGCTTCATCCTTAACCAGTTCAACGACGACATCAGGATCTAACCCTGTGGTAGCTTCTGCTCCTGTAGCTGCCACTCATACAACTGTTACTACAACTACTAATACGATGCCGCATACAGATTCTCATGTTGTTCCAGTATCATTAGAAGCGAATGATGATGCAGTACCATCCTTCCAATCAATACCTTCAACAAATTCAACGTCAACAAGTTCGACAGTGACATCTGTATCTAATCCTGTAGAGGCACTTGCTTCTGCTCCTGTAGCTACCACTTATACAACTGTTGCTACAACTGCTAATACGATGCCGCATACAGATTTTCACGCTGTTCCGGTATCATTAGAAGTTGAAGTGAATGATGACGTAGAAGCATTCTTTCAGCCAATATCTTCAACAACAGTAACAAATTTATCTGTATCTAATTCTGTGGCGGCATCTGATCATGCCTCTGCATGTACAACAACAAATTTTATTGATGAATTGTTATCGCTGTTGTCCCCTGCTTCTCATGCTTATGTTAATAATAGTGATTCAAAAGAGTTATCGGTAACGAGATCTACAGTTGTACCAGTCGATGATTCGCTAGTATCATCTTTAGCTAGTTGTTCTATGACTCCATCTATGCCTAAGCACGTTGAACGATCATTTTCAACAAATACAGTAGCTCCTATGCAAGACCTAGAAATGACATGTGATCTTTCTAATGTACCTTATACAACTGGTTCAGTATCATCTTCTTCAACGACATCAACGACTGCATTTGCATCTGTTAGCAATACACAATTTCTTTGTAAATTGCGTTCATTAAATAGATCATATGCTGATCAATTAAAGAAATTTGGGGAAAGTATTTATACATTTGGTGCTTTGACTGTTGGAGGAATAAGTGCAAGTGAATACATGGAAAAGATGTTTGTTTTGTTTCAGAAATATTCTAATTTTCTTAATGATTTATTTGTTACAGTTGGCATACCACAGCATCGTATTCTTGAGCAAGTATTGCGTATTAATATAATGCTGAATGAATTTAAACAATGTCCATTAACTATAAATTCATACATCCCATATGATCAACATCAAAAATTTATTACAAAATTTTCAACATTGCTTAATGTTCAACTATCATTGTATGTACAAGAATTCGAAGAGGCTCTTGATTTCTATATTGAAAGCTTAACGACATTCCAACGTTTATTTAGCCCTCGAGTACAGGTAAAAGTGAATAACTTTTTTCATGAGATGAATGAATTGAATCTACAATTTGCTCATGATGTTGATTTGAATTACTGCTCTGCATTACACCTAGAGAAGCGAGGTTGGATTGCCTTTGAAAGGTATATAAATAGATTGGCCATTTTGTTTACGTCGTATGCGCTTAAAAATCCTACTTACCTACAAATGATTAATAATATAAATACTAAACATCATAACTTAAAGAAAGCGGGATGGATTGAGAAAAGAGAAATAGTGGAAAAATTGGGCAAGGACCTTGCTCTTTTGAATGCTATTACCAATAAGGCTTCTTATATGCAGACATTTGGCAGTCTCTTAACAGCTTTTTTCAAGAACATGGATAAAACTACTAACTTAGAAAAGTCAGGTAGTATAACACAGTAAATTGAAAGTTTTCTGTTAAAAGAGGGGCCTACACTAGTAAATGTGCAGGCCCCTCTTTTTTGGCTCTAATTTTCAAAAATGTTAAAAACCTCATATTTCATTACCAGCCGGATCGTCCCGTTGACAAGTTGAAATAATACGTTATCATTGTGTTGTGTTATTGTTTAAAATATAAATTAAATCAGCAAAAATGGTGGTTTTATGAAAAAATTACGAATTTTATCAAATATCTTTAAAAAGTTAGGCTTAGTAATAAGTCTTATCTTAATTGTAGATTTTTCTAATTGTTTGGGGATGAAGAGAAATCGTTCTAATGATGATGGCGAAACACCTGTTACAAAGGCAGTGAAGCATGATGATGACGCATCGATTCATTCTGTGCACTCTGCAAATTTGAGCATTTTAGATGATCATATTTCAGCACAATCCGATGTAGTTGCTGCTTCGTCACTTGCATCTATGCCGCATCTTACAACTACTATGTTGACTTCAGCACCAATTACAAGCAACGCAGATACATCATCTTTTGTGCAACAACCATTGACCGTGTCATCTTCTTCTAGTGTTGCATCTTCTTCAACAACAACGGTTGCTCTAACTCCGCAATCTACAAGCAATTCTGTGTCATCTTCGAGCACATCAACATCATCTGTATTTGCTAATCATACTCAGCTGCATCAAGGCTTTGGTAATGCTTTGCCAATACCTCAGGCACAACCGCCGGTGTATCATTCTGATACTGTGCAGATGCTTTTAACCGAGATTAATCAGTTTAAACTCAACGTAGTTAATAGAGAGCATATTGCTTTGCTACCGGGTTTAACATATATGCAGAAAGTTTTATCAAGTGCTAACAATCCAAGAATTTTTGTTATTGGAGACCTTCATGGTGATTTACATTGTTTTAATCGGATAATTGAACGCTTGCAGAGCTTCCATGTGCTCGATAATAATCGTTTTGTTGATGCAAATACATATGTGGTGTTTTTAGGTGACTATACAGATCGTGGGGCTCATGGAATTGAAGTTCTGACTCAGGTGCTTCGACTTAAAAATAATCAGAACGGCCAGAATAGTAATTGGAATAACGTTTTTTTATTGCGTGGAAATCATGATACAGATATTCCAGTTCCTTACAATCAACAAGAAGCGCAGGATGATTTTTTTACTCAACATTATACCTTTTGGCGTGAATTTAATGGCGACAATGATGCAATTGGGCAAATTAACAGATTCTATAAATATCTTCCATTAGCTCTTTTTATCAAGCCGGTTGGGCAACGATGGATTGAGTTTTTTCATGGCGGTCCTGTTGTAAACGGGTTTGCTGAAGATTTTTTAAAAGGCAACGAAGCAGTAAGGTTATTTAATTTTGATCATAATGGAATTCAATGGGATGATTGTTTGATTCAAAATAATGTAGCAATACAGCATACACGAGATAATCGTCAAGCAATCATAGATGCTAATTATTTTAATATGGTTGGAGCTATGTTTCGTGGCCATACACATAGTAATGGTAGGTTAAAAAAAAGATCTAATGATCCGGCTATAAACCAGCCATATTATCCTATAACGTATTTTAGTCAAAATACTTGGCGGCCTTGTCGCAATCCTATCTTTACCGTCCACTCAACAAATTGGGAAAACCATCAGGGGGCTGCGCCAGCATATTTTGCAGAGTATTTTATTAATGATAACAGTCAGCCGTGTGTTCGATATCATCGAATTCAATAATCGAATTATAGAATAACTATTTTGTATAAAGCGGCGTGATATACACACGTCGCTTTATTTATTTTGGGTAAACAGGTTTATTTTGTATTTAAAGATTCTGTAAGTTCCCACAACAAATCTAATGCTTGTTTTGGAGTCATGTTAGAAGGATCTGCCTGAGTGATTCGATCGATGATCATCTGAGATTTCCCATTTTTTAGTTCCAGTTGTGCAATCGCTTGTTTAAGTTTTTGAATTATCGGTTCGTGGTTGCAATTATTGAGTGAGTGAGGCAAGGCGCTATAGATTGTCTGTTGCATGCTGTGTTCTGAAAAATTGGTATCAAAATTTTCTAGAATATTATTAGCTCGTTGAATAATGGCAGAGGGAACGTTGGCAAGTTTTGCAACATCAATCCCAAAGCTTCCTTCTGCAACACCGGGAATAATCTTATGTAAAAAGATCATAGAATCATTAACTTTTTTGCAGGCTGCATGGTAGTTGGTAATACCTGAAAGTTTGTTGGCAAGGTGTGTAATTTCATGGTAATGCGTTGCAAAAAGACATCGAGCACCGATGTGTTGATGAATGTATTCAATGATTGCTTGCGCTAATGCCATACCGTCGTAGGTGCTGGTACCTCGTCCAACCTCGTCCAAAATAACAAGGCTATGCTTTGTTGCTTGTGTACAGATGGTTGCAGTTTCTTCCATTTCAACCAAGAAGGTACTTTTACCTTGTGCAACGTTGTCTCCCGATCCTATACGTGTAAAAATGCGGTCGAGTATAGGTAAATCTGCCATGTCGGCAGGTACAAAACTACCGCATTGAGCCATAATGCATATGAGTGCAATTTGACGTAAATATGTTGATTTGCCACCCATATTGGGACCAGTGATGATCCATGTTGAAGCGGTGTCAGTAAGTTCTGTGTTATTAGGCGTAAATGTTATTCCTACGCTTTGTTCAACAACCGGATGGCGTCCGGCGTTAATAACAATATTATGTTGGTTGTTAAATCGTGGAGCAATATAACGATATTCATAAGCAGCTGTAGCAAGGCCAAAAAGAGCATCGAGTTGCGCAATGCTTTGAGCCATGGTACGTAAGCGCGGTAGATAATCTTCAACCTCTTTTTTTACACGATCAAAAACAGCAGATTCAACCGCTTCAAGTTCATTCTGTGCCTTGAAAAGATTGTGTTCTAAATCTTTGAGCTCTTGTGTTACAAAACGGCGTTTATTGGTAAGTGTCTGTTGATGATGATAATCAGTTGGAACTTTATCAAGGTTTGGATTGGTAATTTCAATATAATAACCGGAAATTTGGTTGTAGCTAATTTTTAAACTGTTAATGCCGGTGCGTATTATTTCTTGTTGTTCAAGCTTTAAAATCTCCTGCTGCCCATTAGCCAAAAGATTACGTAATGTATCGAGTTGGTGATCAAAACCTTGTTTAATACTATGAGTCGTATTGGGTTCGTTATTAATACTGCTTTCAAGCAAACTGAGCAGGGGCGTAAAATCTGTAATTTTTTCATGTAAAAGGCAGCCAAGCTTTGTATTGATATGCTGTTGAATGCTATGTTTGATAGCTGGGATAACGCGTAATGAATTTTGTAATGCAAGGTAATCATGCACATGTGCCCGTTGCAATGCAATGCGGCCGATAATACGTTCGACATCAGCAACGTTACTGAGTAAAGGCTTGAGTTCTTGGAGGGCCGTTACGTTGCTGGCTAATGTGCCGACAACTTCGTGACGTTGTTCAATAATTGGTTGTTGAACAAGTGGACGTTGAAGCCATTTTTTAATAGTACGTGATCCCATCGAGGTTTGAGCATGATCAAGAATTGTAAAGAGAGTGTTCTTTGTGCTTCCGTCTTGATTGTTGTTGATGATTTCTAAGTTTTTCTGTGTTGATGCATCAAGGATGAGATAATCATCAGATTGATAAAAATGTATTGATTTGAACTGGTCCAGTGCTTTTTCATTGTTTTTTTTAAGATACCAGTAAAAGGTTTGAACATTGTTGGCTATAAGTGGATGTTTGGTGAGTGTTGCTTGTGTTGTTGAATTTAGTTGTTGAGTAATCCAGGCTGTGGCAATATCTGGGCCGACTATGTCGATGTTAGCTTGTATGTCAACTGTAAGCGCTGGGTATCCAAGTTTTTTGAAATAGGTAATAAAGGAGGTACTTTCATATGTATGCGGAAGAATTATTTCATCCGGGAAAAAACGAATAAGTTCTGTTTCAATAACGCGTGATGAATCAGCAGGGATTATGGTAGCAAACAGTTGTGCCGTAAGCAATTCAGCAAATAATAGACTATGGTTGTTTTTCCCTGGAAAGAATGAGAGTAGATATGATGCCGATTTTTCATCGAGTAATGCAGCATCTGTAAGTGTTGCTGGTGTAAAAACGCGAGTAACGCCACGTTCAACAACGGATCCCGGTTGTGGTTTTGACAGTTGATCGCATAAGGCAACCCGAAAGCCTCCTTTGATAAGTTTAGTTAAGTAATGGTTGAGTGCATGAATTGGTATACCACATAAGGGAATGTCTTCCCCTTTGTTTTTGCCTCGTTTGGTTAATGCGATGGCAAGATGCGCGGCGGCTGTTTTGGCATCATCAAAAAAAAGTTCGTAAAAATCGCCGACTTGAAAGAGAAGCAATGTATTTGGATGTTGGGCCTTAATATCAAAATATTGTTGCATTAAGGGGGGATGTTTTTCAATAGCTTGTTCCATAACACATATTTTTTAAGGGGGTTTTATAATGCTGGTAAGCCTATCAAGTTTGGCCAAAAATGGTAAGTGTTTTGTCTGTTTATTCTTATGTTTTGAATATTAGATACTAAGAAAGAGCATTAATTCATTAAAATTTTAAAAATTCTACATTTTTTAGGCCACTATTGTGTAAAAAATAATTATTTTTTACAAATTAAAGAATCTAAAATGAAGTGCAATGCTACCTGATATACTCCAGGGCATTGCAAAAAGAAAGGTGCTGCACAAAGGGCTTTGGGAAAGATCGATCGACAATATCGCGGGGAATAAAGCGTAATTCAAGCAGTAGCCATGGATACATACCTGATCGCGTTCACCGTTTGGCGCTGGAACGAAAAACACATAGAAAACAAAAGATAACGATCGATGAATGGCTGAAAAGTTTGATTTATGAAGGTTTGAGCAAGGGAAGGAATTTGATTATCATTTAGCGACCTATTTTTGTGATGTATTTGCGTCATGGGAAAAAGGACAAGTTGAGCGGGTTAATCGTACAATTAGACGTTTTTGGATAAAATTTGCCCACTCTCAGAAATTTCTGACGGGGGAGCTCAAAATCGCTTAAATTCGATGCTTCAGCGAGTTTTAGGCTTTAGAACACAATTTGATGTTTTAAATTATGAATATTGTTCTTCCTTCTAGATATTACCTATCTTTAAAAATGAACTAAAATCAATCATTTTTTCAAAAAATGAATTTTTTGAAAAATAGAAGATATTTAAGCTTGCCTAAGGTGTTTATTTTTGTTAGTATTATTTTACATTTGAATATATATTGAGTTTTGAATATATATTAAGTTTTTTTAAATGGGTGGTTCTTTTTGATTATTTGGGTCATACATAAAATCCATCTTTAATTTATTGCAATAAAGCAACGTTGTAATTGACAAATAGATTCAAGTTCTTTATTGTTATGACCCTTTTTTATTTTTAAATGGAAGGAACTTTATGAAAAAAAATATAGGATTATTTACATTGTTTTTTATATGCCTATTTTCTTTCCCGGTAATGTCGATGGAAAATATAGCTTATAATTTTTATAAAATGGATTCTGATGGGCATTTCACTGTAGATTTTGATGAACGTTTTACAGTTACAGATGAAGAGTTGAAAAAATTATTAGAAATTCAACAGAAACGTGAACTATATCAATTGGCTGCACTAAAGGCCAATAAAGTATGTCTGAAAGGAGAACAACGAATTCAAGCAGCATATTCACAAGCGATGTTTGATAAGAAAAAAGAGTCTTATAAATTGTTATTAGGAATCTCTTCAGAAGAGACGCTAACAATACATAATCTTTCTGATCGATTTAAATCGAAATTTAATGAAATTAATAACATGCCAATTGAAGCCTTGATTTCTATGAGAATTAATGAGCTTAGCGTTAAGATGAAGGATGCTTATGCTGAACAAGAAAATGAATTAAAGAACGTAAATCAAAGGTATGATTGGTATGAAAATAATTGGCAGCATCAAGCACAAAAAGATCAATCAATGCGAATGGCGTATTATGCGGATGCTCGTAAAAAAGAATTAGATTTTTGGAAGAAGACATTTGCATCGGAAATTGAGAGTTGTAACAATCAACTTAGAAGACTTTCAGATTATCAACGACTGATCGATAGTATAAAAGTCAAAGTACAACACATTAAACAGCAATATAAAGAAGATTATTCCTTGCCGTTGCAAGAGTTTAAGGCTCGAACGTCATTTGGTGCTCTTATGCATCAAGAATACCCTCAGGAAACTAAAGAAATTCTTTCTTATATCAATGGTTATCGTTATTTATTGCTAAAACAATTGACGAATGCATATAATACGTTGTTAATTGTTGTTTAATAAGTTTCACATAAATATAGAGATACGTAGATGGTGATTACAATTGATGGGCCTGTTGCAAGTGGTAAGAGCAGTGTTGCTCAGGAGCTTGCCAACAGGCTCAATTTTTATTATCTCAATACAGGTTTATTGTATAGAGCGATAGCTTACGTTCTAAGTGTACTTAACCATAAAGCGCTTGATACACAGTTGGTACAAGTATTGGTCGACAAAGATCTTGATTTTGCTCAGCATATTACGTATACCTACAGCAATAACAAAGCACATGTTTTTTATGATGGACAAGAAATTACGGATGCTTTATATGATACTGCTATAGATCAATTGGCATCGCTTGTTTCTGCAAGTCCTGTTGTTCGTCAAGCATTATTGAATTTACAACGTTCCATAGCTCAAAAAAATAATCTTGTTGCCGATGGTCGTGATTGCGGATCGGTGGTCTTTCCACAAGCCGAATGTAAGTTTTTTTTAACGGCTGATGTTGATGTGCGTGCTCGCAGATTATGTAGTGACCAGCGACGTCGTGTTACACAATCATTTCAAGACATTAAAGATTCACTTATACAACGAGATGAACGTGATAGAACAAGAAAAATAGCGCCACTGGTTATTCCAAGCGGCGCTATTGTAATTGATAATACCAATCTCAATTTTGAGCAAACCATTGATGCATTTATGCATCACCTTAATGTTTGCTTTAAATCATTCTAAAGTTTTTGTACAACGGGAATCCATTTCTTGACAGTGTTTTGTTGTGCTGTTGTTAGAAGTGGCGTTGTTTTTGATGCGTTGAGTAACGTTAAGAATTTTGCTTTGAGTACTGCATTTTCTTTCTTAATCGTTGCCCGTTTATTATAAAGATTTGTAAGAGCTGAAGCATAAGCATTTTGTGTTTTTGCTACAAACTTTTTCCCTTTAGCTCCGGTTACGACTGTTTGAAGGCCACTAATTTTGTTTGCATATTTAGTTTGAGCTATTGCTTTTGCAATGGCTGCTTGTGTGTCTGTGTTTAATTGAGCTGTCGCAAGTGAAGATGCTATTACATTTTTATCATTTGCAATTTGAGGGAGAACCGTTGATTTAAAGTAAGTTTTGTTTGATTCAGTTATTAATGTTGAGTTAACTGCTGCTTGGATTAATGCTGTTAATTTATCCAGTGCTGTGGCATCTGTCTTAATACGAGTTCCATATAGATTAAAGAGTTCTTTAGTAACCTTAGCTTGTAGATCTGCTAAGGTATTAGGTGCTGTCATGAAACTAGCGTTGGTAGCATTTGCAAGAGTGGTGATGATGTTGTTAAAGCCTGCCAATTTGTCTACAACATTAGCTTGTTTTAAAGCATTGTCAATCGCTGTAATTGCTTCCGTAGCTGTTGCGTATTGTGGAGTTTCTGTGCTTGTCCCTGTGCTTGTGCTTGTCCCGCCAGCTGGTTGTGTTAAGGCGGTTTTATATGTTTGAAGCGTTGTTAGTTGTTCTGGGGAGAAAAGGTTTGGTTTATCAATAGCGGTTTGCAAGAGGCTTACAAATGTATCGGTATTTGCTTGCCTGTTGGTATTGTCATTGTATAGCTCTGTAATTGTATCAAAAAGATAATTATCGCTTGCGAACGCTGAAAACGTTATTATGCAGGAAATTAGTAATATTTTTTTATTCATATTAAGCTCCAAAAACATTTAATTTGTTGGTGATATGTTTTTGAGATCACTATAGTTGAGGTTTGCGTATTGAGCGTCACCAAGTAAACTGAGGACATTTGCTATTTTGGTTTTATAATCCAAAGCTGTCATATTTGTCTTTACAGCATTAACGAAAGTTTGCGCTATTTGTGCTAGCGGTTTGGTGGTACTGATTTCCTCAACAATCCAGAGGTCATTTTCATCGTTGCCACCATACGTAGTAACCTCGTTTAATCCAATCAAACTTGCAGAAGGGGAATTTGTTGCCGTGTACAGTTCTGTGTGAGAATGTAGAGCATATCCTGTTGCGGTATGAATCAAACGTACGATTGCACCTGGTACTAAATATATGCTTGGTGAATTGTTGTATGAAATAGAATATATAGTCCAATTATTATTGGCATCGTCAGTTCCATAAGCGGTGACTTCTTGTTGTGAGCTAATTGGTGATTTGTTTGTATGACTATGTAGATAATAACCGTTAAATGCTGCTAGTCTAATGATATCGCCTAATTTTACCGGAGTTGTTGGAGTGGCAGAATTATAGCGTCCTTGAATAAGCCAATATTCCTTAGGAGTTGTTCTTCCGGCAATGACACCTTGTTTTGATGATCCTGTGTGGTTGTATAGGATATTTGGGAATGCTGCAAGATATCTACTGGTAGTTTTGTGTTTGAGTACTATGTAGTTGCCATAGTTTGCAGCATTAGTTGGGATGCTTGGTTTAAAGTCACCAATGTCTACTTGCTTAAGACGGCCGTTTGTCAAGGGCGTCCAGGTATAACCATAAGGTTCGTTTGCTCGCCATATCAAATCATCTGACCAGCCAGTGCCCCATACGCTAGTTGATCCGGCTGAAATTTGTTTTAATGTAAGTTTTGTTCCATCAGGTTTTTGAGGATTATAAGTTCCCCATGCTTGATCATTATTAATACTCCCTGCCAATGTTTTAAATAATATTGCACCATCCTGGTTTGATAGGTGATATACATATTGATTTCCTATGCTTACGCACATTGCTGTTCCACGCATTTGAGTCCATCCAGCATTGATGCGTGGTGTAATATCTGCTGCTGTAGTTTGTGTTCCAGTATTTATAGCTTTTCTAAAGATACCGAATGCAGAATTAACACCCCATACGCAGTTTTGACCAACAGAAACATATTTAAGCCGTCCATTCGCTGGATCTAAGACCCAGTCAGTTCCTATTGGATTTTGGGCAGTTATTCCTTTTCTATAGTAGATTTCACCGAAACTGTTTACGCCCCAAACCTCACCGGTATTATTATCTACATCAAGCTGAACAAGCCCTCCAGGAATCTGAATCCATGTCATTTGCGCTGAATCATCAGGTTTACTTGCGCTAAATTTAATGACGCCATTTCCATTGGCATCTTTGCTTGCAGTAATAGCCCAAAAGCCATACGGGCCGACTGCTATATGAGAAAAAGCACTTGTCGCACTAAGTGACTTCCATGTATCGTTACTGGTGCCACCTGTCCATAAAAACAATGCGTTTGAACTGTTTACACCTAAGACATATTCAGTTGCAGATGCATAAAAGTTAAAAGCAAACAATATTCCTACAACAAGGGGGCATAATTTTGCCCACCAATAAGAGCTGTAGTTTTTTATTCTTTCAGTCATTGTAGATCTCCTTTAGATTAAGACTATATGATATAGAAACAACAAATTGATCATTTTACATTTGCATAATCAATGCCTTGGACATTGGCATAAGTGAGGCTTGTTCCAGCAATAGCATTTTTGAGGTTAGTAAGTTTGGTAGCATAGGGATCAGAACCTGCAATAATGTCACCAATGGTTTTTACAAACGTTCTAAATGGTGGCAGCGTTGTATCAACATATGTTTTATATCCGGCAAGGTCGATTTTGTGTACATCGCCGGCCGGAAGTGTATTTATGTAAGTTGTTACATAAGCTGCTTGTGCTGCTTTACTAAGAAGTGTTGAGAACCGCGTGAGAAAAGTGTTAGCTTGTGATTTGCATGTATTGAAAAGAGCGGTTAATTTTTCAGTTACTTTTTGTAGGGATGCGGTCTCTGATGATAAGAATGTTTGTGTATAGGTATTGAAGATACTTTCAAGATCAGTTAAGATATCTGCAAAATCAGTTTTTGTTGCAAGTGCTGTAACTGCAGCATTAAATGCTGTTCTTGTTGTTTGTTCTTGTGTGTTTGCAGCATCTATTTTGGCAATGTCTGTTGCGACGGATGCAAGCATTGTGCCTGCAGCTGGAGTTGTTGGATCACCGATATTTGCTTTTTGGTTGGCACTAAAAATATTTTTTCCATACGCGACCTTTAACAAGTCTTGAAGTGCTGTCAGTCCGGCTTTATCGCTTGCTGGACGTGCATCTACCAATGCTTTTATTTGATTATAGGTGTAATTATCTAATTCCGGTGCTGGTAATTGAGCGATTATCGTTGATGCGATGCTTCCGATAGCCACCGATAAGAGCGCTCTTTTAAGAGCAGTCTTCATATAGTCCTCTCCTTCTGGTTAAAAGAAATACAACACACTATAAATACGACTATTTTTTACTGTATCATATTGAATTTATTTTTCTCAATAGTTTTTGATTATGAAATATAATCGTGTTATAAACATAAAAAATAAAAAACATTATTAAAATGCATTGTTTTTACAATGCTTCAGCGGCAAGTTTGGCTAACTCGCTACGCTCGCTTGTTTCTAAAAATACTGTTCCAAATAAAGAAAAATCTTTCATTTTTTCAGTTGTTACGGTTAATCCATTGCTACTAAAATCCAAATAAGGCGAATCTATTTGATAAGGATCACCAGCAAGGACGACTTTAGTTCCTTCGCCGGCGCGGCTGACTATAGTTTTAACTTCATGAGGTGTTAAGTTTTGGACTTCATCAATGAATACAAATTGAAATGGAATGGAACGGCCGCGCATGTACGTGATTGCCTCAAGGCTGATGACTCCCTGTTGCTGGAGCCGTTCAACAATGTGTGTTTCTCCTCGGGTTATGTGGTGCCGCTGATTTTCGCGTTCTTCACGTTCCTGCTCATGACGTTTTCCACGTTTATCTTTCTTCCGGCCGAAACCTAAATATTCTTCAGTGCCGCGGAGCATTTGGCTTGAAATGAATTCCAAATTATCGTGAACCGGTTGCATCCAATAATGTAATTTTTCTTGAATGTCTCCTGGTAAATAACCAATATCGGCGCCGAGCGCGACAACAGGACGAGTGACCAGGAGCTTGCGGTATATGCGCTCATAGGCAACTTTGTAAAGTCCGACCAGGAGCGCAAGAAATGTTTTTCCTGTTCCTGCTGGGCCAACCAACGTCATCAGTTTGATATTATCATCCATTAAAAGATCAAGAGACATTAATTGTTGTATGTTTTTTGCACCAAAAATGTGCATAAGTGTGATAGGCTCAACTTCTTTGAAAGATTGATTGCGTAAGTGTCTAAAGAGCCGATAGTTATCAGGATTGTTGTCACTTTCCAGGATGAGGTATTGGTTTGGCCATAGTTGAATATCTTGCAGTATGGATTTGATATCACCCGTGGTAATTGATTGTAAATCGTTATTTGATATTGGTTTGCGGATCCAGCCTTTATAAAAACTATCATAAACAACGGTTCCCTTTAGATAATCTTCGGCTTCTAATCCTAAGGCATCGGCTTTGATTCGTACGTTAATATCTTTAGTAACAAGCGTTACTTTGTTGTCTCCTTGCGCAAGGTCTGATACTGTTTGCAAAATGACGTTGTCTTTGACATCGTGGATGCTGCGGCTGAGTAACGATGGAAGGGTTATTTCGGGCGGTGTTGTGTAGACTTTTAAAATAGAACCATCTGTTTCATGATCAAGAGGGACTCCGTTTGCTAGATGTCCTTTTTTACGTAAAGCATCAAGATGTCTGATTGTTTCTCGGACATTGTGTCCTTTCTCGCCACCTTCTCGTTTAAATGTATCAAGTTCCTCCAATACGATGAATGGAATACCAACGACGACCCCTTTAAATGCAAAAAGAGCATTTGAATCGTGAATAAGGACGTTGGTATCGAGGATAAAAATACGGTTGGTGCGGATACCCGTTTGTTTAACATTGTTTTCTTGAGGTCGTTGTATAGCCATTGATTCTCCCTTTGTTCTTGGTTGGTATGTTGTGTTTGGTCACAGACTATCATCTTTAAGGGAGGTGATGCAAGAGAATAGCTAGGTACGCTTCGGAAGTTTTTGTGGCTTGATTGAATGGGGGGGCAAAAAGGCTTACAATAAGGACTTACGCAATATAGGCAGTTATCCTCTGATGCTGGCTTTAAA
>LDIV01000004.1:46164-148350 GCA_001468855.1 candidate division TM6 bacterium UASB124 | reverse complement strand
ACCACCACCACCTCCTCCTCCTCCAATGCCAGGACAAGGTGGAAAAGTCGGAATTTTAACCAGAGCAATATTAATAAAAATTGCAAAAAACGAAGATCTAAAACACGATAAGAAACAAGAAGTTATTGAAGAATTAAAAGATGCAAACAAAGCCCAAATTTTTTGGGGATTATTGGCAGCTGATGACAATGTTGAAAATATTCGTCATTTTTTGGAATCTAATGGCTTTATTGCTGGAACGAAAACAAGAGATGCATTTGAGAACAAAGTTAAAGAAAAAACAGATGCAGCTCCTGACCAAACAGTTAAACCTAAAAAGCCCTCAACCCATGGCGGCCAGCAAATGGTTAATGGTGAGGCTTTACACTTACAAAAACTTATCAGTTTTTTAAAGTCACCTGATGATGTAAAAAATATAGCTGATAGTGATTTAATTCAAAATATCCTTAACTTAGACGTAATAAAAAATCTAGACACTCTAGCAGATACGATTACGCTAGATGGAAAAGACTACAAAAAGACCGTTCTATCTGCAGTGAAAACTGCGCTAGAAAAGCAAATAAAAAAATTAGAAGAAGAGGAATTGGCCCAAGATGCAGCAAAACACAGACAAACTGAAATTGATAAATCAATAAGTCAAAATGTAAAACAACTAGAAACTCTCTCTCCTGATAATATTGATGATTTTGTTGCTGCATTTAATTTTCCGGATTCTATAACAGACTTAGCTCCTGAAGAAAAGAAAAATATTATTAGCAAATCTTGGCTGAATTACACTGGATTTAAAAATCAAAGCCCTTATGAATCAAAAAAGAAAGCTCTTTATTATATAATTCAATTTAAAATATATAATTTTACTGAAAGTGAATTCAATACAAAATTTAACACACATGCAGGCACAGCCAAATTTAACTATTATATTAATTTCTTCCCAGGAGATACTAATTTAGCAAAACAATTTGCAAAAATAAAAACCGAACTAAACAAAATAATCGCCACAGTAAATGATATAAAAACTGTGTTAGATTTTTGGGAAAATTTAAAACTTTCAACAAAACCAACAGATCTCGCCAACCAACTCCCACAAGCTGTAATTAATAGATTAAAAGAAATACTTACAGAAGATTTTTTGCAAGATAAAATTACTAGTGCAAACAAAGAAAATATTAAAAACATTGTTCAAGCTTTATTCAAAGATAGTGAAATTTCTGACTCACTAAAAACAAAACTTGGAATTAAAAAAACAATAAAAATAGGTGGTACAAAAACACCTTCAGAGCAAATTCTAGACTTACAAAAAAAATTCTCCAAAATAACAGACTTTAAATTACTATCGATTACGCAAAACGCTGAACTAAGTAATGTTCAAAAAATGCCTACTTTAATTTCAGAACTACAACTTACAGGAAAGCCCTCACAAGAACAAATCTTTGACGCAATAAAAGCCTATCAAACACCAGAACCTGGGGCCCCTGATACACAACCTCAACCTGGGCCTCACCCTGGACATGGTACACCACCAATGCCCGCAAGACCTCTTAATCAACAATTAAAAACACTAAAAACCAATTTAACTCAACTCAAAGGCAAGCTGGGAACCTTGAATACAAAACTAACAGCACTGAAAGTAGCCTTGCACTGAAAACTCTTTAATTTATTTAATTGCTAAGTTTTGGCCGGAGGCACAAAAAGCCTCCGGCTTTCTTATTTCATGGCGATTTTGTTTCATGGCAAGTGGGCAGGCCTACGAACCATCATTTCAGAGTAAAAAAATGCACAAATCTTGTAAAAACGACCATAATTTCACTAAATTTGCACTAATTAATGGGCCTTTCAATAGGCCTTTTGCGTTATTTATCCATAATGTCATACTGAAAATATGGAGGTAATTTCAGATTAAATTAAAAAAATATAAGGAATCCACAATGTTTCTCAAAAAATTGTTTAATATGAAAAAATTGTTTTATGCAAATGTGCTTGCATTCTGTTTAATAAATTTTTCATCAATGCAGGCAACCGTCATTGATCTGGAAACAATGCGCTTGGGTCAAGATATAATTATCTTAGCCAAAGATCAGCACCGCGTTGATGACTCCCAAGAGATCTGGCAAGCCGGAGCAATTTTATTATCAGCAATAGATGAACACAAGCCTGCCGACCTTATTTTGGTTGAAAAAAATGATATCACAAAATATTGGGACAGCTTACCTGACGTATTTTCCGAAGATAGAAGCGCACAAATTATGCACGACGCATGGGTACAAAGTCTTGTATCTTTTGTAAATGCAAAAAATCAAAAATCTAAAGCCCTATGTCTAAATATGCTTCAATCTACACTTAAATCCACAATGCCAAACCACAGTACCAACCTTAGTTTTCTCAATCTTTTTTATGATGCTTATACCAATTTTATAACATCTAATCCTGCAAGAAGCACACTTGTAAAACCATTATCAGTGGATCATCGTGAGGGTTCTATACTCATATTTTCATGCGCATCTGAATATTTTGAATTATTCAGAGACGATATTCGACAATGGAATGAGCAAAAAACATTACCCAACTTAATGTTAATTTCTGAGGCTATCACAAAAGATCTTAAACAACTTCCTCAAATTCCTCTAAGTAATATTCAGGATGAACAAGACCGTATAAAACAATTTATAAAAAATTTAAAAGAAACTTTTTCAAATAATGCTGAATTATCTGAAAAGCTCGATTCAGAATATGTCGATCATCAAAGGGAAACATCCCATATATTGAAGGCTTTTGTCTATTTGCACGACCTCGAACTATTGAACAACATCTCATGTGATGAACTTAAAACCAGACTTAAAGACGAATTTTTTAATCCAAATGAGAACTCAGTCATTCAAAAAATATTACCTGAATCAATTCCCAATATATTAATTGGCGGAATAAATCGTCAAACTCAGTATCTTCTCGCACAAATGGCGCTGCCTCAAACACGTCTAAGACAAAAAGAGATCGACTCGTTTCTACAAAAAAGATTTATACTATTCATAACACTTAACTTCGACTCATTTCCAAGCACGGCACAAATGGTCGACCTTGAAAGCATTCAACAAATAGTAAATTGCGTAAACACACCACACGATAAACCAAAGAAAATCCTGGTACTTTGCGGTAAAGAACATGCAGACCAGATAATAGAAATGCTTGAGATGATTGGCGCAGAATCAGTCGAGCAAACAGAAATTATAGATGACATACTTCGATGGACAGGTGACTCAGAAGACGATGAAGAAGCTATGGAAATCACAGAAGGTTCACAACCGAAAAAAACCTCTGCCGAAGCTTTTGAATTATGCAGACCAATTAATGAAAAACTTGCAACACTGTATTAAAAGTTATTAAATTTACAAAAAAGAGCCTCAGTTTTAAAACTGAGGCTCTTTTTTGTAGACTATTTTAAACAATTGGTAATACAAAATTATTAGCTGTTATAAACAAAAACTCTGATGAGGTAAGTAAAAAAATTTGGTATACTCTGGCATTATGAGCAAAATTATTGTTAAGAGTTACAAAATTTATAAAAAACACTTACAAAAAAGTATTTAAATATCATGAGAATAAGAACACACTCTAACCCGCTTTCATGTACACAACATTTTGAAAAGCTTGATGTAGCAAAAATTCGCCCAGAATTAACAGAATTCGATGGGAAAATTGATTTTGAAATAGGCTTTGGACAAAGCGTATTCATTCGTAATCACGCAAAAAACCATCCCAACAGGCTGGTAGTCGGCGTTGAAGTCCGTAAAAAAACGGTTGAAGTTATGCAAGAAAGGGTCGCCGCCGACAATATCAAAAATATACACCTGGTTTTTGGTAACGGTAGCGTATGTTTAACCGAAATGTTTGAAAACAATAGCCTAGAAAATATTTTCATATTTCATCCAGACCCATGGCTCAAACGTAGACATCTCAAACGTAGACTGGTCAACCCTGATCTACTGATTACCGCACAACAAAAACTAAAAATAGGCGGCAGAATATATGTTTCAACTGATGTTGAGGCACTGTGGATCGAGATGCATAAAACATTCAAAGAAAACCCAAATTTCACCGAAGTGGAAGACTCCGATTTTTGGACAAATTATTACCAAAACAGATGGGATGATATCAGCAAAGAGAAGGGTCGCAAAACTTATTTCGGAATTTTTGAGTTACGTGGAAAGTAAATTTAGAAGCCTAAATTTTTACAAACACCGGTTTGCGATTTTCAAAATAAGTTACATATTTAAAACCAATTTCTGACAGTTGTTTTACAACAAGCCCAAAATTCTCGCCAATTCTGCTTGCATCGTGAGAATCAGAACCGATTGTGATTATCTCTCCCCCAAGCTCTTTATATCTGGCAATAGAGTCAAAGTCAGGATGAGTAAAACCAAGTTTATAAAAATAACCTGCGGTGTTAACTTCTATTCCCTTGCCCTTCTGAATAACTTTTTTAAATATCATATCTAAAATATCGCTGTAATCAGCGTATTTTAATGACTTGTCTGGATAAGACACATACCGACAAATATACCCAATGTGGCCGACAACATCAAAATCATCAAACTTATCTACTGATTCGTAAATGGCTTGCAAATATCTGGTAAACACTTTTTCTTTTGGCTGACCTTCATGAAAGGCCTTGTGGCACAGGTCAATTCTATCTACAACATGGACAGAAAGAATTACAAAATCGAAATCGTAATTTTTGACAATCTCGTTTGCCTGTTCAATAATTTGAGGCTGAAAACCAAGCTCAAGCCCTTTTAAAATCTTAACGCTCGTTCCAAATTCATTTCGTATGTTATCCAAAAATTTTGAACGTGCGGCAAAATCAAATGTATATTCATATTTAGACTCGCCATTTTCTGATTTTGGATAGTCAAGATCAAGGTGATCTGTAAAAATCAGTCCACCCAACCCCGCATTTATTGCACTCAAAACGCCATCTTTAAACGGCATCTGACTATCAATCGAGAAAGAAGAATGTGTGTGACAATCAACAATCGATTTTAAGTTATTAATAGAATTCATAATGAAACTTTCTTATCCTAAATTTTTACCGCCCCAATTTTTTGCCTTTTCTATAAGTGTAACAACAAAAGTATACTTAAACTCTGAATAAGCAAACAGCGTTGTATGTCCACAATTTATTGCTTCTTCTTTTATTTGAATATACTTTTTTGCCTCGTCAGGATTAGAGCGAAGAAAATCCCTGACCATCAAATTATTACGCCACAAATCACCGTTGTACATAACAACTGCAAGATTAAAACTCTGGTTACATCTTTTTCTGAAATAAAACCTTTGATTAGTCCAAGCATTTTCAATGTAAAAGTAGCCGAATGCTTGCAGATCGCTTTTTTCTTGTTCAGTAATATAAAATTCAGAGACCCCTACTAAAATATCAACAACCGGTTTAGCTTTCATGCCCAATATGGAAGTACTCCCATAATGCTGGATGGCAACCAATCGAGAAGCAGAAAAAACTTTTTTAATATTCTCAGTCTCTTGCTCAAACAGCTTTGGCCACAAAGGATTATATGGAACAATTGTTATTCTTTCATCAGTGATTTTCATAATACTTTCACACTGAATTAAAACAGGCCTCTCTTTGATTTATCCCTAATATAAAATATACTTAAATATAATATTTATTCAAAAAGTTAACCCTCACAGATAAAAATATATAAAAAAAGTAAAATAAGAGCATTGAGATATTATGACAAACTCACAATACTCCATCAGGCCTTTAAATGAAGATGATTTTCAGACCATGTTCCAATGGGTACAAAACCCTCATGTTTCTTGGTGGTGGCAGGTTGGCACGCAATGGCCTGAATTTGTAGAAAAATACCGACAACACATCGAATGCGATTATATATTTCCATTTATTATGCAAGTCGATGGCAATGCCATTGGTTATATTCAATATTATTATACAAGCATGGTAGACATCAGCTGGGTAAACGAAATATCCGATGAGCCAAAAAGTACAGTTGGAATCGACATTTTTATTGGAAACCCTGAATATTTTGCAAAAGGGTACGGCACAATTTTCATGAAAATGTTTATTGAAGATTTATGGGAAAAAACGGAAATCAAAAAAATCATAGTCGATCCGCAACCGGAAAATCTTCAGGCTGTTCACTGCTTTAAAAAATTGGGATTCAAAGAAGTTCGAAAAGTAACACACCCTGAAGGTAATGAAATATTTTATATGGAATTAGATAGACTGTTATAAGACCAGACAAGCCTGCATTATCGCTGGTTTTTGGGCACATACTCAAAGCCTCTGATAAATTTAAAATCAGAGGTATATATACAAGAAATTCTTGATGCAAATTTAGCCGCCTTTTCTTGATCCTTTTCATCTTTCAACGTAAGCTGAAAAAGTTTTTTTATATAACCCTCACCTCCAGCTATATAAATAAGATCATTAATTTTATAATTAAATCGCGGTTCAGTTTGAGTCCAAGCAATCATAGAAATAACCTCAGCATAGCAATCATTAATTGCATCAATAAATGAGTCCAAAAATTCACTTCTTTTTACCGGATCTCTTTCATAAAAAATGGGTATATAAACAACAATAATCGGATATTCTTGAAACACTTCTTGGGAAAAATAATCCGGATTAATTACTTTAAATGATTTTATGCTATGCAACCTAGAATCAATGTATAAAAGTTTGGAGAAATGATTAATAAAAGAGAGAATATATTCGGGCTTTACTTGAAGATGTATTTTAAACTTACAACCCATAATTTTAATAGCTTCAAGACGTTCTTGCTCTTCATCTGAATATAAAGCACATGCATAAACTTGCTCAGGGGCCTCAATATGTGACTCTATCTGTACCCATCGCGGCTCTTTTAACTTTGGCCTTACATCAGAAAAAAATCTCGAGATTTCTCCACCATTTCTTTCGAGTAACAACTGAATGGCAGAATTGTAAGATCCATAATCATCATCTGAAAACAGTGTTTTTTCAAAATGGTAGCATGGATCATTTACTTCGCTGCATTTAAAACAGATATAATTATCGTTAAAAGCAAAAAATAACCCCGGTTTTTTGCTTGGCTCAAGAAATTTTAAAAAATTTTCGTTGTTATATTCGATTAAATAAAGTGATCTACAAGTAAGACGTTCATCATACGCCATTGAAGTTAGCGACTTAAATATTAAAAGCAAAAAAGTGCTTATTTTGGCAAATTTCATATCCCCCCACTTAGTTTATGCTTTGTTTTAAGATCGTTTTTATCTCTGTATAAACTTACGAAATTTTTTAGTTTTTGTAAAAAGGGCCATTATATGATATTCTTTTATTAATTAATTTTAAGAGGATTCTCATGCAAATTCATCCACTCGAAGTCAAAAATTTAACCAAAACTTTTCACTCAGAAAAATTTTTCTTTCAAAACAAGAAAAGCGGATTTACTGCTGTAAATGATGTTTCTTTCGTCCTAAAAAAAGGCGAATTCCTTGGTTTTCTTGGTCCAAACGGAGCCGGGAAGACAACTACAATACAAATGCTTTTAAATTTATTAACTCCAACATCCGGATCAATACAATTTTTCGGCAAAAACCCTATAAAAGACAGAAGCGTAATGCAAGATATTTCATACGCAAGTGGATATATGAAACTACCAAGTTCGCTGACAGTACAACAAGCTTTATTAATGTACGGAATGCTTTACAACATGAACATGTCCGTACTTAAAGATAAAATAGATCTTTTTTTAAATCTATTTAACTTAAAACACTTATCCCAACGAAAAGTTACCACCCTTTCAGCCGGCCAAACCACGGCAGTATTACTTGCACGAGCATTTCTTGTTGATCCAAAAATTGTTTTACTTGATGAACCGACGGCAGCACTTGATCCCGAAAGTGCTTGTAGAATCAGAGATTTTATAAAAACTGAGAACAAAAAAAATGGGGTATCAATTCTTTTTACATCCCACAATATGCCGGAAGTTGCAGAGCTATGCGACAGAATTTTGGTTTTAAAAGACGGGAAAATTGTCGCCGATAACACTCCAGAATATTTAGCTTCAACTGTTTCTATATCACATGTTCAATTAATCATTGGAGATGGAATGAAACGAACAATTGCATATGCCCTAGAAAATAATCTCGAACATAAGGTCGATGACAGACATATTGAATTTAAAATCGATGAACACAAAATCTCTGATTTACTTTCAGGCCTTGCGGCTAAAAACGTCAGTTACACGCAGATATCAATTGAAAAACCAACACTTGAAGATTACTTTTTAACACTAGTATAAAACAGTTGATTATTAAAGGATCAATTAGTATGAATTTCAAAATTAAACGTGTTTTTGCCGTTGTTATGCGCCATTTGCTTTTAATGAAAAATCCGTTTGAATTAACAAGCCATCTTTACTGGGTTTTAATGGATGTGGTAATTTTTGGCTTTTTGGTTCAATCAATGAACAGACAAGGAGACAGCTCATTAAATATTGCAACAATATGCATTCTTACAAATTTGGCAGTTTGTTACGTTTTTGCTAGAGGAGCTGTAAGTCTGGCATCAACCCTTTTAAAAGATCTATCTGACCTAAGTTTTGTGGGTCTTATGGCAACTCCAATCACAACTGCCGAATGGATCGCTTCCCAAATTATTGTGGCTGCCGCCTCTTCAGGAATAAGCTTTTTAATGGGATTCATATGCATAGGATTTTTCTTTAAATTTAATGTCTTTTCATCAGGACTTGTTTTAATCCCTGCAATAATTTCTTTACTAATATCAAGCTGGACGCTTGGAATTTTTATGCTCTCTTTGGTAATCGTTTTTGGTAAAAAATCATCATCCAGCATTCACACTGTTCCTTGGCTTTTTCTTCCTTTCAGTGGCGTTTTTTACTCAGTTGCCATTCTTCCGGTATACTGCCAAAAAATAGCATCGTGGTTACCTATGTTTTATATCTTTGACGGTCTAACTCAGTATATTAAAAATGGACAAAGTATAAATTTAGCTTTACTAAAAAGCATGGGACTGAATTTAATTTATTTTACACTAGCTATCGCACTTTTCATGATAATGTTCAAACGACGAAAAAACATTGGATTAACCAGACTTGAACTGGAAAGCTAATGTCTTTTGGGAAAAGTTTAGTTACACTTTTTTTATTATTTCTTAACACAGATTTTCTGAATGCAAATCTTGTTGAGATACAAAAAATAAATCCTTCAATTAAACTAGATATTCGATACGCAACAGCAAATAATTTTACAGGCAAAATTATTTATCCGTCTGCACGGTGTTTTATTGAAGAAGAGGTAGCCAAAGCGCTTGATGCTGTACAAAAAGAACTAAACTTAATGGGTTATGGACTAAAAATATTTGATGGATACCGACCTCTTTCAGTACAAAAGATATTCTGGAACATATATCCAGATGAAAAATATGTAGCAAATCCAGCCAAAGGCTCCAAGCACAACCGAGGAACAGCCGTCGATTTGACTTTGATTGATATCAAAACAGGTCAAGAACTAAAAATGCCGTCAAAATTCGACGAATTTTCTTCTCAAGCAAACCGTGATTATACAAAAATGAAAGACCTAATAGCAAAACGCAACTGCAAAATACTTGAATCTGTTATGCAAAAACACGGTTTTATAGGCATTTCTAGTGAATGGTGGCATTTTGACTACAAAAATTGGAGAAAATATCCTATTCAGGATATTTCTTTCGCAGAACTTTGTAAAAAATATGGGAATTAATAAATCTATCTCATAGAACAATTAGAATTTAAATTTTCAGTCTAAAATCTTTTAGACCATATTTCAGGAAAATATCGGGTTTTTTATAAAAAACAATCAAATAAACATTTATAACTTATTGACCCTTTTGCATATTGCTAAAATATTCACTATTATTAATAATATTTAAATAATTAATTATAGGAGGTTATAATCATGAAAAAGAGTTTATTAGTTGTTTCTGCATTTTTTTTAATCACCTCAGTGTTTCCTGAAAACGCATTTGGCATGGAACGAAAAGAAGAAGAAGAATCAAAAAAACGTCATACTGTCGATGGCAAACCAACCCCTAGTGTCCAACCTGAAAAACGTCGGAAAAGTGAAGAAGCCACAGTCATTGTTGATGATCAGCAAGAAACTGAGTCTAACTTTGCATTAATAGGAAGACTTGCCAGACAAATACAAATTCAGGAACAAGTCACACAAGATCCTGAAAGCACAGCGTTATTGGCAGCAGCACCGACAGGATCCTTAGCGATCAAACTAGAACAAAATATGGAGGAATCTGAATTAACCGCTTCGTTGCGACAAGCACTTGAACCTATCCTAGGAGTCCTAGGAGAACAATTACAAGTAATAGAGTTAAAACTCGAAGATCTACTCCAAGGACAAATGGGAATAAAGACAAGCCAAAAAAATTTAAAATCAGGATTAACCAGAGTTGAAGCAGGAATCGAAAAAATATCTACTGATCAAGTAGCAGCATGGTGTCAATTAGCAAGACTTGAAGATGCAACACAACAAAACAATGTTCTTATTTTAGCCGTTAGTAAAGATGTTACCGAGATAAATCAAAAATTAGCAGGCCTAACCCAACGCACGACTGAAATTGGTCAACAACTTACTCAGCTTGATGAACGCGTAAGAACTGAATCCGAAAGATCTGCAGCCGCTGTTCAAGAACTTCATAGACATATAGATCAACTTATTAGAAGAACAAACGGAGCCCCAACAACATTACTTTTATTTGTTGCAGCTGCAACAGGAGTCCCTTTGTATTTACTCCAAGGAATAGTTACAGCGGGAATTGGAACAACAGTAACGGTTTTAGCAACAAGTCAAGCATATCCAATTTGCTTACAAATAGCCCAAAATCCTGTAGTTCAATATTTCTGGCATCACATTAACGGCAAAAGAGGCCATGCTGAAGAAGCTCCTGCAGTACAAGAAGCCCCAGACACTCAGGCGCCCCAACAAGCACCTGCGGCACCTGTAGCGCCAGCCGCTCAGGATCAACACCAGCAAGCACATGCTGCACCCGCAAAACATCACTGCGCAATAATGTAATTAATTTTATTTAGTAAAATTTAATCAATCTCGATCTATATTTGCACTAGTGATAAATTGGGTTAAAATCCATTTATCCCTAGTGTTTTTTTACTGGGGTGTATTTTTTTGTGTATTTTTGCATGTCTTATTCTAAGCAGTTTCCAGTGAAAAATTTCAATTAAATCTCTACTTTTTAATAAACTTTATATACGCTAAGTAACAGACGATGTTTTTAGATAATTTTTCAAAAATATATATATAAAAAAAAATATATATAAAAATATATATATAAATATATATTAAATTTCATTATTAAATATCATTGGATCGAATATGAATTTTTTATCAACATATTTGGCTTGGCGTTATCTATGGTTCAAAGGCAAAGACAAAAACATAGCATTCATGATTAAAATTTGCTTTTTAGGAATCCTAATCGGAACTTTTTCATTAATGCTTACTCTAATTATTACAAATGGATTTGAAAAAGTTATACATGAAAAAATGCAGGGGATAAATTCACAAATTATCATATCAAGCCAAGGAAATAGACTTGACTATGATGGAATAAGGAATTTACTTTTAACAGAATTCAAACAAGACATTCAAGGTGTCAGTGCACGTGCAATTAAACAAGTCTTGATAGATCACAATAAAAAACAATCTGTTATATTTTTAGAGGGCATTGACAATCAAAACGAAGGGAAAGTCACAACTCTACCGGAAAAAATTATTTATCCAAAAAATCTTAACAAAAATACTGCAACAAATCTTATTTTGAATATGGCTGAAAACGAACTGCTTATTGGCTACAAAACCGCAAAACTATACAATCTTCATATTGGTGATGAGGTCAATTTAATGATTCCGGAACCTGCAAGCAAACATAAACTTTTTTTCAATAAACACACATTTGTAGTAGGTGGAATTTTTAAAATTGGGCTCGATGAATATGATAGTAATATCGCATTCTGCAATATCAATCATATGAATAAACTTTTTAATGAAAATGGCGTTGATCAAATTACAGTAAAATTACACCATCATGAAAAAAAATATCTGAAATACTCAATATTCTCATCTGATTTTTGGTTTGAATTTTGGGCTGAGATCAAATTCAAAATTAAAAATTTCTTCATAACCAATCCTGAAGAAGCAGCCGTAATCGCAAAACTACAAAAACGACTCCCACACCTACAAATCAATTCTTGGAAAGATCTTTATCCTGCTCTAGTTTCATCGTTAAAATTAGAAAAATATGTAATGTTTTTTATCCTCGTACTGATCTCTCTTGTTGCAAGCATGAACATGGTTTCACTGCTTTTTATGCAGATTCAACAAAAGCGAAGAGATATTGCTATATTTAAAGCAATGGGAATGTCGGACAATTGCGTACGCAGTATATTTTTACATCTTGGAGTTGGAATAACACTGACAGCTTCAACAATCGGGTTGGGATTGGCCGCTTTAGCCGGATATCAGTTGGAAAAGTATCCATTCATTGAGCTTCCCGATGTTTACTACGTCTCCTATCTGCCGGCACGCATGGAGCCTGAGATATTTTTTGTAGTATTTATTGCAACAATGCTACTTGGATTTTTAGCAACTTGGATTCCATCACGTAGATCCAAACAAATTGAAATAGCGCAAGTTTTACGGCAGGAATAAAGAAGAAAAAAATAAAAATTTATGAATTTGATTTATGCCAAACCATCGCCCAAAGGGCGACGGGCTTAGTTTACTCAAGAGATCAAATAAAAAAGGCCGCGTTTATAGCGGCCTTCAATCTTCTTTCCAAAATAAAACTAATTACTTAGCTTCTTCTGTCTCGTCTAGCATTGCATCCATATCAAGAGATTCATCTTCTTGAGATTCTGCTGGAGCCACTGGAGCTGTTTGTGTTGTTTCGTCTTTTGGCGTTGTTGCTGTTGTGTCTTCTTCAGCCATTACATAACCAGCCACAGCTACAAATGCAAGAGCTAATAACAAACTCTTTTTCATAATTAATCCTCCTAAAGTAAGGTTTTTAAAAACCTCCAATTCCCATAAACTTCTTAGGCAACATTTCAATTAGTTATTATCAAGCTATCTCATAAAGATTGTTTTGTCAACGGTATAACCAAAATTTATTTCAATTATGAATTACACCTGAAATTAGACATTTTTATATAAAAAACGCATTTTAATTCACTATAAATTGAATTTTTTCTAAAAACATAGACTAGCCAAATTTAACTCTGCTAATGTAAACTACAAATTAACCCCCAAAATAATAAATTTAAATTAACTAAATTTTCAAAAAAGGCAAAAAAATGAATTTCAAATGGCTAAAAACTTTAAATTTAAACAAAAAACGGGTATTTTTAAGGGCAGATTTGAATATTCCTCTAAAAAACGAGAAAATTTTGCAAGATTTTAAGTTGGAAGCCATTTTACCTACTATTAATTTTATTTTAAAAAATGAAGGAAAAATTATTTTGGCCACCCATATAGGAAGACCTGAACCTGGAAACAAATCCGATTGGTTAGAAAAATCGCTTTCTACTCAGATATTAATTCCATGGTTTAAAAATCGCGGATACAATATTGACTATGAAGCTGATCTTATAATGGCTGGAAAAAAGAGTCACCAAAATTACGGCTCAATTCTCTTACTTGAAAATTTACGATACTTTGCAGGTGAAAGGGAAATAAACCTAAAATTTGCAAATCTTTTGGCAGACACAGCTGATCTGTACGTAAATGATGCATTTGGAAACATTCATCGAAACGACACATCAACAACGTTGCTTGCAAAACTATTCTCCCCTACAAAACGTAGTTTCGGACTTTTGATTGAAAAAGAGCTAAAAAATCTTGATAAAATTAGATTAAACAAATCAAATAATTTTGTAATTGTGCTTGGCGGAATAAAAATTAAAGACAAAATCTCAATGCTCGAGAACTTAATGACAAACTCTGATAAGCAAAAAGCTCGAGCCTTAATTATTGGCGGAGGCATAGCTCTGGCATTTTTAAAAGCTAAGGGGTTTTGCATTGGCAATATTGAACTTGATGAACAAACACTTGGAATGGCAAAAAAAATTCTGCTTAATGCTCAAGAAAACGGTGTTGAAATCATTTTGCCTATTGATCAAGTTATAAAAGACTCTGGAGTTAACAACTCTGGAGTTAATATTGTTGATATTGAAAAAATACCAACATCAGCAAAGTGCATAGATATCGGGCCAAAAACCATTAGTCTTTTTACGCAAGAAATAAAAAATGCTAATGTAATATTTACAAATGGCACCATGGGAATTTATGATAAGCAAGAAGGTGAAGAAGGAACTAAAAAAATCTTACAAGCAATTGCAGATGCTGAGGCACTGGCAATTGTGGGAGGCGGAGATGCAACTGCCGCTACATGCATTTTCGGACTTAAGGATAAAATGGATTTTTTATCAACCGGAGGCGGAGCTACATTGAAATACTTGGGATGTAAAAAACCTGCACAAGAAATGCCCGGATTAGAAGCAATGCTTGATTCAAACTATAATTGATACTTTATGAAAAAAATAAAACTTATAATTTACACTATAGTACTAATAACAATGTGCGTTGGGTCTACCCAAATCTACAAAAAACTATTTCAACAACAGTCTCCTAATCTATACAAAATAGAAATTCCACAAAAAAAATCTATCACCCAGTCAATTAATGCAGCTGGAATCCTGGAACTTAAAGAATTTTATAAGATAGGAAGTCAGGTTGCCGGAATTGTTAAAGATGTTCTTGTTAAAGAAAATACAACAGTAAAAAAGGGCCAACTTCTAGCGGAAATCGAACTCGTAAAAGGCGACACAGATATACGTGCAACAAAATACAACGTTGAAAAAGCACAACAAGAATATGATTATCAAAAAGAGTTTTATGATCGACAAAAGCAACTTTACAAATCAGGGCAACTGGCAAAAAATGCATTCCAACGAGTGGAATCCGATTACCTAAAAGCGCTGGCCGAACTCAATTATCAGAAAACCACTTTAGAAAAATTCGAGCTCGAATTGAAAAATTCAAAAATTGTCGCACCTGCTGATGGAATTATTACAAACGTAGGTATATCAAAAGGAATGGCTGTTTTAAATGATTTTCAAAATATATTATTCGAACTTGCCCAAGATATTTCCGAAATGAAAGCAATTTTTGATATTGATGAAAGCGAAGTCGGACAGGTAATGGCTGGTCAGCCTATAACAATCAAAATTAACAGTTATCCTGAACTTTTAATTAAAAGCAAAATCAATGACGTAAGCTTTATTCCCAAAAATGGCGTAAATAATTGCGGGGCATTTTATAAAGCCACAGCTATATTAAATAACAAAACACGAATTTTACGGCCAGGAATGCGTTTGAACGGATTGATAAAGGTAGCAAAAGCAAAAAATGTTTTATGTATAAATGGACTTGCCTTTCAAATTAATTCAGACATTCTTGAGAAAATAGCTCGGAAGCTTAAGTATAAATTCAAACCTTTGAATGAAAAAACAAAAAAAGACTTCAAAAAAGCCAATCTGGACAAAGGCGTTCGAACCGTTTGGACTGTTGAAAATAACACATTTATTCAAAAATTAGTTATAGTCGGACTCAATGATGAAACAAACTGGCAAATAATTTATGGACTAAAGGAAAATGAGCAGGTATTAGTTGATATTCAAGAGCCAAATATCATGGATAAAGAGTATAGTAAATGGTTCCAGGGAGCCTTATAATTTATAATAATAAAGTTCATAATTATAAAGTAAATCTAATGAATACTATTTTACTAGTAAAAACCGCAACCAAATCATTATTACACCATAAAGGCAGATCATTATTGACAGCATTAGGAATAATAATCGGCATTGGCTCTATCGTTGCATTAATCGCAATTGGCAAGGGAGCTGAAAAAAAAATTAAACAATCTATTTTAGCTTCAGGAACTAATTTTATTTATATTAGTCCAGGCTGGCCACCGGAAAGCAAGCGCGGAAAAGATGTAAAAAAAATTTATGCAATTCACGCGGATATTTTAAAAAAACTTTGTCCAACTATTCAATATGCTTCTCCGATGGTATATCACGGCACAAAAATTAGAAGTCAAAATTCTAGTGATTTTGATACACATATAAATGGCTGCAACGAAAATGGAATGCAAATAAGCAATTGCAAAATCCAGTCAGGAACTTTTATTCAAAAACATCACGTGCAACAAGCTTCAAAAGTCATTGTCCTTTGCAAAGAAACAGCAATTTCTTTATTTAAAAAAGTCAATCCAATTGGTCAAATGGTAGAGATAGAAAAAACGATATTTAAAGTTATTGGAGTTCTTGATAAAATAGAAAATCAGGGATCGTTTAACGATCGAAACAAAGAATGTTTCATGCCATATACAACAGTTAAGAAATACTTAAAAATGTCTTTTGACGAAACAGTAAATGGTATATTTATTTCAACAAAACGTGCAGATTTTATTCCGGAAACAGTCCGCAATATAACCAAAATAATGAAAATGCAACATAAGCTCGAAGTAAATGATACTGCTGATTTTACAATTTTTGATCAACAAGGAATGCTAAACGCTGCAAATAAGGCATCATCCACTTTTTCACTTTTTTTATTTATCGTAGCATTAATTGCACTTTTAATCGGTGGAATTGGGGTAATGAACATTATGCTTGTTTCCGTTGGAGAACGCACTCAAGAGATCGGAATTCGCATGACTGTAGGAGCAAATGAAAAAACAATTCGCATGCAATTTTTGCTTGAAGCTTTGGCACTTTGCGCTATTGGTGGAGTCATTGGGCTAATTCTTGGAGTTATAATTCCAATAATAGCAAGCAAATTCACAGGGTGGTATGTAATTGTAACCCCTTCATCAATATTAACGGCAGCAGGAACTATTATTTTGGTAGCTTTAATTTTCGGATTTTATCCGGCTTATAAAGCCTCAAAATTAAATCCTATTGATGCACTAATCGAAAGATAAAAATTCACCTCGCATCAGTACTGATATAATCAAAACATTAACAAAACAAAAATCATCTGTGTAAACTATTCTGCCACAGCAATTTGTTGCAAAAAACAATCCTCATGCCTTTTCCCCTTAGAAATCACCATCTACACACACAAGAACAATTACATAATTAATCTTGTAACTATGAAAAATTGATCGATTTGCTGACTTGATCAAGAAAAATTTAAATAAGCTATTTTGTGTTAATTGATTTGCACAATTTATCATTCTTATGAAACTTGAAATTTTCTACTGATCTAAGTTTTGATCTAACAACACGAGTACGTAAAGAAATATCTTTCTGAAAAATTACGGCTACCTCTTTTAGTAAATCCAATATTTTCAGATGATGTTCCGAGTCTTTAACAGAGGATATTTTCTTCGTAATATACTCCGTTAAATATTGTAATCTTTTCATGCTATTTATTAATTTGATACGTGCAGCTCCAAAAGGCAAATATGCACGCTCCTCCCTAATAACATCTTCAACTTTCTGACGAAATGATGAGGAAAAACTAGACTTAATTTGCAAAGTTTTTGCAATAATTGGGTTCTCATTTTCCAACTCAGATAAAGAAATATATAAAACAAGCATCTTTTCTATCATATCACCAATGTTATAAAACAAATTTGCGGACAATATTTTTTTACGTAAGTATGCAGTGTCTTTTCCCGATTTTCTTTTGTGCGCAACTGCCAACTCATTAACAGAATGAATAAATTGAACAGTGCTTTTCATTATTCCAAATAACTCATCCTCAAGGAATTCGTCACAAATTCTATTTTGTTCATATTGAGACTGCCACACTTCCTCAAATTTGGCTGCAACAGAAGCATAAGTATCCATTGTTACCTCTGGCAAGGGCTTTATTGTCGTATCCTTTGATTCCATACACAACGCATAACCTTCACTAACCAAAATAAAAATAAGAATTTTATAAATATTACACATTTCACACTCCCATAATAAATTCCTAAAAAATCTGATTACTCATCCAATTAACAACCTGAGAAAAATATTACTTTTCATAACCTATAGAAATAAAATTTTTAAAATGATAGTATTTTCATTACGTTATTTTATAAAATATACATAATTTGTTTTGTGTAAAACAACTCAAACGAATTATTAACAGCTTTAATCCTTAGAGGTACAAAATATGAATATGAAAAAGCTTTTGCTTTTAGTCTCATTGATTTTGCTTCCTGTTGGAGCATTTTTTGTTTTTGGCAAAAAACGTAAAACAGCCGTAGTTGAACCAATTATAACAGAGAAACCTACACGCAAACATCTTGTACAAATGATTACCGCATCAGGCAATTTAAAAGCAAAGGAACAAATTTCGGTCGGAAGTTTAGTAGCTGGAAAAGTTATAGACATAAAAGTTGAAGACAACGATGTTGTCAAAAAGGATCAAGTGTTAGCAATCCTTGACGATGGCATTGGTGATACAGAAACAAGAAGGTTAACAGCCGCTTTAGCAGAGGCAAAAGCAAATTACACTTATCTCGAAAAATTTTATAAACGCCAAACAGCCCTTTATAAATCAGGGCAAATCTCTCAAAATAATTATGATCAGTTAACACGCGACATTGATATGGCAAAAACTAAGGTAGACCAAACAAAGGCTGCATTAGATTTAGCCATGCAGACGTATAATAATCTTTTTATCAAATCTCCTGCTGATGGGATTGTTATTGCCAAACGCATAGACCTTGGACAAATGGTCACTGCAGTACTACAAGCAACAGTTCTTTTTGAAATTGCAAAAGACCTACACGAAATGGAAGCTTGGCTTGATGTTGATGAAGCAGACATAGGATTGGTAAAAGAAGGGCAGGAAGCAATTTTCACAGTTGACTCATTTCCTAAAAAACATTTTGAAGGCAAGGTCAAAAGAATTCAATACCAAGCAAAGATAGTTGATAACGTCGTAACTTATGCAACCGTACTTGATGTTAAAAATCCAAAACTAAGATTACGCCCCGGTATGACTGCAAATGTTGAAATCAAAGTTGCCGAAAATGCAAATGCCTTAGTCGTTCCAACCAAAGCACTACGAATCAACCCAATAAATGTAGAATACGTAGCGAACAAATTAAAATATAAACTTGAAAAAGTTTCAGCAGAAGAAAAGTTGGCAGGTCAAAAATCTAAAAAAATCACAAAAGACTATATTTGGATTCTTGATAACAAAACATTAAAACAAATAGAAGTAAAACTTGGCAACAATGATGGAAAATTTGTAGAAATTAAAAAAGGTATTGAGGATAATTCTAACGTAGTTGTTGAAGTAGAAGCTGCACCAAGAGAAAATCCGCTAGGTAAATTATTCCCTCAAGCCGGTGGAATTGGTAAAAAATAAGTGATAAAACCATGAGCATAATTGAAGCCAAAAATATTATAAAAACTTTTAGGATGGGTGAAACGGAAATTACGGCGCTTAAAGGAGTTTCTCTCTCCGTCGAAAAGGGGGAATTCGTTTCGATTACTGGTTTTTCCGGTTCGGGAAAATCAACATTCATGCATATCCTCGGATGCTTAGATATTCCCACGTCAGGATCATACGTAATTGACGGGATTGACGCATCAAGAGCATCAAGGGATGAATTAGCAAAAATTAGAAATCAAAAAATAGGATTCGTTTTCCAAAAATTCTTTTTGCTACCTGACCTGACCGCTTTGGATAACGTTGCTCTTCCCTGCTTGTATGCTGGGGAAAGCGAAGCAACAGCAAAAGAAAAAGCTAAAAAACTTCTAGAACTTGTCGAACTTGAACATCGAATAGATCACTTTCCATACCAACTTTCAGGTGGGCAACAACAACGAGTTGCCATTGCTCGTGCACTTGTTAATGAGCCTGCTATAATAATGGCAGATGAGCCAACCGGAAATCTCGACAGGGCAACGGGTGAAACCATTCTGCAGGTATTCAAAGATTTTAACGAAAAACATAACGTTACCATAGTAATTGTAACCCACGAACCATCAATTGCTGCTCGCACAAAACGCATCGTTGAATTAGTAGATGGAAAAATAGTTTCTGATAAGAGGACACAATGAATACTTTACTAATAGTACAAACGGCATTCAGAACATTAAGACACCATACAATTCGTTCTGTTCTAACAACCCTTGGGATAATCATCGGAGTTGTATCCATTATTGCAGTTATGTCAATTGGTGAAGGTGCAAAATACCGGGTAAATCAGACAATTCAAAAACTCGGAACAAACTTCATAATTTTGCTTGGAGGCTCCCCAAAGAATTTAAGTCAAAGTCGAGGTGGTATCGGGTTTACCATTAAACCTTCCGATCTAACTGCAGTCAAAGAAGAATGCGAAGATCTGAATTTAATATCGCCTGGTGTAATCTGCCCAACAAAAGTTGTCTATGAAGGTGCAAACTGGCAATCAACCGTTGGCGGCGTTAATGAAAACTATCTTGAAATAAGACAATGGGAACTATCAAATGGAAATTTTTTCACTGAACAAGATGTGAAAGCCGGAAACAAAGTTGCAGTAATAGGTCAAACGGTAAAAAAAGAGTTATTTGGCACGCTTGATCCAATCGGAAAAGTTATACGAATAAAAAAGTTACCATTTAAGGTAATTGGAATTCTCTCTGAAAGAGGAAAGTCCCCTGACGGAAGAGACGAAGATGATGTAATCTTTGCACCTTATACAACTGTTATGAGGAAAATTCTCGGTAAAAATAATTTTACTGCTTTAATCATGTCCTCAAAAACAAAAGATCGTCTTTCAGCGGCAACTGAACAAATCCGTTCAATAATAAGACAAAGGCATAGACTACTTGAAACGGATGAAGATGATTTTACTATTTTCACACAAGATGATATAGCTCAAGCTACAGATTCCGCGTCAATGGTTCTTAATCTACTGCTGTTTATAATAGCATCAATTTCTTTAGTAGTTGGTGGAATAGGAATTATGAATATTATGCTTGTTAGCGTAAAAGAAAGAACAAAAGAGATTGGAATTCGTATGGCACTTGGTGCTACGACCCAAAATATTCTTACTCAATTTATTCTTGAAGCCATAATTATTTGCTTAATTGGAGGAATTGTTGGCGTATTAATTGGAGTTGGAACTGCTGAAGCTATAGGATTTATACTTGAATGGCCAATTTTCATTTCAAAATATGCGGTTTCAATCTCTTTACTATCATCTGCTATGATAGGTCTGTTTTTTGGTTTTTATCCTGCATACCAAGCAGCAATGATGAATCCAGTAGAGGCATTGATAGAAAAATAAGACATAAAATAAATTGCAATAAATTGGATAAATATTTTAGAAATGCATTTGGGGAGGGGGGAGAGTTTGTATGAAATGTAAGAAAAATCCAAAAGTACTATTATTCTTTTTTGTTTTTTCAATAACTTTTGTTCGCATTTTTTCAATGCAAACAAAAGTCGAATCAATGCGAGCAGCAGCGTTTAACCCAAGAGAGTTAAGTGCAGAATGCCTATTTTATATCATTTCTAGCAGTAACCCCAATCAACAAGACATCTCAGGCAAAACAGCATTACATCATGCAGCCCGATCTGGACGTGCGGGTTTTATAAGAGAACTTCTTCTCTGCGGAGCCAACCCAACAATTTGCGACTTTAATCGCATACCACCATTATTCTATGCTATTGAACATAAACATTGGGAATGCATATATGCACTCACTCAAATTGGTCCAGGACAAAGGACGGCTCTGCATTTAGCTGCATTGATGGGATACGCAAAAGGCATATCAGTGCTTATCCAACAAGGAGCAGATATAAATATCCAAGATGAAGAAGGAAAAACGCCGCTATTTTATGCAAAATTATGCGGACATCAAACTTGCGTAGAAATACTTATTGCAAATGGTGCTGTATAATTGTAAATAATTTTCCAAATTTAACAATTGGAATTTTCGAAACAGAAGCGGAAATTCTCTTCACACCTGTTGATAGGGCGGGAGGAGAAAAATTTTACTATTAATTTCACCAAAGAACTTGGGGACACAACCATCAAACACCCAAATTTTATTAGCTTTAAATTTGAATGTGAATTTTACCTCGAACGTATAGGTGCCGAAGAGACAGTAGTCATAGCAGATCCATAAGCACATAAATAGCATCAAATTATAGGATTGACAACACAAAAAGCATACCAGAACTCATAATTGCATTTTATGCCACAGACAAATAACCCGATATATTACCAGAGGCTTAGATCATTTGAAACAATTAAATTAGACGGAAATTTATTTAAAAAACACAAGTTTTCTATTTTTCTGTCCAAGTTTGTAATTTTCAATCTTGTTAATAAAATCTTTAGCCTTTGTGTGACATTCCCAATGTTCCGCTGCCCAGTAAACAATTGTAGATTTGTTATAAAAGCACGATGGCTTAAATATTCTTATTAACTCAACTTCATCAATAGCAGCCCGTGTAACAAACAGATCAATATCAAACTCTGTTTTGCGTAAAAATGTTCTCCAATCTAAATCACAAATTTCAATATCCGTTAAATTAAGAATGCTTATAAGATCAGTCAAAAATTGAATCTTTTTCTTTGTAACTTCTATCAGATAAACTTTAAGATGTGGAAACATAAGTTTAAGTGGAATAGCAGGAAAACCTGCACCGGTTCCAATATCACAAATCGATTTAATTTTGCTAAAATCTGTAAATTTTGCTAAGGACAATGAATCTTGAAAATGCTGACGTACAATTCCTGATAAATCTTTAATAGCAGTTAAATTAAACTCTTCATTGCATTTTGAAAGATAACGCTCATACATTTTAAATAATTCAATTTGCTGATCTGATAATTTTTCGTGTTCTTGAAAATCAGCCCAAACTTTTTCTTCCGGCTTTACTCTTATACTCATCGAAAGTCCCTGGATATAAAATAAAAAACAGTACTATGATTCTAACTATAGCTTTTTTCACTAATACTTTGTTAGTTTAGATATTGATTATAAGGGCTTTTTCAATAAGAGTAAACGTTAACCGCAAATCCAGAAGGCATAAATATGAATAAATTAAGTTTTTTTATCATTTTAATAATGTGTTTTATAAAGTTAAATGCTGACAATAGGATTATTCTTTATTTAAAAACAGCCCCTACTCATATAATAAATCAAGCATTGGCAGAAGCAAAAAAAGACGTCTCTTCCCCAAAAAATACACAAAAACTTCCAAGCAAAACTGTAAAAAAACAGATAAATGGAGCCAGAGCATGGATAACTCCAAAATTAAGTGGGTTTGTGGCAATTTATGCAGGCTTTATTGATATCTCAGATCGTGATGGGTTGATATCATTCCCACTCAGACACATAACTCCAAAACTTAATATAGCCATCACGGAACAAATAAATCTTGCTAAAGTAAAAGCAAACACTATCGCATATCGCGAATTTTTACCTCCAAATAAAGCTCAAACAAAATTATATAGCTTTGAAAGAAAAGAAGATGTTGATCCGGAAGATCCAGCTAAAAAAACACAATATTGGAGTGTGCAAGAGATCCCTCTTCCCGCAGACAATAAAATAAATCCACTAACACTTGTCATATTTGCAAACCCATCAAACATATATGTACCTGTTGGAGACTTTATGTCCGCAGAAAGCAACCATCTTGTGCTCCCGGAAATTTATGTGATAGGTAATAAGAATCAATCCAATATTTTATTTCAAACTCTTGACATCACAAGGTACTTTGAACCTATAAATAAGATACAAGAAAAAATTGATGACAAAAAAGATCGATCCCTCATTAAAAATATTTAAAGTTTAACCATTTAATTTAGGAGGTCATGATGGCTTGTGGTGGAAAATGTTGCCCAAAATGTGGCTGCGGAGCATGTAAATGCGGTAAATGTCCAAAATGTGGAAGTAAACCTTGCAAATGCAAAAAATAGTATTTATTCAAAACGTAGTAATAAAATAAGGCCAGTTAATCGCTGGCCTTATTTTATTTTATGCTGTCTGCATCAATTTAATTACTTGATCATCATTCACTTGAGAAAAATCTTTATAAAAAATACTGATAGCTCCAAAATTCACCGGCGCATCAAGATATATAATTTCGTCGGATAGTCTTTGAAGCACTTTTATTTGATCCTGAGGTATCACCGGAACAGCAATAATGATTTGTTTGGCCCCAAGCCCACGTGCACTCAACAAAGTCGCCTGCATTGTCATACCTGTTGCAACTCCATCATCCACCAAAAGAACCGTTTTGTTTTTTAAATTTAATTCTGCACGACCTGGTCTATAAACTCGCATTCTTCTCAAAGTTTCTTTTTTTTCAGCTTCGATAATTTTTTCCAGATCTTTACGTTCTAAGGCAAAACTTTGAATTAGCCTTTGATCAAAAATTTCTTTTCCATCTGCAGTAATAGCACCTACTGCAAACTCCGGGTTCCCTGGCATTCCAATTTTTCTTGAAACTATAATATCAAGTGGCAAATTTAGCTTCTTAGCAACTTCAAACGCCACAACAACACCACCTCTTGGTAAACCAACAACAATCGTATCTTTTTGATTTGCATAGGCTAACAACTTTTCAGCTAATTTTTTTCCTGCATCCGCACGATCTTTAAAAAACATATAACTACCCTCTCTTTCTCTTAATTTTGATTAAGCCTAAACTTCGTTGCTTTTCTCTAATAAATTAACATAACGACGCTCTAGTTCTTTTAATCTTGAAATCCTATTTTGCGTTAATGGATGTGTTGAAAACCATTCGCTAATACGCTCAATCCAACTTTGAACTGAATCAATTTGCTCGCTCATAACATCTTGATCATTAGCATTACTTGATGAATTTTCTTTGAAAGGCGACATTATACACATCATCTCAAAACCTTTGCTAAACTTTAGTTCTGAAGATGTAAAGTTTCTTGTATCATTAAACTTAGATACCATCTTATCTCTAATTTTATTCAACGCACTGGCCAAAGCCTTTGGATCCACACAAAGTTTAGCCCCACTTTCGTCAGCAAGATACTCTCTCGATCGTGATATAGATAAATTCATCAATTTAAATGCCCATTCACTAAACAACCCTAAAAAATAACATGTTACTGCCGCCAAACTCAATCTATTTCTATTGTGATTATTATCATGAATACTGTCTTTCAAAACTTGCGCCGCTATTACTCCCGGGGTAGATATTGCATTGGATATAGATGATAGCATTATGTCATAATGTCTTATATGAGAAATTTCATGTGCAAGAACAGCTCTTAGCTCACGCTCGTTCAATAAATCCAATAACCCTTGCGTAACTAAAACAGAAGCATTACTTTTATTTCTACCGCAAGCAAAAGCATTTGGAATACTCATTTTGTTATAAAATACTTTAGGATTTGGGATACCTGCTTTTTGAGCAAGATCTTTGACTATCTCGTAAACATATGCATATTTTTCTTTATCTAAGGTTTTGGCATCTGCAAAAATAAGAGCTATCATTTCAGAAAAATAAAACATTAAAAGTTCAACCACAATAATTAACCCTGTCAAACCACAAGCAATATATTTGGCAGATCGGTTGTGTATATTTTTGAATCCTATATAACCAAGGCCTCCAGTAAGACCGATTATCGCCGAAATTAATAGAAATGTCTTGATCTGGTTTGCATTTAAAAAACTTGTATCTTGAGACCCATCAAAAGCTCGTTCCAAATCTACAATTTTTAATTCTAATTTTGCATAATCTTCTTCAAATTTCGCTAATTCTTTTTGCAAATCAGCAACGCTTACACCATGAATATTAGCCAAGTCACGTTTGCGTTTAAAAATAATCCTTTCCAACTCACGCAATTTATTTTTTAGCGCAGATATCGTCCGTTTTTTTAGTTCATTAAGACTCTCATTACATAAACTCTCATTACATAAATTGCAATCACAACATTTATCAATTGCTATCAAATGTGCTGATATAAATAACATAAAAAAAATAGTACTGAAAACATTTGATTTACTAAACACAAATGGTCCTTCCTAAAAACATAAATTTATATATTGACTTAGTGTTGTTTCTTAATTTATTTTTTTATTTTAAACCAATAAAATAAAAAATATTTAAGGGAATATACCATGATAAATTCGAATCTTTCAAGTTTGAAAAATTTATTAATAACAAAATTAAGGAACAAGAATACATCACGTGCAGAATTTAGGTACACATCAATGCAGTTAGCCAGTTTACTAGCACTTGAAACAGAATCAATTATTGAAACAAAAAAAATTGATATCGAAACACCTATAACAACTACTACCGGATTACAAATTAAAAAAAATATTATTCTAATTCCAATACTAAGATCAGGTCTAGCGTTATTACCTGCTTTCATAAAACAGTTTCCTGATGCTTCAATAGGAGTTGTTGGAATGAAAAGAGATGAAAAAACTGCTATCGCACACCTTTATTACAAAAATATTCCAAAAATTTCAACTTCTGATCAAGTTATTATTTTAGACCCGATGATAGCAACTGGCGGCAGTGGCACAGACACTATAAAAATAATCACAGACATGGGAATTGATCAGAAACAAATTATTTTTGTCGGAATAATTGCAGCACCAGAGGGAATTAAAGCAATGAAAAATGCCTATCCGGATATCAAAATAATTGTAGCCGTAACAGATGAAGGCCTGACGTCTAATAAATTTATAACACCAGGCCTTGGTGATTTTGGGGACAGATTTTTTGGGACTGAGTAATTACTCACCACGCAATAATTCGATTCCCATATCCCTTAAAAATGCATCTTGATTTGGTTTACGCCCAAGAAAATCTTTTAGCAATTCTTCAGGATCAACACTCCCTCCCTTGCTAAGTACCTTAGCAACAAGTTCTTTTCCAACTGCTGGATCAAATAATCCTCGTTTTTTTACGTCATAAAACAGATCAAGAGCAAAGACCTTTGCCCACATATAACTGTAATATTTCGCACCATATCCAACCAAGTGGCCAAATGACGTATAAAAATGAGTCTGCTCATCAAACAGAATGTATGGTTGATACTTTTCAAATAATGTTTTGGTAATTGAATCGATATCTTTTATCTTTCCATCTTTGAATAATTCAAGAGAGAGAAAAGACAGACAACATTGACGCAAAACAAAACTTCCTGAATCAAATTTTTTCATGTAAATCAATTTATCAATCAATTCATCCGGTAAAGGCTGTCCGGATTGATAATGACTACTTAATTTTTTTAAAACTGACTTGTCTGACATCCATTCTTCAAACATCTGCGATGGCACTTCAACAAAATCCGTTTTTACCGATGTACCAGCAAACCCTGCCATTTGCGTAGCACCAAGAACTTCGTGCATTGCATGACCAAATTCATGAAAAAACGTATTAACATCATCAAATTTAAGTAGCGCTGGACGATCTTTTTGTGATTTTGGAAAATTTGCAATAATAGCAAGCACTGCTGGTGCAATTTTTCCATTATCCTTCAACTGAGTTGGTACCATTGGGACACAACATGCATGACTATATTTATTTTCACGTGGGTATAAATCAACAAACAAATATCCACGTAAAATACCCGTTTGGGCGTCTAAAATCTTGATTAATAAAATATCATCATGCCAAGCCCACTCAGGTTTGGAAATTTCAAATTTGAGCCCTAAGAAATTTTGATAAATTTCAAAAATTGCATTTAATGTTTTATCAACCGGAAAATATTGAGCTATTTCACGTTCATCAATATTAAAATTTTTCTTTTTATAACAGGCTTTTATATAACTAAAATTCCAAGGCTGAAGCTTACCTGCGTAACTAATATTTACGTCCGCAGGTAAATCTTTTAAAAACTTTTCTATCTCGATAGCAGCCTTCTTTTCCGATTTCACGGCAAGACTATTCAAAAATTCTTCTGCTGTTTCAAGTTTTTTTGCCATCTCCGAGTCAAGATCAAATTCAGAAAAATTCTTGAATCCAACTTTACGTGCAAGTTTATCGCGATTTAGTATTATTCCTTGCAAACAATTAATATTTATAGGCCAAGCTCGATTATTAAACTTACGGTAAAGATCTTTTCTTATATCTTCACAGGTACAATGCTGCATAACTTCAAAATATGTAGGATAATCACATCCGACAACAACTTTTCCATTGTTACGCGGTAACGAATCAATAAAGTCTTTGCTTAAACCTTGTAATTTTGACTCATCAGCCAAAATATAACTGTTATCTTTTGCAAGATTTGATTCAAAATCTAACCCAAGTTTTGAAAGCTCTTTCTCAAGCGCCTTTACTTTCTCAAGTTTATCATCGGGTAAATGTAACCCATGACGTTCAAAATCTTTTAATTTTTCTTTCACAAAAAGCCGTTGTTCTGATGTTAATTTTTCTTTTTCAAAATTAGCATTAGTATAATCATTAAACGCCTGATAAACTTTCTTGTTACAGGCAACATTCTCAATATAAAAATGGTTAAGCTCAATCGACGATTCATGACACGCTTCACGAATACTGTTTTCAGGACTTACCATCTCCAATAATGAAAGAATATTTGCCATAATTGAAAATTTTCTATCCGCAACATCAAGAGCCTGTGCCGTATTCTGGAAATTATGTTCTCCAGGATTAATATTAATTATGGAACCGATATCAGATTTTAATAAATCTATAACATATTTAGAATAAACTTTAACTTCATCTGCTTTTTTAGGGAACACCTTTTTTACATTATCAAATGAATCAAAATCGTTTTCTATTATCTTTTTAAATTCAACAAAATTCATCGAACACCTACATTTTGCAACATAATAAACACTACAAAAAGCACCAAATAACACACCCAAAAAACAAATTTTTACTTTAAACTGCATTCTAGCAAGCCCTTACTAAATAACTTTCTTTTTACTCATCCTTTTATTTTTGTTTTCTACAAGTTCAATAAAAAGTAAGCATACTAAATTTTGCAGTCACATACAAAGTACAAAATAAAACCCCCGATCACAATTTAAGTAATCGGGGGTTAATTATTAAGCTTAATTATTCAGAAATTACTGAATAGAACATTTTTCTTTTTTTAATTTTCCGGCTTTTTCTATCATTGCTCGACCAGCATGACTTGTACCGTTTGAAACGTGTCTTAATGCCTGTCTGCCATGTCTCAATGCTAAGTCAGTTACAAAAGGGGTAGCTGCACCGGCAACATAGCTTAACCCTGCATTTGCAGGAATAGCAACTATGGCACCCACAAGGTACAATCCTTCGACTACATGCCCAGCCGTTCTATATGGATGAGCTTGAGCTGCATGAATAATATCACTTCCAAGCTCTCTTACTGTACCGAAAACAATTCCACCTTTGGAAGCAACTACGGTAAAGATTCTATCTTTAAATCTGACCATCTGGTTAAGTATTACTTTACCTTTTTCATCAAGCTTCAATGCAACTGTATTTTCTGGTTGTATAACTGGCATTGCAGGCTGCGGAGCTACTACTTCCATAGATGCTGTTTGCTCTTTGGCAGCAACAATACTATTTAAAAGTTCAACAACATTTTCTTTAGCCTGTGCTGCAGCTGCTAGACCGCGTGTATCACCAACAAACCAATTATCTCCAGATTTTGTATAAACCTGTCCTTGAGCAGCTTCACTGTCTTTAAGCGTCAATAAACCGGTTGTTCTATCCCATGCAGAATAACGAACAATAGCCTTCCCATATTCTGCCTCTTGTGTTGCAGAAGCTGGAATTTCTACCGCTTTTTCCATAGAATAAAGACCTGAACCTACCAATAATGCTGTTGTGAAAACAATAATCATCTTTTTCATGAATTAACCTCCTAAAAAATATAACCTACCACTTCTTCGAACTTATAACCTACCATTTCCCTCTGTCAAAGATTTTAATATTTCTTTGATCGAGACAAAAAGCCTTTTGCAGACTTTTCCATTTAAAAACTCATAACTTATTATATACCTGTAAATTTAAATTGTAAAACGCCCTACAGATCGCACTATACATAAAAAACAATTACCCCAAGAAGACAGGCATACTGGTAGACTGTCCTAAATTTATAACTGTTACCTGACTTAAGAAGACACAAATATCCCTATTTTGCTCCACAGCCCAGTACTATTCACTTATTAACGCCTTTTTCAACAGATTCGGAAATACTCTCCTGAGCATCATCAACATTGGCAAAACCATTGGAAAAAAACCTCTGCTGAATATAATCCGAAAGATAACTTTGTGGCTGAAATCCTGCCAAAAAAGGCGTCAAAAGCTGCCCATCTTTATAAAACAAAAAAAGTGGCAAATCAACCTTTTTTAGTTTATAATGCATCGAAATCTGCATAAAAATCTCTACATTTTCCGCAATATTTAATCCCGCAAATATAACTTGATTTTTAAATTCGTCAGCAACGGCCTGGAAAACAGGGGCTACTTTTTTTGAATCCTGATGCTTAGATGAATAAATTTTTAAAACAACCGGCTTAGAGTACGAATTTTTAACCACTAATTTTGTAAATTGTGCAATTCCCTGGATATTAAAAACAAGACTTTCAGGCAATCTATCTGTTATGCGTTGAGTTCCGGTTTTAGAGTAACTATCAAGCTGATTTACACTCTGAACTGGATTGTCAGGCAAATTTTTGTTTATATCTACTGATTGATGTTCGAGTTGCTCCCGCGGTTCATATTCAACCTTCGTTTTCTCTTGACCAACACCACCAGATCGCATAATTTTTGAAAACAACCCACCCAGGTCAGGCTCTACATAAGAAAGCAAATTAGAAAACATAAAAAAAAACACAAAGAGAAAACTTGATACCTTCATAACTCCCCCCTATTCAGATTCGACATACCCAACTAAACAAAGATCTCGTCCCAATCCAAGATCTTATCATTTATTTATATTTATATATTTATAATAAAAAATTACAACCTGAAATTACAATAATTGTTTGCTAAAATCGAAGTAAGGGGGAGTTATACTCTACTTCGCCATCTTATCTATTGTTTATTATTAATGCCTAAATTAACTCCTAGCTTCTCTGCCAATGCTATTCCCCCTTCATGAGAAGGATCCAAAAACAGTACAGACTCTACCTCAGCTTTTGCCAAATCTTTGTTCTGTAATTTAAATGCTGATAGAGCCAAAAAATAATGCGCATCTACATATTCGGGCGCCAATGCCACCGTTCTAGAAAATTCTTTTACAGCTTGCGTGTAATTTTTCCTGTCAAAAAAAATCTTACCTCTGTTAAATACTGCAGCCTGAGGTGTAAAATAATCACTATCCTTGGCCAGATTATCCAATATTCCCAAAGCCTTATCAATATTTCCCATCTGTGCAAGCAAACAGGCATAGTTATTCATTATACTAGCACGTACTTTTGCAGATACATCCTCAAAAGCTAATGCTGACTCAAAACTTTGGCAACTTTGCTCAAAATCTCCCAACCTGAAAAGTATCGTCGCTTTAACCGCTAAAAAATCAGCTCTCGCCTTATAATTTATCGCCTCTTGAATATAAGACAAAGCCTTTCTATAAGTAGTTTGTGGACTATCACTTTTGTCTGAATTTTGTGAGATCTCCAACATGCAAAGTTTATAATAGGTTTGCGCCAATTTTTCATTTTTATCATCACCTTTTTTCCCACATCCACATAAAAGTATGACAAAAGCCAGTCCGAATATACAAAAGGTTCCTAGAATTTTCTCTTTATTCATGACAATCTCCCATTGAATTTTATAAAAATTTACCCTTTTTCCAACTACTGATATAATTAACTGTACTTCAATTTCATATCAACACTTTTGATTATTCACATGACAACAGAATTTAACTTTAAGGAATACCTGTGCAATTAATTTGGGATGAATTTTTAAAACTCATCAAACAAGAGGCCGGAAGCCAAATTGTTGAAACCTGGTTTAAAGCTGTTAGTCTACAAGATTGGAATTTAGCAACGGGGGTAATCACACTTAAAGCCCCTAATCAGTTCATTAGCAAATGGATTCAGGAACATTACATTGAACTTTTAAAAAAACATCTTAGTAGGCTTTTGAACGTAAATGAAATCAAAATAATTTTCATTTGTGGCGGGCAAGAATCACAACAAATTCGTAATATTATTCCTGCATCAACAATTCAGTCAACCCAAAATCAGCTACATGCGAATCACACTCCCCAAATAAGCCTGGACTCTAAACAGCAACAGTCAAAAGCCATGGTTAAGGTTTCCAAAAAAAATCAGTATAATCACTATGGCAATAATCTGAACGAAAATTATATTTTTGAAAATTTCATTGTAGGCCCAAATAATTCCCTCGCAAATGCCGCCGCCATAGCTGTAGTCGATAATTTGGGAAAAGTTTACAATCCTCTTTTTATATATGGAGGAACAGGCCTTGGAAAAACTCATTTAATGCATGCAATTGGGAATGCCGTAAAGAAAAAATATCCAAATATTACAGTTTGTTATGAAACTACGGATAGATTTATTACAGAATTTATAAACTGCATTCGTTTGGATAAGGCTGATCAATTTCGAAGCAAATATCAAAAGTTAGATCTCTTCTTATTGGATGATGTACAATTTTTATCCAATAAAGAACAAACTCAAGAGATATTTTTTCATATTTTCAATAATCTTTATGAAGAACATAAACAAATTATCATGTCCAGCGACACCTTTCCAAAAGAAATTGCAGGGCTACAAAGTCGATTAAAATCAAGATTGGAATGGGGACTCGTAGCTGATATTCAAATTCCAGATCTTGAAACTAAAATAGCAATTTTAAACAAAAAAGCCGAACAAAATAAAATCAATTTACCAAGTGACGTAGCAAATTTTATTGCTTCACGAGTCATTTCAAATATTCGAGAATTAGAAGGAGCTTTAGTGCGTGTAAGCGCATTTGCAGCATTAATTAACACTCATATTTCTATTGAGCTTGCAAAAAAAGTCCTTTTAAACTTGAACAACCCGAAATCCGAAAACGCCTCTCTCGAAACCGTTTTAAAAATCGTTGCAAAAAATTTTGATGTTTCAGTTTCTGACATTAAAGCAAAAAAACGATATAAAGAAATTGCTGAGATAAGACAAATTGTTTTTTACTTAATGAAAAAGCTCACAAATTGCTCATTGCAAGTAATCGGGTCATTTGTTGGCGGACGGGATCACTCGACGGTAATCCATGCAATAGGTAAAGTTGAATCAATTTGTTCGAATGACTTAGATATGGCAAAAAAAATAAAAAGGATTGAACAAGAAATCTTGATGAATTAAGGATGGCTAAATTGTTTTTAGGAAAATGCTGTAGCTCCAAGGAAATTGGTGCTACAATTCTCTTAATGGCTTTTAATTTATAGAGTTCTGCTTGTAATTTATTAAGGAGACCCATGAATTTAAAAACTATTTTTTTATCAGCAATATTACTGATTTGCACAATACAAGTGTTTACTCAAATACCAGACCCAATTATGCCTGTGAATGCCACACAAGAAACCATATTATCTGATACAACTATACTGAATCAAATTCCGAAATCAATGCCCTCAGCCAGCCAAACCCCTATTATGCCGCCAGTTTCAAATACAAATCAGGAAACCCAACACCAAACACCTGCCGAAACAATATTGGCAGCAAAAGTTACAACTACAAATTCCCAAACTTTAACAACTCCGCAACAAATAATTTTGCCTCAAAATGCAGTCAAAGAAACAAAAAATTCCAAAGCAAAAATAATAAATCTAAAACCTAAAGAAGGTACTTTAAGAAACTATGAACTTGATTTTGAAGTTGAAAATAAAACCGGTAAGACAATTTATGTGGTATGTTTTTCATACATAAACAAGCGCCCAGCCAGCCGTTGGAGATGGGATAAATCTTCCATTTACAAAATTGAAGATAACGAAAGTGTAATCATAGATCTTGATACTATTCAAGATGAAGAGAATCGCAACAAGACATTTGGATATTTGGGGATATTTGACAATAAAAAAGAAGCTGATGATTCAACGATTGAATTACTTGATGATAATAAAAAAATAGATTTGGATATAATTGCACAATTACACGGGAAAAAGGTTACTATAGAAATTGAAAAGTATGGAATCTTAGGGGAATTTTATGATTTTGATTTTAAAGCTATAGATAAAAAAAAAGAAGATAAAAAACAACCGGAGCTAGATTTTTATGTTGAAAATAAAACAGGTAAAACAATCTTAGTAACCTGTTTTGTATATGAAAAAAAAGCAAAAGGAAACTGGTTAGCACAAAAAACAAAAGAGTCATGGACAACCGATGAAGATATACGTGATGACATGGCCGTATGGCGATTCGATAAAACACCAATAATAAAATTAAAACATAATGAATCAGGTCTTATAGATGTTGACACCATAATCGAACCTAGAGACAGAATTTATATTCGCGGCTATCTGGCAATATTTGACGAAGATGAACAAGATTTAGCAGATAAATCAATTTATGAACTCTTGCCACCAAGACGTCGACTAGACTTAGGAAAATTGATAGAATTAAAACATAAAAAAATTTCAATTTATACTGAAAGGTATGGAGCCAGTGGCAATTTTATCGATTATGTAGTAAAACCAACCCAAAAACCCGATATTAAAAAAGTTATTAACAGATATATTAAATAAAATGAATAATCCAGATCTCAAACCAACACATAAAAGCGTTTTAGTAAGTGAGGTATTGCAATTTTTAGCTCCAAAACCGGGTAAAACTTACGTTGATGCAACACTTGGATGCGGGGGACATACTTCCGCAATTCTTGACTTGGAACCAACTTGCAAAATAATAGGAATAGACTGGGATCAAAAATCAATTGCACAAAATGCCCCTATTTTAAAAGAAAAATATGGCGATAGAATTAATATTTTGTGGGGTAATTTTGCACATCTTTATAAGTTATTAAAGAACGAGGGGATAAAAAAAGTTGATGGAATATTGGCAGATTTTGGAACATCCCAACTTCAAATACACGAACGAGAGGGCTTATCGTTCTTGACAGACACCCCTTTGGATATGCGTATGTCTAAATCACATTACCATATAACTGCCGATACTATTTTAAATACCTGTACAGAAAACGAGCTCGCTAAAATTCTCTTTGAATATGCAGAAGAACGCAATGCAAGAAAAATTGCACATGCCATTGTTACAAAACGTAAAACTGAAAGTTTCAAAACAACCCGCCAACTCGTAGAACTAATTGAGTCAATAATCCCCAGATATACAAACAAAGGTAAAAAGCTTACCCATCCGGCAACGAAAACCTTTCAAGCTCTACGAATTGCTGTTAATAATGAGCTTGAGAATATCAGATCATTTTTGCATGCAAGTTTGCCATTTCTCCCCCCAAAAGGGAAACTTGTCTGCATTAGCTTTCATTCCCTTGAAGACCGAATTGTAAAAAATTTTTTCAAAAAAAATGAAAGTTTACTCGAGTTAAAAATTTTAACACCTAAAGCAATAACCGCCTCAAATACTGAATTAGAAGTAAATCAATCTGCCAGATCAGCAAAATTAAGAGCTGCAGAAAAATCATAAAACATTCGAATTTAAGGCTGAAAAACTTGTTGACAAACATATTGTAAACTATTAAATTTAAGCTATAAAATTTTGAACTTTTGTAATGGTAATGTTGTCATCGTAGGGCACGAGAAATGCATGAAAGCAGAGTCTCTCGAGCTGGGTTGAAAACTAAGGAATGGTATGGAGATAACTGAAGTAAAAGTTTTTCCTGCTAATGAAGGTAAACTAAAAGGCTATGCAACTATCATTTTCGATGGTTGTTTTATTGTACGTGATATGAAAATTATCAAAAGCGACAAGGGTTTGTTTGTCTCGATGCCTTCTCGCAGGAAAAAAGATGGATCTTTCAAGGATATAGTACATCCTTTGAACGCAGACACTAGAAAAATGATAGAGGAAAAGGTTATAGAAGAGTATAAAAAGGTAGCGGTAGACGAGTAAGACAAAGTTTCAGCTTGGGGCGTAGCCAAGTGGTAAGGCAGCGGATTTTGGTTCCGCCATCCGGAGGTTCGAATCCTCCCGCCCCAACCATTTTAATTTTTTTTACTGAGTTTTTTGTGAACAACAATGTTATTAAAGCAAAAAAGGGAGCTTCCAATTTTGAGGAAGCTTTTTTTCATTCAAATGAAACCTATATTCATCCATCAGCTATTGTTGGTGATAATGTTGAGTTAGGTAATAATGTAAAAGTTGGGCCGTTTTGCGTTGTAGTCGGAAATGTCAAAATAGGCGATAACACGAGACTTCATGCAAACGTAATGGTTGGGTTTGCAGCCCAAAATATTGGGACAAAGGAAAGTTTCGGCAACATCGAAATCGGACAAAACTGCGAACTTCGAGAATTTGTAACAATACATGCCTCAAAATATCCTGACGGGCTTACCAAAATCGGTAACAGCTGTTATATCATGAATTATTCCCATGTATCGCATGATTCAATTCTAGAAGATAATGTTACTCTTATAAACAATGTAAGTCTTGGCGGACACTCTTATATAGAAAAAAATGCCTTTTTAATGGCATATGCCGCCACACACCAGTTTTGTCGAGTTGGAGCATTTACTGCTGTTGCTCCATTTAGTGGCGCACGCCAAGATCTGCCACCATTTTGTTTATTCAATGAACAACCTGCCGCTTACGCTGGGTTAAATATTATAGCTTTAAAACGTGCCGGTTTTTCATCAGAAACTATCAACGCGCTCAAACATGTTACTAAGCTTTTTTATAACGAAAAAATGTTTATACCCAAAATTAAAGAGATTGCAGCTAGCGAAGCATGGGGAAATAATCCTCAAGTTCTACATTTTTTGAATTTCATTGGAAACAGCAAGCGCGGAGTATCAATGCGTGCTATTTCCGATCAAGATAATAAAGTTCAACCTCGAGAAGGCTTGTAATATACCATAGGAAACCAACAATGATAAGATTAGGTGTCATAGGATTAGGTAAAATGGGTGGGTATCATGCCTCCATTTGCTCGCAGTTACACAGCTTGCAAGCAATAAAATTGGTAGGAGTTGCAGATACGAATGAAGCTAATTTCAAAAAAATTATTAGTCCTACTGTAATCAAATCTAAAAATTATAATGATTGGATCGATAATGTTGATGCCGTAGTTGTAGCGGTTCCAACTGATTTTCACTATAAAGTGGTAAAAGATTGCCTAAATAGAGGGAAACACGTCCTTGTCGAAAAGCCAATTACAAAAAATCTAGCTGAAGCTGAAGAACTTATCAATCTCGCAAAACAATCCGGTCTTACACTTCACATAGGACATGTTGAACGTTTTAATGGTGCTGTTCAAGAGTTAAAGAAAATTATAAATCATCCATTGATGATTGAGATACATCGCATGGGACCTTTTGATGCTAGAGTATCAAAAGATAGCGTAGTTCTTGATTTGATGATTCATGATTTAGATTTAATACTTCAATTCATTGACTCCCCTGTTAAATCTCTCAGTGCCCAGGGCCAAAAGGTTTATTCTAACTCTTGCGATATAGCTTCCGTTCAAATTGGGTTTGGGAATGGCGTATTTGCGCATTTAACCGCAAGCCGTGCATCACAAATCAAAAAACGCACGATGGAAATTCATCAAAAAAATGAATATATTCTCCTTGATTTCACTACACAGGATATTTCAATTCATAGACAAACGAATTCTAGTACACAAATCATAGGAATAGAACAGCTCAATTATAAGCAAGAATCTTTGGTCGAACGTGTTTTTGTTTATAAAGATAACCCTTTAAAACTTGAAATCGAGTACTTTTTAAATTCAATTAATAACAAAACCAACCAAATCCATCCGGAGCAAAATTTGACGGCAATCAAGCTCACATTTGACATAGAAAAAATGCTAGGATTAGTAAATGATTGCGATAATAGCTGGAACAGGAACACTTCCCGTTGAAGCGTGTAAAAAATTACTCAACCGACCTGTAGAAATTCAAGTATCTGAACCGTTTTTTGTGGTAGCTTTGTTTGCAGAAGACAATTTAAATGAACTCAAGCAAGTTACTCAAGATAAAGCCGAAGTTATTTCCCAAGATTGTTATAAAGCAGGCCAGGTTCTGGAGTTATTAAAAAGCAAGCACACAAAACAGCTTTTGTTTATCGGCAAAGTCGACAAGAGCCTTCTTTTAAAAAAAATAAAGCTTGATTGGCTAGCAATTAAGCTGCTTTCGTCTTTAATTTACAAAAGCGATGCGGCCATCATGGAAAGAATTGTAAAAGAGCTTGAATCTCATGGCATTTCAATTTTACGACAAGATCAAGTGCTTGATTCTCTTATGGTTAAACCTGGAATTTTAGCAGGAAAATTAACCAAAAATTTGGCAACAGATGTCAAAATGGGAATTGAAACTGCAATAAAACTTTCTCAATTGGACATTGGGCAAACCGTTGTCGTTAAAGATCAAATGATTATGGCAATTGAGGCAATCGAAGGGACTGATCAATGCATAAGACGTGGAATTAATCTTGGAAAAAATGGAGTTGTTGTCTGTAAGGCAGCACACCCAAATCAAAATCACAAGTATGATCTCCCAACACTCGGCCCGGTATCTTTAAATAATATATCAAAAGGCGAAGTTGCCGTTATTGCATGGTTACATGATAAAACGTTGATCGCTCAACAAGAAGAGTTCATCAAAAAAGCCACCGAACTAGGCATCACACTGGTATCATATTAACCTGATCAGTTATTCTTGCCGCCTCTGAAACAACAAAAAAATAAAATATTTTATTATTTTTTGTTAACTACTGTATGTAATAAAGAGTTTTTAATCTTACCGGGAATCAATTGCAGTGGCCCATTATAACGAGTAAACCACCCCAATACCATAGTTGCAACCCATCCCCCAACAGGAGCTCCTACCATTGCAAGCATATTCTTTTTAATCCCAGATATAATTTTCTCGATTAATTCGTCATCAAACTCTTGTTTAACCAAATAATATTTTATAATTGATGCCGCATCAAAATGTGTAATTAAACCACTTTGCCAACACTGTTTTAAAACAAAGTATAGCAACTCTTTATTTATCATTTCTTCTGAAGAATTTTTACCCACTGCAATATCACCACGTTTTTTTAAGTAATAGACTAACATGTTTCTAAATGGAGAATTTGGTGAAAAACCCTCTTTAAAAAGCATTTTAAATAGCATGATATTTTCTTCAAACCCCTCTACAAACTCCTCACTCATTGCCGTAAATAACTCTCTTGTATCTTTTCCAATAAGATGTATCTTAGCAAGACCATCCAAAAACTTTCCGCCTGCATATGTTGCAAAATTTAAACATGGACCCTGCACTTTTCTTGCAAGTGCTGCTCCAAGTGTTTTGCCTATGCTAGAAGCAAAATAATATGAGATACAGGCTTCAACATAATAGCTTTTTAACGAAACTTGATCCGTTATATCTTTGCCAAATTTTTCATATTCGGATACATATTTTGCACCAGGCTTAGAACGTAAAAAATCAAGATCGCAAGTTCCAAAAAGTGCCTTTGATACATAACTCATTCTTGTCGCACCATTAAGCTCATACTTACTAAAAAGATATAACGGAATCATTGACTCTGCTAAATACCCAATCAGCTCAGGTTTTATTACACCCAAACTCAAATTTTCAACTTTTTCAACCAATGCCGGATCTGCATAACGCCTAATAACAGCTGTAAAAGAATTAGTTACAATTTTTTCAACTTCTATTAACAAATCATAAGTGGTATCTTTTATATTATCGTAATCAGCATCCCAATACGGTAAATCTTTATGATTAAATAATTTCCCATAAAAAAGATAATAATATACCCATGCCCCGGCAACTTTTCCCAATGAATTTAAAAGTTTTGGTGGTTGCCAATTTGATGAAGATGGATTAAGTAAAATACGAAATGCATATGGCGCAGCCATAAAATTCAAAATTGTTGCCTGCTTAATATCAACCATATTCAATGGCATGTTACCAAGAATTGGTTGTAACAATAGATTACCTGTAACATTTGGCCGATTCAAAAAGAAATACCATAGCGCCATACCGCTTGAAATTCCCCAGTCAAGGGCTTTGGGGATCAAAATACTTTTATCAGACCACCAAGGCTTTGTAGCCAAAATTTCTTGTTCTTCTCTTGTCAGCGGTGTATTATGCCTTATCTTCTCAAGTACATTTCGTCGAGGAGCCTCCGCATCATTCCTGTAAAATCCATAAAAACAAGATGCTATATCATAAGCATAGGCAACCGTTTCAAACAACTTCTCAGTTCCATCAACAAGTGTAGTAGTACTCTTTTTTAATGTTGAAAAAACCAACAACGTACGCTGACATTTCTTAATTTCTTTAAACCAAAAAATATATGCTTTCTGTTGTGCATCAGTATCTGATAAATTTTTTTCATTTTCAATAACATTTCCGGATTGATTTACAATATATGACTTAACTTCTGATTCAAAAACTTTTTGAGTTTTCTTTAAAAACTCATTTGTTTCATTAAATTTAGGCTCAAGATAAGCAACGTAACATATAATTAAATCTTTGGGCTTATTCCTAAGAATGGATGTAAGAATATCACTCAAAATTCCAACTGAATTTTTAATTTCAATTTTAATTGAAGAGAGCTCTTGTGCTTCGTTTTTTGAACACTCAAAAATATCAGACTTCATAAGTTTGTATAGGCTATCACAAAAATCAGCCACATCATTGATTGAAAACGCAAGATCAGAATCTACGCCATCCTCGTCATCCTCATCTCTAGATTCATTCAAATCCGCACCATCCCCCATAAAGTTCTTCATAAGTCCTTCCATAGCTCCGGACAGATCCTCAATTCCTTTTGAACTCATCCCCTTCATGCGCTTTGGCAAAAAGGAACAGTAATCAAGCGCAATAGCTGTTTGCAATTTTTCTATCTTTATTAAAAGGGTTGATACTTGCTCAGCTTGATTTGATTTGAGATGTTCTTTCAATTTTTCAAGACCACCTCGTACGTTTTTACATAAATCAGCAAGGCCATTTCTGATATCAATATTTTCTAAAAAGCTACCATATCTGACCTGAGCCTCTTTAAGAAGCTCCTGATGTTCAGGTGATAATTTTGATAAAAACAGTACTTTTCGCTCTTCTTCACGTTTTTTTGTATCAGCCCAGATTTTTAGCATCTCTTGAAAAAAATCTTGCATTGAGTTGATTTCCATATCACCATTTTTTTCTACCAAATTTCCATCTATTTCCGGAAAGCTTCCAAGATTTTTTTGGGAAGTCAGAGAAGAACGATTCGTCACAATTTCCTGCTCATGTGCAACTTCCTGACTTACCGAAGCATCTATCTGCGCAATCAAAACATGTTGCTGAAAAATAACACTTGCTAGCAAAGCCAATAACAAATTGTTTTTTCGTAGGAACTTCACACAAAACCAACTGAACATCTCGCACCTCGTTTTATTATTACTTAATTAAGTCGTAATCTTCTAAAAAAGCTTTTAAAAAACAAATCCTAAACCCCATCCCAAAGATATTTTCAACTGATTATGCCATCAAATACCCATAAGTCAATTAAAATGGCTAGCTGACACTGAGCGAAGGGACTTTATAAACGTTTTATTTTAAAATAGAAAACAAATGCCAGATATGGGGGAAAATATTATATATCGTTATTTTTAGCAAAATTTGTAATCAAACCCATCATACAAAACAACGATATTATAGCCGTTCCACCATAACTTACAAAAGGAAGGCTTAAACCCTTCGTCGGAACCAAACCGGTAGTAACCATAAGATTTATAACTGATTGCAAACTTATAAATACAACAAAACCTATTGATGTAAAAAATTCAAAGCCACCCTTAAGCTGTAATGACAGACGCAACCCATAAAAACAAAGTAAAAAATAAAAGAGAACGACAATGCAAGAACCAACAAATCCCGTCTCCTCAGCAATGATCGAAAAAATAAAATCTGTATGCTGCATTGGCAAATAAAAAAACTTCTGTTTTGAGTTTGATATTCCAAGCCCCCAAACACTTCCTGACCCAATAGCAATCAGAGACTGAATTATCTGAAACCCTTTGCCTTGTGGATCAGCCCAAGGATTTAAAAAAATCAGAATTCGATTTAATCTATACGATTTAGTTAAAATCAAATAAACACCTACAGGGATCATAAGTAAAACCGTCATAAACAGGTAAATTAAATTAAATTCGGCAACAAACAACAAAATCACCGATGTAGTAAAAATAGTTACCATTGAACCAAAGTCAGGTTGTTTCAGTAATACCAATGAGGTTATACCCAAAACAAAAAGGTATGGTAAATAACTGTTAACAAAAGATCCGGAAACCTGCTGTTTTTTTTCTAAAAAATACCCCAAATATATTAGCAAAAATAATTTTAATACCTCGCTAGGCTGGAAGCTAAAACCAGCCACACTCAACCAACGGTTTGAACCGTGGCATCTAAGCCCTAATTGAGGAACAAAAGTGAGTAAAGTTAAAAATATGGAACCCAAAAAAAACAGAGATGCATACTTTTTCCAAAACTCTTTTGGAACTAAAGCAAATACAAAAAATCCGGCTATACCAAAAAGTAAATATATTAACTGTTTTTTTAAAAAATAGGCTGAACTGCCTAATTTTTCCAGCGCAAACACTGAACTTGATGAGTATATAAAAATCAGGCCAATTAATGTTAAACCAACTACCGTCAGTAAAAATTTCCGCATATCACTTTTTAATTTATCAATAACCACGGCCATTATACTCTCCCCTAAAAAATAAACTCCCAGACACTAAATTAAAATTATCATACTATTGTTAGGTTAATTTGTTAGGTTAATTTCGCTTCAATATTTGGATAATTCGACATGAAATATCATCCGAAATGTAATCAATTTTTATATCACAAACTTTTGATTTAAGCTCCTGACTTGCCAGCAATGAACTGATTACATCAGGCCATTCAACAAAACTAACACTGTCATTTTTTGCAAAATATTCATCAAAACCAAACGCCATAAATTCATCAACTGAGGCTATTCGATAAAGATCAAAATGGTTATATGTTACACCATTTGATTGATAAGAATTCACATACCCAAATGTTGGACTTGTAACAACACCTACAACTCCACACTGCCGCAGAATACTTCTAATTAATGTAGTTTTTCCAGCACCAAGTGGCCCTGTAAATGTAAATATCGAATATTTTTTTAACAATGGTATAACTTGCTCTTTTACAACCTGATCAACCTGCTCTGAATTAAATTTAAGCTTTACAATCATCTAAATTCACCATTTCGTTTTTTTAAATCTCACTTGGGTTTGTCCAATATTCTACGCAAACTCTGTTTTGTCATCCTGGACTTGATCCAGAAGCTATCCCTAAAATATCAATATTCTTAATGCAATTTTTTAACTTTTGATAGCAACTGCCGATCTTTTTGGGATAATTTTGATGAGGCACTTTTTCGGCTATTTCCATAATCCAAATCAACATCATCCTCTTTATTAATAAAAAAAACTGATTGCTCCATCATTAAATCAAGAGCTTTTCGGTCAACTTTTTTATCATTAAACTCATCCTCGTCCTGCTCGTATTTTTCAACCTCAACTACAGTTGTAGATCCGGGTATAACAGCCTGAGTTGACAACTCTTTAGCAGTCTCTTCAAGTAAAAAACTTTGCATAATACCATAAAAATCAAGACTTCCCAAAGTTGTAGCGCCGGATTTCTCACAGGCTTGGATAATCTTACGATCCATTGTAACAACAAGCAGATCCATACCCTTGTGAGTATCCGCATACTCGATTATCCAGTCATCGGCAGTACTTTTTTGCCCGGAATACATCACAGTAACCCCCTCATGTATCTCACGGGTGGCGTGGCCAAAAGGACCTGCATCAAAAACAACAATCAACTCTTTAATCTCTTTTGGCTTCCTGCTTTTATAGTATCCCAACTGCCTGATAAAAGCATTTCGCTCTTTATCAATTCGCCCCTTTACATGAGGAAAAATTTGTTTCAAAAGATTATATCCGTCTATTACAACAATCATTAAATTTCCTTTAATTAATTAATTTAATTAATTTTTAGTCTAAACATTCCTTTTTTTAATTCCAAGTGTTAGCATTGTTTTATTGATTCTTATTTAAGTAACAATGTTTAGAATACAATTTGTATAGTGGAGAATAAAGTGGCAAAACAAATCCAATTAAAACAAAAAATAAAATCCATTCAAACAACAAAAAAAATAACAAATGCTCTTCGACAAGTTTCAATGTCTATTTATTCTAAATTAGAACATAATTCTGTAGCCGTTTGCAATTACACTGAAAATTTAAAAACACTTTTTACTGAGCTTGTTTGTTACGATCAATCTTGGCAAAATCCATTGCTATTTCCACAATCATCAACTTCAAATCCATTAATTGTAGTTGTTGCAACATCAAAGGGTCTTTGCGGTGGACTAAACTCTAACCTCTTCAAATTCCTTGAAAAAGAAATTGCAACAAAGAAATATCATAATTGCAAATTCATAACAGTAGGGAACAAAGCTACAAATTACATCAAAGAAAATAAATTAGGTGAAATAATATCAAATTACCATGATTTCAATCCAAGTAACTATATTTCAATTGCAAGCGACCTTATAAACAAATTTATGGATGCTCCAAATCCTTTCACATCAATTACTTTTTTCTATAATGAATCAAAATCATTTTTCGCACAAAAACCAAATAAATTTCAACTTGTGCCACTTCAGGTTGATCCGAAAGTAAAAAATCGCAAGGCTCACAAAGATTTAATTTGGGAACAAAATACAAATGATACCCTTGATTATCTCTCTCTCAGATACGTCAAGGGAAAGATTCTTTTTATGCTATTTCAGGCACTTATCTCAGAATACTCGGCACGCTTTGTGGCTATGGACAGTTCCACAACTAACGCTGATAAATTCATTGAAACGGTAACACTTCAGTACAACAAACTGCGCCAAGCAGAGATTACCAAAGAAGTCTCCGGCCTATGCGCAGGATTTATGGACAAAAACTCCTGATTTTTGGCTTATTTTCCTCATATTTTCGCCAAAACTTTGATCCAATCAAAACTTTGGTATACTCAAAATATGAAGTTAATTAAAAAAGGTCTCGACCTTCCGCAAAAATTCAAATTACACTCCCCATATAAAGCAAGTGGCGACCAGCCCCAAGCAATAGAACAACTTTGCAAAAATCGCCCGGGAAGATCTGTTTTATTGGGTGCTACCGGGTCAGGTAAGACTTTTACTCTGGCCAACGTTATCGCAAGACAGAATAAACCGGTTCTGATTTTGTCACCAAATAAAACACTAGCAGCCCAGCTGTACGAAGAATTTAGTCTTTTTTTTCCAGAAAACAAAGTCTGTTACTTTGTAAGTTATTACGATTATTATCAACCAGAATCATATCTTCCTTCACAGGATATTTATATTCCAAAAGAAACCAAAGTAAACACTGAAATTGAAAGACTTCGAGTTGAAGCCACTGCATCAATAATCAACCGAAATGATGTAATTATTATTGCGTCAGTCTCTGCAATTTACTCACTCGGTAACCCATGGGACTACCGCAAATTAACACTCCAACTTAAAGTTGGGGATAAATTTTCACGCAAAAAGTTAATTGATGAACTTATTTTCATTCAGTACAGGCGAAACGACACAGAAAATGCATTCGGCAACTTCAGAGTTATAGGTAACACCATAACAATTAATCTGCCATACATGCATGATAATTTACGTCTTGAACTTTTTGGGGACAAAATTGAATCAATTGAGCTTATAGATAAAAATAATCAAAAAGTTTTAAAAGAACTTGATAACGTTTTAATCTTTCCTGCAAAACACTTTTTAACAACTCAGGACAAACGTGACCAGGCAATTAAACAAATCAAAGCCGATCTTGAAATTGAGGCTGCAAAAATAGAAAATCCGCTTTATCGTGAAAGATTAATTACTAGAACTAATCACGATATCGAAATGTTAGAAGAAACAGGGTACTGCACCGGAATTGAAAATTATTCACGCTACTTTGACGGTCGCAAACCGGGCACTGCTCCATACCCTCTTTTTGACTTCTTTGACAACGAATTCTTACTAATTATAGACGAGTCACACGTTACAATTCCTCAGTTGCACGGAATGTATAAAGGCGACAAAGCTCGTAAAAAAGCGCTAATAGATTTTGGATTCAGACTTTCGGCCGCTTATGATAACCGCCCTCTTAAATTTGAAGAGATAGAAAAATATTTCAATGACGTTATCTTCGTTTCAGCAACCCCAAGTGAATATGAAATAAAAAATGCTAATATTGTAGCTGAACAAATTGTCCGCCCAACGGGAATCATTGACCCACAAATTGAAATAGTAAAAAGAGAAGGTGTTAAAGGCGAAGGCCAATTGATGCACTTAATCGACCAAATTAAAAAAACATCTGATAAAGGCTTTAGAACACTCATCACCGTGTTGACAAAAAAAGCAGCCGAAGATTTAGCACAGTATCTTGAAAATCAAAAAATTAAAGTATGCTACATGCACAGTGAAATCAAAACCCCTCAACGTACAGAATTAATTCACAAACTACGTGCTGGTATTTTTGACTGTCTGGTCGGCATCAATCTACTTCGTGAGGGATTAGACATCCCCGAAGTTGCACTAGTTGCAATTATAGATGCTGATATCGAAGGATTCTTGCGAAATACAAAATCACTCATTCAAACAATCGGACGTGCAGCACGTAATACAGAAGGCAAAGTAATATTTTATGCTGACCGCATAACAGGTTCCATGCAACAGGCAATTGATGAAACTAACCGACGTCGTACAATTCAGATGCAATACAACAAAGAACATGGCATAACGCCTGAATCAGTTACCAGAGAGGTAAGCAAAAGCATCTCAAAACTACAAGAACGAATTATGCAAGCTTCAAAATATAAAACAAAAACAAAAATCTCTGCCACACCAAAAAGCGTCGAAGAAGCCAAAAAACTCATTGTTCTATTTGAAGAAGAAATGCGCATAGCTGCAGAAGAGTTGAACTTCGAAAAGGCTATTGCTCTCAGAGACAAAATTCTTGAACTACGTAAAGCAGTTGTATAACAAGCAGTTGTATAACTTTATTACAATTATTTATTGAAATAAAGTTATTTCAAGATTATAATAAACACAGAATTACAAATTTATATTTTTCGTTCACAATCAGAAACTTTTCTCTCAGATGCACCTTATGCTGTTGATATGAATTTTTTAATATTTCGGGAAAACAAGGTTCAGCACAATATTTATTAACACAAGCATGATCTCCAGACAGAAAAAATATCTTGTTGTAAATAGCACATTAAAAAACTAAAATAGTTTGTTTTTTATGATTAAATACATAATTAAATAAGGAAATACACCCATGATTAAATATAAAAATCTAAAGAAAAAGTCTAATATATTCTCAGCAATTACAATAGCCATTTTACTAACCTGTTCCACTTTACATGCAATGATCAAGGACGATTCCAATCATATGCTCGGGCTTGCAACAAGCACTGGTGATCTACTAGAAATGGCAGGGTTGATCGAAACAGGAGCCGATGTAAACAGTGTAACTAAAATTGAAGGTCAGTTAAAAACACCTCTTCTTATTGCTATTTCAAGAAATATCTTAGATATTGTTCAATTTTTATTAATGAAGGGAGCTTTTGTTGATATGCCATTAAGTATATTACCGTCACCTGCAGATCCACTATGTATAACTCCAGTACATTATGCTGCAATGCTAGGCCATGAAAATATTTTTAGGGCTATTATCCTCAAAGGAAAATCTGTAACTAGCACCGCTTTAATAAATTTAGTAGATTATCTAGGCAATACACCTCTTCACTATACAGCCAGACAAGGAAGTGTTGCAAACACGCAATTATTACTTGAAAAAGGCGCAAATCCAAATGCTCAAAACAATTTGGGTTATACACCCATTTTTGAAGCTGCATTAAACGGACATGCTAATATTATTCAATTACTGATTGCAGCAGGTGCCTCACACTATCTAAGTAATGTCAGAGGTATAATCCACTCTGCTCTTGCTGCAGCTTGTAGCAATGGGCAAATAGAGACAGTTGAAATGTTATTAAAAAAATGTGAAATCACATCAAACGACATAGCTGAATCAATTGATCGACTAGGCTCTTTTGCTCGTCACGCTGCTATATGTTGCACCGGTAAAAACAAAGATGCCAAATGTGCAAAATGTCTTGAAATCGAAGAGAAAATAGGCCGCATATTTATCACGTTAAGCATAAAACAAGGACAGTTAAAGGCTATTTAAAAAACACCATTTAATTATATTCTTTAAATTATTTTAAAAGATTTGTTATTCAGAAACTAATTATTCAGAAATTAAGATGCATCTAACTGAAGAAAAACAACAAAAGCTTCATTGGTTTGAGTCCAGCAGGTTTTTAAGCTGCGAAAATTATTAAGCCATCCATGGAAAGCCTCGACTTCCAAACGAAAGCTTGGTATTATCCTTTTACAATCGCGTTACAATCTCGTCGGCAACGGTTATTAGTTGCGACGGTTATTAGTTGCAGAGTACGCTCAATACCACTTTCCTTTGCAAGTAATTCTAGCCACTTTGCATAATTTGCGCTACCGGCGGCCAATATTTTAAAAATAGTTGAGGGTTTTCCATATACTCCTGGTATAAATCGCCATTTTGATTCATTTTCCAATTCAAACATTATCCCAGAAAGCGTTTTATTGGCACTCATTTGCGGCATTCCTGGTTTATCATGGTTATTTGAAAATAAATCTTTCATGCAATTCCAATTTTTACCTGTCGCTAGTATTGCAATTTTTGGAGCTCTAGGCTCGTTCAAACATCACCAAAATACTTTTTTTATAACATCAATTTTATAAAATCGTACACCACCATGATGATTCGTGTTTAAGCCCACTTATTATCATTGAGCTGAGTAATGCATCTTTTCGAGCAGAAGCAATTCGCGATCTATACGAATTTAAAGCAGCAACATGCTCATCTTGGCTCCCGGCAATAAGGCTTTCCAAATTATATCTAAAAAACCAGTACTGTTGGGGAGAAACGGCAACAACGCCTCGCATTAACTCTATTAAAATATCTCTTTTAATACCTAATTTGCACCCAAGCATGCTGTATGCATTGCTTGCTATACTAAGCAGCAATAACCGATGTTGATTTGTGTGATCTGCTGAGCTAAAATATTGTTTTGCATCTGCCAAAAATTGTCTACTGATTTCTGCCAAATCGACACTCAAATCACTATGACAAATGACACTGAGATAACGTCTTGAATAACTAAATATCAGCGCAGATAATACGTCAATATTTCTTTGTTGACTTATAAATTTTTGCAAAGCATCTAGAGCAATAGCACCTGCAGGCAAATAAGCCAAAGCCTCAGCAGCCCCATCTCTACCCTCTGCCTGAAGTATTTTACAGAGGAACGCAACCGTATTTTCTGCAGCAATAAACATACATGCAGCTTCTAACGGATCTGAAGAAAGTAATGCCGGAACAAGCGCATAACAAGCAGATATTGCACAACGTGTATTTATGTCATCATGGGGATAAGAAGCCTGATCGTGCAATTTAGCTTGAAAGTTTACATCAAATAAAGTCTGCCCTATTTTATGTAAAAAATAAATAACTTCTTCTCTTATATTCTGTCTCAATGATGAATTATCAAGAGCGCTAATCAAATGGCAAACAAACTGTATAGATGATTCACTCTGTGAAATTAACCCTTTGTCATAGATATAAAAAATAAGAACTTGAATTGATGGATCTGCAAGAGACGAAGACTCTCTTATAAAATTTTGCATTAAGGCTTTTTGGGGACAATTACCTACAGATAGTAATAGTCTAATTAAAAAAGCCTTAACAAATTTATTATCAAGTTTCTGATGCAACGCCCTAACAACATCATCAAATCCAACCAACTCACGTTTATCAAGACATTTACGCCCTGGTATAAGCGGAAACAAAGGTTCTAATAAATCAATCGCATTTTTAATATCACCCCACGCCTGACTCTGTAGCAAACAAACACCTCGATACCAAGAAAGAAGATGCTTATTCCCTAACTTTTCAATAAATGCAAGTGCTTCTTCATGCTTCCCATATCTATAACAACGCGTTATAAATACATTATTATCTATCTGCGATGATTGTTTATGAACCTTTTGTTGGGGTACCGGTTGTAAAGATGATTGCACCTCTGGCTTAACTTCTTCATTTTTTGACTCAAACATTTCTACAGGTTCCTGCCTAGTAAGGGCTTGAGTTTCAGCCTCTCGCTTTTCTGGAGCTTTCTCTTTTTTTCGTTTATGTTCTTTAGCTTGAAGCTTTTTAACTTGACGCTTATTAAATTGTGTAACCTGAGTTTGTTGCATTGCAATAACTGTAGGCTCTAAAACCTCAGGTGCTGCAACTGGTTTTTCAGGCTCTTGCTTCTTAACAGCCGGATGCTTACCACACAAGTTCGAAGATTGTGTATCAACTGTTCCAGGCTGTGGTAAATCTTGTTGCGCAGGAATATCCTGTTGCACTGCAACCGTTTGTTTGGGTGCTAAATTCAAACTTACTAACCTTGGCATTACTGTTGGCAAAAATGAAGGGGCATCAGGATTCAATTCTCTCTGAACTTTCATCAATGGCGGTTTGGCCGAATATGATGGCGATGGAGCTGGGTGTGAAACTTCGTGCGCTGATAACAAATTCAATGGTAATATTGGTGTACGCTCAGGTGAAAGTAATATAGGCTCATATGAAAGTACAAAATCAAAATGATAATGTCGAACAAATGCTTGTGCAACAGGGCACCCGTCAATAGCAGCAGAAAAAATCTTCCCCAAAATTATTTGTTTTGGACGTTGGATATAAAGCCACACATCCGAACGACGCTTTTCATTTCGCCTCAAACCGGTAGGAGCCATATGTTGCAACCACATGTAATCATCTTGAGCAACTTTGTGTAACTCTTCTAATATGCAATATTCAAGAAACGAGCGAGCATGATGCAATGGGTTAAGCTGTGCAAATATTTGTTGATTAACATCGGGTTCATGTTTATAAGAATCACGCTCACGAACAAATTCTTGAAGTTGAGAAAGTTCATCAAAAGTTAACAAGTTCATCTGGTGCCGTTCGTGCGCATCCCAAAGGATATCACAATAACGATACTTTTTTACAATCTTAGATTTAATAATTTTTAAAATTGAACTCTTATCTCCAGAAGAAAGACATCGATCATTCTGTACATACAATTCTTGCAATTCAAGACCATTAATATCTTCATGTATCCGTGAAAGCACATCCTTGAGAAATTGCATTTCAATGAATTCAATTTTCATGTAACGTTCACATGTATTGCAACACTGTGCAATATATTGGTTTTTTATAATCTGTTTTTGCTCAGACGTAAAATCAGTCTGAGATTCCATTGCCAACAATTGAGGATGGAAACTTAATAAACTTATTGCAAAAATAAAACTTTTAAACGATATAAAGCATGACCTTTTCATAACATCTCCATTATTTGCTTTAACTGTTTTTCAATAATGTACATTAATGTACATTGACTATAAATATTTAAAAAATGTCTATTAAATATATTTTTTTATTTTATCAATTTCTATTTGAACGTCAATAATGATCTAGAATCTTGACTTTTTAAAAATAAAAGAGATTAAATAATTTCAGTCTGAAATTATTTAATTAATTTAAAAGCTATATCAAGGCGTATAAAGTCCTGAATAAAAAAAGGACCCTGTCTTCAGGGCCCATTAAAATTTATAGCTGCTCAACAATTTTCCAAATCTTCAAGTAACATTACCAGATCTTGCTCGTGCGTAACCTCATCTTCAAGAATTTTAGAAATAATATTTGCCGTAACAAAATCTTTTCCGTACACATCATTTAACAAAGAGTTGTAATACTTAATTGCACACTGCTCGCCTTTTATATTTTCTTGTAAAATAATCTTTGAACTCTCAGATTTAACAGCATTATACTTACAACTGGCAAACTTTTCCCATTCACTTGGAAGCATTTTAACAATCCCACCAAGCTGTATAATACGATCAGTTATCATCTGAGCATGCGCTAACTCTTCACCGGCATGCTGCACCAATTCTGCAACAATGGCAGGACGCATAACACCTTTAGCAATTTGTGCTCCAAGCCAATACTGATAGTATGCAGACCACTCATCGGCGAAAGCCGTAGTTAATTTTTTTAACAAATCTTTTACCTCAACATCTACGATCTCTTTTCCAACTAATTTTACGGGCATGACATTCTCCTAATTTTAGTTTAATACTGATTTAAAAAATTAAACATAATTCAAAGTTACATTTTTTTCCACATTTTGAAAACATTAGATTTTATACGTCTTTAAAAGCATAATTTTTGATTAAATCTCAAAAAATTGCATCTAATAACGGTTTAATGCCAAAATAATTTTAAAAGTCATTTAAAGATCTTATAAATCTTATAAATAATATTAACCGGAGGGGGAGTTATGAATAAACAGGCATTCTCATTAATAGAACTCATGATTGTTGTTGCGATAATAGCTTTTTTGGCAACTGTTTCGGTACCGCAATATTTAAAATATCAGGCAAAAGCTCGACAAGCAGAAGTGGCAGTAAACCTTGCCTCTTTGCACACAGCCATGCAAGCATATTTTATAGAACACGGCAGTTATACAAATGTGTTAAATGGGGAAGGTGGAATAGGCTGGAAGCCGGAGGGATATTCAGGCGGTGGCAAAAACGAAAACTTTTATTATACTTATGGCTTTAATTTTGCAGGAGCACAGGAGGGAGTGCATTATTTCACAGGAAAACTTGGTACATCAAAAGATTGTTTGGGACAATGTTCGGCAGAAAATGGACATTTTTTAATCAAAGCCGCAGGAGATATTTATGGGAAAGGAAAAGCTGACGTCTGGACAATGGACGAAAATCGTAAATTAGTCCACGAAGTCGATGGGTTGGAATAGTAATAAAAAGCTAAATCGTGTTCCATTTTTTAAATTTTTCCTTGCAATATTTGCCACATCTGGCAGAATGTACTTGTTGAAATCAAGTTTTGAAAAATATGGGGCTGTAGCTCAGTTTGGTTAGAGCGTCCGCCTGTCACGCGGAAGGTCGCGAGTTCGAGCCTCGTCAGCCCCGCCATTCTTCGCCCTACGTGGCTACTGATGGCAATCCATTCTGATTCACTATCCACAGGAATTTGTATCTTTTAACATACCATGCTAAGTCTTCCAGTAACAGCCTATTCTCGAATCCATACTGTTGAACTTGATCAAAATGTAATTCTATCTGATCGCCCAAAGCTTTTTCATATAATACAGAAATACGTCTATCAAATACGTTACGCGAAAGTCGATCGACCTTATCACAGCACACCACCACTTTTTCTTCCTGACTTAAAATAAAATCGATAATACGATCAAATTCAGAACGATCGTTTGTGTACGCACTTTCATCAAAGCTACATATCTTAAAAATATCAAAGTTTTTATTTTGACAATATCTTTCAAGACGTGCAACTTGCGCTGGCAGTGAGTTGCCTGCATCTCGCTGCTCTTCAGTGCTAACACGTGCAATAAGAATGGCTTTCATGGTTGACTCTCTTTTTTTATGAATGAATAATTTATGCAAGCCATTGTATCACATTTGAATAAAGTAAAAAGATCTCGTTTGCACCCAATATTTATGTTATTATGTATTTAAAGAAATAAGTAAATTTTAAGATGTTGCAATTTTTAAATTACCCCTTAAAATACAAAATCGTTAATCGTATTTTTTTATTTTTTCTACAAGATCAGAATAGATTTTTTCGTATTTTTCAGTTTTCTCAATAACGTTTATGGTTTCGAGTTTTGGAATTTGAGTTTCCATGGTTTTTACGCGCGTATTCATGATTTCTCCTTGTAGTGTTAATTTGGCATTGAATTCCATAGCGCTGAATTGTTGCTGTGAGATGCCTTTTTCTGATAAAACTCTGTATAAAAAAATCATTGGAGTGGCGAAATCTTTCCATTCTCCCTTAAGGTATTCATTTTTTTCATTTTTAAAATATATTGTTAAATCGTTGGTTTGAGTTTCTTCAACTGGATCTGGTGTTTTATTAACTAATAATACATTGTGTAGTAATAAATTTGCCTGACCTGTAACTTGTCCAGTAATTAACAATGTTTGGCTTTCTGATTTAATATCGTTTTTACACTCTAGTTCTTTTATTAAAATAATTTTGTTATCCAGATAGCTAAATGCTTTCATTGTACTTGATAGAACATTATTAACTAATTCCAAGAATCCGAGATTTGTTTTTATTGCCTCAAAATAAATGATTCCATCGATACCGTGCATTAAGCGTTCAAAAATTTCTTGGCTAAGATGTAAATCAAGTCCCTCTAAAATTGATAACATTACAGCACTTTTATCTTCTATTTCCGTTGTGACGTCAATATTATGCGTATAAAGTAATGCTACCTTCCCTTTTTTTAATACTACAGGCCTTTTCTCATTTTTCCTTGCAGCCAAAACACTCTTCGATATTTTTTGAATGTATTTTTTAACAAAGATAGGTTGACTCCATTCTGTTCCAGGGTTCCTAACTTGTGGAATATTGGATAATCTCATTAAATCCATACTACCGTCCGGATTTAGAAATGGTTGGGCATAGCTACAAACTTTTTCAAGGGAGCTTTTCTCTAATTCTAGTTCATCAAAAAATTGTTTTAAATTTTGTTCTGCAACAAATTTTAGAGATTTGCCGGAAATATTTACCGGATCACAGACAGAGTCATTGCTTTGAAACTGGGCATCTTTGATGCTAATTCCTGAGGATGATGTTTCTCGGCTAATAAGAGCACCGCAGATAAGCATATAGTTTAGTTTGCTTGGAGCTCCATTTTTTAGAAATGGTAACAAGAGATGGATTCCCCCGCCAAAGCATGTTGTATAAAAAATGTTTTTATTCTAATTTTATCATTGCAAAAATTACACAAGTCTCTGAATTTTAATATTGATAGTCCAGCCACATANGTTTCTCGGCTAATAAGAGCACCGCAGATAAGCATATAGTTTAGTTTGCTTGGAGCTCCATTTTTTAGAAATGGTAACAAGAGATGGATTCCCCCGCCAAAGCATGTTGTATAAAAAATGTTTTTATTCTAATTTTATCATTGCAAAAATTACACAAGTCTCTGAATTTTAATATTGATAGTCCAGCCACATATCCTCCGTTCTTTTCAATAAAATCATTAAGAATTTGTTCGCGCTCAGATTGTACTTTTGTTTTAAGGTATTTTTCTGCCATGATATGAAAAACATCTTTTTTTACTTCAGAGCCATGTCCTAGTAAATATGCATTCCATTCATTGAAATACTTATTTTTAAATTCATCTACCTCAGACGACACAAAACTATTTGCAAAATCATTTTCATTTAAAAATACGTCTGACAAGCAATTTATGAGTTTTTGTTCAGAATCATCAATATAATTGGACAATTGACGGTGAATCATTTTTGATTCCAAAAACTGTGCTTTCGTAATTCCAGGATAATCTGTTGGATTAGCTATCTTGGTTAAATTATTGATTTTTAAACCAAGCGTAATTTCTTCATCGGTCAATATACGCGAAGTTTTTGCGTCTTTTACTTTTCGTGAATGTAATACCTTTGTTTTCAAAACTTTGTTTTTATATTCCAGTGGAATTAATAAAACAAAATTGTTGTTAATTTCATAAAAATCCCAATTGCTTGGACTAAATAGATTTACCAATTTAACATTGTTTTCTCGATCTATCTTATTTACAAAATTCAGCCATATAGCTCGTGTTGTTAGAATTGGAGAGCATTTCTGATGTATTAGTAGCGTAAATGTATCTGTAATAGGAGTTCCGCCAATTGGGGTGACCAACTCCTGAATAAAGTCTACCAATATTGCTATACGTCTTATGCCATTATCTTTGTCAGATATCTCAAGGTTACTTTTTAGAGTTGTTAAAGAGACCTTAAGTTTGTTAAGCTTAGTCTTAAGAGTTGTTAAATTCTCCTTGAGTGTTTCAAGCTTTTTTTGAATGCAACTCATACTGCCAAAATATGCAAAGCCAAATAAAAATACACAAAAACCTATATTTTTAAGTTTTATTATTCTTTGACCTTAAAAAAATAATTAAAAAGACACTACCATTAACGCTAACTCGATAACTCAAAAATAGCTTTAAAAAAACTTTCTCACTTAAATTAAGAGTGAAAAAAAGCTCAAAAAAGTGAGAAAGGATTTTTATGTTATTAACAACTATTTTTTCCATGTTGATGAATTTTGCAAGGAATATGAAAAATTTCTTAAAAAACATTAATCGAATTGGACAAAAAAACATCTTTATAGATTCCTTCAAATTGAATGTGTGTCACAATGCAAGAATTATTATATTTTTTTAAACTTGTAGGGTAGACTCCTGGGTGTTTATTATGAATCATCAGTTGCATACAATTAAAATTGAAGAATTAAGCCATTTTCACCAAACTCTTAAATCTTTCACCAAACTCTTAAATCACAACCTGCCGTTACATCTAAAGTGGTCAGTTCACCCCTTTTTTGCCATTTTCCTCTTGCTTTAAGAAATTTTGCAATTATACTTTTATTTCGCTTTGCAAAACGCGTTTGACAACATTGCTCGATTTTAACACCACGATAGATATTATCTTACAAATAGAAATATAATATTATATACAATATTAAAAATATATATAATTATTTATTATAAATAATAAATTGGGGGGATTTGTATGTTTTTTAAAAAATTTATAACAAAATTATTATTTTTATTTATCTTAAAAAGCTTCATTGGCCTTGTAGCCATGGAGCGAGAGCCCTTATCCCAATTAGCCGAAACAACTCCATCGGTTCAAGCAGTTTTCGGACATAGATTAAGGTTAAAAAATTGTTCAAATAGGCGAATCAAAGTAAATGTAAAGAAATTGGATGGAAGAAGCTGGGCAGGCATAGTAGAAGACGATGAAAGTACGGATCTTGGCTCCATTCATGACAATTTTTTTAAAATTACAATCACCATATTTCAAACGCATGAACTAAAAATTGAAATTCCAATTGATCAAATAAAGCAATTTCTATGTATTCCAGCAAATCAAATGCTCTTTTTCACTGTAGAAGAGAAGACTGGCGAATACAAAGTTTATTTTGAACCCGCAGATTGCAAAAAAAACGTACTGTCATCTTTTATAAATTTATCAGCACAAGGAATTGGAGATCATCCTGCTTATCAAGCTTTTCCTGCATTTAAAAATGAATTAATACGTATGTGTGTTCGCGGAATGGATATGAACGATTTTCAAATATCCGATCCGGTCAAATTTCACCAGTATGTATTGGGAATCGACAGCGTATTTACATTTGATGACGTTCAAACTAGGGCCGATAGGCTTATGCAAGAATGGCATCCTAGTTTTTATTCTCAAGACGGAAACTATGCAATAATTGAAAAAGTTCAGGAATATATTAAAACAGCTAAAACTTTCTTACTGAATTTTCTTTACGGTATTGTTCAAACTGAAACCGGCGCAGCTGCGGATTCTTCAAATTCAGCAACACAATTAGGATTCAACATAACTTATGAACCACCAGAAGATGTTTTTACAGCAGAATGTCGAAGAGAATCTAAAATTCAAGAGGCTACACAAGCTACAGACCTTCCAGCAGATCCATTACATATTTTGTTAAATAGAATAAAAAATAAAATTTATTCATATGAAGAACAAAAACTCTATAATCCTACGGCAAACCAACTGTTATTAGATGCTTTTGAAACAGAAGACCCAGCAATATCTGCTGACGAACTGTATGATTTAATTGAGAAATGCATACAAAATTATGATGAACAGATAAAAATTATAGTCGATGATCATAATTCATATATTCAAAAACAAAATATCATTCCTGGAAGTGAAATCTATATTGTAGGTGATATACACGGAAGCATTCACTCTTTAGTAAAAATTTTATACGATGTTTTATTCCAAGCAAAAAGCAACTCAACTTTTGTGTTTTTGGGAGATTACTCAGATCGAGGCCTTTTCGGAGCCGAGGTTCTTGCACTTTTAATGTGCTTGAAACTAAAAAACTGGAACCAAGTGTTTTTAATTAGAGGTAACCATGAAAGTTATGAAATGAACTTACATGGGGGCTGGGGACAAGATGAGTTTGGAACTTATATCGGCGCTTTCAACGCAGAATTAACTGCTAAGTATGGAACTGAAAATGGAAACATTTTGTTAGCAAGATTTAAAGAGTTATATAACCGTCTTCCGATTGCGGTATACCTGGGAACAAACCAAGATACTTGGGCTCAATTCTCCCATGGCGGATTTCAGCCAAATTTTAATCCAAATGTTTTTTTAACCGGTACTGAAAATATACAGAAAATAGAATTTGGTGAAAGCAAATTCACCAGCGAAGCTAATGGTTTTGTGTGGGGAGATTTTTATCTAAAAAATAATCATATAATTCAGGACGTATCAGGAAGAGGCCCCGGGTTGAATTTTATCGAACCTATTCCAAATGTTGTGTCATTAGATTCCGGACAAAAATCTCCTGAATTTGCAAGAGTTAAAGCAATATTTCGTGGGCACCAACAAGCAGGCAGTGGGCTCAAAATGTTTCCACGCATAATAGATGAGTCTATGCATAAATATGCAAGTACTTCCGGCTTAGGCTTAGAACCGTTGCCATGGAGCGAAGTTACACGCATTGATCGAGATGGTTTAATATTTGAAACAGTTCAAAGAAAAGGTGGATATCCAAACACTGTTTGCAAACTTAGAATTGAACATTATATCCCAATATTTACATTTTCAACTGCAACAGAACATGGACTGACTAATGAAACACTTTATGGAATTTTACAAACGGCAGACATCTTTAGTAATTGGGTTTTGCAACCAATTCAATTGAATAATTAACATTTTTATAAGCAAGGAAACACACAACATGAAACTCTTTAAAAATCTTGTCATCAAAGTGATATTCTTATTTACTTTAATCAATTTTTCAGGGCTATCAGCCATGGCTGAGAAAGCCAAAGCTCAAACAACTCAATCGGCTCAAACCGTTTTCGGCCACAGGCTCAGATTAAAAAACTTAACTTCCGATCGACTGTTCGTTGAAGTAGAATTTACTGATTGTGAGGGATGGGCAGCCTTGGTAGAAGAGTTTGACAGCATAGATATCGGATCTATTCACGATAACTTCAAAAAAATTATCATTTCAAAATACAAAGCCAATCCATTATTTGATGATTTTGACACCTCGAGCACAGAAATGCCACTAGACCAACTAATAAGATTTCGAAGTATTCCGGACAACCATATGTTAAATTATGTGGTTATTGGAAGATACGGAAAATACAGTTACCACTTCGAACCTAGAGAGTACAAAAAAAACAAACTCTCAGATATTCCATCAACTAATCCTAATATAATAAACTCTCATCCTGTATATCGGGCTTTTCCTGCATTTAAAAATGATATTCCGGATATCTTAATATCCGGAAGCCTTGAAGAATTTCAGGCATCCAATCCAGTTAAATTTGCCAAAAATGTCTTAGGCCTTGGTGATGAATTTACACCAAACGATGTCATTGTCAGAGCTAAACGCCTTTTTCAGGAATGGAACCCTGAATTTTATACACAAACCGATGATTTTGAATATATAAAAACAGTTCAAAGATATATAAAATTAGCAGAGCACCGTTTGTTAGATGAGCTGCACATTCCAATCGAATCAGAAGCTGCATCAAGTTCTATGACCAATGCGGCAACACAAACGGAATATGTAATAATACCAGGTATTGAAAGATTAACGCTTTCAGAAACCGGGCTACCAGAGACACAAACCACACAATCAGTTCCGTCAGCACCATTACAAAATCCAATTCAACTAACACCAATTCAACTAACAATTAATGCAAAATACTTCCATCAATTATTAAAACGAATAACAAAAGATGTTTGTGTCTATGAAGAACAAAAAACTCCAAATCCCCTACATAACACAATGTTGCTAGATATATTTAAAGTCAAGCAACCTACAATTTTGTTTGAAGAGTTATGCGAATTAATAAATAAATGCATACAAAATTTTGATGAACAAATCAGAGTTAATGTTAGTACCAATGTTTCATATCTTCAGAAGCAATTTATTTCTCCGGAGAGCACCGTAAATATCATTGGTGACCTTCACGGAAGTATACATTCATTGATAAGAATTTTAAAGCATGCTCTACATAATATGAAAAAAAATACCAAGTTTGTCTTTTTAGGCGATTATACAGACAGGGGACTTTTTGGTACAGAAGTTCTTGCCATTCTAATGTGTTTTAAAATAGTATTTTGGGAAAATGTGTTTCTGATTAGAGGTAATCATGAATCGTACCCTATGAATACATGTGGTGGATGGAATATTCAAAATAATGAAGCGGCATTTATAAAAGAACTTGAAGCCAAGTATGGAATTGAAAACGGAAATAAATTACTATTACAGTTCAATGAGTTATATAAAAGACTTCCTCTTGCTGTATATCTTGGAACCAATAAAGATACAATGGCTCAATTCTGTCATGGCGGATTGCAGCCGAATTTTAATCCTCAAAAGTTTTTTTCTAATTCAGAAAGTATACAGTGCGTAGAATTCCGCGTTGGTAATTTTAATAGCTTCATTAATGGATTTACGTGGGGAGATTTTTATTTTAAAAATAACCAAATTGTCCAAGATATCTCTGCAAGAGGCGATTACTTGGGATTTATCAAAAATATCCCTAATATAATGTCGTCCAATCCAAGCGTACAAGCTCCAGAATGTACTGGAATTAAAGCTATATTCCGTGGACACCAACATACGGGTTGCGGACTTAAAATGTTTCCTAGAATTATTGATGAATCAATGGGAAAATATATCACAGAATTAGGATTGGAACCAATTCCATGGTATGAAGTTATAGAAAAAGAACAGTATCTGTTTGAAGACAGTATGATCTGTGAAAATGTTAAATATTCTAGTAGCGCCGAATATCCAGAATGGAAGATCAGAGTTTGTCGTTTTACACCGATTTATACTTTCTCAACCGCTACTGAACACGGGATGGTTGAGGATACATTTTATGGAATTTTGCATATGGCAGAAAATTTTAATGATTGGTTATTGCAACCAATCATAATCCCTACAAGATAATTTTAGGAATTTGATTTATGAAATTTTTAAACAAAATTACATTTTTATTCAGATTGTTTATTTCAAGTACCTTCTTGGCCTATCCCTTGGCCTATCCTATGGATAACCAATCGCGTGATTTAAAAACCGTGGTGGAAATTATTTCCACCAAGCACAACTCGAAAACTGAAAAAGCAGAGTTTTTTTCTTGTTTGGAAAGATTACCAATAGATTTTGTTCGCAAATACAGAACAACATATATGGGAAATTCTTTACTCCATTTATCCGCAATTTATGGAAAACCCTTATTCGTAGCAAGACTTCTAGTAACTGATTTATTTAATCTTTATGAAGAAAATAACGCACATGTAAATCCATGTGGATTAGCAATAAGAAACATTGAAAATCAGTCAAACTCTCGTAACCCTGATTTTCGAATTATAAAGTCAAATTTAAAAATTATTGAAATTATAGCAAATAAAGACGAATATTTTTATGCTCATTTTTCCTACGTTTTATTTTTACTAATAAAATGCCTGGTTAATAGTAATTCAGATGATCTCTTCGAAATTATAGATTCTTTTTACCACAGATATTATGAATATATAACAGTCGATGAACTATTTGATAGAACTAATTCATTTGATTTGTTGATAAACAATAGTACACGCAATGGCTTAATTCTTACATTTTTAAAATGCCAGGATATCGACGCAAGAATCTTAAACAATCAACTAGAATATTTATTATTGCTTGCTTCACAAAATCCCGAGACTTCATTTTTAGATGCAATACTGGAACAGTCTAATTTAGACAGATATCTGTTATGTGAATTGGTGCACGATGGCGAGCGTGGAATATCAAAAGAAATCAGAGGACGCATTTTATCTTTTATTAGAAAAAATTGTTCCAATTTATTAACTACACCTGGTGGGGTTGTTGTTCCTGACAAAATTCCTGAATTTCGCCCAATAAGAAGATCACAACCTGTTTCCCCTGATGTTCTTGCTGAAATCGGCAAACTTGATTTATCTGATTTCCAATCACGCTAACTCAATAACCAGATATAACTTAGATTTTTTCTAGATACACGCTGCTAAGCAGTTTTGTCATACTGAACTCATTTCATAAGAACAACTCACCCATGGATCACAGTCGTCACCAAGGCTACGTCGGGCAGGCCTGAAATCCACTTCGCCCTGCGTGGCTACTGTGGGATTAGAATAACTTTAGAAGAGCCGCTTATCATGAAAATAAGCGGCTCTTTTTTTGTATTAAATTATTATAGAAAATTATTTATAGATTCTGGATCTATGAACTCAGACCCAGCTTAATTCTTGAGCTTTCTGAAGCAGATCTTCTATCTGAAGTCCAAATTCCTGTTTGCCATCATTGTACCGCAAAGTTACAGTTCCATTCTCTTGCTCTTTTTTCCCAAGAACAATCATCCATGGAATTTTATCTATCTGCGCAGCACGTATTTTTGCAGAAATCTGATTACCTGACTCGTCAAGTTCAACACGAATATCATTCTTCATAAGTTCAGCAAGAACGGTCTTTGCATATTCCGTTTGTTGATCAGTTATCATAAGTACTCTCGCCTGAACCGGAGCCAACCAGAATGGGAAATGCCCTTTATAATGTTCCGTCAAAATTCCAAAAAATCTTTCAAGCGATCCGTACAAAACTCTATGAATCATAATAGGAGTATGCTTCGATTGGTCTGATGCAATGTATTTTAGATCAAAATTTTGTGGTAAGAAAAAATCAACTTGCACCGTTCCACACTGCCATTCACGTCCCATGGCATCTTGAATCATCATATCAATTTTTGGTCCATAAAAAGCACCATCACCCTCTTTTATGAAATAATCCACTCCGTTTTTTTCTAATGCAGACTTGAGTGCATTTGTAGCTTTTTCCCAAAGTTCATCGCTTCCAATAGCTTTTGCAGGTTTTGTAGCAACACCCATTCTAACTTTTGAAAATCCAAACTTATTATAAGTCTTGAGAGCCAAATCAACAACTCCCCAAATTTCCTGTTCAAGTTGTTCAGGCATACAGTAAATGTGCGCATCGTCCTGAGTGAATGCCCTTACTCGAAATAGACCGTGTAAAACGCCTGAAAGCTCATGTCTGTGTACAAAACCAAATTCAGACATACGGATAGGAAGCTCACGATACGAACGTGGTCTGTTTTTGTAAACCAAAATTCCACCCGGACAGTTCATAGGCTTAATGCAATGAGCAATATCATCTATCTTTGTATAGTACATGTTTTCTCTGTAATGATCATAATGCCCGGAAGTTTTCCAGAGAGTCTCGTTCATAATCAATGGAGTCCTAATTTCTTCATAAACTCCACGTTGAACATGTCGCTCATATTCCATCAATTTGTTAAAAATAGTCCAACCTTTTGGTAGAAAAATTGGAAATCCGATAGCAGCATCATCAAAAGTAAATAGACCCAGTTGTTGCCCAATTTTTCGATGATCGTTCTGTTCCGCCTCTTCTATTTTTTTGAAATATTCCTGCATGTCTGCATCGGTTAAAAAGGCTAATCCGGAAATTCGCTGTAACGCAATTCCTGAACGATCAGCACGCCAATATGCTCCTGAAATGGCAATTAATTTGAAGTGTTTTATTTCACCGGTAGATTTAACGTGTCCACCCTTGCAAAGATCAAAAAAATCACCCTGTGAATAAATTCCAACAGTTTCGTCTGTAATACCATCTATAAGTTCGAGCTTAAATTTATTGTCTTTGAATAGCTTACGCGCTTCATCTTTGCTAACCTGTTTACCTACAATTTTGTAGTCACGTTTGGCTATCTCATGCATTTTATTTTCAATTAAAGGTAAATCTTCTTCCTTAAAATTTTTTGTAGGCAAAAAATCATAAAAAAAGCCATGCTCCGTAACAGGTCCAATAGTAATTTTGGTGTCAGGATAAATTTCCAAAACAGCCTGCGCTAATAAGTGCGCTGCGGAATGGCGCAAATTATGTAAAAGTTCATTATTATCATGTTTATTATTTTCCATGATCAGCTTTCTTTTTAAAAATAAAATATAAAATTTTATAAACAAAACTAACAGAAATACAATTTAATTGAAATAAAAAAATTACCGGCCCAAGCCGGCTGTTCGACCCGTTGTGTTTAGAAAGACTCTGAAAGCTAAAATGTATGGAAGCAAAAATGAATCTAACATATTCAAATCCTATACACGTAACTTGATTATAACAAGTTAAAAATCGCATACTCTAGTTAAAATGTCAAGATTTGAGATATGCATGGGCGTTTGCGAAAATTGACTTTTTCGGTCATAATAATTGCAAGATAATAAATTAAAAATGGGGGTTTCATGGAAAAAGTCATAAAAAGTTTATATTTCGCATTGTTTTTGAGTTTATTTTCACTAATATCGAATTATTTGTTTGCTACAACAAAAACTCCTTCCATTCCTGCGACTGCAGCGGCAGCAAAACAGGATGAAGCTCTAACCGTTCAAGAATTTGCTGAGTTGATGCATATCCTTGAGCTTAGAGCAGATGCAATATTTTACACTATAAGTGAATCTATCGATAGAAACGCCTTAGCAGAGCAAATTTTCAGCTGCTCAAGCACAAGTGACATTGCTTCTGCCGTAAATGGAAATCTGACAAAAAACCAAACGCGTGATGCAATAAATGCGGCAAGTACTGCCTATTTAATGGCAAGCGACAATGTAAAATGTCTTTTAGACAAAATAGAACAAGCGGCTAACCAAAAATGGGCTTTTACCTACAGTAACATAGAAAGTATTGTCGCAAACGATGTTCTTAAGTCAGAAAAAATTAATGCCTGTGATTTTAGCTTACAGTCAATAGATTTTCAATTAAAAACAGTTGCTGAAATATTAGAGGTTAAAAATAAGTGTCAAGATAGATCTTTTCTTGAATATATTAATTTAATACAAAGAATACACGCAGAAACAGCAGCCATTATTGAAACAGAATCACACTCGCTATTTTTAGAAATATTAAATATTTCAAGCGACAATGTTGTTAAAATTTGCAAGTATCTTTTCGCTGCACACCTAAGAAATATAATCGATGTAGCTTTTAGATCTGGAATAACAGTACCTTCTGCACCAGTAAAATACACCAGTGCCAAAATTGAGGCACATAAAAAGAAACTTTTGGAGGAAATTGCAAGAGAACGAGAAGCCGTCTATTCCAAATTACTGACCATAGATGAAATAAAAACCTTGATCCTACAACAAATTGGCCAACTGCCTGAAAAATTAAAAGCTAGAATTCTTGAGCTTGCCAATCCCGGAAACAGCCAACGACTAATTCACTACGTACAAGTTTGGGGTGAACTATTAAGAACTGCAACAAAACAGGCTCATACACAATATTTTTCACTTCTATCTTCAGAATTGGAATCACTTAAAAAAATATTTTCCGGAATTGATATTAAAAGTGAATTATCCAGGATCAATCCTAAAAATATTTTGCCTAATTTGATTGCAAAATTAACTGTATACAAATTCGAATTCTTAATTAAGACTGACGTATCTACACAGCACGATGAAGCTGGATATTCAAGTGCCGCGGCCAGCAGCAAAAAACACAGAGAAAAAACACAAGCAGAATTAAAAGCTGAACAACTGGCTAAAGATCTTATCGCTGAAGAGGAATCTGCAAAGAAAAAACATAAAACAAAAAAACAAAAAGCTTCTCCCAATCATGCAAAAGAGACAAGCAGATCAGTAGCAAAAAGTAAAAAAGAAGAGGCCCATTCAGTAACGGTAAAAACAAAAATTGGCTCATCACAACAAAAGCAAAAGCATAAAGAACAAGAGGCTCCATCAGTAGTAGAAACTTTACGACAAACAAATCCCGAATTATTACAACCATTGGCATCAACATCTTCATCCGTACTACCCACAGCACCAACTGTAAAAATAGTGGCAACTGCAGATATTCAAGATCCGGAAATAGAAGAGGCGTACAAACTTGTAGCATTAGAACCGCAATCCGGTAAAGAGCTATTTGAAGCTGAAAATCCTAAAGACAAAATATCCCAAATGTATAACTGTATTTTAGATTTAAGCAGAGGTGAAACCGGATACCAATGTAAAATATTTTTAAGCCCAAACTCCGCCGCTGCATCACGTCCAAATTTTCTTGCAAATTTGGACTATTCAAGATTACCAAAATACAAAAATCCTAAGGATAATAATCATGCATTCAGTAATCTTGTGGAAAAACATTTCGGAAATCTTGGAGTTATAACAAATCAAAAATCAACCGGCAACGGATGGATTGTCATTCATATTTCATTTCCGGGTAGAATCACATGGATTGGACATGAGATGGCAGATGCATGCCATTTACCTCCAAATGGAAGATTTGAATTTGTCATTATGAAAAGAGATATAAATCCGAACAGTTATGCTTGTTGTGTTCATAGATTTTTTAGACCATTTAAATAATAAAAAAATTCAAAAATTAGGGTACCGCATGGTACCCATTTTTAATTATCCAAATTTTTACTACCAAGAGAAACAAAAATTTCTCACTCTTTTTAATTTTAATTTGCCTGATCTAAACCCTACCTTAACAACAATTATTAAAACATTTATTAAAACATTTATTAAAACATTTATTAAAACATTGTTGCTTGACACACAAAACAATTGCTACAATTTTCAACAAGAAAGATTGGTTTGTAGTCAGGAAAAGGAAATAACATGGAAAAAAGATTAGTGCCAAAAGTAAAGCGAGAGCAGACAAAACAACAAAATTCACAACAAAAACCTGGGGAATTTCAAAAATCTGAGCAGGTTCGAACCAACCGAATATTTGTGCTCGACACAAATGTTTTACTTCACGATCCGAATGCACTTTTTGCATTCAAAGGCGTAGTTATTGTAATTCCATTCATTGTTCTTGAAGAACTTGATAAATTCAAAAAAGAAAACAATGAAAAAGGTCGCAATGCTCGTGAAACTATCAGAAGACTCGACGAGTTGAGATCAAAGGGCCGATTAAGCGAAGGAGTCGAACTTAAAAACGGATCTACATCAATTTTGAAAATAATGCTAAATCCAACTGAAATAACTTTTGAATCTATAATAAACCAAGATATACACGACATTAAAGATAATTTAATTCTTCAAACTGTTCACGATCTGGTAAAAGATGGTAATCAAGTAACACTTGTAACAAAAGATATAAATGTAAGAGTAAAAGCAGATGCATTAAACATAGAGGCTGAGGATTATGCAAAAGGCACTGTCAGCACGGACGATTACTATAAAGGCTGGTCGCGACTATCAATGCCATCACTTGAACTTAAACAACTTGATTCAAAAAAATTACTCAATATTTTAAAAGAGCAAGAGAGGCAAATTTATCCAAATGAATTTGTAATTGCCGAAAATCAAGATAATACCAATCAGTACCGATTACTAAGATTTATGGGTAATGACAGATTTAAAGAGGTCGAAAACATTAGGCTCTTAAACACATTTCAAGCAAAAAACGTTCAGCAACTAATGGCACTTGATCTCTTAATGGATGATACCATTCAACTAGTTTCACTACTTGGTCCTGCAGGAACCGGAAAAACTTTTTTAGCTTTACTAGCAGGACTTTATAAAGTAATGAAACAACACGCTTATCGTAAACTTTTAGTTGCACGTCCTGTCGTAGCCCTTGGTGCGGATATTGGATATCTGCCAGGAGATATTCAAGAAAAACTCCATTACTGGATGCAACCTGTACGAGATAATTTAGAATTCATAGCAAGTCATTTACACGAATACATGCCTGAAGGTAAAGCCAAACATAAAAAATCAAAATTTCATGATCATGGCGATGAACATGAGTATGGACTAAACATAAATACATTTGTTGACTCACTACAACGCAAAGGTTTTTTAAGCCTCGAAGCAATAACATATATGCGTGGACGATCAATTCCATATCAATTCATGCTCATAGATGAGGTACAAAATTTAACACCGCATGAGGTAAAAACAATTGTAAGCCGTGCCGGCGAAGGAACAAAGGTAATTCTTGCCGGAGACCCTTATCAGATCGATTCGCCATATCTCGATTTTTCAAGTAATGGACTTACCGTAACTACTGATAAATTTAAAGAAGAGTCAATTTTCGGCGGAGTATTCCTTGAGACAAGCGAGCGAAGCGAATTGGCAAAAATAGCCGCCGAACTGTTGTAAAAAAGTACTTAGGAGAACGTAGCAATGTCGAATCTAATAAAAAACCGTTTAAAATCAGAAAATGATAAAAATTACAAAAAAGAAATTCTCTGCCTTGCATTATCTGCAGTATTTATATTTTTAACTATCTCATTAATTTCGTACAAATCAACAGATAACTCATTATTTCACTTTTCAAACAAACATGCGGATATCGAAAATTGGTGTGGTTTTTTGGGTGCAAATTTTGCCGCGCTCTTCTTTTATCTTTTTGGTCATGCAGCATATCTAATCTTAATCTGCCTAGCAGGAATAATTACTCTATTACTAAAATCTAAAACCATCAGAGAAGTTAGAGCAAAAATAGCAGCAATAATTACGTTTTTTATTGCAAATACAACTTTGCTCTCTCTTTTGGATATGAAGTTAAATTTGATATTTTCCGGTGGAGCAGCAGGTAACAGCCTATCAAAATTATTCGAGTTAATCCTGGGAGCAAAAGGCTCAGTAGTAATTTTAATAACATTGGTTTGGATAAGCATAAATTGTTTATTGGAAATCTCCATGATTCCAATCATCAAAGATTTACTTATCATACTAAAAACAGCAGTAATCTCAGGATTTAAATTTTTATTTTCAAAAATAATTAAACCTAAAAATACAGTTTCAACTTTCAAACCTGGAGCATATGTAGCTACACAAGACGATCCGGAAGTGGAGTATTGGAAAAATTTATTAGAAAAATGCATTGTTACAAAAACAAAAGATCAAGAATCTGAAAAATCTGACAAAATCTCAATACTTGTTAAACGTTTTGAAAATAAAAAAATATATAAACAATCAAGAAAACTGACATTGGGAAAAGCTGAATTAATCTTACTTGCAAACACAGTGTTAACAAATAATATTTTTGCAAATATTGGAAACTCAAGTATTTACGAAGAGATCATTAAATCTCCAACACAATATAATAAAAATTCGAGTAAAGAGTTTGTTATTCCAGATTACAAAATATTTGCATCCAAGCCACACAGTCCTGAAACTGATCAACAAAAGGAACAATCTAAAATTTGCGGCAAAAAGCTTGAAGAAAAATTACTCTGTCTTGGAGTCAAAGGCTCAGTTGCCTCCATAAAACCAGGCCCTGTAATAACAATGTTTGAGTATAAACCCGAGATTGACAGTAAAATTAGTAAAATTACGGCTGTTGAAGATGATCTTGCAATGGCACTTACCGCAAAAAGCATTCGAATTTTGGCCCCAATTCCAGGCAAAAATGTAGTAGGATTTGAAATTTCAAATCTCAACCGAAATGATGTTTTTTTTGGAGATGTGGCAAAAAGCCAAGAATTTGAAAAAAATACAGGTAAACTTCCTCTTATCCTTGGAGTTGATGTTGTGGGGAAACCTGCGATTGAAGATCTCTCTAAAATGCCACATTTACTAGTTGGGGGAGCTACAGGCTCAGGAAAATCTGTTGGCCTAAACGCAATGATCATCAGTCTTTTATGCAAATTAAATCCGGATCAATTAAAATTAATTTTGATTGATCCAAAACGCCTCGAATTTGGTCCATATGCGGATATTCCACATCTACTTTTTCCTGTAGTCACAAACGCAACAACTGCAATATGTGTTTTGAAATGGGTTGTTCAAGAGATGGAAAACAGATATCAAAAAATGGCAAACATCGGCGTCAGAAATATTAACGAATATAATGCGCTTTCCAACACAAACAAAACTGGTATGCCATTCATCGTCGTCGTAATTGACGAGCTCGCTGACTTAATGATGGTAGGTGGAAAGGACGTTGAAACACAAATTGTAAGAATTGCACAGATGGCCAGAGCCGCGGGAATTCACATGATGGTTGCCACACAACGACCTTCAGTCGAAGTTGTAACAGGACTTATCAAAGTAAACTTTACAAGCAGAATTTCATTTAGAGTATCTTCAAAAATTGATTCTCGTACAGTTCTTGATGCACAAGGAGCAGAAAAACTTCTCGGCCGAGGAGACATGCTTTATATGAATTCATCATCTCCTGACTTAATGAGAGTTCATGGCGTATATGTATCAGACGAAGAGATTAAAAAAGTAGTGGTATGGTGGAAAGCACAACAAGAACCTAACTATATGAATTTAAATGAGACTCTTAAATTGGTAGAAAATAACAACAAACCACAAGACTTGGATGATGAACTTTATACTCAAGTTTTGGATTTTTTAAAAACAACAGATGAAATTTCAATATCTTTAATTCAAAGATATTTCAGAATCGGGTTTAATCGTTCTGCACGATTGATAGAAAAATTAGAAATGGACGGAATCATAGCCCCTGCACAGGGTGGTAAAACACGAAAGGTTATAAGATAATTATGTTGCACCGGTGCAGGCCTGTACAGTTATAAAGTAAATTGATTTTGTTATGCGAGAGTTTTTATTTATAAATTATTTCTAACTTCTGCAAATTAGGTAAACAGGTACGCAAATTAGCCGGCAAATCCCTGAGATTAACTTTAGATGATATTACCAATTCTCTAACATCACCAAAATTAATTCTATTAAAATCATTAGCCGCAACAGATTTAACTTTTTTAGTTAATAAGTTTAATGAATGAGAAACTGCAAGTTCCTGATTAATTGCATTAATCATTCCCGGTATATCCAAAAGTTGCCCGAATGATATCTCCCACTCATATGATCCAAATACCTTAGGGTCACAAATTAATCTACCAGACATATTCGTCAAAATGGCATACTGTTCAATAATCTTATCCCTAAAATCTGCTGGTAAAAAATATTTGACAGCAACGATCAGACCCTTGAAAATTCCCAAACGATTATTCAAATTAATACCGGGATTATCAAGATCTCGAATGAAAGTTGCATACAACCGGGCTTCTTCAATTATTTGATTATTTCGTTCAAGATCTTTAAGACGATTTATATCAGTTCCAGCAGGTAATGGAAGAATTTCATATTCCACAAAATATGATGCCGGAATATTAATTTTTTCATTATTCAGCCAAACATCTTCATTCTCCCTGAGCATTTTACAATGATAATATCTCTTTACATCATTTTGAAAATCCAAAGGTAAATATTTCAATGAGCTCGTTATCTTATGCTGTTTATTCGCCACGCGCCACCCTCCAAAAACAGAGGTTTTGCATTCTCGTAATAAACCGAATTGCGAATAGTTATCCACATAATATCTGGCTATTTCTCTTAAATTCAGTCCAACGGGATAGCTTGGAATGAGTCCCCTTTGAACCAAAAAATTAATATTTTCTTCAAATACATGAATATTACCAATGGGTTCTTGCGATAAAACCATTCCATTTCTTACCCAATACTGAATTTTCACTTCATCTCGGATAACTTCAGGGATATATTTCGTAAAGTCGCCATTAACAAAATTCTTACTCGTTCCACCCAAAAGTTCGGGTAAAACATTGCGTCTCACAAAGCTCTGCGATCTGCTGATAACTTCTACAATGCGATTTGCAAGCTGATTAGGCATAATTCCATTATAATCTGAAACAGATCCCGGCAACTTACCTTGGGCAGTTAACAGCTTAACCTGATCAACATGAGCTTGTGTTACCATTGCCTGTAAGCTGTAAATAGATAGGCCTAAAAACATAAATATAAATATCAAATAAAAGATTCTTCTAAAATCCATGTTTACCCCCAATTAATTAAATATCTCTCCAGTATCTTAAATAGTAATGGCTATTATTTAAGCTTAAGTCTTATTGGTAGACTCGTCAAAGGGCTAAAAAACGTCAAAAAATAGCTCTATATTTTCAAACTGTTGACTAAAAATATCCAACTCTCCATTATTTTTTCAGTTACAAATTTGTTTCTAATAACCAATTTTGAGGGGAGCACAATGAATATAAAATATATAATGAATATAAAATATATTTCGTTATTTTTTTTAATGTTTTTCACAATACTCGGACTCACAATTTTTCTTAATGCAAGCGATAGCTTAAGAATGAAAAAAACACAGAATACAAATAATCAAGATTATAACGACAATAATAATGAAATAATATTTGGACAATCTGCAACACTCTCAGGACATCTTGGCGTGTATGGGAATTTCATAAAAAATGCTATAAATGCATGTTTTTATCACGTAAATGAAAACGGTGGCGTCAACGGAAAAAAACTAAAGTTAGTAAGCATGGAGGATGCCGGATTACCGGAAGTAACAAAACAAAACATAAAACACATGTTAAAAGTACAAAAAATAGATATGTTTATTGGGTGTACGGGCACAAGATCAATCTTATCTGTTTTACCTCTTATTCATGAAAAAAAGATTGCTATGTTTTTCCCTTGGGGTGGAGATGAAAAATTGAGAAATCCACAACTCGAAAATATTATTAACGGATTAGGATACCTTGACCCACAAATCAAAAAAATTGCAGAGTATGTAGTTGAGAAAAAAAGAATAAAAAAGATTGCAATTTTTCATGCAGATGATGACTTCTCAACCGAAGCTGCAAAAAATTTAAATGATTTTCTAAAACATAAATATGTGATTAACACTGTTGGATCTACTGAATACAATCGGCTTACCGTTGATATTTTGCAATCTGCAAGCAGTCTTTTGCAAACCGATCCCAAAGCCGTTATTTGCATTGCAACAAGCATGCCTACAGTAAAACTAATAAGCTACTTTTTTGAAAAAGGTCATTATGGAACAGAATTTATCGGAATAGATTCAACTCTTTTTGTAGGTTCAATTTTAAAAAATAAGGGAGCACATTTTTGCTACTCATCATGCGTGCCTGACCCTGTAAACAGCATGCTAAAAATTGCACAAGAGTATCGCAATGTTTTACAAAAATATTTTCCAAATGATATTTTTAATATTTTATCATTTGCTTACTACATAAGTGCAAGAATTTTGGTTCAAGCAATTCAAAAAATTAACGGCCCTGTAACAAAAGAATCGATAATAAAAGAGATCGAACAAATGAAAGACACAGATATAGATGAACTTTTAATATCATTTGATAAATCAAATCGCCACGCATTTGGCAACGATGTATCTATAATTAAAACTTACTAAAAAATATGTAGGAGAAAAAATTCATGTTTAATTTATTTGGAAGATTTAAGCTTACAAGATTTCGCTTAAACTCTATTTTAATAACTATTATTTACATTTCAGCTCTACTTTTTATTCAACACAAAAGATTTTTGTCAGAAGACATAGCCCCTAAGCTAGAACAAATTGACGCAAAAACACAAAAAATTGCCTCTACCGTAAAAGTAGGAATGTATATAAATAGTTTTCCAAATTTTTCTTTTGATACCGGCGATTTTACAATTGACGCAATGGTATGGTTTAAATTTCCGGCCGCAACGGAGGCTCTTTCTACAATTGAACAATTCACTCTTTATAACGGGTTTATTCAACAAAACGGTAAGCTTTTGTACCGCTCTGCGCCAATAATAAAGCTTATCGGTAACGATGTCTTAGCCTGCTATCACATACAAACATCATTTAAACTTAATATGAACTACAAATTCTTTCCGATAGGAGATCACACTTTACATATCTTATTAGAAAACAAAAGCGCAACGGCACAAGAATTATGTTTTGTTTCAGATGAAGAGAGCCTTTCATTATCTAAAAACGTCCAAAATATTCAAAACTGGTTTGCAAAAAATAAAAATGTACAAAGCGGATATATCCAAGCCAAACTTGATTCCAAAAATGCTGCCATGGAAATTTCATATCCAGCTGTTCTTTTTTCAATCGATTTTGAAAATGTGGGAATGAAGAAAGTCGGGTCACTTTATCTTCCAATGTTTATTTTATTCTTAATTGGGCTACTCTCACTACTTATTGCAATCGGTGATTCGTTAAGGCTACAGTTAATAGTTAGCACCCTTCCATCATTGGGACTTTTCAGATTAGTAATTGACGGAGTATCTCCCAATACCGGATATGCAATGCATGTGGATATTGTATTTTATACATTCATGTTTCTACTTTTGATAATTCTTGGATTTCAGTTATATGAAACTCTTACTCTCAATTATATAAAACACATGGAAGAAGAGGCGCAAGAAAATATAAAAAACTGGCTTGAAAAAATGAGTGATATAATCTTCGTTTCCACTCTTGTTCTATTAATGACTCTGCTGACGTACTCGTTTTATAAATAAACACCACCCAGCCATCGCCCTCGCTTTTTCCGATGTTATGGCTTAGCTAATTTTAAAGTAGCTAATTTTTAATATACCGCAAAAATTCTTGTACCGTCTGTTCAAAGTTTAGATTTGAGCTGTCAATCTCTACAGCATCATCTGCTTTTCTCAACGGCGCAATAGCTCTCTGCCAATCACGAGCATCTCGAGCCTCAATATCGCTTTTTACTTTATCATAAGAAGTGTCCTGCAGTTTACGCTTTGAATCAGAAAGTACTCTTTTAACTCGCGCATCAACACTTGCCGTTAAAAAAAATTTATAATCAGCATTTGGAAAAACTACAGTTCCACAATCACGCCCATCTGCAATAATGCTGTATTTTTCCCCAATATTTTGCTGCACAGGTAAAAGTTTATCTCGCACTATTTTACACGCACTAACAATTGAGGCTGCCTGATCAAGAGATGTATCAGATAAAAAAGAGGTTATATCTTTACCTTTAAAGATCACATGCGGCTGGTCTGAAATGTATTCATAAACAATTTCTTTTATAAAATCAAGCTCATGCTCTCTTACTTCAAATGGACATTCCAAACTAATTTTTTTTCTGAACTCATGAATAAGAATATATGCAACAGCTCGATATAAAAGCCCGGTATTCAGATAAAAAAGCCCAAGCCTGTTTCCAATAGCTTTGGCTACTGAGCTTTTTCCACTTGCTACAGGGCCATCTATTGTAATAATCATATAATTTCTCCAATTCGAATTGCTTTACTAATTTATCTAACTCAGGTTAAACTATTTCATAATTATTGCAAAACGACTTAGGAATTAATGTAGTAAGTTTTATTTACAATAAATCTTTTTATACATTTATGAAAATAGCCCAAGTATGAAAATAGCCCAAGTATGAAAATAGCCCAAGAAAAAAACACTCCTTTAATGGAACAGTACTTATCTATAAAGGCACAATACCCTGATTCGTTACTATTTTTTCAAGTTGGTGATTTTTACGAATTATTTTTTCAAGATGCAAAGACAGCTTCCAGTTTTTTGGCCATTGCCCTTACAAAGCGTGGTAAAAATAAGGGAGAAGACATACCTCTTTGCGGTGTTCCAATCCATGCTTTAAATCATTACTTAATAAAACTTATTAAGGGGGGATTTAAAGTAGCAATATGCGATCAGTTAACGAAACCTCAACCAGGAACAGTTGTTCCACGTGGCGTCACAAAAGTTTTAACTCCAGGCACTCTCACAGACTCTTTAATGCTTGATGAAAAATCAGCATCTTATCTTTTGTCGTTTTACCCGGGACAAAAACAGTGGGGACTTGTTTTTTCTGAGCTGTTAACCGCTCAACTTTTTGCAGTAAGCCTGCCTGCGTACTCGTTCAGGATGATTGACACCGAACTTGTCAGGTTTTCACCAGATGAAATTATTTTGCCTTACAATCATCCTTCTAATTTAATCAGCTATTTTAGACAGCAAGGCTTTTGCATAAGCGTGATACAACCTGATACGAATAATGCAAACACGTGGATCGAAAACCAATTTGCACCTAGCACTCTTAAGAAATTAGAAATTCAGCAGGATATTTTACAAAGCCTACAAGTGCTTTATTTTTACCTTAAGCGCAATCAAGAGAAAGCCCTTGATCAATTCAAATCAATTCAATTTTATGAACCTGAAGATTATCTGATACTTGATGGCGCTACACAAAAAAATCTTGAACTTATAAAAAACAATCATGACGGCGGTCGCAATCATACACTTTTTCATGTACTGGACCAAGCCAAAACTCCAATGGGATCACGAACGATAAAAAAATGGATTCAAAGACCGCTAGTTACAAAATCAGGTATTTTGCAACGTCAAGAATTTGTAACGTTTTTATGCCAACAAATTGATGTCATGAAAAAATTGGAAGAGTTGCTGAGCTCAATTGCAGATCTTGAAAGAATTATAGGCAGAATCGCTTTAAATCGTGCTCATATAAATGATTATATCGCTCTTAAAGAGTCTTTAAAAATTACGCCGTTTATAAAAAAAATTTTACAACATCCATTTAACTCTCAACTTAACTCTCAACAAAGTTGTGCACAACTTTGCAAATCAATTGTAGATAAAATTTCAGACTTCTCTGCACTTATTGATTTATTACAAGCAAGCATCAACGATGATTCTTCCACAAATAGTTCTAGTATCGGAATAATTAAAAAAGGCTTTGACTTAGAGCTTGATCGCTTACGCGATTTAGTTTTAAACGGAAAACAGGAAGTTTTAAAACTTGAACAAAAAGAAGCTACTGAAACAGGCATAAGCAGTTTAAAAATTAGTTATAACCAAATTACCGGATATTATATTGAAATCACAAATCCAAATTTAAGTAAAATTCCTACAACTTATATTGAACTCCAAAAACTTGTAAATAGAAAACGCTTTACAACGCCTGAACTAAAAGCACTTGAAACAGAACTGTTTAAAGCGGAAAATGAAATAGATCATGTTCAAGCGGCGGTATTTGATAGGGTTAAAAAAGAGGTAGAAAGTTATCTTACTCCTCTGCGACTAACGGCACAAGCCATTTCTTATCTTGACGGTCTTTTTGGATTGGCAATGGCAAGTTATCAAAACAATTACGTAAAACCGGAATTCAACGATAACAATAATATTGTTATCAAAGATGGAAAACATCCCGTAATTGAACAAGTTCTTGGAAGCAACTTTATACCCAACGATACAAACTTGATTGATCAAGAATCATTGTGGATAATTACAGGTCCAAACATGGGCGGCAAATCTACTTATTTGCGACAAGTTGCACAAATAGCAATTATGGCTCAATGTGGAGCCTTTGTCCCCGCAAGCAGTGCAAGCTTACCAATATTAGACAGAATATTTACAAGAATTGGATCAGGCGATAATTTGGCACAGGGTAAGAGCACTTTTTTAATTGAGATGGAAGAGACTGCCACAATTTGTACGCAAGCAACAAAAAATAGCTTGGTAATTCTTGACGAAGTCGGAAGAGGAACAAGCACGTTTGATGGAATTGCACTTGCACAAGCAATTGTAGAATATATTTCGCAAAAAATTAAAGCCCGTTGTCTTTTTGCAACGCACTATCATGAACTTACAAAGTTATCTGAAAATTTTTCAGGTATCGCAAATTATAATATGGCCTGCCAGAAAAACACTAACTCTATTATATTTCTACATAAAATATCAAAAGGTGCCGCAAATGGAAGTTTTGGAATTGATGTTGCAAAACTGGCTCAATTGCCAGAAGAGATTATTAATCGCGCATCAATTATTTTAAAAACTCTTGAATCACATAATTTTACACACGATTTTACACATGCAACTTTTAAAATTCGGCCGGCAAGTTATGACAAAAATTTTGCAATTTTAAATCAGCTTAAAGATATCGACCTTGACAACACCTCGCCACGCCAAGCTCTCGACCTACTCAATGAAATAAAACAAAAAATACAACACAGCGATAATTTATAAATTCTCAAACCCGAATTTAAATTCAAAAAACAATATAAATTATTTCAAACTGAATTCTGCGTATTTTTTATATATTTTTCATAACGTATTTCAAATAATAAATCTAGAGTCAATTTTATTTGTTTATAAATATTCTAAATTTAATAACAATAAGCCCATATGAAATAAACCTTCAAATAGAACTACGCAGATCAAAAAAAATCTTGATTTTTGATATTGATATGCTAGGCTTAACTCGCATTTAATTGTATCCTTGCAAAATAAATGCTAGTTAACTAGATAAAATTTATTTGGGTGGGAAGTGTACGTGTGTTTGTACCAACTCATACCGAGTTAATAAAAAGTAAACGGCAATGTAAGTAAACGGTATTGTTGTTGGGTGTAATTGGTGTGATTATAAAGAGAGGAATTTGATATGAAAAAGATGATTCTTGGTTTGGCACTTTGCTTGGGTATATCTCAAGTAGTAGTAGCACAAAAAGAAGAGACTAGAGGTTTGACTGAAGATTCAAAAGGCATAATGACTTGGATTAAAAATAATCCTAAGAAAGTAGCTTTGATCGCTTTAAGTGTTGCTGGTAGTGCTTACACAATTTCCAAGATCGCTCAATTCGACGGCAAAGACGGAAAATGGGCAAAAGTAAAAGGCGGAACAAAAGAAGCCTCTTACAATATTTTTGTAAATCCATTTGTAGTTGCAAAAGACAAAACAGTTGCAGGCTCAGATGCTATATGGGCAAACATGAAGAACCACAAGAAGCTTTGGATTGGTGTTCCAGCTGGCGTAGTTGCTGTTATTGCAGCAGCTGTTATTGCTGAATACACAGCAGACGAAGATTCTTACTTGAAAGTAACAAACCTCTGGAACAAGCTTTGCAAAAAAGCTGCAACAGAAGAAGTAGTTGCTTAATTTAAGCATCTATTAAATTGATATTTATGCACGAGCGCATCAAAAACGCTCGTGCATTTTTCGTTTTATTAACTGGAACATTAAAATGATTGCCATAATGTTTATATTTTTGATCTATAATCTTCTACAAATTTTCGTGTTCCCATTTTTTCTTCTGTACTTACTTTATCGCAAATTTTCCGGCAAAAAAATCTTTGGTTCTTTTAAGCACCGCATTGGACTAGTCGATCGCCCATTAATAAACTTATCCGACAAAGTCCTTCAAAAACAAAGACAGATCTGGATTCATGCCGTTTCAGTCGGCGAGGTATCATCAGTCCAACATTTTATCTCTCAACTAAAAAATCAAAAACCTGACACAATCATTTATCTCACAGTCGGCACACCTGCAGGCAAAGAAGTTGCGCAAAAAAATATCGCAGCAGATGTCATAAGTTTTATACCATACGACTTTTTACCATTCACGTTACTTGCATTTTGGCGAATCAAACCAAGTGAAATTTTTATTATTGAAGCAGAGATTTGGCCCAACATGCTAATCCTGGCCAATCTTTTCAGAATAAAAAAATATTTAATAAACGCACGTGTAAGTGCTCGTTCTTATGGTCGATACAAATGCTTAAAATTTATATTTGCTCCACTCTTCAATTCATTTGAAAAAATTTACGCACAAAGCCAAACAGATAAAGAGCGTTTTGTCACCCTCAATGTAAAACAAGAAAAAATAAATGTGCTTGGAGATATTAAAATTTTTAATGTTTATCAAAAGTGGCAAGCACAAAATCAGGGCGCATCACCTACAGATGATGGTTCGACAAGCTCACCACGAGTGCGCCTATCCAATAACTTAAAGACACATACAACAAATCCATATGCTACAAGAGTATTAGGGTGTGAAATTTTACTTGTCGGCTCAATTCATCCCGGCGAACTCTATTTTTACGTCAAATTATATCAAAAACTCAAAACATCTCATCCAAACTTAAAAATGATTCTTGCCCCACGACACTTCCACTGGATACAAGAACTTGAAACCAAAATTAAAAATGCTGAACTCAGATATTTTATGTGGACAGAACTAAATAATATCAGAAACACTACCAATATTTCGCAAACACAATCTCTTGACGTCGCAATAACACAAATTTTTGAATCACACGATCTTTTGCTCGTGTGCAAACTCGGCGAACTTTTTAACTTATACAGATTTGCCGATATTTTTTACCTGGGCGGAACGTTTGTAAACATAGGTGGACACAATCTACTTGAACCTGCCGTTTGGAGCAATGCTTGCATAATTGGCCCTTACCACCAAAATACTCAGGTCGTTGCCAGTCAAATGGAAAAAGTCGGTGGACTTATCTCCGTCAATAATTTTGAACAGCTGCTACAAGCAAGCCAGCAATTACTTGACGACCCTAATCTAATCAAGCAGATGGGAACACATAATTTTGAATGGATTTTGCAAGAAACTAAACCTGTTGAAGTTGCAATTCAGGAAATTATTAAAAACGCTTAACCCCAAGCTTCAAACAATATTTATTAATTGCGCAGATCTCACACTTGGGCACTCGAGGAAGGCAAACATTCTGTCCCCATATAACAAGCAACTTATTCCACAATATCCAACGATAACGCGGTAAAACTTTTTCCAATGCAATCAGTGTCTGCTCAGCCGTTTTAGTTTTAATAATCCCAAGTCTGTTAGAAATTCTATGCACGTGAGTATCTACACAAATAGCAGGCACATCAAATGCCATCCCCAAAATCAAGTTGGCAGTCTTAGGGCCAATTCCCTTGATTGAAATCAACTCTTTATAAGTCTTTGGAACTTGACCACCAAATTTTTCGATAAGAGCTTTAGAAACCTCACGAAGAACTTTGGCCTTATTTTTATAAAAACCGGTTCGAAAAATAATTTTTTCCAATTCTGGCTGTTTGATTTGCAAAATATCTTGTGGGGACGCAAAATACGTCCCAATTTTTTGTGGCATAATCGCGTTTTGTTGCAACACAGTAACTTTTGATGGCTCGGGCACATTTGGTAATGGGATTTTAGTCATTCTATCAAAAAGATCTCTGACAACATGAATTGTCGTGATATCTTTAGCACGCAAGCTCAGCAAGCACGCGATTAATATTAAAAACGGTTGTTTGCCATATTCATCAATAACAGTATTAATAAGCGACGGCGAAAATTTTTTAGCCTGCTTATCCAATTCACAAATTATTTTTTCAAGATTTTTCACTTACAAGTCTTTTATTTAACAATTAATATTTAACAATTAATTTTATTCTAAAGTTAAGAGATATTTATAAAGTTTACAAATTTATTGCACTCAATCAAAATCTCCTGTAAAAATATCATCTAAAAATATCATATACGACCGTACTAATATCGACAATATTTGGGGGAATTTTCGTGGATTCAAAGATTTTTAAAGATAAAATAAAAGATTTTCTAGCGTATCTCGAAGTTGAAAAGAACGCGTCCATGCACACAATTAGAGCATACTTTGGCGATCTGAATCAACTCGTAAAATTTTGGGATCGAACAGCTCAAAAAGAACCCGCTCTTAAAGAGGATTGTGAAAAAGTTTTACGACGTTTTGCAATTTCACTTTTTTATCAAAAAATTTCGAAAGCTTCTCTCGCTCGTAAAATTTCAGCACTTCGCTCATTCCAAGCTTTTTTGAAGACAAACGGAGAAAATTTAAGTGTAAATTTTAAATCTCCAAGACTTGATAAAAAATTACCTGTAACATTAAGTGTTGATGAAATTTTTTATCTGCTTGATACTGTTAAGCTTGAACGATTACCCACAAAACTCCCCTACCGAGACAAAGCCATTTTCGAACTCATATATGCAACCGGAGTTCGCTGCTCGGAGGCTGTTGGAATAACCCTTGCAGATATAGACTTTGAAAACAAAACAGTCAGAGTCATGGGCAAAGGGCGCAAGGAACGGATCGTACTTTTTGGGAAAAAAGCACATAAAAGTATAACCGATTATCTTGAAAAAGAACGGCATCAACTTTTAACTGATGAAAATGAAATGCATCTATTTTTAAATAAAAATGGCAGACTATTAACCACCCGTTCCATTCAAAGAATATTTGAAATGTTTAGAAAATTTCTTAACGTTAACCGCAATCTAACACCGCATAAAATTCGCCACTCTTTTGCAACACACCTTTTGAACGAAGGTGTAGACCTGCGAATTATTCAAGAACTTCTTGGACATAAAACAATTTCTACAACAGAAATTTACACGCATGTTTCAAATCAACACCTTGCAAAAATTTGTAATGAAAAACACCCTCTTAACGACCTTGATTACTTAGTATTGGATGATAAATTATGAAAATCTTAACAGCGAACTTTGATAGCCAGTACCAACTTATCGATTCAGGAAACGGTTACAAACTTGAACGTTTTGGTAACAACGTTGTGGCAAGACCGGACACAAATTGCGTCTGGAAAAGACAAAAACCTGAAACGGAATGGAATAAGGCAAACGCCGTATTTAAAAATTCAGGCTGGGAGTTTAAGAACAGTTTTAAAGAACCATGGACAATCAACTACAATAAACTCAAAACTGAAGGCATCTGCAAAAATCAAATTGCTATGCAACTCCGAGCAACAATATCAAAAAATGTGGGGATTTTCCCCGAACAGTCTGCTCACTGGCTTTGGTTCAGTAAGTTAATAGCCGGAGCAAAAAAACAACCCAATGTTTTAAATCTTTTTGCCTACACCGGAGCTGCAACACTTTGTGCTGCAGCAGCCGGAGCAAAGGTTTGCCACGTTGACGCTGCAAAATCTACCGTAACATGGGCAAATAAAAATCAAGAGATGAGCGGACTTCAAAACGCACCAATCAGATGGATTGTCGACGATTGCACAAAGTTTGTAATGAGAGAAATCAAACGAGGGGTAAAATATGATGGCATTATCATGGACCCCCCTGCATTCGGCCGTGACCAGAAAGGCAAAGTTTTTGAATTTGAGAAACAGGTTTGCAACTTATTGGAACTTTGTAACCAACTGCTAAGCTCGGAGCCACTCTTCTTCATTTTCAATGGCTACTCCATGGGATATTCTGCAACGGTTCTTAAAAATCTTGTTCAAGACTACTTTAAAGTACCCAAAACCCCTCGAATCGAATTCGGCGAACTGCAAATTGCTGAAATCGGACAGGAACGAAACTTGCCATGCAGCCTGTATGCAAGGTTTTAGCAGCTTTTGACAAATCATATAATCGATTATATGATTTACTAAATAGATGATTAGAGTCGAATAAACCATGGATTAAGGAGCGGCATGATTATTAAAAGAATATTATCCGAGAAAGTAAAAGACCTTGCAAAAGTATTTCCTGTTATTGCAATTATGGGCCCTAGGCAATCCGGAAAAACAACTCTAGCAAGAAAATCATTTTCCAACTACAAATATATCTCTTTGGAAGAACACAGAAATCGTGAAATTGCCGTTAGTGATCCCGGAGCTTTTATTGAGGCACACAAAGACGTCCCAGGACTGATTTTGGATGAAATTCAGGAAGCCCCTGCCCTTCTATCATACATTCAAACACATGTTGATTTAAACAAAAAACCCGGTTTTTTTATAATAAGCGGATCACACAATTTTTTATTAAATGAAAAAATTTCGCAAACGCTTGCCGGAAGAGTTGTGATTTGTACACTATTACCACTATCCATAACCGAAATAATGGCATATCTTAAAATGCAAAATCTCGATTCCCTCTCTCTTGATGATGTTTTATTCAAAGGTTGCTACCCATTTATATATTCCGGAGGTGCAAACCCAGTTGATTTATATCCTTCATACATAAAAACTTATGTTGAACGTGATGTACGCCAGATAACAAATATTACCGATTTGACTACATTTCAGCGATTTATGGGTTTATGTGCCGGTAGAATCGGACAAATTTTAAATATAACATCACTCGCCAATGATTGTGGAATATCGGTGTTAACTGCAAAATCATGGCTGTCGATTCTAGCAGCAAGTTATATAATTTTTTTATTACAACCGCATCACAAAAATTTTAGTAAACGATTAATCAAGTCGCCTAAACTCTATTTCTACGACACAGGTCTTGCCTGTTCAATTTTGGGCATAGAGGCCACAGACCAGTTAATCAACCACTATCTACGAGGAAATCTTTTTGAAAGTTTTGTGGTTTCAGAATTATGCAAACAACGATACAATATTGGACGCGAACCAAGAGTGTATTTTTGGCGTGATCAAACAGGCCACGAAGTTGATTGCATCATTGAAAAAGCTCAGGAATTGATTCCGGTCGAGATAAAGGTAAATAGTGCAATTTCACAAGATATGTTTAGCGGAATTAATTATTGGAATAAACTCGCCAAAACCAAACACCCGGAAGGATCAAGCTTCTTGGTTTATGGGGGAAAAGATAATTACAAAATAAAAGCCGGTCATGCGATTTCATGGAGATCAATTGAAAAAGTAAGCCAATAGGCTTTTTTACTTCTTGAATAACATCGCTTATACAAAAGCTACGTTAAAATCCGACATTTATCTCATGAAATTTCGATATTTATCATGCGAAAATTCGACATTTAACGTGTCATAAAAGCCTGCAGAATGGTAAATACAAGCTTTTTTCGAAGCGACACACCCGGGATCAGAACAAGCCTACTGAGTAAAATTACTCAATCAATTGAGAAAAAACTAAAAACCCGTTAAAAAAGCCAATAAATTCAAGGATCAAATCAGCCCCTCTTATTTCTAAACCCTACCCAAAGAACTTGGGGCCCACAAATTATTTTCTGCAGATTTGACAATATTATTGCTAATTTAGCAATTGCATCTTAATCTTGTGCTAAATCGTTTTTTAAAAGTGATTTAGCACAAGGAATCAATTTATGTTTACAAGAGAAATAAAAAAAACCATAAAGCAGTATTTAAATTTCCCGGTGATTGCAATTATTGGACCACGTCAATCCGGCAAGACAACGTTGGTTAAAATGGCTTTTCCTAAACACACTTTTGTATCATTTGAAAACCCGAAAACTCGCGAATTTGCAATTAAAGAACCGGAACTTTTTTTGCAAAGTAATGAAAATAAACATGGAATAATTATTGATGAATTTCAATATGTCCCTCAAATGCTTTCCTATATTCAACTTGATGCTGATGCAAAAAAACGAAAAGGCTACTTTATTTTGACAGGTTCGCAAAATTTTTTATTGAACCAGGCCATCACTCAATCTCTTGCCGGACGTGTTGGAATTTTAACTCTTTTACCTCTGTCTCTTAAAGAATTAACCAAAAACAAATTACTCGCCGACCAAGTTGAAGAGGTAATATATAACGGAAGTTATCCACGGCTTTATGATGAACATTTTAAACCGGAACGACTGTTTGCATCTTATATACAAACATATATCGAACGCGATGTAAGGCTGTTAGTGAACGTGGGCGACTTGGGCGCATTTCAAAAATTCATTCAACTTTGTGCCGCACGAATTGGAAATCAATTAAATCTCTCAGAATTAGCAACTGTATGCGGTATAAGTGCCACAACAGCTCGACGCTGGATATCCATTTTACAAGCCAGTTTCATTATTTTTTTACTTGAACCGCATTTTGAAAATTTTAATAAACGATTAACTAAGTTACCCAAACTTTACTTTTACGATACAGGTCTTGCCTGCAACCTCCTACGAATAAATTCGCCAAAGGATCTTGTCATAGACAAACATTTTGGAGCATTATTTGAATGTTTCATTATTGCCGACATTATGAAACAGTATTTTACCCAAGGTGTACGTCCTCCGGTTTACTTTTGGCGCGATACCAATGGACGACTTGAAGTTGATTGTATTATTGACAATGGGAAGAAGCTGATTCCTATCGAAATTAAAAGCAGCAAGAACATTGCATCAGATTTTTTTGATGGATTAAAACAATGGAATGAGTTATCAAGTAAATTCAAGTCCGAAACTCAACCCTCACAAAGGTTTCTTATTTATGCCGGAAAGCAATCGCAATTACGTGCTGCAGGCACTGTAGTCCCATGGGATAAGAGCGCAAATTTGGTCGAAAAAATAAAGAGGGGCTGACAACTTTTACATCGTCAACCCCTCTTATTTCTTAACCCTACCCCCCAAGAACATGGGGCCCAAAAAATTTGGGTTAAATGGGGGTGGGATTTGTGTACGCAGTTCGTATTCGACTGCGTGATTGGCTTGTCCATCGTCTTGTCCGCCAAAGCCATAACAGGCGTCGGTGGAAGCTACGTTAGAGCGAAGACGGATGTTTTATTATTTTGCAGCTTTTTCAGCTTCTACTTCTATTTTTGTAATAAGAACAAGTGCTGCCATTTTATTACCGGCTTTCCATTGCGCTTCGGCATATTCCTTATATTTTTCAAGGGTATTAATACCTTCAACAACCGGAATATTTGGAATTATTTCAAGATTTTTAAGATACTCATTCACTGCTGAAGAACCTTTAATAGCAACACTCTTCAAATGCTCAACCATTTCAGCTGTTACGTTGCCTGGATTTGCAATCCTTGCTTTCAATGCCTCCAAAAGATTCTTATCTAATTCTTTTTTACGTGTTTCTTCAGTCGCTGTTGCTGTGCTTACAAGAGCTTTTGCACTGTTAAACCATACTGTGCCTAAACCTACTGCTTGCTCATCAACTTCTACTGGAGCTGGAACCTCGGCCTTTACTGCTGCTTTTGCTTCAGCTGCTGCTTTCTCTGCTGCTGCTAATTTTGCAGCCGCATCTTTTACTTTTTCAGGAGTCTTGAAAAGTGCAAAAAAATGATTCGATGCTGCTTTTGCTTGGACTACTTCTGCTTTTGCATCAGCTACTTCACGAGCTAATTTTTGTTCTTTTGTCATAGACAAAATTGCATCAAATTCTGCTGCATGGAACTGTGTCCAAGCATTAATTGCTGCTTGCAATTCAGCATCTTCACCAGCAAGTTCTAACAATGGGCCGTAGATACCATTGCCTCTAAGCCCTTGGGCAATAACAATCTTCTTCAACTCAATATCACTACCTACAAATGAACTGCTTACGAATACTTTTTTGAGATCTGCAAAGGTAGCATCCAACAAGTTCATCAAACATGCAACTTTAACATCTGAATTTACATCCGCAAATTCGCGTTTACTTGCCGATATCCCCCTAAACATAATCTCATTTGCAAAAAAAGCATTAATCTTTTTGTTCAAATCAGACTTCATTTCTGCATATGCACGTTCAAAATGGGCCTTTTTTGCAACATAAAACGGGTTTATGTCCGCAAACTGGGCACTGTGCTTAGCAAAAAGAGCTTCTACTTCTGCCGGTTTTGCGGCAAAAATGCCTCTTGAACCTATCATAGCCAAAATCGCGGCTAGAACGAGTTTTTTAGAAAACTTCATAAGAAAAACCTCCATAAAAATATAACCTGATATAACCTCACAATTTTCTACTAATTGTAATTAGGATAGCAAAAAAAAGAGGGGGGCGCAAAAGCCCCCCTACCTACCTAAATTTATGCGAAAAAACTGAAGGCCTTGCTAGTATTACAAGACTCCCGTTTTATCAAAGAGTTTTCAATGCATCGATTACCGCTTTAAATGCAGCAAAATTTATAGGAGTAATTTTACCTTTCAAATCAGCTACATTTGAAGCATCAATTTTAACTAAAGCAGCCTTCGCCTTTGCTACAGCACTAATTACATTTGCATATTTTTGATATTCCGCAACCTCTGGAGCAACCTCACCAGCCCCTCCTCCAATTTTCATAGCATTTATCAACTTTACTATATTTTCAACTTCCTCCTTAGTACCATCTTTTATGTCGGAAGCTGGAGTAATGTCTTTTAGTGCAACATTGTGTACTTTTGCATCCTCCGCTAAAGTAGCCTTAGCAATTAAATCAACAATTACACCATCGTTGCAGGTCTGCACATCTTGCCCCAGCGCGGTTGCCTCAGCTGACGAAAGATCTTTTATATCTTTGGAATCAAGTTTAAAAACAAATAAAAACAACCCAAACCATAAAACTTTGCTTATTTTCATACAAACCCTTCTTTTATTTAATTATATTTAATTTGTCTGCTTTTAATTTTGCAATTACAGCTGATACATCAACACCTGCTATTGCCGGACCAGTTATTTTAATCGAGGTCACTTTAACAGCATTAAGTCCTGTATTGAAATTTCCTCCTGTTGCGACTATTTCATCGACATAACCTTTTACAGCTTCTTTATCAACGCCAACGCCTGCTGTAATTATTGCAGGTTTATCGGTGTTTAACTTTGTAAAGAGACTTGAGAACAAAGCACCTAACTTTGTCGCTGCTATATCAACTGTATCTGTTCCTGCCAAATTAACTTCGACTGTATCCTCTGCTTCATATGCAGTTAAGTTTTCATCAACTGCAAACTGATATTTTATTTCTATTTTTGTCACTGCAGGATGTTGTGGCTTGTGACCTCCGCCCACTGCTTTAACATCACCTTCAATATCACTACATGCATCTTCAAGCTTGTCTAAAACGCCATTTTTTATTGTTAAAGCTCTGGCATCATCAAATGCCGCTTTACAATCATCCTTGCTGCTAGCAGGTGTTAAAACAGGTAAAGCGGTTATAGCTTGATTTACTGCAAGAAATGCATTATCCCAAGCAGCTTCGTGCCCTGCATCTGCTGTGTATTTAGGGTCACCAGCTTTAGCTTTTGCGGTCGTCACTCTTCCATCACATCCATCCCTTTTGACTTCAGCCGATTCTTTCAATTTCTTAACAGCGGCTTTATACGCCTCAGCAGCAACTTTATTAGCAGCGGCTTCGATATCACCCTGACCATTTACAACAAGTTGTTTAACGGCAGCTTTAGCAACGTTTGCATCAGCTTCATTCAATCCCTTAATCCATGCATCAAGGTCCGTAAGCTTAACCTTACGCGTTTCTGGCAACCCTTTTGTAACCTTATGTGCAAGAAGTAACGCATACCCAGAAACCTTGGATTTATCTTCTAAAGCAGCGTGTAAAGCAGCTAGAGCACCTTTATATCCTGCAGCCTTATCTATTCCAGCAACTTTCAATGGGCCATCAGCCTTCTTTAGTGGATTGGTTATATCACTCGCTATTTTTAGCAATTCCGCTTGAGCTTGGGTGATTGCTTTTTTTAGTTCCTCACGGGCTGCAATTGCTGGATCCGGTGGCGCTGGAGGGGTTGATTTCAGCCCTTTTATAGCATCTTTTATCTCTTGTATAGCAGCTGCGTTGGCCCCCTCTACTTCAGCTAAGATTGCATCTTTGACTTGATCCTTTGTTTTCCCCTTAGATGCTTTAATCTTTTTTAGCTGATCGCTAATAAATGCTCTTATCAAATCAGCCTTGTTAGCCTCTGAAATCTTCTTTTTTTCTATTTTCCTAATTTCGGCATTTATCGCTCTAGCAGATGGAGACATTGCATTTGCAATAAAACAACAAGCTAGACCGAAAAATATGGTCATAGCCATAAGCGATTTAAGTTTTATCATATTCATCTTACTCCCTTGAATTATTGGTTTTCAATTTAGAATGATACGCCCAATTTTAGCCAAACTGAGTAGTTTTCTAATGCTGCATTATCTGATGCAAATTCATATGATCCACCAATTCCAACCAAACCTGGAACGCTCTTGCTGTAATTGAATTGATAACCAAGCCCTGCAAAAACTTTATTTGTTACTTGTGAAGGTGATTTTATTGCATCAACATCTAAATCTGTTTCATTTAATGATTGAATACTATCAGCTAAGGCTAATGCATCATTTGTTGGATAGGCGTCTGTTACCAAAATATATGTATTATTTTGCCAAGATTCTTTCGTCCAACAATCTTCCTCATCTTTATAGAAGAAGTTGTAACCCAAATCAATTATAAAACCACCACTCTTGAATGAAAGATCAGCAAGAAGATCAAACTGACTTCCAGGTTTTACTTTGATACTTTGGGTCAAAATATTTGCTGCTGGGAAAAGAGGAGCATCTTGTTGCCCAATTTTTCCTGCTAGGTAATAATGCGCCATTTTATATGTATCGCCTTTTACCCCCAATGTTCTATCTTCGCTTGATTCAAAAAGATAACGATAATCTGCATCAAGCAATACTCTGACTGCAGCGTTTTTGTTCTTCCAAAGTTCAACAGCTCCGTCAAGACGAGCACCTAATCCAAAGTGCTTGCCGTTGCCAAGAACTGGTTGGAACAAAAACTCGCTATGAGGACGAGATCCTGTTGGAACAATAATCTGTGCGCTTAAATAAATATGATCAGTTTTTGTTTCGTGAATTTTGTAACCAAGTGCCAGGTTGATGTCAGCAACACCAAACTTTGATTCATCACCGGCAATTTTTGCATGTGTAAGTGGAGATTGCAGATTTGTACCATCCATATCTGCTGTTACTTCAACGTTACCTGCAAAAAAGTCTGCTAGGGAGTAATCTTCGCCTCCAACATTAACGCTTTCTTCGTTAGAAATACTCATTCCTACATTGTTTTTTACATAAACAATTGGCATGCTAGCTTTGAAAAATAACCCACCAAATGGGTGTGAAAAGCTTTGGAAATAATCAAGACGAGCGCCCCAGATTTCTTGTTTAGGATTAAAACTTACAACTCCTCCAATTTTGTCTTGATTTGCTTGATTATTGTAGTCATGTATTAAGTTAAATCCGTTAATTTCTTGAGTTGCATGTAGGTCTGAAAATTCGGATGCGACAACAAAACTGTTCTTGCCGTTTCCAATTCCAAAATACTCACCAACATCATCCTTGTTATCAGATGCTTGATAAAAAGGCGTCATGGTCAAATGACTGAAAATACTGTGCCCGTTTTTCTTCTCGAGCTTTTGATACGATAACTCGTGCCAAGTTGTCAACTCCATCGGTAAATTTGTCCCGACCGCCCGTGGTGTTAAATTTGTTTTCCGTGTATGGTCTTTTGATGACAGTTGCATGGCAACTCCCATGATCATTGACATTACCAGGAACGTCCGCAATAGGTGCCTATATCTCATCATACAGTCTCCTTCTTTGTTTAATACTTCACACTCTATATTTTCTTCTTTTCCTTCTTGCGCAGGTACTCGCACTTTCGTTACACTCCCTTGCTGTTCTAGTTTCTGCTTGTACTCTCCAAGTGGCGACTCCTTTGTGTCTAGTCTACTGTGTGTTTTCAATCTTTATAAATTACAACTTATACTATAGTTTTATTTGACGCAATACTTTTGTGAAAAATTTGTCTGATGTATGCTGCTGACAGGCTATTACATGGCGATTGCGGTAGTTATTGTTCCCGGTTTCTCAGGTAGCTATGGTGTACGATCACCCAGTCGCTATTGCCCGCTGCTTGTATATGCCTAGCCTCTCTTTATTTTACCGCAGGGAATTTTCGTGTTATCTACTCCAATCTTCCAATAAATAAGATTAATCTAGATGATTTGAAGGTCGCAATAATTTTTTTTTAAAAGAAAAAAAAATATCAACGCTCTGCTACTATTTGTTGTAATTTACACTTTTGTTTATCATATTTATTATCATTTAATCACTTTTAATTTAAACTTCTTGCATATCAAGTGGCTTAGCGTTTTAAATAAGCTCTGATGATCGCTGTGGCGTGGATTGTGCAAACCTGCTCTCAGACTTACCTGACCCATGCTCTCGCTTCACTTCTGTGAACTAGCGACTTTCAGGCCCCACGAACGCTCCAGATCGATTTCACTCGTCCTAAGCTAGTCGAAGGATGCGAGGTGCAGAAGTAATTTATTATGTTTTTATGAAATTTATATCTTAACAGGTGATACTGATGGAATGCGTAATTCTTGTTTTAATAATTACTCAAATAATAGGTGAATCTCTGCCGATAAGCAGCTCAGGTCATGTGAACTTGGCTGGATTGTTGGCAAATAAGTATTGGAGAATTCGTAATGCAGTTTTGCCGGATTTTTTGGACCATCTGTTACATGGCACAGCATTGGCTGCAATATTAATTGTATTCTTTAAAGATTGTTATTTTGCTTTTAAAAAACTGCTACGGGCCTGCACTCTGTTTTTATTCACATCTAAACCTCTGTCATTTTCTCAAAAAAAGCTATTTGCTATCTTCGGAAAAATAGTTGGGTTAGTAATTGTGGCGGATTTAGTTACAAGCATATTTTATTTTGTTATAAAAATTTGGGCCAAAAAATTTTGTTGCCATCTCGGACCAAACTTTTTACTCGGTGGTTTTATATTAACTATGTTACTGTTATTCTCGTTGAAAATAAGGAAAACGCTGAGTTTTGCAACCGCAAAAATAGCGTCACTGGAAGTGTCGAGTCAATTTTCTAGGGGCTCTTTCACGCTCAAAACAGCAATTATTCTTGGTGCGGTCCAAGGCTGCGCTTTATTGCCCGGAATATCTCGTTTTGCAAGCACATACGTTGCTGGCTGTTGGTTAAATTTGTCTCCCAGGCGCGCCTTTCAAATTTCGTTTTTAATACATTTACCACTGATTGTTGCAGCGTTCTTATTTTTTGGAATAAAAGATATTTTCAAGAAACCTGAGATTCTTCAAAGCTTGAGTGCAGGATTTGACCCTCTCAGCTTATTTTTGATATTAAGTGCAACCATTATTGCAATAATTGCACTAAACTTTTGTTACAAATTAGCTGTTAAAGATAGATTATGGTGGTGGGGATTTTATATGTTAATACCAATAATTATTTTAACTGCATGCAGTTGGTAACTATAAATAATTAATTTTCATGGCTTGACGTACCTTTGCCATAGTCTGCGCAGCTGTGTTTCTGGCCTTTTCCGTACCCTGTTTTACAATTTTCATGACCTGGGCAGGATCACTTGCAAAGTGCATTCGTCGTTCACGAATTGGCCTTAAGAATTCTTGTAATATTTCATTCAAATGACGTTTTACTTTTACGTCACCTAATCCACCTCGCTTGTAATGTTCTTTAAGATCATTTACACGAACTTTATCTTGATCAAAAATATCAAGATAAGTAAAAACGGTATTCCCCTCTATTTTGCCCGGATCTTCAACTCGCAGGTGGTTTGGATCGGTAAACATGCTCATAACTTTTTTCTGCAATTCATCAGCAGAATCAGAAAGGTAAATTGCATTCCCTAATGATTTGCTCATTTTAGCCTTTCCGTCAATACCGGGAAGACGTGCACCATGTACGGGAACGAGCGCCTTTGGTTCCACAAAAACTGGTTCATATATTTTGTTAAATTTTCGGACAATTTCAACAGTCTGCTCGATCATTGGAAGTTGGTCTTCGCCAACAGGAACCAAGTTAGCATTAAAAATAGTTATATCAGCTGCCTGACTGACAGGGTAGCACAAAAATCCGGCTGTAACGTTGGCCCCGTAGCCTCTTAGTTTTATTTCGTCTTTGACTGTTGGATTACGCTGCAGTCTTGCAAGTGTAACCAAATTTAGGTAAAAAACCGTAAGATCCGCAATTTCCGGAATCATAGATTGAATAAAAATTGTGGAAATGTCAGGATTGATTCCAACTGCCAAATAGTCGCAAGCAAGTTCAAAGATATTTTTTCTGATTTTTTCCGGATTTTCAAAATTATCGGTCAGCGCTTGAACATCGGCAATTAAAACATATTGATTATATTCTTGTTGGAGTTTAACACGATTTTGAAGTGATCCAATAAAGTGACCCAAATGAAGTGGACCTGTTGGACGATCACCGGTAAGAATAATTTTTTTATTCATGTTAGAATCCTGTATTAAAAATTTATTTTATTACTTATAAATATTTACTTTAGATACTATCATAATTAAACTTAAAAACTAGAATAGGGAATTAATATGAATCTTTTTATTTTTTTAATGTTATATTTTGGGCTAGGATTTGCAAATTTAAAGGCTATGGCAAATGGTTCTCCAACTCAAAAAGATTCTACTCTACAACATGAGGTGACGCTAAAAGAGGCTGCAAGCCAATGGGCCTCACATCAAAGCACTGCAAGAATCACAGAAACCGAATGGGATTCCATACCTCTGCTTAAATTAATTAAAACGATTGAAACTCAAGAGCAAAATATTATTAATGGGAATCCATCGATTTCAAAAGAAGAATTGTCTCACAAAAAGGCTATTTTTAATTATATAATAGCAACTGAACTTTGCTCCATGACAGGAGAAAAAAGCATTTTAAACACCGCGCCAAACAAGCAATATGAAACAAGAATAATAATCAATAATTTAATAAGCAAATTGCAATTTAAAAGGCATACAATTTTATATGGATTAATTTATTTAGAAAATTTACTTATGCAAAATTCAACTTTAATTAGAGACTTCAACCATGTTGAAAACTATTTTATAGTTTGTTGTTTACTGGCATCCAAAGTAACCGAAGATAAATTTTACTCTAATAAATGCTGGGCATCAGTATTTTATAAACATTACTCAAAAATAAGTACGGACAGCGAGGCAAAAGTAGCTCAAGCCTCAAAAGAAACCCTAGATATCATAAATGCGCTTGAAGTCATTATATTAAATATCTTAGACTGGAAGATGGTCATAACAACGCAACAATTTGCAGACTTTGTAAAAAAATTAAGCGAAAAATACAGATCTCTGCTCGATGGGACAAAACTCTCTTTCAAATCTTATGAAAAAGTCACACGAAAAAGACAAGTTTATGTTAGATGATGTTTAATAATTTTAGTTGATCCAAAACATAATTGTGGTCCTTGCAAACAATTCCATCAATTCCAAGAGTTTTGCTTCCATTAATATTAACTTCAAGATCATCTATAAAAAGACACTCTTCAGCTTTTAATGAGTAGGTGTTTAAAAGAATTTCATAGATCTGAGTTTCAGGCTTGACACACTTATGTTGATACGAATAAATCGCGCCATCAAACTGTTTAACAAAATCGTAATCTTTGACTTTGAGGTAACAAAACTCAGCTAAATTTGAAAGTATATAAGTTTTGTACCCCTTCTGCCTGACCAAATTTAAAATCTCAACCCCCTGAGGAAGTGGAACAAGGCGTCCAGGCATGGCATCAAGAAATTTTATCATATTTTCTTTTCCCAAAGGATATGCAAGGTTCTCCGCAACCTGCTCAGGCGTTATAAGTCCCCTATCCATATCAAGCCAAGTAGAGCTGGCAATATTTTTTACTATTACTTGAGCCTGATCTTTTGTAAGACCAAAAAGATCGTACAAAATTTCATACGGATTAAAGTAAAATAAAACCGCGCCAAGATCAAAAATAATATTTTTGTATTTGTTACCAAGAGCTGCCGGCTGTACAGCCGTTAGATGCTGAGCGATTGCCGGATTGGAACCATTCAGTTGAGAAGCTTCCAATTGCGAAACTTTCAGTTGGTTTTTATCTTGACTTAAGATATTGTTAGCCATAGATCCTCCTTTCTTTTTAGCAACCTTAAGAATATTAATAAAAATAAGAATATTAATAAAAATATTAATAAGAATACTAATTATAAATCAATATTTGTTTGGGAAAATATGCTTGTACAAATTTTAAAAAGATTTATGGAACTTGGGATCTCAGGATGCTACCAAGTTTTTAAGCGTAAAACAAAAAAACATTGGTTACGATTTTGTTATAAGTGGATTCCAGCCATCGTTTCTGAAAAACTGTGGCGGACAGGCCTGAAAACCGCCTACGCTCTGTCGTGCCTACGGCAAGGTAGTCAATTTCCAGCATCCGCCAAGGTGGCGATGGCAGGCCCACAGGATAACAAAACAGCCAAATCAATTGACACTGATTTCTTAGAAAAAATAATAAATTCAGAAGAGTTTAATTTATACTTGCCGCGTAAATTTAAAGACAGTACGTGGATTTTGCAGCAGGCGAATCTAGCCGCTTCAAATTGTTTTGATATCTTGGGCTCGGGAATAAAATGTTTTGAAAAAATCCCATGGCACCAGGACTTTAAAAGTCCTGACTTGACATGTCTCAACTTTACAAGTCGTGATTCCATGAGTCATGATTTTACGAGTATTAACAGTACAAAATCCTGGAAGCATAGCTTTTACCAAGATATTACAGCATCTTGTCCAACAAATATGAAACTTGATGAGTATAATCCGGATATTAAGGTCCCCTGGGAACTGTCCAGGTTTCAACATATATTTATTCTTGGGAAAGCTTATCAAATAAATCAAGATAATAAATATGCAGACTCTTTTCAAAATCAAATATCAGACTGGATCGAACAGAATCCATACATGACTGGGGTCAATTGGGTATGCCCAATGGACATTGCAATACGTGCTATCAACTGGATTTGGGGATTTTACTTTTTCAAAGATTCTCCAAATATTTCAAACGCATTCTGGATTAAATTTATAAATATGCTGCACTTGCATTTACATTATCTTGAATTTAATTGGGAAACATCTGATAAGCCAAATAACCACTACATATCAGATCTGGTTGGATATCTATATTTATGCGAGTTTTTCAAAATTAAAAATGCTCACATAAATAACGCTTACGCAAATAATACTAGAATTAATAAGAAAAAAAACTGGTGCATTAAAAAAATACTCGAACAATTTTTTCTTCAGATTCAACCCGATGGAACATGTTATGAAGGGACAACAAGTTATCATAAGCTTGATACAGAGCTTTTTTTGCATTTCAAACTGCTTTGTAATGCAACGCAAAATACCAATTCAAATTGCAAAACCAAGCAAGCAAAAAATAGCCAAGCCAGTTTGCCAACTGAATTTTTAAGTCGTTTTGATAAAATGATCGGATTTTTACAAGCCTGCTCAGACCTGTCTGGCTCAAACGAATCTGGAAATTTTGTAACTATCGGTGATAACGACAGCGGCAAAATTTTAACAGGCATTGAAGTCCCAAATATTGAGAGAATCCAACATGACATATTCCCCTATGGGCAACAGGTAGGTACCAAACGAAAATCTTGGGTGCAAAACTTTCCTGATTTTGGTATTATATGCCTACGAAACGAAGGGCTGCATGTAACATTTCGATTACCCAAATTCAAACAAAATCAACCATCAGGACACTTTCATTATGATCAACTAGCAGTAACGTTATCAATAAATGGAACCCCTATCCTGATAGATCCTGGAAGCTATGTTTACACTGCAAATAGCAGCTGGCGTAATTTGATGCGAGGGCCACTGAGTCACAACACGTTCTATTCGCCTGAACTAATGAGAATGCAAAGTGAACTATTCCAGCTTCAACTCAAGACACAAGATAATCCGGTAATAATTGATCAATCCAATAATATAATTCGGGTCACTGCATGTAATAAGTTCAATTCTTACGACAATGAAATTGCCTATAGAACCATTGAAACGGATAAAGAAAAAAATTTAAAATTAACTGACTGGTGGAGTACTACAGAAAACTCAAAAAATCAAATAAATAGTGAGTGGAACTTAATTTTTAATCCGGAACTCAAATTAAAAAAAGAAGCTGATGAATGTTGGTCTGTTAAAAAAAACAATAAGACTATATGTCGAATTTTTTCAACGCTGGATTTTGTAATGCTAACTGGATTTTATTCAATAAATTATGGTACCTTACAAACATGTATAAAGCTTAAAGCAACTAAATCTCTATCAAACGAGAAGCAAACTATACTTATTAAATCAAATATATAAACTGTGTAACACAAACGTATTGCAATACAACGTCACAAATTGTTTAACAAAGACTCAAAAGAGGTCCCGCATGCTTTAGTAAGTTATGTTTTTTCTCCAAAATCGGTTCAGCAGTCTCAAAAATCAAAATACCATGGTTGCCATGTCTCATTTGCCAAGTTAAAAATGCCGGATTTTTCAATCCTAAGGATTGCCCTAGTTGTTTCAAATCATCCTCATCGTGTGTATTAATATCTTTACGTTTCAGACCATTTCGTAAAAATTGTTTAAGTTTAGAATTAAAATCTGCCTGTTGCATATCTTGGTGAAAATGATCCGGATCTTCCCAAATATCATGTTTATGAAATTTACACTCTTCACTTGAATATCCGGCCACACCTTTAAGACAATCAAAGTCAGGATTATCTACGAGATAAACAGCTTTATTAAAATTAAAAGCGTCATCATGCGAAAGATCGTGCAAAACAATTTGAGACAAATCTTGAACGTCATGATGTAAAAGAATCTTACTTGGAATTTCAGTAAGCTTTTCAAAAACCCTACCCACATCAAAATCTCTATCCAGGACCATCGCCTTCTCCCTTCAAAATTTAAACTGAACAAAAAAGCTGAATACTCACATATTCAACTTTAATAATTTTTTAAATTCGGAACAAGAAAAGGAAAAAATTTAGCTAAAAACAGATTTATGCAACAACTTTTTCAACTAACTTATCCAAAGCAATGCCATGTGAAGCTTTTACCAAAACAAGAGTGCTTGGTGCTTTTAGCTGTTCCAGAAGTACTTTTTCAGCCTCTTGCCAATCACTAACTCGAATTACACTGGAATCAGACAAAAGCATACCCTGTGTATACTTAACCAAGTTGCCTACTAATATTATTGAATCAATACTGCAAGCTTTAGTCAAAATTTTACCAAGATTTCTGTGCCAGTAAACTTCGCGATCACCCAGCTCCAGCATATCACCAATAACTGCTATTTTTTTCCCATTATTATTCATTTTATCAAATGCAGAAATAGCAGCTTTCATACTTTCCGGATTAGCATTGTAGCAATCACTTATAACGGTACCCAAATTATTTTTAAGTTGCTTTTGCTTAAATCTATTATCAAAACCTGTATAAGACTCAATACCCTTAACAACAGCAGAAAACGGAACATTTATAAAATAGGCAATTGTACTTGCAGCCAATGCGTTACATAAAAGACCTTGATGCGTACTGTTAAATTTGACTTTCGCTCTTTGCCCATACCATCTCAAATTAAATTCCGTAATACACTTTCCGGTTGAGTCAGTACTGATTTTTATTTTTCTTGCCTGAACATGATTTTTTGTTTTAAATCCATATCGGGCAATTGGGTGTCCATAATGAGTATCAGTTAAAATTGGTTGATCACCAAAAATTATACCTATCTCTTTGTCTTTAAAATTTTTAAAAATTTGTCGTTTTTCTTTGGCAACGTTTTCCAGTTTACCAAATTGAGAAATATGGGAGTAGGAGATTTTTGTTATTAAAGCGATTGTCGGATTCAGAATATCTGCCTTAACAGACATCTCTCCAATTTCACTAATTCCAACCTCAAATGCAGCCGCTTTGCAGGAACTTTTCACATTCAAAATATTTGCACACAAGCCTATAAAAGTATTTTGATTTTTTGCAGAGATATAAAAAGGAATGTCTGTATGTTGTAAAATTGAACGTAGGATCTCTTTTGTACTAGTTTTTCCAATTGATCCGGTAATGCCTATGACGGGAAACTCAAAAGTTGCACGCCAGGCCTTTGCCATATCAACAAGCGCTTGATAAGTATCAGGTACAAATATAACTAAACAATTTGCAAGATTATTCGCAAATGATTGCGTAAATTTATCTAGACAAGATTTAAAATCTTTACTGACAACTAATGCGCAGGCTCCTGCATTAAGAGCATGTGGTATAAAATCATGCCCATCAAGTGTTTTGCCTTTAAGAGCAAAAAAAACAGATTCCTGATCTACCGATCTGCTATCAAACGCAACAGAAACATCATCTCCTAATTTACGAAAATTCCAGTCGACATCTCGTGCTAATTCAACACCATTAACATAAAATTTTGCATAAGGAACAGCTTTGAGTAAAAAATCTTTGGTTAACAACATAATCTGTCAATCTCCATAAATTTGTGATTACCCCACATTCTCTAAAGTCGCATTATAACAAAACTTAAGAATTTAGGCGATAACGTACATTACTTTTTAACTATTTTTCTATCAAAAATCACAATTATTCGAGATCTATCCGATAAAACAACCATGTACCGCCCCTGGTTGACCAATTGGTTATTGTTAGCTACCACACTTCACCACCTCCTATAGCTACCTACCTGTGGCAGCACCAAAAGGCACAGATGAAGATTAGAAATATTAATATGGGTTAATATGGGATAATATGAACCTAGCTGGAAACAAAATACGATTTTTTGTTGTTTTTAAGTACAAAAAAATGTCGAATTCAAATATAAATACAATATGCAAATTTATATTTGAAATAAAAAAGCAAATAATTGACTTTAAACATAGCTTAGTTGTAAACTAAAAACAGGTAGAAAATTATATTTATATAATAAGTTTATATAATTAATAAGGAGACGTTTGGATGAAAAAGATATTTATGTTGCTCGCATTGAGCGGACTTGTATCATGCGCTTCATTGTTCGCTATGGAAGAAGACTTCAAGGTAGATTATCCTGTCGATGAGGAAACTTCTTACCAAAATGATAGTGAAGAAGATTTCAAAATAGGAGAGGAGGATTCTGACCAATACGAAGGAGAAAAAGTAAGCAGTGAAGAGTATGAAAAAGTTGGTTATATAGACGACCAGCCGGGCGAATAAAAACTTCTTGTAATAATAACTAAAAAAAAGCTTCGATCGTAAAAAATCGAAGCTTTTTTTTATATTTAATAACTTTTATTCTTTACTTATTTCTTTTTACCAAGAAAATTCAGTAAAAGTAGGAATAAGTTAATAAAATCAAGATAAAGGGTTAGCGCACACATTAATGCAATTTTGCGTTCCTCTTCACCCCTATTTAAAAGCTCACTTCCTAACCACTTTATCCTTTGTACGTCATAGGCTGTTAAGCCCGTGAAAATCAAAATTCCAATAAAAGAAATAATGTAGTCCATCATTGAGTTATGCAGAAACATGTTGACAATTCCCGCAATAATTATCCCAATCAAACCCATAAACATGATTTGCCCAAAAGAGGTCAAGTCTGTTTTTGTGTAATAACCATAAAGAGCCATAAAACCAAACATTCCAACTGTCATTGCAAAAATTTGGTAAATTGAAAATATTTGGTAAACAGCAAATATGACGGATATTGTCATTCCAAGCAATCCCGAATACAACGAAAATAGTAAAATATTTGTTGCATAGCTAAGTTTTTGAAATGCACTTGAAATGTAAAAAACTAATCCAAGTTGTGCAATAATAAGTGCAAAAAAAGCAAATCTGTTTGTAACTATTGCTCTGAATAATTCCGGCGTTGAATAAACGCCATAAGCAGTTACTGCCGTAATTGCCAACCCCATAGACATCCATGCATAAACTTTATACATAAATGAGGATACCGAACGAGTAAGAATATTATAATTGAACATTACAAAATCCTTTCGCTAAGTTTAAAATTAACTTTAAAATAACTAAATAGCTTTATTTCTATTTCATTAGATTACTATTTTACACAAAATAGCGCTAACACATGTGAAAAGACATTCTTGTATTTACTGCTCAGTCATAAATGTAATTTACAAAATAAAAAAGCCCCGACTTTTACAATCGAGGCTTTTAAATTCAATCCTGGCAGTACCTATTTTCCCAGGCCGTCTCCAGCCAGGTATCTTCGGCGTGACAAGCTTAACTGCCGTATTCGGAATGGGAACGGGTGTTTCCAAGCCACTATTGCCACCAGGAAATTTCTAATCTGGCTTCCCAGATAATTTTTAAAGTATTTCAATTTTTAGTCTTTGAGGTCAGTCGCGAAGGTTTTTACCCTTCACGACTGATTCGAATTAGATACAGATTAATCAAAAATCGATAACGATTACTCAGAGAAACGAATTTAGTAGTGTAGATAAAACATTCGATCTATTAGTACTGGTTAGCTGAACACATTACTGTGCTTACACACCCAGCCTATCAACCTTGTA
>LDIV01000004.1:42405-43477 GCA_001468855.1 candidate division TM6 bacterium UASB124 | reverse complement strand
GTTCTTTTCAACTTTCCCTCACGGTACTAGTACGCTATCGGTCATCAGGTAGTATTTAGTCTTATCCAATGGTCTGGACAGATTCCCACAAAATTACACGTGCTTTGTGGTACTTGGGACGTTAACTATCTCTCAACATCAATTTTTAGTGTACGAGACTTTCACTCTCTTTGGTAGCACATTCCAGAGCACTTCAACTAAATTGACTGTAGGACCTAAAAGAGCTATCTTTTAGATGTTAAATCCCGCTTCCCTTATGCTACAACGAATAGCTTCTTACGTAACATAAGTTTTTGACTATTCCCGTTTCGCTCACCACTACTTAGGGAATCACTTCGTTTTCTTTTCCTGGCGTTACTTAGATGTTTCAGTTCACGCCGTTCGCTTGCTTACTTTATGTATTCAAATAAGCATATCTGAAGTTTATTCAGATGAGTTGCCTCATTCGGAAATCCCCGGATCAAAGCCTGGTTGGCGGCTCCCCGAGGCTTAAAGCAGCCTCCAACTTCCTTCATCGCCTCCTGATGCCAAGGCATCCACCAAATGCCCTTTAAAATTATCTACGAATCTCTCATTCGCTATCTATCTTAATGATTAACCCATAATATCTAATTTTAATTTCAAAGATCAAAATTTTTCCAATTTTCCAATTCATGAATTTAATAGAACTTATAAAACCTGAGTTTGAAGGCCCAGTCTTTGTAACACCTAATATTAAACACGTCTTATTAGAACGCGTTTGGCATTTCATCTCCCTCGAAAGGAGGTGATCCAGCCGCACGTTCCCGTACTGCTACCTTGTTACGACTTCACCCCAATCACCCTCTTCACCTTAATTGCCCGCCTCCTTTACGGTTGGCTAAAACAATTTCGGGTGCGGACGGCTTTCATGGTGTGACGGGCGGTGTGTACAAGGTCCGGGAACGTATTCACCGTATCATTCTGATATACGATTACTAGCGATTTCAGGTTCATGAAGTCGAGTTGCAGACTTCAATCCCAACTTAGACGAGCTTTATTGGATTTGCTCCACCTTACAGCTTCGCATCCCTTTGTACTCGCCATTGTAACA
>LDIV01000004.1:0-41020 GCA_001468855.1 candidate division TM6 bacterium UASB124 | reverse complement strand
CACGCCGCCAGCGTTCATTCTGAGCCAGGATCAAACTCTCCATGTCTAAATTTAAAAGGATCCTTCAAACTCAGGTAATTTTCAATTACCTAAATAATTACTGTTCTACATTCATAAATTTCAAAGACATAATTTTATTCTCTACTCATCCCGCACAAAACCTTTTGCCGCAATCTTTTTTCTTTTTGCATTGCGATTGCGCACCTGTTTCTGCTGAATGCTTCAAGTTTACTAGCTTCTTTATTTTTTTCAAGTTTTTTTTAACAACTTTTTTCGCTTTCTTGCACGTCCTGCAGCTACTTTTAGCACCATCTTTTACTTATTTCAAGTTAGTGATATAAGTTTACTAGCTTCTTTATTTTTTTCAAGTTTTTTTAACAACTTTTTTCGCTTTTTTTACTTCTTATTTTTTTTTGATGTTTTTATTTCAAACTTGAATTTGCTATTTCGAAAATTTCAACTTACATTTACATTACGAAGCAAATTATAAACAATTCTGGCACAATGTAAAGTTTTTTTTCATAAATATTTAATCTTTTTTATTAACAACACGAAAGCCACGATTCAATCAATACTTATCAAGATAGCATTTTCCCACATTAGTTTTATTTTCCTTGATTTTCAAAATTAAAACATGCTAAAAACTTTACGTAAAAATTATCAATTCAATCACAAAGGAAATCTGAATGAAAGTTTTAACTATAGGTGGCGCTACACAAGACATTTTTATTCATTACAACGGAACAGATATGATGAGTATTACCAAAAAAAATTTTCACTCAAACTATATGCTATTCGGCTCTGGAGAAAAAATTGAAGTTGAAGACGTAATTTATGAAACAGGTGGAGGGGCTACAAATGCTGCTGTGTCATTTAAGCGTTTAGGCATGACTACAAGCTGCTTTTGCAATATCGGAAATGACACGCCTGGAAAAACAATAATAGATAAACTAACAGAAGAAAACATCAACACAGAGCTGATCCTACAAAGCACAAAATACAGAACAGGAACTTCATTTATAGTAAATTCAATTGAAGGAGATTATACAATCTTTGCTTACCGCGGTGCAAATAGCTATCTTGAATTAAACAAGCTCCCATTTGATGCAATAAAAGAATGTGACCAGCTTTATATAACATCTCTAAGTAATAACTCAGCTCAAATACTTCCATCTATCGTATCATTTGCCAAAAAACACAACATACCTGTCGCCATAAATCCAGGATCAAGCCAACTTGAAAAAGGCATTCAAAAACTTAAAGAGTCACTTCAGTTCATTGATATCTTAATCCTCAATAAACATGAGGCACAAATTTTCATGTTTGCACTAATGCAGAATGATAAATACTATAAAGAGATATTTGAATGCACAGAGCCAAACCAAATTTGTCGGTCCAATGAGGAACAAAACGATCAAGCCTACCTATTAAATACGCCTATAAGTTATGAAAACACTTACTTTAGTCTACATAATTTTTTCAAAGCAACTCTCAAAATGGGACCCAAAATTGTTGTCGTAACAAACGGAGCAAATGGAGTTTATGCAGCAAATAAAGATAGTATATTTTTTCACCCCAGCATGAAAGTAAAAGTTACAAACACAGTTGGAGCTGGAGATTCATTTGGATCATGTTTCGTTGCAAGCTTAATGCATAAAAATGATATAAGTACAGCTCTTAAACATGGAATAGTCAATAGCGCATCAGTGCTTGGATACATAGGCGCAAAAACAGGATTACTAACCTATGATCAATTACTCCAAAAATCGAATCTTGTAAATTCAGAATTGTTAAAATCATTCAATTTTTAAAACAGAATTTTAAAAGCATGAAAAAAACATTTAACATTTTCAATACAAATCTCTTTTCAAACTCGTTGCTTTTTATTGAATTAACTGAGTCAAAATTAATTTTAGCTCATGCAAAAAAAAAATACTTATCCAGAAGTATATATATAATTAATGTATCAACCATAAATATTGAGCAAACATGCTTCCGAAATAGCACAATATACAAACCAAGATTGATCCAATCACACATATCAATCTTTTTAGACACTCAAAAATTACAATATCCCAAAACCTTTGTAAGCATTCCGAATTTAGCCAATCAACACGACCTAATCAAGGTTTTTGCCGTTTTTCAAATATCTTTATGCATAAGCAGCACAAAAGTTAAAATTTCAAGCTTAGTAGACTCTCCATTTTTTGATGCAAAAAAAAATCTATTACCAGTTACCACCAAAAACCATAATCTTCTTGATCTTATTGGGAATAATCACATTCGATCACCACTCCCCTGGCTAATCAGCTGGTTAATGTGCCTAATTGCGCTAGCTATTGGATTTAAAAACGTTTGCTATTATAATAGCTTAAAAGTTAAATATTTAAGAAATCAAATAACAAAACTACAACACAGTACAAACAAATTAAATGAGCAAGTTAAAAATTTTGCACAAACCAAAACGACTAACACTCAAATCAAAAATTCGCTCGCAAAACTTGAGGATTCTTTCACAAAAACCCAAAATCCATTGAATCATATTTTGGAAATAGCCTCCAAAATACCTAAAACAGCCTATCTAACAAATCTCAATTTCTATCAAAAACCATGCGACAGCAACCTGATTCAGCGAAAATATAAAATAAAAAAACAAAGTCTTTGCTGCATAGAACTCGAGGGACAGGCGAACACCATTCAATCTACAAACCACTTTATCCATAAATTGACAAAAAACACAGATTTATTCAAAAAAATTGATATTTTATATGTAAAAAAATTTAAATATTCAAACAAAAACAAATCTATCAAAAGCATCATAAAAAATTCCTACCCTAAATATCAATTTAAAGCCGTCGGTGAGCTAAAATATATTTGCTAGAACACGTTTTTTCTGATAGCATCTGAATATGCAGGTGGAGTATTCCACTGGTTTTTTTGTTTTACATGTTTAACCCTTTTAACACAATTTGATAGACGGTTTTTAAGGCGTTTAAAACTCCAATCTGTGCTAGGTAAAAAAATTGCCAACCTCTGTCAAAACGGTAGGATTAATTGATGCTTAAGGACAAAAACATAAGCAAATTTGCAGAACTTCTACGTGCAAACGTTGTTGATGAAGACTTGCAAATGGATGAGGCTCTAAATAAAGAACTTGCAACAGTCTATGAAGACTTTGCTGCAAAATTTAGAGTCGGAAAAGTTGTATCAGGAAAAGTTGTAAGCAAAGACGCAAGCCAAGTACTTGTAAGTATTGATTACAAATCCGATGGATTTATTCCAAATTATGAATTCTCCGATTATGAATTAAAAAGATTCAATACCGGCGATGAAATCGAGGTTATGCTTGACCGTTTGGAAGATGAAAACGGCTACGTAGTTTTATCTTATCAAAAAGCCAAGGCTCTAAAAGCCTGGGACAAGATTGCAGAATTGGCAGACCATGACCAACCGGTTACAGGTGTAGTCACACATAAGGTCAAAGGTGGTCTTAATATTGATATAGGAATTCCAGCTTTCCTTCCAGGTTCACAAGTAGACGTACAACGCGTAGTAGACTTTGACCAATTTGTTGGGCAGGAAGTTACTTGCAAAATATTAAAAGTGAACAAAAAACGCGGCAACGTCATTCTCTCTCGTCGCAAATTCATTGAAGAACAAAGATTTGAAGATAAGAAAAAAGCACTTGAAACAATACAAGAGAACCAAATTATTCAAGGTATTGTTAAAAACATCACAAGTTATGGTGTATTCGTAGACGTAGGCGGAATCGATGGATTATTACATATAACCGATATGTCCTGGGGTAGAATTGGTCACCCAAGTGAACTTGTAAGAATTGGAGACACAATTACAGTAAAAGTAATTTCATTCGATAAGCAACATGAAAAAATTTCACTTGGAATGAAACAACTTACTTCAAATCCATGGGAAAATATCGATACAAAATATCCACCTGAAACAAAAGTCAAAGGCAAAATTTCCAGCATCACAGACTATGGTCTATTTGTTGAAGTTGAAAAAGGTGTCGAAGGACTTATCCATATTTCAGAAATTTCATGGATCGAGCGAATCAATAATCTTTCCAAGCACTTTAGCATAGGACAAGAAATTGAGGCCGTTGTAGTAGCTCTTGATAAAGAAAATCGCAGAATGTCTCTTAGTATCAAGAAACTTTCAAATGATCCTTGGAAAACAGTTGCTGAAAAATTCAAAGTCGGTGAGAAAATATCTGGTAAAATTACAAATATCACAGACTTTGGATTATTTGTACAATTGCTCGAAGGTGTTGACGGTCTCGTTCATATATCCGACATTTCTTGGACAGAGCACATCGCACATCCAGGCGATAAGTATAAAAAAGGCGATGTCGTAGAAGCTATTATCCTTTCGATAGATGTAGATAACCGCAAGGTTTCTTTGGGTATCAAGCAACTTGAAAACGATCCATGGACTACCGTTGCGATAGCTTATCCAATTAATAGCATAATTGAAGGCACAGTTTCTAAAATCACAAGTTTTGGAGCTTTCATTAAACTAGAAAGTGGAATCGAAGGGCTCGTCCACATTTCAGAACTTTCAGACAAAGAAGTTGCAAAAGTGGAAGACGTATTAAAAGTCGGACAGGTGGCTAAATTTAAAGTTATTAAGGTCAACCCTGAAGAGCGTAAGCTTGGATTGAGCTTGAAAGCTTTAATTGAACCCAAAGAGCAATCTGAAAAAACTGCCGTTGATGTTGAACGAGAAAGAGCAATGCAAGAAGCAAAACGTGCAGAAAAAGCAGCTCGTTATGCCGATACTAAGAAATCTGCACCTAAGATAAAAGACATGCCTCAGGCTAAATCTTCATTGCAACAGGCTTTGGAAGCACACGCGGCCAAAATGAAATCGGATGACGATAAATCTGAGTAATTAAATTTTTAACAATTTAATATAAATTTTAATATAAATTTAATATAACAGTGTGATTTAATATTGGCCTCAGAACGCAAATTCTGAGGCCAGTTTAATAAATAACAAATATAGATTTTAAGGGAAAAAATAATGATAGAAAGAACGTTTGCAATTATCAAGCCTGATGCAGTCAAAGCAAAGCATGTAGGTAATATAATAACTAGAATAGAACAAGAAGGTTTTAATATTCTTGGTATGAAAAAAATCAATATTACCAAAGCACAAGCTGCAGAATTTTATTCTGTACACAAAACTAAACCATTCTTCCCTGAATTAGTAGAATTCATAACATCAGGTCCAGTCGTAGTCATGGCACTTGAAAAAGAGAACGCAATTAAAGCATGGCGTGATTTGATGGGAGCAACCAATCCAGAAAAAGCAGAGGCTAACACTTTACGTAAGCTTTACGGCAAAAATATTGGTAGCAACGCAACTCACGGTTCTGATGCACCAGAAACCGCCAAAGTTGAATTAGCTCTCTTCTTTCCTGAATTGAAGTAATTCACTCTAGAATATCAGAATTTAAAAGAGCTCGATATGAAATCGAGCTCTTTTTTTAGCACAATAAAAATACTTATTTTGATTTATTTCAATTTATTATTTTTTATTATTTTAATTATCAAAATAATATCAAACAAAATGAACGCTAGATGGAAACATAATGACTGTCTCAAGTCTTTGTCTACGAAAAAAGAAAGCTGCTCTGGTGGCAAAAATGCAACGAACGGAATACGTCGCAAGAAAACCTTCACAAAAACAAGTCCTGCATGCACGCCCATACCTGTGTAAAGCTTGCCAGTTAAGATAAAAATCAAATTAAGAAACAATCCCAGTAAAAAAAGCCCAACCCCAAGCTTCCAGTCAACTGTCACAAGAGCCAACGGATTAGAAAGATTATGAGACAGCATAAAAATCAATGACGCAAAAACAGCGCTTGTAACGGGGCTAAGTGCTTGAACAAAAAACTTATAAACCGTTCCGCGAAATATAAGCTCTTCTGTCCAAGCAAGAAAAAATGTTGCAACAACACCAACAAGCATTTTTATAGCAAAGGATAAATTATAGTTCATTTGAATAGGTGTATAAATTATACAACCAGAGAAATACAAAAAAATTAAAAAAAGTACATGAAAAGTACTAGATATTAAAAAGAAAAAACAGAACGGCCTAATCCATTCCATTTTTTTAAAAAACAAAAAATTCGTCTGCCAAAAATCCGTTAAAAGCTTTTTATCACAGTTAAATAAAAGCAGATAGATATGCCATATGACAAGAACGGTGATGCCTATTTTCCCAATTCCACGATTGGCCAAAAGACTAAATGTTGGATCCAACCAACAGGCAACCGGCTGAACAAAAATGAATGTTATTAAAATAGACAAGGCCGACAATAAAATCGGCCCTGTAACCTGCCAAATTTTCCGCATTTTTTTTAGGAGGAAGTGTCAGTATCAAAATTTTACCTAAAAAATTAGGCAGAGCGTACAATTTCCTTAAGATGCTTGCCTGGCTTAAAGCGAGGAACATTGATTGCAGGAAGGTTAATACGCTGCTTGGTTGCAGGATTAATTCCAGCTCTTGCAGGTCTACGTGATAACCAATATGTACCAAAACCCGTCAAAGAAACTTTTCCACCTTTTCTAAGTGTTCTCTCGACAATTCTAGTGAAAGCGGCAAGAACCTTAGCAATATCCTTTTTGCTAAAATTGGTCTCTTCGCTCAAGGAATTGATCAATTCTGTCTTATTCATGTAAATCTCCCAAACTCCCATATACCTTGTTAAACATATACCACACCGATTCAAATTTAAAATACATCTTGCTATAGTTTCTGTGTGAAATTTAAAGTTTATTTAGATGTTTGTCAAGGAATTATGCTATTTAATTATCAAAAAGTCTTATATTTAATATTAAAATTTTTGCCAAATAAAAAAAATATCTCTTTTTATTTGTTTTTTACAAATTTATTTCTATCGTGAAATCAAAATATTCTTTAGATTTTTATATAAATATTTTATCTTATTGCTAAAAATATTTTAAAATTCCAAAACTTATAATTTTAATCTATCATTAAAAGTATGAATCATATTCAAAATAATAAAAAGGATTAAAATGTTTATTGACTCGCACTGCCACCTAAACATGATGACAGGCAAAGAAGAATACGTTACTCTTTCAAATATTGATATACAGAAAATAGAACAAATATGTAATCAAGCAAAAGCAAATAATGTCGGTAAAATAATACAAATCGGCACCAACCTCCATGATTCACTAGATTGTATAAAAATTGCAAAAAAAATTGATTACGTATGGGCAGTTGTAGGTATACACCCAGGCGACTGCTCATCCAATTGGAAAACCCAATTTCAAGAGATCAAAAAAATGGTAACCAACAAAACAGAAAATAAAATTGTTGGAATTGGCGAAAGTGGATTAGATTTTTTTCGACCACCATATAATGAAGAGATGCAAAATATGGCATTTAAATATCACATTGAACTTGCTCTTGAAAGTAATTTACCTATAGTTATTCACGTAAGAAACGCAGGCGACGAGGCGTTAAAAATTATACAAGAATATATAAAAGATGGGCTACGTGGTGTCATTCACTGTTTTTCACAAAATGTCGATTTTGCAAATCAACTTTTAGAATGGGGTCTTTATGTTGGAATTGATGGACATATAACCTATCCAAAAAACAATGTACTGCGTGAAATCATCAAAAACATTCCTTTAGATCGACTGTTACTAGAAACAGATGCCCCATTTTTACCACCACAGCAATTCAGAGGAAAACAAAATTCACCCATCTATATTCCACTGATTGCTCAATTTTTAGCAGACTTGAAATGTATAGATATTAAAGAATTAGAAGACACTACAACAAAAAATACCGAACTTTTGTTTGGGATCTAAATTGGCCATAACCCCTATTCAGTCCTAACAACTTCTGTGCCAGAATTTTTTATTTCATGCTGCCTAAAAATAAATTAGTCTGGAAAAATTACTTGTAATACTGTTTTATCCTTGTTTGACATAAAGCTCAATCTGCTCATATCAATAAATTTCATTTGTGCACTCTCTCCCCATACAATTCCAAATGTATGGGCAAGAAGCATTTGAGCATAAATTGGATTTAGTAAACTCGTCAGAAAATTAAGTTGCTCAAAGTCTTTGGAATTAACAAAAAACTTGTTATCTTCTGCAACAACAAAACTTAACTGTAGTAATATATAATCTTTAGCAAAAACTGTTGCTGTTTTGTATTCATCTTGTGGCTTAAACTTGAAAAAATGACATATATTTTTAATACTTATTTCAAATCGATTTTTATTTTGATCTGATTTAACAAAATCAACAAAACCAAATTTAAACCTCACTGATCCTTTTTCCTGTATATTAGATTCACGTATCATAGATGCCAAACCAACTAGAACATCAAGCATTGCAAAATATCGAAGTTTTTCGCTAAACTCTGCCTGCTCGCAAATTTCTATTTTAGATAGTTTCAAATGTTTCTTTTTAATTGAACCATTTAAATCATTAAGTAATACACTAAATTGATTTAAGAATTCACCTATTTGTCTTTTTTTGCTTATTAAAATTGACTTCGCCTTTTTATAGGCAATGCGCTTATCCAGCAGAGTTAAATGCAGCAAACTACTTCCAACTACTAGAGCGCTGTTAGCCTGAGATACACAAGAAGCTGCAGATTTGACAACACTGGGAACATATGCTGAAAAGTCTACCCAAGCTGATTTGCTACCACCTGGAATAAAAGCTCTACCTCCATTAAACCCAAGACAGGAACATCTTTCGCCCGTACAAGTCAATAAATCCGTTTGTGCACAAGCATTTGGAACAAGTAAACTTGCAACATGATGATCATCCATTGCAAAAACAGAATTTCCTGTAGCAAGTAAAGTATCTTTTCCTTTACACAGCTTTCCAACTACCCCTGAAAATATATATCCGAGTAGGGAATAACTTGAAACTAAACCATTCATAAAATACTGATCTATAGCGCTGAAAAGCGCTGATAAACCTACATATGCCGAAAACTCTGTTACTGATAATGAGCCCCACATAGAGTATAAAACCGAAAGAGCGATAAAAGCGGTAAAAGCCATTCGTGCATCTAAGTCTGGAGTCCACAATCCTTTTTCCATTTTTTTCAATTGTTGTTCTAATTGCTCAATTTGATTTCCCAGTACTGAAAATTCTTTAAATAATGTTGCCAATTTTTTCAAAGTAACATTTAAATTTTCAAAATCTTGAGGTTTTAATGCAACAAGTTCTCTTAAAATTTCTTGCCGTTCTTTTAACTCAGTAAATTGCACTGGAGAACTGAACATTGCAATAAGAGATCTCACCCCTACTGAAGTACATATTCCATCATGAACCAATCGACCATCCGTAGTTTCAACTCTAACTAAATATTTAGCTAATTGTATCTTAACTGAATCAATTGAATCTATTGAGGGAAGCTCACATTCCATACCCCAAACGCCAAAAAAAATCAACAATACAAATGTGAAGCCTAATTTAAGTGAACGCAAAAATTCCATGATAACCTCCCAAATAACGATAAACCTCCAAAAATTAGCTAAATCCTTATTCTAGGACAATAACTATCAATTTTATTTTATCTTAAAATGTGTAATGTCGCAAAAGCTTAAAATCCAAAATCAAGTAATAAATGGGAAAATGCACCAACAGCAAATCCTAATGCACTTAAAATGCCTCCGGTGGATAATCCATGAAAAACTAATAAACTAAAAAAGAGCGATGCTATTGACAATAAGAAAATAAAATAAGCATTATGAGTAATCGTCCTATGCTTTAAAAGCATTACAATAATTGAGATTAAACTAAAATTAAAAAAAACAAACCATGCTTGAAAGATTATAGAAAGTAATAAAACTATGCTAGAAAATACAAAAAACAGACGCTGGACCTTACTTGTGGTATCAATATCTGGAAAAATCGAACCCAAAATAGAACATACAAAGCAACCTATAAATTGCATTAACGTTGGGCAAAAATGAAACAAAGTCAAAATGATATAAATTAAAAACAAACAGGATACTGATCCTGCAACTACATGCGCCTTATATCCAGGCATATTACTCTCCTCAACCTACGATATCAAGCAAATTAGAACTATTTCAATCGACTTAAAGTTGCGCCCGGATAATAAAAATTCAAAATTTTACGATAATCCCATCCCTGAGCAACAAGCGACCTGGCTCCCCACTGGCACATCCCATTAAAATGACTCCACCCCTTGAACGAGAAAATAAGTTTATCGCCATCCTGCTTTATACTAAAAGCCCCGCTTTTAACTCTATTTCCAAACAATGCCACAAGTTCCGCCCCAGTTAAATTAACATACTTACGCCCCGCCAAACGTACTTTATGTACAACTCCGGCAGCATCTTGATCAACTATTCTAATATCATGTAGCTTATTTCCAAACCCCTCAAACCGTTTCTTTAAATTTGGCCTTGCCTTTGCAATAGATAGAAAATGTTCCTTTTTATAAACCAGCTGACTTCTGTAAAACGCTGTATTTTTACAAAAATTACAAGGCTTATCTCTTCTTAAATATGGTAAACAATTTTTATTTCTACGCATCTTTGCAGGAATAACACCTCCACAACATGCACCAAACATCGTTAGAGCTACATCACCCTTATACGTTAGAATCAATCCACGAGTTTGATCAACTGCATCTCGCAAATTTTTGAATACATGAACACCTTCATAAACCTGATCTGATATAGTATTCCTAATATCATAAAAGCTGCGTGGATTTTTTAGCCTAACCTGCTTCATGTAGTGCAATGCATAGCTACGAGATACAATAGCATGCACTTTTTGCATTTCTAGTGGCCAAGTTGGAACACTTTCAGATCTCAAAACAGAACAAATATAATCATCCAAGTCAATTCTGTTAACAATTAAAACATTTCCAGTTAAAGGGTCAATTCGTATATTTATGCTACCTTGGTAATGCTTTCCATTTAGCTCTAAATTCCCATGAGAGGCATAAACCTCCAGATCATCATACCTAATATGCCTGAACTTCTTATCTGAACAACGCAAATAAAGTTTGCCTTTTTTAGCTATAACATCAACATTTGTGTCATTAAATATTGCTGTAACTTTCGATCCCCCCGGACTTTCAAGTACAAAACCATCCTTAGCCTTAATTGTGAGAATCTCACTTTTATTTGTGCTTTTTTCGCTGATCAATACACGAATAACTTTTGGTGTTATATAAACTCCCCCACCTATTGGCGCATCAGGCACTCCAATTTCGTTATCTAGATTTCTTACTTGCTCCGATGGAGATGGAACTTGTTGTGCAACAGAATCTAATTGCTTCTCAATCTTACTATCAATACTGTCATCTTTAGTCTTAGCAGTAGAATTAGTTTGATGCTCTGCAATAGCATGTGTAGTTTTGGAATAACTAATCTTTTTAGCCGTTTGGACTACATTTTTAGATTTTTTTAAATTCGTTGCTTTTGAATATACTGATCCGATTGGACAAAAAACAATCGTTAGCAAAACAAGCACTCTGGCGACAAGCATCTTTTTGTTTAAATTTATCATGTCTGTTCTATTACTTTTTTAGCATTTCGATAATATAATCACCATCGTCCAAGTTTGCCAGAAAATTGAAAAATTTAGTAGGAATTTTTTTCTTTTTATCGATTCCTTCATTTGCAAGTTTATCTGCAATTTTATTCTTCTCTCTAATAACATGCGTAAATTTATGGTTAATTCCATTCAATGCCTGCTTTACAAACCCATTTAATTTAATTAATATTGGGTTTTTAATCTTATAAAAACCACATAACTGTCTAATTAGCAATTCAGAATCAGAATAAATCGTTAAAAAAATATTTTTTAGATCTAAATCATCGACTTTTTGTTTTAAAATAAACAGAGCTAAAACCAACGCCAGATACTCTGCTTGATTATTGGTTCTTTCGCCCAAAAAAAACGCTTCTTGTATTTTTAACTCGGAATTTAAAATATAAACTCCCGCACCTGCAGGTCCAGGATTTCCCCTCGCAGCACCATCTACAAAAATACTCCACTCCTGCGTTGTTTTTATATTCCTTTGATTTAAATGATCGCTAGAATACTCAATTTTCTGGGGTTTCACACTGCCTTTCTTATCTTGCTTAAAACCAAATATTAATAATTGATTTTCCATGGCACCAAGAGCTATGCAAAAATTAACTTTAAAATTTAGAATGCAAATAAGCTTTTTCTTCCTCTTCATCATAATACAAAAATCTGTAACAACTACGACATGGAAGGACCCCTGATCGTTTTAGCCTTAAATAATCTTGTTGCAAAACGGCATAATAACAGGCACTGCAACTGCCATTAATTACTGGAGCAATTGGGTCATCAACGCTATTCTTCATACGTTCATATTTTGCAAGCCAATCAGCAGGAATCTTACTCGAAATAGTATTACGTTCTTCTTTAAGAAGATTTAACTTGGAGGTAAAATCCTGAATATTAACAGTTTTGGCTTCAATATCCCTTATTAATAACGCTTCTTGCTCAGAAACTTTAAGCTTCTCCGCTTCATAATCTTTTTTTGCATTTTCAAGATTGTACCAAGCTTCTGTAATCTGATTTTCAAACTTTACACGTTCTTTACGAGTATACTCAACCTCTGTTGAAATAGATTTATACTCTTTCTGATTTCTTACAGAGTCAAGCTTAATTTTTTTAATCTTTTCTTCTTCTTCAAAAGTCTTTGATTCTAACTCCAAAGAATCAACATTTTTTTGCATTTGCAAACAAAGCTTACTTTTGCTTTCTAATAATGCTTTTAGTTTCGAAATTTGAATCAAGTCATCATTTAAAGATTTTTTCGTTGAATCGATATCGTTTTTTAACTTAAGAATTTTTTTATCGAAATCAACCAAGTCCTTTAAATTTTGCCAAAGAGTTTTTCCTGCCATAATGAGATCCTTTTGGTTGAAATTTAGGACTGAGGAAAATTTATTGAATTTCCTTTTGGTGGGCCCACCAGGGCTTGAACCTGGGACCTTTCGGTTATGAGCCGACTGCTCTAACCAACTGAGCTATGGGCCCCTACCAATAATAAAGTTAGTTTAAACTAACTTTGATTAGTTGTGAAGCAAAAAATCCTTTAATCGACACGAATATCCAAATTCATTGTCATACCAAGCAAAACACTTACCAACATTTCCAACAACCTGAGTTAGAAGGCTGTCAAAAATACACGAATGTATATTACCTATAAAATCAGATGATACCAAAGGATCTGTTACATACTGCAATTTACCCTTCATCTCACCATTGGCATATTTTAAAAATGCCTTATTAATATCTTGCGGTGTCAAGACCTTTGATGAAACAAAGGCAAAATCAACAAGCGAAACGACTGGCACCGGTACACGAATCGCAACAGCCTCGATCTTTCCGGTTAATGCAGGAAATACTTGAAATATGACCTTAGCAGCTCCTGTTTTTGTTGGAACAATATTCATTGCCGCTGCACGAGCCCTTCGAGGATCTTTATGCTCAACATCAAGTAAAACTTGATCATTCGTGTATGCATGAACTGTTGTCATCACTCCATTAATAATCCCAAAACTATCATTTATAACTTTGACCATTGGCGCAAATGCATTTGTAGTACAACTACCAAGCGAAACAATTGAATGTTTGGCAGAATCATAAGCCTTATCGTTGACACCAGGAACAATTGTTACATCAGCATCTGCAACAGGTGCCGTAACAAGAACTTTGCTGCATCCTGCTGATATGTGAGCACTTGCCTTTTGATGTGACGTAAAATGCCCGGAAGCCTCAACAACCCATTCTATTCCCAAAGCCTTCCATGGCAATTTAGCTGGATCCACTTCTGTGAAAACTTTAATTTGTTTATCATTAACTACAAAAACATTATCTTTAAATTGAACAGTCCCGGGAAATTCCTTCATCACTGAATCGTATTTAAAAAGAAGATCTAATCTTATATCTTTGCTCGGCCCAAGGTTGATTGCAACAACATCAAGTTTATTTTTTGTAGATTCATCTAAAAGTATTGTACGTAAAAACGCGCGGCCTATTCTTCCAAATCCGTTAATCGCAATTTTCATCCTACTAACTTTCTTAAAATTTATAATTCATTAAATAATTAACTAACTGTTTAACTCCATCTTTTGATCGAGTGTGAATTAAAACATGAGGCTGAAAATCAATAATTTCTTTTTGTAACTGTTCAAGCTCTTCTGCAGAAAGCTCATCCATTTTATTGAACACATACAAAACAGGTTTTTCAACTCCCAATTCCTTGATCGTATCATTGACAACATTAATTTGGCTGCGCCATTCAGGATTACTGACATCCACAACATGCAGTAACAAATTCGCATATCTCAATTCATCAAGCGTTGATCTGAACGCTTCCACAAGCTTATGTGGTAATTGACTTATAAAACCCACAGTATCTGAAACTAAAATTTTGGTTTTCCCACCAATATAAAATTCGCGTGTTGTAGTATCAAGGGTAGCAAAAAGTTTATCTTCAGCCAAAATCGAACTTTTTGTTAACATATTTAACAAACTTGATTTACCTGAGTTTGTATAACCAACAATACAAAGTGTAGGAATATTGCTACTTAATCTTTTTTTACGCTGGTTTTCTCGAGCTTTTTGCAACGTCTCAAGTTTTTGTTTTGCCTGACGCAATCTATCCGCAAATACTTGTCGCATTTTTTCCGTTGCTGTTTCCCCTGGTCCTTTTGTTCCAATGACACCCAGCTGCTGCGAATACTCAACACCTTTTCCAATGATTCTGGTTTTTAAAAATTGTACCTCAGCCATCTCAACCTGAATTTTACCTTCAGCAGTATGTGCGGATTTTTTAAAAATTTCAAGAATCAGTTGCTCACGATCCATAATATTGCAGTTAAGTACATCTTCTAAATTTCGCTCCTGCAAGGGATTCAATGTTTCCGAAAAAATTATTATCTCAATCTGTTTTTGATCACAAATTAGCTTTAATTCTTCAAGCTTTCCTTTTGTAAAAAATGTATTTGAGTCTACGGAACGAACCTTAGTAAAATAAGTTTCATCATAATGCATACCCAAAGTTTTTATTAGGCTCAAAAACTCTTCATAATAATTTTCTGCGTTAGAAATTTTAACATATGGTGTATAAACACCAACTGCCAAAGTTTTTGGATGAATTTCTTGAATAGCGACGGAAACTCTTTTTGCCATCCTGATCCTTAAATCTTACTTTAACATTTTAACAATTTCATTTGCAAACTCATTTGCAAATTTTGGGCCTTGGGCAGTAATAATTTTATCACCCGTCAATACAACGCACCCCGTATCAACAAAATCAACTTCACAGTTTTTCAAAATCGCTTTTGCTTCATCAGTTGGAAAAACGGTTGCCTTCTTCCCCTTCAATATTCCTGACTGAACCAGCAAAATTACTGCATAACAGATAGCGGCAACAATCTTACCCTTGGAATTGAAATATTGTACCACATCTTGTAGTTTTTTGTTATCCCACAAGTATTCAACTGATCCCGGCCCACCAGGTATTATGACTGCGTCATATTTATCAAAGTCACTTTCCGTTAAATCGCTCAGTAAAAGATTGGGTGTAAAAGAGCCGCCTAGTTTACCTTTGGCAACCCCAGGCTTTAGACCTGTAACATCAATCGTAAAACCTTTGGCGTGTAAAGTTTGGTAAGGCACATTAAATTCAAAATCTTGGTAATTCTCCGGCATAAGAACAAATAGCACTTTTTTATTCATATTATTTTCTCCCATCATCAAATAATTTGAAAATATAACGACTAAAGCAGCAGCACACAAAACTAATAACCACAACACTTTTGACATAGACTACTCCCTTATAATTAAACATTAAGCACTTTGTTTGGAAACATAATACAAAAAATAATATTTATAAAGAAATCAAGTTAACGCCACTAAACATATCGCCAATAAGCCTCTGAGTAATTTTATGAAACTGTTTCGGATCTTTTGTAACATAAAATGAATATTTTGCTGATTGATTTTTAATTCCTGACATTGTCATCTGCCTATCATGTGTTTTATTGTCAAGCATCTGGTTATACACCTTAACCACCTGTCTAGCAACTGGTTCATTAGAGTCAACAATCACCACCCCGTCAGGTAATAATTTTTGAATTTCAGCACGCAAAAAAGGATAGTGCGTACAGGCAAGCCCAATCACATCAACTCCCAATTCTATTGCCGGAGCTAAATACTCTCGTAATTTATCTTGAGTATAAAGATCATCAAATCTTCCTGCTTCAACTAATTCAACCAGTGCCGGGCAAGCTATACTTAAAACCTCAATTCCTTTCCCATATTGTGCGATTAATTGTTTTTGATAATCACTGTTGGTTGTGTGCAACGTAGCCAAAATTGCCACTTTTTTATTTTTAGAAAGTTGGCAAGCCGGTTTAACACATGGCACGGCGCCAACTATGGGAATATTTGGATATTTTTCTCTCAAATACGAAAGGCTAGAAACTGATGCCGTATTACAAGCTACAACGGCAATTTTGATGTTATGTTTTAAAATAAGATAATCCAAAATTTTACTTGTAATCTGTTGTAATTGCGCTGTAGTTTTCTGACCAAAGGGTAAATTATTATTATCAGCAAAGAAAATAAGATCCTGTTCTGGAAGCAGCTGAGCAATCGCTTTAAAAATTCCAAGCCCACCTACTCCAGAATCAAAAATTCCTATTGGCTGCATATCCCAACATCTTTCACTAAAAAATTTTAACACCATACGTCTACTTTTTGCTAAATATTTTAGAATTAAGGTAAAATAAAAAGAGAGGGGTGTAAAGTCATCGACAACTTTATACCCCTCTTTAAATTCGAATACTACGGTAAATATTAATTACTGTTTTATATCAGAACCCGTGGAAACATTTTCCATGACAGTGGGTAACGATGAAGCATTTTGTACCTTGTGATAAATCGCAACATGTACAGTAAAACCTCCATCTGCTATATATGAACAATCAAAAGCAGAAACTCTACTATCATTAAAAATTTTCCAGGAAGATCCATTTTTACATGCAGCTATAAAATGCCCTCCCGATACCAAATCCCCTTTATGATAAATAATTCCAATCAATTCATAAGGCTGATTTCTTATGTTAACGCTTCGTCCTGGCATATAAACTAATGGGAACTTCATGCCTCGCCTTAAACTTTTACCGCTAAAACTCTCAAAACCAAAAGTCTTCAATGTCTTCTCATCAACCTTTTTAATTTCAGGCAAAGTGCAATCTTCATCAGTACAAGATTTGGGTTGTACAATTAAAATTTCAGGCATATCAGCAACAACATCAAACTGTGTAAACAAATTCAGTAAGTCTTCTAGTTTTAAACGTGGCCTAGAATCTTTTTTATATTCGGCTTCTGATTCCAATGGAATGGCAATTTCTGCCAATACTTGAGAATCAACCGCCAAAGGCGATACCAAATTCAAACATACTTGCCAATTGCCATTCACTCTAGCGCAAAAAAGACGTCGAAATTCTGAAAGATTTCTTTGAATATTGCCCAAGTCAAAATTTATTCGCTCTTTACTTTCCGGAGAATTTATTCCTCCTAATATTAAATCTAAATGTTTGTTTAATACCAAATCATTACGAAGATAAATGGTATCAGCACCGGTCAATTCCAAGTATTTTATCTTATCTTTAAGCCATCCCCAATCTTTATTTTCTCCAAAACAGGCTTGCAATGTTAACAGTTTAATTTCATTTGACAAATTATGCTCAGATACCTGATTAAATAAGTCTAAAACATCTCTAACTGCTTTATCTTTGGCATCTACACCTTCATGAAAAGCATTCATCGCATCAATAAACGCTGATATTTTACCAAAAAACTCTTCTGATTCCTGACGGCCCAAATCATTAATCAATTTTTCTGTAGATAATGCATATTGAGCAAAATTATTTAAATCTCTGTGTTGAAATGCTTCTTTTAATTTGACTTTTGAAATTTTTAATCTAAATTCATCTACGCTACGTTTTACACATTGAGCAAAATAATCAAACGATATTCGATCTATATTTCTAAAATCCGAAATATCAAGTAGCACTAAATCAATAATCTCTTTTTTAAGTAAATCACGCACAGCAGAATCATCGCTTGGTATTAATGACACAAGTACATTGAGCAAATCAAGATGATACTTCGTATAATACTGAAAATGCTCAAGCACCAATTTCAAAAATTCTCCTGAATCATGTTGACCTAACAGCATTACACGTAAGTCCGGATTTAGGCTGTTGCTACAAACAAATTTCCTAAAGTTCACAGCATCCCCACAACTAGCAACTTTACTTTGTTGCATCGCCTTAAATACTTTTATGAATTGATAGGGAATAGAAAAAGATGCGTTTAGTTCATCTGTAACATAATATTTAATGTGTGTTTCTAAAAATTTATGAAACTCAGGTATATTATACAAAATTTGTATAGCAGAATTCACAAAACAACCGTCCCCGTTATTTATAAGACCAACTAATTTTTTAGACACTTGTTTTGCAGGATCTTGCGCTTGGGTCTTTTCCGCCGGTACACCATCTCCTGGATTAACAGCTTTGCGCTTCATTCCATGCAAGCTACTCACTGCTGATATAATTAGAAATGTGACAATCAGACTAATATTCGATTTTTCCATAAAACCCCCATTTAATTTAAATCCATTTTTAATAACATAATAATTTCAGATTATCAATTTTAATTAAAAATATCAAATAACTTGCATACAAGATCATAATTTCACACTTAAATAATTGCAAAGTAAAAAAACTGTTTTTCAACCTAAAATAGAACTTATATCGCTATTCCTGATTAACGGGTACTTTTTCATCACTGCTTTGATGAATTATTTAAGAGATCCTCTGTATTTGTTTGTTTATTATCCATCATATCAAACTTCGCAGCAGAACACGTTTGAGAGAAAGCTGTTAAAAGACAATATTTTATAGTTTTGAAGTCAATCAAAGGCTCAATGTCAATATCGTGATAAAGTGAGTTCCGAGAATGCGAATGTTCTACAATTTTCCCAATACAAAAACCCTCAGGAAAGACTAGTCCACGTCCAGTTGTTAGAACCATATCATTATCGACAATATCAAGTAAATGGCTGACATAGTGCATTTTACAACGATTTTTTTGATTTTGTCCTATTACTATCCCATTTGCATTGGTAGAACTTGTAAACGCTGCAACCTTACATGATTCATCAGTAATCAAAGTAAGTTTGCTATAATAGTCGTGTACTTCCGTTATTTTCCCCAGTATCTGGAATTTATAAATTCCAACCATATTTTTTTTGATTCCGTTTAAAGAACCTCTATTTATTAAAAAAAACTGTCCATCTTTTTTTAGATTCTTAATCAGTACCTTGCAAATCATCATTCCGTCAAGATTATATCGATCTTTAAATTCTCGAATCTCTTTACTGTCAGAATCAAATTTAAACAGTGCTTTAATTTTTACATTCTCTTCATAAAGCTGGCTATATTTTTCTTTCAAAATTTTTAGCTCAGACTTAATTTGCTCGTAGGTCTCCCTATGTTCAACACGTTTTTGAATAAAATCAGCAACGCTGCTTGCCACAACAACCACAGGATAAGTAACTTTATTCGTAAATCGCTCTAAAGCCCCACTCTCAAAAAACAAAAACTGTTTAACTATAAAAAAAGATATTAAAAAAATAATTAGTCCTAATACACCCTTTTTAAGATACGTGTTCATTTTAAATCCGCACTCCACTATTCTCTTTTATAAGCTGATCTAATAATTCTCGCATCTCCATTTCGGTTTGAGATCTAAGTAATTTTTGCCTCCACTCTGAAGCCTGCTCTACAAACCTTACGTACTGAGGCAGCTGCTTTTTGAATGGAATAAATCCTTTTGGTCCATAAAACCGAATATTATTATCCAGATGCTTTAAGGCACATCTCAAAGCCAAATCTGTAGTAACTTCAAAAGTTTTGCCTTGTGCCGCTTCGGTCATCTCATGCATTTTCCAAGGAGCACCCCACAAAGCTCTACCTATCATAAAACCATCACAACCCGTTAACTCATGGACTTTTTGAGCCATTTCAAAACGTGAAATATTACCTGAAAAAATCAATGGAACCGTTAAAGTCTGTTTAACTTGCTGTGCAAGTTCATAATCAAGACGTGACGCAAATCCCTCGGGTTGTGTTCTAGGGTGAATAATAACGGCATCAACACCACAGTCTTGTGCCATTTTAGCAACTTCCAAGGCATTCTTTTTTTTAAAGCCTGCTCTGATTTTAATTGTAAACGATGCTCGATTGTCGATACGTTTAATAAAATATTTTAGTAACATTTCAAGATGTGAAACTTCTTCCATCAGAGCTGATCCACACTTTGATTTGATAACAGCTTTGGCAGGACAGCCACAGTTTAAATTTATTGATTTAAAGCCTGCAGCTAAAATTTTTTCTATGGCTTTATCAACAAAGTCAGTTTTGCTTGTCGAAACCTGAAAAGCCACTGGATGCTCTATTGGATCATATCTTAATGCAATTCCTGTTCTCTCATTTGCCACTGATGCAACATGACGCATTTCTGTAAAGAGCAACTCTTCCGGAGAAAATTCACGAATCAATTTTCTTAACGGAGAATCGGTTATGCCATCAAGCGGCGCCGACATAAATCGCGAATACTCTTCTTTGCCAATCTTAATTTTACTTTGCCAAAAATCTTGGTTACTCACTTGATTACTCACGTTTTTTGTTATTCATAATTTGTTGGGTGTTTTAAATGATAGTCCGTACTTTGCTCAAATGCATAAGCAACTTTAAATAATAGCTCTTCACTCAAGCGTGGACCCAAGAATTGAAATCCAATTGGAAGATTTTCTTTTGAAAAACCACATGGAATAGAAATTCCAGGAGTTCCAATCGCACAGTTTGCAACAGTAAACAGATCCGCCAAATACATTGCAACTGGATCAAAAGCAAGCTCTCCAATTTTGAATGGAAGAATCGAAATAGTTGGACTTGTAAGAAGATCAACATCTTTAAATGCAGCTTCAAAATCTGCTCTTATCATTTCACGTACAGCTTGCGCCTTTTTATAATAAGCATCTTTATGCCCCGCTGAAAGGACGTAATTACCCGTCATTATTCGAGTTTTAACTTCTTGGCCGAACCCTTCTTGTCTAGTCTTTAAATACATATCAAAAAGATATTCAGCCTCTTTTGTTCTTAACCCATACAAACTTCCGTCATAACGCAACAAATTTGAAGCCCCCTCTGCTCTACTAATAATAAAATAAACAGCATTGCCATATTTTAGATGAGGCAAATCTATAATTTTTATAATCGCACCAAGTTTTTTTAACTGCTCAATGGCTTGATCAAATGCTAGTCTAACTTGAGGATCTATTCCTGAGTCTGCAAGAGCATCTTTAATAATTCCAATTTTTATATTTGCAGGAAGTTTCCCATCCAGATTTTTCGTATAATCTTTTGGTTGCATTTGAATAGTGGTTGAATCTTTTGGATCTTTTCCTGAAAGCGCTGTCGTCACCAATGCATTGTCATAAACTGTTCTTGTAAGCGGCCCAACTTGATCGAAAGATGAAGCAAACGCTATAACTCCAAAGCGTGAATGCAACCCGTAGGTTGGGTATAAACCAACCAAGTTACAAAAAGACGCAGGATTTCTGACTGATCCTCCGGTTTCAGTACCAAGTGAAAATGGAGATAATCCAGCAGAAACGGCAGCCCCTGGACCAGAACTTGAACCACCGGAAACTCTTGTGACATCCCAAGGATTACGGGTTGGTCCATATGCAGAATATTCACCGGATGCACCCATTGCAAATTCATCACAATTGGCACGTCCAATACTTACAGCTCCTGCCTTCTTTAATCTTTGATTTACTGTTGCATCATATGGAGCTTTATAGTTACTTAAAATTTTTGATCCCGCAGAAGCGATTTTATTTTTCTGACAAATATTATCTTTTAAAAGATATGGAATACCTGCAAGAATCTCGTTAGATTTTGAATTAGATTCTGTATCTTGTTCAGAATCTTGAAAGCTTTCAAGCACAGCATTTAAACTACTATTATATTTCTTAATTCGCTCAAGATAAAATTTTGTTACTTCTTCTCGACTTATCTCTTTTTTATCTATCTTTTCTCTAAGTTCTTTGATTGTGATAAACGGACTTAGCATGTTGTACCTTTATTTTCATCTAAAATTTTTGGAACAACAAAATAACTCTCTTGTTTGACATTCGCCAAGTTTAAAATATCTGTTGAATCAGTTTCAATTACTTCATCTTCGCGCAAAATATTTTTATTCCCAATCGGATTAGCCTGCGCAGAAATTTTCACTTCTTTTATTTGATCAATAAAATTCAATACTTTTTCAAGATTATTGGTAAAAACTTCAATCTCACTATCTGATAAATTTAATGCAGAAAGTTTTGCAACTTTGAGCAGTTCCTCTTTACTAAAATCAGCCATTTTTTAACCTTTTTTATTTTTTACTTTTCCCACTTTCGGCTCTTAACTCTGTATAAAAAAATCAGACCCATAACAGCGGTATTAAAATAAAATGACCCATAAACTAGGGTAAACTTTATTACCTGACTTTTTATTGGAAGCAAACTAAAAAATGCAGAGATCGGAACAAAGAAAAAAGCACATGATATAAAACGCCCCCACATAACCGCTTTGACATCCCCAGCACCACGCAACGCACCGGCAAGAATAAGCTGAATAAAATCAAAAATAACTAGCATGCTAATTAAAGGCAAAATTGCTGCAGCCATGTTTGTGAATTTATTTTTGGGATCAAAAATGCTTACAAAAAATCCTGCCTTGAACGATAAAACTGTAAGCGCAACTAATTCCAATAAACCTGTGAAAATAAGAATTTTTTTTATATTGGCGGTTGCACCATCCGTATCTTTTGCACCCAACCTATTGCTTACAAGAAATGTTATAACTTGAGCACCCGCAACTGCTGGCAATATCGCAAAACGTTCAAGATCTTTAACTACAGAAAAGGTAACAATTGCATATTTACCCATCGAAGCGACCATCTTGGAAAGCCAAACATACGAAAGAGCTAATGTTCCCTTGTCGATCATAATTGGCCAACTGAGTTTTAAAATATTAAATACACGTTTCATATCAAAAAGTAAAAATTTAAGGTTCACAAAATACTTTTTATACTCCGGCGTATAAAATATATATCCAAGTGAAATAGCTATAACCAAAAAATACTGAATTATGGTTGCAATTGCAGGCCCCTGTAACCCATATGCAGCAAATCCCAAATTTCCATGTACTAATGCAAAATCAAAAAATGTATAAATTATAACTCCAAACAAACTTAGTAACATTGGAACTCTAGTATTTTTAACAGCTCGCATAAATCCAATCAAAGCCATTGCTATAAAAGTCAAAAGAGCTCCAAATGATTTAAGTTTTAAGAATGGAATTCCGACTATCATCATTTTATGTGGAACTCCAAGCCAACTGAATAAAAAACCTGCGCCAATAAAAATTAAAATAAATTGAAACACACCTATAATCAAACTCGCAAAAATTGTAGGAAAAATATATCTACCACACTCATCATAATCCTGCCCTCCATTATAACGTCCAATAACAGCCATTGCTGCAACCGGAATAGCTTCAGAAAGCTTTACTAAAAAATGTATAAAATTAACCGCCATTCCTAGCGCACCATAAGTTGTAGTTGAATTGAGCCCGGAAACAAGGTAAGCATCAATCATTGGAGGAAGCGAAATTAAAATGGCAGAAGAAATAAGCTCCGGAAGCCAGTAAGAAAATATTTCTCTGAATGAATCACCTTTTTTTAAATTATTTATTAAAGTTCTCATGCACAGCCCTTTGGGTTAATTCAAAAACCGCAGACACCCACTTTATAGAATATTTAACAATCTAAATACACGATTTAGCGCATAAACGCATGCTAAGATTCTAATCCATTTAATTTTCATGTAAAGAATAAAAATTAAAACGGGTGATTTGTCTTCCCAAAAACACCCGTTAAAAAATAAATTTATTATAAATTGCCTATTTTAAAATATTTTACTAAGAACCTCATTTGAAGCCGCAGAAGGACTTGATACTTTTAAAACCTTTGCCAAAGTTGATGCAACCTGCGTCATATAAACCTTTTCCCTAATTTTTTTCCCAGTAGTCACCCCTTCCTGATAAAAAATTAAAGGCACATGAGTATCATAATCATATGGAGATCTGTGGGTCGTCCCTTTTTGATGTTTGATTATTTCACAATAAGGCTGGGGCATAAAAATTAAATCACCGCTTCTTTTTGCATTAAACTGATTTTTATAAAGCTGCTCAAAATAATTTTTAGGAAATTTTGCCTTTTCCATTTCCTGATTAGTCCAACATGTTTTAATCGCAGGCTGTTTTAGCAAATGATTTTTAAGCAACTCAAAAATCTGATCAATTTTCTCTTTATTCAAACTCTTCTTTATGTTGTTATCAAGATAAAATTGATTAGCTTTAAAAGATTGAATAATTTTTTTAATACCAAATTTATCTTCGACAATTTTATTCATCTCTTCTGTTAATTCTGTAGAATTTAGTCTTTTTGCAGATGCAAAACCCCTTCTTTGCAAAATTTCAGGAATAGGCGCTACACCATGGTCTCCAGTCAAAACAAACAGAACATTGTCAGCTCCAACACGATCTTGTACATATTGCATGAAAAAACCAAGTTGCCTGTCAAGATGATAAATCATATCAATTACTTCTAGACTATATGGACCATAAATATGCCCAATCCTATCAAGACTTGAAAGTGAAACCCACAATAAAAACTTATCATCATCATTCATTTTTTTAAAATTAAAATCCAAGCAAGTTTTTGCTAAATTTAACAAAAGTCCATTAGATTCAGGAGTTTTTTGATAAATTTTATCGTATTGCTCACCCTCTATTTTTATAATCTCTCCGGCCAAATGATCAGCTTGCTTTGTAAATTCATAATCTTCAACATTATAAAACTGATATGGCGCACTTTCCCTTGGGAAATGTAATCTCCAATCAACTTCTCCTACTTTTTTGATATCATGTGTTTTATTAAATTTTGCAAGCCAACTTGGCATCGTCTTGAAATATGCCTTACTTGATGTAAAACTTTTCAAATTTTTATCAAACCATATACATTTACCCAACTTGCCCCCCATTCCAATAGCCGCACGCGCCTTATATGAAATTGAATAAACATAATTTTTAGCATATGGTCGAGACCCTAAAATAACTTGATCGGAAAGATTATCTACCATTAATTGTTTTGCTGAATAACCATATTTCCCACTTCCTTTTTTTGTAAGAACAGCAGACTCAGGGTGATTATCCTTTGTAAACACAACGTTTTGCCCATCCTCAATCCAGTTATTTAAGATAACTCCATGATCTTTTGGAAGAGCCCCAGTACTAATAGTAGTATGCCCTGTTGCAGTAGTGGGAATGCCATGAGGATGAAAAGCATTTTCAAATGACACTCCCTCTTTTAACAATGTTCTAAAGCCATCAGTAAAATATGGCGACAATCTTTTGATATGATGGTAAGCAAACTGGTCAACAACAATGACACAGACAAAATGCGGCGATTTATTCGCATAAATACACCAAGGTACCGATAAAATCGAACTTATTAAAAATAAAAAAAATACTATTCTTTTCTTCATTACTCTCCCCAAGATTATGTAACATCATTCTATATTATTATATATTCTATATTACTATATTATATATTTTCTCAACCTCTTTCCAATCAATCAAATTCCACCACGCATCAACAAAATCAGCTCGTTTATTTTGATATTTTAAGTAATATGCATGTTCCCAAACATCAAGAATAAGAATTGGTTTAAGACTTTGGCTAAATGGAATTTCGTGGTTAAACGTGGCTAATATTTTAAATTCACCAGATTTATCAACGCAAAGCCAAACCCAGCCACTTCCAACAATGCTTAATGCCTTATCTAAAAAATCTTGCTTAAATCTTTCAAATGATCCAAACGCACCATTTATCTTTTCAAGAATAACCCCGGAAGGTACAGCCCCTTCAGGTTCTGAACCCTTTTTGCATAAGGTTCTCCAAAATAACGTATGATTGAAATGCCCTCCCCCATTAGCTTGTATAACAATGCTCAATTTTTCCGGTAAAGCATTTAAATTGGCTAATAAATCTTCAAGAGTATAATTCTGCCACTCGGGGTATTTTTCTAAAATACTATTTAAATTATCAACATAACCCTGATGATGCTTTGTATAATGTATATTTACAGTCTGCGCATCTGTGAACGGTTCTAAATCATTAAAAACAAACTTAAGTTGAGGAAGAGAGTATGGATACATCAACTCAGGGAAAACATGCTTTGATAGCCTCTTAAATTTTGCATTTTTTTCGGACGATGGAATCGTAAATAAAAAAATAAAACCCACAGCAATAACTAACCAAAATAATTTGTCCGAAAAATTAGAAAAAATTTTCATTAAAAATACTCCCCAAAAATTTAACACCTAAAAATTTAAGCCTGGTAACAAATCATATGTCGAAGCACTTGGTTGCCCAACATGCAATATACGTGCAAGCGTTACAGGCAACTGGGGAATCCAAACTTTTTTATTAATTTTTTTCTTCTCAAATCTGCCACTTTGGTAAATAATTAACGGAACATGCGTATCATAATCATACGGGGTCATATGCGAAGTTCCAGTTGGATATTTTGTTATCTGACAATAAGGCTCTGGCTGACATATAATATCGCCGAAACGACTCGCATAAAGTTGATTTTTATAAAAACTTTCAAGTTGATCTGGCTGAAAAGTTGCTCCTTCAAGTTCTTCAAACGTCCAAACATTTTTAATTCCAGGTATTGTCCTCAAATAGTTTTTAATTGTTTTTAAAATTTCATGCTTTACATTTTCAGAAAGCTTATCGAATACATCACGCTTAATTACAAAAGACGTTGGTTCAAAGTAAACCTCAAAATCAGGAAGATCAAATTTTTCTCTAATCATTTCATTGATATGTGCAACTAACGGCATTGCTGCAATTCGTTTTGCCTGGTAAAATCCCTGCTTTTGTGCTATCTCAGGAATTGGACAAATTCCGTGATCCGCTGTCAACACAAGTAAATATTTTTTTTCGCCTATTTTTTTCTTTAAATACATAAAAAAATCTTTAAGCTGTTTGTCTATATGATATATTAAATCTATAACCTCAAGAGAGTCCGGCCCATAAAAATGACAGAGCAAATCAAGATTACTTAATGAAATCCATAAAATCATTTTATCATTTGATTTCACATCAAAATTAGAGTCTACGCATTTTTCTGCAAAATTAAGTAGATATTTACTGGATTGCGGAGTCTTTTCAAATATGAAATATTTATAAGAACTTATCTTACTAACCACTTTATCAGAATTTGTACCTATCATTGAACCTTTCATACCGGCATAATCATAATTTTTAATGAATGGAAAATCATACTCATCGGCATCTTCCGGATACATTAACTCCCAAACTGTATTTTTCAATTTTTCTGCTTGCCCAAGTTGGTTAAAATCAGTAACCCACTTTGGTAATTCTTTAAAATATGCGGTACTAGATGTAAATTCGCCACTTTGTTGATCAAGCCAAAAAGGCTTACCCAATTTACCCGCCATTGACACGGCAGGATAAGATTTTAAAGAAAGTGCATAAACTTTGTGAATACTGTTGGGTTTTGATTTAAACATAAATTGATCTGATAAACCATCAACTTTAGTATTTCTCGAAGAATAACCTCTCCCTGGTTCACTTGAAGTCAAAGACGGAAATTCAGGATCATTTACATATTCTACGATCTCCCCATTAGGCCCAAACCAATCATTTGCAACAGCACCATGATCCTTTGGACATGTTCCAACACTCAACCCATTGTGTCCAGGCGTTGTTTCGGGAACCCCATGAGGATGATAGGCTTTGTAGTACACTACACCATTGTCTAATAAATCCTTAAGACCATATTTAAAATATTTTTGTAATTTTGGAATATAGTGAAAAGCAAACTGATCAATAACGATAACAACTGTAAGTTTTGGCGTATTTTCACATAGAGTTCTTTCACTAGGAGCTTTCGCCTGAACATATATGCTAAAAATACTTAAAAATGCAAATTGAATAAATAAAAACAAAGATATATTTTCCCTCATAATTTTCACCGTTATCTCCTTTTGTTTTTGTAAGAATTTAATTATTAGGTTAAGATCTATGTAAAGAGATTTATAATCTAGAGTTTTATTAAATGGCAACATTTTTAAATTTTATAAGATGAAAAGTATAAGTAGAAAGCATAAGGTAGAAAGATTGATGTTTAAAAAAATCATACTCTCACTCACATTGCTATTTTTACAATTTACGAAAAGCACTGCGGTTGAACTCACAATAACAAACGATATTTCCAATATTTTAAATTCAAAAAAAATCTGTATCCGAATATCTCTTAATCCACAAGATCATGGTATTTATAGTAATTCTCTAAATTTTTCAGTAGACAATCCTGATATAACGGTAACATCATGGGAATGTAAACAAAATCCTACAATGCAATATGTAACAAGATTCAAACGAGTCAAAAAGCTTTATACACAATCGCTAAGCTGCGAGGTTGCGCTAAATTTTGAATCAGATAATAAAAAAGCAATTCTTCAAAACTTAAGTGAGTCAAATTTATATATTTCATGTATTGTCCTTAATAAAAACGGAATGTCACAACCGGTAAGTTTATCAAAAGCTTTAGACGATGGCTTTAGTCTTTTTAACACCGGAACATATAACAATGCATTCAGTAACAACTTAAATTACGACATCATAAAAACTTTTACAAAAAACTATTTCGATAACAAAAACCCAAGTAATAAAAATCAGGTAGATAAAAACAAAACCGATAAAAATTTTAATACACCACCAAAACCTGTTCAAGAAACCGCCAATGTCATTATTGACAACTTCAAAAGTATATGGGGAATGCTTATAGGTAAACTGAAAAGTTTTTTCACTTCAATAAATTATATGTTTTTTTACTTAACCATTTTTATTTTAATGACCTTGTTACTTTTTAAAAAATTACATCCAAGAAACATTTGGTTAATCGAAATTCGTAGATTTTTAGTTATATGCTGGATCTTAAGCACATACTCGTTTCTAAATATTTTTATACCGCAATATATTTTTTTTACAATTTTTGCAGCGCTAATCGCCCCGATTTCAATGTATTATCTTTTCACTGCCCGAACTGAATCAATATTAGATAAGCTAAAATCTTTTATAGGCTTTGCACTTACAATATCAATGCTCCCGCTACTAATTAAGGCTTATATTTCATTTATATTTAACTAGCAGGTTTAACTTTTTGTGCCATTTTGAGTATATTTTAGCCTGAATTTAACAAGCCTTTTCCTATTTGATATATTAAATTACATAAATTATATAAAATTTGTAATTTTTTAAAATAGAGGTTGATAATGAATTTATTTAAAAAATACGTAGTTTTTGCGTTTTTTTTGTCATTTCCTGTGTTTTTAAGCGGTTATTTCCATAACATTCAAGAATGGAGTAACGGAAGACAAACGCTTTTTTTGTTTTCGGACATTCATTTAGATACAAGGAGACCCTATCAGGAACGCATTGAGCTAATCAATGCTGCAAAACATCTAAATGCTTTTGTTATAGTTGAAGATAGAATAACTCCAGAATTTGCTATTCATTTAGATACAAATGTATGGATGATGGATATATTGGATAACGACTCCGAATTCGAACGAGCCAAACAGGCATCTCCTTTAAGATCATTTATGTTGGCAATCTTAAGGGATTCTTGTATAAAAATTTCTGATCAAGTCATCAAAGTCAATCCTCATTTTGACCCTAACAAAAATTACAGTAATTTGCTGCCAAAAGAATATTTAACTGTTGCCAATCAACATATTTCGTCACTTCCATGTTTAACTCAATTTTGCCACCAACAAGGGATCCCTGTAAAAAATGTTGAGTTTAGGTTTCATGAAATTCTCTATGATGTTTTAGAAATGCATAAGAAGGCAATTGACGAACTAACAAGTTATCATGACTGCCAAATCCTCAATTTATTTTATGATAAAATATTAAACAGCAAATTCAACTTAGAAGTTACAAATTTACTAAGCGCTTTTATTGCCAAAAATCCATATATAGAATACAGAAATTTTTCGAACAACTGTTCCTTGTATAATGCGCAATTTGATCAACTGTACATAGAAGCTTGCCAAGTTGAAGGTAAATGCAAGCCGCTAAAATTACCTTCACTTAAAGAGCGAAAAGACTATATAATTGGGGTTTATGACCAATACCTTATTGACGCAAGAATTTTGCATGAAATATATTGCAACACTCAATATACATCAATATTCGTTTGTGCTGGAGGTGATCACATCAATGACATTAGTGAGGTTTTACCAAAACTTGGCTTTAGACCTATCAATCCATACAATATTGGTACTTCTGGAGAGGAAGAAGAGAAGGCCCCTTACCCCTGCGTAATAAGCATAAAAAATTATTTAATTGGGTTCTACAACATTTTTATTTAATTATATTTCTACATAGATATGGGTCGTATGTTTTTTGACAATCTTTAGGCGTGTCGGAATGACACGCCTGGTTTGTTTTAGAAAAAAATTATTTTTAAAAATTTTAGAATTTTATAAATTTTAAGAATTAAACTTTTTCTTATCCGTATCAGCTCTTCTTGACCTATCTCTTCGTAACTCTTTTTCTTTTTTAATCAAAGCAACCATTTTATCTATGGTATTATCAATAACTATATACATATCCGTACCAACATCATGTGCATGCAAGTCAAAGCGTGGGGTTTTAAGATGAAAGTCTGCTTCATGATGAGGGTGTTGTTTATTAGATTTAAGCCAAAACTCTGCAAATAACGGTGTTAAATTTTCTTCGTTTTTCAAAAGATCCGAAACCTTCTCTAGTTTTTGTAATGTGTGCTTTTCCATTGGTTCAGAATGATCCATGTTTTGGAAAGATATTTTGACATTTTTCAGCACGATCTTCTCCTAGATAACTGAGATGATACTTACTACTTCTTACAAAACTCATTTTTTATAAATATTTTTGAGAAATTTCACTATAAAATTGATTTCCAAGATAATACTCTTTTGTAAAATTATTTTCAATAATCTCCCTAATTCCTCCTGAGGTAATATTCTGTCCACTAATAATCACATAAACCAACTGCGCTATCGAAAGTAACTGTTCAACATTGTGATCAGATATAACAATGGCAATACCTAATTTCGCGGTATCAGTAAAAATTTTTTTTAATTCATAAATTGACTTTGGATCAACACCTGCAAATGGTTCATCCAGCATAATGACTTTAGGGTACATAAGCAAAGAACGTACAATTTCTAGCTTTCGTTTTTGTCCACCGGATAATGTCCCTGCCTTTTGCTTAAGCGTTTTAGTTAAATCCGTAATTTCAAGCCATGCGTCTCTCTCATGCAAAAAATCTTTTTTCGTTTTAGCTTTCCAATACGATTGATATTCAAAAATCATCGTCAGATTATCCTGAACGCTAAGTTGTTGGAATAATGATGTTTGTTGAGGTAAATAAACCAATCCCTCTTCTATTCGTTTATGAACAGGCCAATTTTGAATTTCTTTGCCTGCTAACAAAATTTGATTGCTACCATTTTGCGTAGTTTTTTTAATTTGATGCAAACCAATCACAGTTTTCAATAAAGTTGTTTTACCTGCACCATTCGGGCCAAGAAAAGCAACCACTTGACCTGCTTCCACTGAAAAAGAAATATTTTTTAATATATCTCTTTTTCCAAGCGTTTGACTCAAATTTTTGACCTCTAAAAAAGCCATTATCCCCTCGACTTTTTAACAATTAACTTTATAGGGCAACCCTTTAAATCATAATTATTACGCAAAATATTTTCAATGCATCCAAGTTCGGTTGGCCCAAACCACTCTGGAAAGTTTACGTATAAATCTACAACTGGAATCTCCGCCGGAACAACTACTGCTTTGTAAACTTTTAGTTCCAACATTATTTTGTATAAATGCCTCTTGTCCAACTCTTCCTTAAGAACATCATTAATATCTTTTCCTTCAAAAGGATTTTCGCATCGCGCCCAAATCTTTTGCAACTCGATTAAAACTTTACCCACATTTTTTTTCGTCACACAAGAGATCCAAATCTGCGGAATTTTATCAAAGATAAATTTATACTCATCTATGCATTTATCTAATAATATTTTCTTATATTCATCGAGCAAATCGATCTTATTAAAAATTGCCAGCATTTTCTTTTTTTGCTCATAGCAAAAGAAAAGCAACTTAAGTTCTTGATCTGAAATTCTACCATCATTTGAAACATCAATCATAATAACAACTGTATCCGCATCCCTTACCGCTGCAAATGAACTTTTCACCATAAGTTCTTCTAAATCATCATCCACTCGTGACTTTTTGCGAACTCCAGCTGTATCAGTTAACCGAATTAAATCTTTAAAAAAGAATATATTTTGAGAAATGGCTTCGCGAGTAGTTCCTGCAATATCTGAAACTATTGATCTCTCTTGCTTTAAGATTTCATTCATCAATGATGATTTTCCAGCATTTGGACGCCCAATGATCACAACTTTATGCTTAGGCTCACCTTCATGTTCAATCTCTTTGAGTGGAATATTTTTTACGATCAAATCAAGCATTGTATTAATACCGCGACCATGAATTGCAGATATAGGCTCAATATTTTTAAAGCCCAATGAATAAAAATCATGTATATTTTCTTCAAGTGCAGACGTATTTTCTGCTTTATTCAAAAACAAAAAAACAGACTTTCCGGATTTATGTAAAAGCTGAGCAATTTTCCTATCTTCTTGGTGTATACCATTTTTTGCATCACAAATAAAACAAACAACTGCTGCCTTATCTAACAAAGTAATCAACTTTTCTTGAACTTTTTTTGAAATATCATCAAGATCTTTTCGAAACGAAAAACCGCCAGTGTCAATGAGTTCAAATGTTAGATTGCCATGAGTTACAGGTTCTTGAACATAATCCCGAGTAACTCCCTCTTGATCAAAAACAATACTCTTCTTTTCGCCAATCAATCTATTAAAAATAGTAGATTTACCTACGTTTGTTCTTCCTACAAGTAAAACTTTAGGTAAAATTGCTTTTTTTGTCATCTTTTTGCCTAACTTTGTCCGCCATCACCAACTGGTTATTTACATACCTATTACAAAGACTGATTACAATGACTGATTTCGCCCGATACCACGAAATAAATCGCATGGTATATTTCAAAATATATTATATTGTAATTATATCATAAAATTTTATGTTTTTATCGGCATATTTCTATAATAAGATGCAAATAAAGTCATCTTTTGCATTAATTATCTCAAATAGAAAAGATCATTATATTTTTTTTACAAAACATTGCATAATATAATTCTTTAAAAAAGCAGCTGAAGGCATCAATTAAACTGCTTAAATCAAAATATTGACTTGAAAATAAGGTTGTAGTCAACCTAGTTTAGAAAATAAAAAATACCCGCATTTTTTTACAGGACATAAAATGAAAAAGTTAATTTTAATATATTTATATTTAGATAGTATAAATATTTTAGCCACTATACCAATCAAACAAGAACTTTCCAATTTACCCAATTTACCCAAAGCCAATTTATCTCAAACACTAAGTACCCCCCTTACCACTAATATAACAGTAACACCGCAGTTAATTAATCCCTTAAATTATGCCTTACAAACAAGAGTTATATCGGATAAATATGAATTAGACTTGTGCACATCTCTTCCACAAACAGGGGAAGTTGCAATAATTGGGGATCAGTTATTAACAGGCATGCAAGCATTTTTATTAAAACTTAAAACTTTACCCAATTTCAATTTTTATGTAAAAATTGATGCCCGTGATGATGGCGGAAATATAACAAAAACTGTAGAAAATATTAATACTCAAAATAAAAAAACACCTCTATTTACAAGTCTTTTTGGCTCAACCACAATGAGGTGCATAATGCCATATTTAAAAAAAAATAAACTTGTATCAATTTTCCCAATTGAAGGCTTAGAAAAATGGCGAACGCATTCAAATAAAAATACTATATTTTTCAGAGCATCAGACAAAGCACAAATTACAGCACTTATTGATTATTCGATAAACTCTTTACATAAAAAAAGATTTGCTGTTTTTTATGAAGCTAGTGAATGGGGGGAAGGAGTTCTTGCAGAAATTAAAAACGTGCTAAGCGAAAGGAAAATAGAATTACTCGCATATGGATCTTACCCTCAAAAAACCGTAAGTGTTATGCGTGCCGTAAAAAAATTATCCGCAGTTGAAAAAGATCCTGATGCCATATTGTGCGTAGCACAAGCCCGTCCCGCATATAACTTCATTCAACAAATGATAAACAATGGATTTACAAAAGTTTCATACCTATGTATAGATAGGTTATTTTCAATACAAGAAACATTAGCAAAATCACGAGGCATCACCATTGTAACAACATCGGTTGTACCAGATCCATTCAAAAGTTTACTACCAATAGCAAAAGAGTACAGAGCCGATATGAAAAAATATTTTCCCAACAAAAATTTATCTCCATTTTCATTTGAAAGTTATATAAATTCTATAATATTATGCGAATGCATAAAAGCATCCCAATTTCCAATTTCAGCAAACAAACTTCTTAATACAATTGAAAATATAAAAAACTTCGACATTCCAATAATAAAAGATTTAAATTTAAATTTTAATCCCGAAACTCGAACACTTTCAAACCGAATATGGATAAATGCCGGAGGCAGCAAGGAATGGGAAGAATGGTCATTCAATATTGAAAGAACTTAACATGAAAAAGTCCTATTTAGATGATCTGTTCAATTTTCAAGAATATTTAAAAATCAATATTGTATGTGCAAAATTTAAAACAATCATAATGATGTTTGTTGCAGGCCTACTTTTAGTGGAATTTTGGTTAGCCATTTCAAAGCCAAATATTACTGACACGATACCATTACTTAATCCTGTTAATGCAAAAGCTATTAAAGATTTCGGCCCATTTGCAGTAAATGTAAAAACGGGAATATTTATAAAAAATTTTCCATTATTTGACGTAATTAAAAATGATTTTACAATTGACGCGGTAGTTTGGTTTGAATTCAATGCTGACGAAATTCCAATTGAACGTGTTGAAACTTTTTCATTCGATAATGATAAAATTCTTTACAAATCTACTCCAGACATAAAAATAATCAACAATAAAATCTTTGCAAAATTCAACGTAACCTTCAATATAAAAACATCTTTAAATTTCAATAAGTTTCCATTTGAAGACCACAAAATAGCACTTGTCATATCTAATAACTTTGTAACTCCAAATGAAATGTATTTCACAACAGATTCCAATTCATTTCAAATAACGCCCAATATTATTCCTACAAGCTGGAAGCTTAAAGACTTAAGTGTTAACTCAGGCTATTCATACATTGAGCTTGATAAACAAGATGCAAATAAAAAAATTTCATCTCCAAAAGCGCTTTTTACATTCGACATTGAAAAAAATGGCATTCGAAAAATTTTGGTAATTTTCATTCCCCTTTTTACCTCAATTTTTTTATCACTATTCTCATTTGTTATGAATTTAGCAAACGTTGTTGGAAAATTTAGTTTGGCTATAAGCGCATCATCAACTTTAATCGGATACCGGTTTGTTATAGAACAGATGATACCTCAAGTTGGATATTTAACAACCACCGACATTATATATATTTTACTTTTGTTAATCTCTCTTATATGCTTTATTTTTCAACTATTGATTACTCGCGCTTTTATGTTGTATTCTGGAGAAATAAAAAATACACCAGAGGAAAGCCACAAATTGCAAAAATATGTCGACAAATTGGAAAAAATAAGTAGCATCACTTTTTTAGCCATTTGCATAATTTTAACCACATCAATTGGACTAGTTCTATTAATTTAAAGCATGTTTAACTTGCTACGCAGGAGCAATATGAAAAGATCATCGAGCTATCGTTCACACAGAAAAAACAAATTCAGCTTTGTAAAAACATTTTTAAAGACAGTATTAATTTTGGGATTACTTGCAACAACAATTATTCTTCTAACTCCAAGCCCATATTTTAAAGATGGATTTAAAAATTTAAAGGAACTGCAATCTTATGCAGACCAAACAAATGAACAAACACCAATGGAAAATACAGATACGCTAAAACCGGAATTCACAAAATACTATCAATCACAAATTCCGACATTTTCTCAAAAAATAAAAAATAAAATAAAATTATTACTATACCTAGTAGGTATCAAAGAAAAACCAGTTTGGAGCGTAAGCTTTTTTAAAACAATTCTTGAAAACACTGAAAAATCAAGGAAAAATTCAGGACATACCGATAATCTAATTTACAAAATTCAAACAGATCCAAGTTCCAAATTTGTAATTTTTGGGAATATGCAAGGGGCATTTCACTCCCTTGTTCGATGCTTAAATAAAATCAAAGAGCTTGGAATTATTGGAAATGATTTTAAAGTAACTAATTCTAATAATTACATAATTTTTATGGGTGACCTTGTGGATCGTTCGCCTTTTACTCTTGAAATACTCACGGTAGCATTAAAACTCCTTGAAGTCAATCCGCAAAATGTCTTTTATTTACGCGGCAATCATGAAGCAAAAGATTATTGGCAAGAACATACTCTTAAAACAGAACTGCAAATACGTGCTGCCCATTTATCAAAAGAACCTATTCCGCTTCAAAAAGAAGTCAGCTCTTTTTTCAATACTCTTCCTCTGGCAATTTATTTAACCGTACCAAAAGATGTAAACAGTTTTATACGCTTATCAGAGTTTGCACGATCTGAAAATGAGATTTTAAATGAGATAAATTATGCTGATTTTTTAACCAAACCACAATCATCTAAAGTTGACTACCTTGTAATTAAAGAACCATATGAACCAAAACCTGATATAACCATTAATATCAAAGCATCAATACACAATGAAAAAAAACGCAAAACATTCCAAAAATCTGAAGGACTTAGATTGCTAGCCCCAGATATGGATTCTGTCTCTTGGAATGTTCTTTCATGTCCAACAATTGTTTATCAAAAAGCCCTAGATTTTTATAATGATGCATTTGTAATACTATCCGCCTCAGATGCCCTAGAAAATTGGGAAATAACTTTATACAGCCGTGACGTTAGGACTAAAGATCCATTCAAAGAAACACGATTTAATTTCCTTTCCGGACTAGATATAAACTCACATAAAATAAAAATGGCTAATGCTCAACTTGCAGTAAAAACACAAATTCAACAAACAATCACTCAACAACCTCAGGTCACACAATCGCCTCCGATAACACCAATAACACAACAACCTGCTGCTCAACAATTACAGGTTGTTCTACCGACACAACAGCAACAAACTCAAGCTTCAACACAAACTTCGCAAGTTGTCGTTCAAACGCCTCAACAACCAGCACAGCCCCCTATTGTTCAACAACCTCAAGTTATAGTCCCAGCCCAGCAACAACAAACTCCAATACCACCGCAAACGTCACAAGTTAATATCCCAGTACAAAATCCACCATCACAACAACCTGTTGCTCAACAATTACAGGTTGCAGCACCTACACACCAACAAACTCCAGTACCAACTCAAATTCCACAAGTTATACAACAGCAACCAGTTGTCATTCAACAACCTCAAATTGCTGCTCCTACACAACCAACAGCTGAACAAACACAAAAATACAAACAAACGCAATAAATATTTTAAATGCAAAAAAAGAGAGAAGGGAGAAGGATAAGAAGATGAAGCTAAAAAAAATATTATTTACAATTTTTTTGCTCTTTCCATACATAGCTTGGCCAAAAGAAAAAAATATATCTTTAGTTAAGCTAAAAGCAGAAGATATTAATTTAACACTTGGAGGCAGATTAAAAGAAGATTACTTTTTTTATCAACGCGTCAGAACCTTAAGTGATAAATTTTTTGATCAAAATGATTTTTTCCGTCATAAGCTACAACTTGATTTTAAAATGGATCAGGGAGCTAAGAAAAATGGAACTCCAACAACAGAAGCAGGCATCAGATTAACAAATTATGCCATTTGGCAACAAAATCATTATTACACTCCATTTTCGCGCGAAAATATCAGATCTTTAGATCTAGATTCGGTGATCACGGCAAACAATGTTGGCAGCAAAACATTAATGCCTATAATTTATGTTGAAGATGCTTGGTTCAAATTAAATATTGATACTTTTTGTCATACCCTAAATAAAAATCCGACTTTTTTAAAAATAGGTTTTTTTGAGTATGAAGTTGGTAGAGGAATATCTCTTGGCTACCACAACGATATGGCTGTCGAATATCTTGGCTGGCCCGGGCAAAGTAATTTTACACGCTATCCACAAATGCCTCCGGGAATGTTATTGCATTCTAATATTTTGAACGATCTTGCATTTGAATTATACTTTATGAAATGGCATGAAAACGATGCAAACCTTGAGGACGTTACGGCGCCAACTCGAGCTCAAAGACTTGGGTCCAGTAGAACAGAACGAGGATCCAACAAAGATAGAAATTCTTGGGTTTTAAAATTTCAATACACTCCACCTGATAAGCTATTAGAAGATGTCTATTTTGAACCATATTGGATTTATACAAAAGCACCGGATCAGATACTTGAATTTGATGCTGATGCAAGTTCACATCTACAAACTTTTGGCGCAATGCTTGAATTCAAAAAAAATAATTTCGATGTAAACGTCGAAATTGCAGGGCAAACTGGAGAACAGGACGTTTATGGAATCGATCGAAACGTCAAAATGTTAAGTAGAAATACAACCGGAGGCACAGAAGAAGTTTACAGTCACATAGTATTCCCAGCCGCCGCAGGATCAAATATTCCTAATAATCTCGGCCGCAGAAAAGTACCAGTTAAAAATGAAAGTTATGTAAAGCCAGAAGATTATGATGCTCAAAAAAGTTTAGACTATATCATCAACTCTGATCAAAACAGAAATGTAGATAGACAGGGCAAGGAGATAATTGGGGTAGGCTGGAATCAAGGTGGGAAAAATATACAAATTTATAACTCAGATTTGTTTGGAAATGCCAGATTTAGAAAGCCATACAAATTAGATTTAAATGGCTTCATGGCAATTACGGATATTGGTTACACATTTGACAAGTACCATTTCCGAGTTGCAGGAACAGCAGGTCATATAAGTGGAGATAATTATCCATATAATGAAGAAGTCGATAAAACTTATCACGGATTTATCCCTCAACGATCCAGATACAAAGGACTTGATGTACGCAGCACACTGATTTTCGATAGATTAGTCATCCCAAGACCCCTTAATATAACCTATAGAACAATGTATGCATTTAATAATCTTAAAGACGTAAGCAATCTAGAATTTTTGGGAGTCGGAGGAACCTGGTACCCTTTCAAAAAACAAACAAAGGGAACTCTTACTGCAAATTGTATTTTCTTCTGGGAAGATGCAAATCTTTATAAATGGGATAAAAACGGCCATCATCCAGATCCGTTAATTGAAGCCCAATTAGCATATGACCGAGCAAAGCTCGGATTCAGAAACGTAAATCCTATTTATAAATCAGACAACTATTATAAAACCGGCGGAACCCCGGATCCCACAAACAAAGGTTGGTTGAGCAACCAAACTGCAAGTAGATTTCTTGGCGCTGAAATTGATGTAAAAGGTCAATTGCAAATTATTAGTGAATGCAAATTACAAGGAAAAGTGTGTCTGTTTGTTCCAGGAGGTCTCTATAAAGATTTAGACGGACAACCAAACGAACTGACTCAATATGTCGACGCACAATGCCTAAGTCATTACGAAAGCCTTGGACATAAGTATGCATTCGCTTTTATAGTAGGCCTTGATTACACATTCTAAAAAGTAATTTTTAAAAAAATGAAAACTGTAAAAATTCAAACACATGCAAATATCTCGTTAAATAAATACTGGGGAAAACGAGATGAAAAACTGTTTTTACCTACGAAAAGCAGCCTGACCATATCGCTATCAGAACTAAAGACAATAACATTTATACAACAATTTGACTGTGAATATTTAGGGCAGAAAAATCAAGATAGTATTTTTATAAACGGCATCGCTGCTGCAAATTTACACAAACGAAAAATCGTAGAATTTTTGAATTTTTTCAGACAAAAATATGGTATTAAAAAATATTTTAAAATATCAACAATAAATAATTTCCCAACAGCTGCAGGACTTGCAAGTAGCTCAAGCGGTTTTGCAGCATTGGCCCTAGGCATTGATAAAGTTTGCAATCTTAATCTAACTAAAAAAGAACTTTCGATTTTAGCCCGTTATGGTTCAGGTTCAGCGTGTAGATCAGTTTCAGGTGGTTTTATGTTGTGGCATAAGGGAGAAAAAGTAGATGGATCTGACTCTTTTGCAGAACAAATTTTTGATCACAATCACTGGCCAGAATTATGCATTCTTGTTGTTATAGTAAGGAATCAAACAAAGTTTATTGGATCACGAGAAGGCATGAGAATGACGATTGCTACCAGCCAATCTTATAATGCTTGGCTTAAAAAATCTGCAGAACGATTGCCATTACTGATAAACGCAATTGCAAAAAAAGATTTTACAACAGTTGGCCAACTGGCTCAAGATGACTGGCAAGATATGCAACAAACAATGCTGGACACAAAACCTCAGTTAAATTACTGGACAGAAGAATCATACAAGGTAATGAACAAAATAAAAGTGCTTTGCAATCAAGGAATTGAATGTT
>LDIV01000003.1:173924-191762 GCA_001468855.1 candidate division TM6 bacterium UASB124 | reverse complement strand
CTGTTCTATCCAAGTACAGCAACGCATTGCTGTTGACCCTATCCCCGTACAATAACGCATTACTGGTATAACGACTCAGTGCTGAATCTACACCCGTCACTATCGCATTACTGTTGTTCTTTATCCCATACACAAATGCATTGCTGTCTGTTCTCACTACTTCTGCCAGACCCAAGATCGCATTACTATTGTTTCTCGCCAAGAATAACTTCGCATTACTGTCTGTTCTATCCAAGTACAACAACGCATTGCTGTTGACCCTATCCCCGTACAATAACGCGTTACTATTATTACGCGCCAAAAACAACTTCGCATTACTATCGATCCTATCTAAATACAATAATGCGTTGCTGTTATATCGAATTTGATCAGGTAAACTTGCTGGGGCTGCCGCAACCACACCACCACCAATCAAAGTGACATACTTACCACCAGGATTACTCGAAGATGTAGCCAACGGACGAATATTATTATTTGGTGTATAACTCCCTGTATCATACCACAACGTCACAGCATTAACCGTTAGCGTACCGAGAAGGTCAAACGTTAAAATATAATTCATCGTCGCAATTGTCGTATCACCCTCGACATAAAAGCCACCGTTGGTAACAGTATAATTACGCGATAAACCAACTTCAGCATCACAAAACCTTGCCTGCGATGCATCATTTTCAAAAACAAACCACCCATTTCCAAGCCCAGCAATTTTGATATCTGTAAAATATGCTTTCGTTCCTGCTTTAATCCAAAGTGTTCCACCTTGCGATAGATCAAGTATATTGCCATTACCGGTTATATGTGCTTCATTTTCGGGACCTGAACCCTGAATTATCCATTGTCCACTTAAATAAGTTTTAGCATTAATTTGAATATCCGTTGCATCACGCCACAAAATTGTATGTGTCAACACCATATCGCTACTACCAAATGCTACTCTTTTGTTGTTCAACTCAACTGTACCAGAACCGGTAAGCGTACGATCATCGGCAAAGATCAAATCATCATCAAGAATAATTTTACCACCGCTCATAACAATATCTGAGCTAAGCTTGTTCTGAATAGCCAAAGTCAAATCACTTAAATGACTTGTTAATTTAATTGAATTAGTAGCGGTAAAAAGCGGTTGCCCCTCGAGACGATTACCAGAACGTATAACAGCAACCTTACGTGCAAGCTGGCCAGGATCGGCACGCATTAATTGGTTAGAGTTTAATTTAATTTGTTGTCGAACATCATTTGGTGTATATTGCGCATTCAATACTACCGGAACATTATTTTTTTCAAGGGTGCCATAACTGAACGTAATGGGTTGACCGGTAACAGTACCGGTAACAGACAGAGTCCCATTCCAATTCGTAATCGGTCGGTTAATCACTAGTTTACTCGAACCAACATTCACTGTTGAGTTCTTATGAGAAAATGAAAAACCAGCAAATAAATTATTACAAAATAATAAGCCAAAAAAACTTAAGCCGACCATCATTGTTGATTCAGCTCTTGGGAACCACATCTTCATTACTACTCTCCCTGTTTTATATCGGCTTTTTTTAATCCACTCTTATTGTCCCAAATAAATTTAGCATTGCATTACCTAATACCCTAATGTCAAGAGTTGAGCCTAATTGCATTATTTCACTCTGAGCTCGCCCCTGACTACTCAATGTTACTGCATTATCCAAAATAAGCATTCCACGGTCCAATTGCAGTCCTGTTCTCGTTGACATCAAAGAAGACCCATCAAGGTATAATTTGGATGTTGAATCCTGAAAATATAATAAGTTTTTCTTTGCAACACTTGGAGCATAATTAAATGTAAAACCCTGATCAAATAACAAGCATGCCCCGGATGCAATACTACTCGTCAATGCCGTTGTATAATTAAATTTATATGGCCCCATAAATTCAACATAACCATCAAATAAAATTGATCCTGTTGCAAAGGTAAAATCTTTAGTAAGCGTCAATCGCACATCACACATTATTATTGAACTATTATTGGATAAACAACGAATATTGGAATCAGCAAGGCCATCAATAACAATATCTTCCAATACTAATTTGGCACCATCTTTTACCAATAACATACCAAGATCATATAACTTTAATCTATTGCCACCACCATTAACTTTGCAATTACCTTCAAAAGCAAATGCTCCGCCCAAAAGAGTTTCATCGCGCAAAACAAGCGATATGTTGTTAACAGTGGTGCCCTGAGGAATACGATTAGAAATAATAACCTGGTTGCCTGAATTACCACGCACAAGATAGTTTGCTCGTCGCGACCAGCGAATTGAGTTAACCGCAGTTGCCGAAGCCGCCGTAGTTATTTTTGTTAATGTTACATTTGTCTTATCAAAACGATACAGATCAACACGTGAAGAAATTCCATTATCAATACCAACAACTAAATAGGTCCCGGTTCTATCCCAATTAACAGATCTAACATTGTTTACCTCTCCAACGCGTGCAGACTTCTGTTCTCGTATGCTCTGCGGCGATAACGTATGCTGATAAATTCGCAGCTGCTGAGTTCCACCGGTCGTTCCAACCGCTACATATGAACCGGTCGGGCACCAGTCAACCGCCTTAACATTAGCACCAATCTCAGCGCTTGTTGTCAGCGTTAACGTTGTCCCATTAAATGAATACACAAATAATTCAGGAATCCCAACCGTTGCATCATTCGCGGTTCCAACAACAACATAATTGCCACCCGGCGCCCAACTTAAAGCATCAAGGCCAACCGCTTGAGTAAGCCCTGCCGTTGTAAGGTTAGTTAAAGCACCTGTTGTTAATGAAAAATTATAAAGATTAAGTTCGGTACCACTGTCCAAACCGGCAAGCAAATAAGTTCCTGATGGATGCCAAGCAACCGCATTTACAGCAGGACCGCCATAACTCCGACCAGCCGTAGCAGTCAATGACGGACCAGATGGATTCCATAAATATGTAATTAATTCATTACCTAGACCATTTGAGCGGCCAAACGCAAGATGAAATGACTTGGGGTTCCATCGCACAGTATAGCTATTACGTCCTTGTTCTGTTGAGTTGACCAACGACATCGTTGATCCAACAAAAGAATAAATACGCAATTCAGCCCCCGCAGCATCATTTAAGGATGCTGCAGCAACATACGAGCTGGTATAATGCCAATCAACAGACTGAACGGCCGCACCCATATTCTGTTTCGCAATCGTGTTAAGAACATATGTATAATCTAAGCTACCGCCTTTGTACGGAATGGTTACTGTCACATTAATATCGGGCATCACAGCCGAACGACTATTACCATAAAGCCATGCTCCCGTTCCCAGATATGTGGTATTGGCAAACACCAGATCCTGAAGCAAATACAAGCGACCGGCATTAAACATAATCTGACCGGAGGTAGGAAAAACATCATTAAAGGTACAGGTTGTAAAACGATCTTCAAATGAAAAACCTTGCTCAAAAACCGCAAATCCCAACATCGTATTATTAGTATCTGCAGATGGAAATATTACCGGCGCTTGCCGAGAAAAAACAGAATTAGATCCAACAGACAAACAAAACATCTGTATTGGGAAAAGAACAATCATCAAGTATGCAAATTTTTTATACATAACGTATTCGCCCATATAAATTCAATGTTGCACCACCCAAAATATTAATTGTTAACGTCGAATTTAATGTTAAACCTTCAACATCATATAAGGCGCCACTACTCATCGTAACAACGTCGTCAATTACAATACTGCCACCGGATAAAATCAGTCCCGTACGCGTTGAAAGTAATGAACACCCACGAAGATATAACATTGATGAATCGTCGGCAAAGTACAATAAATTTCGATTTGCGCGTCGAGGACTATAACTAAAAGTCATTCCACGATCTACAAGCAACACTGATCGGGTTGCTATTGTACTGGTAACATTACTCGAATAAATAAAACTGTTCGTACCGGTAATAACAACCTCGTCGTCAAACAGCATAGAACCACGAGAAAATGTATATTCATCAGACAACGTCAATCCACTATTACGCAATGTGATAGCCGCACTGTCCGTCATACAACGCAGACGCATACTATTCAAACCGGTTAATTCAACATCTTCGATAATTAAATTTGATCCCGGTCTAACCGTAATACCCCCATTGCCCCTTAAATTAAGTGCATTACCGCCACCACTAATTTTGCACGCACCGGAACACATCAATCCTATGTACAAATTTGTATTAGCATTAATAGTCATTGATGCATTATTAATATGAAATACGGTCGAAGGATCTTGTAAAGAAAAAACATTAACAAAACCTGTACTATCGGAATAAGCAAAATGTGTAGACCGAGGTGAAATTTCAACCTCATATCCACCATTCGTAAGTTCTTGACGCATTATTTCAGAAAACGTCTCTTTATCCTGATCATAATAATACATCGCTATTTCAGGCCCTGCACCGGCTGGATCCATAGCCACAGAAAGATTTTGCCCAGTCTTATCCCAACTCACCGTTTGAACTGTTTTAGAAATTCCCTGACGAGCACTTTGGATCTCCGATAACGTGTTAGCCATAGAATTGTATTTAAATAAACGCAGATTCTCAGAACCCCCAACCAACCCAACAGCTATCACACTACTTGTCGGTGACCAATCAATAGTAGATATTGTTGTCCCTATACCCGCACTTGCTGAAAGCGTTAATGATGTTCCATTGAAATTATATACATAAAGTTGTTCTGTTACACCAACAGCATTGACAGTTCCAACAGCAACATAGTTACCCCAGTGTGCCCAGCACACACAAGTTCCTAAGTTAATTGCTCTTGATGGTACCAAACTAGCCGCGGTTACAGGTGTCAATGAGCCACTGGAAAAACTAAATACATGCAGTTCTCCCGTTGCATCGGTATTTTCTTTGGCTATAAACAAATAGTTTCCCGATGGATGCCATGCAGATGAATTTACTGATGCCGACGGACTGCCAAAAGTTTTTGAATCAGTTTGAGTTATTGTCCCATTAGATACATCAAATTGATACATATATAACGTTGGTAATGCACCGGCACTTAATTTACCTGCTGCAAGATATTGACTTGATGGATGCCATTTAACTGTATACCACGTTCTTCCATCATTAATAGATTGCGTTGTCGTAAGTTTTTGGCTGGCATTCAAATACATTATACGCATTTCCGGTACGGTAGCACTTGCTGCACCAGCCGCTGCCAAATATACATCAGAATAATCATATTGCATTTCATAAATCACGTGGGCCGTACTAAAGCTAGACGTGTGTGTAAATGCAAGAGCGCCGGCCTCTCTAGTCGTTGGAATGTCTACAACAGTAGCATTTTTTTCAAAAACAATACCACAACCGTTACCAAAAATTTTGCCCATATTAAGCAGCGAAGTTTTGTTTGCAAATGTAAGATCACGAAGCAAGTAAAGAACACCTCCGCCCAAATTAACATTGCCGGAGACAGGAAAAAAGTCATTAAACGTACAGGTCGTCTGTGAATTTTCAAGACCAAAGCCACTCTCAAAAGCAGCAAAGCCTAACATTCTGTTGTCGGTATCAACTCGAGGAAACAGGATATATGGTTGACGAGATCCAATCGTATTCGATCCAACCGAGAGGCCCCACACACGCATTGGAATTAACAGAAAAATAGATACTATGTATACATATTTATTCATAACGTACAAGTCCATATAAATCCAACGTAGCGCCACCTTTTACAATAATATTTACATTGGAACCCAATTTTATTGCTTCAGCGGCATTACGCGCCTGACTACTTACGGTAACCTTATCGTCAAATATCAATGTTCCAGTAGTGAATTGTAATCCGGTACGTGTAGAAAATAATGAGCAACCATTAAAATGCAAAGTCGCAGTAGCATCAGTAAAATACAACAAATCGCCGTTTGCTCGACGTGGCGCGTAACTGAATGTTAAATCTTGCTCCAAAAATAGCTTTGCAAGAGAAGCTATCGTACTGGTAAGGCCACTTCCATAGATAAAACGCGTTGTACCGGTAATAGCAACATCCTTCTCAAACAAAATAGATCCACGAGAAAAGGTATAATCTCCGGACATTGATAAAATACTGTTATGTATAGTCAAAGCCCCATTGTCGGTCATACAACGAAGATTGTTACCCGATAAACCGTATAACATTACGTCCTCTAAAACTAAACTTGTACCCGGCCGTAATACAATAGCGCTATTACCACACAGGGTTAAAAATTTGCCATTGGCGTTTATTTTACACGCTCCACGAAATTGCATAGGCGCATGCAAACGAACATCCGTATTAAAAAAAATAGCAACATTATCAAATGTTAACGAAGGAGATATAACAAGATCTCCAGCCTGCTGATCAAATTCTATTGAATACTGATTGGCAAAAATACTACCGCTGGATGTTATATTAAGTGATTTATCAAAAAACAAATCCTTTAACAAATACAATCGACCGCCACGTAAATCAACCGTTGAACCGATTGGGAAAAAATCATTATAGGTACACGTTGTCAAATGACTTTGTAATCTAAAACCATTTTCAAAATATGCAAAGCCAAGCATAGTATTATCAGTATCTGCTCGAGGAAATGTAACAATAGATTGACGTGATGGAGTTGTGTTTGAACCAACAATTAAGCATAAAAAGCATGTAGGTTGCAATGTAAAAAATGCAATTGACAACAAAAAAATATAATCTGAGACCTTCACCGTCTACTCCATTACACGCCACTAAAAATATCAACATCGCCGATAATTAATGTTCCTGTTTCCTTATACAACGCAGATTGCGAATTCAAACGCAAACGGCCATTCCCTATATCCAGATTCTGATAAAGCTTGAGGATGGTATTGGCATTCATCTGCAATGTTGAAAGTGGATTGCGTAATTGCATTGAAGTCGACAAAACATTTTTATAAATCAAATATCCATTATCAACATCAAGAACAGAGCCCGGCAAAATATCAATAATCACATCATCCTCAGCATTATTATTACCAAGCGTTATGCCTATCTCAGCAATCGAACTTCCTTCGGTTGCATATTCAGCATTAAAAGACGCCTGCGTATCAACAATAAGCCTACCCTTAGTCAACTGCATACCAGTTGACGTTGTATACAATGCTGCACCTTTCATCATATACAAAGCAGACGTCACATCTTCAAATGCCAAAAGATCTTTCCTTGCCACCACCGGCGCATAATTAAACGTTGTATCAAAACCAAAATACACTGTAGCATCGTGTGCAATAGTAGATGTTACATTTGATTGGAAAGCAAAAATATGTGATCCGGAAATAACAACATCATTTTCATATTGAATTGCACCGGATGTAAAACTGTAATCCCCAGACATATTAAGTTCAACATCTTTAATGTGAAGCGTAGATACATCACCCTGACAACACATATTATTTGCATTAAGACCGGTAACATAAAGATCATGTAATGTAAGATTGCCATGCGGCGCAACAATAACATTACCACCCGCTGTAAGATCAAGCGTATTATTATTGCCGTTCAACACTGTGTCACCAGCAAAGATCCATGTACGTGAAATTGATTGTGCCGAATCAAGCGTAAGCGAAACCCCATCACCCATTATCACCTGCGCATTGCTACCGATAGTAAACGCACTCTCTGAAAAATTAGTAATCTTCATATTATTCAAAACAACAGACGCATTATTATTAACCACAATCTGGTTTCCGGAGGACTTAGCAAGATTTATTGTATGCCCATTACCATCGACTGTTACCTGCCCACCCAATTCAAGATAGTGTGCCGATGCCAAATTAAGATCGTAACTCAACGTATATGCAGAATCTGTTGTGAAGTGAATATTGGCCGGACCATGATCTATTGTTGTCAGGTTAAGATTTGATTGTCCAACAATTGCATTGATTACATCATCATTTGTTGCCGTCTTAATCGTTCCGCTTGAAACCAATGTTAAGTACTTACTTTGATCACCGGATCCAAAAATAAATTTACCACATGCATCGCTACTCAAAGAATCTTTCCATAACGTTACGCCATCAACCGTCATCGATGCCGTATTGTCTACAATCCAATTGTGATTCTTAAACCCTATAGCCAATGGTCCTGCAACATAAATACCACCCATCGTTGTTACAAAATTATTATCCAATTCTACGTAAGTATTTGAACATCGTAATAATGAAGTATCTGCATCCCAAATAATATTTCCAAAATTTTCTCCAAGCCCTTTAACTGCAACATCATCAAGTAACAACGTTGAATTTGGTCGTATTATCAACGAACCACCTCTTGAAAGATCTAGAATATTTCCATTCCCATTGATTTCTAATTTTCCATCGACAATCCATGTCCCGGTCAGCATTGTTTTTGCTCTTAAATCTAGCTTGCCTTGTACAGGAGCCAACCAATGTATTGTATTTGTTACACACATTTCCTCCGTACCAAGTGTTAGTTGTCTCCCTGATACCTGAACCGTACCGGATCCTGTCAATTGTTTATCAGCAGCAAAGATTGTAGCACTATCGATAATCACCGTCCCGCCATTTAAAACAACATCAGTTTTAAGAGCGGCTATCATTCCCATTTCCACTCTAGATCTAGGCCCAACCAAAGTAATCGGCCCAAAATATTCGTCCGATATTCCCGCAACACCACCAATACGAGTATTACCTGCATTACACTGAATCCCTCCTAAGTGCATACCTTCTAATGAATAGAAGTATCCCCCGTCATCCAATTCAAAACCCAAAAAACCATTCGCTCGCCCCTTCACTTTGAACGAGTTATATGGGTATTCTGAATATTCTGTAACATCATTTTCAGTAAATATAACCCCTGGCGCCAGATCAACTGTCGCACCTTTATGTGTTCGTATATAACCACTTTCTAGTGTTAAGTCTGATTTAACCTTTAATGCCGCCGTCGACCCTAACTCAAATTCGGCTGACGGATTCTGAAATATCACTCTATTGGTTGGTTGGAAAAAATTTGTCACCAACTTACCAGATTCAAGGGTAAGAACTCCATCCCCTGATATCATACATCCAAAATCATTTTCTGCAGTTCCATCACCAATTATTAATCCATACTCATCTTTGTGACTTTCAATTTCAAGAATAGAATGTCCATTAATTTGCAACACACCCTTTGTCAAAATCATTCCCGAAGACGTTACATGTAACGTACTCCCATTAAACATTTCTAGGATAGATGTAGAATCACCAAATGTTAGCGGTTGCAAATCAGGATCGGTAACTGTTGAGTCCGGTCTTCCTATAGCAAAAGTCACACCCGGCAAAATTTGTAATCTGCTATATACATCAATATATGAGCCTACCGCGCTCGTGTAAGAAAACGTATAATTTTTATCCAAATCCCCAAGGCAGGATATTGTACTATCCCAATAAACATACAAACTCCCTTTATCAAACTCAAAATCTCCCGCCATCATAAAGTCCATATAGTTCATTGTTATTAGACAGTTATCGTCTAAACAAACAATAGGATTTTTCCTCGAGAGATTATAAAGCGACGTGTTCACAATCGATACTTGTGCTCCACGTTCAAGCACAATTTTTCCCGATGGAGACAAATCAATCGTATAACCACCATCTATGGTAATATTTCCACTCAACGTCCATGTTCCATCCAAAATAATGTCATTATTAAGCCTTATTGTCGCTCCATCCCCAACCCAATAAAGATCACCATGCCACGTTGTCACTTTTGTACCAAGCTCAAAAGATTTGCTTGTCAAATCGACCGTACCGGTTCCAATAAACGAATATCCGTCCGTCAGCCCAGAATCCTGGTTATAAACTATTTTTCCACCGTTTAAAACAATATTTCCGCCTGTATATTTATCCTTAATATCCCACGTTACCGAAGAGTTGTAATCAGCAAAAATAAGATTACTAATAAGCGTCCCAGCTCCTGAAATGAAGTTATTACCATTCTTTATAGAAATATCTATACTAATGGTTCCAGGATTAGTTAAAAGTTTGTCATTCGTATCCAATACAAGTGTGCGATTTGGAAGAAGAGCCAGCGTAGCACTTACAACATAATCCAACAAATGGGCATAATCATAACGATGCAAATTCTCTGCTATGATACAAGTGTTGGGCAAATCTTCTATAAAAACATCCGTCGTCAACGGAGTTAATACTGACCCATTACTAAGCTTGAAACTCGTTTGTGGGACCAAGCCTCGATCACTTTCAACAGCAAGACCAGCCGTAGAACTATGAAACACTATTCTGTCACTTGCCGCATTATTATATACCAGTTTTCCCGTTTTTAATGTCAAATTAGCACCGGCCTCTATACTAACAGCTTGATCATGTTCAAGAGTTCCATCTCCCAAGATTAAGCTGTATTCATGTTTATTATTCTCCACCTCTAACGTAGAACCTCCCTGAACAACCAATTCACCATTGGTCAAAATCATCCCTGATGACGTTACGTGTAACGTACTATTTTCCAAAATTAATCTCGAAGTTGCGTCAACAAAGGTTAATGGTTGATTAGCCGAATTTGTCTGCTCTGAATATTTTCGACCGATAGAAAAAATGGTTTGCGGCAAAATTCTTAAACTGCAAAATGAATCAATATTACTTGATGCAGCACTTGTATAAGAAAATGTATGCCGTACATCAAGATTCCCAAGAGATCCAATGGTACTATTCCAATAAACAAACAACCGCCCCTTATCAAACAAATAATCCCCAGACAGAAGAATATCTACAACACTCATTGTAATTACACAATTGTCATCACTGCAAATAATAGGATTTTGGTTGGAGACATTATACATCGATATATTTTTAAGTGATAATTGAGCCCCGTGTTCAAGCACAATTTTCCCGGATGGAGCCAAATCAATTAAAAAATTATTTCCATTGATTACAACATTTCCACTAAATGTCCATGTGCCTGCCAATGTTACATTACTATTAATATTTAATATTCCGCCATCCCCAATCCAATAAAGGTCGCCATTCCACGTAACATCTTCCGTTCCCAAGTCAAATGTATGAGTCATCAAATCAACAGTTCCGGTACCGACGAAAGATGTTTGTCCCGTAAAACCTGAATCTTGAGTAAATACAATTCTCCCTCCATTGAGCTCTACATTGGCACCTGAATATTTTTGATTTAAATCCCACGTCAATGATGAATTGTAATCAAAGAAACTTAGCGTGCCTGTAAGATTGCCTATTCCCGATATTTTATTTTCAGAATTAAGTACACTTATATTTCTATTCAAAATTCCCGGATTTATTAAAATTTGATCATTTGAATCTAAAACTATATTGCGCAAGCCATTTTTCATGCTCAATGTTGCTGTCATATAATAATCCATCAAGTGCCCATAATCATAACGGTGAAGATTGCTACAAATAGAATAAGCACCAGGATTATATCCTATAAAAAAGTTTGCTGAATCTGGCGATGACACCGATCCATCAGTTAACCGCATACTTGTTTGTGGATACAAAGCCCCCGGCGTTTTTATATTTAATATTGATGACGGACTATCAAAAACAATCCTATTATCTAAGGCATTGTTATAAACCAATGTTCCGGATGTCAATGACAGCTGCCCGCCTGCATTAATTTCTAAAATCTGGTCATATCCATGAACTCCACTACCCAGTATTAAAGCATAGTCATATTTATTGTTATCAATCTCTAACGTAGAAACACCCTGAACACGTAGAGCTCCTCTTGTCATAATCATTCCGGATGAGGTTATATGCAATGTTCCGCTGTCTAAAATCAGTGGCGAACTTACATCGATAAACACTAACGGCTGTCGATCAGGATCGGTAATTTTTGAATCAGCTCTACCAATCGTAAAACGTAATCGTGGCCCAATCTTGAGTGATGCCATCTCATCAATAGTACTTGTCTGAACACTTTCATATGAAAAACTATAGGTGGCATCAACCCCACCGATCGCGGTCATCCATGTATCATTGTAGATTACGAAACTTCCCTTTTTAAAAGCATAATCTCCTGCTAATGCAATATCGGTATAATCAAAGGTAATCCGACATGTATCATCACTGCAAACAATTGCTGTAGACTCAGACAGTCCCTCAATCAAAATATCCTTAAACGTAACATGTGCCCCTCGCTCAAGAACAATAGTTCCCCCATCCTCCAAGAACAACGTTTTTTGATAGCCATTAACAACTACATCACCACTAAACGTCCACACCCCCGACAAACCTACATCTGCTTGAAAACATAGATTACCGCCATTCCCAACCCAATAAATTTTTCCATTCCATGAAGTATCTTGTGGTCCTAAATAAAAATTGTAGACACCCAAATCCACCGTTCCGGTTGTTTTAAATGTTAAAGCATCTATAAATGCTGAATCTTGCGTAAAATTTATGCGACCGCCATTCAGATAAACATCATCATACAACTCTAACGGTGCAGCCAAATCCCATGTAACCTCAGAATTTGAATCCACAAAATTTAATTCCCCCTGCAAGCGACCAACCCCTGTTATAGTATTCCCTGAACCAATAATATTGATCACCTGTAAAAGTATTCCTGTATTCAAATTCAATACATTGTTTTCATAAAGATTTATTGCTTCCATCGCCGTCAATGTTCCGGTCAAATAGTAATCCTCATAGCGATCGTTAAATAAAAGATTTGTAAAATGCGTATTATAACAAAGCATGTAGGCATTAGGAGCAAAATCCAAATTCGAGGTCTCATCCGCCGAAAACCATCCCCTCGAAACATCTATTGGTCTTTTTATTCCAACAGTACAACCATCCGCTATCAAAATATGTGATTGTCCTAAAAATTGATTCATGTATGGTGACACTGAATCCAAAACAATTGGACCATTATTAACATTCAAAGCCGTTCCATTTCCATGAAGAATCAATGCAGTATCGTAAGAACTTCCCCTAGCACTATCTCCTAAAGTCAATGAACAACTTTGCGTATTATCTAAATTATCAATATTAAAAACTGATTGATTATATATATTAATTGTCCCCTTAGTTAATTTTAATCCGGAATTCGTAACATTTAATGTTGCATTATCAAAGGTCAACTGTGCAGCGTTATCCTCAAAAACTAACGGCTCAACGGCTTCTAATCTTGTTTTACCAATTTTTAGCGTTGCACCTTTCTGAAATGTTAGCGTTGAATTAGCATGTATCGTTGACGTATATGCTGATTCATAATCAAAAACATACGGCCCGGTTACCGTCAGATCCTCATAGCTATCAAATCTTCCGTCACCCCAGACAACATCACTCCCAAGCTCAACCCATGTATTTCTAAATACAACATTCGACGTACTGCCCTCAAGCGCAAAGGTCTTTGGTGTAGTAAAATTTAAATATGTTTGTTCTATATCCAACGTAGAATTTTCTGCAACGTTGATAGCACCATCGCCCGTTACCGTAATTAAATTTGATCGAGCATTTAAAATACAGTTACCCTTAAACGTCAGAGGCGAACCAAGTGTAATATTACCGGTCAAATAAAGTTTGACATCTTCAAAAACAAATGGGGACAAAGAGATTTTGTAAACGGATAAATATCGCGTTGTATCATCTGCCCTTGCAATATAGGAACCACTTGGATCATATTTAATGGCACTTACATTGTTTCCCAAATCAATATTATAAATCCTGCTCAGAAGATATGTTGACGAAGAAAAACCAAGAATTTGACACTCGGGATAAAGCGTACTTGCCGAATAGTTGAATCCGGCAGCCAATTGCTTTGCATTATAATTCCAACTTAATGATCGCGTAGCAACCGTACTGCCTGTGTAGGTTGTCTTTGATGCTATTGTATTTGTTGACGCAGTATGTTGATATGTTTTAACAGTTCCATTTGAAAATCCAAGAGCCATGTATGTACTTGTAGGAGCCCAATCAAGAGAAGTAATGTTCGTTCCCTGCTGATAATTTTTTAAATGAGTTAACGCAGCTCCGGTAAAATTATACAAATGCAGACTACCTCCGCTTGATCCGGCAATTAGATCATTTTTATTACCAACAGGAGCCCACTTCAGTACATCATATGTGATCGTTCCATTAAATTGTGCTGTTGTATTATTTGTATTAGTTGTCACCAAAGACATTACACCACTAGTATTAACAGAATAAATTCTAATATATGTATTTGTCGTATTATACCCACCTGCAGCAAGATAAAGTCCACGTCCCTGCCAACTTACCGCATAATAGTTCCCGCCAGGGCTCTGTCTGTCTGCAAAATTTAATGTAGACGGTGGTATAAATGTATACGTTCTGATAGTGGAACCTGCACCAACAGCAATTTGATAGCTATTCGGACGCCAACGGACAGAAAAACCACTACTGGCTACATTAACAGATGCTCGCAGTACTAGCGATGTTCCGGTAAATTCATATATATATAAATCACTACCAGAACCTGAAGCAATTCCATACGCAACATATTTACCGTCATACGACCAGTCTACGGAATACATTGTTCGGATAGCCGTTATTCTAGAAACCAAACTCATAACAACAGCGCCATTAGGTTGTGTGCCATAAGCAAAACTTTTAACACTTTCAGGCAAATCAACTGCATGGTTTTGGCCCTTGATTGTACCAAGGTCAGCAAGCGAACCTGTATTTGTCAGGATGAGATCACTTTGTAAATACAGTTTTCCACCACGTAAATAAATCGGTCCTGCAACAGGAAAAATCGAGTTAAAAGAACAAGTAGTATTTACATCAGCAAAACCAAAGCCATTTCTTGTACAGGCAAAGGTTCTTATTATATTAACAGGACCTGTAATATTAAAAGGATTAACTATAGATACCGTAGTATCCGAACCGTAAGAGGCGGCAGATATATGAATCGTATAAAAACAGACAACACTGACTGCCAACAACAAACAAGATCTTGGCTTAACCATGTTCTCCATCCCCTTTTTAAGAGATATTCCAAATTTATAAATAGTATTTGAAAAATCTTAATGGCGCAATTGTCTATCACCATAGCAAGAGACAGAACAAAATACAATAAGATGATAAACCATCTATTGTTCTCTCTCTTGTTTTAGACATAAGATTAGTGCTGTAACAACTGTGATTTAGATCGCAAGGTTTGTATCACATGGCTCACCGGAATATCGCAAACCCATGCATTGCGATTGTGAGCAAAAATGATACCACTCTTTTCTTTATCAAACGGTGACCATTCAGGATTTTTTTGGCGCATAAGCGCTATAACCGGAATGCGTAATGCACCTGCAAGATGAACTGTAGATGTTTCAACAGAAACAACCAAATCACACAAACTCATGACAGCAGGCAACTGAAAAAAATTATATTCGGCACAAAACAAGAATGTATTATTCAATGATTGACGATCAAAATACGCGCGAGCATATTTCAATGCTTTGGGCTCAACATTGATCACAAAACTAACATCACCCCACTCATCATGCTGCTTAATAGAACGAATTAATTCGGCAACTTTGTCCAGCGGCCACGTACGTTTTTTGGTTTTGGCATAAGAATTAATAAAAATTATTGAGCCGAATCGTTTATTCTTTTTATCGATACCCCATTTCAAAAATCGTAATTTTGCAAAAATAATCCATTTCGTTGGAATTCGCACAAATGGAAAACGTTTTTGCTCTTCCACACAAACACCAAATAATGATTCAAACCATTGAGCAAACGTGTTGCTTATGTGCATACCCGATTGTATTGGCGTCGATAAAGATACATCTAATTTTTTATAAGACAGCCATTGAACAATATTAAAAAACCGCACCGGATGTTGACGACCAACAACAAACCCCTGCGGGCTTATACAACGAGCCAAACTGGCATACCTTGCGGGGTAAAGAAGAGCAAGTGATACAACAATCGGATATTTTTCTCGCTTAGCATCACGAAGTGACTGACTAAACAAAGCCGGGCTGTATGTTTGATTATATACTTTTTCAATGAATGGGCATGAATCAAGCCAATCATACAATGCATACTTCTTGAGATATTTCCAACGCCAAAAACACCGCGTTCTACAAAGTTCATCAACCCATATATGGATCTTAATATGGGGATACTGTTGCGCAAAAGCCTCAAAATAATTTTGAAGATAAGTAAAATCACCAATCGCCAGATGGGTAACAAATAAAATCTTGTCTGTTGCGGCAAGAAGTTGAGGGGGGACGAGTTGCTGAGTCATATTACACAATATTCTGAATTTGTTCGCGAGCTTTTTCTAATTCAACTTTAACATCTATGCAAGCGATACTTATTTGATACGCAGGACATTTAGCCATCATGGTATTCGTTTCACGCATCAGCTCTTGCAAAATAAAATCCAAACGTTTTCCTTTTTCTATAGCCTGTGTCTGCATTACCGGCTTAATACTTTTCAAGTGACTTTTAAAACGAATAATCTCTTCATGTATATCAATCTTGCGTAAGGTCGTCTGCATCTCTTCAATATGTTGATTTTGATGTTGATTTTGTTGGTCGGTTTGTGTATGTGCAGCAAGTAGATCTCTCAGCTCTTTTTTATGTTGCTCTATAACAATAGTGAAATCTTTTTCAATACCGACAATTTTTTCAGCACAAACACCAAAGATTTTTTCAAAATCTTTTTCAAGCCGCTTGCCTTCATCCATACGCATCGCCACAACACGATCAGCAACTCGACTAACCAGATCAATAAAAGCCTGCTCGTCCTTATCACTTAAGACATTTTCTTTCATCATCAAAACATTAGGCAACCGAACATAATCAATAACAGAAAGAGATCCATCAAGTTTATATCGTTCCGTCAAGGCTTGTATAGCATGCGCATATTGATCAATTACTTGCCAATCAGGTTCTATTTTCTCTAATGCCCCCTGGCCCTGTTCAATACGAACATTTAAATAAATTCGGCCTCGAACAAGTTTTTCTTGTAAGATCGTATTCAAAGGAATTTCTAAATGGCTAAGACTACCAGGAAGCTTAGAAACAACTTCAAAAAATCGGCCATTCAATGTCTTAAGTTCAACAGCAACCCATACCTTGGTCTTTAAATCAGGTAATGCTACCTGCTCATTGAGACTACTATAACCTGTCATACTTATGAGCACAGTAAACCCTTTCTTTAATCGCCAAGATTGGCATACACGTTTTGCACATCATCAAGATCATCCAAAGCGTCAAGAAATTTAAACACTGTTTCCTCTTGGCCTCTATCCCCAAGAGACAAGGGGTTTTTGGCCACCCATTCAGGTTGCGCAGACTCAACCTTAAGACCTAATCCATCAACAGCTTTTTTAATAATATCCAAATCCTGCAACCTGCATGTAATCGTAAAAAGCCCATCATCAAGGCGAAGATCGTCAATATTATAATCAAATAATTTTTCTAAAAGCTGATCTTCTGTCATCGAACCGACAGCCTTGATAACACCTTTATGTTCAAACATCCAAGCCACAGCTCCGGCTTCAGCAAGAGCGCCACCAAACTTAGTAAATTGATGTCTAAGATCAGAAACAGTACGATTTTTATTGTCACTCAAAACTTCTATCATCACGGCCACGCCAAACGGACCATAGCCTTCATACGTATGTGATTCGTAAGCAGCGCCACCTTCAAGTTCACCCGTTCCTTTTTTAATAGCTCGTGTGACGTTGTCACTTGGCATATTGGCAAGTCTTGCCTTTTCAAGGATCAGACGCAAGCGCGCATTACCGTTAACATCACCGCCACCCTCGCGCGCAGCGACCGTAATTTCACGAATAAGTTTTGTAAAAACCTTACCGCGCTTTGAATCTTCTTTAGCCTTC
>LDIV01000003.1:169288-173261 GCA_001468855.1 candidate division TM6 bacterium UASB124 | reverse complement strand
GTTTTATCGTTGCCCACTTGGAATGACCTGACATGGAAACTCCTGCATTATTGTTATTTATTTAAGAACGGCCCACCAATGCCCGCTCACCAACTCCTTAACTCACTAAAATTTTAGGATCTAATGTATCCTTTTTTGCCCTTGTTGTCGATAATAAAGGCATAGATTTATTAAATTCATTTTCCGTGCATCATCGTTTTTCAAAAACACATAAAAACACATTAATTATTTCTTTCTTGATTTTCCGTATAACCGTTAAATAATATGCCTAATAAGTCATTAACCACCATCACAACAAAAGGAGATTTTATGAAGGTTCCCGCATGTAAATTAACGCTGCTAGCCTTGCTTACAGCAACATCATTACAAGCTGTCGCCATCAACAAAGACAAAATTAAAATTCCAATACGGCCAAACACCAAGTGCGCACCATTTGAAACACATACCCTGGTCCGCATTAATGTCCGCCAAGGAAATGATCTATGTACCAAAGAAATAGATGCTTTCAATGCACGTAGCGTCATCGTCCGTCAAGCATTGCAAAAATTTACCGGCCAATCACTAGAAAACCAACCGATCCCATCAATAGGGATTGTCGTCAGTGGCGGTAGCTGCCGTGCAGCTTTAACCACCGTCGGTCTATTACGTGGACTTGAAAAAATTGGTTTGCTCAATGCTGCAATGTATCTGTCATCATTATCCGGTTCCACATGGGCAGCAGCATCCTGGTATACCCATGACAATATGAATATTGAACAATGGACACAGTATTTAAAACAACGAATACAATCCGGATTTGAACTCAAAAGCCTCAATAGCTCAGCGATTTTCAATAATATCGCCAACAAAGTCGTATCTGGACTAGGCTTTTCATTTAATGATATTTGGGGAGCATTAATTGCAGATTTATTCCTCAATTCATCTACTAGCACAATACCAAACCTATTTCTATCGGATCTACAACTGCAAACATCAAACGGTTCTTTCCCGATCCCACTCTTTAGTTCGGTCATAGGGCAAACAGAACCTCTTTATCAATGGGCCGAATTTTCACCGTTTGAAATAGGCAGTACATATCTGAAAACATGGATCCCAACAACGGCATTTGGTAAAAAATTTATTAAAGGTATCAGCAATGATGGGGCCCAGGAAGAAAATCTTGGTTTTATGCTTGGAATCTTTGGATCAGCCTACGCAGCCAGTGCCGGAGACATTGTTCAGGCAATCAAAGAATCATTCATTGCTGAATTCGGTGACATAATTGGCCCAAAACTATTACCCAAAGATACTAAAGACAAAGCACTTCGTTTCTTTCCTCCCATTGTTCCAAATTTTGTCTACAAAATGAGCAATATTCCATTGGCAAAGGAGGAAACACTTACATTAATTGATGCTGGCTTTGCCTTCAATTTACCATTCCCACCGCTACTCAGACGCAATGTATCTCTTTATATTGTCTGCGATGCATCATCTGATGCAACATCTGCGATAGAAAGCGACTTACATGAAGTTGAAGAATGGGCAAAACAAAATGGTTATACACTTCCATCAATTGATTACAAAAAGCTTGTAAGTACACCATTATCCGTCTGGGCAGATATTAACAATCCTAAAATTCCTATTATCATTTTCCTGCCTTGCTTTGAAACATTCTCCTCGGGGAAATTTAGTTATAGCAATAAAGAATTTGACCAAGTCGTTAATGGAATTGAAAAAGTTGTTGTAGATAATATGACAACAATTAAACACGCTGTTGAATTAGCCATATCCAATACAGCCAAACAAAGGTGAATTATCCATGAACAAAATACAATGTTGGGGCATACAATTTGTCATCGTTTCATTACTACCTATCTCCTGTTATCCAATGAAAAACAAAATCGACCACGACCTACAAGATTTTTATCTCGTTAAAAAATTCAAAAATCTCACCGTATCCGATTTTTCATTCATCCCACGGCTAACACCAAACAAAGTCTATCCATACAATGATCTTTGCGATGAAGAATTCTATGCCGTAAAGTCACGGCAAGGTTTTGCTAAACCGGCATTAGAAAAATTTACAGGACAATCAATTGATGATGTTCCACAAATTGCAATAGCCGCCAGCGGCGGAGGCGTCCGTGCATCAATCGTCTTGCTCGGCCTTCTCTATGGACTTAAACAAATCGGATTACTTGATGGCGTTACCTATCTTGCTACATTGTCCGGCTCAACATGGAGTACTGCTTCGTGGATGATCTATGATTGCGGTCTAGAAGAAACTATCGGCCGATTACAACAACGGCTTACCCTCCCAGTCCACAAAGATTTATCTCTCGGAGCAATAAAAGCGGCTCTTTCATACAAAGAAAAATACGGGAAAAAATCCAGCATCAACGATTTATGGGGAGCTATTCTTGGAAATATTTATTTTCAAGCAAAAGGAAATTATGGCCTTGGAGTTCATCTGAGTGATCTAGCACCAACAATCGCCACCGGTAAATACCCATTGCCCCTATTTGCCTCGATCATAGGCAATACATCTCCTCATTATCAATGGATGGAGTTTTCACCATTTGCAGTAGGAAGTTCCTATTTATGCGGATGGGTTAACCCATCAGACTTCGGTAAAACATTCAATTACGGACAAAGCACCGACAAATATCCGGGGGAAACATTTTCATATCTCCTTGGACTCTTTGGTGCTTTTTATGCCGCAAATGTTCAAGATATTATTAATGATTTGCGAGAAGAGCTTGAAGCAAAATGGCATATTCATATCCCTGATTCATGGATCGACTGGGGCAACAAACGAGTCTCGCCTCCTCAAGTTCCCAACTTTGTAAAAAACATGCAAGGACGTATCCAAGATGATCCATTACAATTTATGGACGCCGGAGCTACCGTTAACATCCCAGTGCCCCTGTTATTAAGACGAGGCTGTCCACTTATTATTATTTGTGATGCTTCTGATACCTGCTTAAGTCCTTATGCAAGCCCAATGATCGATGTCTATAATTATGCAAAAGAAAAAGGCTATCGCATGCCTCCAATTGACTACACAGAAATTGTAAAAAAACCATTAAGTATCTTATATGACCCTTATCATCCGGGATGCCCAATTATTATTTACATCCCAAATTTTAATTTTTACTCAAGTGAAAAGTTTCAATACACCCAAGAAGAATTTTTCAAGGTATTTAATGGTATTGCAGCTGCTGTAACAAACAATAAAGATTTGATCCGTTCGGCGGTAATACAAACAGTGGAGAATCTGTAGTATTCAGAACAACGGCGTTTGTTCATCGCTGGAAATTCCCAATAATTTTTTCCTTAATATAGGAATTTTTTTAGCGGGAATCATGCGACCTCGCGGACTTTTTTGTAGAAGTCCCATTCGCAATAGGAACGGTTCAATAACATCTTCAAGGGTCTCTCGATCTTCACCTGTCATAGCAGCCAAGGTCTCTACACCAACAGGACCCCCATCAAAATCTTTAAGAATAAATACTAAAAGTTCTCGATCTAATTTATTAAGACCATCTTCATCAATACCCAAAAAGGTAAGTGCTTGTTCAACTACCGGCATATCAACAATAGAACAAGAATTAACTTGAGCAAAATCACGAACACGACGTAAAATTCTTTTCACAATACGCGGCGTCCCGCGAGCTCTTTTACCAAGACATGCAGCCGCTTCAGGCAATATTGGCATTTGCAAAAATTGCGCATTCTGCATCACAATTTGTGTCAGTTCTGCGGGTTCATAAAATTCAAGTCGCTCCACAATCCCAAAACGTGTCTGCAATGGCGCAGACACAAGAGATGTTTTTGTTGTAGCTCCAATTAACGTAAAACGATTAAGAGGTAAACGAATCGATTTGGCACCCGCACCCTGTCCAATGATCACATCGACACAAAATTGCTCCATGGCACTATATAAAATCTCTTCAACATTTTTAGGTAAACGATGAATTTCATCAATAAAAAG
>LDIV01000003.1:155032-168497 GCA_001468855.1 candidate division TM6 bacterium UASB124 | reverse complement strand
CGATGAATTTCATCAATAAAAAGAATTTCTGAGGGACCAATGCCGGAAAGAATCGCCACCAAGTCCCCTGTGCGCTCAAGAATAGGGGCACTGGTTATTTTGAGATTAACCCCAAGCTCCTTTGCCATAACACGAGCCAACGTTGTTTTACCTAACCCCGGAGGACCGAACAGTAATAAATGATCCAGTGGCTCGTTACGTATTTTGGCAGCCTTAACGTACACCTTCAACTTTTCTTTAACTAAATGTTGGCCAAGGTATTCGTCAAAGCAATTTGGCTCAAAACTGAATACCTTATCCTCGGGTATTTCATGTAGACTTAACAGCTCTACAGGGGTTGTAAGATTCATAATACTATCCATCAAAAAATAGGTTTAAAATATTTTTTATTCTACCACAGCAAGCAAATGAGATCGACAGATCTCTACTCTCTCTTAACAAACAGATTTAAAAAACTTTAAATCCAAAATATTTTTGATAAACTGCTATGTATTCATGACATTTGGGTTGCTAGCTCAATTGGTAGAGCAACAGACTCTTAATCTGCAGGTTCAGGGTTCGAGTCCCTGGCAACCCACCAACCTTCGCTCTTGCAAGCTTTGGTTGCGCAGTCGACAAAGTTGATTTTGATATCTCTGATTAGATGCTTAGCATGTTGCGAAAACTTGCCCAACATTCAAAAATTATTGGAAAAACAATCTAAAGATCCATTGCAAAGCTTTTCGTAAAACTAAGTCATTATTCGCCAAATTCCTAAAAATTATTGCCCGTATTCAAATTACTTTGTAAAGTGGAGGTAAATAATTTCTGCAAGGGTGGCGGAACTGGTAGACGCACTGGCCTTAGGAGCCAGCCCTCGAAAGAGGATAGGGGTTCAAGTCCCCTCCCTTGCACCAGCCGTAAGGAAGAGGAGAGGGCCATGGATAACGAAATACCAGAAGTAGCCAACAATCAAACAGCCGAGGTAATGCCTAACGATTCCCCACTAAACGATAACTCTATTGATACTTCAATAAAAACCGAACCAGCAATAAGCCCAAATGAACATCTTAAGTTTTTATCAGTTTCCCTGTCTTCACATCTCCTTAAAGTCACGGTGGAGATCGATGACTATTTAACCAATTGCATCACTGACCAAACTATCGAAATTTTCAAACAAAGACCTTTTGAAGGCTTTGAGCACAACCAAGTACCACATGAATATGTCAAAGAACTTTATAAAAATGAGATATTAACAAAAATAAAGGGTTATTTTTTCCATCACGTCGTTATTGACCATGTCATTAATGAAATCATCACCCGCAAGATCCCTATCGTTAATTATCCACGATTGAATTCTATTGAGATAACACCTGGCCCCAAGATTCATTATCACTTTGATGTATCAGTGGCTGACCCTATTGAACTCATGGAATGGAAAAATTTTGCCTTCAAGTCTCCAAAACGCAAAAAATACAAAGACCTTGATAAACAAGTAGCAACATTTATGGAAAGCCGAGCAACCGCACCACATAGGCCAAATTGCTCATTAGTTGAAGATGATGATTGGGTATTATTTGATGCCGTTTTGGTCGACAAAGAACAAAAACCATTATCACCTCACTTTATAAACTCTTTCTGGCTCAAACTTGGTCATGACGATGTTACAAATCTATTTTTACATCAGCTACGAGGCAAAGAATTAAACAGTAGCTTTTTAACGCAGGATCTCGCCATCCATGAAAATGAAGATCGAAGCAATGGTTGTTCATACAAATTCAACATCACTATCAAAGCAATTATCAAAGGATGTTACTTCTCATTAGATACTCTTAAGAGCACATTCAAGCTAAAAAACAAAACCGAAATCCATTGCAAGCTTATGGAAGTTTTTTCTTACCGCAATGATGTCTCTCAGCGTAAATCAATTATTGAAGAAGTGTTTCACCTATTACTCTCCAAACATCGTTTTGAAGTTCCTAAACATCTGATTCTCCGTCGGCAAGAGGACATTATTCAAATATTGGCTCAACAGCCAGACTACAATGTGTATAAAACGCAAAAGGATTTTATTCCTTCTATTGAAGTACTAGCAGAAAAGCAACTCAAGGAAGAAATCATCATCGACCAAATCGCCTATTCCGATAACATCAAGGTAGACCTCAAAGATATATCGCAGTACCTTCATTTATTATGCAATAGACGATTAAAAGAATTTTTATATTTTAGACCAATTGTAGAGCGTTTGGATAATACCTATTACCCAATTAATTCTGCCATTATGTTGCAAACCGTAATGCGAGAAAAAACGCTTAATCACATTGTACATACACTTACTCATTGATTTTATGCATTTTTACATAAAAATGCCGTTTTTAGGTTGTCTTGGTTGCACAAAATAGCTTTCTGTCGTAGAATAAAAAACCGTTGTTTTGATATATAATCTGTAATAAATATAAGTCTGCAGGAGTAAACTATGTCAGTAACATATCAACCAAGTGTACGAAGACGTAAAAAAAAGCACGGCTTTCGTAAACGTATGGCAACCCATGATGGTCGCAAAATTTTGAACCGCCGTCGCGCACGCAAACGTAAACGTCTTGCTGCATAAACATAGCGCAAAAATTTAAGGCCTGGGTTTCACCAGGCCCCTTTTTATTGTACATCAATTGTAATTATTATTTATCTTCACTGTCATCTGAATCATCGTCGTCTGAATCAATTTTTTTCTTATTTTTTTCTATCAATACTTGTTTCTTCTTAAGATCTGCCATTTCTTCTTGAAGATTAAGCATGTCATATTCATTCTTTATTGCTCGTTTCTCCAATCGTCCAAGAGCAAGTGCTTGTTTGATGGTAAGTATTATATATTCACCATTATCTCGTTTCAGTGTCAAGGCATTAACCAACTTCTTAATTCCTTCATTCACGGTATTTTTTGTATATGCTATTGCCTTGCCATCTAAATTTTTTATAGATCTCACGCCGCTTTTATTTTCAGTTTTTTCACCATCGGGATGGGTCACAAGATTATATTGCTTCAATAACCAAGTACCATCTATACCAAATGCTCGTGCATCCGATTCTGAATCCTGTTTGCAAAAATCACAGAATTTTTCGAAAGTTGCCGTATCCTTCTTTATACAACGATCTTTGAGCAATACTAATGATTTTTTAACCGTTTGGGCCGCAATCAAATCAACGAGAAATTCACCAATCTTGATAAAAATAGGAGCATATTGTTTACAGCATTCAGTACACTTATTACAACATTCAGTATTACAACATGCACAACAACCTACATTGGCTTCAGGCGCAGCCCTGGTTACTCTCACGCAGCACGTACAATTGCAACAACAATTATGTGATCCATAGATCCCATTTTCAATTTGGCTAAGGGCCTTATCAATAGTCTTGCTCCTTTTAAGTGGTATATCTAAATCATTTGCCGCTGATAAAAATGATCTAAGAACCGCCATAACACCTTTATTAATAGTACCATCATCATTCATCAAGCTTATCTTCTGTAATATTGGTTTTGCAAAGGTAAGAGCGGCATTGCCTACTGTTTCATTATTGACAAGTGCTTTTAATACTCTAAAAACATCCGGTTGCTCAACTGCTAATTTTTTTACAGCGTCTTTAATTTGTTGAACCAAAAGAGCACTGACGATAACACCTCCTATTTCTATTGTTGTTGGCCCCCACTTTGCCCAGCAAGCCAAGCAATTTGTACAGCAATCTTGTTGTGCAGGTTGTATTTCTTGAGATGCTACATGTGTCGGCAATAACGTTAGCAACATCGCGCAGAAAAGGAATCGCAATATCAGATTGTTCTCCATAACCAGCCTCCTGAAAAGAGATTAATAAGACCTTCAATGTTGTTTTAATGTACTAAAACGAATATAGCTTATAAAATAATTTGTAAGATTTTTTTTAAAAACAGTTGCAGGCAAACAAACCTGGATTTTTATTATGAATATCAAACTTAAAATTTTATTATTTTTATTTGGTTGTAAACTTTCTCAACTTAATGCTGCGCTGAAAAGTTATGAAAAAACCAAAAAGCAAAAACCTAATTTGGCTTTTTCCATATCTCAAGAAAAAAACGGTGAACGTCTTCATATTTATAAGAAGGATAAGACAAGCCAAACTGAGATTGCAAATGTCGGCATTAAAAAAGACGCTTCAAGTGAACCCCGTGGAAACCTCTATGATTTATCATTAAAAGATAAGTCTGATCATAATAAAGACGATTTCATTACGCTACTCATGGATATTGCTAGCACTAAAGCAAAAAAACGCTTGCATCTTAAAACTATAACAATTTTCCCTGCATCGGTTGGCTTAACACGACAACTTACATCTGAAAAATTTCAAGAACGTTTTGATATGACCCTCTGTATTGGGAAAGAAATTAAAAGAAAAGAAGCTCTCCTGATTTATCGGAAAGCTTCTTTTCTTTGACACTATATTAATTGCATTATTTATTACTCGCTCACCTCAAGCAATTCAACATCAAAAATCAATGTTGCATGTGGTGGAATAATAGCGCCAGCGCCACGAGCACCATAACCCATGTGTGATGGAATAGTCAGACGACATTTTTCGCCAACCTTCATTCCCATGACACCCTCATCCCAACCTTTGATAACTTGTCCAACACCAATGATAAAGACAAAAGGACGGCCACGGTCAACACTGCTGTCAAACTTTTGACCAAGCTTACCATTATCATCTAACCAACCGGTGTAATGAACCGTAACACGTTTACCTTGTTGAGGGCTTTTTGCACCCGCTGGAGCTTCTTTAAGAATTTCTTTTTTTAATCCTGAGCTTTGTTCCACAATTTTTGCCTCCGCCTTATCGGTAACAATATTTTGTTTTGCTTTATCTTGTGCATCACATGACGTTAATAAACAACATGCACATGCTAACACAACTGTGCATGAACATGGTACAAGAATTTTTACCATGTGCTACCCCTTCTTTTGTGTTAAAAATTATTAAACCATTGGGTAAAAAATACAGAAAAAATAAAAAAAGCCAATCGTGATTTAATTCACGTTGGCTTTGATATCAATTTTATTTTTTTATTAAAGTTATTTTACAATGCACCCATTTGAAAAAATGACCCTACCGCCGCGCTACGAGCTATGACAAACAAACCGTACCAACTAAAGCTCCTATAGAGCGAAGGTTGGTGGAGGCAAGCGGATTCGAACCGCTGACCTTCCGCTTGCAAAGCGGACGCTCTACCAACTGAGCTATGCCCCCGAGAATTTCAAAAAGCGAGTCAATTATTGTCCTACTACACCAAGGCTACGAAGAGCATACTTTGCTATATTTCATCAAAGTACGACCGTGCCCTACGAAGCTTTAGCGAAGTATGGTGGGCCCAAGTCGACTTGAACGACTGACCTCCCCGTTATCAGCGGGGTGCTCTAGCCACCTGAGCTATGGGCCCGAATCTTTCAAAGACCCCGTCGTAAGCATTTTTTAATTCAACAATGCAAAAATTATACAGTCATTTCATAAGCCTTGCAAGCAAATTTATCACAAAAATATGATTTTTCGCATAATAAAAATCTATTTTTGTGACTTCTTTTTCTCACGCGTCCCCAGCAATGCTGAATTATTCCTCGTTTTCCATTAATTCCACTCACACAGCAAACGACAAATAGAAACAAGGTGTGTTTTTTAGTCAAAGAGAACATTTTAATTTAAGGGAAATATTTTATGAAAATGTATATAAACATTAACAAGCTGTTACACATAGCCTGTTTTTCTATGATAGGATCACTGTTTGCAGCCGAAGATATTTCACAATATCCAATAATAGAGCTTCCCTTTGTAGAGGAAGAAGAAATTGCTGTTGACCCTAAAGGATTGGGCACTATTTCGACATTACCGGCAGAAATAACAAATCTCCAAACTATTAATGAGCTCGATTACGCAAGCATATTAAAGTTATCTCAAACATCAACATCTTTCCGCGACCTTATAACAACAAATCCTGTTGTACATAAACTAATTGAAGAAAAGAAAATGCTGCACTACAAAAATCATTTCAAGAACTTCAGCTGCAACTTGGTTGGATTCAAAATTCTTTTAATGAAGCCCGCGAAGCAGAAACATTAAGAATTTACAGAAACCCAAGTACCACTCGTGAGGAAGCTAATATTATTCGAAAATTTATAAGTTTAGTTTTAGCATCTGGAGTTACCGTTAATCATGTTATTGAAAAAGAACATCCCAGTGGTTTCGGACTAACCGAAGCACAAACAAGTGGAACACCGGTAACTTTTACATGGCAAGAATATTTACAAAGGCCACAACAATAAAACAAACAAGAAGCAGCGTAAATGCTTTCTATCGCTGACAAAAAAACAATATCGTTGACTAACTGACAATCAAACCATTAAGCTATAGATTGTGAGGAGATAATCGTCATTGTCACTTTAATTAAAGGGTGAAAGGAAATCCTATGGGTAAGACATTCAAAATCGATCCAACAGAACACACATTTAATCCAAAAGACCACAGCAACCTCAAAGAGGTTAAAAAAGTATCTCGACGTAAAAGAACTGAATATTCCATGAAAAACATTCATGAAAAAAACCGCACGTCTATGAAAAATGTTCATGGACATTTCACCAAGACACATATATGGCCAGTGCGCTTTGAGAACAAAAAAGGCCGTAAAATCTAACGTTTAGCATCTTTGCACTGACGTGATATACTTACTTTTGTGGTAAAAATAATCTAGGCGCAAAACATTAGTCACAAAATACTATGCTCATTGATGAATTACGTGAAAAATTAAAAAGCGTGGAGGCGGACATTGCCGCCATCCGCGCTTTTTGGCAACAAGCCAATGTCTCCGAAAAATTTAAAGACCTTGATTCAAAGGTTAATAATTCCGATTTCTGGAAACACCCGCAACGCGACACTATTCTTGCTGAACACCGCAAGCTTAAACAATTTGTAGAACAATACACTATCATCGATAAAAATTATGAAGACTACAAAGAACTAGTCGAATTTTATAAGGATAATGAAAAAGAATTATCAACACTTGCATCCGATATCTGGTCTCTATGTAAGCACATCGCTCAATTCAAACTTTTTTTACTTCTAAACAAAGAAGAAGATACAAAAAATTGTTATCTAAGCATCAATGCCGGTGCCGGCGGTACCGAATCACAAGATTGGGCCCAAATGCTCTTGCGTATGTTTATACGCTTTTGTGAACGCGAAAATTTCAAGGTCGATATCATGGATTATCAAGCAGGAGAAGAAGCAGGACTCAAATCGGCAACATTGTACATTCGAGGCACCAATGCCTATGGCTTTTTGAAGGCCGAAGCAGGAATCCATCGTCTTGTTCGTATTTCACCATTTGATGCCAACAAACGCCGACATACTTCTTTTGCCGGCGTAACCGTTATACCAGAAGCAGAAGATGACAAAAGAATCGAAATCAATGAATCTGATTTACGTATTGATACTTACCGAGCCGGTGGAGCCGGAGGACAACACGTTAATAAGACGGAATCAGCCGTTCGTATCACACACATACCAACAGGCATCGTTGTCCAATGTCAAAATGAACGCTCTCAAATTCAGAATAGACAAGCTGCTCTTAAAATGCTCAAAGCTCGTCTGTTGCAAAAGCAAGAAGATGAAAAGCGGGCAAAAGAAGCCACCGTTGAAAAGAAAAAAATTGAATGGGGATCGCAAATTCGTTCTTACGTTCTACATCCCTATAAAATGGTCAAAGACCATCGTACCGATCATGAATCACCGCAACCGGATGATGTACTGGATGGCAACTTAATGCCATTTATAGAAAAATACCTATTATTAACATCGAAAAATTAATGATTCACCTATGCTGCTAGAACACATTAAAAACCGTACCTCATTGCTCATCTCTCAAGCAATAGTTACTCTACAATTACAAGAAAAACCAACCATTATTCTTGGCCTTTCGGGTGGTCCGGACTCCGTATTTTTATTTCACGTCCTTCAATCACTTGCTCAAGAACAACGCATCACATTGGTCGCCGCACATTTAGATCACCAATGGCGAACAGAGTCGGCAAAAGATGTTTCATTTTGTTCAAACATGTGCATCAAACATAACATTCCTTTCATCGCCGCCAAGGCCAATTCATTTCACGGTGCAGTCACCTATAACGGATCAAAGGAAGATGTTGGTCGCAAACTACGCAGACTCTTCTTTGAGCATGCTCGCGTAACATTTAATGCACAATTCATTAGTCTTGCTCACCACCTTCAAGACCAACAAGAAACATTCTTCATCAGGCTGGCTCGCGGCACATCACTCAATGGATTGCATGGTATGAATGAAATTGATGGCATTATTTTGCGTCCATTGCTCAGGGTAAGAAAGCAAGATATCGTTTCATATCTACAGGCACACAATATTTCTTATCTTATCGATCCAACTAATAATTCAGATGATTTCCTGCGCAACCGCATCAGAAAATATGTGATTCCGGCACTGCATCAATGCGATTCACGCTTTGAGCGAAAATTTCAAACAAGTCTCGACAAGCTCAAACAAGAAGATTTATTTTTACAGCGCTTAGCAGAAAAAACATTTGCTTCAACATTTGTGTATGATCAAGTAAAACAACATTATTCAGCTGAATTAACAAAACTTCGCGCGCTTGATCCCGTTTTACAACAACGAGTCATCCTGGTATGGCTTATAAAAGAAAAAATTCCATTTGCAGTCAGTTCCAATTACATTGAAGAGATTCGACGCTTCATTGAACGACTCAATGGCGGCTCACATACCATCGGCACCAATATAACCATACATAAAAAACAAAAATCAGTTTGGATAGCCAAGGAATAGCAATCACCATTATCCTCTATTAATCTAACATACATTTTCCATTTTCTTTACTTACATTGCATGAAATCGTATGGTTAATATAGATTATTTATTAGCAATCTTGATCATAGGATTGTCATGCAATTACGAAAATTCATTAAAACACACGGTCTACTTATACTGATTCTATTATCTCTATTACTTCACATACTATGGTACTATTCCGTCTTCAACATTAATTTTAGAAAAAAATTTGTCGCCCCCATTCAAGTTTTCTTCGACTCAGAAAAAAAGCAAAATCATCAAGAGCTTTTGGCAGCCTTACAAGCTCTCAAAAAAAATAAGGGCAACGCACATCTGCCAGCACAGCTACGAGCTCCTCATTCAAATTTCGGATGGGTTTTATTTGATAAACCTCATCAAACAAAAAAAACAATTACTCAAACACAAACCGTCGAAATTCCAACGACAATGGATGGTGATGTCGGCGAATCACCTCAAATACAAGCATCAGAAGAAGAAACAGATACAAAGCCAGAGAAAAAATCTGAAACAATACCTGAAGAAATTGTGCCAAAACAGCAACAGCATGATGAATCAAACAATACTCAGAACCAAAAAGAAACATTAGCAAATGAGCCTAAGGAAAAACCAAAAGAACAGCCTGCCAAGCCCACTGAAACAGCTGGAAAAGCATCAATAACAATTGATGAATCTGCAAAACAATCTGATAACCAACCAATAGAATCACCACAAAAACAAGCACCAACAGCAACTATAACAAACTCTGCACAAATAACACCCAGCGTTGAAGATCGAATCAATCAGATTAAAGAGCTCCAAGAAAAATTAAATGCTTTTCAATCCGGTAGAATGCCCAAAAGAAAACATCTTACCACACTAAATAGCACACCACAAAAGCAGACGGTAGATCGATTCATTGGTGGACCAGATGGTATTCGCATCAGAGGGGCACGAAGCGAACAACCTCAGCCAAAACGCAATATTATTGCGCTTACCAAAGGTTATGTTGAAAAACTTATTGGCGAAGAAGGAACTGATCTTGTTGACCGTGATGGAGATCCTACCAAAACTCCTAGTCTAGAAGAACAACGCGAACTGACGTACGAAATGAAAATTAATTGGTGCATACAAGCAACATGGAAACAAAACTTTTGTAAAAAAGCAGCAATAACACCTCTTGATGGCGAGGCAATTATCGAATTCTCTATCGATGAGCATGGCAATCTTACCAACTGCTCATTGCTTCAATCATCTGGCAAACCTCACCTTGATGCCACAATTATGAAACTCATCAGCCAGTCAAGCCCATTTCCACCAATGCCAAAACTTTTCCATAAAAAAATACATACAACCGGACGCATTGTCCGTGTGTATACAGACCGATTTAATTTTCAATTTTAACGACCTTTGACTTTGTCGATCTATACAGCTTTTTTTAAAAAACTAATTAATTTACTTTATTTTAGTTCATTTATGTTTATAAAATAAAAAGAGTATTACAATGGCTCATGCAAAACCATGGAAAAGCCATGACAAAAATATCTATCTTTTTAATCTTTCTTTTAGTCGCTTGTACACAATGTCTTTGTGCCGAAGACGAACTCTTTTCTTTACGAGCAACAACTACCTGGCGCGAATATCCAATCAACTTACCAACCGTTAAATTCCATAAAGAAAAATGGGCTTGGACCTGCTCGCTAATGTTCAGAAGTAAGCAACCGGTCAAGCTCACATCACTTGCTATGCAATGGAAGGGAGCCAAGCTTGATCAATTATCCGCTTCACTCTATCAAAAAAAGGAAAAGGACCATGCGGTTATACCTATTCAAGAAAATTTTGTTTGCGACGGTACGTGGAATCCATTAACACAGCAACTCGTTTTTACACCTAATGAAAAAATTGTAGCCGTTAATAATTATTACCTTATGGTAAGCTTCCCTAAAAAAGCAGAATCGCTCATTAAAAAGGGACGATTTTCCATTGTAAGCGCACAACTTTGCCAGCCACCAAGTTCTTGTAACCAACTCGCTTCTCGCTAAAGATCACCATAAAATCAACCGTTACCATATTGCGTTCGTCCTTCAACTTGTTATTCTTAGATGCATGAATGCTTGACAACAATTAGAGCAAAAGGGAGATCGCGTGGCTCAGATTGTCATCATCGGTGCGGGATTAACAGGACTTAGCACCGCCTACTATTTAGAAAAGCATGGATTCTTTGACTACATACTAGTTGAACAAAATGAACGATCCGGAGGGCTCTTACGCTCTGAACATGAATCAGGGTTCACCTTTGATTACACAGGACATTTTCTCCATTGCAATGATCGACTATTTTTTGATTTTTTAAACAATGTCATCTCATTTTCAACACTTGATACGACTATCCGTAAAACCGGCATTGTTTCACATAATGCTCTAACCGACTATCCCTTCCAAATGAACTTATATGGTTTACCTATCGACGTTGCCGTCGAATGTATCGAAAAATATGTCACCCGCCATAAACATCTCAAAAGCCCCTCATCATTCCATAGCTGGGTACGTAAATATTTTGGAGACGGCTTTGGTCGGCATTTTTTCTTTCCTTACAATCGCAAATTACTTGCTTATGATTTGAAAAAAGTTCATCCATCATGGACCGGAAGATTTCTCCCATCCACCAACCTAACCTCAATTATAAAAGGAACTATTGAAAAAAAACCAGCAAAAGACATTGGTTACAATAGTAGCTTCTACTACCCCAAACATGGTGGTATTGAAAGCCTTATTAAAAAATTGGAAACAACGTTAAAAAATAAGGTTCTTACGCATCATCCTGTAGCTACCATCGATCCTCTAAAAAAAATTATTCATTGCACCAATGGAACTACCTTTTCATATCAATACCTCGTATCGACAATGCCCCTGAATCAACTGCTTACTAGTATACAAACAACATCACACTCCTACTGTATTGCATCACAAAAACTTATCTGCAATTCAATCATCAATATCAATCTTGGCTTTTCAGTTAACAACATTGGGCCTATGCATTGGCTTTATTTCCCAGAAAAAAAATATTCATGGTTCAGGCTTGGCTTCTGGCATAACATTTGTCCAGCCATGGCTCCACAAGGACATTCGTCTATTTACGGGGAATATTCTTATTTACCAGGAACACTAACCCCGACAAAATATAACAATCTTTCGCAAAAACTTATTACCGACATCACTAAATTTTTAGGGCTAAAAAGCCACCACATCGTTACAGAAAAGATTTTAAAGCTTGACCATGCTTATGTTATTTATGATGCATGGCGAGAAAAAAACCTCACAAAACTTCTTAATAGTCTTAGAGATTTACGCATTTATTCAACCGGACGCTATGGAGAATGGAAATATTCAAGCATGCAAGAAGCCGTGCTCGATGGCAAAAAAATCGCTGATCTAATGTATGAAAAAATTATGGCAACACAAAAAACCATATACCCTGCTCGTCATAGTAAAAACGAACACACGATTTATCATAAAAAACAACACGAGCAAGCGGTACAGTAACTACCAAAAGGAATAAAGGAGATGTGGCTATGGAGTCATTACAAAAATTTTATGACAAAAAACGTGTTCTCGTTACCGGGGGTGCTGGATTTATAGGGTCTCATCTAGTAGAAAAACTTGTCTCACTTGGCGCACGCGTCACCGTCTTTGATAATTTCTCAACAGGCTCGTTAACCAATCTCAAATCAGTCGTTCATGCAATAAATATTATATATGCTGATGTTCGATCCCCTTACAGTTGTCTACGAGCAACCGCCAACCAAGAAATTGTCTTTCACCTGGCCGCATTTATTTCAGTTCCCGAATCATTTCAAAATCCACAACTGTGTTATAATGTTAACATTGACGGAACCAATAATATACTTGCGGGTTGTGAAAAGAATAACGTCAAAACATTCATCTATTCATCATCCTCTGCTGTTTATGGTAATAAAAATACTCTATGTTCTGAGATAGATCCACTTGACCCTCAATCACCCTACGCCATCAGTAAACATAAAGGTGAACTTGCAACAAAGCATTATTTTCAAACCTATAGACTCAATACTGCAATCCTACGATATTTCAATGTTTATGGACCTCGTCAAAATCCTCATGGATCGTACGCAGCAGTAGTAGCTAAGTTCACACAACAACTTCTTGCTCAAAAGCCATTGACTATTTTTGGCGATGGAAAACAAACTCGCGACTTTATTCATGTATCTAAAATTGTCGAAGCAAACCTTATGGTAGCCATGCATAATAACCTACATGGAGATATATATAATGTTGGCACCGGAAAAAGCATGAATCTTCTCCAACTCATTGATCATCTTGAAAAAGAACTCAATATAAAACGAACAACGATAATGTTTCTACCAGCCCGCCAAGGGGATATCACAAACTCCCAAGCAAATTGTGAAAAATACCAAAAATTAAGTCCCTCATTGTTGGCCAAATACGCAAAAGATGGTAATCTTTAAATGAAATTCTTGTATGCCGAAGTGGCGAAATTGGCAGACGCGCTAGATTCAGGGTCTAGTCCTTAATAGGGGTAGGGGTTCGAGTCCCCTC
>LDIV01000003.1:138077-154643 GCA_001468855.1 candidate division TM6 bacterium UASB124 | reverse complement strand
ATTATGAGATACTCGGCGTTAATCGTAGCGCCAGCACTGAAGACATAAAAAAAGCATACCGCAAACTAGCTTTGCAATACCACCCGGACCGAAACCCAGGCAATAAAGAGGCTGAAAACAAATTCAAAGAAGCCACTGAGGCCTATGAAGTATTGTCCGATCAACAAAAACGCAAACAATATGATCAATTCGGCCATGCAGCAACACAAGGTGCCGGCAATTACGAAAACATGGAAGATATTTTTACAAGCTTTAGCGATATCTTTGAAAATCTTTTTGGCGGTCCTCAAGCAGGTCGCCGTACCGGTAAACGAACAGGGCCAACACCGCAACGAGGACATGATCTATCTCAGCACATCGAAATTAGCCTCAAAGAGTCCTATCTTGGTTGTCAGAAAGAAATCAAAATTTATCACTTTGAAAAATGTGAAAAATGCAATGGTAATGGCTGCAAAGACGGCAGCAAGCCAACAATGTGCTCAACCTGTAATGGCACAGGAAGCATTATACAACGCCAAGGCTTTTTTAGTTTTAGCCAAGTTTGTAACACCTGCCATGGCCAAGGATTCCGTATTACCAATCCTTGCCCTGAATGCCGTGGTCAATCACGTATACAAAAGCATGAGAAACTGGTAGTCACCATCCCTGCAGGTATTTACCACAACGCAGAACTTCGTATTCTAGAAAAAGGTGATGCTGGAATCTTTGGGGGCGAATCCGGCGATTTATACCTCATTGTTGAAGTTACAGCAGATAAAACATTTCATCGCAAAGATTATGATCTGGTCACACATCTTACCCTCCCCTACCCACAATTAGTGCTTGGATGCCAAATTGAAATCGAAAATATTGATGGGTCCAAAGAAACAATCAAAGTTCCTCGCGGCTGTCCTGTAGGCAAAGAGATTATAGTCGAAGGCAAAGGCTTTGCTAAACTTCGCGGGCCTGGACGCGGTAACTTAGTTATCATAATCAACTGCGACATTCCAACCAAATTAAATGAAGAAACCAAAGCAGCTCTTCTGTCATATGCGCAAAAGCTGGGAAATGCCAGCCAGCAACAAGGCGGCATTGTCGGTTTTTTTAAAAAATTTCTTGGTTAAAAAGATACACATAATTGCAATCGAAAAAACATATTTTCTTACTTGATTCTTTTGCAAGTTCTTGGTAGCGTATCAGTCCTCCTTTTTTTAAGATTAAATCATCATTGACTATCAATAGTTACACCGAGGGGCTCATTGCAATGAGCCCCTATTTTTTATATCTTTTCCATAATAAATAATCTCGTTAATCTTAAAGGAGTTTCCATGAAAAATTGTCTTAAAACTATTTTGTTTTCATCGCTATTATGCGCAGGGATTAATCCACACTATAACGTCCCTCAATCATATATTCACCGGAATAATTTGGATTATCACATACGTCGCACCGCACAAGAGCAACTTTCAGCACAAGGCTTTGGTGCTTATAACATTCCGGACCGATTGCATGCTGACTTAGAAGCAAAACTCAACGCAGCAAAACAAACACTATTAAACCTCCTAATACAACGAAACAATACGTATCTTGATGCATTTGATGTTAAAAATATCGTAACACCACTCGTACAAACGTTTATCGAAAATTTACGTAATCTTGTTCATGATTATCAACTAGATACAGAAATTCTTAATGCGGTAAGAACATTTATAAATTCGCATGGGGTAAATCCGGATGCCATCCCCGCCAACGCATACGCTGAATACACAAGCCGCATCGAAGCAATCAAAAACAATTTGCGTGATCTTATGTACAAAGAAAGTCGTTCTTATGTTCGTACATATGAAATCGAAAGAACCATTCATGATCATATGACAGCCTTTGTCGGACGTATCCGCAATACACAAAGCATACCCCAATTTAATTGGTGGGATTTCTTTTTTAACACTCAACAACAAACAACAATACCACCATATCAACAACCAATCCCTTCCGCACCATTAGAAGGTCCAACAGAAAATTTTACTCCGCAATCATTCGATACAAATAAAATTATGCATTATGAAGTAGAACAAAAGATATTGGATATTGCTTATTCGGTTTTACGTTCTCATAACATCGATCCGGATAAAATACCCGCTCGCGTTGTTGCCGATTATAGCGAAAAGATCCAAATAGCTATGCGCAGATTACGTGACACAATGAATACAACCGGACGTAATCATATTTGGAAACATGAAGCAGAACAAATAATGAACCAAGAGCTCCAAAGTGTTATTGATAAAATTCATTATCGCGGTGAAACCTGTTCTATCTGTCTTGAAAATTATAGGACTGGCCAACGAGTTGGACTGCTTTCATGCGGTCACGTATTCCATAAGGATTGTATTTATAAATGGTTGAATAATTATCAAAAGACATGCCCATTGTGCCGAGCAGCCAATGTTATCGTATCACAACAAGAAAACGTACCCTAATTTAGTCAGTGCTACTATATTAGAGTAACATTCGACTTAACAATCAATGCTTGATCATCGTATATAGAACAATCATCAATGTCGGCACCTATTGCTTCTACTTCGGCAACATATCCGGACATTTTTAGGCACGAATGATTATTGAGCTCATTCGTCACAATGCAACAAGGATTTATCGAACAAATACTGGCATTACTCCAGCAAGAAAGGTTAATCCTCAAAAAATCACACGCTAGTTGATCTATAAAAAGTTCTCCCCCCTTAGATATATCAATTAAAAGCCGTTTCCCTGCTATCGCTTGATTACAATATAATGTTGATGAGAGTAAAACATGAATCATTAATTCATTAGCTATGGTTATTGGACTCAGGCACGTTAATACAACTCTATTTTCCAAAAAAACTTTTTCTAATGCGGCGGTATTCAGATAAACATGAATTTTATGCCATGCTTTATCAGGACAACCAACCATCAAATTATTAAATTCAACCTTTGCACACCCACAAACAAAAGCATTTTGATCTTCATCAAGAACAACCTTTAGACCTTTATCAATATGCTGCAATAAAACCTGTACAGGACCACAAATCTTTATCATCTTCACATCATCCATACTGAAGCAAATACCACATAACAAATTTGAAATTGCTAACACAATGAAGCTACTTTTTATGAATATGTTCATAGAAAAAACTCCCTTCTAAACTATGATAAAGTTATCACAGCTTACTCTTTTTACATCGACAAAAAAAGAGGACCACGTTACAAAACGTAGTCCTACGAAGAAATTATTTAATCAACAGACTATATACTGTGTAATACAAACAGATGCATCACCATTGAGTACCAACCTAATGAACATAACCCTAAAAACACCACAAATCCTGCAGGTATAGCTACATAAAGAAGGCTCACAACACCGAGTAATATAGCAGTAGCAGAAATCACAAAAGCAATTTTTATAACAGTCTTGGTTATAAGCCAACAAACTTCAATGATCTTTTCAAATATACGCACAACAGTAGTCTTATCCATCTGGTTATTCACATGCGCAACCTGCTCTTTAAGATTGGTAAGTTTCTGATGAATTTGGTTATATGCCTGAACATTTTCTTTTTGAATCTCTGCAAGGCATGAATCTAATTTTTTGCTTGCGTTCTCAATATTTGATCCACAATAGGCAGAAAGCGTTAGACTACTTGCCAGCATACCAACAAAAAGCAATCTCTTAATCATAAAAATCCCCCTAAAAACACATTGTCACAATCTTTTCACAACACCTTCACTACCGCTCCCCTTTCCCCCTCTTTGTGTGCCCCCCACACATTTTTTGGACACATTTTTATACTTTTAATTATCAAGAATTATGGAAATATAAGGCGAATGCCATCATACGACCGGGATGGCCATAGCAAGCATGATATAATGCCGCAAAATCCAAGGACTTTTTCTTAAGCCAGCCACAAATGCCAAGTTTAGGTTTAAGGCCACCGTGCTTTACATGATAACGATCATAACGCAAAGCAATATCCATAGCCTCCTGTTCATGGTCCGTATAATAATCCATTATTTTTTTATGAGCATATATCAATCCACCGGTAATACCGGCAGCAACACCAAGCCCTACCGTCAAAGGTACTGATGCGGCCCTACATTGATCAGTAGTAATGCCCAACAATGCTAAAACTAATAATATCCGAGCAAGTAATGAAGTCTTATTCACTGCGACCTCCATCAAAGTGTTCTTAATTTACGAATGTATTAGGGGGATTGCCCCGCCTACTAGAATTTGCAAATATCCTGGTGTAATATCTTGTTCTATCATACTCATTTGAAAAACATGTTGCAAAAGCCCCCTAACGGCGTTGTTATATAAAGTACAAATTGATAATACAACTCATTTGTAAAACAAAAAAAATTATCTGTGGAGCAAAAATGATTGATTTAACGCTTCTCAAAGAGAATACTGCTCATCTTAAAGAGCTTATTTTGCGTAAAGAACCAAACTTCCCTGTAGATAAGCTGATTGAGCATGATTTGGCAGTCCGCACATTACGGATAGATGTCGAAAACCTTAGAAAAGAAAAAAATTCTCTTGCCGCGTTAGGGCCCCAAGGCCTGACCCCCGAAGTTCGCGAAAAATCAATTTCTATTGGAAAGGCGCTCAAGGCCAAGGAAGCTGAACTTGAAGCACGAGAAAAAGAGCTCAATACCTTGTGGCTTACCTGCCCCAACATACCTAACCCTGATCTACCAATCGGCAATAAAGAATCTAATAAAGTTGTCAGAACCATCGGTAAAAAACCAACTCATTCATTTCCTATTAAAAATCATTTGGAGCTTAACGAAAAAAACAAATGGTTTGATATGGATATTGCAGCATCCATGAGCGGTTCAGGCTTTGTACTCTACCGCAATATGGGAACAAAGATTATTTATGCACTTACTCGTTTGATGCTTAAAAACAACGTCTCTCACGGTTTTGAGCCAATACTCCCTCCTTATCTTATTACAGAAAAAGGCCTCTACAATTCAAGCAACTTACCTAAATTTGCCGGTGATTTTTACAAAATTGTCGATGAAAATTTGTGTTTGATCCCAACCGCAGAGGTCAGCCTGACTAATATTTTTGCAGACAAAATTCTTTCAGCCGAACAATTACCAATGCGAATGACATCATGGACCAGCTGTTTTAGACGTGAAGCCGGAACTTATGGAGCCACTGAACGAGGGCTTATCCGCATTCATCAATTTGAAAAAGTTGAGATCTACTCCATCTGTGAACCTGAAAAATCATACGAAGAACTTGAACACATGGTTGCCTGTGCTGAAAAAATTTTACAACAATTAGGACTCCACTATCAGGTAAGTATGCTCGCCACGCAAGATTGTTCATTTGCATCAGCAAAAACTTTCGATATTGAAGTATGGCTTCCTGGCCAGGGTCGTTACTACGAAGTCTCCTCATGTAGCAACTGCACCGATTTTCAAGCACGTCGTTCACACATTCGTTACCGTAAAGCCACAGATACCAAACCACAATTGGCTCACACACTCAATGCATCTTCGCTTGCACTACCTCGTCTCATGATCGCTTTAATGGAAAATTATCAACAAGAGGATGGTTCCATTAAATTGCCAGCCATTTTACAAAAAGAAATCGATATTTTATGGTAGATGCCCATGATCAACCAATCCATACATAATAAAATTAAAAAGATCAAAATTCACACCAAGCGTATTATGCAAAGTACCATCGCAGGAGATTATCTCTCCGCATTCAAAGGTACAGGTTTAGAATTTCATCAAATTCGCGAATATAACATGGGCGATGATGTCAGAGCTATTGATTGGCTAAGTTCGGCTAAAATGAACAAAATCATGGTTAAACAATTCGTCGAAGAACGAGAACGAACAGTTATTCTAGCCATAGATGTATCAGCCTCAACACAATATTCTTCACAGCAAGAATTGCGCGCAGAAACCGTTGCACAGTTGGCAGGTACGCTTGCATTCATTGCAAGTGAAAACAAAGACAAAGTCGGCGCCCTATTTTTTTCTGATACCATTGAGCAATGGATTCCCCCAAGCAAAGGCAATGTACATATTGGTAAAATCATAGAAAGTATTTTTTCACTCAAACCACGCAATAAACAAACCAATATGGCCTCGGCATTAAGTCATTTGATCAAACTTAAAAAACGCAATGCCGTTGTCTTCATGATTTCCGACTGGATTGACTACACCTCCGATTATCAAAAACTTTTACGTGTCGCTCGTTGCGAATACGACTTGGTCTGTATCAGAATACTTGATCAATGTGAACAAGTTCTTGGCAATATTGGTATGCTCGATATCTATGACAATGAAACGGATACAACACTAGTCATTGATACCCGAACAAAAAGCAATACGGGACAGACTCTTAACAATCTCCTACAAGTACGACTCGTAGAACAAAAACGTATGTTTGAAAAATATCGCATAGACCTTCTTGATCTGACAGTCGCACAACCATTCATCAATCCATTAATAAAATTCTTTCACCAACGAATAAGGAGGCAAATTTAATATGACTCCAATAGAATTTTATGATGATATTTATGAATATTATTATCCACCATTTTGGCAGTCATTATGGTTTAAAATCATCGTAGCCGTAGTGCTTATCTCATTGCTTGCACTTGGTATCTGGCTGTATCTACGTATAAAAAAAAGACCATTAACCGCATGGGAATGGGCGCAACTAGAACTCAGCAAACTCACACTGGCACATTACAACAATAAAGATGATTTTAAAAAATTTTATTTTACCCTTACCGCCATCATTAAAACTTATTTACACAAACGTTACACCTGGCAAACGATAGATAAAACCGATGTCGAACTTATAGAATTACTAGAGCAACAACGGTTCGATCAAGATATCGTCGATATGCTTAAAAAAATTTCCGAAGGCGCCTTGTGGATTAAATTCGCCAATATGGATGTATTAAAATCGCAAGCCGAAACCGATTTGAAAATGATACATTCTATGATCATTCGGACAGCCCCTAATCCTCAATCCAACACCCAAAGTCACAAATAATTATGAAGAATATTGCGCAACATCTTTATATACATTGGCCATTTTGTCATACAAAATGCCGTTATTGTGACTTTGTCGCCTTTGAACGTCATGATGCTTACCATGACGCATATCATCGTATCCTCTGTAAAGAAATAGAAGCATATGCTCAGCAATATGAAAAATCCAATAAGCAACCAATTACAACAATTTTTTTGGGTGGCGGAACCCCAAGCCTTTATCCATTACATCTTTTCAATGAATTATTTACAACACTCAAAAATAATTACAATTGCTCATCGCTCCAAGAAGTAACTATCGAATCCAATCCAACCGATATTACAGAAGAACGTATGGAACAATGGCGAGAACATGGCATAAGCAGACTCAGTTTGGGCATACAATGCCTCAATGACGATGTTTTACTCAAACTCAATCGTCGCCAACGTACACGAGACGTCTTCAATGCAATCACAATCGCCCCTAAATATTTTGATAACATCTCAGTCGATTTGATATTAGGACTGCCAGGAGTCACTACCTCGGCATGGTTTGACAACCTGGAACAAACATTATCATGGCCCATCAAACATATTTCTATTTATTTTTTGACTATACATGAAAAAACCCCTCTGTTTTTCGATTTACAGCAAGGATTGACAACTCTTGAGGATGATCAATTCATTGTCGATCTTTACAACCAAACGGTAAATTCATTAGAAAAACGCGGTTTTTATCAATACGAAATTTCAAATTTTGCAAAAAAAGGGTATACTTCTCAGCACAATTTAGCGTATTGGAATCGTAAACCATATAAGGGTTTTGGTATAAGCGCTGCATCATTTGACGGAAAAGAACGAACAACGAATACCAATAATCTTGGTCAATATCTTGCAAGCAGCAATGGATCGATCTTTTACGTCTCCAATACCTATGAAATATTAACGCAAGAACAAGAGTTCTTAGAGCTACTGATGCTAGATTTGCGACAAAAAACAGGATTTGACTTGCAACGTATGGTATACTTTGAAAGTACCCATAACATTAACCAGTTTAACGAGACAGTTTTACAGCTTGTCAGTGCAGGATTATTAGAAATACAAAACAACACGATTTGTTTAACGGTTAAAGGAATGGTTTTAGAAAATGAAATTATCACACAATTATTATCGTGTTCACAAAAAACAAAGTAACAACAACACCAAAGTTAATACACATCATGAGAATATCGATAGCGCATTTTAACGTGCTAATGGTTTAGGTTATAAGTTCGGCCACATAACATGTAAGGTACAAAAAGCTATGGCAAAACATGTTGGGGTAAAGTTGCCTGATGATTTAATTGAATTTATGAAAAAAGAACATTGTCTGGGAATTCTTGCAACTTTCTCCGAAAAAGGCATTCCTAATACAACACCCATTCAATGTATCTATCCCAAGGGGCAAGAAAGCCTCCTAATGAGTATTCATAAAGAACATACAGGCTATCACAATATGGTATGGCAAAAGAAGGTCATGATCTGCATTTTGGGCGAAAACAACATCGCTTACAGCGTGTTGGGCAGAGCAGGAGTTGTTCGAGCTCCATCAAGCGTACACCCTTTAATGAACGTTGTACGTATTGACATTATTGACATAAAATCAGATCGTTCTATTTTAACAAAAGTAGAACAAGGAGTTCAGTGGAGCTATACCTCAAGCGAAGCTGAAGAACTTCTTAAGAGTCTTTATAAAGAACTTAGGGACCTTGCAAAAACATTATAATTTTAAAATTGAGTAGGATGAGAAATGAAGAAACAGCAATTTAGATATATAAGAGAAAAAAATTTGTTCATTATGTATTTATGGCCGCTGTTTCTCTTTCTTTCCGCACACGCCATGCCACCAGCATCAACGCCACCCGCAACAGCTGGGCCTGAAACTGTTGAATCTATTGAAAAAATAGGCGTACAGGGGAATTGGGTAAAAAAACGAGACTTTCTTATCAAAGCAAATGAAGTCAATAACGATATTCAAGAAATAACAGTTCAAATAGAATCCGTACGCAAACTTTACATGGACAAACAAAATGAGGCAGATGAAATACTTGATGCCTATTATAAGCAACTAGGCCTAGAAGAAGGTAAAGTTCAGGAGTTATTTGATAGCATTTTACGTTTTCTTGATAAAAAACGTAAAAAAGATATCGCAACGCTCATCCCCCAGGAAGGTGATCAAAGAGATTCTGATCTTCAAGCGAAAATAGATGTTCTTGAAGAATCTATCAAATCCTCCAAACAACAGCTTGAACAACTCAAACTTGATATGAAGTCGATAGAAGATTTGGACCACTCTCTTGCTGATCGTATCAAACGCATGGATGAATATATTAATAAAATTCATGAAGATGCAAACAGAGCCAAAGTACTTACCGATGAACTTTGGAATATAATAGATCACAATAAAGCTCGTACAAGTTATTACGAACTTAAAAACATATTCGAAAAACTTAAAAATATACAATCGTACCTTAAAGACGATCTCTTTAAAGATTTCGAATCCGTTATCGAAACAATAAAAAAACAAATCGCAATCACCCAAGACCAAATTAAAAAAATTGAAAATGACGGTATATTTATAAAAAACAGATCAGAACGAGTTGAAGCTCTTAAGCTAAAAGAACTCAAACTGAAACGTGAGGAAGCTGAGCAAGTAGCAAAAGAACCTGCGGCTCCAGCCAAAATAAAGAAACCGTTAACATGGCAAGAAAAACTCTACGAACAGTGGAACGTAATTAGCCAAAAGTTTGTCGATCTATGGAAATGGCTCAAGCTTAAGGTTCTTGGACCAGAAGTTCCGACAATCATTAAAACAAAACCTTTACCACAGCCAACTGCGCCAAAAGCAGAATCTGTTCCAAGCCAACCAACCACATCCCCACTCACAACAATGCCTTCCACGCAAACACAGCCGGAAGAAGAATCGGCTCCTACACCATCAATGCCGACTACCCTACCAACGCAGGAACAAGAAGCGCCCAAAGAAGCGGCTCCTATGATGCCTTCTACATAAAACTTCTCACCGGTTGATTTCTCAACAAAGCTCGTGGTAGCTTGTAATTAACATTTTATATGTATGAACGATAGACTCTTGATAGAGTTTGTTGTTCATATAGTTCAAACAAGGGGATTCTGTTATGAAAATCTTTTCATATAATAGTACATTCTCACTCTTTTTACTGAGCACAGTATTTCTTTTTTACCCACTCATGAGCGAAATGCCAACGGCAAGTGAATCAGACACTACTGCAACACCGGCAGAGGCGGTACCAACCACACCGCCACCACCGCCAGCTCCAGATGCAATGCCGACTGCGCAACCCGCAGCACCTACCGAAGCTACCGCACCAGCAGCACCTACAGAAGAAACCGCAACGCCACTAACAGCACCTGCTCCTGAAGTAAAACCAGAACAATTAAAATGGCCGGAAACAATAGAGATTGACGAAGGAAAAGAATCAACAGCAAAAACAAGTAACCCTGATATTATGAAATTATTCAAAAAAGTGAATGCTGCTCTTGATAAAATGAGCAGTGTTATCGATCAAATGCTTAAAGCTAGAACAGATTTATATCAAAAATTCTTTGAGCAAGATGCCAAGCTCGATGATTTTTTTCAACAAACACAATTTAGTACAGGTGCAATCCAAGAAACAATACAACAAACTAGCGAAACCAAACAACCACAAACACCATCTGAACAAACAACACCAACAACCGCAGCAACAGCAGGACAAGAAGCTCATCAAAAAGATTTAACAACCATCAACACGCAAATTACAGCACTAAGCCAAGACAAAGATGCACTCAAAAAATTACTTACACAGATGGACAGCGACATTGAGAAAATAAAATCAATCACACTGCAAGCACGTAAAAAAAGTCTTGATATACTAGCACAAGAATCGCAAGCAACCGCACAGCAAATTGCTGATCTAGTTGATAAAAACCTCAAAGAAGTCACAGGTCTCCAACAAAATTTTGAGAACGCAACAGCAAAAACATTTCAAGCCTCCACTGATAAGATTCAGGAATCGATAAAAGCTATCCAAGATAACATTGCAAAATTACAGGCTAAGGGAGTTGCCTTAGAAGCTGAAAAAACAGTAATTACAACTGAAGCAAAGCCAACCGCCCCTAAAAAGGTTATGTTTAAATCATGGCTTATTACGGAAAAGAAACCGGTCACCAAAGAAGAAAAAGAGGCCGAAACCCTTGTTTATTATATTTTTAATCGCATGGCAGATGGCATAACATGGATAATGCAATTTGTATATTCAACATACCTTCAGATAAAAGGAAAACTCTTTGGACCAACAGAAATACCACAACAAACAATACAGCCGACAGCGCCAACGCCAAAAGCCCCAACAACTACAGCTCCAACAACCGCAACACCAACTGCTGAGGCCCCAAAGATAGAACCCCCAAGCACTATCCAAACAGCCACAACAACCCCAGAAGCCTCAGCAACCCCAGATACAACAATAACGCCGGAAACAACGGCTACAACAGATGCGCCAAATCCTGAAATGCCAACAGCTCCTACAATGCCTACCACTTAATTGTTCATTATAGGGGGTAGAATCACTACCCCTCTTCTTCAATTCAATCTGAAATTGATACAAGCCAATACCGTCCTTCTTTAAAAAAATCATTTTTCCCCGTAAAATAAACTAAATTTGAATAGCTTACAGGCCTCAACGAGGAGAGCTTTTATGAAAATGAATATCTTTAGAGAATACGATATTCGTGGAATTATCGGCAGCGAGCTTATGGTTGAAGAAGCCTATGACCTAACCAGAGCAATTGCCACTTTTTTATCTAATAAACATCCTGATAGTAAACGATTTATTGTCGGACGAGACGGAAGAACTCATTCGTCGATAATACACAACAATGTCATTAAAGCTCTCACTGACATGGGATTTGATGTCATTGATGTTGGTATTTGTCCAACGCCGGCCGTTTATTTTGCCGTTCACCACCTTCATATCACAACAGCACTCGTTATAACGGCATCCCACAATCCCAAAGAATACAACGGTATTAAAATGTGGGGCGTCTGGGGTCAACAAATTCAAAACATTAGAAAAATTTACGAAGAAAAACTCTTCGCACCGCTTGCCACACAAAAAGGATCAATCAATCACTATTCTATAATTGATGATTATATTACTTATATAACCAACCATTTTGCCCATCTTAAAAATCTCACCATACACGCTATTATTGACTGTGGTAATGGCGCAGCAGGCACTGTACTGCCGCTATTAATAAAAAAAATGAACTGGCCAAATGTTCAGTTATTGTTCCCGGAGGTTGATGGTACATTTCCAAACCATGAAGCAGATCCTACTGTTCCAGAAAATATGACTTATGTCGCCAAAGCACTCAAAGATAATCCTCAACTTGAAATCGGTTTAGGGCTCGATGGCGATTGCGATCGTATGAATCCTATGACCAAACAAGGAAAACTGGTAGCCGGCGACAAGATGTTAGCACTATTTGCTCAGAAAATTGTCCAAAAAAATCCAGGCGCCGCAGTCGTCTGCGACATCAAAAGTTCAGGCGGACTAATTGATATTCTCAAAAAATGGGGCGCCAAGCCATGCATAGCTCCTTCAGGCCACTCGTTAATCAAAAAAGCAATGGCCGATAACCATGCCTTGCTTGCAGGAGAATTAAGCTGTCATTTCTTCTTTCATGACCGATACTTTGGCTATGATGATGGCATTTATGCTGCATTAAGAACTATTGAGCTTCTCGATGAATCTGGAAAAACTCTCGAAGAACTTTTAAAAATTATCCCACATAAGGTAAGTTCACCCGAATTCCGTATTGCTTGCAAAACCGATGCTGATAAATCAAAAATTGTTGACCATATTAAAAAAATATTTGCCACACGCACCGATCTTGAACTCATCACTATCGATGGCGTCCGTGCGCATATGAATTATGGCTGGGGCCTAATTAGAGCATCAAACACTCAACCCGTCATCAGTATGCGGTTTGAATCAGATACCCCAGAGGGCTTACTTCATGTTAAAAATGATTTTTACAAACTATTGATTGACTATTTTGATGAGCAATTTCTGAAGGAAAAAATTGAGTTGTAAACACAACATCGGCCTCCATTTGCGGCTTAAAGACTCATTATCAAACCTTGTTAAAGAAGCACTCAGTTACGAGTTGCAATTGTTTCAGTTTTTTCTGGTTAAGCAAAAAAATCATAACTATATAGTTCTGACAGAAAAAGAAAAATTGTTTTTTTTGCAGGCCAAAAAACAATTTTTTTCTACTCTTTTTATCCACAGTTCTTATTGGATCAATCCGGCAACAAGTAACAAACAAACCTTTGCTCTCTCAAAAATGCTACTCAAAAAAGAAATCCGTATGGCCAAAGAGCTTGAAGTCAACTACTTAATACTCCATTCAGGATCAGCCAAAGGGCATTCGCCAACAGAGCAAGACCCTTTATGTAAAATACAAGGCATTAAGACCCTGGCAAAAATGCTTAACAGTATTATCAGAAATGAACACGATGTTACCCTTTTGGTTGAAAATAGCGCTCATGGCAAAAAAACAATAGGATCAGATTTAGAAGATTTTATTCTCCTCAAACAAGAATTAGATCAGCCGGAAAAGCTCGGCTTTTGCCTTGATACAGCTCATGCCTTTTCATATGGCTATGCACTAGAGCCAATAGAAGACTTCATAGCACTCCTCAATAGAACTATGGGAATAAAAAATATTAAGCTCATTCATTTTAATGACACCAATGACAAACGAGGCTGTATGCTTGACCGACATGCATGGCCAGGGCAAGGATCAATTGGCAAAAATGCCCTCTTACCTTTCCTACACCACCCATTATTTGCAAACATTCCCAAAATAATAGAAGGGCCAGCAAGCAGTAGAAGTATTAATACAACACTCTTTCAACAAATTGTATCATTCTAAGATTTCACCCGTATAAATAGTCAACATGTAATGCTGTTAGTTTTTTTCAGTATTTTCTCATTTCGTCCAAATCGAGCATACAATTTGATAGAGTGATTTCACAGGGTTTGGATAAATGTTATAGAAATCTATTTTCACCTAACTTACGCAACATAACCAAAGTTACGATCTGTTGCTAGCTTTGAAGAGACACGGAGCTTCTGTTTTACGTCCTTGAGATAATTTATGCCATATTCAACGCGCAGCTTTATTGAGCGATTAGGCTTGGAAACAACCACACAAGTAAAAATTTAAACAAAAAACTATCTCATCTGCAATATCAGCACAAAGCAATCTAATTATTGTAGGCGCTAAAAGTGGAAGCTTTAAGATGTATGACGCTCTGTCGCAAAGTAAATCCATACCATTACGGGATCGGACAAATCGATTTCTTCGATAGCAATGTCACCAAATGAAAAATTTTTAATCGCCGGCTGTCCTATTAAAACCACAACAAATTGGGATATAACATGGCATCAGAACTTATCCTTTGAACAGATAATATTATAACCATCAAGGTTATAAACTATTTCCAGCACAAGAAACATTTAAATCGGATTCTGAATGAAGCGCTATTTAAAAAACGCTACCTTTTTGTAAAAAAGAACCTCTTGAACCGCATGTAAAATAACCGTAACACCTTGCAGCTCATCTCACATTTCTTAATAATTCAAACAAAATAGCTACTCCAAATTCTAATTGAATTAAATATGGGGGCGGTTGCGGTTTGATTAGAGATCTTTATACTAGTTTTATCGTTAATCATTCTTAACAATATTTATCATTTAAATACTGCACCACCAACCGTTAGTAACAAATTTTATAACCTAATTTATGATGGAGGTATTATCATGAACAAGTACGGGTTGCTTCTTTTGTGTGGATTATCCTTAACGTTATCATCCCTTAAGGCAAGAGGGCAGAATAACAAACAAAATAAATCCCCCAAGCAAGCCATTCAGAAAGTGGCAAATAACAAACAATATGATAATTCTTTAGAAAAACACATTGACCAGATATCAGACACATTTCAAAAGCTATTAGCAGCCGAATCAAGTAACAAGCAACCGCTATCAACACGTATCTATGACAACGTTGTTGATTATTTTATCCTACCAGTTTGTACAAACCTCAAGGATCTTAAAGCCGTTAAAGACCTCAGGGAGCCGGTACTTAAACTGGCATTAGCCAGCTTTGATGCTTTAACCACCTGCTTAACGGATATGCTAGATGTCATCCCATTACCTAAAACAATATCCAAACAAACTGCCCAGGATAAGGTTCGTACAGCACTCAAACAAGCTCATACATTCACTAAAAGCATGCTTGAAACATCAATAAAACAAACATCACTTGATCAAAAAGATATAGACGCACTCTGCAAACATGTAGTTCAAGAAGCAAACACGCTACTCAACCAACAAGAAGCTGCCGCATATCTAGATCAAAAAAATATGCGTGTCATTAAAATGTTTATTGATACATTTGCAGAAAGCTTACACGATACGCTTGAACACTATCTTTCACACAAAGAACTCTCGGATCTCTTAGACTTTCTTAGTGGACCTATTTGGAAGAAAATGAAAGAAAAGCGCATGCTACTTATTAAAGCTCTTCTTAAAACTTTTTCTGATGACACACAAAAAGAAGCAGCAAAAACCCTACTCAATCTCAAAGAAACTTATACATCAAACTAAAGATAATCGTGTAGCCACAAAGCTTTTTAAGCCCCCTTTTGTAAAGGGGGCTCATTCTTTATCCAACCAGATCCATAAATTTTCTAAAAAACTGAATATCTTCATACTTTCAATTCAAACACTTTTTGTGCCAAAATAGAACGCTCAAGTGATTAACCTTTGTTTTTTGTATTTTTGTAACCCTTTATAAAATTAATCATTCGAAAACAATAGAGATATTCGGCTTTCCTAGACATAAAAACCACTTATGCTAGAATGTAATTTGTTTATACCTTCAAAAAAATTACTAGTAGAAATGTTTCAAAAGGCAAATGTACTATGAAAGCTACAAAAGCTACTCAACCAAAACCAGCACAAGTAAATAATCAATATCATTACGCCATTTTTCAAACAGGCGGTAAACAATACCAAGCTGTCCCAGGCAAAACAGTTGCAATAGAAAAGCTCGAAGGCAATGCTGGTGATGCAGTTTCTTTTAAAGAAGTTGTTTTCCGTAAATCAAGCGATAACAAATTTGAGTTCGGCCAACCTTTTATTAAAGGTGCCACAATCAAGGCCAATATCGTAAAACAAACCAAAGGGCCTAAAGTCATTATTTTTAAATTCCAGCGTCGTAAAAAGCGCCGTACAAAAACAGGACATCGTCAGCCTTTGACCGTTGTTCGCATCGAAAGCGTTTAATTTCCCTATATGATAAAAAAACGATTTGAAGAATTAGGTTTAAGTAAAGAAATACTTAAAGCAGTAGCTGATTTAGGTTTTGAAGAAGCATCATCAATCCAATCAGAAGCAATTCCTGTGGTTA
>LDIV01000003.1:116097-137688 GCA_001468855.1 candidate division TM6 bacterium UASB124 | reverse complement strand
GGCCAAGCCATGACTGGCAGTGGAAAAACCGCTGCATTCGGAATTCCGATTATTGAAAAAGTTGATCCCAAGCTGCGTATGCCACAAGCATTAATCTTGTGTCCAACACGTGAATTGGCAATTCAAGTTGCCGGGGAAATCAACAAGCTTTCAAAATACAAGCTCCAACTTCCGGTGCTTCCTATCTACGGTGGACAACCTATTGAACGTCAAATACATGCGCTCAAAAAAGGTGCCCAAATCATAGTCGGAACTCCAGGAAGAATACTTGACCACCTCGATCGTCGAACTATTTCATTCAAATCAGTTAAAATGATTGTTCTAGACGAAGCTGATGAAATGTTGGATATGGGTTTTAGAGATGACATTGAAGACATCCTCAAACAAACTCCTACTAGCAGACAAACTATGTTATTTTCAGCAACAATGCCTGCACCAATTTTACAATTGGCTCGTCTATACCAAAAAACTCCACATATCATCCGTGTAGCACATGAAAAAGTAACAGTTCCGGAAATAGAGCAAGTCTATTTTGAAATTGAATCATTCAAAAAATTAGACCTGCTTACACGCTTGATTGATCTTTACAATCCAAAACTTTCCATTGTTTTTTGTAATACCAAACGTCGCGTCGACGAACTCGTAAATGATCTACGAGCACGTGCTTATGCTGCTGATGGTATCCACGGAGACCTAACTCAACAAAAGCGTAATAAAGTTATGGAACGCTTCAGAAAAGGACAAACCGATGTCTTAGTAGCTACAGACGTAGCTGCTCGTGGTATCGACGTCAGCAATGTTGAAGCGGTCTTTAATTTTGAAATTCCTCATGATGAAGAATCATATGTTCACCGTATTGGACGAACAGGTCGCGCCGGTAAAGCAGGAAAAGCATTTAGCTTAGTTTCGGGTAGTGAAATTTATCGATTCCGAGACATTAGACGTTACACCAAGGCACATATCAACAAATTACCAATCCCAACATATCAAGAAGTTGAGGCGCTCAAAATTAACAAGATAATCAATGAGATCAAGCATGTAATCCAAGAAAAGAAGCTGGAATCACATATACAGACCATTGAAACCTTGTTAAAAGAAGATTTTACATCACTTGATATAGCAGCAGCTCTCTTGAAGATGTATCTCAGCAAACCATCTCAGCCAACCAAGAAACAATACTCACATAAAGCTTGAAGCATCCTGCAAATATGTTACATTTTTATGCATCAACATTTTTGCGGGAATAGCTCAGTTGGTAGAGCNGTCGCGGGTTCAAATCCCGTTTCCCGCTCCAATGTCTTTTACCTTATTTACTTAGTATTTGATGTAGTATCGGAATTCAAGCTCTTTCTAGGCTTAAAATCGTTCCATTTCAAACAAACTCGCAATAAGACGAAGATAGTTTGCCTATAATAGCTCTAAAAAATTATTATTTTTTTAACATATCGCGTAGAAAAGGTACAAGCTGATCAATTGCAATACGTTCTTGTTGGGTTGTATCACGATTACGTGCCGTCACTTTGCCGTCATTCACACTATCAAAATCATAGGTAAAACACACAGGCGTACCAATTTCATCCTGACGACGATAACGTTTGCCAATAGATCCGGAATCATCATATTGAACACGCAAACCTGCGTCTTTAAGCTGTTTGTAGACAACATAAGATTGATCAAGCAATTTGTTAGTCAATGGCATAACTGCAGCCGTATATGGCGCAACACGAGGATGAAAACGCAATACCGTACGAGTTTCTCCCTCAATAACATCTTCATCATATGAATCAAATAACAATGTTAGAAAGAGGCGATCAACCCCAACAGAACATTCAACAACGTAAGGAACGTATGCTGCCTTTGTCTGCTCATCAAAGACATTCAACTCTTTGCCTGAAAATTTAGCATGCTGTGATAAATCATAATTCGTACGATTAGCAATACCCTCCAATTCCTTCCAACCGAAAGGAAATTCATATTCAATATCGGTACAAGCTTTTGCATAGTGTGCTAATTCTTCGACAGCATGTACACGTGCACGCAAGCGCATTTGATTAAGCCCAAGTAACTGAAAGAAACTTTTTCGTCGTTCAACCCACTGCTCAAAAAATGCATCAGCTTGATCAGGCTTACAGAAAAACTCCATCTCCATCTGTTCAAATTCACGTACACGGAATAAAAACTGCTTAGGCGTAATTTCATTACGAAAAGCTTTACCTATTTGTGCAATACCAAACGGTATTTTAACACGCGTGCTGGACATTACATTCTTGAAATTAATAAAAATTGATTGAGCCGTTTCAGGTCGCAAGTAAGCAATGCTACTAGCATCTGCCATTGCTCCAAGCTGTGTTTGAAACATAAGATTGAATTGTCTGACATCGGTCCATTGTTTATTACCGCAGGCAGGACAATTTTTTTCACAATCAATATCATCTGCCCGATAACGTTTTTTGCATACCAAACAATCGATCATAGGATCACTAAAATTATCAACGTGACCAGATGCCCGCCACACTTCTGATCCGCCAAGTATTGCCCCATCCAAAAGAACAATATCTTGATCAAAACTTGTCATGTACTCAAGCCATGTATTTTTAATGGCATTTTTAAGAATGGTTCCTAATGGACCAAAATCATAAACACCATTAAGACCACCATAAATTTCAGCAGATTGATACACAAATCCACGACGCTTACACAACGCAACAATTTTATCAAGTGATGCAACAGATGATGACATAACAAACCCTTGAGCATTAAATCAAAAACATATAGCTAACTATGAAAATGTAACGGTGATTAGCGATTATTGCAAGAATTAGGCAGGATTGATACTAAAAGTCAGTTTTGGCCTAGACTTAAGAACTCTTCCTAAAATGGCTAATCCTACGTTTTACCGCCCTTTTCCGTTGAAAAGAAAAATCGTTAATAGAGCATACATCCCAATTTCTATCACCATTTGCAGCAATCAATTTTTTTTGAACACACTTCTATTCATGAACATCCAGTGACAGTAAACCATCGAATAGAGTTAGGACATTTTGAAAGTAATCTTGTGTCTCATAAAAGGAGCACCGCTGAAAATATTTCTGTACTCCTTGAGCGTAAAACTCGATATGTGATTTTGACCAAGAACCCCAATAAAGCATCTCTCCAACTTATCATGAATATGTAGCACAAATTGAAGCATTTGCCGACTGGGCTGATAAAGTCAGTTACCCATTAATAACCGGGAAGAAGTTTAGCAGCCATTGCCTTTTGAAGCGAGGACTTGACGTAGCGACCTATTTTTGTAATGCTTTTGCGTCATGGCAAAAAAAGACAAGCTGAGCGGGTTAATCGCAGAATTAGACGTTTTTGGAATAAAAATCGCCCACTCTCAGAAATTTCTAATAAGAAGCTTTTGGGTTTGGGGATACAAAATCGGTTAAATTCGATGCCACGTCGAATTTAAGGCTTTAAAACACCGCTTGAGGTTTTTAATCATAAGTCTTGTACTTCATTCTAGACATTACCTCCTGTTATTTATGCATCATTTTTGCAGTATTTATATAAATTATTGGCCAATAAGCCATAAAATAATGCCTTTTACGACATTGTTTTCATAGTGTACAATAATGTTATTGGGAACAACGAAAGCATTTTTTGGAGGTTATTATGAAAAAATCACTTATCTCATTACTTATATTTGGATCACTTTTTTCCTTACAGACACACACATCACTTGCTATGTCTGATAACAATGGAAATAAAAAAGATGAAAAGCCAGTACAGCAACCTGGTTCAACCAATCCGGAATCTTTACTAGATCTTGATGATGTTGAATGTTCCGATAAACCATCGTCAAAAACAAGTCCGTCGCCTTCTGGTATCACATTAGGCACAAATCCCACCATAAAATCAAACATGCCCGAAAAACATCTTAAGCGTGAACAAAAAAAATATGCTGCGCGACAAAGCAGAATACAAAAGGGAAAAGAGGTTGTTCAGCAATCTACCCATCTTAATAATCTTGTAAATACTCCAACAGTGGGAATAAGACTCGGCACAGCTTCATCATCCTTACCAAGCCCCTCACTACCAGATGAAGAATATCGTGCCCGTCAAAAAGCAAAACATGATCAGGCGGTCAAAGCACAACACCAGGCAAACACTCCTCAATCTCAATCATCAAGCTCAAGACCGTCAAACTCCAGTACGCCAGCTTATCAACACCACACACTGTCTCACTCATCAAGGTCTCATCATACGGCAACTAATACTTCATCATCAAGCTCATCATCTCAACCATCAACTCCGCAATCTTTATTGGAACTTCCGGATGAGCTACTAGTAACAATATTGGAACTTATAGCGCAAGATCAAAATCCTAATTTTGACACAGCTCTAAGAAACTTGTTATCTGCAAAACATACATGCAGACGACTGTATACAATAGGCAATTATCCATCCTTATCAATAGAAAAATTGAAGGTTATCTTAGAACCTCATATTGAAAAGTTTTTTAAAGATTTATACGACTTTTTCAATACAACCTTGCTGCCTAAATGGTTATCTATAATAAATAATCCAAACAACAATCCAGATAACAGTCCAGATTCTTATATATATCAAGACAACTATAATTTTAAGGCTGAGTTTTGTAGATATGCATCTGAATTAGAAAAAATTAGAAACAATAGTCATATGTTACATACAACTCAATTTTATGCAGTCCTTATAAGATTATATAAATTGATATCAAATAAAAAGTTTGTAAATCATATTCAATATGCTCAAGATCTCAATATTGATTTGGATATATTCAACAACCAATACGTTGATTTTAACATTAATAACATAGTAACTTTGTTTGAAAACTGCACACCAGTAAAAAAAATACTACTCAAACCAACATCGAAACCATTTGCACGGCAAGTGCTAAATTATATGCTTTGGCGTATCAAAAAAATTTTCAGAAGCAATCAACTTGATATTGTAACTAATATCTCTGCTGTGTGTGGTTTGATCGCTACGGTTGCAACATCTTACACTGATGAACACGGCTTACGATCACCAAGCCCTATAATTATACCTGTTGGACTTTTTATCCTTCTACTCAAGGCCATAAAACATCTTAGTGTTCCCGGAAAATTCAAACACGTTTTGCATAACCATCGTCGTGGGACACGGTGGACACTAGAAGGCATATGTTTGCTTTTCGCAACATTTGCTGCTGCATGCACAATTGGATCATCCGTTGCATATGCTCATGGCGATCCGGCAACAAACACAACCGTTATTGCAACAAATTTTATGGCTATGTCGATATTTACTACTTTATATGTCTTACTATATAAGTTTATGTAACCATAGATCATTCTTATTGCTCACAATCCACTCACTCAACAGCCATTTGTTCATGAGCCGCTTTCTCCATCACTTCGACTAAATCCTTATGGCCATATTGCTTTGCATAATCATATGCAGAAAGTTCACGATTATCTTTTGTAAAGATAATAGAAACATCATATTTATTTATTAATCGATTCAACATATACTTACGAACATTAATTTGTTCTTTATAAAAGCCGTCAAAACATGCTTTTACATGTCCTCTTGGAGGCAGAATAAATCTATACTCGCCATTTTTATAGTAACCACATCCGGCAATAAAATGTACTGCCATATCTCCATTGCTATCTTTAAAGCTCACATCCGGCTCACTATCAAGCACCATGTCAAAAATCTCTTTATTGCCATAGAAACATGCTAAATGCAAAATCGAAATCTTTTCTTTCGTTGTCCATACAGAAAGATCTGCACCATAGTTTACAAGTAATTTAAAAAGCTCAACATGTCCTGCTTTTATCGCATAATGAAGTAACGACCACCCATTATCATCACACGTATCAACATAAGCACCATGAGCAAGCATGACTTCGACAAAAAGTAAAATCCATGGCGTATCTATATATTTTTCAATCATGTAAAAGAGTGGATCTTTCTCCTCTATTGGTTCTTCAATCAACTGAGGATACTTAGTCAGTAAATAATCAATAGCATGACAAACATAATCAACATTACTTAAGCATTTAATCTTCGGAATACAATTCAATGCATACTGCAATACCGAATATCCATGATCATGAGCATGAGCAACCCAATTATCAAAAACATTATTTGAAGGTCCTTTACTACTTTCTCCCAGTACCCAATCCTCATCATCCTCATCTCGAACAATAAGCGTTGTAATTTGTTTTGTATCCAGTAATGGCCAAGTCGCATCAAAGCGATAGATAGCACTGCATAAATCTCCATGCCCATATTTTTTTGCATAATCATAAGCAGAGAAGCCCTGCTGATCCTTGCACATAAAACTCGATACGTGACAACTAACAATAAGACGCTTAAGCATATGCACCCTCATTTGCACTTGCTTCTCATAAAAAACTTTATCATCAATATCTTCTAATCGAACACACTTTCTAATAAAAGGCTCTAAGGTTAATACCCCCCCATCAAAATCAGCACTTAGGGCTTTTCCTGCAACATAATGCAAAGCATTTGCCCCGCAACTACTTTGAATTTTTACATCGACACCATTATCGATAAGTACACCAAACACATCCGCCCAACCGAAAGCACAAGCAAGATGAAGTGGTGTTATCCCTAACCCATAAGTAGCCTGATTAACATTTGCTGAATACCTCTCCACCAGCAATTTTACAAGGTCAACATTGTCCCTGTAAGCAGCATAGTGCAATAATGACCACCCAGCCCCATCGTGACTATTTGGATCGGCACCTAATTTCAGTAATAATTCAACAAGAGCAACAACAAATGGTTCATCACAATATTTCTCAAACACATAAAGAACCGGCGGTTTTCGTTGTATACATTTATAAAGCTGCGAAACATCAGCTTTTATTATATTTTTGATAACATCAAGAACAGATGACATCTCTGCTCTATCTTTTACTGTTGCAATCATAGTAAGAACATAATGCAACGAGCTGTTACCATGTATCTTAAACAATTCATTATAAGCAGCATTCTTTGCAGCATTTTTATGATTGATGGCATTATCATTAAGCCTAAAAAAATAATTCTTCGCATATTGTTTTTTGTCTCGATGCTCAACCTTTATAATATGGCCAGGAAGAAAACAACTTTGACTTAACAATAAAAAACATGCGAGAAGACCTTTGTTCACACAAAGCCCCCTTAAAACTATGTTCACCATGAAGAATTTTCTGCCTATATATCAAAACGCCGTAAAACATTTCGCAGTTTGAAAGCAAAGCAATCGTCAATAATTGTTTTACCACAATTTAATAACCATTATTGAGCTTGTTTTCCATGCGTTCGACGAGTCTTTTATGATCATATTTTTTTGCATACGCATAGGCAGAGATTCCTGCGTTATCGGGCATTACTATAGAAACATTTTTTTCATTTATCAACCGATTCAACATATATACACGATCTTTAATTTGCTTTTGATAAAATTTAATGCTTTGCGTATCAACTTTGTTGCGCGGTTGCATAACAAATTCGTACTCACCATCTTTGGTACGATAACCACATCCCGCAATAAAATGTATAGCCATATCTCCATTGCTATCTTTAAAAAGTGGATCCATCCCATGACTAAGTAATATATCAAAAATTTCTTTGTTGCCATAAAAACAGGCCAGATGCATCAACGAAATTTTTTCTTTGGTTGTATGTACTGCAACATCTGCATGATGTTTTTCAAGCAGCTTAAACAACTCGTTATTCCCGGATTTTATCGCATAATGGAGCAATGACCACCCGTTTTCATTGCAGGCATCAACATTGGCTCCATGTCCAACCAAAATCTCAGCAATCGATCTAACCCACGGCGAATTGAAATAGTTCTCAATCAAATAAAAAATAGGTTCTTCTTCTTTAATTGATTCTTGTATCAATTGCGGTTGCTTCGACAAAGTATAATCAATACCATTACAAATAAGATCAAACGTTTCTAACGAATTAATCTGTGGAATAAAATCAAATAGATACTGCAAAGGGGAACTGCCTAGTACCTGAGCTGAAGCAATCCACTCATCAAATATGTCAGATGTCTCATCTTTATAGATCGTCTCTTGATCTGATAATTTCTTACCGCCGACAGCTTCAAACTTTTTCATATATGAAGCAGCACCTTGTTTATCAAAACGAAGTATAACAGCACATAAGTCATCATGGTGATACTTTTGGGCATAATCATAGGCAGTCAATCCATACTTATCACGAAGCAAAAATGCTGATAGTTTGCTCTCAACAATAAGACGCAAAAGCATGTGTTCCCTTTTTCCCATCTGCCTTTTATAAAAATCCTCATCTTCTTTATCTTTGACATTTTTAACAAAAGGGTCCCATGTAAGATATTTATCTTTCAGAGAAACAATCGTTTCACAACCAACAGTATAGTGCAATGCATTTGCTCCACTATCGCTAACAAGAGAGGCGTCAGCATGGTGATTCATTAATACATCAAAAATTTCAACATCTCCAATAGTACATGCAAGATGAAGTGGGGTGATAGCCGATTTATATGTAGCAAGATTTACATTTGCCGAATGCTGATCAACAAGTAATAAAACAAGGTCTAAATCTCGTTTATACACAGCAGAGTGTAATAAAGACCAACCTTGATCATTTCTGCTATCCGGATTAGCGCCGGCCTCAAGCAATGTATCAATCAGAGCAATAAGAAAAGGCTCCTTCTTATATTTTTTGAGCGCATAAAAAACAGGATCTTTATGACCTATTTTTTTATTAATCTGAGCAGGATCCTTTTGAACTATATGTTTTATTATAGCAAGTCCAATGGATACATACTGCTTATCCCGTATCGTTGCAATCATATCAAGCACATGCTGCAAGGTTGTCTTCCCTCGAGCTTGTGCCTCATGAACAAGCCGATTATAGATAGCATTCATTATGGCATCTTTAAGATACAAGGCACTATCATTGAGCTCTCCCCATCGAGAATAGGTATGCGGTTCCCGCTCTCTATGTTTAATTTTTATAATCTGCTGACCATACACATAAAAACTCTGACCTAACAATAAAAAAAATAGTGTGATAAAGAACCGCTTCATACCAACTCCCCCTCAAAATATATGTATCGGAAATAAGTCTTTTATATTTATAGTACCAAACCGACAAGTATAAATTAATAACTTGCCCAAAAAGCATCAATGATTTGGGTATTTGAAAGCATATGCTAAAAAACAGACTGAAGGCACATAATCTTCTTTAACTTAGATATATTACTAATCACCACATCAATGATTTTTAGATTGCCTTGTAAGCATGTAAGTCGCTAAACCTCTGTGACCACATAAAAAAGCATAATCAAATGCTGTTTTTTGATTATTATCCGGGGCATCGAGATTTATGCCGTTATTAACCAACAAATCAATAATCTGCTTTCGTTGCTCAATTTGGTGCTGATACCAATTCTTGTCAGCTTTATTAAGCAATGGATCAGGAAACATAATAGAAATCTCTTGTTTGTCATGTTCTTTGCACATACCGGTAACAACACAATGTATAGGCTGCACATTACCATATCCCAAAGCTTGTACATCAGCTCCTTTGTTAATCAGCCACCTAGCCATTGCAAAGTTTGCATAGGAACAAGCATAATGCAGCGGCGTAAAATCAATGCGATCTTTTAGATTAAACAACATGTTCTTGTTTTTAAAACACCTGCTTAATAACGGCTCTAATTTATCAAAAATAGCATCGGCAAGTATATCATCACAACAAACAGCAACGTAATGAAAAAGCATCTTACCAGAGTCATCTTGAGCATAAAGAATATTAAAAATATTATCTTGATCGGCATATGACAAGAGAAAAATCAGCACACCAAACATCCATGCAGAAGAACCATATCGATGTAAAAGATAAAGTGCTGGACTAAGATCACAGGTAATAACATTGCGACCGACAACAGCCTCATCACGATCAACAATATGAGCAACAAGCTGCATTATCTCATATTTATCTTTTTCAAAATAGTGTGCACTATCGAATACACATTGAAGCATCACGCTATTCCATTGTTGATCCGTTATATCTTGCGGAGATGGTAAAAATTTCCAATACGATAACCATACAAGACAATCACTATCCTTAATACGACTTATAAGGCGATAAGCATATTGCTTTTTTGTTAGTCCAAAGCCATGCCACGCTGCCTCTACGGTTTCAAAAAAAGACATCATCATATCGCGAAGCGCATCAAAATTACTACACGCTATTGCGCCAACTCCAGCACTGGCTAAATAACATAACTTTTTACAAAGATCAGTCTCTTTCTGTATCAGCTTGGAACGCCATTGATTTAATAACGTATTTTTGCAAAGATCCGTAGAATTAAGATTAAATCTTCTAGGAATAGTACTTTTTTTAGGCGTGATAGTAATAAATGAATGCTCTATTGCCATAGCAGAAAAAACAAGAAAAAAATGCGTTATCAAAATAATTCGTAGCTTCATAATCCCCCATTAATTTTTGGGTTACACAAACTTTTTAGTCTATTTTATCAAAAAATTACAATCAGTCAAACAGCGCCTATTGTGAACCATTTTTTATATGTTTTTATTTATTTTCATCATGGAACACGCAACGGTTCGCACCACCATAAATCTTTTGATGTCATAATCAACCTCCACCTCTCATCGAATGATTTACAGCACCGATATAGCATGTTACTATTTGAAACTGACAAAGTTCTCGATAAATACACGGTAAGTAAAGGTGATGAGTGTACCATGGATTCATTTCAAATACGTCAAAAGTTTCTTGAATATTTTGCACAAAACGGGCATACCATTGTCCCAAGTTCATCGTTAATTCCGGCCCAAGACCCAACATTGCTGTTTGCCAATGCAGGCATGAACCAATTCAAAGACATCTTTCTGGGTAAAGAAAAACGAGCATACTCACGAGCCACAACATGCCAAAAATGCGTACGCGCTGGCGGCAAACACAATGATCTTGATGCCGTTGGATTCACAGAACGACATCTAACATTCTTTGAAATGCTTGGTAATTTTTCATTTGGTGACTACTTCAAAAAGGAAGCCATCAACTACGCCTGGAATTTTCTTACCAAAGAAATGCATTTACCCATAGATAAGCTCTATGTCTCTGTGTACCAAGATGATGCTGAATCTTACACCATTTGGAACACTATCATAGGTATTCCGGCCGAACGTATTGTAAAGCTTGGAGAAAAGGATAATTTCTGGCAGATGGGTGACACTGGTCCCTGTGGTCCATGCACTGAAATATATATCGATCGTGGTAACAATAGAGGCTGCAAACAGCCTACATGTGCCCCGGGTTGTGATTGTTCTCGCTTTACTGAAATATGGAACCTTGTTTTCATGCAATTTGACCGTCAAGCAAACGGTGAACTCAAGCCATTGGCGGCAACAGGCGTCGATACAGGTATGGGACTCGAACGCCTTTGCATGGTTATACAAGGCAAAGACAATGTTTATCAATCGGATATTTTTACAACACTAATTGCCAGTATCCAAGAAATCACCGGCATAGATTACAAAAAAGCAGACGTTAACACACAGGCAGCCTTCCATGTATTGTGCGACCACATTAGGTCTAGTTCACTGTTGATTGCCGATGGTTGTACACCATCCAACGAAGGACGCGGATATGTGTTACGTAAAATTATTCGTCGCGCCGCTCTATTTTCACAAAAATTATCAACAGATCTTTCTCTTTTTCCAAAGCTCGCAGAAACCTTCATTGCATTCTTTGCTCCTGTGTACAAAGAGCTACAAACAAGCAAAACACTTATTCTTAATTTATTAACGAATGAAATTGAACGTTTCAATACAAACCTGCTCCAAGGACAAGCTATTTTGCAGCGTTATATCGCAGAGAATAAAAAGATCGGCCTCCACAATCTTACTGGCGAACAAGTCTTCAAGCTCTATGATACCTATGGCTTTCCACCAGAGCTGACACGTGTTTTGGCCCATGAGCAATCACTCAGCCTTGATATGCAAGGATTTGAGGCAGAAATGAAAAAGCAACAGGAACAATCCGGTAAAAAGGCTAAAGATGAAACTGAAAACGAATTGATTATTGCTGAAAATATTTTCACCAAATTCGTCGGATATCAAACATTAACAACAACCAGCAAAATCATTTTTGTTAATACGCTTGATGATGCTATCTGGCTTATCACCGAAGAATCTCCTTTCTATGTTGAATCCGGTGGACAGGTTAATGATACGGCCACGGTAACCATCAACAACGTTACGTATCCTGTAGCTGATCTTAAAAAAATTGGTAATCCACTTAAACCGGCAATCGCCGTTAAACTTATACGTCCAACAACAGCATCTCAGCCCATTAAGGTTGGCGACATGGCAACATGTAGCGTCGATGAATATACACGCACAAATACTATGAAAAATCATACTGCAACCCATTTACTCCAAGCTGCTCTGATGAAAATTCTTGGACCTCAAATAAAACAGGCTGGCTCGTTGGTTTGTGGGCAATATTTCAGATTCGACTTCAATCATCACGAAGCATTAAGCAAAGATCAGATTGAAGCCATTGAAAGTTTAGTAAATCAATACATTACCGCCGATGTCGCCGTAAATATTTTTGAAACAACGCTTGAAGATGCAAAGGCCAAAGGCATTATTGCATTTTTTGGTGAAAAATATAATCCGGAACGCGTACGCGTTATTCAAATACCAAACATTTCAGCAGAACTCTGTGGTGGCACACACGTTGAGCGAACAGGTAATATCGGTTGCTTTAAAATTACCTGTGAAACAGCTCTTTCAAGCGGAACTCGTCGTATTACCGGTGTAACTGGACCCGAAGCAATCAAACTATTTCAAAACACATTTACTTCTGTTAAAAAAATCAGCGAAGATTTTAAAGTCAAAATTGAAGAGGCCTATGCAGCAGTACAAAGGCTCACTGTAAATTATCAAGAATCTCTTAATATCATTAAACAGCTCAAAAAGCAGATGAGCAAGGCTCAAATCCCAACATGGTTACAACAGATACAAATAGTTGATAATGTACCATTTTTATATCTTGAGTTTGATAATACCGGTAGCGATGAACTTAAAAACATTGCTCAAGAGCTTGAAAAAGCCAAACCGGGATTTTATTTCTTGGTAAACAAAGAAAGCCAATCAGGCCGTTGCAGCTTTATTGGTTATCTGGCCAAAGGGCTTGAAAAGCAATGTGATCTCAAAATCATAGCGCAAAACCTCAAGACTTCTTTTGATTGGCGCGGCGGTGGTAGCGGCAACCTTATTCAAGGTGGCGGTACGCAATTACCTGATGATCTAGCAGCACAAATTATCAGGTGGATAAAAAAATAGTAATTCTGATAGGTATTTAGTGTACGCGCGTACATTAAGTACCTATTAATCCAAAACCAGGAAGGAGAACACCATGATCTCTATACAAAAATTAGCAATCACCACATTCATAATAAGCTCACTAGTTAATTTTAGCTGTAATGGCATGTATGGTGCAGACACACAAACATCATTGGGCGTCTCGAGCATTAGTGATGAGACACATAAATTCGAAATATTAAGAGGCAAACTCACCGCTTTTGTAGTCAGTTTGGATACAGATGTAACACAACGAGCAAAACCTCTGTTAAGAGCTATTTGCTCCAAACTTTACTCCAAAGCATACGCTCAAAAAATAATTAAATTTGCTAACTCACTTAAAAAAGACAAGCTTATAACGCCTGAAGAATATGCTACCTTTATAGCTATGATAAACGAAAACGATAACTATGATGCTGAGGGCTATGATTCTAATAATGACTAAACACTTTATTTTAGCGGTATAACATATAATGGCCGGTTTTGAATAATCAGACCGGCCATTATATTATCTACCTATCAAGCTATTTATCATCAATGAAATATTCTTCATTCATCCTTTTTTGTGTTTGGATTCAACACTTTAAGAAACGTCAGCGTATACTCATAAAAGAAGAGGCACAGAGCCAATGTTATAATTTTTCGAGTACAAGGGAAAAGCTTCGTTATGCATGGGAAAAAGCACATAAAACAGCATTTATCAGGTTTACTAAAGCTTGAAGCAAAATCGCCAATAAGTCTCATGTTTTTTTTATCACGCTTATATTCTATCAATTCTGATTCGAGAGCAAGCCTGATTTGCTTAAGTTTATCATAGTTTTTACATGATATTTCACTATAATCTTCTATTGTTCGCGGTTTAATTGTTCGAAGCTGGTTTATGATACACGCATACATTGCAACAAGAAAACGTCTACGTTGTTCATTTTGAGCCAACCGTTGAATAACATCTCCCGATCCTTGGTCGAATTGGTTCAATGTGGTGGTAAAAAGCTGCCGCACAAAAAACTTGTCATGAACATATGTTTGTAATTCGGAGAGAGCGGAATCTGAAATATTGAAATTTCTCACCAGCACACTCCCTATGCATCTTTTAAACTCTTTTAATTCGTAATATTCACCTGCCTGTAAGATATTCATGCAGCATACAAAACCAACAATCATAAACAATATCATTGAACGATTATTCATCACAGTGCCCACTCTTTACTATGCATAAAATGTGTAACCAAATATAACATCACGCCACAATAAATAGCACAATCACTTCAATAATACAATAACATGTGGATCTTCGCGATCATCTGCAGGGCTGCCGGTTACCCAATTAATAGCAACCTCCCGTAAGCTAGGATCTCTATAAAAATGTTTTTTAGGATGTTGAATTGATTTATAAAAACTAACCAAGAGAGGGTATGCCGTTCGACTTGCCAATAAACTAGTTCCCATAGGTTTATTATCATCTCGGCCAATATACACCGCCGTCGTTAATGATGGTGTAGCGCCGACAAACCATGTTGTTGCAGCTCCATTGGTTGAACCTGACTTACCAATAGAATCAGCATCAAACCAACCATCCTTCGATTGTTTTTTACCAAGAATCATACGCTGAGATAAAAGATTAACCATCTTCGAAGCCAATCTACTATCAAGTACATTATGCGACTCACTTTCAGCTTCCCAAATCTTGTTGCCGCTTTCATCTTTGACCCATTCAATAAGATATGGCTTAACATAGGTTCCATTATTGGCAAACACATTAAAAGCAGCCACATTTTCTTCAACTGTTGTCTCAGCTGTTCCCAAAGCAGCCGATGGATATGGCATCAGTTGATGCGTAATGCCAAAAAGTCTTGCCCATGGAATAATGTAATCAGCGCCTATCTTCAAGAAAAGCTTTACTGCAATAGTGTTGCATGAAAATGTTAAAGCTCGAGCCAATGTCATAGACCCATCAAACTTATTATTCCAGTTCATAGGACGATATATATTACCTGATGGCAATTGAATCTCTATTGGTTCATCAACAAAAACACTATCCATTTCTATGCCAGCCTTCATAGCAAGCGAATAAATAATAGGCTTAAATGATGACCCCATTTGACGTCGAGCCTGAAATGCTCGATTAAATTGAGATTGCCTAAAATCGTATCCACCGATCATAACCTTTATACCGCCAGTCTCCGGTTCTATCGACATCATAGCTCCATTAATCTCAGAACCCATCTGACGACGTAAAATATATAATCGGTCTCTAAATACTTGCTCCGCCTTTTCCTGATATTCACTATTAATTGTTGTTTTTATCTTTAACCCTTTACGATACAGTACGTCCTTACCAAATTTACTTTCTGCCCATATGCGAATCCACTCGCGGAGATACAGGCGGACAGGATTGCCCGGCGCATAATCCTGCGTACGAACTTTAACTTTAACCGACTTATCCAATTGTTCTTTGGATATAAATTCGAGCTTATACATGCGTTGCAGAATAATATCTCGTCTTCGTTTGGCATTGGCAGGTGCATTAAGAGGAGAATACAGGCGCGCTGAATTTGCAACAGCAGCCAACGTTGCAGCCTCATCTATGGTAATAGCCTCAACTGATTTATCCCAAAATCGACGGCTTGCAGCAGCCACACCATAAATACCACGCCCGAAGTAGATGTTATTAAGATACAATTCCAAAATTTGCTCTTTGGATAATTGCCGTTCAATTTGGAAGGCTAAAAAAATTTCCTGTATCTTTCGTAACCATGTTCGTTCATATGATAAAAACATTCCTCGTGCCAACTGCTGTGTAATCGTACTCGCACCTTGCACTACCCGGAAATGATAAAGGTTAACCGCCATGGAACGAATAATCCCTTTTAATGAGATACCATGGTGCCGAAAGAAATCATGATCCTCTGCGGCTACAAAAGCTTGAACCAAAATATCAGGGATTTTGTTATAGGTAATTGATGCACGTTTATCTAAATCGAAGCGTAGAAGCTCAGCACCATCATCATCCAAGACTATGCTTGCCTTGGCAACTTTATAGGCATCAAGGGTAGAAAAATCAACCCAATCGCGCTCCATTAACCATGCAACAGCACCAAGAAAAATGCAGCATATAAAAACAAAAATAATGAACAACCGACGTAACACGGCAACCCCAAGGTTTTAAACTTTGTTACATAGTGCGAATGAATAAGATAGAAGGAAAAAGGAATCTGTTCAAGAGATTATCAGTTGTCCACAATTCAATAATCACGCTTTTTTAAGTAACAAACAAACAATTTTCTATATGCAATAAGTAAAGTCGTCACCTAGGTGGTCAATGCTCATTTTAAATAATTAACCACAAAACCTCACCCTCACTTCATGTATAAGCCTTATTAAATGCTGAACCTATACAATGAATTAAGCCGTCCAAAGAATGAGCGGCTTAATTCATTCGCAAAGATTGTTTACTAAAAATTCAATGTAAGCTGACCACCAAGTGTTTGCGGCATGACTACCCGCTTGCCAGTCAACGGTAATTTATAGAAAAGACTTAACTGCGGTTTGATTCGCTTACATTTAAAGAAATCATAGTTCAAACTAAAAATTAAATTGTGTGTATACCATTCCTCAAGGGAGCGTGCTGTATTAGCAATGTTTGCATTAAAATCATCAGTTTTAGGAGAAAGTCTATCATTATCATGCTTAATGTATTCATAAGCTGCTTTAAGCGACAATCCTCTCCAAAATTGAAATGCCTGCGCATATAAATAAAATTTCCAGGTCAAACCGTGTTCTTTTGTTGATCGCCCTTTGTTAAGCAAAAGAAACTCTGTTTGATATGGATGCGTCTTCATACGGCGATCTTTGGAATCATCAAGAACAACCTCAAATTGTGCATCAAGCCCCAAAATGATGTGAAATTTAAAAATCAAATCAAGGCCAAGACCAAAGGGAAGGCTCCACGCCCCATCATTGCCAAAAGCAAAACTGAACGCTTCATCTTCATCCTTTTCAAGACCGGTAGGACATGAGACTCCAAAGAGCGCATGCAACTCAACATCTTTAAGGGCCTCTTTTCCTTGATGAAAAACCTTCCACCAATCGAGTATAAATACCAAATCGCCAATACCTGTAGCATTCCAATTATTCCATTCAATACAGCCCAAGCGTTTGGCAATGTTTTTTATATCACTGGTCAGTATATCTTTAACCGCTAAATCCCATGCCGGAAGCACCCCACTTTTGCCACATCCTGTTTGATCACTGTAGCATACGTTAGAAACACGCGCATAACGAACAGGCAATGACGCGCTCAGAGCCAAGCGACCGGGCAAATCTTTACCCGGAAACACCCAACGGACATGAGGCGTAACATCAAGCTGTTCAAAATCGCCTGACAAAAGAATATGGCCACGTTTCCCATCATCCCAAGCTCCACCGCCACCAACACCACCTACACGCCATGCACCTCCGACAGCACGCAACTTACTTTTGATGTCGTATAATTCTTTGGATCGAACACAACAAGTAGGGTTTTCAAGCATAGCTATTGTTGATTGGGAGCACTCGTAAATTCTTAAAACATTATTCTTATTGCCATCCCAATCGCGACATTGATCAGAGCTACCCCATTCAACATTAATACCCATACACCATGGATCTTTGACAGGTGCATGCGGTAACCGTAAAGCCGGGTCATAGGGCCGGAAGAAATTTGTTGGGGCAAAGGCAACCACAGAGCTTAATGAAAGTAAGCTCATGCCTATCATTATCTTTCTATAATAGGAAAACATCATACTTAAAACCTTTCATTCATCATTTTCATATTTTATTTCATCGGTTAATACTATTGATTCACGCGCACGCCCCATTCACCGGGAACCTGAATAGCACCAGAAACACCATCGCGCAAAACACCTGTTACCATGCCGTAACAATTAGGATCAACATCAAGCAAGCACGTTATATTAGCAACCTCTCTTACTCCCAGAGGAGAAATAGTATACAAATCTAAATAATCGAATTGCTTATAATTGTGAGGCAATGTACTGTATACAAAAGTACCATCCGTATCAATACCCTGCTTTGCACTATAAAAATCCAACAATTTACCGGTCGTTACAAACTGTCCTGCCGAATTAAAATATCTGATTGGATTAATGGTCAAGTTCCCATTAATATTTTCCACATTAAGACGGTAAACCTTATCATTTTTGTTTTCAAAATCAGCTACTAAAGTATAAATATTTCCCGAGACAGGAGTAATACTACGAGTACTACCAAGCAGCTGCAATTGAGCAACAAAACAATTTATGTCAGTAACCTTATTTGTCGAACCAAAGCGTCCGGCATAAATGCCATCATTTGTTCCGACGATAAAACATTCATTACCTGCTGAATTTGCCGAACTTAGAATAACAAGATCAACAAGAACTTTATTATGTAACGAACTATCAACAACATCCCCAAGCGATTGCGGTTCAACACTAAACTTATCGGCTTCCATAGTAAATTGATGTAAGGAATTCATTGTTAACACATTCAATTTACCGTTAGATGCAATAAGTTTCCGAACATATTTAAAAGCATCATCGCCTACACTTGAAACCAAACGTTTAAATGTCCAATGTGCATCACCGGGAAAACCATCCATACGCAACTGATCAAGCCCATCTTGCGCAGGCACCTGAGACGTTCCGGAAAACCAACCTTTTCCATCCGCCAGACTCAACACAGCAAGTCCTCTATACCCACCGACAAATAACCATCCGGCATCATCAGTTGTCATACGAGCAACCTCTGCACAGGTAAGAGGAGCTATCTCATCCAATGCACCGCCGGAAAAAACAAATACATTTTGATTTGTACCACTTATAGAAAAGTCGGCAGTCAATTCAATACCATCATTGCCGGCATGCCCTGTTTGGACCAAGGCAACTTTATTGGTACCAAGAACCACGGTCATAGCAAAACAGGCTGGTACGGCAAACCCCGGTGTAAATTGATCAAACGAAAGCATACCAACAACACCATTTTCTTTTTCTGGAAATATTTGTGCGAGCAGTGAGCTCAAGTTACCGGCATGAACAGTATCCGTCTTGCCCCACCGCGTAATATTGACAGTATTAACTTTTTTAACGTTAGCAGGATCATTGGACAATGCATAAAAATTTGCAAATGCTTTATCTATACCGGCTCCCCACACTCTATCAATGGATCCCATAACACGCTGCCACGGTGTCCATGCCCGGATAGCTCCATCTGTATCAAATAAAGCGGTGCTTGCAAAAACACCTTTTTCTGCCGATATCGCACTATTCAACGTTGCATATACAGTGTCACCCTCAATAAAGATCTGTGTAATTTTATCTGCAGGAAACGTCAGAATCTCCATACTACCTACACGTGTTGCACTATCATTAGCCGAAGGCATTTCATTATACGTTAATGGTGGTTCATCAAATGTTGCAATACCGTTTTCAACCTTTGACAATGTTCCAATCAAAGAATCAGCAATAGCCGTAACACCATCAGATTTTTTAGCACCCAACAAAGGCAAAGCAAAAACACCTTGCACTGTTGAAGCCTGCGTTCCATCACCAATATTACTATTCACAATCAAATAGTGCTTGCCGGTACTTGTATGCATAACACGTACATGACGAATCGAAACATTAACGTCGGCATAACCATTGTTAGCTACAATGCCGCCATTAGGCAATACCGTTCCTTTTGGATTGGCACCATCATAATAAAAACCAATAATGCGATCATTAACATTTGCTTCTGTTTTATCCTTTTCATCTGCATAAAAAAGTTCTTTATGCACCGCATTGATTATAGGTTTTATAACAAAATCGGTTATCTTTGTTGCAGAATTGGTATTAACACGCGCAAGAGATATTCCTAAAAAGCCTCCCTCTTTGATCAATTCGTCTTGCTTACGTCCAACATTAGAAAGACAAATATACAAACGTTGTAATGTAGAATCCCAGTGCATAGCAACATTATCACCAAGTTCGGCACCGGTAATAAGTTGAGCTGTTTGAGCTGCCCCTTGAGTAAACGTAACACATCGATCGGCAGGCAAAAGGCTCAAAAGTCTCGCTTTATTTGCATCACCAGTTTTTGAAAAATCAGTAGTATCATACACATTGATCAGTGTTAACTTATCATCCGGAGCAAGAACAGCTATTCCACGGTTAATGCCGCCTGAATCACTCCATGTATAATCTTTTGCACTAACAGCAACAAATTGATGTGCATCAGATGATTCCAAAGCAATCAAGGCAGAAGCCGGATCACCATTCGCATCCTTAATAACATCTTTATTTTTAAGTATTTTAGAGCCATCAGCCGCTAATAATACATACACTTTATTTTTATCATCATCCGTAACCGTAGCAGGCACGACTGTAACAACAGGAAGCTCTTGATAAAGAGACAAATTCGTAATCTTAGTATTGTTTATTGGGCTTATCCCTTTTGTTGCCTCATCCGCATTAACAATAACATCTTTTGTAAGCGCCAATGGAGCAATTTTAGCCGTGCCGTCAGCCGCAATATAAGCACGTGATAAATCATATGCACGAAGTTGCTTTTCTGTATCAGTAAGAGGTTCAGGCAAAGGAGCGTTACTCCCTCCAAGATATAAACAAGCCGGAATTGACAAAGCCTGATTGGCAAAAAACTGTTGAGCAAATACTGTTTTTTCAAATGCAGCATTATCAACAAGTGCAGAGTTATACGCAGCCAAATGACCACATAACAACAGCACTAAGTAAAGTAAAATTTTTCTCATAAATATCTCCTTAAAAATATTATTCATTTACTACAACGCCAAATTGACCTGGAATATATTGTGCGCCAGAGGCTGGATCAATCGGTTGTTTTATACATTGCCTTAGTTGTGAAAAATTTACTACATCAAGGTTAAAATCTATCGCACTTTTAGCCTGCCCCGCATTAAGAAACGCTTGTGGGTTAGGAATCATCGGTATTGTTGAAATAAAATCATTGTTATTACTTCCGTAATCTTCTGTGGTTGCAACAAGATCCAATGGTCCTTGAAATGCTAATTGAGAGCGTAGCCATTCATTAAGTATACCCATTTTATAGAAATAATCGGTATACACAATATCTCCCGATCCATCATCACTGCGATATGGCTCGGCAAAAC
>LDIV01000003.1:76370-116020 GCA_001468855.1 candidate division TM6 bacterium UASB124 | reverse complement strand
GGTTAAAATCTATCGCACTTTTAGCCTGCCCCGCATTAAGAAACGCTTGTGGGTTAGGAATCATCGGTATTGTTGAAATAAAATCATTGTTATTACTTCCGTAATCTTCTGTGGTTGCAACAAGATCCAATGGTCCTTGAAATGCTAATTGAGAGCGTAGCCATTCATTAAGTATACCCATTTTATAGAAATAATCGGTATACACAATATCTCCCGATCCATCATCACTGCGATATGGCTCGGCAAAAGCTTTGACAGTACCATTACTCACGTTAAAACGATACACGTTAATATTTTTAATTGCGTTATCCAAAGCAAGTGCATATATATTGCCTTCTGCTTTATTATTAACAAAGACACCGCCATTTTTGCTATTAACAAAATCTATTTTAAGAACAGGCCCCGCAGCCGTAAAATCGGTCGTACCATCAGCTTTTTTAACCGGCTGCCATCGCTTACCTTGAGAACTTGCATTAGCCGTTATCGGGTCAACATTGATAAATAATCCTTTAGTTGTTGCAATAACAACTTTATGGGCATCAAATGTATCATCAACAATCAAAACATCAAAAAATTCATCACGATATTTTTTGAATAGATAGGATGAACCGCTTGCATCCATAGCATCAGAAATGCTCACAATTTCTTGAAAATAAGTATTATATGACAAAACACCGCTTTTAAACGTCGCAGCATCCATAAAGAGACGATATAAAGCATCGCGCGTTAAAATATACAAATATGTGCCATCACTTGTAAGTCTTCGTACATGATTAATACCCAAATCAGTACGTCCGTCAGCCATTTTTGTAATTTGTTTCCATGAAAATGAATAGGTTCCATCCAATACCGGATATCCGTTTGCGAGTAATTGTCCAAGGCCCTGATTGTTACCATTGGCCCACCCTCTTCCATCATGATCACTACGCAATACGGCAATACCGTTGTCACCACCAACAAAGAGCCATCCTTTATTCATATTCGTTAAAGAAGGCGCACATCGCGCTACTTCGGCACACACAATATTACCAAGATTGGCAAGCTCGGAGCTACGATTTTTTATTGCCTGCACTGACGAAGTAGCATCAAACAAATATACCGTAGCGGTAGTAGAAAAATCACTAACCGTAAACTCTTTAGTTGGATCATAAACTTTTTTTGAACCCTGAGAAGCAATACGACCGACCTCAATAAGAGCAACCCAACAATATCCGGTTGCAACCATCATAGAAAAATTTGGATACTCTTGTTTTGTTACGCTATAAGGTTTAAAGCCTGGCGTATCAGCATCAAACGTAAACATCCCCAACACCCCACCCGTAGCAATTATTTTTTTAACATTCAAAACATCGGAAAGCGGCTTACCATAATGAATACCCGTTGACGCGCTATCACCTTTGTTCCATCGAGTTTCTTTAACGGTATTCCATGTAATATCCGATGTTTCCTCGGCTATCTCTTCTTTTGTTTCTTGGGTATTTGCACCTGTCCCTGCCAAATACCAATAATTTTGTGAAGAAGTATCAAAGCCAAATCCTTTGGTAACATCAGGAAAACCCATTACTCGCCGCCAAGGAGTCCATGCTCTGATCGTTCCGTATTCATCAAAAATTGCCGTACTTGAAAATATTCCCGTTTCACTTGAGCAATTTTTCCCAGCTGCTTCTCGCATTGTGGATGATAAACTTACATCAACAGTGTCACCTATAATCTGCATATCATTAATAACAATAATTTGGTTATCATCAGCCTTATGAAACAAATATTTATAATCTGCACCAACTTTATACGCGGCAGACAAGGCATTGGGTAATCCGGCATTACTTTGAACAACCTGAAACTTATTATTGGCATCTACTGATGCATCGGCAATAACACCCGATATATCCTTTTTACTGGCTGTTTTAGATCCTTTAGGCATAACCGGAATGGCAAACACACTGGCATGCCGATAATTGCGAGCGGCATCATCATTATTTTTAGTTGAGTCACAAACACGGTCATTAACAGAATCCCCGCCATTAACAATTACATAGTCTTTGCCCGTACTTGTATGCATAACACGAACTTTATACAAACCAACATAGTTATTTCTTGTGGCAACAACAATTTTATTTCTTGCATCATTATTAACATTTGCAAAACCCTTGGTATTGGTTTGATCGGGATTTAATGCTGTATGTATTTCAAGCCGTTTGTTGCCACCACCAATATCAATTGGATAAGCAATCAGCAATGCCGCCGCTCTATCAGAATCACTTTCATTACCTGCCCAAATACCGGTAAGTGCTTGGGTTGCCTGATTCTTCTCATCATTCATATCTGACAATGCAATATAGAAACGATCTAAATGAGCGTCATAATAAATATCACTGGTTGATGGAGGAATCTGAAGTTCTGTCGTTTTTGCTATAGATACAACTCCAGCAACAACATCATCATTACCACCCGATTTATCCAAATAATATGCAGCGGCATCAACCGATGTAGTTCCATCCCACCGTTGATTAATAAGCACAGATCCTGCCGCATTAATTTTAACGGACGCAAAACCTGAACCATCTCCACCAAATGTTCCATTATTAGGACTAACAGCAGCAAGAACATAGGTATCGCTTGCTCCAACCGCAACAATCTCCGCCGTTGCTTGATTGTTAGCATCTTTTACATCTTCTACCGTTTGCAAAACAACTTGCCCGGCAGTTGTATCGGTAACCAAACGAACCTTGGTTGGTTCCTTGTCCGTCACACCAACCGGTAACCCTGCCGGCGTTGATGTCAAAAGCGAAACCACATTCCCATTAAATGGGGATGTTTGATTTGCTACGCCATTAACCACACAGGTATTGGCCGGTGCAAGCGGTTTAAAATCAACAGCCCACACACCATCCTCTTGTTTAAGTTCAACCCGTGAAAGCGCCTTGGCCTGATCTCCTGATGCAGGAACATTACTGGCCCCAAGAAAAAACTTATTCGTTGAAGCAAACGTTGTCGGATCAAATTCAAGTTGATTTGCAGGTGTTTGATTATCGGTTGTGCCATTTATTGATCGACCTGTATTTTGAGGAGTGGAAGAAACAATTACAAACCGCTTCTGCACCTCTTCGGCTGCTAACAAAAAAGAACAAAGGCACCATAATATATTCAGGCAAAGTGCTGCACATATTGTTTCTTTCATTTCCAATCTCCTTCTCAATTCTCCTATAAAAATCTCATCGGCAAACATATGAAAAGAATATATAAAACTAATGTGAGAAACAAGGTATTGCTTTTATCATACCAATTTAAGTACTGTAAGGAATAAATAACCTTAAAAAGGAGATCCGTCTATGCTCAAACTAGTCTTTTTCATAGGCATATCATTAATGGCACACAATGCTTTTCCTATGGAATCCATGCTACTACCTGTAAGCAATTTACCCGTTAACATGATTGTAACCACACCAATCGCAAATCTTTATTTACAGCCGGGCGTCATTCAGCATGACCCAAAATATCCAAGCTTATCCAAGAACAACCCATTGTTATACAGCCAATTATTATATGGAGAATGTTTGTTCGTCTTCGAACAGAAAAAAGATCATCAAGTTTGGTGGTTTAAAGTTTATGCACTCGAGCAAAAAGAGTGTTACGCAAGTACGGGAGCAGCATATAAAACAGGCTGGATCAACGAACAAGATGTCCAACAAGTCAAAACTTTTCCCATATCAAACATCATAGTTCATTCTCTTGTGGCACCGATCCTAAAAGCACCATTTGAAAGTGCTGAATGCCTTTTTAACGTATGCATAGGAACAAAACTGTTGGGCAAAAAAATTCAATCAGAGTGGATTAAACTTATTTTACCCAATGGGCGTGATGCCTATATTCAGCAAAAGCATATTTATTTTAATCATTCAAACGTAAAAGAATCTTTAATGGAAATGAGACAGAACATATGCGAGACGGCGTCAATGTTCATGAATAATGAATTTGGAATTAATCATTACAGTTGGGGAGGTAGATGCCCTTATTGCCCTCTCTTCAAGAATCAACAAACAGGCACGGATAACACCGGATTTATTAATTTAATCTACCGCGCCAACGGATTGGAAATTCCACGAGATGCACAAGGTCAATATGAACTATGTGAAGAGATTGTTAATGGGAAAAACGTCAAGCCCGGAGATCTCATTTTTTTCGCCAATAAAGATAACCAGGAAAAAATTAACCATGTTGCTCTCTACACCTACAAAAAATCACTTGGCAATTACCTCATTGAATGTGTTGAAGATAATCCCTCCAAAATACGAACAATCTTAGATGTTGAACGCTTTGGAAAAGATATTAAAAAAATCCACAACGGCGATTTGTGTAAAGGAAAATATATTTACTTTGGGTCATATTTGAATAAACCATCTCTTATAAATTTTTTACGAAATGAGTCACTCAGAACATATTTTCCTGAATTCAGAGGGCTATCGCTCACAGAAACAACCACAAAAACTATGGCGTAATCACTTTCTCAAAAAATACATACGTATTCTAAACATATTCCGCGTTACAAACATAAGCATCATAATCAAGGCAGCAAGCATACTTGTCGCAAGCCAAAAACCGAGTCCATGCAAAATGGCACTGCCAAAAATATTCTGTAAACCAATAAGGCCAAGCCAGAAGATAATGCATCCAATGCCTACCTGTAACACATACCACGCAAGAAACCGAATGTACAAGCGCCAATAGAATAAAATGTTATGCCGCTTATATAAAAACGTTAGAGCAACAACAGACATAACTAAAGATGAAATAGTATTTGACATCGCAATACCCAATACCCCGAAATATTTCAAACTTATAAGGTCCAGTGTGATATTAACCGATGCACAAATAGCTGCCGCTATTGTGGTTGCTATAGTATCTTTAAGGGCATAAAACATACTTAATAAAATCTTATTAGTGCACAAAAAAAGCAAACCGGTGCAATAAAAAAGCAATATCCACCCCCCTTGCACTATTTGTTCTGGAGTTCCCTTGGAACCCAATAACATTGTAAATAGCTCGTTAGAAACCAACATCAAAAACAAGGCTGTCGGCAAAATAATCCATGTTACAAACTTGACAACCTCAAGAAGATAAAAATTAAGCCGGCGAGGAGCATATAAAACCAAACGCGAAAAATGCGGAAGCATAACACTTGACAACGCAACTGCAAACATACCCAATGGAATATTCATAAAGCGACTGCCATAATGCAGCAATGTCATAGATCCTTTGGGGAGGCAAGATCCGATTGATGTACTTACAAAAAGGTTAATTTCAACAACGCTTACACCAAAAAGACACGGTAAAAACTTAGATAAAACAGACCTGAATATCGCTTTAGCGGCTGGCGTTATCGCACCGAACCTAAAATTGAATCGAAAAAACGCGATAAGATGCATCACAAATAATGCAAAAGCTCCCAAAATTATACCTACACATAAATATGTTGCTGAAAGATTATAGGCTAAACAAATAAGCAATGTAGCAATATAAATAATATTCCATAACGGCGTACCAAATGCCGGAACAAAAAAATGATTCACCGAATTCAAAGCACCGGCAAGCAAAGCACTGCTGGAAATAAAGAATAAAAATGAAAAAAGAATACGTAAAAAAGGAATCGCGTATGCCGTTTGCTCAAGACTGAACCCTGGGGCCAAAACAAATAAAACCCATTCGGGCTTCCAAAGCACGAAGGCATATAAAAGAATCACAAGCCCCTCAAAAAATATAAAGGCTATGGACATCAATCCATTTGCTTCTTCTCTGTTTCCCTCGCGAACTGTTTTAACAATGGCCGGCACAAAAGAAGCACCCAATGCACCTTCGGCAAAAATATGCCTGAAAAAATTAGGAAACTTAAATGCAGCAACAAATGCGTCTGAAATAGCCCCGACGCCAAGAAACCGAACCATTAAAAATTCACGAACAATACCCAAAAGCCGACTCATCAGGGTTAAAATACTTACCTGTGCTGTTTTTTTGAGAATAGATTTTTTAGATAAATGAAGACTCATACGTATTCTTAGCCTTAAATGTAATATAATAATTCACTATTTTTTACTTTTTTTAGTGTAACTTATTTTTACTTTTCCGCCAAAAGACCGCTCTTTTTAGCCAATTAGCCGTGATATTTAGGCACTTTGTTCAACCAATACCCCATTAAACAGCCTATGTACAGTCCCCATACGCTTGTATACTGCTACGTCATGAGAACATATAACAATACTCATACCCCATTCTTGCTGTGCTGCAAAAAAGAGGTCAACTATTTGTTGAGCATTATCCGCATCCAAATTACCGGTTGGCTCATCGGCTAGCAAAAAGGCCGGTCTATTAAATAATGCTCGTGCAATAGAAACACGCTGTTGCTCTCCTCCGGAAAGCTTTGTAGGATATTCGTCACCTTTATCAGCTAGACCAACCATTGCAAGCAGATGGTCTGCTCTATTAATACAAAGCTTACGCTTGTCACCATTAATCAACCCCATCAACATAATATTTTCACGAACCGAAAGTTCTTTAATCAGATAATGAAACTGGAAGACAAAGCCTATATGTCGATTATGAAAAAAATCTTTATGAGACAACCGAAAATGAGCAATATCTTTGTCATTAAAAAACACAGCACCTTGCGTTGGCTCATCAAGCCCACCAAGAATATGCATTAACGTTGACTTGCCACTTCCTGAAACGCCCGTAATCGCATACGACTTGCCCTGTATAAATGTTGCATCAATCCCCTGCAAGACATGCAATTGTTTACCCCCCTGTTCATAACTTTTATAAACAGCTTTGAGCGTCAACGAATTTTTTTTATCGTGTGTCATCAAGCACCTCACCTTATCAAAAAATTTTATCCATCTTAGCCTGGCACCTCTTAGTATCTCATACACCACATGGCACCGGACAATGAACGGGGGAATTAGGGCGATTATACGCTAAAACGGCATAAGATTACAAATCTTGCATTAGACGATAAACATCATTTAATATTGTAGTAGGAAATCATAGGTGCCAAGACAATTAACGGCCAACGTACCTATGCAAACTTGGGGAAGGGTGAATATCATGACAAACCAAAATAATAACTATATACAAGACAACGACATTCCATTGATGCTCCCAATTATACCAACTATTGACGTTGTTGTTTTTCCGCATATGGTCGTTCCACTATTAATTCTTGATGAAAAAATCATTAAGGGGGTAGAACAATCGTTGCAGGGACATAAAAAAATACTCTTGCTTGCTGCTCGCCAACAAGCTGAGTATCAAGGACCTATAGGGATCCAGGACCTCTATAAAATGGGTACCGTAGGTAATATTATGCGCATCATGCACTTACCTGAAGGTGGCATCAAAGTACTTGCTCAAGGGTTATGCAAAGCGCAGATAGAAGAGGTCATATCGGATCAAGAGCTGTTGCAAGCACGCATAACACCAATTGATCCTGAAAAAGCAAAAGTGTGCGATTCAATGCAATTGGACTTGCACCTCAAAAATTTATTTTCATTGGTCGAGCGTCTTGCCGGTACAGGCCGTATGTTCAGTCCGGACTTTCAAGCAATCCTTGCCCAAATTCACGATCCAGAACGCATAGCAGATTTTGTCCTATCGCATTTAAACCTTTCCGTTCCCCAAGCTCAAGTGTTACTTGAAAAAGAAAATCTTTCTCAGCTCTTTGAAGGCATTATCGAACTGGTACAAAGTGAATGTGAAATGAATTCAGTCCAAGAACGCATTCGTACCAACACGCGTGATTCCATTAATAAATCACAACGTGAATATTATTTGCGAGAACAATTAAAAGCTATTCAAAAGGAGCTAGGGGAAGAGGGTGACGTAGAACTTGATGACCTTAAACAAAAATTGGCAACACTTGATTTAACACAAGAGGCTCGCATTGAAGGTCAACGACAACTGCGACGCCTTGAAAAAACTCCACCGGACTCCATGGAAGCAACCGTTATACGCAACTATCTTGAATGGTTGTTATGCATGCCATGGGGCATACATACCAAAGATAATAATAATATCGATCATGCAAAGTCTGTTTTAAACGCCAATCACTATGGACTTGATGATATTAAAGATCGTATTTTAGACTTTTTATCAGTTCGCTTTTTAAAACAGGACAGCCATACACCAATCTTATGTTTCTTTGGTCCTCCAGGGGTTGGAAAAACATCGTTAGGCCACTCAATAGCTACGTGTCTTAACCGTAACTACTTCAGAATTTCATTAGGCGGGGTATATGATGAATCTGAAATTCGAGGCCATCGCCGCACATACGTTGGAGCTATGCCCGGTCGCTTTATTCAAGCCATTCGTAAAGCAGGAAGCAATAACCCGGTCATTGTTATTGATGAAATTGATAAAATTGGTATGTCCAACCGCGGTGATCCATCATCGGCATTACTCGAGATTTTGGATCCGGAACAAAATCATTCATTTTATGACAATTACATAGGAGTGCACTATGACCTATCTAAGGTCATGTTCATTGCAACAGCAAATGATTTAAGTTCAATTCCAGGCCCATTACGTGACCGCATGGAAATCATTCAGCTTTCAGGATATACCCATGAAGAAAAAATTGAAATAGCGCAACGACACCTTGTCTCCAAAGCCATTAAAAATGCAGGGCTTGATGGTAAGGGGATACACATTGATCGCATTATTCTTGATACACTTATTTCTGATTACACACGTGAAGCCGGTGTTCGTGAACTTGAACGTTATGTCCAAAAACTCTGTGCCAAATATGCCAGAGCATTAGTAGAAACAAAAAAGAATGTTACGTTTACTAAAGAAAACATACAAGAATATTTAGGTCCATCTAAAGTGCATGATGAATTTATCTCTCATGGCAATAAAATCGGTGTCACTAATGGATTGGCATGGACACCATATGGCGGCGATGTACTGCAAGTAGAAGCCGTCTTAATGCCAGGAAACGGAAAACTCATTATGACCGGACAACTGGGCGATGTCATGAAAGAATCAGCTCAAGCTGCTATGACATATGCAAAAGCACATGCTGATGTGTTTGGAATAGATCCTAAGAGATTTAATGAGTACGACTTGCATATTCACCTTCCAGCAGGAGCAATTCCCAAAGATGGCCCTTCTGCCGGAATAACTCTTCTTTCATCAATACTTTCTGCATATACCCATCGGGCTATTTGCGGAGACTTTGCAATGACCGGTGAATTGAATCTGCAAGGTGAAGTGCTACCTATCGGAGGATTAAAAGAAAAAATCTTGGCTGCTAAACAACATGGGCTTAAAAACATTATCATCCCTAAGTCAAATCAACGTGATCTGGTTGGACTTGATAAGCTGTTTGATGGACTTAAGATTTTATTGGTTGAAAATGTTCAAGAGGTTTTACAGCACGTATTAATGCCACATGCATAAATTACCTAAAAGGTTAAAGAGAGGGCCCGGATGTTTCGGGCCCTCTCTTTAATTTCTGGCAAAATATTATTTTTAATAAATAAGTAAACAAAGGAACCAATTAAACCAGGTTTCCATTGCCAACTCCTAATTAACCGTCATATATCCAGGACAAATGGCATTAACATGATTAAGAATAAAACTAACCCGATTGGCAATGGTATCAAAAGGAACCTCAACGACGGTATATCCAAATTTTCTATAAAGATCTTTAAATGTATTATGCATCTTCACAGATTCTTCATACGATTCATGTCTCACATGCGTTTGTTGGTATAATTCTTTGGGCAATGGTTCTAAGAAAAAAACATATTTATTATATTCATGCGATTCGGCCAATAATCGAAATTCAGGCGTCATATATATCCCAAAAACATCGCCAAAGGCGACAATATCCGGAGTCCCTCGATCTACAAACATAATACCATGTAACTTTTCAGCAGCCTCTTCAAGCTCAAGCTGCCGGCACATGAGCACACGGCGAAATGCAACCGATTCAGTTATAATAAATTTCCAAAAATTATTTTCTGAATCTTTTTGCGATAAGCCCTTAGTCTGTTCCCTTAGAACATAATCCTCAAAGAGGTCACTAAATGCCTCTTTAGCAACCATAAAGCCACGCTGTTTGAGGGCATTGCCTACTGACGTTTTACCAACACCGGGACCTCCTGTAAGAACAAACTTAAGATTCGAAATACCTTTAGAAGAACAACACTTACTTGTCGTAAGAGCCTGTGGCGCTTGCTCTATTGCTTGAAGGCCGCAACAAAACAAATTTATTAAGATAATTTTTGTTATCCCTACGGCACTCCATTGATACCTGTTATACATACAAATACTCCTTGTTTACATGATGTATTATAACATGAGTATCTACAAAATCAGTTAGGCTGAGCTTAGCTAAGCTCAGCCTGCTTCTATCTAAAACTTGTACTTTATAAATTTGTACGATCACTGTGCATCATTATTTTTAATCATAATCTTTGTAGGACTCAACGGTGAACCACCACCAAAGCCAACATATCTGATCATAGAACTGGGATATTGATCACATTCCTTACTACCGAGTTTCTTTTTCATACCAGCAGTTGTTGTATCGTAAGTACCCCATGTAATAATAACTCTGCTACGTCCGGTCGAGCCTGCTCCACTGACGTGCTTCAATAAAACAATATACTCTTGGATCCGTAATGGCGGTTTGATTGTAAGTTTTATTGTATTTGCCGTATCATTCATTTCCGGTGAGAATCCTACAATAACGGCACGACTTCCTAATGTAGTAAAAATAACCGCCCAATTTTGTGCCCATGCAGTATAAGTACCAAAGTTAGTAGTTGGCCTTTCCCATGCTGCGTTAAATGTTAATGGTTGTTGGAAATACTGATTTGATAAAACATCTTGTGCTGATAACATAAACATCGCCATCAAAAAGAAACTGGCCACACAACATGTCCTCATGCATAATAACATTCTCATAATAACTCCTTATTATTAAGATGGCTTCAACTTTACTTTTATAATAGAAAAATCAAACCTAAGAAGTCAATGATTTTACAAATTAAAACTGTCTGTTGCACAGAAAAAATTTAATATTACTCTTTATGCCTTTTTCCATATAATAAAAGAACATTATTACTTTGAAAATTTTGAAGTTTAATGGTTATCGATATGCAAATCTCGTATATCACAATAATAAAGAGCGTCTTCCGTTCCTTTTGCAGCGTCTTCAGTCGCAAATATAGTTTTTGTCTTAGCAATCAAATAATTATAAAGATTTGTTATAACTTGTGGCTGTGCATATTGGCACGCACTACTTGAATCAAGTATAAATATAGCCGATTCAGTAAAAACAAAACAATTCCAATGGGCAAAAGCTTTAAAAATAACTACGAGCGGTTTGTTTGGAGCAAAATCTTTTTTCATGATGCCATATCGGCAGCCATGCCCAAAATTATAAAATTTTGAGCCCTTCGTTTGCACAACCAATAATACATTTGGCACCTCCTCTATTTTCCGTCCAAAGACAACGTCCAAAAGCTTTATTCCATCATTAATATGTAATCTTTGTTGCTGTTTATGCATAGAACTAATTGTAGGATATCGAAGAAATAATACCTGATAAAATTTTTCAAAGTCTACCGGCCGTTTCATGTTCAAGCGATATAAACAATATGGAAATTTTTCATACGTTCTTTGTATAAGGTTATAAACAATACATGCATTAAAAGCAGCATAGTACCCACACTCCCATGTATTAGCCTGAAATATCGATGGATTTTCGAAAATATAAATAGGCTTATTACCGTTGAGCCAAACCATATGCATAGGCGAATAATCGAAAATATCCCAAATCAGTTGTCTCCCAAACGACATTGACTTGATCTTTGCAACGGCATTTTCACTATTTGTTTGTGGCATAAATAGTGCAACGTTTATTTTTGAATGAGAATCAACCTGTTTACAGAGCTCATTAAATTTATCCAACCATCCACTGGCCAAACCTTTATACCAATCATATGTAAATGAACTTACCTTTTCAGGCGAATAACAAGCTCGTTCATCGCCCTCAGTAAAAAAATGCTCCCAAGCATCTTCTTTACCATAAACGGGAAACGCAGGAAGAATAATCACTCTCTTTAATTCTTTATGATCAGCAATAAACTTCAAAGCCGATGTAAATTTTTTATTATCAAAGAATTCTTGAGGCGTCACATACAACTCGTCAACAGTTTGGCCCTCAAGCTCTTTTGTTTTTTGTTTTTTATACGGTTGTTCAGATACTAATTCTTGCTTTTGATTACACGTATATTCTCTGCAAGCCGGCCATATATCACCAACCAGCATCCCTATAAGTACAATGATCAGAAAGAAAAAAATCTTTAAAAAGTTCACGCCAACCACCCTTTCAAAGTGTATTTTTATCTCCCAAGGCACATGGCAAATATTAACACATTGTAATTGAATAGCAATTTTGTGGTCAAAACAAGCAAAAATAGGCTTTTTAGGCTTGGCGAAGGACAAACTCCACATCATCAATGCATTTGTAAATAACCTTTTGATAGTACAAAAGAGTACGTGCTTTTTTAGGTGTAAGCTGCCCCTTAAACTGAATTTTCACGGCTTGAATATATCGTTCAATACGAACTTTCTCTCGATAAAGTTCAGATAATAGTTCACGTGCATACTTAACATCAATTATCTTTTTCTTAGATGGAAAACCCTGGTACTGTTCATAGAAAGCAGCTTTCAGCTCTCGTGATTGCTCAATTAAAGATAACATCCGTCCAAAATCATATCTTCCAATTGCTGCCTGTGATTGCCCTATCAGCTGCATTGGTAATTGGTTAGTGTTATTAAAAAAATAACAGAACAGCCTATGTCCCAAAACACTAACCATAGTTAAGCTTATAAGGGAAAAAACTATTTTTTTGATGTTATTCATAACAAAGCCTAACACTTTTACTCCTACCACACTGTTATTCATTTCTAATTGTAAATATTTTATACATTAAAAGCAATAGTTTCGTTCTTTTTTCTATCATTTCACAGGCAATTCATAGCCGATATTTTCACATTAAAACTTTTCTCAAATTGACATACCCATTTGACACTGCCAATAACTTCAGACACTCTTGAGCTCTCAAAAGTATGACCATTGTGCCAATTTTTTTATAAAATTCCAGGTTTTAACCCCCAAAAGGCAAGATTCGTATGATATCCCACATTATTGTTGGTGTTATTTTTGCTCTCTTTTCTGCGACAATTTTAAGCTATATTTCCATAGCCACCATGATTGGGCCATGGATAGCCCCAACGCTTGTGCTTTTAGGCCACAGTTTACTATCTATTCGCCGCACAACAAGCACCAACGATCATACACAAACATTAGCTTGGATGCAGGCAATAGGCGCAGGTGGCGGCATTATTGCCACAGGAGTTGGATTCTCCCTCCCTATACTTTATTTTTTAGATTCCTACACATTCAATATGTACCTATCATCCCCTATCTTTTTTTGCAGCGTTTTAACCATTGTTTGTCTTGTTGCCGGTGGCTTTGGATTAATCATCGGCCGCTTGTTGAAAACAAATCTTATTGAAGAGCAAAAGCTACCTTTTCCTGTAAGCAATTTAACCTATCAAGCAATAACATCTCAGACGCAACCACAACAAGCTTCATTTTTTGTTATTGGAATGCTTGGATCATTATTTTTATGCTTAATACGTGATGGAATATGGCGATTGCACGCTTTAATTGATAAAACGTATTATTTCTTTCCAAGTTTATTTGTCAAAGAAGCCGCAATAAGCATATGGCCCAGCCTTTGGGCAATCGGCTTTAGTGTCGGTATTTCACTTACCGTGCCGTTGCTGGTTGGACTGCTTTCAAAATATCTTGTTATCTATCCACTGGTTAACCATATGCACTATCTTCCTTTCACGCTCTTTGGCCCATTACCCGTTGAAACATTTACAATCGCTTTTTGTAGCGGATTAGTACTCTGCGAGATTGTTTTTGCCTTGCCTCATTACATAAAAAAATGGTTCTGTTTACTAAAAAAATGGGCAACGCCCGTCCACCTCACGACAACAAACAATTCACCTCGATTACATATCCTTACACCACTACAATACATCGAACTTGGGTTTATTGTTGTCAACATGCTGACTCTTTTAACCTATTTTAAGTTTCCATTGTTGGCCCAGATATTACTGATCTGTTTTACAATCATTGCAACCTATTCTATTTGCTATCTAGGCGGCAAGATAGGAATGATCCCATTTGGCCGATTTTCAACATTTGTTGTCATTCCTTTATTGTTGATATTTCAACTTACCCCCATTCAAGCAACGTTCACTTGCGTATTCTTTAATGTCTGTGCGGCTTCAGCGTCAGATCTTCTATTCGATTATAAAATCGGTGAACTTTGTTCATTGGATAATAAGCGCATGTATCGCTATCAATGGATCGGTTTGGTCACCACTGCAATAGGCATAAGCATTGTATTATGGTTACTTTTTACGCACTTACAAATAGGAACAGAAGCTCTTTTTGCTCAACGCAGTAAAGCAAAAGCCCTCCTCCTTCAATCTCTCAATTTTGACAAATACATCGTATTATTAGGCATTCTATTTGGCTTAGTTCTAAGAAGAACTAATATAAACTCAACCATGGTCTTTGGTGGACTTATTATGCCCAACAGCATCTCTATTGGACTCATTCTTGGTGGTCTTTGTACCAAACTTACAAAAACTCCCAACCGTCTCCAACCTCTGTGCGCTGGAATTTTGGCAGCAGAATCAATTTGGATTCTAATAGTCATTTTAAGCAAAATGCTATAATAACTAGTTTTTTGAGGATTTTTATAGGATTGATAACACTTCCGATGAATTTATTCTTAAATAAGTTGTTGACAGATAGAATGAGCATGATAAGATTAATTAGACTAATTTGTCAATTCTTTTCAATGAGTACTTCGCCTTTCAGTTCTTAAGCTTAAGGTGGGTACTTCTAGATACTTGAATTTGGCATAAACACAAGTTAACTAAACTAGGAGGTACATAGTTATGTATTCTACTCGACTACGCGTAAAAGAATTATTACGCGAACGTAGATGGACCACTAAAGTTTTAGCTGAAAAGACAGGTTTGTCAGAAAGCTATTTAACACACATCAAAAACGGTACACGCCGTTGGAATGAAGACGCTCTTAAAAAGCTTGCAGAAGCCTTCGAGCTTTTACCTACACAAATTTTTGAACATCCCCTGCCACAGCCAACTATAGATACTCCTTCGGTCGTTTTATCAGAAGAAACTTTAAGCCAAACAAAAAATCTTAATCTTAAACTTCAAATTGTTCCTGTTGTTGGACAAATTCCGGCACAGCCATCTGAATATAATAATCGTCTTACACAAGTTGCCACCGGTTACAAAGATCAATTTGTTCCTGTATTGGGCGACACTGAAGACAGCGCTATGTTCTGTCTCTGTCTTGAAGACAACACAATGGCCCCTAACTTTGTTAAAGGGGATTTTTTAATTGTTTGCCCAGGCATGTGGACAAACTCAGGTGATATCGTCGCCGTTGAATATGGCACCGATAACCCAACACGAACCATTATGCAAGTTAACTTTATGGAAGATTTTGTTGTTCTTGAAACGGTAAACCATAAAAAGGCTCCTTTAGCCTTGGTTCGCGGTAAAGACCAATTCCGCATTATTGGTAAAGTAGTTTATCGTTACCAAAGAATGCCATAATCATTATTGAAAAAAATAGGCGCTTTGATAAGCTTTTAACGTTATATAAGGGTCCCGTTAACAGTCATACGTAGACTGTTATCTCCCGTGACCAAGAAAAAACAAAATAAACCAATGGGAGAACCACATAATGTTACGTTATGAAACATTACTTCTCGCTCGTACAGAAATCACTGATGACGATATAACAATGATCGAGCGACAACTCGACAAAATCGTCTCAGATCTAAAGGGTAAGTTAGATTTGTTCGATAAATGGGGCAAATACAAGCTTGCCTACCCAATCAAAAAAAACACTCACGGCATTTTCATTCTTGCCCGCTATCAAGTTCCAACAGAACAAGCAGCAAAAGCATTACAAGAATTTGATCTCTTCTTGAAGATTAAATGTAATGAAACCGTGTTGCGTCACGCCAATGTCCGGCTCAAGAAAGACACCCCATTAACCTATCTTAAGCCAGAGCCAATGGACATTTCACGTCCGGGCGGTTCGCTTGATAACTTCTTTAAAGAAAGTAAAATCGAAAACCTTTTAAGTAGTGTTGATGCCGCACAAACAAGCAACAACAATTCAGATGACGAGAACGAATAAGGAATGATATGTCAAAAAATAAACTAAAATTAAGCTCTCGCCTATTAAAGAAAAAAATCCGCAAACAAGCATATTTAAATCCAAAGCATTGCCGTTTTTGCTGGAATAAAGAGTTAGAAGGCACTCTTGATTACAAAAACATTACACTGCTCAGAGGCTTTTTAACCGAACGTAGCAAAATTCTTCCATCACGCGTATCTGGCAATTGCAGTTTTCATCAACGTCAGCTTGCTAAAGAAATCAAACTTGCTCGTTCAATGGCAATGTTGCCCTTTTGCGCCGTACAGATTTAACACTTAAGTTAATAGAAAAACACTGAATTTTGGAAGGAAGATAAAACTCCTTCCAAAATTTTTTCTCCAAATAATATTTCACTTTGAAAAGCAATGAAATCGTGATATGCTACATAAATAACGTATTTTTTGGGGTTTGGTCTTTTTAAGAAGATGGTATAAAAAATGAGTTTTAATCAAAGATTAGATATTCGAAATATTGCAATTATTGCCCACGTCGACCATGGCAAAACAACATTGGTTGATCAAATGTTACGTCAATCAGGCACTCTTGGCAAAGAGGCAGAATGCGTTGAACGCATCATGGATTCAGGAGATATTGAACGTGAACGCGGTATTACTATTCTTGCCAAAAACACATCCATCAAGCTACCAGAAGCAAAAATAAACATCGTTGACACTCCGGGCCACATGGACTTTGGTGGAGAAGTTGAACGAACATTGCAGATGGTTGAAGGCTTCCTTCTTCTTGTCGACGCAGCTGAAGGCCCATTGCCAGGCACACGATTTGTACTCCAAAAAGCACTTCAGCTCGAGCTTAAACCAATTGTCTTAATCAACAAAATCGATCGTAAAGACGCAGATATTGAAAGAACCGAGCGAACCATTCATGATCTCTTTTTAGATCTAGCCACACACGAAGAACAACTTGATTTTCCTATTCTGTATGGTTCATCACGTCTCGGCTTTGCATCAACTGATCCAACAGTTCGTTCCGGTTCATTACAACCGCTGTTTGACGCCATTTTAAAATTTATTCCCGTACCTAAACAAGAAAACAATGACCTGCAAGTCCTTATTACCAACCTTGATTATTCAGATTACCTTGGCCGTATTGCTATCGGACGTGTTTTCAGCGGCAAAATAGCTCTTAATAAACAAGTCATAGCCTGCAAAGATAATCATGTTGGCAGTCCTGTTAAAATAACTAAATTATACTTATTTGAAGGTATTAAACGCGTTGAAGTCGATGAAGCAATGTTCGGCGATATCATCGCAATAACCGGCGTTGAAGAAAACATCGCTATTGGTACCACACTCTGTGACGTAGACAAACCGGCACCATTACCGTACGTTGCAATCGACGAGCCAACACTTTCTATCTACTTCTCAGTCAACGACTCTCCTTTTGCTGGTCGCGAAGGTAAGTTATTAACATCACGCCAAATCCGTGATCGTCTTGCCCGAGAAATAAAAATCAATCTTGCCTTGCGCGTTGAAGATACCGATTCACCCGATACCTTTAAGGTTTCCGGTCGTGGTCAATTGCACCTTGGTATTCTTGTTGAAACCATGCGTCGCGAAGGATTTGAGGTTCAGCTTTCAGCACCTGAAGTTATTTATAAAACAATTGAAGGTGTCAAATGCGAACCATTCGAGCTGCTAACTATCGACGTTGATGAAGAACACCAAGGTATTGTTATGGAAAATCTTGGAAAACGTCGCGCGCTTCTACAAAACATGCTTCATCATGGACACCATAAAGTTCGTCTTGATTTCAAGATACCGGCACGTGGTTTAATTGGCTTTAGAAGTCAATTTTTAACTGATTCACGCGGAACAGGACTCATGAGCCACCGCTATTTGTCATATGAACCCTATGCCGGAGAAATTGCAGGACGATCAAAGGGAGCTATGATTTCTATGGAAACGGGACCAACAACTGCATACGCCATCGACGGCTTACAACCACGCGGCACACTATTTATCGCTCCTGGTGATGATATCTATGAAGGCATGATTGTCGGTGAACACACACGCGAAAACGACCTTGAAGTTAATCCAACCAAAAAGAAAAAACTTACCAATATGCGTGCTGCAGGATCTGATGATACAGTCAAGCTTGCGCCTCCACGCATTATGAGCTTAGAAGCATCAATGGATTGGATTAATGACGACGAACTGATTGAGGTCACACCAAAGAATATTCGTCTGCGCAAACAATATCTCAAAGCAACAGATCGCAAGCGATTTGGAAAAAGTTAATCATACAAGTTAATCTTATTAGTCTGGGCCCCGACGAGAACACGGGGCCCAGATTTCATTGCATACTTCGAGCCAGTGCAGAAATAACATTGTACGGGTTAACCAATTAAAGAAGGCAAGTTTTTAAGAACCTCTTCTAAATTGGGATCGCCTCTATTTGCTCAAGATATTCTTTGTTTTTACCAAGGTATAAAAAATGTAATTTCGCTTCAGGATAATCTTCATAAAAACTTTTAAGGCCGCGAAGCGAAGCGCTGATGTATTCACCAAAGAAGATTTCTCGATCTCAAAAGCATGGAAGCCTTGAGAACCATATATAACAAAATCTACCTCTGCAGCAGAAGAAGTTCTCCCAAAATAGATTTTGTAATGGAACCTCAAATAATCGTTAATTGCTCTCAATGACTGGAAAAAAAGCGGCGCAAGCGCAGCGCCATCTGCTTCTTCTTTGGTATCAAGCGGTTCCATTGGCCGTAAAATTTTATAAACACCAGCATCAAAAAATAAAAGACGTAAACAACCTTTATCATTTTCTTGATTTTGCAAGCAAGATTGTTATGATACAGCCAGCAAATTCGTAGTACATTATTCACAATACTATCTGTTTATTTTCAAAAGGAGTTTTCATGAAACACTCAATCCGAGCATTTCTTATCACAGTCACCATAGCAACAGCTCAGACACATGTTCACGCCATAGATAGTTATCATAGCTATACAAAAAACGAATTTACATATATTACTATTTGCTGCGCCAATAGCGTAAGACATTGGTATTATCTTGGTACCACAAATGCCCGTGAAAAATTATCCAAGTTTTGTACCTATAATCCAATCTTTCAATGGCTCGAAGGAAAACGCGACAACGATCAATCATGGAAACCATGGAAAGATGAAAATCTTGGTTGTCTTTGGGAAAAAATACGTGCCAACATATGGAGTAGCAAAGATATCGACCGAATTATGTATTTTGGTCAATTCATCAGTTTACTTCTCTACCAAATAGACGAAAAAACGTATCCACAAAATATAAAATACGCAGTTTATATGCAACAATATTTCGATGAGTTTACAAGCAAACTTCATGTAAAAAGTAAAAAAATAACCAGAAAAGCAGCCAAGATCATTCTTAACAGCATTTTTATGTATGATCCAATGCGTAACAAATAGTTATTGCTAATCTCTAAGAACAACGTAAGCAGACGCATATAACGTCTGCTTACGTTGTTCTTAGAGNTTCCCCATAAATTTCGGCGAAAGGCATTTATCTTTTCAAGAGTCTTCAAACCCCGAACTCACATTAAAGAAGCTTATGTTCTAGAACATAAATATGTCGGGTACTAATATTAAACCCTTTTGGAACGCTTCCACCAGAATGCCAAAGACTGCAATATGAAAACGTTGCAGATAAATCCAATCGCAAGAGCAGCAACAGCACTCACCCAAATACCATAATGCTCCATTAGCAAGCCAACAGCCATAAAACCAACTGCGCTTGATATAAACGTCGGTATGGCAAAACTCATCTGACTTTTAACAAGGTCCATATGATAAGCACCGGCACTGGTCGCAGACATCAGCATAATATCTGCAATTGGTGAAACGTGATTGCCCAAAATAGCACCTGATATAATTGCACCAAGCACCGGTAAAATAAACGGAACATCACCTAAATGACATGGCGTAACAACATGGAAAAATGATGGTATCATGCCAAGTCCAAGTGGTACAACCATACCAACCGTACCCCACGCTGTCGCCATGAGCACAGAAATAGTTGCTGTCATAATAAAAAACATTACAGGCAAAAGAGCTACGCTCATATACCCCATCATGTGCGATGCCAAATATTGACCTGTTTTTAGATCCTTTGACAAAATACTGCTCAAGGTCCAAATCAACAAAAGCATTGTAATCGAACGGCCAAACATAAGACTTCCCTCTTTAATAATCATCGGCATTTCTGCCCACGTAAGCTTTTTGTTAAAAAGAAACAATACACCAGTAACCACTATGGTAAAAAATACACCAACAAAAAGACATGCAGAGGTATTTGATTTTTGAACAGCTCCAAACAATGTATTTTCTCCACCCAGAACCCACCAACCGCCAGTATACAATATCCATGCAATTACAGAAACAAACAACATCGCAAGCGGCAATATAAAATCAATTAATTGGGCAGATTGCATTCTTTCTGCAGGTATTTGTACGGTATTACGAACAACAGATGGTTTCCCTCCAAACAAATTTCCTGTTTGTTGCGCTATCTCTTCTTGATTATCAATCACTCCATACGATACACGCCTGAGTACCAAATACCACAACGATGCAATGATAAGCACCTCATACAGCATGAAAGGAATAATTTTAACATATAAATGAAGCGGCTCGGCAATTATAATTGTTGAGCCGGCAGCAAGCGAACTTACTCCTGTACTACGTAATTGACCAACAATATATGCAACCCAACTGGAAAGCGGTACAAGAAGCGCAAAAGGTGCCGCAACAGCACATGCAATCATTGCAAGTTTAACACGTGGAATTCTGAAGCGATCAGTAATTGGTTGCATCACAGCACCAACCATCAAGCAACCAAAATAGTCATCAATAAAGAATAGCGTCGATAGTAATAACGAGGAGCTCTCGGCAGAACGCGCCGTCTTTATCTTTTTCATAACAACATTACCATAAGCATATGCTGCGCCAGAATATTGAATCATCGTAATCAGAATGCCCAAGACAATAAGAAATGCACATATAAATGGAGTAATACTATCAGCCCAAAACACTGACCACGATGCTAACATAGATAATTCTGTTTTCTCCCAGAAACGAGTACCTATAAATGATATTGATGGCATAAGCAAAAAATCATTTGCTATCAAAGCAGCACTGATAATGCCAAGAATTAATGAAAAGATCATACGCCGCGTTATGCTAGCCAAAACAATAACGAGAATTGGAGGCACCACAACAAGCCAAGAATTCATCATAAAAAAAGCCTTTCGCACGCATAAAACATTAAAAATATAATAGAATACTATAACAGATCAGATGTTGGCTTACAAAGAAACCGTCTTTTCATACGACAAATCATCAAAAAACTCATCTGTTAACGCCTTAAGTCTCACCAGAGCCCCTTCAAAGACATGGTTCTCAATAATGCCCTCTCTTGGCGTTTGTTCAATGGTGTTTTTAAGCTCTGATAAAAAAACATTAAACTTTTTCATATAGTTCTTTATACGCATTGGATTATCAATCTCCAAGCGTAAGCGTAATACGCATACATAGTGCAAAGCCTGCATCATATTCCAAACATTCAAAGCATCTTTAAGGCCCCACAAATAAATATCTCGAGTCAATAAATAGTTATACACAAACGTCTGCCATGATAAAAGCCTTATTACATAAACAAACTCAGACTCCGGCATCAGCTGCTGACTCAGTATTGTTTCAGTCCATAAACAATCATGCATATGAACATCAATAGGACGAAGCTCAAAGGTCACTTCACCACGTAACCAACGATGCATTCTATGTGAAATACCATATCGAGATGGTGCATAAAAAAAACTTATAAGATCCCTTGAGATATCAAACCCTACATCAACAGCAACTGGACAAAAACCACGATCCCATAACACCGTAAAATTTCTACCTCGATTAAGTGTTGTCATTGCAAATAAAAACAACTCTTGATAAAAAACCTTTCTTAGTAACAAATCTTTGCTGCAAAAGTTATCGAAGATCGCCTTCATGCGATTACCACACGTTGTAAAATCATGATACGTAAAGGCCTTGGTTATATGGTATCGATATATAAGTCCGCTAAAATGTGTAAGTAATTCATGAACACGACGTCGTCGAACATATTTTTTATATTCTTTAGCCAGCAACGGTTTTAACGCTCCATATAATTGTCTATCTACCTTTGCCAAATTAACAACGTCTTTGGGGCCAAGATATTGTGCAATATAATCGACCATTTCATTGGGAAGCCAGGCCAAGCAATCTGATTGTAAGTCATTGGCAGATACGGTAAAAGAACTGCTCCATAGCATGATGCATATAACACATTTCATTACACGATGTACCATATGACAATCTCCTTATATATTTAGATCACATAAAAAAACTTTTTGTATAAACTACACGGTAATGATTGGCATAAATAATGCAAGGGTTATTGTGACACAACATATTAAAAATCTTATTCACACATTAATTCCAGAAGAACATCGCTGGAAATGCACCCTTTTTGCCAAGTGGGATCACATCATCGGTCACATGAAAGATAAAGTTATAATCGATAAAATAGAGAATGACATTTTATATGTACGTGTCAGCCACCCTGCTTGGGCCAATGAGTTACAACTCATGTCCTACTATCTTAAAGAGAAAATCAATTCTCATTTTCCGCAACCTAAAATATCGGCCATTAAATTTCGCTGTGGAACTATTCGCTACGGGCAACAATCCATTCACCCAAAGCAACCTTCATTCAGCAATACTACGCCTTCTATTCAACTTACGCCGCAAGAAACCCTCCTTCTTGCACCGTTTACCGGCAAGGAGCTACAATCAGCTGTTAGTGCTTATCTTAGCCGTTGTAAAACAATACAAAGGAGACAGGATGGAAAATAAATTTTTCTTACAAGGTCTTATTCTTTTTTTGGCTATGGGAATATTCATACAGGTTGGTTATACAAAAACCCATCTCATTAAACAGCCCAAAGCACCCGACAATCAGCAAGAAATTGAATTCATCAATGATGATATAGAAACCAAAGATCATTATTTTTTATATTTAACAGCCGCTTATCAACATTCAAGCGGCAAAATCATGCAAGCACTTGAATCGTACCGACGGCTTCTAAAATACAACCCATCAACACACGCTTATAATGGATTTCTACATCTGTTATTTGACGTAGAGCAATTTAACACCGTTATCAAGCTGTACGAATCAAAAGAAGCGGCATTTAAGAAGGCTTTTGCTGATAACATTCTTTTACAGCTCATAGTAGCACAATCATATTTAAGCGCTGATCAAGATGAAAAAGCTGAAAAAATGTTTTTAAGTCTGATTGAAAAGCATCCGAATAATGAACAGGTTGCCTACTTTACTACTATTGCTCTTATTAAAAACAACCACATGGAAAAAGCCACTAATCTTATTGATAAAAGCCTTAAAAATCCGGCGTTGAAACAGCGAGCATTTTTATTCCATTTCTTAAAATCAAAAATATTTATTCAGCAAAACAAATTACCACTTGCACTGGCTGAAATTGAGAAAAGTTTAAAAATATTCCCACGCTTTGACCGCGGATGGCTCTTTAAAGCTGTTTTGCTGGAACAAATGGGTAAAATTAATGAAGCCATAGGCGGCTACAAAAAATTCCTTAATCTGGTCGGCCGCGATGTCATGGTTGAAAAGCAGCTTGTACAGCTCTTGTTTACAGAACAACGATTTGGCGAAGCGCTCGAATTTCTCAAACAAATGCGCTCAAACACACCTGATTACTTCTTTGATTTAGCACTTATTGAACTCAAGGCAGGAAATACCAAAAAAGCTCTGGTCAACATTGAAAAGACTATTCAACTTGCACCAACATTTAACAAAGCTCGACTTCTCAAAGTTGAGATCTTACTTAATAGCAAAAAAATCGATGAACTTTTATCGTTTATGAAAGACTGGATTTTAACTGATTGTAACAACATCTCTGTTATTCACACACTTTTGCTTTTACGTAACACCGGCATCCGAACAACATCACTCATAAAAACATTACAAGCGGTAGAGAAAACACATCCGCATATCAATATTCTTGCAGCTATTGCCGATCTTGCAGTTGAAGCAAACAATAATAAGCTTGCCCTGCAGTATTATCAAAAAGTTGTAGATATAACCGAAGATCCTGAATTAAAATCGAAAACTCTTTTTCATATGGGATATATCTATTTTGTTAACAAACAGACAGCAAAGTTAGAAAAAACACTGCAAGAAGCGTTGACCTATAAGCCGGTCTATCCATCAGCCTATAACTTACTGGCTTATCACTATGCACAGACTGACAAAAATTTGCCGCAAGCCCTTAATCTCATCGACAAAGCTTTAAACTCCGCTCCTCATTGTTATTATTACCTCCATACCAAGGGCTATGTTTTACTTAAACTCGGCAAACGTAATCAGGCAATAGAAGCCTTCAAGCAGGCTCTTGAACTGGCACCTAATGATACAATTATTCAAAATGATCTTACATTAGCACAAGAAGGCAAAGCTCATGAGTAAAAAAACATTATTTGTTGTAGCAGCAGGATCCGGCGGACATATACTGCCCGCTCTTCAATTAGCTCAACAATGGAAACAACAAAATCCTGATAGCGAAATTATATTTTTTACAGGAACAAGCGAACTTGAACAAAAAATTATTAAAAGCCGTCCATATCTGACCGATGTCAAACATTTTCATATGACGCAATTTTCTTTACGACGTTGGTGGCTTATTCCCATTATCATCATACAATTCACGGTAATCTTTTTTAAAAGCCTGTGGTACACCGTGCAATACCAACCAGAAAAAATCATCAGTACGGGTGGATTAATGTCGATACCAACCTGTATTGCTGTACGTTGCTGCAGGAAGCGCGTTGAAGCATACAATCTTGACGTTGTTCCGGGTAAAGCGGTAAAGGCATTACTGCCTTTTGCAAACATCATTTTTATAACCTTTCCACAAACAAAACCTCGTTGTATGTGGTTAAAAAAAGATTTTTCATATAAATGTCAATTGGTTACATATCCATTACGATTTACTGAAAAAGATCGTGCAATTAATACCAATAAAGTTATTACTCGTATTAATGAACAACTACAACAGCAAAACTATCACCATATTTTTGACACTCACCGCAAGACTATTTTTGTACTCGGTGGATCTAAAGGATCCGGACTTCTTAACTCGTTAATTAAAGATTTTATTGAAAAAAATCCTGAATACAGCCAAAAAATACAAATTCTTCATCAAACAGGCGCTTTTCAAGAAAACGAATGGATTGATTGGTATGAAACACAAAAAATTCCCGCCTTCGTTTTTAGCTTTGATGAACGTATTAATGAATATTATGTCTTAGCAGATCTGATTATCTGTCGAGCGGGAGCAGGCACCATTTTTGAAATAGCATTTTTTGGAAAGAAATGTATCGTCATACCACTTATTGCGCCAACAACACAGCATCAAATACAAAATGCTCATGCGATTGCCGAACAATATCCACAACTTTTTACGGTTTTGGATCAAAACTTGATTACAAAGAATGCACAGATATTTTCAGAAACAATGCGTACTCTTTTATAATTCCTGCATGTGTTGTTTGACCTCTTGGCCATATGCTATACGTGTATTGAGAGCGGGATGATCACCAGAATTATCTTCGATGATTCTTTTTGCCGCCTCCTCTTTATCCTTGGCATAATTTTCAGCAGAATAGCGAATTAAACGGGCCAGCAGCGGTGATATTACCGCAAATTCATCAATATTTTTATTCAAGAAAGCATTTTCTTTTCTGAATTTCTCAAGCTCTGTCTCTACATATTTTTTAATTTGCTGCATAGCACTAACAAATGCATCCGGATCTTGCGTTACCTTTATGGCATCTAAGTCAGCCTGTTTTTCCATCGTACGCGTTAACGATGTTAAAATGTTATACATCACGCATATTCCAACAATACTTGTAAGCCAGATAATCAAATTTTTAGAAACATAGCCTGTCGTTGTCGTACGTACGGATGTAACAACCCGATTTGTTTTGAGTGCAAATTTTTCAACACAATATGTAACAACCTTATAAATAATAAAAATCATAATAATACTGGCAAGCAAATGCTTTGTAACATCCATATTTTTAACATGCGCAAGTTCATGTGCTAAAACACTTTTAAGCTCGTCATCGGACATTGCATCAACCAATTCTCTTCCAAGAATAACCATTGCAGTACTCGGCCATAAAGAACTTGCAGCAGCATTAAACATTTTTTTATCACCTGCAAGAAAAACTGGCGGCGTCTTAAGCCCATATGACGTTGCAAGCGTATTAAGCATTGCATGTAACTTAGGAGCTTTTTGTGGTGACAAATAAATTAAACCCTTGCACATCGCATCAACCCCGGCACCAGGAAAAAAATTATAAAAAATGTGGTCTAATAGTTGTCGCAGTGTTGATGTTGATGATTGAGCAATCATCTTTGATCTATCAATCATATCAAGCAAATGGGCAATATATGTATCTTTAATTTCCAATCGTTGTTTTATATCGGCATCTGATTCAACAAGACTCTTCAATTCATCGGCAATTGATTGATTTTGAGGGCAACAAATGCCTAGTACAAAAAAGTAAGTTAACAGTACACTTGCAATCGTTTTTTTGATATTCATAAGTATCTCTTCTCGTAATTAATTATGGGCATATTATCATGTTTTTCTCAAAAAAATAGATTTTTTGAATGATTAGAACATGCTATTGTATCAACGTTATTTTAAAAATTTAAGCAGAGGTTATTTATGTTTCCCCGATTACTTCACATCTATGGGCCCTTATGGATTCAAATGTATGGTGTAATGATTGCCATTGGGTTTCTTGTATTCTTATGGCTTACACTCAGACATCCACTTCGCAAAAAGCTTATTAGCAAAGAGGTTTATCTTAATACACTCTTCATCGGCCTTATGAGCGGCATTATTGGCGGAAGATTATTATATGTTTTTTCCAATTTTGCTGAATTTTATAACAATTGGTTAGAAATTATATATCCATGGAATCCAGGCTTTGTCGTTCTTGGTTCTATTATTGGTGTTCTTGTCATAGTTCCATTGTACCTACGCTGGCATAAAGTTCCCGTATTGCAATTTTTTGATCTTGCAGCGCTCTATGCTCCTATTATGCAAGCAATCGGCAGACTCGGATGTCTGTGCGCCGGTTGTTGTTATGGAGCACCGGCATCAACGCTCTGGTGCGCAATTACCTTTACTAATCCGGTTGGTCACGCACCACTTGATACCCCATTGCATCCAACACAAATCTATACAGGCATCGCATCGCTCATCATTTTCTGCATTCTGTATAAAAACGCTCAGAAGCTTTTCCCCAAACCGGGCTCTCTTCTGTGTTTGTTTCTTATTCTTGAAAACGTTGCTCGTTTTTCTATTGACTTTTGGCGCGGAGACCGCCAACCTATCATCGCTTCATGGTTTGATGGTGCACTTACAATTTCACAAGTACAAAGTTTTTCAATTGTAGGATTTGCACTGGCACTTATTGGATTTGTGTGGATCCGTTATAAGAAGTAAACATTACAATGTCACTATTTGCTTTTATAAAAGAACAGCTTCCAATATTGGATGTTGTTAATGAATTCGTCCCCCTCAAAGTGGCCGGCAATTATTGGAAAGGCCCTTGCCCATTCCATGCAGAAAAAGATGCTTCTTTTACCGTCAGCCCGGAAAAAGGTATCTTCTATTGTTTCGGCTGCCATGCATCGGGCGATGTTATCAGCTTTATGGCTAAAGTAGAAAACATGACCCAGCTGGAAGCCACACAACATCTTATCGAGCGCTACAATATAACAGTTCCTCAAGAAATCTTACAAAGTTACCAAGGAGCATCTCTTACTCTCGGCAAGCAAGAAGAAAAAGAACATTATTTTTCAATGTGCAAAGCTATCAGCGATTGGATGTATCAAACACTTTCCAAACAAAAAGTAGCCCAAACATATCTAAGCCAACGAAGTATCACCGGTCAATCAGCAAAACTCTTTAAAATCGGCTATTTCCCTGGTGGTGCAACAGCACTCAATACCTTCATAAAGGCCATGAATAATGCAGGTTTTTTACTTAAGGATTTAACAGAACATGGTATTATCATGGAGGGCCGAGCAGTATTGTATTCCCCTTTTGAGGAACGAATTATTTTTCCCATTACCAACTCAACAGGAAAATTTTGTGGATTTGGCGGAAGAATATTTCAGCCAAATGATCAACGGCCTAAATATTACAACAGCAAAGAATCTGACGGATTTGAAAAGGGAAAACTTCTTTTTGGATTCGATTTAGCAAAAAAATCATTACAAGAACGTGGCACTGGATTTCTCGTCGAAGGATACATGGATTGCATTATGATGGTCCAATACGGCTATACCAACACCGTAGCAACACTTGGTACCGCATGTACTATTGAGCACCTCAAAATGTTATCCAGACTCATACACACGCTTTTTGTTCTCTATGACGGAGATCAAGCAGGACAAAAAGCTATGTTACGACTCACTGAATTATGCTGGGAAGTCAATCTAGAACTCAAGGTTATCAAATTGCCACCTGGACAAGATCCTGCATCTTTTTTGAGCCAAGGCGGCTCTCTAGAAACCTTCATTGCCAATGCAACCGACATTATCACATTTTTTATTAACTCCACCGGGGCACACTTTACAACTAAGCCCATGGCCCAAAAACAGGCTATTGCTGAAAAAATAACCACCATTATTGGCCGGCTTTCAGACCATTTTAAACAGGACCTTTTATTGCACCAGGCAGCCCATGTTATCCAGCTACCCTTTGAAACGCTCAAAGAGCTTATGCATCACTCTTTGGCAAAAGTTAAGCATAACAACTCAGCACCGCCCCAAGAAGAACTGAAGAATTCTCGTGAAAATACACAGTGTTTTAGTGAAAAAACAGAGGCCTTGTTACTAGAAGAAAAAATTTTTTCTGCTATACTTAACAGTTTAGGGACATCGATGGATGTTAGGCTACCAAAAGACATAACCCCTTACCTATCAACGATGGTTCAAGGCGTGTTTAACAAACTTGACACATTTATTGATCAAGTACCTGATAGCCAAAATCCACAGCAGGCATTCTTAGACACACTTAACGAGCGAGAAAAACAATGGGCAATACGCGTCAGTATGCAATATGACGGAAAAAGTTGCCAAGACGTTTTTACACATCTTTTAGCTCGATTTTATAAGTACCACTGGCAACAAATTGTTAAAAATATTAAAGAAGAGATCATGATGGCAAAACGAGAAGGTAATAACCAAAAAGTGCAGGACGTGTTGAATCGATTTGCACATCTTAAACAAGAAATTGTATTAAATAGGGGGCACAATGAAAAACAATAAAAAAGTCGTTGTACGATCAACAACCAAAAAATCCGGACACGTTCTTTCTAAAACAATAAAAAACAATCAAGCTGTCAATAAGACAGTAAAAGCTATACAACCAAAGCAGAAAACAAAAAGTTCTTTTACAAAGGGTATTGTTAAAGCCGTATCTTCGATCAAAGCGGCTGTAAAAAAAGTTATAAGCCCGACGAAATCTAAACAGGTCAAAGCACATACACGCATCGTAAGCAAGCAGGCAGCATCTCCTATAAAAAAAACAAAATTAACGACCCTACCCAAAGTAACCGTCATTGCCAAAAAGCCTGTCGCTACAAAAGCGACTACAGCCACTCAAGCAACAGTAAAACCTGCAAAAACAACAACTCCTATAAATGCACAAGTACCTGTTGAAAAAAAGAAGACTGTTGCCATTCCAACACAATCAAAAGTCTCTACTAAGGAAGTCGAAGAAGATGATAAGGCAACAACAGAAATTGTTGAAAACATAGAAGAAATTGGTGATTTGGCTCATTTACCTGAAGCTGAAGGAATTACTCAAAATCTTAAAAGTATTGAAAAACAAGTTGCTGCACTTATTGAAAAAGGTCGCAATGAAGGTGTTTTAACGTACGAAGAAGTGTTGAGCTTCAATCAACGTCATAAACTAGGTGAAGATGATGCAAATGATTTGATTCGTATTTTTGAGCGTGAAAACATCGATCTTATTTCTCAAGACGAACTTGAAGCAAGTACTAAAGGATTTGAAGGGTTGATGGAAGGCGAAATCACACAACCCAAAATTGAAGCTATTTCTCCGGATATAGAAACAACCCTTGAAAGTGCAGAACTTACTAGCGAATTAGCTGATGAAGAATATTTTGAAAAAGATCTTGAACGTCTTAAGGGCCTCCTAGAACCAAGTCAGCTCAACGATCCGGTGAAATTGTACTTAAAAGAAATCGGTAAAATTCCATTGCTTAATAAAGAAACTGAAAAAATTATTGCCGATAAAATTGCTGATGGAAAACGAGAAGCTATTGAATCAATATCTCAATTTCCATTCGTTGCCAAAGATTTGATGAGCTTTGAAGAACGCATAGCCAAAGATCCATTATTCTTAAAAGATCTCATTCAATTCTCTGATTTTGATGAAGATAATTCTCCAAAATTTGAAGAAGAAAAGCAGAAGCTTTTAAAGGCAATCAACCACATCAAGGAGCTTGTTGCCAATGAAGATAAAATTTATCGTTCATATCGCAGTCAGTTAGATTCAGAAGCAAAAAAGAAAGAAATGTTTGCGGCTGTTGAAGAAAACCGAAATCAAATCGTTCTTGGTATTCGAGCAATCAAACTTTCTAATAAACAAATCAGAAAATTTGGCAAAAAAATCGAAAAATTTTTGTTAAAAATCCAAGAAAAAGAAAGCGAAAGTAAGGCTGCAGAAGTTAAGTTAAAATTTTATCAAAGCATTAAAAAACCAACACAAGAAGATCTTGAACAAGTAGCGCTGCTCGATACAACTGTTCGCAGTGGTTACAAAATTATTAAAAAGGTTGAAGCTGAAGCTGGACTACCTAAAGAAAAGATTACCAAGCTTTACAAAAAGTTCGTTGTTGCTCAGGCAAAAGATAAATCAGCTAAGGACGATCTTGCCCGTGCAAACTTGCGACTTGTCGTCAATATTGCAAAAAAATATATCAACCGCGGACTTCATTTCCTTGATCTGATTCAAGAAGGAAACATTGGTCTTTTGAAGGCTGTTGAAAAATTTGAATTTGAACGTGGATTTAAATTTTCAACCTATGCAACATGGTGGATTCGTCAGGCAATTACACGTGCTATTGCAGACCAATCGCGTACCATCCGTGTGCCGGTTCATATGGTTGAAACATTAAGTAAAATTAATAAAATCACTCGTACCTATGTCCAAGAAAAGGGACGTGAACCTTCTTACTCAGAACTGGCAAAAGATCTCAATTTAGATGAAAAGAAAATCAAAAATATTATCAAGATTTCAAAAGAACCTGTTTCGCTTGAAACGCCTGTTGGCGATAGTGATGATACCTACCTCAAAGATTTCATTGAAGATGAAAATGAGTACTCACCAGTAGATGCTGTTATTAACGAAGATCTTAAAGAAAAAGTTCGCGAGGTCTTAAAAACCTTAACTCCTCGAGAAGAAAAAGTCCTTAAGATGCGTTTTGGTATCGACGTTGCTTCTGAACATACACTTGAAGAGGTTGGTAAAGATTTCTCAGTTACTCGTGAACGTATTCGTCAGATTGAGGTCAAAGCATTGCGTAAACTTCGTCATCCATCACGCAGCAAAAAATTGACATCTTTCATCGAAAAAGAAACCGACGGTTCACAAAATCCGCCAATAGACTCTTCTCTTGAGTAAATGAAAATACTCCATATCATTTCAAGCCTAAAAATTGGTGGGGCCGAACATGCATTATGTAATTTATTACAAGGCATGAAACAACATGGATGGCAGCATCATGTTGCCTACTTTCATGACGGCCCCTGCAAAAAAATTATCCAATCCCTTAACATACCCACTTACCACATTACCGGACTTATTCATCGCTATGATCCATATGCATATATTCGACTAAAAAAATTGGTTCAAACTATTCAGCCCGATGTACTACACAGCTCCTTATGGGTTGCAAATATTGTCGGACGTTTACTGGGCAAATCATGCAATATTCCGGTTGTTTGCGATCTCCATGGTAATTGCGGTCACGAGGGAGCATTAAGAACTTACCTTAACCGCTTAACAGCACACATACCATACCGAACCATTGCTGTATCCGAATCAGTTAAGGCAAGTTTCTGCAACGATGTCATTAGTAGCATTTCCAATCCACTTAAGAGAAATGCCGCATTAGAATCTCTTGTGGTCATCAATAATGGAATCGATGCCGATCATCTGAGGGCTCAAGCATTGAAAAAACCATTAACACGCAAAGAATTCGGCATTCCAAAAGATGCATTCGTTATCGGATCAGTTGGCAGATTCGAACCCATTAAGTCATATAAATTGCTTATACAATCTTTAGCATTGCTCAAGCATAAACATCCCGGCAATTGCCATGTTGCCTTATTTTTAATTGGCGATGGATCTGAGTATACGATGTTAAAAAAACTATCAGCAGACCTTGGCATAACTGATAACGTAATATTTACCGGGGCACGAAACGATGCCTATCGTTTTTACCCTCTTTTTGATTGTTTCGCCCTTTCATCGCAAAGTGAAGGATTATCGCTCGCGCTTCTTGAAGCATTAAGCTTTGGACTTCCTATCGTTACAACCCATAATTCATTACAACACGATGTCATTGCCCACGAAGTCAATGGTCTATTAACTCCACCCAACAATCCGCAAGCATTAATGGAATCGCTTGATCGCCTGTATACAACCCCAAGAGATAGAGAACGTATGCGCCAGGCAAATAACAGATTAGTGGATACCAACTTCAACAGTAAATACATGGTCGAGCAGTATACCCAGGTATTAACCACAGCCGCAGCGCATAGATATCCAAACTGAAAAATACCCGCCCGCCGCTGGAGAGAGATTGAAATAATTTGAAAATTAACAGCAACAACGCAAAAAACTATTCTCATCCTAAAGATTTTATTTGATTTTTTCTAAAGCCTCATATAGACTCTGTATCGCTTGATACATAAATCTAGATAACCTCCATTTCCCCTGTCCAAGGCGTTCGTCTGGATGGGGGTTTCTAATTTAAACCCTTGTCGGAGCAAGCATACATGCAGGCTTACAAAATTATCGTCGCTTATGACGGCACCGATTTTCATGGTTGGCAAATACAACCGCAAGATATTAGTATTGCCTCCAGCTTGCAAGATGCATGGTTCAGACTATTCAATCAAACTATTACAGTAGTTGGCGCCTCAAGAACAGATGCAGGAGTACATGCACTCGGCCAAGTAGCACGATTTTATGCTGATTGTCCGCCTAAACTTGATGAGAAAAACTTACAAACGCTATGGAATAATCATCTTCCACCCAGCATCTCGATTCGTAACTTAAGCAAAGCAGCCCCATCGTTTCATCCCTGTGCCAATGTTAAGCAAAAGACATATCACTATGTTCTTTTTTTCAAACGGCCACTCCCTTTTGTTGCTCGATATGGCTGGTTATATGAATTTATTAACGACGTTGATTGGGAAAAATTTTATAAAGCATTACAAATATATAAAGGCACCCATAACTTTGGTTCATTTTGTAAAATAGAGGATGATGAAATAAGCACCATACGAACCATTGATGATATATCAATTAAAAAATATCATCACTATGGCTGCTTTATTGTCACCATTAAAGGGCCTTCTTTCGCCCGCTTTCAAATTAGACGCATGATTGGTTATGCGCTTGATGTTGCACGCAGACCCAAACTTAGCCTAAACTATCTTAAAGGCGTGTTACAAAATCCAAACCCACAACAAACATTGCTCAAAGCCGACGGCTGCGGACTCTGTTTGCGAAAGATTATTTATAATGATGATAAATAGCAACACAAGTGAATTTTTAAAACGCTTACTGAGCGGAGTTATACTCCTCATCTGCTTTGCCGGCTCCTATCTACATTCATTACTACTTTATCAATTTTTCTTATGCACCGTACTCATCCTCATTTTATTTAATGAATGGCCTCAATTTGTTAGCTACAAACGGATTGATCATATTTTGTACACATTCATATATCCGATAACACCTATGGCATTGTTGTTTTGGTTAACCCGGAAATTTTATACAACAGATTTTTATCTTCCACTGTATCCATTCTTGGTTGCCTGGTCAGCAGATACATTTGGTTATCTTGTTGGCAAACGTCTTGGCCGCCACAAAATGTGTCCAACAATCAGCCCGGGTAAATCATGGGAAGGGTTAATGGGTAGTTGGTGCGGTGTATTTATCATGCACCTATGGGCAGTACCCCGCATTTCTTTGTTCTCATCAACCATCATTGTACATAGCACAGTAACAATGTTTGCTTTTTCCGGTGTAATGACCATGATTGCATTCTGGGGTGGTTTTTTTCTTTCCTATCTCAAACGCGCACACAACCTCAAAGATGCGGGGCATCTATTACCCGGACACGGCGGCTTTCTTGATCGCTTTGATTCAGTTTTCTTTGTCGCCCCAGTAACCGTTCTGTTGGTACTAATTTTTCAATAACTTTACTTTAGCCACTATCAATAAGCATTGTTGAGATAGAATACATATTCAGCATCAGCATTTGTAATGATTAATCAGGGGGAAGATGCCATAAAGAAGCTCTATTTCATACCTATAATCATTCTATCTCCATATGTACTCAGCTGTATGGATGATGATAAAAAATTACATAATCAACCGCCAAAGATAACAGTCAACACAGAAAAAGTGGTGATCAGTCAATGCCACTCGAAAATTGTTTTCAAGACCCAATAAACTTATCTAAGTTTTGGCAAAACAAAAAATGTTACTCAACTGCGCAAGACATTCATCAACATCACACAAAAGTTCATCATAACTCATTACCATTTACGATAAGAGCATCGCTACAATCCCTACATTAAAAGCACGGATTTTTCTAAACAAAATATTTTCGACGAACTTTACAAAACAATTGAACACTTCATCGTACTCGAACTTAATGCTCCGCTTTGTCCGCAAGGAACATTTAAGAATAAAGACTACGACATTTTACAATACACAACAATCAATCAAAACCGCTTTAATGACTTTGCCGGAACCCATAAACTCACGGCCCTCATGTTTGAACCAATAGTTAGAGCCCTTGCGCTTCAAGAACATCTGAAATTTATTGATTTTAAACTCGCACACATACTCAAAAACCAGCAGCCCGCTCATCAAAAGCACACCCTGCTTTACAATCACGTAGAAAAAATGCATGCTTTCTTAAAAGAAAGCATTGTAATGTTAAAGAAAAGACAATTACTTAAACAAAAAACCCTGTAAAATCTATGGTGCCTCTAAAAAATCTATTAAAACAAATATCGTCTCATTTATTTTTTCTAAGTATGAGTGTTACCGCTCATACAACCATTATTATGATTGATCCAGCAGGACACGCTAAACAAGCCGGTAGACAATTATATAATGGCTATGAACGAGCAGAAACATATAAATGCGCCGAGGCTCTCAAAACTGCAATAGAACAACGCTTTGATAATGTTCACGTCATTCTTACTCGCGCACCGGGTGATGAGATAGTTCCACTTCAAAACGCTTCGTTTGCCAATCGACTTAATGTAGATTTTTTTATGCGCCTTCACTTTTATAAAGCAGAAACCGAAAAGCCACAAATAACACTCTATAACCTCGTCTTTGACCCCATCGTTGATAGTGCCAAAAGAAAAAATAAGCATATAGATTTTATCCCAATTCACCAAGCTCACTACGCCAATGTACGACAATCAAGCACTATAGCAACAAATCTACAACGTCAACTATCAGGCCCCGACTATCTCAAATTATTTGATGTTCAAGGGGTTTTTGGACTCCCCATTAAGCATTTAGTTGGTATTCAAGCACCTGCATTAACCCTTGAAATTGGTTTATTGTCTGATGATCAATGGAACAATATGATCGGCCCTCTTATTTCCAGTTTTGCCATTGTTTTTGGACTTACTCCACGATCAACATTGCCCCTCATTCCAAATTGAAAAAAAATCACCATATTCCTAGTCACTAAGGTTTTTTTAAAAAAATTACGTTATACTTAAAAAAGTCATTTTATGTATCTAGGAAGGATGTACTATGATCGATACGCCTCTTCTCGAATACCTCGGTTATCTGTGGCTCATCGCAGGAGTTTTTCTTCTCTTACTTGAGGTTGGCACCCCTGGCCTTTTTTTCTTCGTCTCTCTTTCAATCGGCTCGTTTTGTGCTGCACTCATAGCTTTCATGAATTTTTCTTGGTATGTCCAATGCTGGACAGCGATAGGCGGCGCGTTGATAAGCTTTGGAATTTTTAAGAAACTTTTTGCCAATCGAAAAACACCAAGTATCAAAACAAATATAGATGCTCTTGTCAGCCAAGAAGGGATTGTTATTGAAACCATAGAACCACGCAAAGTTGGTCGTATCAAAATTAAAGGAGAAGAATGGCCCGCAATAAGCGCACATCAAGCAATTTTACAAAAAGGTACTGTTGTTAAAATCATTCGCATAGATGGTAATAAATTAGTCGTTACATAAGGATGCCGTATCATGGTCATGATGCTTTTTCTTATTTTCTTTGCCGTACTGGTTATTTTTCTGATAACAGTTTTAGCAAAAGCCACCTATCTGGTCCGTCAAGCAGAAGTCATTGTCATCGAGCGACTTGGTAGCTTTTATCGAATTTTACATCCGGGACTTCATTTTATTGTTCCTTTTATCGATCAACCTCGAGCCATATTATGGACTTTTATTAAAGAAGATTCACGCGGCAAAGCTGCATACCGTTTTAATGATTATGTTCAACGCATTGATTTACGAGAAGCAGTATATGATTTTCCAAAGCAAAGTGTTATCACCAAAGATAATGTCACTATAGAAATTAATGCCTTATTGTATTATCAGATTACCGATCCTAAGGCAGCTACTTATGAAGTTGCCAATCTTCCTCAAGCTATTGAAAAGCTTGTTCAAACCACCATGCGGAACATTATTGGTGCATTGGATCTTGATGAAACACTAACCTCACGCGACAAAATCAATGAAAAGTTACGACACGTACTTGATGACGCCACTGATAAATGGGGTGTTAAAGTTAATCGTGTTGAACTTCAAGAAATTATGCCGCCAAGTGATATTCAAGCAGCTATGGAAAAACAAATGCGCGCAGAACGAGATCGTCGTGCTGTCATTCTTGAAGCAGAAGGTAAAAAAAGCGCTGCTATATTAGAGGCCGAAGGTGAATATCAATCTCGCGTTACACGTGCACGCGGTGAAGCCGAAGCACGCTTACTTTTGGCAGAAGCAGAATCTCAAGCAATCAATGTTGTTCAAAAAGCAATTCCCGGCGAAAATCCATTGCCCTATTTAGTTGCAACAAACTATATAAAAACACTACCTGAAATCACTAAAGATAAACACGGCAAGCTTATTTTGGTCCCCTATGAAGCAAGCTCGCTTCTCGGATCAGTTGCAACTATCAAAGAACTTTTTGAAAAAACTCAACAACAATAAAAAAAGGGAGTGCGTATGTTGTTCCGGTTAAAACATTTGGCCTTGGCAACGTGCTGTATTATTTTTTGCATGTGGTGGTTTGGTGTTAATAACCAGTCAATTGACGATATGTATTATCCAAAATCAGACTACATCCAGGACTTAAGCAAAATTTATTTCGACTTAGGACAATTTGCAGAAAAACGCAATGATTTTCGTACCGCATCGATTGATTATAAAAAAGTTCTTGACATCAATCCAAATCACCAAGAAGCACTTGAACGATTTCGTCTGTGTTGTTTTATAATCAAACAAGATTCAAATACACAAACAATGGCCTAATCTCTCGTCATTTGTGTTTATGATACTCATAAAATTATCTGAGGCGAATGTGTTTTCACATTCGCCTCATTTGTTTCTTGAATCTTATTTGTAACCCAATACTAGACTGTCTGATATTTCATTTTGTTTTTAAGTGCTACTGTTTTTCCCTTTTGATTTTTAATCCATTGCTTAATTGCATTCTTTATAACATCTTTATTGACAATGACCGCATCTTCCATACCTTTAATCACTTTTTCAGACTCCTCTGGTTTATATTCAAATTTAAACGTAGAAAATTCTTCAACAAAACTTGAAACATAAATAACAAGAGGAACCGATGGGCCGGTTGAGCTAAAAATACTAACCTTTTGTGATGATGCTTGCATATAATCAATCTTAGGAAATTTAAGTCCGTTCTTTTGCGCCCACGCCTCAACTTTATTCAACGCATCTTTTTGTTCAACAAGACTAACAACTGATGCATCGCAAATAATATAAATAGATACATTTCTACGGAATAAGGGCGGCATTGGCAAATTAAAATCTAATGCAGCATCCATAATCGTAAGCGTTTGTTTATCCTGCATAGGAATCCCACTCATTTTGTACGCATAATTCAAAACTTTTGGAGGGGAAATTCTGGTTTTACCAATGGTCGAAAGTTGTGACACAATATCAGCAAGAATTTTGATTTTCTGTTGCGTTTCTGCATACTGGCAAACTTTACTCAACATTTCTGCAAAGCTTGCAGCATATGCCGAACCACACATGCCCAAAACGAAACCTAACCGTTCTGGATTATACAAATCATGGCTTTCACCTCGCTCAAACTTTTTCCCAAAAGCAGAAGTATCTATCCATGCCTTCAAATATGTACTCCCAGATTTCCACGGCGTCAGCTCAAACCATTCGTAGCGATCTTGTGGTTTTATCTGCTCATTTTCCTGCGTCTTATCAATAACAGCGGTAAAAATCGGAATTGGATATAAAAATCCATCCTTTGTCCAAACTGTTCCATTCGCTTGAGGCGCAAGTTCATGAAGATACGTTTCTTGTCTTAAATGCTCTGGCGTTCTAAGGATTGAAATCGCCACGGCCTAAAGGCCGTGGAATCTCCGTACATGTACACTCTATCATTGGCTACTAACATATTTCTTAATTGTATCCAAACCTACCGAACCTTCTGTTTCTGCAAAAATCCATCTGTCCAGAAACTATCTCCCCAGTAAACTTCTTCTAACCCTGGGAATTCCTGTCTTATTATTTTGCTGCTTTTTCCCTTAAACAGCTGCACTACCTTACCTACTGCTATTTCGGGACGAAATTGCAACGCCATATGAACATGATCTGGCTGAAT
>LDIV01000003.1:74896-75269 GCA_001468855.1 candidate division TM6 bacterium UASB124 | reverse complement strand
AACAGTTGCCATTCTTGATGAAAATACCATGTAATAGAGTCGTCACAATAAATGGTTCAACGGGACAATTAAAACATATCTTTCGTTTGCAAAAAAATCAGCGAGTAAAATCGGTTAAGGGAACTTTTGATGGAATTGATTGCTATTTTTATGTCGTAAAAATTAAGGATGGAACAACGGTTTATTTGATTAGCAACGACTGGATTGACCCTTACGCGGTTATTGAAATCTATCGTATTCGATGGAACATCGAACTCTTTCATCGTGTTGCAAAACAGTACCTTGGACTCAGCGATTGCCAAATGCGTTCAATAGAAAAGCAGCGGTTGCATGTTATTTATGTAATGTTGGCATATGCAATTGCCAATGTGAA
>LDIV01000003.1:43072-74464 GCA_001468855.1 candidate division TM6 bacterium UASB124 | reverse complement strand
AGTTACGTGGCTCTTCAAAGCCAGCATCAGAGGATAACTTTGCCTATGTTGCGTAAGTCCTGTTTCTTACGCAAAAAACTTATTTTTTTGCTCCGCAACTGCCCATTCATCCACAGTTTTTAAAAACATGAGGTTTTCTGGGCAGATCTAATAAAATCAAGAATCAAGGCCACTATCAATATTACGATGAAAACTTATAGCAAAATGATGTGCATAATCACGTAACGCGATAAGCATTTGCCCGGCAAAACTTTTTTGGTCAAGCTTTTTACCCTCTGGCATGCGTTGAGAGAAAACAGTTTCATCTCTTTTAGCCAAACTTATACATTCAATGCCGGGTACAAGATCAATAACAGCATTAAGCTGCCCCTTACCACCATCGATAACAATTAAGTCAGGCTTACCGGTACCATCTTTATAACGACGAGCAACAATCTCTCGTAAACACGCATAGTCATCCTGCTGATGAACGGTTTTAATATGAAAATGACGGAAACTTTTTTTATCCGGTTGACCATCAATAAACCGAACACACGAACCCACCATAGACCGTCCCTGTTTGTGTGAAATATCAAAACAATCAATCGAACGTGGCAAGATGGGTAGCTTGAGTAATGTTTTGAGAGCTCGAGCCAAACTTGATTTTTTTTCTTGCTCCTGCTGTGCATGAACAATTCCTAGTCGCACCAAGGCTGCCTCATGACCAACAGATGGCTGCATAATAGATATTGGATATTCCTTGTTATGCCACTGTTTCAAGAATATTTGATATGTTTTTGTATCAACACCCATATCAAAGTTAGTAAGAATCGTTGACGGCGGTGTAAATGTTCGATAATAACTTAAAAAATATTCCGCTATTGTCTCTTGATCAACTACATCATGTAGTGGGAAATAGAAAATACGTTTCTTTTTGAGAACGCTGTTCTGCTCACCAAAAACCATTAACATCCGACTATCAGGCGACACAATCCATATATCTTTACGCGCTACATGATCAATATCAGCAGGCTTATGATCAATAGACTCAAACACTCGGTCAAAAGCCGTGTAATAATCATAAAGTTCTTTAGATTTTTCAAAGGCCAATGCAGTATTGTGTACAGCTATTTGTTGTTTAAGATCCATTAAAAATTTTTTGTGCCCTTGCTGTAATGAACGCTTGGCAAGTTCCATACGTCGACAATATTCATGTTGATCAAAATCCTGACGGCAAGCCCCCGCACAAAGGCCTAAATGATAAAACAAACAACCATTTTCAATTTTTTTCTTACACAATTTAAGTCGAAATGTTTTAATTAAAAAATCATATACTTTTCGCGCATATATTTTTTCCAAAAAAGGGCCAAAATAGGTACCCTTTTGTTTTTGGCTACGAACAATTTTAAGTTCAGGAAGTTTTGATGATGAAATAAAAAGATAGACGAATGGCTGTCCATTTTTTAAAAGAACATTGTATTTAGGCTGATTGCTTTGAATAAGCTTCGCTTCTAACAATAACGCTTCAAGCTCGTTATCAGTAATCATGTATTCAACAGTGACACTTGATGCCATAATAGAATCTATTTTTACATCTGTACCAATTCCTTGAATATATTGAGACGCTCGTTTTTTTAAATTTTTCGCTTTCCCAATATAAACTATCTGGCCAGTATCATCTTTAAATAAATAGACGCCAGGCACAGAAGGCATTCTTTTAAGAGCGAAAATGATTCTTTCTGAACTGTTTATTGAATTCATACCTATCGTTTACATAATTAACAACTTATTATCTACAAATATAAATTATCGCAAAAAGCATATTTTGGCTATTTACCGCTGTTTTATTATATTTTTTTTCATTTTCCATTTACGAACAAACAAAAAATGTCTAATCTATGTGCATCTTTGGTATATCAATAAACCTCATTTAGGTGAGAAAAAAAATGATCGATCGTCTTAGAATTCCATTAATATTTGGCGGAAGTATCCTGTTGTTTGGTTGGATTGGAATCAAAACATTCAATTATTTTAACCATTCAACCCCCCCTACCTTTACCATTAAAGGCATTGAACCTAATGGCTCTTATGCCCATCAGGCCAATGGCGTAATTTCTTCAAATAACGACTACAAAATTGCTCGTGTTACGATAACGGTCGATGATAAAGAGTTGCTTACTCAATGGGTAAAATCAAAACAATTTGATCTTCCTTTTACCATTGACACAACAACGCTTGCAGATGGTCAACATACCATAGACATTGAAGCAATGGATTCAAGCTATCACGGTAATAAAACACAGAAAAAATATACCTTCATGGTTGACAATACTCCTTTACGAGCAGTCTTTGCCGACAATGAATATCAAGTAGATCAAGGCAAAACTATTCATATGAAGATTCAATCAAATAAAGCCTTGGCTAACGCTGAGGTTAAATTATTTTCTAAGACATACAATTTTTATCCAGAATCAGATGATTCAACAACCTATGAATGCTTTATTCCAGTTGATTGCGAAGAGCGAGCAAATGATTATATGGTCACAGCAGAAATTGAAGATCTGGTCAAAAATAAAGTTAAATTAACCTGCAAAGTACAAGTTAAGGAATTTGGATTTAAACGGCAACGGGGATTTACCGTTGGAGAAAGCAAACTTGCTCAAGAAAAAGAACTTAGTATGAGCATGAAAATTCTCAATGAATCACTTGAAAAATGGGTCAATGCTTCTCCAAAGAAAAAATTGTGGGCAGGCCCATTTGAATACCCTATCGAAGTTCAACGTATGACAACCCCGTTTGGAGAAATCCGTATGACCCCTGAACGTGGACGCTATATGCACAAAGGTGTAGACCTCATTAACAGACCTAAATGCGTTGTATGGGCTGCGCAAAGCGGAAAAGTTGTTATTAAAGATCGTTTCTTACTTACAGGTAATACAATCGTTATCGACCATGGATTGGGTGTATTCACTCTCTATGCACATCTTGAAGAGTATGCAGATATTGAAGTCGGCGATATGATCAAAAAGGGAAATCCTGTTGGCAAACTTGGTATGACGGGATATGCAACGGGCTATCACTTACACTGGGAATTGCGCGTTAATAACGTACCGGTAGATCCTCTTGAATGGCTTACCAAAGTTTATTAATGTTTGTTATTCTATTTCTGTTTCATCATAGCTTGAAGAACCAGTTGTCTAACCATGTCCAGCTTTTTTAAACGATCTAAGAATTGTTTTGAGCTTGCCGACCTAAATTGCTGACAAAGTTCCTCAATCTCTTTGGTTATGCTTGCCAATAGATCTTCGAGCGGTGTTTTTTCATCAAAAACTATTGTGTCACATAAAAAATCCATGATACGTAATTGTTTTTTAGTACCGCCAAACTCAACATCGTGATTGTTGTTTGCAGTATTAAATAACATTACCTCTGAACTGTCATCATCGAAGTCATGCTCTTCAAATAATACATCTGACTCTGATAGTTTTTCCTGATGCGATATAACCTTTTTTTTATTAATTGGAATCTCTGCTGACCGCTGCAAACTATCCATAGCATATATATTACTACACAATAAAAGCATTACTGTTAACAATGCAAGCTCACAATTTTTTTTCGTATTCATGGTGTCCCTTTTTTGTTCATTATCAGTAAGATGATGACCTCATGTACTCTACGCCCGCAAGCGCCATAAAAAAAATAGTTTATAAAAAATTAATTTTATTGAATGCAAGCAATATGCTTTTAACTATGCATATTTTCTGCTACAAGCGCAGCAACCTCATCAAGAGATGTCACACCATTTCTTACTTTTTCCAATCCGTCTTGAACAAGATTCTTCATGCCTCGGTCAAAAGCTTCTTTACGCAACTGAGTAGTATCAACTTTGTGTATAATCAGATCATGCAACACATCATCTAAAAGTAATAATTCAAAGATGCCTATACGCCCTGCGTACCCAATAGCATGACACCTCTTACATCCAACAGGCACATATGCAGTCTCAAGTTCAGATTTATATTGTGCTATAAATGGAGCTCGTTCAAGGTTAATTGGAACCGCCCGCTTACAATCAGAACACAACCGACGAGCAAGACGTTGGGCAAGAACACCAATCAATGTTGCGCTCACCAAAAAAGGCTCAATACCCATTTCCAATAACCGAACAACGGCACTTGGAGCATCATTTGTATGAAGCGTACTTAAAACCAAATGCCCTGTTAATGCTGATTCAATTGCTATCTGAGCCGTTGCTTTATCACGAATTTCACCAACCATAATAATATCTGGGTCTTGTCGTAACATTGCTCGCAAACCATTTTCAAATGAAAATCCGGCTTTTGTATTAACTTGACTCTGCGTAATCCCCGGTAGCTCATATTCAATTGGATCTTCAATAGTAATAATATTTTTTGAACGCATATCAAGAGCCGAGATCAATGCATACAGCATCGTTGTTTTACCACACCCGGTTGGCCCTGTAACCAAAAAGAGCCCATGCGGACGCTTAGTCATTGCAATAAGTTGTTGATACATTGTAGATGTAAAACCAACCGCATCTAGGGATAATAATCGCAAGGATCGATCCAGAATTCGAATAACCATTTTTTCGCCATATAACGTCGGGAATGTTGAAATACGAAAGTCTATGACATTCTCATCACCCTTTGGCGTATATATCAAAACCTTAAATCGACCGTCTTGCGGAATTCGTCGTTGAGCTATATCAAGATTGGCCAAAACTTTTAAACGAGAAATGATAAGTAAGGCCTGAGAAGCTGGAATAGTCGATTGATCATACAACACACCATCAATACGATAGCGAATAACTAATACTGCCGCATGTGGTTGTAAATGAATATCGGAAGCATTAAGGGTAATTGCTCCATATATTAAAGCATCGGCAGCGCTAACAGTTGGATCTTGATCAATATTTTTTTTTAATTTTTCTTCATGACTCAGCAGAACATACACGTCCCCAGCCACTCGCCCCCCCGTATTCATAGACGGTTATCCTAATTTATAACCGATAAGAAAGCCGACAGTAGCTGCAACAAACAACAAAAGATGTGCTTTTATCCAATCAAAATAATGATTGAGAACAGCATTAAAGTCACCAGCCCCACTGATTCCAAAAAAAGATTTAATTGCTACCCAATCAATAATCAAAAATTTTGCATACTCCATCGTCTTAATCATAAGAAGTGAAATAAACAAACAAATAAAAAGGATTTTGAAATATTTTTTAAATAAAAAACCAACACCAAAACTAAGGCAAAAGTAAATAGCAGCCTCAACAGCCTCTGCAGATGATCCACCAATTTGCTCAGACCATGTTTTAATATCCATCTCTTGCCAAAATTTCTTTACACTATCAAGTGCTGCATTAACATAATCTGCTACAGCCATAAATCTCTCCTCCTTATGCTCAAAACAAACTAATAAATTTTTTTTATCCTATCAAACCTTTTACCAGAGAATCCAGATTTCATTAAATAGCCACAAATCACTGGCATAGGAGCTTAGAAATAAAAAAAAGCGGATGTGTCTTCACACATCCGCCTGACATTTTGTATGATGTCAAAATCTTAGGCAACCAAATCTTTAAGTCTTTTGCCTGCCTTGAATTTAGGAACGCGTTTTGCAGCGATCTTCATTTTTTGGCCGGTTGCTGGGTTGATACCAATGCGTTCTTTTCTACGCATAACAGCAAAGGTCCCAAAGCCTGTTAATACAACTGACTTGCCCTTTTTCAAACTGCCTTCAACGGCTCTGATGAATGATTCAATTGCGCTTTTACAAGCTGTTTTAGGTAACTTTGTCTCTTTTGACATTTGCTCAATCAATGCAGCCTTATTCATAAAAATCTCCTCGGCCTAACATCATTTATAACTTACACTTCACATAACATGCATTGTAACACTAACAATCGCAATGCACCCTCAGAGGATTGTTCATCTATCAAGTTTTGTCAAGTATCTACATGTAATTTTTTACAGTAGGAGGAGAAATTCAACATCTAATAACTTTAAAAAATTTTTATGGTTAAAAAAAATGGTGCCGAGAGCCGGACTCGAACCGGCANTCTACCAATTCCGCCATCCCGGCACCTAATTTTGATACGCCCGTCGTCACTCTTATAAGCTATGACCACGCAGTTTGTGCTTTTCTATTAATATAAATTTCAATATCAGCTGGCCAAGCCAACCACAGCTCGTAAGAGCAAAGATTGGAGGCGGCACCCGGAATCGAACCGGGGAATCGCGGTTTTGCAGACCGCTGCCTTACCACTTGGCTATGCCGCCATGAAGAGCGTTTTTATTTTTGTCACAGATCAGTATAGCACTCATATGCGCTGGACCGGTAGATTCAATATAAAGTTCTTTAAATTTATTTATGTAATCATCAGGTCCATCAAATTCCACTCGTATATTTCCTTCAGTCCTTGCTAGAAGTTTACCATTCTCTAGTCGTTTTTCAACTAAACACGTAAGAGTTTTCCCAACATTTATTAAATTTCTTTCAAGGGCTATTATTTCTTGGTGCTTTTGGAGCCTTTCAAGCCGCGCACCTTTTTCCTTTGCTGGACAGTCATCCGGCATGGAACTAGCCTTGGTAAATGCTCGCGGTGAATAAATAAAAGAATACACCAAATCGTATCTCACCGCTTCTAAAACTTTCATGGTTTGTTCAAAATCTTCACTGGTCTCACCAGGAAAGCCAACTATGATATCAGTCGAAATTGTTGCATCAGGCATTCGCTGACGAATCCAATTAATTTTCTCAAGATATTCCTCAATGGAATAATTACGATTCATTAATTTAAGAATACGATTAGAACCTGATTGAACAGGAAAATGAAGCGCCGCCGTTAACTTTGGTCGATGTGCAGCCATGACATCAAAAAGATCTTCGGTCATATCCTGAGGATGCGGACTCATAAATCGAACCCAAAAGTTTCCTGGTATTTCCGCTACACGACGTAGCAACTCAGGAAATTTTGCACCGGACTGAGGATCTATGTATGAATTAACATTCTGACCAATCAATGTGATTTCAAGAGCACCACCGACAACATCTCGTGCAACTTGTTCAATAATCTGATCCATAGGATAACTAGTCTCTCGTCCACGCGTAAACGGCACAATACAATATGAACAATATTTATTGCATCCGGTCATAATATTAATAAACGAACGATTAAGTTCTTTGGAATTCTTTGGTTGAACAAATGAACCATAGATAATCCTTGGCTTATCTAACAATTTTTTTAATGTAACAAGTTTCTGAACATCGCGATCTTGTCCAGAAGCTAATGATGAATGCACTGAATTACGTGCATACAATTGTTTTGCTGTTTCAAGCTGGACAATCATATCAGCCAGGTACGCATACAATACGGCACGATCCTCTCGAGCCCCAAACACAAATGAAACGTGATCAAACCGCGTATATATTTCTGTTTTTTTGTAACTAGCAACACATCCAATAAGACCAACGCGCAGATATGGTTTTTGTTTTTTTAACGGCTGCAACGTACCAATATATGACCATAATTTTTGTTCAGCCTTTTCACGTATGGCACAGGTATTAATAATGATAATGTCAGCTGCAAACTCAGATCCAACTTCAAGACAGCCTAACTGCATAAGATGGATCGCAATGCCCTGAGAATCGGCAACGTTCGCCTGGCATCCGTATGTTCTGATGAAAAAAGTAATCATGGTCATAAAAATCTTTAGAGTAGAAACTATATGTAAAACAATGCAAACTGAGTTTATTAAGTATATACAATAAGTCTTGCCGTGCCAAAAGAAGCAGAAAACAACGATTCTTTGCATCTTTTGTAGAAAGACAAACAGCGATAATACATCTATTCTTCTATAAAAATGTTTATCCTTTTATCACTACCCGCTTATAAAGACAGCTAAAACCTGCTACAATTAAGCTTTCTTAACAAAATGAAAGGCTATTATGGCTATTAAGGCTGGACTCGTAGGGCTTCCCAATGTTGGTAAATCAACATTATTTAACGCGTTAACCAAATCAAGTATTCCGGCAGAAAACTATCCATTTTGCACAGTAGACCCCCATGTTGCTATCACTTACGTTCCAGACGAACGCCAAACCAAACTTGCTGCTATTTTTAAATCACAAAAATTAATCCCGGCAACTGTAACTTTTGTAGATATAGCAGGGCTGGTTAAAGGAGCTGCGGAAGGCGAAGGCCTTGGCAATCAGTTTCTGGGACACATAATGGAAGTCGATCTCGTCCTTCACGTTGTACGTTGCTTTCAGGATCCCAACATTTTACACGTTCATAATAAAATCGACCCTATTAATGACTTTGAGATTATCTGCGCAGAACTTATGCTCAAAGACCTTGAATCGGTAATCAAACGAGAAGAGCGTCTGAACGGTTTTCTAAAAGGTGCAAAGAATAAAAATTCTACGCCACAACAGATAAAAGAGTGGGAACAGGAACTTGCCATTATTGTCGACATTAAAGCAGCCTTGAATGCTGGAAACATGACACAAGTCCAAGCACTGGTTACAAAAGCAAAAACTGAACATATTCCAATGGTTCATCTGTTATCAGGTAAAAACTTTTTAATTATCGCCAACTTATCTGAAGATGATTACGTTGGTAGTACCTATGAAAACAATTCGAGCTATCAGCAATTAATCAAAACCTTTGGCAAAGACAAAGTCATTCCTGTTTCAGCAAAAATCGAATCTGAATTAGCTCAACTACCGGAAGCAGATGCTCAAGACATGATGAATTCATTAGGCATTACCCACCGAGGCTTAGAGAATATTATTTCTAAGGCTTACACCAACTTAGGTCTTATAACATTCTTCACCTGCGGGCCCAAAGAAGCCCATGCCTGGAGTTTAAAAAAAGGTACTAATGTTCAAAAAGCAGCCGGTGAAATTCACTCTGATTTGGAACGCGGTTTTATTTGTGCAGAAGTGTATAACTGCAAAGATATTTTTGAACATGGCAGTGAAACACAGCTCCGTGCGGTTGGTAAAATTAGAACCGAGGGGCGTGATTACATCGTACAAGATGGCGATCTTTTAAATATTAAGTTTAATGTGTAATCAGATACTCATAATTTTCTTTTTCAAACTCTTTTGAGAAAAAGAAACATATTTATTTTGTCCAACCGCCTTTTTATAAATCAGTTGATAGAAAAAATCGCGGTCGGCACCCTTAACCACCGCTTGTCCATGAGCCTCAGCAAGAGCGACAGGATATCCATACCCTTTAGTGCATTGATCAATACACACCGAACAAATCATATCTACAATCTCTAACTCTTGGGCAATCCACCAGGGAATTTCCATTCTTACTATTTCTTGCCCAGTATTGAGATAAAAAAAGCATGGTCGCAATGGTTCCGGATAATAGGTAACAACCGGGTGAGCGCTCACAAACAATGCCGTCCGCTCACCAGGATCAAGAACATGCAACAATAATTCAGCGTCCGTTAATGATTCAAGGCGAGCCATAAGCTGCTCTGCCTGCCCGGCTTCAAATACATCACGATACACCTCCGTATTCAAGCCAACTTTAACCATATGAATCAGGTCATGAAACTGAGGCAAACTAAGATACCCAGCTACCGGAATCTTTTGTTTATAAAGTACATCAAGATACGTGCAATACCGTTGAATAAAAAAATCTCGTGTCGCAACCCCCTTACCCTCAAGATGCCAAAATAAAAGATTGCCATCAAACAACGCCATAAAAGGATTAGGTTTTGATTCCTGAGCCAACAATACCGCCCGTTCTGCCATTAAAGCAAACTCTCGCTCCTCGCGCACCATATCAACAACATCAACAGAAAACATTGGCAATATGGCATCAAATTGTTCTGGAATATACACATGCGGTTGTGAAAAAAAACGTGCATAACTGGATGAACTATAAGATAGCAAACATCCGGCTGTATTGATCAAAAAACAATCAAAGCCATCGAGGTGCCGATCCGGATAAATTTGCGATCCATCAATAGCACATACTGCATAATTGGTATCGTGTGATTGTACTCGTACAACACTATCCAAATCTTCAAGCCACAGTGCTATGTGTTGCTCTTCTTGAACTTTTTTAATCCGCTGTACAAATGTCTGATTGGTAGCAATACGCTGCCACACTAATTTAGTAAACCAATCAAATGAATATGACTCCTTGAATAGCACTGGAGAAATACGATCAATCTCTTGAATAACTTTTGTACGATCAAGCATTGTTATTACGATACATCCAAAATAAACCACTAAAAATAACGAATAACACCACACCACGAAGGGCCATAACGCATGAAGGAATAGGTAAATGCGCAGCAAAAGCCGCCAAAGTCTCTATAACAGCAGCAAAGCCTGTAAAGGCAACAAATAGGAAACTGAAACCAACAACACTCTTTTCATGATAAATCTTAAATACCTGCGGCAATTGATTAACCAAAGAAAGCACAAATGTTATCCAACCAAAATGCGTTGCAACAAGAAACGGCTCTTTAAGAGCATAGGGAATAATAAAAACAAAAAATAGCATATTTGATATATACCATAACCATGTTCGATTGAACTCAGCAGGATCGTAATACATGCGCTGTCCGATAAGAATAAGCGTTGCAATACCTTGAAGCGGAACAATAATCTTATATGCCATTGGAAGATGTAACCCAAAGATATAAAACATGAAAAAAAGGTATGTATTTAAATAGCATATCAATAAAAACTCACTAACCCCCTTGCCTGATTTGACCCGAAAATTAGTAATAATTTGTGGAATAAAACATGCAAGATAACAAATTTGCGCAATCCACAAGCTAAAAGACAAATAATCTATCGTCATAAGACTCCCCCACGCTTAGAAAAGTAAGGCCCCTATTTTTCAAGAGGCCCTGCTAACAATTTCACTATACATAGTTTATCGTTACTTAACTATGCTGGCAATCACTGAATAAGCAAGCACATTTTCAACAATAATACGCGCTTGAGCATCATTAATCTTTGAAAACCTGCCACCGTTTTGAGTCAAATCTTGATACAACGTATCAAATAATGGTTGAACGGCGAGTGGTGCATATGGCTTATGCTTATCCCATCGACTTACAAAGAACATCAAAACGTTATTACAACGCACAGATTGTCTTTCCAATGCTTGCCCAATACATTTGCACAATCCATATGAAATTGCTGACAACAAAGAAAAGACACCTAAGCCTACAGCACAAACTACAACATCAACCATGAGGTCATTAGATACACCTAATTGTCTCATTAAACCATCGTGTTCCTGGGATAAATGTGCCTCAATACGCTCACTCAATGACTCATAAATTGGATTTGCAAAAGATACTGCAACAAACGTCACTGCAGGTGAAACCATCCACGCATGCTTATTCAGAGCAGAACCCATCTTATTCACAATCGATGCAGAATCCCCCAAGCATTTGCCCAAGTTTTCTTGTATGTACGACCATTTTTCTTGTTCAAGGCCAAAATTATTATTTGTTTGTTGAGAGGAAACCATTGCTACAGATGAAAAAATAACACCGCAAGCAACAATTGATATTAATAATCGCTTCACATTCATCATAAAAAATCCTTCCCAAATCTTAACGAATCAACATCCGATTAAAGTTTAGGAAGGATAACAAATAAAGATACAATGTAAAGATTACTTACCACAACAATGTTTATATTTCTTGCCGGAACCACAAGGGCATGGTTCATTGCGCCCAACTTTTGGAACCTCACGACGCTTTGGTTGTGCAGGTTCTGCACCCGGGCCACCTTGGCCGCCAAGTTGCAATTCATCCAACTCTTTTTCTTTTTCGCGTTCAATCTCTTCAATTGCAGCAGCTGAGTATTCTTCGGGTCTTATCCTAAATATACGTTGAACAATATCCCATTTGATCTGTTCCATCATTTGTTCAAACGCGCTAAAAGATTCTTTTTTATATTCAATAAGCGGATTTTTTTGACCATAGCCACGTAAACCAATACCCTCACGTAAATGATCTATATTCTGAAGATGTAAACGCCACGCATGATCAATGGTTTCAAGCAAAACCCACTTCTCTGCTTGGGCCAAAAGCTCAGCAGGCATTTGTGACCGATACTGTTCATATTGATAAATAAGAAAACTCGATAAAGATTCTTCCATTGAGCCAGACCGCTCTTTTTTGGATAAAACCTCTTTCAGAGTTGCCTGTTTAATCTGTGTCACATTTTCAAGCGCATGAGACACTTCATCAAGTGCATCTTCTGTACATTTTGCACCGGGACAATAGATTGCAAATAATTTATGAACAAGGTCGATAATCATATCCTTAATGATACCCAGAATGTGATCAGCACCCTCTAAGATCTCACGACGATAACGATAAATTACCATACGTTGCTGATTTAAAACATCATCATATTCAATTAAATGTTTACGAATATCAAAATTATGTTTTTCTACTCGTTCTTGAGCTTTTTGAATACTACGTGAAACCATACGGTGCTCGATACTTTCACCGGGTTTCATCCCAAGACGCTCCATTGTCTTCTTTAATCGATCACCACCAAATATACGCATCAAATCATCATCAAGTGCAACATAAAATTTTGAAGAACCAGGATCACCTTGTCGGCCGGATCGTCCCCGCAGCTGATTATCAATACGTCTACTTTCGTGACGCTCAGTACCAATAATACGCAAACCGCCAAGACCAATAACGCCCTCACCTAATTTAATATCGGTACCACGACCGGCCATGTTGGTTGCAATAGTAATTTTACCTTTTTCACCAGCCTCTTTGACGATTTCTGCTTCACGCTCATGCTGTTTGGCATTCAAAACGTTATGAGGAATAGCCGCTTGTCGCAACAGGTGACTTAAATACTCAGAGGTTTCAATGGCAATGGTACCAACCAATGCAGGCTGTCCTCGCTGATAACAATGTTTAATGTCCGCAATAACCGCATTATATTTATCCTGCTTGGTCAAAAAAACCGCATCTGCCTGGTCTTCACGAATCATTGGCTTATTGGTTGGAACAACGACAACCGCAAGTTTATAAATCTTCCAGAACTCTGCCGCTTCTGTTTCTGCCGTACCGGTCATACCGGCAAGCTTTTTATAGAGCCTAAAAAGATTTTGTAGGGTAATCGTTGCCAATGTCTGATTTTCACGCTCAACCTTAACACCCTCTTTTGCCTCTAACGCCTGATGTAGACCATCACTATAACGACGCCCAGGCAATATACGACCGGTAAATTCATCAACAATAAGCACCTCATCATCAACAACCACATAATCGACATCTTTTTTAAAGAGAGTATTGGCTTTTAATGCTTGAGATACATGGTGAACAAGAAGAATATTTTCCGGTGCATAAAGATTATCGACATGCATAAAACGTTCAATTTTATCATTACCGGATTCTGTAAGGTTAACAGAGCGTGCTTTTTCATCGATTTCATAATCTTCTTTAGCCAACGTTGTAACAGCACGATTAGCAAGTGCGTAAAGGTCGCTACCTTTTTCACTAGGGCCCGAAATAATCAATGGCGTTCGCGCTTCGTCAATCAAAATAGAGTCAACCTCGTCAACAATTGCATAATTCAAATCGCGCTGAGCCAAATCATTCATATCAAACTTCATATTGTCACGCAGATAATCAAAACCAAACTCATTGTTGGTTCCATACGTAATATCCGCAGCATAGGACTTCTTACGTTCCTGGTCATCCATGTAGTTCTGAATCAGGCCAACTTCTAGCCCCAAGAATTTATAAATCTGTCCCATCCATTCTGAGTCACGCTTGGCCAAATAATCGTTAACAGTAACCAAGTGCGCACCCTTACCCTCAAGAGCATTCAAATATAAAGGCAATGTAGCAACCAATGTTTTGCCCTCACCGGTTTTCATTTCAGTAATCTTGCCTTCATGCAATACCATACCGCCAATAAGCTGAACATCAAAATGACGCATGTTCAACTTCCGTTTGCCAACCTCACGCACAACGGCAAAGGCTTCAGGCAAAAGATTATCAAGCTTCTCCCCTTGGTTCAATCGCTCTCTGAATGCAATCGTTTTAGCTGCTAATTCATCATCGCTCAATACCTGCAGGCCGGATTCCAAGCTGTTAATTTTTTGAATAATGGGAGCCATTCGATTGAGTTCACGTTCATTTTTTGTACCAAAAATTTTGGCAAGTATTTGTGCAATCATAGCTTTATTCCTAGAATTTAAAGCATTTGTATCAATTAGATCCAGTCTGTAAATCACAGACCGAAGTTATTAAAGTCCCGTTGTCTAGCTGTGTTTATAATAATAACATAAAAGAAGCAGTGAAAAAACTTTTTAAAAATATTGATTGTTTAAATGCCTATTATTAGGGTAAAAGATTGCCTATATCTAGCAAAGCCTTTACAAAATAGAGCAATTATCATAAGGTTATTTTAATATTATCACAATCGTTCAATTTCATTGTTAGCCTCAAAGGACACAATGGCCCAAACAGAATTAGAACCCAAGGACACCTCTAAAAAAACTTTCAATATCGGTAAGGTTCTGCGAATCAGCGGAACCATTATTGACATACAATTTAATGAAAACGCAGCACCTAAAATTTCTCATCAACTTCTCATCCTTCGTTCAGAAAATAACAAGGCATCAACGTATGCTAACGCACTCAAACAACAACAAACAAACCCTAATACTATCAGCATTGAAGTAGCACAACACCTCGGCGATGGCATTGTACGCTGTATAGCTCTTGAGCCACTCGACGGTATCCGTCGCGGTCTTGATGTCATTGATACCGGTGCACCTATTATGGTTCCAGTTGGCAAAGAAGTTCTCGGACATATATTTGATGCAATGGGACGAACTATTGATGATTCTAAAGAACTAAATAATACTCTTCGTTGGCCTATTTATCGGCCAGCACCAAGTTTAATTGAACAAAAAACAAGCGATGAGCTCCTAGAAACAGGTATTAAAGTCCTTGATCTTCTAACCCCCTACGTCAAAGGATCCAAAATAGGTCTTTTTGGCGGTGCCGGCGTTGGTAAAACCATTATTGTCCAAGAGCTTATTCGCAACATTGCCAAAGAACATGGTGGCTACTCAGTCTTTGTTGGCATTGGAGAACGCACCAGGGAAGGAAATGAACTCTGGTTAGAAATGAAGGCATCAGGGGTTTTAGAAAAAACGGCTCTCGTATTTGGTCAAATGGGTGAAATGCCAGGAGCCCGCCTACGTGTCGGACTTACCGGACTCACTATGGCCGAATACTTCCGCGAAGAAGAGAATAAAGATACCCTACTATTTATCGATAACATCTTCCGCTATGTTCAAGCAGGACTTGAAGTTTCGGCGCTACTCGGCCGTATGCCATCAGCTGTTGGATATCAACCTACTCTTGCCTCCGAAATGGGTATGCTCCAAGAACGAATTACAACCACACATCATGGATCAATCACCTCCATTCAGGCAGTTTACGTCCCAGCTGACGATTATACCGACCCAGCCCCGGCAACAACATTCCAACATCTTGATGCAAGCACCGTTCTTTCACGTAAAATTTCTCAAGCCGGTCTATTCCCCGCTGTTGATCCATTAGAATCTGTCTCAAAAGGGCTCAAGCCAAGTATCGTCGGACAACAACATTATGATGTCGCTCGCATGGTACAACAAACGCTTCAAAAATATCGCGAGCTTCAAGATATCATCGCCATTCTAGGCATGGATGAACTCTCTGATGCCGATAAACTTATTGTTCATCGCGCAAAGAAAATACAAAACTTTTTATCGCAACCAATGTTTGTAGCAGAACAATTTACCAGCATCCCCGGTCGATATGTAAAACGCGAACAAACGGTTAATGATTTTGAAAAGATCATCGCCGGTGAATGCGATAGTATGCCCGGGCAAGCATTTTATATGGTCGGAACGCTTGCCGAAGCACGAGAAAAAGCAAAGATATCCGCCCAATAAATAAAACCATGGCTGAACAATTTTTTACATTTCAGATAGTTACTCCTACCAGCACAGAATCTCTCAGTGTTGAATGGATAGAAGTTGAAAGTCCAACGGGAAGCTTTTTAATTGGCCCGGAACATAGTCCATTGGTTTCCATCATTAAAACCAAAAGCAGACTCTCCTACAAACGCGCCTACGCAGACCCAACTTTTATCGACGGAGTAAAAGGAATTATCAAGGTAAGCGACAATAAAGCCATCGCTCTTTTGGATTGACACGCATTTTAGTTTTGATATATTACGTACTTTGCATCGTAATCAAACGACTTTTCTTATATAAAATTTATGTATTTTTACCCCCTTTGTTATAGTAATGCGCATGTTTCTTTTGATTAATGCAAGGAAACGTGTAGGGGGCGAAAATTTTTTTTAAAAGAAAAAGGACTTAGATAATTATGGCACACCGTATCATTCGTTTTTTATGGGGCGATCTTCGTGGTCCCGAGCTAAAAAAGTTCGGTCTGCTTGCTCTTGGTTTCTTTTTCCTTATCGGTTCTTGGTGGCCACTCAAAACGCTTAAAGACAGCATCTTCATAAATATTGTAGGGCCTCTTTACTTACCATGGGCAAAAATCCTATCGCTGATTACCTTTTTCCCTCTCATTCTATTCTATTCCAAACTTGTAGATCACTTTTCAAAAGAATCATTAATCTACTTTTTCTTAGGTATCTACGGTAGCATCGGCCTCATTTTGGTTTATTTCCTCAATCATCCGATCATTGGCTTGCATAATACCACCGTCGACCCTCATCGTCTCATCGGATGGTTATTTTATCTTTTTGGTGAAACATATATTTCTCTCATGTTATCCCTCTATTGGGCATTTGTTAATGACATAACAACACCGGAATCTGCTAAAAAAGGATATGGCCTCATTATTTTTGGTACACAGCTAGGAGGTCTTCTTTTTACTATCCTTGGAGATTATCTTGCTCACGATGCCAATAATTATGCAAACTCAGTACCACTGATTGCACTTATTTCAATTGTTATGTTTATAGGTGTTGGAGCCGTTGTTTTTTTCCTTGAACACGTCGTTGGACTTGAGCATATGGGCGGCTATGAAGATGAATTAAAGATGACCAAATCCGCCTCAGCCCTTACCTCAAGTTTCCTTGACGGATTAAAGCTTTTAGTAACCCATCCATATGTCATGGGTATCTTTGCAATTATTTTTTTCCAAGAACTCATATCAACCATGATGGGATTTCAAATGTCCATTTTGGTTAAGGCAACGTATCAAGCTCCTGGCTTAGTTAATAAATTTTTATTTGATTATGCCCTATGGGTCCAAATCATCGCTTGCCTCTTCGGTCTCATCGGCACTTCATTTTTTCAACGCAAGCTTGGCATACGCAGCTCTCTGATTGCATATCCATTGCTTCTCGGCGTATTTGTAACCGGCTATCTAGTACAACCGACACTTACAACTATCTTTTATGTCATGCTTATAGCAAAAGCACTTGGATATGCACTCAACCAACCGGCAAAAGAAATGCTCTACATTCCAACCTCTCGCAACATCAAATATAAATCAAAAGCCTGGATCGATATGTTCGGAATGCGATTTGCCAAGGCCGGAGGATCAGTCATCAATAACTTTGCCGGACCATTTGTTGTATTAACGGGAACATTTGCCTTGAGTTTGGTTGCAATATGGATCTTTGTCGCAAGTATTCTTGGCAATGCCTTCAAAAAGGCTGTCGCCAACAAAAAGCTTATTGAGTAAGGCGACCAACGCAGACCCCAGACAATCTTTACAACTAGAAACAATCGCTGTACATCTTTATCTTTTACGATGAAAAACCCGCATATTTACGCACTTTTTTGTAAAAAAATCGTTTTCTTAATTTGGTTTCCAGTGTTAGATATGCTATACTGATATTTGTTCGAAATCTTCGAGCACCTTCCCAAAAGCTCCTAACATGTATTAATAACTCAACATTGTTAGTGTCAAATTTGTATATCAACAACGAGCTCTTAGGAAGTTTTGACTTTTTTGAACGAATGTAACAATAATAACACTTATTTTTAAGGAGGACTGTATGTTTTCTCGCATAGCCCGCGCTTTATGGGGCGACTTATCTAAAGAAGAAGTAAAGCGGTTTAGTCTACTTTCCCTTATCTTTTTATTCATTATTGGTACTTATTGGCTTATGCGTCCACTCAAAGACGCTTTGTTTATGAAAATTGTGGGAAAACTGTACATCCCTTATGCCAAAATGGCATCTCTTGTCTTCTTGGTCCCTCTCATTTTGCTCTATTCAAAACTTGTTGACCTTGTTGCTCGTCACAAACTTTTCTATGTTCTGTGCACATTCTATGCAACGCTCTTCGTCGTCCTCTCTTTCTTTCTTGCGCATCCAACTATTGGTCTTGCCAATACCACACCGGATAAAAGCCGCCTTCTTGGTTGGGTTATTTATTTGGGCATTGAAAGCTTTGGCTCACTTATTCCCGCATTGTTCTGGTCATTTGTTGCCAGCACAACAGACACAGCCTCAGCAAAACGTGGTTACGGTTTGATTATCGGTGGTGCACAAATTGGTTCAATTGCTGGTCCAACAATTGCAACATATGCCGAATACATTGGTATGCCATTGTTAGCAAAAGTTGTTGCTGTTGGTATCTTCATCGTTCCATTGCTTATTCTTTATTTTGTCACAGCAAACCCATCAGTACGCACCGAAGCTCCAACTGCCGGCGAAAAGAAAGCAACAGGTGCGGTTGAAGGTCTTAGACTTCTGTTAAGCAAACCATATCTTCTCGGCATCTTGGGCGTTGCAACATTGTATGAAGTTATCGGTACCGTTCTTGATTACCAAATGAAATTTGCAGCAGACGAAGCATATGGCTCAGTTGAAAAAGTTACAGCATTCCTTGGTCGCTTCGGCCAAAGCGCAAATGCTCTTGCATTGGTATTTGCATTAGTCGGAACAAGCTTCTTTATCAGACGCTTCGGCTTAACATTCTGCTTAGTAGCATTCCCTATGACCATTGGCGCCGTTGTTCTTTATGTGTTCTTCTCTCCTTCACTCTGGACACTCTTTGGAGCAATGGTTGCAGTCAAGGGTCTTAGCTATGCATTAAATAACCCATGCAAAGAGATTATGTATATTCCAACAAGTAAAGACGTCAAATTTAAAGCTAAGGGTTGGATTGATATGTTCGGCGGCCGTTCTGCAAAAGCAACCGGGTCCGGTATCAATGCTTTCTTTACACAAATGGCAGATTTGATGTTCTACGGATCATTAATCTCATTAGGTATTGTCGGAGCATGGATTTTGATTGCTCTTTATGTCGGCAAAACTAACGAAAAACTTACCAAGGAAGGAACAATTATCCAATAGGGTAATTGTTGTGGAAAATAAAAAGGCCGACCGTTATAAGTCGGCCTTTTTATTTTCTTAACCAAGGAGCTTGCGTGATACTCAAATTACTACACACCATACTAGGCGATTTAGAAGCATCTGAAATTAAAAAAGTTTTGTACCTTACACTTATATTTCTCCTTATTACAGGAACATATGCCATTCTCCACCCGCTTAAGGAAGCCCTTTTTGTACGCATTGTAGGAAAACTCTATATTCCTTATGCAAAAATGGCCTCATTTATTATTCTTGTTCCTATTCTGTTTATCTATGCAAAGCTTGTAGATCTATTAGAAAAACATCAGCTCTTCTATCTTTTATGCAGCATCTTTGCCGTTAGTTTTTTAGTTATTGCCTACGCACTTACCTTACCTGTCATCGGACTTTCCAATACAACACTTGATGCATCACGCCTATTAGGGTGGTTCATCTATCTTGTCACCGAAAGTTTTAGCTCACTTATGTTCACGCTCTTTTGGTCATTTGTTGTCAGCATTACAGATTTAAAGTCAGCTAAGTATGGATATCCATTCATCGTTGCCGGTTCCCAAATAGGCGCCATCTCCGGTCCGGAACTAGTAAAACACGCAACATATATAGGAGTACCGCAGCTTTTCACCATTGTTAGCCTTACCACATTGGCAATTATCTTTGTCATCAGAAAATTTACCACAAGCACACAAACTAAAGCCCTACCGGCTAAAACTGGAAGGATGTCTACGGGAACTCTTGAAGGGTTGCGTCTTTTACTCTCCAAACCATATCTTATCGGCATTTTTGCAGTCTCAACAATCAACGAAGTAATCAATAGTATCCTTGAATACCATCTTGTTATTCGTGCAGATGAATCGTTTGTTTCAACAGAAAACGTTGTAGAATTTTTTGGGCATTACATCCAAAGCACAACAATATTAACATTTGTTTTTTCTCTAATAGGAACAAGTTTTCTCATACAATTTTTCGGCATCACCTTCAGCCTTATGTTATATCCAATCTTGAGCGCCATCATTATTATTGCCGTCATGCTTAAGCCTACCTTGTCAGTTATCTTTGTAGCTCTTGTCATCTTTAAAGGACTAAGCTATGCGCTTAATCTTCCATGCAAGGAAATGCTCTACCTCCAAACAAGCACTGATATCAAATTCAAAACTAAAAGCTGGATTGATGGGTTCGGCCGCCGCCTGACAAAAACAGTCGGATCAAGTATTAATGCCGCATTCGCACCAACAGCGCATGTCATTTTATATAGTTCACTAGCATCACTTGGCATCATCGGTTTGTGGCTTATGGTTGCTCTGTATGTCGGAACAACCAATGATCGGCTTGTTCGAAATGATACACTCATAGAATAATATTTCCTGGCTTTTTTCCCTGAATATGGTTTAATAAATTCCACTCAAAACACAACATCAATTGACACAAATTTATTGTATAAATTATTCACTGAGCAAAAGATGACGGTAATAAAAAAGAATTTTTCACAAAACATTAAAGCATCACTTCAACATTTTACTGAACTGACAACACACGAGCAAGAACTCATGCACCATGCAATAAACGTTCGTCTCAACGCTCAAGCTCCCTATTCAAAATACGCAGTTGGTGCAGCAATACTAAGCAACAAAGGAACCATTCACACCGGCTGCAATGTTGAACGTTGTAGTTGGACACAAACAACACACGCAGAACAAAATGCTATTGATACAATGGTCGCTCAATCAGGATCAATAAAAATAGCATTAATTGCAATAGTCGGCGGTCCGCTAGGAACACAGGCTATTATTGCACCGGCAACAACACAGCCTTCGGTTGAAACCTTGACCGATGTCGCCATGGCATGTGGCCATTGTCGTCAGATTATTTGGGAAAATTGTTATCAAGATCCAACGGTAAAGCTTATCTCACTAACCGCACAAGGTTATATATTGTCCACAACCATTGGTGATTTATTGCCTATGGCTTTTGGCCCGGAGCATCTAGGAATTAATTATGACCAAGAGCATCAAAAAAGACTTTAATAAATTTATTTCTCAAAATCTTAATACACCGCAACAATCAGCTGTCACGCAAAAAGATGGCGCCTTATTAGTTATCGCCGGAGCAGGCTCCGGTAAAACACGTGTCATTACCTCACGTATTGCACACTTGGTAATCAATGAATCTGTTGATCCTGGTACCATTGTTGCACTTACGTTTACCAATAAAGCAGCAGGAGAAATGCGCGCTCGTTTAATCAGTACCTTTCAGGCACATCACCAAACACCATTCATCGGAACATTCCACGCATACTGTCTCCTTTTATTACGAAACAATCCAAGCATCTTGCAATTTCCACACTTCTCAATACTTGATGCAGACGACCAGCTGGACCTAATAAAAAAAATTGCAAAAAAATATGCGCTTACCAAACAGATAAGTCCAACTCAAATTTGCCATCAAATTTCGCTTTATAAGAATCGTTTGATTGTCGAGCATGCCGTTACTCAAGAAATTGGTCTTTCGCCCGTCTTGCGAGAACTATATCTTGAATATGAAACCGAAAAGGCTCGGGCACACTGCCTCGACTTTGATGACCTTATTATCCAAGTACTCCAAGCCTTACAAAATAACACGGCATTCAAAGAGCTTGTTCAAAAAAATGTTCGTCACGTACTGGTTGACGAATACCAAGACACCAGCCATGTACAACATCAACTACTCCTTGCAATAGCTCTCAATAACAAAAAAAAGATGGCTCTTGATTCCTTGTGCGCTGTTGGCGACGAGGACCAATCAATTTATTCGTGGCGTGGCGCTACGGTAACCAACATGCTCAAATTCCAACAGGACTTTGCTCCCGTAACTACCGTCAAAATTGAACAAAACTATCGCTCCGTCCAACCCATACTCGAGGCTGCAAATAATGTCATCTCCAATAATCGTCTGCGAAATCCTAAAAATTTGTGGTCAACCAAAGAGGCAAAAAATCGTATTCTTTCCATTGCATGCCAATCCGGAGACCAAGAAGCCGACATTATTGCTCAGATTGTCAATGCACGTAAAGCGCATCTCAAGCTCAGCCACATTGCCATTCTGTATCGGACACACTTTCAATCACGTCCCATCGAAGAAGCCTTAATCCACAAAGCAATTCCTTATCGCATTGTCGGTGGCATTCGTTTTTATGAACGCAAAGAAATTAAAGACTTATTGGCCTACTTGCGTCTTATCGTCAATCCCTATGACAAAATCAGCCTCTTGCGTATCATCAATACCCCTGCCCGCGGCCTTGGCCAAAAATTTGAAGACCAACTCGTTAACGCCTGGTCACTTAATCCGCTTTTTGATTTCACGCAGCTTTTTACGTGGATGATGCAACAAGAATCGCTTGATATTACCTCAAGCAAACGCGATGCTCTGAATGATTTACTTTCATTGTTTGCCGATCTTGATCCGCAGACAGCACCAAGCAAGCTTATTGATACCATTCTGTCGCGAACTCAGTATATGAGCTATCTCACCAACGCCTACGAACCGCAAGAAGCTCAAGCAAAAATTGAAAACGTACAGGAATTTGCACAGGCAATCATTATTTTTGAACACAAACAAGCAAGCAACAAAGAACAAAGCGTGCCGGTAACAACCAAAAACATGCTTGAATCATTCCTTCATGAAGTTTCATTGCTTCAAGAAAAAATAGAAGAAGAAAACGTTGAAAATTTTGTCCACATGATGACGCTACATGCTGCCAAAGGGCTTGAATTTGATACCGTCATTATCACAGGTCTAGAGGAAGGCATCCTCCCCAATACTCGATCACTCAATACTAACGAAGAGCTCGAAGAAGAACGACGACTCATGTATGTCGGCATGACACGAGCCAAAGAACATCTTGTCATCACCAGTGCCGGCTCACGTTTTACCTTCGGACATATTGTCGATCAGGCTCCGTCTCGTTTTTTACAGGAAATGCCGCGTGGACTTATACACACCATTGATCTTGATCGCTTTAATCAGTATCAAGCGCCACAATTCTTCGAACGTTGGTTTGCAAAAGGTGAAATAATGCAAGAAAAACCAACGCCATCAGAATCCTTCAAACCTAGTACCTTTCCGCCTGCAACCGTAACAAAGAAAATAACACCTGCACGCCAAGACATTACACCGCCGTCTCCATGGGCAAAACATCAGACGGTATTTCATGAAAAGTTTGGTGTCGGCATTATTACCGACGTAGAAAAAGCGCCGGAAAACGAATATTACGTTACGGCGCTCTTTAAGCTTGGTAAAAAGAAAATATTGTCTCGATTCTTAGAAAAACGATAATCGTTACTTTGTGTCATCCGTCTGAGAAACCCCAAATCTTTTCTTGCACGACACTTCATAATCTTGCAGCATTTTCACAATCGTGTTTGCATTACAAATAGCCTGATCAGTAGATTCAGATGACAATTGTAATTTTTCAAGGCGACTTTGCGCATAGTATAAGGGAGCTTTCTTATCAACATCCTTTATCAATGAATTTGCACCTAAGCACAAAAGCCATGCCACCAGAGAAACACTTTCTTTGGCGACAGCTATATGCAAAGGAGTTTTTCCGCCCTGAGTTGTTTGTATATTAATGTCAGCCCCCTTATCTACCAAAAATTTAATAACAGCTTTAACTACCGAATCATCCATAAAAGATATATTAGAAGCTACAGCATAATGTAATGCCGCACAACCATCCTCGTCACGTAAATTAAGATCAGCACCTCTTTCGATTGCCCGTTTAATCGCACTCCAACAGCCACTCTTTATACTTTTTATCAGATCCAAGCCGTTTTGAATTCTTTTATGTTGCTGTTCCTGATACTCTTGTAGCCTTTTTCGCGCATCCATATAATTTTGAATATCACCAAACACAAAAGACGATTTCATAGCCGCATAACACGGCATTATTGCAACAGAACTCATTATAACCACCGTCACATATCGCATTATATTCATAAACACCCTTCGTATTATTATTGAGTTTTATTTAAAAAAGTCTTTTATAACAACTAAAACTCACCGTTTTTGACATAATTGGGTAAATAGCATACATTTTTTACACAAAAAATTAAGCGATCTTTATGATTTATAAAGTAAAAATGCTCTTTTTATGTTGTCTACTAAGTTCGACCAACCCCTTATGTGGACAAGACCAACAACCAACATACACGGACCGCCTAACAGCTCCCATTATTGTCGGTTGCCTGGGCATTCTGTATTGGCTAACAGCTCCTCAAGCAAATAAAGATGCTCTCTGTGCGCAACTATCACCATCAAATCTGGCAATAAATGTATTACAAGAATATACAGCGTGGGCACTTACCACCCTCAGTCATGAAACCGGCCATGCACTTGTAGGGCAACTACTTACAAGAAACAAGGCCGCTGTTCATTATGGGTCAACACAATCAGCAAAAACTCCCATCCTTTCACTAGGCCGCCTTCACATTGACGGGCTCGAGCCAACCTGCGGTCATACCGTCATGCTTCAAAAGGCTCCATTCCGTAGTAAACGTCAACGTGCAGCATTTTTACTCGCAGGCGGCATATGCGGCATTATCGGCCACCATCTCATAAAATTGTGCGCATCAAACAGCCTCCGCATCGATGCAATAACAATACAACAAATAATCAGTATGCTTATTCCTTATCACCACATGAGCGATGGCGCTTCTTTGTGGCGTAACTGTGCCGGCGCATCAGATACTACAATTAATTTTTTTATTACCATCACTCCATACATAGAAGTCATCGCCGAAATACTGTGTGCCATACAAGATCCAGAAACCTTACCAAACACCCCCATACATAGCAAGATACTTATTGGCTGCATGAACTACTTTATGCGTGGATATACACGTTTACATGCATAGAAAATTTTATTCTTCCATTTTATCGAGTATTACGCACTTCCCGTTAATCTTTTTAAAAAACTTATCAGCCATCAACCGTTATCTGTATGATGAGAATTAAATGGATGAAGTATCAAAGCGTTACAGGGGGGAACGTAATGCCGATACGTCTGAGATCATTTACGTTAGGCACAGTGTTAAACATCATCAATCTTCTCAGCACCCCCTCCATCTCACCCATGCAAAATTCAACACAACAAAGAAACATACAATCGGTTCAACAACTCATTGATCAAACATTAAAAAGTCTGTCTGAACGTAGCGATTACATTACCAATGCAACAAATAACAGTGTGTATCGATTAAACGAATCCATGGGACTTGCACACAGTGCCAACGGAACATCACTTAAAGCATTCCAAACCGCAACCGATGCACTAGCCAAAGCAACCCACGCAGCAGAATTAGCAACCGGTATAACAGCAGAATTAGAACGCATACGAACACTGCAATCAACTATTACTCACCAGACTGATGCCGGAATTGCCAAATTAAATCATGAATACGAACGGCTCAGCACCATACTTGCTGAAAAAGTTTCTCAAGCAAACCATATCAACAATGCAATTGATACAGAACACATGATTCAAAGAGAACGCGCCAAAATAGCAGAAAAGCAACAGCGTGGAGTCTATGAACAGGCTGAACGAATTCGAGCTCAAGCATCTGCAGAGATCGAATCAATACGCTGGAAAAAAGTTCACGACATAATCACAGACCCTAAAACGCTTATTACACTTACCGTCGCCATCGTTGCCATAATATTCTGTTACTATCTTTTTAAATATGGCATACCGGCACTTATACATCACCTAGCCCTGCCAAGTGTTGTCAGCGAAACATCACGTTCATATTGGTTCGGCCACAAGACAACTCAATCAACTTCCACTATCCATAACTTACTTTTTTCTCCCGCCATCCAACAACAGCTCAATGATCTTTTGTCACGAGTACAAACGGCAAAAAAATATAACGAATCGCTTCCCAACGTTCTTTTTTATGGAACGCCCGGTACCGGTAAAACCGCATTTGCCAAAGCATTGGCATACGCCTCAGGGCTTGACTATGCGCTAACATCAGGTACAGAGTTTGCAAAAATCACAGACCTCAACAAAGCAATACAGGAATTACGTAAACTCATTGCATGGGCACACACAAGTAAAAAGGGTCTCATTGTCTTTATCGACGAAGCTGAATCTCTATTTGCGCACCGAAACCTGCCGACAACAGCTCAGATCACGCAAGATTTTATTAATACATTCTTATCACTTATTTCAGAACAGTCGCAAAAAAACGTTATGTTTATCTTTGCAACCAATCATCCATTTAAGCTTGACGATGCAATAACAAACCGTATCGGTATTACTATCGAATTTCCATTACCTGACTTGGCAATACGAGAAAAAATCCTTGCCCGCTACCTCATACAAAGTGCACGAGAAAACGAAACATCCATCGTTGATATCCAACCGGATGTCATCCAAGCATTGGCACATTACGCGCAAGAGCTTGAAGGCTTGTCACCACGTGCTATCAAATTTGTAGCACAAGAGATGATCAGTAAGGCTCGCAGACAGGATGTTAAAATGTTGACCAAAGAAACTGCACGAGCCGCCCTTGATGAAGCGATACATAACCTACAACAAACACAGCTCTGGCAAAAGGAACGAGAATCATGGACCGGCAAAAAACTAGCAGCCTAAAAATAATATGTTGGTATATCTATGGCTTATAAACCGCTTTTTTTTACGTGCGCATGCTTTATCATAGCCAACAGTTCCTTGCCGGCACAACCGACTACCGATGAACACAAAATTCTTATAGAAACTATCTATGAATTACTCAACAACGGATATTCAGCTGATGACGTTGTAGCAATAATTGGCAACGATACACTCTACACACAACAACTTCAAAAAATTGTCTTGCATATTCAATCCTCAATAGCCAATCAACATACTCAGCATGAAATTACTAGCAATCAGGCTATCAACAAAGAGCTTGCAATCTTTTTTGCAATGAAAAACTTTAAAATGAGAATGAAACTCTATGCTCCTCTCATAGAGGCTCTGACAATGATTATCTTCGTCATTGTTATCGGTTATCTCATCTATAAATGGCTACCATCTTTCCCATGGCCGGGCCTTAGACGGAAAGCCAATAAAGCTCAACCCCCAGACGGGTCACCGACATCACCTAAAGCACCTGACCACATAAACCTCACCGCCAATCAGCACAGCAACAACGCTACCTTACCGAGCCAACAACCAACCACCCGCCAAGAACCAAATACAACCCTGGGATTTAACACCATTGTGGCGTTGTATGATCAACCATTGAACGCAGAACTAACAAAGCAAATCGAATACGCAAAAGCAAATGGCCTTGAGCCTACAGCACTCCAACAATCAGCTTTTGATGCACTTGAAAATAATATTCCGACCGAGCCACGCGGTAATCGTAAGTTCAAAGAGCTTATAGATCAACAAATTGCTTATGCTCGGAGCATAGGGCTGGAACCAACACCATTGCCGCTATCCGCATATGACGCACACTAGACCATACACGCTTTATAGCACAATCACAGTCTCCATCTATTATCCAATAGAAAAAATTGATATCTTACCATTGTTCTATTGATATTATTTAATAGCTATTACAGAGGAACTCATCATGAAAAAAAAGTTATTATCATTTCTCTCAATGTTCACACCAATGGCACTATTCGCAATGCAACAAAACACACCACCGTCATGTAAAAATTGTTGCGGCAATTGTCCCGGTGGATGCTGTGCCTGTATAAAACTCGGTGTCGCTGTTGTGTTGGCAGTTGTCGGTATCATTGTTTGGTGGTTTTTAAAAAGAAAATAAGATTATTTTATTCAATTAAAGAGGCCCCTACTTGTATGCAGGGGCCTCTTTTTTACATCTGATCTATGTACTAATTTCTATATTAATGCTGAATCTGCCCTGAAGACGAGCTTTGTGCTGAAGCAGCTGCTTGACGTTGCTCATTATTTTGAGCAAAACTCTTATAAGCCCCGGCCATAAACTCAGAATAATCTTTATCTAACTGTTTACAAAAAGTAGCAAGATTCTCACGCTCTCCGGCGTTAAGACCGGCAATCCCTTGCGAAATATTTTTACCAAGCGTCTGAGCGGCCTCTTGATATGTTCTTACAAGCACAGGATTTACTTCCATCGTTTTGCCAATAGTACAAATTCTTTTTACAAACTGTGCCGGATCATCGGCAACAACACGCTCCATCCCCTGAACTATCTGAGCAGGATCTTTTTCGCATATTGTCAGTAATTGGTTCAGAGAACCCTTGATAACATCTAAATTCTGTTTTTCTTGAGCAATCGTTAATTGATCCTTGATTGTAGCCAATTCAATCGTAAGTCGAGCTATTTCTGCCTGTTGCTTGGCAGTCTCATCGTGTTGTTTATCGGCAGAAGCTACAGGCTGATTTTTCCATTTACCATACCATGCATACAAATAATAACCGGCTACTATGGCACCGACAGCTGCCGTCATTCCAACAAGAAACCATGCTAACTGCTTTTTACTATGCGACGAAATAGTCGCTTGGCCATTGAATGCCTTTTCCTTGATATAATCAGCCAACAAATCTTCCGCCTCTTTCTGAGAAAGGCCTGCCTTGAGTGCTTCATCCATAAATTTTTGCACCTTCTGTACACACTGTTGTTGTGCATCAACAGGTGCCGGAACCGCTGCACTGTTTACACTACATGACATTAATACCCAACAAACTACAAGTGCTAATTTTTTGTACATAAAAACTCCTTCAAGATGTACACAACAAATGTAAAACAATACAATAATGCATTGATAATTATGGTGAGTTGCTAGTATATAAATGATTATGTAAAAATCAAACAAGCTTACGAGAAATAACTAAATATACGCTGGCCCCTATTCACAAGTGTCTTTCTACTTAATCGCTTCCTGTGTAAACGATGCTCCACGAATCTTGCCGATGTTTGGAATTTTGATTGATTTTATAAGCAAAAAAAATCTAGTGATTTGCCCTAAACTTGAATCCCAACGATCTTTTTCTTACAAAAACATCATATTTTACTAGTTTTTTTTGTAAAATCCGCAATACGACTGCAGAATATCCTTAACCAGAAAGGATTAAAATGATACAAAGAAATCTCAAGGCAACACTTTATACACTTGCTCAACAGTTCCCGGTAGTTGCAGTTATAGGACCAAGACAATCAGGCAAAGCAACTTTGGCACAATCCACATTTCCCGACTATAAATATGTATTATTGGAAAACCCAGATGAAAAATTATTGGCAACAGAAGATCCTCGTTTGTTTTTTCAAAAATATGAAAATCCGCACGGTATTATTATTGATGAGATTCAGGAAGTTCCTCACTTATTATCGTATATGCAAGGCATTGTCGATAAAGAATATAAACCTGGATACTTTGTTATAACAGGCTCACAAAATATTTTAATGCATGAAAAAATATCCCAAACGCTTGCCGGACGAATTGCATTGTTAACGCTATTGCCATTAAGCGTTAGTGAATTACGTACGGCAAATTTATTACCGGCTACGATAGAAGAACTGATCTTCAAAGGGTTATACTCACGTATCTACGCTCAAAAAATTGATGCTTCACAATGGTTTTCTCAATATATCGCCACCTATGTTGAACGCGATGCCCGTTTAGTAATTAATGTCGGCAATCTTGTAACATTTCAACGATTCCTTAAATTGTGTGCAGGTCGCATTGGTCAATTACTCAATTACACAGCTCTGGCAAATGATTGCGGCATTAGTGCCAACACGGCAAAAGCATGGATCTCTCTTCTAGAAGCAAGTTTTATTATTCATCTGGTTCAACCATATAATAAACACTTTAATAAGCGTGTTGTTAAAACGCCTAAGCTCCATTTTTACGACCCCGGATTGGTATGTGCACTCCTTGATATAGATTCTCCACAGGCACTTTATAGCCATTACATGCGAGGGCCTCTCTTTGAATCATTTGTCATAAGTGAACTTATCAAAAACAGATTCAATCGTGGCAAAAAACCAAATTGTTATTTTTGGCGTGATGCACAAGGCAATGAAATTGACTGCATACTTGAATACGGCAATAGGCTAGTACCCATCGAAATCAAATCAGCGTTAACAATTAATCAGAACTTCTTTGATTCTCTGATTGCGTGGCAAGGTATCGCTCAACAAGAAAACAAAGATGCTTATATTGTCTATGCCGGAAAAGAGAATCAAGCGCGTAAACATGGAACCGTTGTTGCGTGGGATAATATTGATATGATTATGCAACAGAGTGAAAAATAGCAAGTCTCAACATATACAATAGTAACGGAGTATTTATGAAAAAATGTATTTCAAAATCATTATTATTTTCCGGGATTCTTTTTTGCAACACGATTCTTGCAGAAAATACATCCACCGATCGTATCGAATTTACTGAAAATGAAGTTTTTATTCCATCTCGATTAAAACCACTTAAGCTTTATAAAGATGCTCATGGCTTTCATGTCCTTAAGAATGATAAAACCTACGACATTCAAAATTGTTTCTGCAATCCATTATTATGCAAAATGTCCAATGAACAACTAAAAATGTTTCTCGGTAGATATAAACCCAAATTGATTGCCATTAGCCCTGAAGAATTTTCTCGCATCAACGCTGAAAACATAATCGAGATAACCGGACCGGAAAAAGAAAAAATGTTAAGTCAGTTATTCGGTGGCGGATACATTGCACTTAGCCAAATGGACGACGGTGAATATGCCCTCCGTGCCAAAATACGAGTTCTCGGTGGTAACGGTAGCTTTCCAGTTTGGTTAGGAATGGTAATAGGTGGTGTAGCAGGCGGGACTGTCGGAATAATGGCAGGCGCTTTGATTGGAGCCAAGTGGGGAGCATGGGGTATTGGAATTGGTATGTTGGTAGGAGGATCATTAGGTGGAGTAGCAGGTACTGGTATAGGAAATGGAATTACTAATGTTGTAAATTATTTTGCTGCAGAATCGCAGCAACACGATGAAGA
>LDIV01000003.1:39164-40615 GCA_001468855.1 candidate division TM6 bacterium UASB124 | reverse complement strand
AGAATCGCAGCAACACGATGAAGAGAATCCAATAATGACTTTAATTAATTGTCGAACTCAGATTAGTTAACCCAGCAAACATACAGTTTTTTTTACCTTACCTTGATTTACAATTGAAGTGACAAAGAAGCCCGCGCGGCCCCTTCTCAGCTTCCTTTAAATAAGGATCTCAGGGTAGAACCTTTTAAAAGGAAAAATATGAACGAACTAGAACAGAAAATCATAGAACTGAGCAAGAATAATGAGAATGAAAAAATAGAAGCCTTGCTTATAGAAAATTTAAAAGAAGATCCAGATAACATTGACCTTCTTTTTAGACTGGCCAATCTTGAATTATGGCCACCTTTTGTTAATGAAATAGTGTGCTATATAGCATTAGAAAAGATCATTGTCATCTGTAAAAAACACCAAGCCCTCGCCACTCTCGCTATCAATGAGCTTAAACTGCGTTTCTCACTCATGGCTACTATAAATAAGCTAGATCAACCCTTTCAAGATGTTCTTTCTTGGTTGTTCTTAGGCAAAAATCCCAAACTCATTTACAAACCAATCAATCAACTACTTGAATATGGTACCTGTAATAATCCTGAAGAAATAAAAACTTTTCTTAATGGCAAGCAAAAGCAAGATCCGTACAACCTGGAAACACTTTTTTTATTAGCTTTAATAGAGCAATTTCTTCCTGATGTGGATGCTACTCAAAATATAGCTCTGTTTGAAAAATGTTTTGCTACAAGTAAAGAAATCGAGGCCCTTGCAACCATTGTTTTGGCATATATAAAAAATCAATATGCACCAATGGATGAAGAAGTATTGGTACATAGATTAAAGAATTTAGAAACCACAAATAACGAAATAAATTCCATGATTTACTATGCTCGAGCATGGTTTTATGAAATCACAGACCCAAAGGTAGCAGAGCAATATCTCGAAAAATCAATTGGCTTGTGTCAAAACCATGTACTCAATTATGCTGACCTTGCAAGGCTATATCTTAAAACAAACCGTAAGAACGAAGCTCAACAACTTATTCAAAAGGCACAGCAAAACGCCAAAAATATAGATTCAAAAAGCATACCTACATATGACTTAAATGAATTTTTAAATGAATGTATTAAAGGTACCTTGATGGGCAAAGGGTTACTTGAGACCATCACAAAATCCAACACTTAATACAATTGATCTACTAATTTTATAAAAACAGTAAAGCCTACCGTTCTTCACCATCAACCAATCTTTTCAGCCTGAAACAAACAAGCTTAAAGAAAGAGTTTTGATCGTTTTTTAACGTGAGTTCGGAGTTGTCAAAAACAATCAATAAGACTATCTGATCGCAGATTGCATTTGATCGATGGTTTTTTTTCACGAAATGAATAAGCAACAAGACCTGCAATTAGGTTTACAAAAAAATTGACTAAACTTCTATGTCTTGAATGTTCTATTTGGCAGGA
>LDIV01000003.1:34722-36306 GCA_001468855.1 candidate division TM6 bacterium UASB124 | reverse complement strand
CAAACCCCGAACTCACGTTAATTGGTATTTAATGAATCTGTTGCCCATTTTCAATCAAGGCGATACTTTGGTTGAATATTTTACTTACTATGAATATATCTAAAAAATAATCGTTACTTACAAAATTCATCGAGAATCTCTTCATTAACATGTTTGTATTTTTATTTGATTCATGAAATTGCACAATGTTAGATTATCTATAGTGATCCAATTTAAAAGATTCTATAGTGAAAGCCTTGTTTAAAGGAATCAGTAATTTGGGAAGATACCATTGAAAGTCTGTTATATTGTAATCATTGGTCAAAGAAATTACCTGCCGATTGTTATTAGTACTCAATGAAAAAGTATTGCAATATGATGTCTTGGGTGGCCAAAATAAAAAATCCCCACCGATTTTTGTATTTTCCCAAGTCATCATAATACCAACAATCTCCTTGGCTTGCTCTTTTGCTTCTATTATTTTTGTTAAAGCATTCCATGACATATCTTTTTTATCTTGCCAATCAAAATCATCTTTATCACCAAGTGGAAGGTAGCTAAGATATTCGCCATGAAATAAATTCCATCCGGAACTTACGAGAACCTCAATTATTTCAGTAGCAGATATTTGTGTTCTTTTAATTTCAGACAATTTAATGTCTATAGATGCAGAAACTGACATATTAATATCCTTCCATTGTGTTTTTTATTGTTTTGTAGATTATACGACAACTTTTGAATGTTATTTTTGGATGAACCAACTTGTGCGTACAAATTCTAAATATGCTGCACGCAGCGAAAACCCTCAACGTAAAAAGCGTCATTTAAAGGAATAAGTAGTTTGGGGAGATACCAGTAAAAATCTGTTATGTTATAAGTGTTTGTTAAGTGAATAATTTGTCGATTAGATTCAATACGTATAGAAAAAGGATTATAACCTTCTTTGTGCGGTGGAAATAAAAATGATATTCCGATGTCTGTGTTTTGCCATGTTAACATGATTCCAAAGGTCTCATGAGATAGCTCCTTAACTGTTATCATTTTTAGTAAAATTTCCCAATATAAATCTTTTTCTGCTATTTGATCAAATACATTGTTATTTCCTAAGGTGAGGTAGTGAAGGTATCCATTAGGAAATAAATTCCATCCAGCCTCTACAAGTACTGCAATTATTTCGTGAGCTGGAATTCGTTTTCCCTCATATTTAGATAAATTAATATCTATGGATGCAGATATTGACATATCGATATCCTTTCATGGTATTTTTCAAATTTTTGAGGCGGTGTCAATGTGACGACCTGTGTGTTCTCATTGCTACTGTTTGTTTGGTAACAGGCTCTAAAAAAGCAATGATAATTAATATACTTTGTGGGGGCTGCTCATGCAACTTCACGTGCAAAGGAGGGCAGAAATGAAAGTGTTTGTTGGGTTTGGCCTGGCTTTAGGTTACGGGTAGAAAGATAACAGGTTGGCTTTGTGATATAACTATGCCTATTGAAAGGAATGAACTCTATGCCTCGTAGATTCAATAAAATTAATAGACTTATTGTATTTAGAGAGGCTCCTCTCTTTGCTTTTTATATATAACGTGAGTTCGGAGTTGTC
>LDIV01000003.1:28101-30364 GCA_001468855.1 candidate division TM6 bacterium UASB124 | reverse complement strand
ACAGTCACGTAGCTTTTTAAAGCCAGCATCAGAGGATAACTTTGCCTATATTGCGTAAGTCCTGTTTAAATCAATCTCATTTAATCCCCCCACCTTAAACAACCTTCGTTCAAAAAAAGTAAGGGCTGCAAACGCATCGATCTTTTAGCAATACTCGCGACAGATCCTCACGTGTATGTATCGTACGCAGGGAAAAAGATATGTTCAGCCTGTAACGCAACACAATACAATTCAAACCACTAATATCTTGATACTTTTATCTAACAATTCTTAAAATATCCTTACTTAGGTGCTAATGTTGCATGTCCTAAGCTCAAAAAGTATATTGAGAACTGAATGACAACTTAAAAGGAAAAATATGAACGAATTAGAACAGAAAATCATAGAACTGAGCAAGAATAATGAGAATGAAAAAATAGAAGCCTTACTTGAAGAAAGTTTGAAGCAAGATCCAGAAAGCATAGATATCTTGTTTAGACTTGTCAAGCTTGAATTATTTTCCCCATTTGTCGATGACTATTCCTGTTTTTTATTTTTAGAAAAAATAATTGTCATCTGCAAAAAGCATCAAGCCATTGCCTCAACAATCCTCACCTACATTAAGAATTGCCGTTTAAGTAACACCATCACAGACAATAAAATATATTTTATGCTTAAACATGCTCTGTTATGGCTTTATGAGGGAAAAGATCCAAGTCTCATTGGCGCATCAATCAACCAAATCATTGAATTCGGCACATGCAATGAACCACAGACAATAAAAACTATTTTTAAAAAAAAATTAGAAAATAATTCCAATAATATAGAAGTTCTTTTCGTATTAGCACTTGTGGAAGCATTCTTACCAAATGCAACACATTCTCCCATTATTACTCTACTTGAAAAAATACTTAGGATAAGTAATGAAAATGAAGCTATCGCTTTAATAGTCTATGCCTATATTAAGGATCATTCCATTGGCATAGATGAAATGCTATTACATAAATTAAAGACCATGCATACAGCTAACCACGAAATAAATTCTATGCTTAAGTATGCCATTTCTTTGTTTTACATAAATAAAGATTCTAAACAAGAAGAACAATACCTCAAAGAATCAATTAGCCTTTGCCCAAACCATGTACTCAATTATGTGCACTTGGCAGAATTATATCTTAAAGAACGACGATCTTCAGAAGCTAAAATCCTCATTCAAGCAGCACTAAAAAATGTAAAAAAAATCTATTCAGATGATGTATTAGCTGTAGCATATGATGCAACCAACATTAATGAATTCATCAATGAACTTATTAAAGGAATTCATTTAACGTCAGAAAATTTAAAATCTATTGAAACACTCATACAGAATAATAATAAATAATCGGAAACAAAAACCAACACCATCCCTCTTGCCTTCTAAAACCCTTTCAACATTGTTTCAGTTTGTAACAAAAACCTAAGATATAGACTCATTTTAGGATCATTTTCACAAAATTAAATACGCATTTGAATATTAATATTGCTTGATTTATGCTTAAATATTATATTGTTAATTTTTAACCTTAACGCCTTAAATGGGGGTTTTTATGAATTCTTTTTTACAGAGTTTAAAAAGTTTTTTTCTAAATTCTATTCCACATAAGATAACTTTTTTTTCACTTATTTTTCTTCTCCTATCAACCCAATGCCATTCTCAAGATTTTGCAGCAACAGCAAAAGAAGTCGTTGTCGATGCTGTAGAAGATCTTACCCAAAATCCCGCCACCCCCGTCGGAACAACAATAAAAGTGGCAGGTGCTATAGGACTAACGATTAAGGCAGTAGGAGATGCAGTAGGACTTGCACAAGATACTAACAACACCAATAACAATACAAACACAAATAACACAGAGGTCCACTCTATAAACGGAAAACCGGTTTCTGGAAAAGTCGATGTAATTGTTAATAATGGTTCTTATAGTGCAGAAGAACCAACTGACGGGATACAACATGATGAATCCAATCCGATACTAACACAAATTGGCGGTGCAACACCAAATCCACAGCCTGAGGACCCTAAAAAACCAGATGATCGTAACGACAAGCTAGTATTTGAAAAATGTTGTAAAAAACATATCGAATCATCTGATCATAAAAGACAAGGGCTCTTTGAAAAAGGTGGACAAGATATTGATAATACCGCTAAAGAAATAATCAAACGCGTACATAAAAACATGAAACTTCCAAATGGTCACACAACTATAAGATGTAAAATTAATATAGGACTTACGCACTAGCTGAAAGT
>LDIV01000003.1:21610-26429 GCA_001468855.1 candidate division TM6 bacterium UASB124 | reverse complement strand
AGTTACGTGGCTCTTCAAAGCCAGTATCAGATGATAACTTTGCCTATGTTGCGTAAGTCCTGTTCTGCCGGTAATTTTTTTGACCTTAAAAGACTTTTTATTGAAGGATCAGCCGCATCTTGTTGTTTCTTCTTTGGATCCTTCGGATCTCTCCCACCAGTGCCGCATGAATCTGCACGCTCAATATAAAAAGAATTTTGCGACTTATCTTGGCTTTTGAAAAATTGATAGCCTAAAAAACCAAAACCTTTCACAACACCTATTGCCACTCCAACAGGACCGAAAGCAACTCCAAGCCCTCCCACCGATGCTGTTGCTTGTGCAAAAGAAAGTGATGCCGGTGTTGAGCCAAAAGCTAATGATAACTACTTTCCAAATTTATTCTAATTCAAAAATGAGAATTAAAGCCCGCGCTTCTTCCACCATTCGTCAGTCTTAAATTCTTCTGGAAGGCCAGGAGTTTTCTCAAAATCGTCATTAGCTTTTATGTTATAGTCCTCTTTTAAAATCTCATCAAGTTTGTTATCTAAACCATCAGGTAACTTTTTGCCACACCATGGGCAATAATAAATAGTTTGAACAGCAATCTGTGATTTTAACGGAATATAATATTCTCTAACGCGCGGTAAATATATTATTTGAACGCGTGGATCAGACGTAAACTGCGCCATTTCCCTACAACAATGATTATACATTCTATTTCCTATCGTGGAATTTTTCGTCCAACTACAGCACCTTTATACAATTGCATAGTCCTTGGATCAAGTGACCCTATATGTTGTCTATTCTCGCCATATACTTCTAAATCATTATGCAGATGGTCCCACTCAAGATAATGTGCTTTGCCATCAAGAAATCCTTTTGCTCTATCAATGAGACGATAAACACCATTTTTCCAATGTTCATATCGATCACTACATTGTCTAAAAAACTCTGCCTTTGCAATCGTATTAATAATTCGATCATTAGGTGTTTTTTTTGGATCCTTCGAATCTCTTCCCCCAGGAGACCCACACTGTTTAGAAACAGCACGCTCAATATAAAAAGAATTTTGCGACTTATCTTGGCTTTTGAAAAATTGATAGCCTAAAAAACCCAAACCTGTCACAACACCTATTGCCACTCCAACAGGGCCAAACGCAACGCCAAAACTTCCTACCGATGCTGTTGCTTGTGCAAAAGAAACTTAATTTAGAGATTTGGTGGGGTTAACTCTAGAATAGATTGTAGTTTTCAACTTAAATCAAGAGTCGTCCAACCAGCAGCAGTAATACTCTGTTGTGTTTTAATAAAAATTTCTTCTGGGTTTGGAGCTTCAACTGATTCTTTAAAATTGAATCTTGTAAATTTGGGTCTGGTAAAGAATTCGATAAATTTAGGATCAGCACAAATGTCCCGTTGTCCTACGTTTTTATCATTTTGTTTAAGATTTTCAATCTCGTTACTATGTAACTTTTCGGTTTTTGCACGATATTGTATCCAATTTTCATTGCATTCTTTAAAATCAACAAAACTTTCGATGCCAGAATCATCAATATAAGTAATACCGTTGTTTGATATTTTTTTAATAATTTTCATAGAAAAGCCTTCTCTTCTTGTTATTAACTTCCCCAAAAATGATCTTCACTAATGTAAGGCTTCCAGTCTACATCAGGCCAGCTTGACAAGCCAACTGGTCCACCACCAGGCTTATTTCTGATATCAACAGGAATTCCGGTTTCTTGACTGGCAATAAATCTGTGATGCCCTTCAGCAATAAATCGACCTTTACCAGGAACTTCATAAACATCAATTGGGGCAACAGGTTCTCCTGCTTTAAGCTTCTTAATGTATTCATCGACTTTCGCTCTATTAACAATTGACTGTGTTGGTTTTATTTTATTAAAATTTGTTCCAACAATAGATTGAGCTGGGTTTTCATTTTTCTTTTTATTATCAAACGAGGGTGGTGGCGGAGGTGGAGTCTTTTTACCCCCAGGATCCTTACTATTTTTTGGAGCACGTTCACTCGAACTTTCCCCAGCACGTTCAATATAAAAAGAATTTTGCGACTTATCTTGGCCTTTAAAAAATTGATAACCTAAAAAACCCAAACCTGTCATAACACCTATTGCCACTCCAACAGGACCGAAAGCAACTCCAAGCCCTCCCACCGATGCTGTTGCTTGTGCAAAAGAAAGTGATGCCGGTGTTGAGCCAAATACCAATGACAATCCAGCACCAAGTGCCGGTATTCCATTGTGTGTTAGTAGCAAGCGCGGCTTGCCTTTACAATACGTTCGATCTGAAACAAGAAAAGTATGTGGCGCTTCTACCTCTATTGAATAAATATCAACTTTGACTATTCGCCTCTCTATCGACGTAATCTTGTTGTGCCGATCTCGTTGTATTACTTCTGAATATTGTTTTGGATATGTACAACTAAGCTCTATTTTTGTCGTCTCAACAATAGGAATACAGTTCATATATTCATCTATAAGCATATGCCCTGTTGTTATTTGTTGAGCTTAAACAAAATCCATTATTAATGGTTCATCAGATTGATTTGATTTTGCAGTGAGCGTAAAAAATAATTGTTGCGGGGATGCATCTATAAACCCTCCTTCTGCCGTACACAGAGTAAACACTGAATCTGCCTCATGTTTTGAAATATTTGTTATGGCAACGTCAACAATTATTTCGTCAGGATTCGTCTCATTAAGGTCGTAACTTAAAACCTTGTCTCCTCTTTTTAACTTTTCTATTGGCATCAAACCACATCTGGTTGCCACCAACGTTCCTGCCGGAAGGCCTGAATACCCCTGATCAACCCATAAAACAATACTACTTAAAATCAGTCCTAAAATACGTATGATTCTTGTGCTCATTTGTATACTCTCCTTTTTTAATTTCATTGATGAACTATATATAGGCGTTATAGGTAGTCTATAGGCGTTATAGGTAGTCTAATAATAGATAGCCTCACTGGCGCCGAGGTCGCTACCTCTGTATGTTATTTAAATTTAATACCCCGTGAAGTACCAAGAACACCCACCAGCAAACCACATCCCTATCAACTTAATTGGCTGCCTTATTCAGTTAATCCAAAATACGCTCTTTAAAAATTGTAAGCCTTAGTTTAATTCATCAACATCAAAAAGCCCGTTAAGTTTTGTAGAAACACAAAATTCAGCGTGCTTTTTGATTTGGAACATTGCCGCAGGCTATTAGATAGTCATGATGGTTAAAGCATATAACATAATCTGCTACTTTATTTGTTAAATAAAACTCAAAACCAAAAGATTCGCCCAAAACTGCAACGACGTCATCTCCATTGGAAAGCTTAAATGCTACAGGTTCATCTTTTGGATTAAAAAACATAATTGTTTCTTCTTTGCCAACAATATCTTTAAGCTGCTTCCATGCATCTTTGTCATTGCTAATTACATTTTCTCCTACAAAATTTTCCCATAATAAGCTACCCTTTTTCCCATTAGCATACTTTGCAACGATTTGATCTATGATAAACGAAGACTCGGATTGTGTAAGTTCTATAACACCTAGACCTAAGACACTTGAAGCTCTTATTGCTTCATCTTTTATGAAACTCATAATATTTTTCTTCGCAAAATATTGCTCCAATTTGTTGTGTGTTTTTATCTAAAACAACAAATTCATTACATTCAGATATATCCCATAATGATGAGACAGCATCATAAAAATTAGTAACTAAAACATTAGCCCATATTGGTTCCTCACAATTTGGAACAAGAATTAGCCATTCATTTTTGTCTTTTAAAAAATCAAAACACTTTTGAATCCATATAATATAGTCATTTCTGGCCATTCCAACTTTAATAAAATCAACAGGAGTAGAATCTATGGAATGAAGCTGCTTTAATACATTTTTTGAATTCGTTAAACACAACGAATTTTCATCCTCAAAACCTATAAGCTTTATACCTGAAATTTTATTAATAATACCACGAGCCAGCAGCTCCGTTCGTTTTCTTTTTATAGAATTCATTTAAACAATCCTTTCTAGTCAGCATAATAGATATGATGATCTCCGTCCGAACCAATAATCTTTTGATATCGATTTTCTTTAAAATCATAATTAATTTGATCTGCACCTGGCTTTGGTTTGCCTGCATGCATATGAAGTACTCCATCATTTGTATGCTCAACAATCACCCTTTTTCCATGAGGAGTATCATATTCATAATATCGACCGTGTGTAGCAGGATCTCTGCTGTATCTATAATTATTTTGTCCTGCAACATTTGCATCATCTCCAACTTGCCATTGACGAGAAGGTTGCTGTGATCTTGGAATATTTGCCCGATCTTTGGCTTCATTAAAAGCCTTCCTACGTGATATTTGCTGCTGCTTCTCATTTTTCTTTTTATTATCAAACGAGGGTGGAGGCGGAGGGGTAGTCTTTTTACCCTCGTGACCCTTACTATTTTTTGGATCCTGTTCACCCGGACTTTCCCCAGCACGTTCAATATAAAAAGAGTTCTGCTTCTTATCCTGGCTTTTAAAAAGCTGATAGCCTAAAAATCCCAATCCTGTCACAACCCCAATGGCCAAGCCCACAGGACCGAACGCAACTCCAAACCCTCCTACCGATGCTGTTGCACCCGCAAACGATAGCGATGATGGTGCCGATTCATATGCCAACGATACTCCCAAGCCAAGGGCCGGCATTCCGTTGTGTGTTATCAATAAATTGTGCTTTTTACTTTCATCATACAAATATGAACTATCTGATACCAAATAAACATGCAGACTCTCAATTTCCAGCGCATACACTTCTACCGTTACATCTCGCGACTCC
>LDIV01000003.1:18762-19580 GCA_001468855.1 candidate division TM6 bacterium UASB124 | reverse complement strand
TTATCTTATTACTCCTTCACTAATCTTATTTTACCACTAATAGATTCACTTTCAGGAGCATAATAATCTGCAGTGGGCCCATTTGTTGACTTAGAATTGTTTCGAACACTGTATCGAGATCCATTCTTTTCATAAATATTAACTCTTCCATCTTTACTAACCAACCTCTTCCAACCGTCATCTTGCAGATTTTTTTCAAAATGCTGTTTAGTTAAATTTGTTTCAGTATTCGGGTATTGACTCCCTGGCTTGGTAATATCTTTATATGTACAGGATTTCTCATTTTTATTCTTTTCATCCTTATCATCCTTAGGATCTTTTGGACCTAACTCACCAGGGCCTCCAGAATCAGCACGCTCAATATAAAAAGAATTTTGCGACTTATCTTGGCTTTTGAAAAATTGATAGCCTAAAAAACCCAAACCTGTCACAACACCTATTGCCACTCCAACAGGGCCAAACGCAACGCCAAAACTTCCTACCGATGCTGTTGCTTGTGCAAAAGAAAGTGATGCCGGTGTTGAGCCAAATACCAATGACAATCCAGCACCAAGTGCCGGTATTCCATTGTGTGTTAGTAGCAAGCGCGGCTTGCCTTTACAATACGTTCGATCTGAAACAAGAAAAGTATGTGGCGCTTCTACCTCTATTGAATAAATATCAACTTTGACTATTCGCCTCTCTATCGACGTAATCTTGTTGTGTCGATCTCGTTGTATTACTTCTGAATATTGTTTTGGATATGTACAACTAAGTTCTATTTTTGTCGTCTCAACAATAGGAATACAGTTCATATATTCATCTATAAGCATATGCCC
>LDIV01000003.1:14945-17755 GCA_001468855.1 candidate division TM6 bacterium UASB124 | reverse complement strand
CTTGTGCTCATTTGTATACTCTCCCTTTTTTAATCTCTTTGATGAACTATATAAATACATTTCTCATCCAAATCAACATACTCTTTTATAAGCTTAAATTTTTTATTCACTCACAACATACATTTTATTATGTTGTATGTAAAATCAGAGTAGTTTTCATTCATAATCACTTACCCTTTAAATTTGAATTCTGGTTGAGCCAATTTTATTTGTGTGTAATTAACTCAACCCTTGGTTCGTAAGTTGTAACAACATCCAATATCGAATCTTCTGCAATAAAAGAAAAATGTATAAACGATAAAGAATCGGTGATCCCAAAGGATTGTTCAGAAATCCACAAAATATATGTCGAATTGATTACTTTGAAAAAAGTCCACTCAGCATAAAACTTTTTTCCATATTGATCTCCAAGATTATATATAGTACCTAGTCTAAAGCTTTCATCTGTACTTCTGTAAGCATCTACTGAGTTTTTAAATATAACTTGAACTTTCTTTTTTTTGTCGCGATATTCTGATAATACTATTTTGAATTCCTTAATATTATCAGAGATAGAATCAATGTAGTACTTTGCAGATAAATTGCTGATAGGTTCCCACCGAATCCATTTTTCCTGCATGTTCATTTTTCCTCTACCAATTCGACTTTGGGTTCGTAGGATGCGACAATCTCAAGAACTACATTTACCTCAATAATTACAAAATGAATCAAGTTTCGTGAATCTGCAATCCCACTCGATTCTTCTGATAACATACGTAAATATGATGAATTACTTACCTTGAAGAAGGTCCATTTACTATAAAAGTTTGCACCATATTGCTTATCTAAAAAAGCCCAGGTTTCTATTTTATAGGTCTCATCTGTTAATTTGTAAGATCCGATAATACCATCAAATACAAGGCTTATTTTTTTTGTTTGATCCAACTCATCGCACAAAATTATTTTAAGACCATTATCATCAAAGATTGTGCTCTCTATAGAATACTTACTTGATAATCCTCTAGCAGGCTCCCATCGTATCCATTGTTCCATAAATACTCCTTATCTTTTACTTAAATCCATATCGAATTTTAATACTTTTTTTGCCGTCATAAATTTCCAATGTTGGTCTGCTATCTTCACTCTTATTTCTCACATTTACTGTTCTTCCGTCTGGCAACTTACCAACTTTTACCATTTTGTCGCCACTCGATACGTCCTTTATACCTGTTAAACCCATCTTCTCAAAATCATCAAGAGCCTCATCAAAGCCGCCAGGCTTTTCTAGTTGTTTAGTACTTCCTTTTGTTTCTCTTCCTGGTTTGGCCCCTTTAAGAACTTTATCTATAGCCTCATCAGATTTTTCTTTATCTCTATCCGTTGTACGATCTTTAGAAGTTTCTTCTGTTTTTTTATCTTTATCCTTTTCCTTGCCTTTCTTTTTTTCCTCATTTGTTTCGCTAAGACTGCTGATACCGTCGCTGTAATACCCAACGTTAATTATTTTTTTCGACTTTATTTCAATCAAGACAGCAACATTTTGTTTTTGGTCAAAATAAATCGTGTATTCCGGGTTACACAAAATACCCTTAGTACCATATTTGATTGTCTGCAAAACTAACGATGGTGCAAGCTTCTTCTCTCCCATGTTATAGACCGCTTCAAGGCCAAACGTATTTCCATAAATAACCTGACTCAAATTACCATACTGAGTTCGTAATGCCCTTTTTTCTTGTGCAGTTATTTTGGATTTAAATAGTTTAGTTATTAAGGCTGAAGGCCATGCTTTAATGCTTGATCGCAGAAGATCAAGTTGCATTTTATCTTCTGCTTCAATGAATTCTTTTACAAATGGATGTACCCTTGGAAAAATTTCTTTGCCAAACTCAATCATATTCCAATAATTTGTTCCATCAGAACCCCAATGACTGAATTGTGGTACTAAAATAATACAGGCAATACCACCGGTATTTGTCATAAATGCGATTGGATAAAGAGATCCGTAGCGTAGTGGATATGTTACTAAATTTTGGCAAAGATTAGGATTAAGCGCGACCCCACCTTTAGCTGGCTGCTTATAAGGAATAGAAGCATTATCCATATAATTTTCAGGAGCAAACTTAGTTTTTCCATTGTAATACTTGGAACACCAACCACACATGTCATTTTTTACTATATCTTCTATCTTATTGAGACTGCTTAAAATTCCAGTTGGTTTCTCGTTATATAGACATGCCGTTGCAATGCAAAAGCCGGCAATTGCCACAATCGCCTTGGTAACCCATGGGAAAGTGAGAATAAAGGCTGGTGCAAAATTATGTGTTAGAATCTGTGCCTCAGAAGAAAAATAGAGATGTGGCTCTTGCAACGTAATGTCATACACTTTTGTTAAAACTTTTTTATGTTCAACATTTATGCATAAGCAGGCTTCAAGATTTTTAGTTTGGAGAATATTTCCAGCCCTAAGTTGCTCTGCTTTTATAAAATCACCAATTATTACTTCATAAAAAAGTTGATTGCCCGATGCATATATCATCCCTTTATCAGTTGTAATAACGTAAATGTTTTCAGCGTCGTTAGAATGTATTGTTTCAACAGTTACCTCAGGAAAAGAGTTATCAGATGAGCGATGCCCTGTAATAGTACTACCAGCTCCTAACTCTTCTATTAACACCGGTCCGGAGGCCGTCAGAATTTTGGTACCGAGAGCGAGTCCGGAATATACATGTGTTTGGCCAACGAGAACAATACTAAGAATTAACCCAAGAACTCGAGTAACTTTGATATTCATTGTTTATTCTTTCTTAAAAATAACGTGAGTTCGGAGTTGT
>LDIV01000003.1:5626-10560 GCA_001468855.1 candidate division TM6 bacterium UASB124 | reverse complement strand
ACAATTTTTTTCATAATAACTATCATCATTAATTACATTTTCAAACATATAACTATTACTGTTAGCGATAATTAAGCACTATGATATTTGTCCTTTCCGCACCCTTAAATCAAAAATACATATTTCTTCATATCATTTTGGTAAGGAAGCTAAGTAAGCATCATACTTAGCTTTTAGAGTTGGAGAGCTATTAAGTATCTCATCAAATCTTTTATGTCCTTCGGATAATTCTCTGTCCGCCACATCGTCAACCATCGCCACATAACGAAAAGTTACATCATCAAAAAAATTACTTTGCGTAGTGGGCGTAGAAACACCAGCTATATTATCAGGCTGTCGCAACTGGTTTGTAACAGATGTTTGGTTATTACCAATATTAACTGTCTTAAGTGTCAGATCTTGAGTGTTCTGCCGTTGTAATTCTTCTTCAACAGTCCTTTGGTTATTACCTACTTTTTCATTAGTCCCATTCGAAGGACCCCAAAAGCTCTTACATAGATTTACAAGCATTTTGCGATATTTAAACAATAAACAGCAGGCTGTTATAACAATTAAAATGACCACAACACGTTTTATTTTTGTTCGAAAATTCTTTCGTGCATAAAATTCTTCAAGTTGTTCATTTTTAATAACAATGTTTGCAACCATGTCCTTGGATCCCTGTCTATTTAAGGATCCATAGATGTGATTTACAAGCTTTTCAATATCGTGCGAGTATTCTTTTTGTTTATTAAGCATTGCTATAGTTTCATCGATCGAATGTCCCTGCTGAAGAAGAGTACAAATTTTTCCTACCAGTTCGATAGTCGCAACACGTGTTCTTTCTTCAGCCATTGTAGTAATATCAACATTTTCATTAGTATTATCTGCTGCTGGTAAAAGCTCATATTTGATCAAACAAACAAAACTTACCAAGCAAATGAACAAGCGTATTAAGTTCATAGAAACACCCTTTTGTTTAATTGGCAGGCAAAGTACGAAGCCATTTTTCACGTTCTTCCTCTCGCTGTTGATCTTGTTCTAAACTTCGTTTTGCTTCACTAAGCGAAAGCTGCGCTATAGCATCAGTTAGCAGCCTTGCCCCTTGTCGCCGAGCCTTAATAATCATATCTTCGGCAACAAACTTGATTGCTCGTGGCGAAAAACCTTCAAGACTTTTTGCATACATCGGGAGCTTTTGTATGATCTCCGGATGTATATCAACAACAAATTCATTATTTTCTTGTGCAAATTTTATAAGATATTGATTAAGAATTTTTTCTCGTTCCGGTTCTTCAGGCAGAGTAAACTCAATATTTATTCCCATACGATTTGCAACAGCATCATCTAGTTTAAATGAATGATTGGTCGAAAGAATGAACATTACATTTTTCTGTGATTGATCTGAAACAAGTGCTAAAAATGTGTTAATTAAATCTTGAGTTGCCTTTGGTGTTGTTGAAAACTTTTTGTTTGCAAACATGGATTCTGCTTCATCAATAAAAACAAGTAATCCGTTACTGCTATTTTGGGCCCAATTTAAAAGATTGCGTAATTCATCATTTGCCGTACCAAGATCTGTAATCTTTGCAAACTCAGAACCGGATGTTAATGCATAATCAAGGCCAGAGTTATATGCCAATGCTTTGGCAAATGCAGTTTTTCCCGTTCCTGAAGCGCCGGAGAAAAGAAGATTTGGAAGATTCTCACCATATATTTTTGCAGTTTGTATACGCGACAAAAGATCAGAAAGCTGCTTCTGCAAGCAAGGAGAAAAAATAAGATCATTAATATTAACAGTTGGCTCAGATTTACCACACCCAAACCATCCTGTTCTTGAAGTTTCACTAATAACTCGTGGCCGTGTAAGATAATTTATGAGTACTGGTAAACCGTATTTGATGATGTAATAACATAAAACAAGTACAATTATCACAGCTGCAATTTTTATTAAAAGTTTTGAGTCAGTCAGTATCTTCCGAATATTCTCCCACTTTTCTTTTTCTGGTGCAACATAAATGCCGCGACGTTCCTTTTCGTCTATTTTTGCTCGTTCTGCTTGAATTTTATCTTCCAAACGCTGCGCACGTCTTTCTTGAGCAAGAGCTGCTACTGCCTGGTCAGATCCATCCAATGCGGCATTTATACGATTAACACGTTCTAAAGTTTCCGTTGATACTTCATCTATATACCCAATTCGACGCGTAGCTGCATTGCTCGTATGAATAAGCTGGCGAAGACGCTCCTCAGCACGATTAAATGCTTGATCTAGAGTTTCTTCTTGTGCTTGCGCGAGAGGAGCTTGCGGCACCGGTTGAGCAGAAAAAACAAATTGAACATAGAAAATATTAATATTGATTGCTGTTGTAACTAAAACGAATAAATGTTTTCGTGCCGACACAATGAGATCTCCTTTTTGTATAAAAAGTTTGCACAAACAAAAAAAATCCTTCATAATACCAACCCACCAAAAAGATGGTGATACATTTTTCAACGTAACAAGTGTTGGTTATAATCAATACGATTTGTTCGGAGCAAAACTTAACAAGATAGTATTTAATTGTAAAGCAAAAAAACATCTTGTTTTCACACAAACTCCTCGTTTTAATTTCAACCTGACATTAAAGATGGCTGTTATACCGATTTCTAGCCTAAAACGTTTTCAATCATCTTCTCAAACTTTTTCTATAATAATTTCGTGGCTTCTTCCGGTGATGCGCTTTACGATAGACTTTTCAAAGTAACTTTGCCAGGAGTAATATCTAATTTTTTAAACACAGCAACCCTTAAGTTGATTATTTTAAATATTGGATGTATTGAGTTTGTGTTATTGGATGTCCATGAATAGTTTTATAATGTGCATTGGCAGAGTCAAAGAGAACAATATTACCATATTGCGATTAATCCTTTTTACTCACAATAAGTCTTACAGTTGGGGTCCAGTTATCTTCTCGTTTATATAATTCAATCATTTTTGCACAAAAATCATCGACAGAAACCTCGAATATCTCAACATCTTTTTCATTAATGTCCAAAGCATTAATATCTAAAGTTATCTTATAAATGTATTCATTTCTTAATAGTTCTCTGAGAAAGTTCTGCACTCTAGATATTCTTGAAAGCAAACTTTCACCAGTATCTTCCTTACAACGAGGAGAAATTTCATTTCCCTTGGAATCTATTTCACATATATATTCTCCAATATTATCGCCGATAAAAAGACTGTTCGCATTTATATCTAATGGGTCATCTGTTATCTCAAAAATAAATATTTTTTTTGAAGATCTTCCATATTTTTTTCTAAATCCTGAAAAAATATTGCCGCCAAGATTTACTCCAAATTTGTTTTTGATGGCAATTGCTACAACTAAAAATGATAGATCTATTTCCTCGTCTAACTTTAATCCCTTGTTTAGTTCTAATATTCCAAAAACTTTAATACTCATTTATGATCCTATTCATTTAAAGGAACAACCTTAGGCCTTCCTACAAGCTGCCCTCTATCATTATATTCAAAAATATGCTTATGGCTTTCAAATTCAACTCTTGTTTCCTTGTCAAAATGGGTATGAGGATCATTTCCTACATAATAATCTTCTCTCGCTGCTTCCTTTCCAAACTTATTGTAAGTCGTTCGAGACACAACAAGATTCGGATTTTCATTATCAATTTTTTCATAAATTGAATTTGGCGGCCCGTTCTTTGGCGCTTGCCCTTTCCCTCTGATTATTATAGGGTTCTCATCTCTCTTCTTTTCATCATCCTTTGGATCCTTCGGATCTCTCCCACCAGTGCCGCATGAATCTGCACGCTCAATATAAAAAGAATTTTGCGACTTATCTTGGCTTTTAAAAAATTGATAGCCTAAAAAACTCAACCCTGTCACAACACCTATCGCCACACCAACAGGACCGAAAGCAACTCCAAGCCCTCCCACCGATACTGTTGCTTCAGCAAAAGAAAGTGATGCCGGTGTTGAGCCAAAGAATGCTACTGGCTGCTACATATATCAAATATGTCCACAAAAAATAAATGCTCAACGGTGACATTGGGTCCAAATATGGTTATTCCATTTGGCATTTTAAATCCTGCTACAACTTCAGTGATATCAGCATATCCAAGCTCACAGTATCCTTGGTTAACTAGAATAGTAGAAATTTTATCATGTAACGCCGCCTGCCTCTTCGTATATGGTTGATTATCAGAATCACGAAGTTTTGGTGTCATTCTATCTTCGTCCTTATTTTCAACTGCAAATTCATGTTGAACATAAAACAACGGTATCACTTTTGAAACTTGGAGCTTTGTTTTATAGGAAACCTCAAATTCACCTTTTTTATAACAATCAAAATTAATATACCAATCTTTAGACGGAGAATTTTTATCGAATCCTTCGATTAAACCAAACCCATGCACCTCAATATAATGCCTTAGTTCTTCAAATAATTTTAGCTGCTTTTTACAGCCGGCTTTGAATGAGCAATAATCCCTTTTTCTATAAAATTGATCAATTGCTTTGGCAATAATATCTAGCACTATCAAAATCCCTTCTTATTATATTTTTAAGTTATGGCCACCGGATTTGTCGGCAATTTTTGTAAAATTAAGATTAAAATCAACCTCTCCCATATGTATTCCCTTTTTATTCAGCACCTCAAATCTTCCATGTTGGGTATCCAGGGAATACAGATTACCTGTATTTGGATCTCTATAGACATCTCGTTTGTTTATTTTTGATAACGTTCTGTCCCACTCCAACCCTTTATTCTCTGCTACAGACTCAGCTTCGGTTTTTACAGCTGCAACCCGTTCATTAGGTGGCATTTTGCTGATTTTTTTCTCAAAATCACTAACTTTATCGTTCTTATCCTTATCATCCTTCTGATCTCCTCCCCCGGGGCTGCCTGAGCCAGCACGTTCAATATAAAAAAAGTTCTGCTTCTTATCCTGGCTTT
>LDIV01000003.1:4453-5537 GCA_001468855.1 candidate division TM6 bacterium UASB124 | reverse complement strand
TCTACCGTTACATCTCGCGACTCCTTGGTATACAACTCCATTTTGTTCGTATGAATCACTGAGTGGCAACATGTATCACAATCTAAAAACGCATATTCCGGTGTTATGTTTTGTGCCTCTAGAAAATCAAGCGCTGAAATCTCAACCATTTGATTGGGCAATGCTTTAAGCATTAGAAACTTTTGTCGCGGTGAGGCAATCACAAAGCGGTCTTTTGCTGTATATAGCATAAACACGCTATCTGTTAGATGTTTATCTATTCTTGTTACCGCAACATCAACAGCAGATCTATTGGCATTAAAACCTAATATCTTGTCACCAACCCTCAACTGCTCAATCGGTATCAATCCATCTCTTGTTGCTATTAATGTTCCGGCAGGAAAACTTGAATACCCAAATTCAACCCATGTAATGATAATCAAAAATATCCCAAGTATTCTAGTGGCTCTTGCACGCATTGAACGCTCTCCTCATGTACAATAACGGATAAAAAATATTGCGTTAGAGTAGCTTAAGACCGCTCTCTTGTCACGTACAGAGCATACAATATCACTAGAGTAACAATGATATCCAGATCAAGAAGCCGTGCGCCCCCCCTTCTCTCTGAAGCACCTCTTTATACACCTGTGTAAACGGTGCTAAGTACAAGATTTATTTGAATAGTTCAATACAATTGAATCAGAAAATTCTTTCGGAATTTTCTGATTTTGAAAATTAAAAGAAACAAAGCTGTCAAGAGCACTCTCAGCCGACTTCCACGTTTTTGTAATATCACTTACAGAAAGCCTAACCCTATCACTTGCAAATGCTAAAATACAAATTCCATAGCTTCTTTCTCCCCATATTGCCCACATTGTAGACAATGGTATCCAAACAACAACCTCAGAATTAAATAAAATTGCATCTGCAGGGCTATCTTTGGGACCGGTTTCAAGAGCTTTCCAATAATTGCGGCCAGTAATGTTTATTGGAAATTTAATAAAATTGTAATAATTAAATGTAGGATAAAAATAATTAATTGGATTAGGATCCAATACAGCAACTAATACGTGAGTATCCTGTGATGCAAGCATCAATGGCTTGA
>LDIV01000003.1:0-3219 GCA_001468855.1 candidate division TM6 bacterium UASB124 | reverse complement strand
TATGAGTCCGTTGATATAGATGGAATAATAGTCCTTGAACGTTCTTACACATGAATGGTGAAAGAAGATAACGATTGTCATTATTTCGCTTTGACTTAATTGTGGTTTTGGACCAGTCATTTTTTCTGTTCCAATTGTTCTTATTTTGATTTCTTTGTCTAAGTCCTTGCAAAAATTATCTACATGATAAAAAATAGTTGTCAGTAGCATAAGTGCCTTTCGCCTTAAATTTTTTTGAGTATATAAATTTTGGCGAAAGGCACTTATCTTTTCAAGAATTTTCAAACCCCGAACTCACGTTATCTTATTACTCCTTCACTAATCTTATTTTACCACTAATAGATTCACTTTCAGGAGCATAATAATCTGCAGTGGGCCCATTTGTTGACTTAGAATTGTTTCGAACACTGTATCGAGATCCATTCTTTTCATAAATATTAACTCTTCCATCTTTACTAACCAACCTCTTCCAACCGTCATCTTGCAGATTTTTTTCAAAATGCTGTTTAGTTAAATTTGTTTCAGTATTCGGGTATTGACTCCCTGGCTTGGTAATATCTTTATATGTACAGGATTTCTCATTTTTATTCTTTTCATCCTTATCATCCTTAGGATCTTTTGGACCTAACTCACCAGGGCCTCCAGATTCAGCACGTTCAATATAAAAAGAATTTTGCGACTTATCTTGGCTTTTAAAAAATTGATAGCCTAAAAGTCCCAACCCTGTCACAACACCTGAGGCCAAGGAGCAGGGGCCACAAAAGTACACGATTAAAATTAAGTTATTGCCTAAAGCCCCCAAGCAAATCTATCCATAGATAAAAAGCCTTAAGGCTTTTTATCTATGTTATTAGTAGCCCAAGTATAAATGTGTGCCCATTTAATATTCTGATTTATTAAAATACCACCATTTATTTTTAAATCCCACACCGCCTCTTCCTCAAGATTTTCCTTTTTGTACCAGAAGCTTGATGTTGTTACATGATTCAAAATATCCTGAACAGAGATTATCTTGTCACAAAAAACTCCTATGTAACAAATCATTAAATCTTGAATCTTCCAATATATCTCAGTATTCAATAATTCGACGATAATTCCTGGATACTCCTTTGAAAGTCTTTTTTCGATTATGTTAATTAATTCTTGAGATAGTTGATTGGTATAGTTGCTTATCATTAATTTGATTATTATGAGCGGCTCTTTTTTCATAAGCAGATGATTCCTCATTTTAATTAGTGTGTAATTCTTCCTTTTAAACTCACGTTAATATGACTACCGTTTCTCGATGCCCATCCTAATTGTTCTTTACCTTGATTTGATAATTGAACATCCCATTCAAACGGTTCATCTATAGTGCGTGATGGACCCTTTATCCATTTATTTCCAAATCGATCTATAAATGCCCTATCATTGCCAATTTTTTCATAAGGTAGCCCTTCTGTAGGTTTTAATCCTTTAGGGGGAACATATCGAATTTTGCCTTCTGTCGGTAATTTTTTTGACCTTAAAAGACTTTTTATTGAAGGAGCAGCCGCATCTTGTTGTTTCTTCTTTGGATCCTTCGGGTCTCTCCCACCAGTGCCGCATGAATCAGCACGTTCAATATAAAAAGAATTTTGCGACTTATCTTGGCTTTTAAAAAATTGATAGCCTAAAAAACCCAAACCTGTCACAACTCCTATTGCTACTCCAATAGGACCAAACGCAACACCCAAACTTCCTACCGATGCGGTTGCACCCGCAAACGATAGCGACGATGGCGCCGATCCATATGCTAACGATACTCCCAAGCCAAGGGCCGGCATTCCGTTGTGTGTTATCAATAAATTGTGCTTTTTACTTTCATCATACAAATATGAACTATCTGATACCAAATAAACATGCGGACTCTCAATTTCCAGCGCATACACCTCTACCGTTACATCTCGCGACTCTTTTGTATACAACTCCATTTTGTCCTTATAAATCACCGGATGGCAACATGTATCACAATCTAAAAACGCATATTCCGGTGTTATGTTTTGTGCCTCTAGAAAATCAAGCGCTGAAATCTCAACCATTTGATTGGGAAAAGCTTTAAGCATTAGAAACTTTTGTCGGGGTGAGGCCATCACAAAGCGGTCTTTTGCTGTATATAGCATAAACACGCTATCTGTTAGATGTTTATCTATTCTTGTTACCGCAACATCAACCGCAGACCTATCGGCATTAAATCCTAATATTTTGTCTCCAACCCTCAATAGCTCAATCGGTATCAAGCCATCCCTTGTCGCTATCAATGTGCCAGATGGGAAACTCGAATACCCCCATTCAACCCATGTAATGATGATCAGAAATATCCCTATAGCTCTTGTACGCATCGAAAGCTCTCCTGATGTGCAACAACGGATAAAAAATATTACGTTAGAGTAGTTTAAGACCTCATTCTATTTTATTATTTCAAAATCAGGATCACACATAGAAGCTATATCTAGTAAACTATCATCATCTATAATTACATAATGTTTTAAGTTAAGAAAATCTGTATATTCACACGATTCTTTCGAAAGCCAATCAAGATATTCTGAGTTTTCTACCTTAAAGAATTTCCATTTTGCATAAAAGTCAGTTCCGTGTTGTTTGCTCAATGATTCAAAAAGAGAAACCCTGGAAGCCTCATCAGTACTCCGATAAGAAGTAACGCGACAACTGAATTTCATTACAATTTTATTTTTTTTGTTTTCAGCATTAATACCAGAGTCCGCTAAAATAATTTCAAGTCCTTCAGAACTTTCTTTTATTGATTCAATATAATATGATCCGCTTAATCCACTAAAGGGATCCCACTTAATCCATTTTTCCTTCATTTAGAAATCCTTTCACTGATTATTATATCTAATTTTAACACTTCGCCCCCCAGGAACTTGAATTTCTATTGTAGGCCTACCATCAGAACTACGCCCTCTGGTATTAACTACTCGACCATTAGGTAATTTACCTACCTTTGTCCCATTTGGTTTAACTTGAATATTTTCAGGGTTTAAGTTGTTGAAATCCTCAAGACGCTGGTTTTCTCCACCAGTTTTTTCATAGATATCTGAAAATCTTTTACTTGATTCAGATTTAGCTGTTTTTAAGAGTTCTTCAACAGGATCTTTTTCATCCTTTTCGTTTTTTTTATTTTTTGGATCCTTCGGATCTCTCCCACCAGTGCCGCATGAATCAGCACGTTCAATATAA
>LDIV01000002.1:171775-172308 GCA_001468855.1 candidate division TM6 bacterium UASB124 | reverse complement strand
TATATCAGGTTATCGATTAAAATTTTACAAAATCTTCACCCAACCGCTTCAAAAGATCGTCCCAATCAACTATTTCAGCGACGCGAATAAATTTGACAACAGACGCACGTTTTTACTATACCCCGACAAATAACATCAAGCAGAAATGACGTGCAATTTTTTCGATCTTAAAATTAAAATTCAAATTAGAAGTTATTTTTAATTATTCGAAATAAATTTATTAATAGAAAAAGCCAAGGCATGGACACCTTTTTCTTCCAAACTCGGTACCTCCACAACCTCACACTCCATCGATGACCGTTTTCGATTTTCAAAAATCTGTCGCTTAAGCATGGCTAAAAAAGTTTCTTGTCGTTTTGCATAGTTGCGCGTCTTGCGTGCTATCATTTCAATCACACCACTCAATTGCACAGCCTGCTTGCCGTTTTTAATCCATTCAAAAAGCTCACAGTACCCAATAAAACCCTTCTTAATAACAAACGCCTCCCACTCAGTTCCCATTAAATTTTCTGCCTCTTCTATCCACCCGCCAT
>LDIV01000002.1:171328-171752 GCA_001468855.1 candidate division TM6 bacterium UASB124 | reverse complement strand
TGTTAAAAATTATTGTGCATAAGCCTAAATATACCAGCAGATTTACGATCAGATGGCAATAACACTATAACGTTAAAGATAGGAGATCATGCTTTGACAGATAACCAATCGTAGATGAAATAACCCATAGACCTATTCAGCTTTCTAGCAACACATGTAACAATTGAGCATATTAAGCAAGGTAACTGTTTCCAGTAAGCAAATAGCAACATTATTATCATTATCAAGATTATCAAGAATCAAAAACAGTCTTCAAATATGTAAAGTTATGCGGTCGTTTTTCCTGATAGCAATGCAATTTCATGAAGATAACGACATATAAAAACGAGTACGAATTTTTGTTATTCTAATCGAGTGAATATTTAATTAAACAACATAATTTCCAATGGTGTAAATCTTTAAACGCTATAAAACTTATTTTCAC
>LDIV01000002.1:165584-170320 GCA_001468855.1 candidate division TM6 bacterium UASB124 | reverse complement strand
AATGTAGTACGTGTCTTACTACATGCCAGTAACATGATGTGATTGAGCTTGATGGAGAGGGTCAGTTGAGATGATTTTTTTTTTTTTTTTAAAGAAACCGGCACCCCCCGAGATCTCCACTTTTCCCCCCCCCCGCTCTCTTCCTATCTCCTCTTTCCCTATAATTTTTTCTCCCTCTTCTACCCCCCCGCCATATCGTATCATTTCTTCTGTTCGCTGATTAATACGATCATACAAAATAGTACGCGGTAATTCGATTGATACCATCAATGTATGAAACGGTGGATCAAATAGCGGCTGTAGCACAGATGGTTTTTGCCCTGTCTGCTGCCATATTTTCAATGCTCGTTCAACGCGATAACGATCATTGATATGAATCACCGCAGCTCGCTCAGGATCAATTTCTTGTAACAACCCCCATAAGACTTCTGTTGGTTGTGAAAAATTAATAGCAGCCTTTTGCTCATTCAATCCGTTATATTCACGAGGAGGAAACAACAAAGACTTACTATAAAAAAGAGACCCTCCAACAATGATAGGAACTTTTTTTTGTGTACATATATCATGCACAATTTCTATGACACGTGTTCGATATGCTAATACATTACATTCAATAGGCTCATTAAAAACATCGAACAGATGGCATTTAAAAGGCTTTTTTTGCCAATCAGGCTTTGCTGTTCCAACGGTTAATGGAACATACATTTGACCTGCATCAGCATTAATGATTTCACCATTAATTTCTTGTGCGATACGTTCGGAAAGCAACGTCTTACCCGACGCCGTTGCCCCCACAATGATTATAGCGCGTAATATCATGTTTCACATTATGGATTAGATGATGTTGCATCCTGTTGCAAAAATGAGCGATCATGAAATATAAATTGCTTAAACGGATTACGCAATAATTGAATGATAATCTCTCGTTCTTTGTTCTTAACAACCTGAACTTCTTGTACCAGCAACTCTTCAGTTGCCTGCAGAACAGCACGTTCACCAAATGAAAGATCTTTCTGCTGCGCAATATACATTAAATCTCGATAGATTTTTGCTATCTCAAGTAATGCACCGCTTAATATTTTGCTTTGATAATCCTTATGCCGACGGTTCCAACCGCTCGGTGTAAAATCAATGCTTTCAAGGACCTTCTCTGGCTTTTTAGCAAGTTCTTGTATCACCGAATCTACATCCGATTCTTTGCTTGGATAACGAATACCGATTGAATCAATATTGTATACCGGAACCAAAATAGTCATATCTTTAAAGACAAAATTCAGCTTCAAAAATTTAATCGTTGTCCCTGATACTGTTCTCTCGATGACATCCTCAACACGTGCTACACCATGTCCTGGATATATAACATGGTCATTTAGATTAAACATATGATTCCTTTGCCAAGGAGATAAACAACATATTTTTTCTGCACATTGTCATTATGCCCCCACCGTTGCATCATCGTCATCACTGTTTAATCGTGATGAAAATATTGATGATGAGACATCTTTCACCAAGAAGTATTGCACAATCTTAACAATGACAACCCCCACCGCAATAGGCATTAACAACCATTTACTTTGTAACCACCCAACAAAGCTCTCATTTGCCTCCTGTTGCAGCTTATTAAGAGCCTTGAAAAAACCCTTTACGGTACGCGAAATTTCATCAAGCATCTTATCTATACGCAAATTATCGATAGCTGAATAAATAGCAAAAAGATCAAATACTGCATTATGTTGCAAGAAATCGCCAAGGCCCAATCGTGGATAGTCTTTATCAATCTGAGCAACAATGCACTTATGTGTAGTATATGAATGTAATATATAGATTAAGTTTGCAAGGTCCTTTACACCTATGAATGCACACGTGATTTTCTTTTCAAGATCCGTCAATTTTATATCATTAAGAACAACAATATCAGCTGCAAATACCGTATCAAATATATCGGCCTGTACACTATTATCACCCTCACTGTGAGCAAATGCTGCCAGTGCTTTCCAACATGCCCATAATGAATCAAAGGAATGTTTTTCATCTAAATCTTTTAATGCTCCACAAAGAACCCCGGAATGTACTTTTTGCTCGACCTTTTCAAAAGGAAATCCTTCAAATTGAACCCATACATCCGTCTTTAATGCCACTTGTTCTTGCTCAATAGAATCAGCCATACCAAAGAGCCAACCAAAGAAGCTCAGAAAACCTCGTAGCTCTCTATTCATAACCCTATTGTCAGCCTGCAGCTTCATAATGATAGAAGAATGTGATGCTTTTTGCGGATCCATTCTGAGTTCTTGCTCAAACTCTTCTAAGCACTGAATATACTGTTTGTCATACGACGATCGATGGTTTGTAATAAAGCCTCGAATCTGGTCTGCAAAAGCCATGCCTGCATCACGCCCAACCTGCTTAAACCACGCTGCAATAACATCAGTTTGCCCCTCAAAGAGCTCTTTAAAGAATTGCATATGACTACCAAGAGCCTGAATATATGTTCGAAGCTCACACATCTTATGATGAAGCTCAAGCGCTTGAGCGCGTGTTGGTATGCTTCTATGAGTATTATCACTTTCATGTATCAATGGAAAACAACGGCAAGAATATTGATCATTAGAATATGGAGGAGTAAACTGAGATGCAGCCAAACCTTGAACTAATCCTCCTGTAATAGCAATGTATAAACTCAACTGTTTATATACTTTTATGAAACTTCCATCCACAGCAACCCTCATCTACTGTAAGCCATCCCACGAATGTTTCAATTATCTTATAATACCGTAAATGAAATAATCACTCAACAAACCACCGAAAACCACCGAAATATCATATTATTTATCGCTTTTTACAGCAAAAAGGAAATAGGCTTATACGCTTACGGATTACCATAGAGCCTATAAGCCAAATCTCCCTATCCCCTCAACCCAACTTCTAGCATTAAATTTATTTTACTCAAATCAATAATATAGTCGTAAGTTTTTGCTTATATTGATACAATAAGTGCCATTTAGAGCATATTGTCGGCATTCTTTTTTCTATAAACATGTTATAGTAATGCATATTAAGTCTAAGCGCCATAACGTTTTTGGGTATCTTTATAACGATATTTTAAAGCTATGATACAACCGCAATCCTCTATTCACCCAACTATTCACAGACGATTCTCTAAGAATTTCCGCTGGACATTATTTGGCAGTATCGCCTATGAAACCATCAAAGCCGTACACTGCTTTTTCTTACTACAAATGCTCCCCCCTCATCTTTATGGATCTATGGGAAGTCTCTTTTCTATTATTTACTTAGCTACCTATATAGCCGATCTCGGAGCCACTAACTCTATCCCCCCCTTTTTGCATATTTTTATTCGCAACAAAACAACATTTAAACGGTTTTTATTATTCTATTCTTTCCTCCCCTCACTACCTTTTATTGTCATGTGCGCCTTCGGAACAGCAATATATGCGCATAATAACTTTTCGTATCTCCCATTTCTTATAATTATTATCATGCTGGTAATTCTAGAAACTATTCGTAGCTTTTTCAGGCTTCTCCTTTATACAACATTCCATGCAAAACGCGTTGTAATAACTGAAGTAGTATTATTCTCTATATACACAGCTAACGTATGGGTTCCCTATCTAATATTTCATCACCCAATAACACTTAATCATATATTTATCCCCCATCTCATAGACTCACTACTTGCCGTATGTATTTTTATTCTTTTAATAAAAAGCTTTTATAAAACATTACCAGCTGATACCACCAATTATCTGCCACGATCATTTACTAAACGCCTTTTTTCAACACGTATTTTTAACTATCTATTACGTGTAAGTCGCAGCCTATTCACCCCCAACTTTCTTACTCCCCTTTTTGCTCTTAAATTTGGTCTTATATCTGCTGGACTTTTCTACTTTGCTAGCACTATTATTAGCGCTCTTCAGTCTATTATTAAAGCTTCTATTGGATACTCAGGTAATGCGCTGCTTGCTAATGTAAAAGATAGTACACAGATAGCTAAAAAGGAGGCTTTCTCTGTCCTATGTCAGAAGCTTATTATTCTTATATTTCCTCTCATTATCTTATTATCTATTAACTATAAAACCATTGTTCACCTTAGCCTTACGCCAACAACGTCTAACTATACTATCGCTTTATCCCTCCTTTATCTCTTTATTACCTGTACAGAGTTCTTCTTCATGCTCTACGAACAGTTCTATATCATCGAAGAATCCGCCCATAAGCTCTTCTTCTTCAAACTCATAGAATTAGCCATCTTCTATGGGTTTATTAAATCAGATGTCGTATCATCTCCCATAGCAACATTACTCGGTATTATTAGTATCCGTCTCATCAGCTTTGCTATCATTGCAATCAACGCATTCTATCTATGGAAAATTAGGCCGAATATTAAAACAAATATTCGCTACATATGCCTCTGGATCGTTATTTCCATAATAACATCATTGACAATATCTTTAATTCTAAGTAGGTAATAGTTGATATTCATCTTCATCTTATTCTTCTTATATCGAAATAAGTATTGACCAAGAACATGCTAAGAATATGTATTAAGAACATATATCTGGAATAAGCATACGCTTTTATACATACAACGTTAAACATTCAAGCCCACAGCGTTCGATTGGTTGTATACGGTATATGATATAGGAATCATATGTCCATTATCCATAAGCACAGCAAAGAAAGAAAGATAAATAGATAGATAGATAGATAGATAG
>LDIV01000002.1:153352-164509 GCA_001468855.1 candidate division TM6 bacterium UASB124 | reverse complement strand
GAAACAATCGCAGTATTCGACTTCGGCGGTGGTACATTCGATATCTCCATATTGGAAGTAGGCGATGGCGTAACCGAAGTTAAATCAACCAATGGCGATACCATGCTGGGTGGTGATAACATCGATGAACATGTCATTCAATATTTAGTCGATGAATTTAAAAAAGAAAATGGCATTGACTTGCGCAATGACAAAATGGCACTGCAACGCCTCAAAGAAGCTGCAGAAAAGGCAAAGATTGAGCTCTCGTCCGTAACGGAAACAGAAATTAATCTACCGTATATAACAGCAGATGCTACAGGACCTAAACATCTGGTAACCAAACTCACACGTTCAAAATTAGAAAATCTGTGCAGTGATATTTTCAATCGTCTCTTTGACCCATGCAAAAAGGCAATCGCCGACGCTGGCGTTGAAATAAACAAAATCGATGAAGTCGTACTCGTCGGTGGTTCAACCCGTATTCCAAAAGTCCAACAAATGGTCAAGGACTTCTTCGGTAAAGAACCAAATAAATCAGTCAACCCGGATGAAGTTGTATCAATCGGTGCTGCAATCCAAGGTGGCGTATTGGCCGGTGACGTAACCAGCGTCCTTCTGCTCGACGTCACACCATTGTCACTTGGTATTGAAACTATGGGCGGTGTCGTTGCCAGAATTATTGAACGCAACACAACCATACCAACAAAAAAATCACAAGTATTCTCGACAGCTGAAAACAACCAAACAGCCGTTGATATCCACGTCGTCCAAGGTGAACGTGAATTTGCTCATGATAATAAAACACTGGGTAAGTTCAGATTAGAAGGCATTCCACCGGCACCACGCGGAGTTCCTCAAATCGAAGTCAGTTTTGATATCGATGCCAACGGTATCGTACACGTATTTGCAAAAGATCTTGGTACCGGCAAAGAACAGAAGATCACGATCACCAATTCATCAGGATTATCCAAAGAAGAAGTCGATCGCATGGTCAAAGAAGCCCAATTCCATGAATCAGAAGACAAAAAACGTCGCGAAACAGTCGAGAAACGCAACAACTTGGAAAATATGATCACTCAAATTGAAAAAACATTAACAGAAAATAAAGACAAGCTTCCGCTCGCCGATGTCAGCACCGTAGAAAAAGCATTAGAAGAGGCAAAAAAAGTTCTCAAAGAAAAAGAGAATGATGCAGAAGCATTGCAAAAGGCATATGACGACCTCATGCAAGCATCATATAAAGTTGCCGAATTCTTATATAAACAACAAAATACAAAAGACGGCAATACACAAGCAGGTGATCAATCACAACAAGGTAAAGATGGCAACGACCCAATCGATGCCGATTTCAAAGAAAAGAAATAAATTAACTATCGTAAGTATCCAACTAACTACAAAAGGGCTGGCGTATACCAGCACTTCCTTATTTAACAAAAAGGANATGCAGAAGCATTGCAAAAGGCATATGACGACCTCATGCAAGCATCATATAAAGTTGCCGAATTCTTATATAAACAACAAAATACAAAAGACGGCAATACACAAGCAGGTGATCAATCACAACAAGGTAAAGATGGCAACGACCCAATCGATGCCGATTTCAAAGAAAAGAAATAAATTAACTATCGTAAGTATCCAACTAACTACAAAAGGGCTGGCGTATACCAGCCCTTCCTTATTTAAAAAAAATGATTTTAATCTGTCGAAGACTGGGTTGACGATGTTGCTGTTTGTTCCTCAATAGGATGCGGCGTCAAGATCCATTTTGCAAAATCATCATTCGTGGTAACCATGCCATAGAAAACATCTCTGGATAATCGCAAAACCCCATCAGGAAACTTCACTCGCGCTGTCGTAAAAGTAAAGATAGGACACTCAACGTCAGCAATAGACTTAGGCACCAACCTATCGATAAAAAATTCCTCCCATGAAACTGGACCAAAATTTTCATGATCATACTTTTCTTTAGAAATCATTTTCAATCCGGCACCGGCATGCTGATGCCCTCTGAAGACAGCTTTTATACCTGCCCCAGCCAGCCAAGCCTTGGGATCAATAATACTATTAGACGTATCAAGACCCGCTCGCTTCAAATCAAAAATAATTTGTTTTTTACGCCAAAGAACGTCAGTCCAAAGAAAACTCGTTCTATATACAACGCATGGTTGTCCATTGAAATAAACATCTTGTACATATGGGGATTGTACCCTTAATTTCATAGATACTAGTTTTTCATTAAATTTTTTAAATCCATTTATCTGATCAAGCGTATCTTGCATTACGCAACCATGACAAGCAAGCACCCAATTTTCTCCCCAACCAATTAAAAGAGCCTGTGGCAATAGGTTATAAAATTGATTAAGCAATTGATTCAAAAAAAGCTTCAACTTATTTTCGTTAGTCTTAAAAAATCTAATACGAAGCTCATTTTCAAATCCGAATGGACTGTTGAGTTGCGCACTACCCGCAGTATTATTAATTGTTATATCCTCATGGTTCCCACGCAATAAAAAGACCTTATCCCAATTCCCAGGGGCTAGTTTAAGCCTTAGTAGAAGATACAACACCTCTACTCCGTATAGCCCACGATCTGTATAATCGCCGGTAAACACTATATAAAAGTCATTCTTAATAATTTTAAAATCATCGTCTATGTATCTTTCTGCTTCTTGCTTATCTGCGCCTTTAAGATCATTAAGAATTTTAGTAATTGATGTAACGCTGCCATGAATATCCCCTATAAAACAAATCTTACTAACAGCGTTATCGAGCGTTCGTTTTTGTATATAAAATTCATCTTTCACTAACTCAATCTTAACCCGTTTATTATATTCTTGAATTAAAGATTGCAACATATCAAATGAAACAATACCTTTTGACTCATCAATAACTTTTTTTAATAACTCACTGTCCATCTCCCCCTGCTTTTCCAATTCAATTGGGATTGCGCTCATAAAAGTGCTCAGCGATGGCATTCCACTTTTAGCTGAACTAACAGGAGCAACAGTAGATCCAATCGTTTGCATTACAGTTGCCGTTGTCACGGAAGTTGTTATAGGCGGCAAAGTTTGGGGTAAACTAGAAGAACTCACGCTCATTGATGGTGTTAGAGTAGCTGGTGTTACTGCTACAGCTGGCTTAACCGGCTGTTCCACAGTTACCGTTGAGACAGAAGATGTTATAGGCAAAGGAGTCGTACTCACTGACGATGATACAGACACAGGCGTAGATACATCACTACTAATCTGCAAAATAGGAAAATGCTCCTCCACTAACGCATCCCAATCTTCTATTGCTTGAGTAGTCCCCTCTCCAGATTTCGATTTTCTAGAAATAGGCGTATTTTTAATCCTACTTTCTAGGTTATTCACATCACACAAAACACCTACGCTTTGAGTATTAACATAATATGTCCATCGAGGGGTCTTAAAAAAATACACTTTATTAGAACGATCAAAACCTTGTTGCCATTTATTATTTATAGTCAAGTAAACAACAACAAAACCTTGATCATTATAATTAATATCAGCTTTCAAATCTGCGTTAAAATTATAGTGATTACTCTGTCGTATAAGATCAACAATAGGTATTTCGCGCAACCAAAAAATATTATTTTCAAAAAAATTTATAGACGCCAAAATTGATTTAAATAAAATATTTATAACCTTGGAACGGAGTCGTTGATCTCCAGATACAACAAATCCATTATTACTTGTAGTTATAGGGCTTATTGTTCGAGAATCATTTGTACAAAAATTGTAAATACGATTTTCAACTGATGCAAAATTATATATGTAAGATTCTGGATCGAAAAGCAATATTGAATGTATCACCTTTTCAGTAAAATCCACTATTGCATCACGAACAAATTGAGAAGAATTTTTACCACCAGCAATTATAACAACCGGTCGCTGCTGACCCTTACCCTTTTTAATGATTTCTTTAAGTGCCTCAAGGTTTTTCCAAGCCCAACCACCAAAAAGAGCATACCCCCACGCTGGTTTTATCATCTCAAAATTATTTTTATCGTTCAGTACCCTAAATGCTGCATTTGCCGGTAACGCACGCATATCCTTAACAAATCCCAATGCTTCTCCCAAACCTTCATTCCACCATTCAGTAACCACAATTTTCATTTGTTGGTTTAACTGATCATCATCAAAACATAGTATAAACAAAGGACTTTGCGGAACATTCGGAACAGCTGCTTTGACACAACCGTAGCCAAAAACAGTTATACTCAACAACAAAAACATCGAGAAACTGCGAAATATCTTCATAATACCCCTTTGCTCATTAGCATAAAACTGGCTAATATAAATACTTAATACCATATGTCTAACAATGCAAAACCCTGCATCCTCTTATATATATTACAAATAGAAACCAAGATGAAGCAATGGTTTAGCAAAAAATGGAGTTTTTATGTTCCCATGCACAAATTTTAACAAAACAATGTCCTTGCTTACGCTCTTTGCTCAACTTTTTATAAATACAGCCCATGCTCGATTTGTATGCGTAGATATTTTCGGTTCAAACATTTACCTTTTTGGCGATATTCATTCAACACCGTATGGCAATGACCACGTCACAGGATACGAAAATATAGAACGTACACAAATCACCAATATTCTAGATAATCTTAAAAATAAAACGGAGCCTATCTGCATCCTTACAGAAGACCTTTTTGCAATCCAAGGCAAAACTCTTAAAGAGAAAGCTCTTAATTCTTTTCGATTCGGAACAATAAGAGGACTCACACAACGTATTAACAACCTCAATAAACCAAATATTCAAGCAACTTCTATAGAAAAACGATTTCATATCGCCAGAGCTATTAGTTTTTTTAACACTATGCGCGAACTACCATTTAATGGCGACCATGCGCCCGAAAAAATAGTCTCAGGCAAGTATCCTAATAACTACAAAATAACGTTTGCCGACCTCTGTAAAGAAATTCAAGTTTGCAGAAATGAATTGCAAACACTCTGCAACACAGATTCATTTAACACAACGGTTAAAGGCATCATCAACAACAATATTCAGCAAATCGATTCATGCTATAAACAAATCACGGACTACCTTGAAATAAACAACATAAAACAAAGTGATATCATATTAGAGAAAGCACTTGAGATACATTTGAGCGACATAGAAAAAACCTTTGATCAATCACCCCAATTTACGCAACTCTTCCCTAGGTTCAAAAATGCACTTAAAACATTTGCAAGCATATATCCTCACCAACAAGATAAACAAACTTGGATTGCTTATACACAATACATAGAAAGATTACGTGATGCAATCAATAGGTGTCCCAGAACGAAATCTACCATCGAAAGCCGAACACCAATGTACACAGCATTAATGGATATCGGTATATTAATTGTCGACACATTTACTTTCATCAATATCTTAAAAAACACTCAAAAAACAGTTGCAGTATTTGCCGGAGCATTACACACGCAAAATCTAAAAGACATGCTTATTAAAGCCGGTCTTGAATACAATAACAAGATATCACGACCATATTATGATTTTCCTACTGTTTTATATTCTGAAGAACTCACCTTCCCAAGAACAGAGACCTCATCATCAAGCAACCTTAATGACAACACCCCACCATTGAGTCTTCATGTACGTAGGTTTAATCCCCGTTATGAACGGCTGAAGCGATTGATACATAAGCTCACAAGCATACCCGTCATTGTCACACTAGGAGCATTAGGTACATATTTATTAGCACGTAGCAATGCAAAAAATTCTATTGCAGGAACTATCATCGGTGCTCTTTCAGCCGCCACCGCAGGCGGACTAACTATTGCAAAAGTGTATCAATCCTGCCGTAACACGTAACGAGTAAAAAAAATAAGGTGAGCTTCATAGTAAGCTCACCTTGCAACTATCCTTAAACTAATCTACTTATTTTCAGCACCGTCTTCTGAATCATCCAAAGGTAACGCACCATCTACATCACCAACAACATCATCACCGTCCGCAGAATTCGCTTCTTCTTTAAGTGTTGTATCTCCAATGGTTCCCGCCCCATCTCCCAAATCAACTTCCCAATTATCTTCCGACTCGTCGATTACAGAAGGTTGCTGCTCTACTACAGGAGTGTCCGGCGAAACTGTATCATCCGCTAAACAACAATGTCCCAAAAGAAACAAACTCAACAACAACGATAAAAAAATTGGGGTGGATAAAAAGGCAAAAAACCTTTTCATTAAATCTCCTTTGCTCATTAAGCATAGGGCTTACATAAATAATTTTACACATATTATCTATACGTTGCCCATATTTTCAACACCAGATGCATATTACAAAAGGAATTAATATCCAGGCAAGTGTTTTATAAAAACATCTGATAAAGCAAGAAGCAACTATTACAGAATCGATACTTTGCAGATCTTATTAGAGCATTAGCAAGCAAACTAAAATGCTATTTTGTTCAATGGAAATGGCTTGATGTCAGTACCCTCATACGGCACGCTTCTTTCAGTATTATGAACAAAGTCAAACTCAATTAACATTTCTTTTACATTTTTTGTATGATCTGCACCTGCAAAAACAACTACAGAACCTTGCGGTATATATTTAAGAATATTCAGGAAAATAAATGGATCCAGAATATGGACTAACACATCATGTAGAGCATCATACATAATACGATACAAATAACCAAGCCAATTCATATAACACACTATATAGTCCCCACCTTTTCTTTCATTGAGATAATTCATTATTCTCTGATTAAGATCCTCAGCTTCTTTTTTGGTGACGCCATTGGAACCCTTATTAATCATTCGTTCATAAAAATGGGCAATTTCATCGCTTAAAGCGCCCCATGTTAAATCACTACCGTTTTTTATTATGCAAGCATGGATCTGTTTATTATAAAGTTTAAGCGCATGCAAATAGATAACGTCATCAATCGTACCTTGGGTCTTTGCTAAAGCATCAAGCAATTTAATGCAGGAAGATTGAAGAAGCTCAATCTTCTTAAATATAATTTTATTACAATTATCATCAGCATTAATTGATTTACTCAACAACTGAATATCTTTATATAAAATCTCAACTTCATTAAACAAATCATCAAATGTCTTCGTATATGGATTATATGGTTGAGGTTTATGTGAAGACACAATGACTGGCGGCACAGAAAACGGATTAAAAACTGTCAATGCTTCAGTAAGAACGCCTCTGTTTTCAATTCCCTGACTATGCACATATGCACTATTTCCCCATTGATTTATACGTTGTACAAGTCCAGGAAGAAATCCATCATCATCACTCGATAATTTTTCATCACGAAATGCTAGAGGATCCTCAACCAAAATCATACTATTTCTGTTTTGTTGTTTAACGACTTTTTGTAGCTGCTCAAGCTGACTGTTCACAACCTCTGATAACAGAAAATGCTCATCACCAAATAAATAAACTATTTTTGATGGATCTTTTTTTGCATATAAGACATCAAGAACGACAATACGGGCTTGAGTTTGAGAAAAAATAAGACAAGTTGAGATGAGAATGATGAGAATAATGCTTATTGCAGACCTGCAAGCTACAGATAAAAAGCTTCGTAACAGAGATTTAGTACTCAGTGCCCTATTCATACCAATAACCTTCGGTGTATTAGATCAAAAACTTATTTTATTCAATGGTAGTTTTTCCCAATATTTACAAGAAGCAGTTTTGTCCTTACATAGAGTAAATCCACTTTTTAAAAGCATGTCTCTTACATTTTTGGTATGATCAGCTCCAGCAAAAACAACCACAGATCCTTGAGATAAATATTTTAGAACGTTCAGATACACTATTGGATCAAAAATATGAACAATAACTTTATGCAACGCATCATGCACCAACTTACATAATGGTCTTGCATGTTGAATAAAATCAGAAAACTCAATCTTCTGAAACGAATCGGTTACCTGTTTAATGTAGCTCCAAAACTCTTCATGAATTTTTTTAGCAATAATATCAGCCTCAGCGTTTGGATACTTTTTCAAATATTGATTACTAAGGTCTTCAAGTGCTGATTCTAGCTTCTTCAGCAGTTGTTGATCACTATCACTTTCCATTACATTATCCCGCATCTCTTTGCAGAATAACTCAATAGAACTGCAATATAGAGTATTTTTTAGATTGATTTTCATTTTAGTTAAACAATCAAGCAATAATGCTTGAGCATCTTGAATTGTTTTCATTTCTTGCTTCATGACAACATCGAAGTTATTTGCCAAACCTAAACAACACAATAAATTTAAAGATTTCTTATTAATTGTTTCAATTTCGTCAAAAACTTCTGAGACCGTTAGTTTGTATGGATTAATATTATCAGCGGCCTTTATCTGTATAGGATGAATAGCAAATGGATTAAAAAAAGAAAACGCATCACCCAAAACCCACCTACAATCTATACCATAAACATCGACCTTATCGTTTTTCCATTTTTGTACACGTTGAACTAAGCCCGCTAAAAGAAAATCCGGAATATAATCAGAATCTTCTTTCTCTAGCTTTTGTTTCCTTAGATCCAACTGATCTTCAACTAGGATAGTCATTTTTTGTTTTTGTTGCTCAATCAATGACTTTATGAGTACCAATTGCTTTTTTTCCTCTTTACTCTCACCACCAAAGCCAAATCCATGATAGTCACCAAATAAATACACAACATTATTTCCACGATACAAAACATCAACCGATACAATACGCGCATCGACTTTTATAAAGACAAGACAGGTGCTTATGACAATAAAGACGCTTACAACAACAGATCTACGACATAAAGATAGAAATACTTGGGATAAAGACTTGGTATTCAGTGCTCGTTTCATACAAATAACCTTTTATGATTGATTAAAAGATTATTTTATTCAATGGAAATTTATCATCGGCACAAAAGCAAATACTTTGTTTATAATCCCATACAAAGCCAAGCGTCGCAAGCATTGTTCTTACATTCTCGGTATGTGCTGCGCCAGCAAAAACAACAACAGGCCCATCGGCCAAATATTTGATCAGATTAAGAAAAATGATTAGATCAAGAATATCAATCAAAATTGGCAGAATTGCGTTATTTACTAAACGCTCTTCATATCGCAAATTATACCAAAAGCTCTGATTATTAACCTTATCTCCAACCTTTGCCGCCAATGTCCGTTTCACGTCTTCACGAAGAGCATCACATTGTTTACGCAAATTCTCTGTTCCACCTTCTATGGCCGCCTGCTTGGCAAAAAGAGTTAATTTTTTCTCTAATTCTTCAATCCATAATGTATTATCGCCATATTGTAACAACCGCATTTTTATCTCTTCGCAAAATAATGCAAGCTGCTTTTGATATATATTGTCATCCATAACCAATTTTCGGTCAAACATTACATTAAGCAGATTCACACAATTATATTGAATTGATTTCATTTTTTCTTTTACAATCTCTGCACATGCTCCCTGTACATTAATTGAACGTGCTAACGAGCAAATGTTTTTGCACAGTATTTCTATCTCTCCAAACAAATCATCAAATGTTAGTACATAGGAACTATAAAATGCATGCGCCATAATTGGTGGCACAGAATACGCATTATAAAAAGCAAAAGCTTCTAATAGCAAGTATCGTTGTTCAATACCATAGGCACAAACAATGTTACTCTTTGCCCATTGTTGCACACGTTGAACAAGTCCGGATAAAAAATAATCATCACAAAAATCTGGAGCTGTACTTCGCAATGATTCATGCAAAAAATCTTTAACATCCTCCACCAAAATCGTTACATGTTTATTTTGTTGCTCAACAGCCTTTTTTAACTGAGTAAGTTGTTCAACTTCCTCTTTAATATGTCTTCCCGTAATCCAATCATGGCTATCACCAAATAAATAAACAATCTTTGATGAATCATCTTTTGCATACAAAATATCCAGGCAAATAATTCGAGCATAACATTGGTCATAACAAATACAGAACAAAGAAAAAAAGAACAAAAACATTGTGAATAAAGATTTGATCTTGAGTGCCCTATTCATATCAATAACCTTCCATTTGATTGTTCGATTTTTGAGGTAACTTCAAGAAAAAATGATCTAAAACAATACATTTATTGCCAGTTTAACAAAAAGAAACTTTCAAGACAAAGGCTAAAAACCATTACCCCCTTGATTGCATATTTTCAAACCGCACCACACCAAGTATAAAACCACCAGTAAAACGACAAAATGAAATGAGCCTTGCAGCATGTTTTGTTATACTACAAAGCTCGTAACCACATAAAAAACGATTTTAATCTAGATCTTGCACCTCTCTGGAATCATCATTCATTCCCATCCTCCTTTTCTAGCGTGTCTAAGATCTTTCTCAATTTGTCTAGATCAACCAAACGTTCAGCATTCAAAGCATCTTGCCAAATTGATTGCTTATCTCCAGTATAATCAACCAAAGCACTCTTTATGTTATTGTAATAATGTCTTTGCTATCATCTCCCTTTCACCAGAAGCTGATGCCATGACAACAGATGTCGTTGTTATTGATGTACAGGACTTACGCACTAGCTGAAAGTTATATCCAGATCTTGATTTTTTATGTAAAGATGCTCCAATTTTATGAGTTAATCTATTATTCCATAAAAAAAGGGGCTCTTTACATGCATGCTGCTCAATCATATCAAAAACTTTGGTCAGAGCAATACGTTGATGCTTTATTACTTTGCACTGATAAAAAAGTTTGCACAAATGTGGCAAAAGAAATGAATACGTCACATGATTCGATGTGTCGCAATTTTGATAATCCGATTGAAAAGGCAAATGCACTACTTGATGATCTCACAACAATGACCCTAAATACATTGAACCTTGAAGAGCTATATTTAATCTTTGATGATACGCAGATAACCAAGTTGTATGCAAAACAGGTCGAAGGGTTGGAGGTTGGTTTCGACGGTAGCCTTGGAATGGCAGCACCGGGAATGAAGATGGTGACCGCATTACTAACTAACAGAAAGATCAATATACCGATTAATGCAATACCATATTTTAGCAAAGAGCTTGCTCAAGGCCTCTACAAAACAAAAAGTGAGATGGCCGTTAGCATAACCAAACTTATTATCGAAACATTCAAGATCAAAAGAATTCTTGGTGATGCACACTATGCAACAAAGCAAACAATTCGTT
>LDIV01000002.1:145557-152736 GCA_001468855.1 candidate division TM6 bacterium UASB124 | reverse complement strand
CATCCATCATAATATAGTCATGGTCATTCTCATCCATCATAATATAGTCATGGTTATAATCATCAACTTCTATCTTTACATCGCTTTGCATATCTTTAAAAAGAAATTTACCGTAACAATCAAGCAAACTACTGGTTAACGAAATTCCCTTCTGATCAAAAAAATTACGTAAAGCACCACATGCTGAATCAACTTTATCCATTTTGTTCTTTACAATAGACGTTATAACATCAAAAGATTGTGTCCCTGATTTTTTAAACTCATCACGTAACATGTTAATTTTTTTATAGATCGCCTCAAATTCTCCCATAAGATCAGAAAATGTTCTAGCACATGGATTGAACAAATTTAAAAGAGCCGTATCAACATGCAATACCCTATATTGATCAAAAAGAGCAAAAGTACCACGAAGCAACGGCCGACATTCGATACCATAAACAGCTACATAGCTATTCTTCCATGCATAAATACGAGCAACCAAATCGGCTAGAAAATTGTCAGGAACATAGTGAGGATCAACAAGTTTATTATCTCTCAACGTGTATTGATCGGGATCATTTTCAACTAAGATAGTAACTTTTTTCTTCTGATTCCCAACAATGTCCTTAAGCCTTGTCAATTGGACAGCTTCTTTCTCGCCTTCAGAACCATGTCCAAAACCATGCATGTCGCCAAACAAATAAACACGGTTTTTGCCATTCGTTAAAACATCTGCAGACTCAAGCTTTGCATTAATGTAATTAAAGTCTAAAAGACTTATTACTGAAACAAAGAATAAAAAAATAGTAACTATAGATTTGGCACTCCATTTCATACCAATAACCTTCCATTTAGATCAACAAATACTATTTAAATCTCTTAGATAACTATGATGAAATTACATATTATTGCCAGTTTAACAAAGATAACTAGCAAAACAAAGGCTGAAATCAGAGTTCTTTGCTCGCCACCGATTACAACTTGAATTAAAAAATATTTAAATAATCCCTGGTTGATACAAAGAGAAACGAGCATTGTGGCTTTATATACCACAGAACTCGTTTCTCATTTTAAAGGTCTCTTTAAAGACACATGATTTTTTTGTTACTTATGCTCTTCCTTAATATCTATTACTCCATGCGATGTAACAGTTACACCAGAAAGCTTATTGACTAGATCATTTCTTAATTGTTTCAATTGTTCGTTATTTGGGGTACTTTGAAGCTTAGAATTTAACGTCACAAGACAAATTGCATCTATAATTTTTTCAGAATTACGTTCAACAGTACTCATCATTGTTTTATAGATCATATTGAAATCATGCTCATCATAATTAAATTGCAAAGTAGACATTCCAACCTTATTTGGAACATAAACAATTACAGGACAAGAAACATCATGAACATCATAAAAAACACTAACCTCATCGTTAGCTACTGTATCTAGTTTCATTGGCGGTAATTTATAACCCTTATCTATATCTTTTACATATTGCTGTACTTTAGCTAATTGATGTTTCACATTTGCCGAAGCATCACAAATCAAATATAAATTAACCCCTCTTCTTAATAACGGATCAACAGGAAGGTTAAAATCTATTCCGGAATCAAATAAATTGATAAATTTTTCTCCTGCCATCTTTCCTTGTCCAATGCCATGAGCAAAATTAATCAACCTCCCTGACGCAAATCTAAAATCCATTATATCAGATACCTCGACACCAAGAGGATATTGATCACTTTGTAAAAATTTCATCGCATCCCCACCACGCTTAACAATCAAATTTTGTACAAAAGATTCAAGGAATGATGGAATCTTTCCTCTTGATTTACTCAATATAACTCGAATATCAGCAGCAAATGCAGACCCTGCAATACCCATAATGGTACCTAACGAGACCTCTGGGCCAAATTCAATTATCATTCCTTTATCAAAGCGACATCCTGAAAACTGTGGATCTATCCATGCATTTAAATATTCGCAACCAATCTCTACCGGACTCATCTCAAACCAAAAATAGTTTCTCTGCTGTTCTTTTTTATCTTCCGCTTCAACAAATTTAAAACCCAGATAGTGTTCATATGTACTTCCGACAGCAGTTGCAATAGGAAATGGATAATTTTTAAAAAGAGAATTGATTCTTATGCTATTAAATAAAGTAGCTGTCTGTCCTGAATTAGGAAAACCCTTAAGAAGCGCCCGTGCCAATAATGCACCGTAAAAATCAACAAGCGTAATACCACCTTCATTGTTATATCTGGTCAATAAAAGAGATGCTATATCTCGCAATTCATTCTCCGAAAATGACTCATTAAAATGTTGAGCGCCTGCTCTTAACCGTACAACAAAATCATCATAAGTTTCTGGAAATTTCAATTGACAAGCAATCCATGGACACAACATCCATGAAGAGCCCGAAAGCGCCGTCATATAACTTACGGTAGAAAGAATGTTCTTTTTAGCAAGTCCATGAACAAATCCCAAAGAAGCAATCATTGCTCTATAACCGCCACCACTACACGCTATACCTATTTTGGGCGCATCGTTCGCTGTAACTGGTGAAATCTCAACAATTTTAGAACACATATTATTTAACGCAGGAACAATAATATCCTTACGCCTGCTCAAAACTATGTTTTTTTCATCCTCACAAATACCAGCCCCCCTCCTAACGACCTCTTTCTGTTGTTGTTGTGGCGTCATCATTGTTTTAAACTGGTTAGCTAAATCATCTGTCGCACCTAATCGCCTTAAAAATATACTTTCATCTTGAATCCATGTCTCAAAAGCAAAAAAATATGGTATCCAGTCTTGATTATTAAGAACCCAATTCAACAAATCACAAATTCTATCCTTTTGGGTAGACGAATAAACACCAAGACGAAGTCCAAGAATTGCCTGATTAAGATTCCTCTTGTAGCTCTTAAGCTTGTCTGGTTGCTCCTTAAATTTATTTATGAATGAATTCAACATAATATCTGCAGCAACACCTTGAGTGAATACCGCCTTAATCTTGTCTGAGACTATTTTTTTTATATAATCTCCAAGCCAAGGAATATTCAGTGCTTTGCCGGCCAACCATATACCCCAAGCCTCTGTCTTTGATTGATCTTTATAAATAAAATCATAAATGCCTTCATATGTCTTAATCAACGCTGCAATATCCGGACTTTTTTGTATTTTGCTATTAGCATCAGAAATAACTTTGTTGTATTTGACTATCTCATTTTTGCCGCTTTGATCTGGTAATGAAAGTATCTCGTTATAACTTAAAAGCTCTTCATTATCAAGAATCGTTGTTGTTACCTGCAAATCAAAGGAAACAGGATATTCCCATACGTATTTTTTATATAATAATATAGTATCTGCATATTCATGAATCAATCGACCATCTTTATAATAAAGAGCTCGATTTATAAAAACAGTTGGATAGTCTTTTCCTTTTATAAATACTGCAGACAAATCGATATTTAAAGCATAATGCTTATCTATAAAAGTCATTGCATTAATAACTTTAGCTATCAACATATCAGCAGAAATATCCATGATTACATATGAATTTTTTAAATCAAAGCAACAAATATTGACAACCTTCAACCATTGATTTTCTTTATCAAATGTAGACATTATCTTGCGATATAATAATGTCCTTTGTTTAGAATAAAAATTGTATAAACGATGTTTAATACAGTTCAAATTAAAATTATATAGATTAGGCACCCCAAAAAATGATTGATAAACATCCGGATCAAATAAAACAACAGAATGTAAACAATCTTTTTTATCTTTCAACGTATCTAAAATCCGAGAAGCAGCAGCTCCTTGAGCACCTGCGGCAATAAGAACAATGGCTGTCTCCCTCGCATTAATATGCTCCATAAATGTAATAAAGTCTTGTTCTCCTTTTTGTACAACTTCTTCTTTTTGTACAACCGCTTCCCGAGTGTGTTCCTCAAATGCTGCTATTTCTTGTTTTAATTTATCTTGCTGATTACGCAAATTTTGTTCATTTGTGGATACTGTGCTACTCGTAGCTCCTTGCAGTAAAGCTTTAAGTTTATTTTCTATGTTTTTTAATTCTTCCCGTTTCTGTCCATAATCCGAATCACGCTTCAGTTTCTGGTCACAAACAAAATCAAGAAATTTATTAAAAATCTTATTACTTGTCGCAACTTCACTTGTCGCAACTTCTTTATCATCAACAAGCACAACATACTTAACATTATTGTAAGCCCGTAATGAATTATAAAAAGGCAGACGCGGTAACTGAGATGTTATTTGTTTTGCTGGCAAAGGGGGCCTATCGGCAGCCCTTACAACCTGTATATCAACACCAAATAGCAGCAACACAAATACAATTGCCACCAAAGCCTTCCCCAAACGGCTAAGCCTAATATAAATCATATCAATCCTTTCCCTTTATGGTTTTACATTCTATTCACATAAGTATTTTAGTATGAAACGGAAACACTGGCTAAATCAACATTCCGCAATAAAAAATCCTCTTTTGCTTCCATTGGCTCATTTTTTTCGTTATTCTTCCAAACAAGTTAGTCTTTTTAACGTAAAGTACGCCATGAATATAAAAAAAATAATAATTCTTATAGTAACACTCACCATGATAGGAAGCGGTGCATTTCTCATCATCAAAAAAATCAAAACTAAACCCAATAAACAATCTCTCTACAAAACGGAAAATCCACAACGACGTACCATTAAACATACTATTTCTGTTTCTGGCTTCCTGGAAATCAAAGAAATCATGAAAGTTGGCAGCATTCAGTCCGGTTTTGTCAAAGAAATATATGTAAAAGAAAATCAAACTGTCCAAAAAGGGCAACTACTTGCCCTCATCGACACCGGTAAAGATGATTCTGATGTTCAGGCAGCTCAGCACCGTCTTGAACAGTCACAAAAAGATTTAACCTACCAAAAGGCATACTTCCCACGCCAAGAGGCTTTGTATAAATCAGGTCAGCTATCACGTGACAACTATCAAAAGGCCCAACGTGATTATGAAAAAGCACAAGAGGATGTTTTAACAAATAAAGCACTCCTGTTACGCGCATCATTAGAATTCGATAGCACAAAAATCAAAGCGCCTGATAACGGCACCGTCATTGCTGTGTACGCTACCAAAGGTATGGTGGCAAACGATGTCAGCAACACCATCCTTTTTGAAATCGCCCAAGACGTAACCAAAATGAAAGCAACATTCGATATCGATGAAAGTGAAATTGGACACATCAAACCACAACAAAAAGTTATTCTGACACCTAACAGCTTCCCCGATATGCGCATTAAAAGTTTTATTCAAGAAGTAAGCTTTACCCCAAAAGCTGCTTCATCAGCAGCAACAGATGGTACGCCAGCTTCATATAAAGCACAGGCCGACGTTGATAATTCATCAAAATTATTGCGACCAGGTATGATTGTTAACGCTCACATTAATGTTCATAAAGTTAAAAACGTTATCAGCATCAGCGGACCAACATTTTACATTAATCCAGAGCTTGTACAGACGGTTGCTAAAAAGCTCAACTATCAATATGTTCCTATTCCTGATCATGAGCAGAAACAATTAGTCAAAAAACAACCTGAAAAAATTATAAAATTCGTGTGGACCGTTGATAACAAACGCTTTGTCCAAAAGCAAGTTACCGTCGGACTTTCCGACAACATGTTCTGGCAAGTCTTAGAAGGATTATCAGAAACTGACAATGTTATAACGGATGTTGAAGAGCCTGATGATATGGAAGATGTTTATAAACGCTGGTTTAGAGGTTCTCTGTAAGTGAATACAAAAGTTCTATTTATCACCGCTTTGCGATCCCTTCGCCACCATAAAGGGCGCTCTTTGCTCACTATGCTTGGTATCATTATAGGCATTAGTGCCATCATCGCCATTATGGCCATTGGTCGTGGAGCAGAAGAACGAGTTAAGCGAGAAATAATGGCCGGCGGAGATAATTATATTTTTATTCACCCCGGCAACTGGCTTGCATCTGAGAGTGGAAAAGAGATGAAAAAAAAGATTCCTCCTTTTTCATTCCAAGATGTTGACATACTCAGTCGTTATGTTCCCTCAATAAAAGCAATTTCACCCGCTGCATTTGGCAGAGACACACTCGTTGCTCGCGGCCACAGAATTTCAACATCAATAAAATCCGGTAATGCCAATCTACTCAGCCTTATGAGCAGAACAATAGCACGCGGACAGTTCTATAATCATGAACACGTTTTAAAAGGCTCGCGTGTTATCGTCATTGGTAACAAAATAGCTGATGAACTTTTCAAACGAGAAGACCCTCTTGATAAAACAATTCAAATCAAAAAAATTAATTTCACCATTATAGGTATTATCAAAAAAATGGATCAACAGTTTGGTTTTGAAGATCCTAATATGGATGTATTTATTCCTATAACAACGGCAAAAAAGATTAGCCTTGCACCTCCCGGAGATAAAATTTCTGCAATTACTATTTCGATGAAATCGATCGATGCCATTCCTAATGCGGTACGGTATATCAAAAAGATTCTACGCGCACGACGTCGTATCGGCATCAAAGATGTTGATGACTTTACTATCTGGGATCAGGCATCCATGCTTAAGGCTGCTAACGTTTCTTCGCTCATCCTTAATCTTTTATTACTCATCATTGCATCAATATCGCTCTTTGTCGGCGGCATTGGTGTTATGAATATCATGCTGGTTTCTGTTGGCGAACGCACACAAGAAATTGGCATTCGCATGGCGCTGGGGGCACAAGATAAAACAATTCTGCGTCAATTCCTTTTTGAATCAATTATTTTGTGCAGCATCGGTGGATTGGTTGGCATCATGATTGGATGTTGCATACCATTCATTGTTGCAAAAATTACCAGCTGGATTGTTATCATCACTCCGCTGTCAATGCTCATTGCCTGTATCGCTATTATGAGTGTTGGTATTCTTTTTGGATATTACCCCGCACGCAAAGCCTCAAAACTCGACCCGGTTCAGGCACTTACGGAACAGTAATACATCTTTGACTGCAACTACGCAATCCGTTCCAAGTTAATTTTTTTACAGGACTTACGCAACATAGGCAAAGTTATCATCTGATGCCGGATTTGAAGAACCACGTAACTGTTGATTTACTTCTCTGAGATAATTTATGACATGTTCAACACACGTTAGACTGGTCAAGACTTTCTTCA
>LDIV01000002.1:138066-144267 GCA_001468855.1 candidate division TM6 bacterium UASB124 | reverse complement strand
TCAGTTAGTAATGCGGTCACCATCTTCATTCCCGGTGCTGACATTCCAAGGCTACCGTCGAAACCAACCTCCAAGCCTTCGATCTTTTTTGCATACAACTTGGTTATCTGCGTATCATCAAAGATTAAATATAGCTCTTCCAGGTTCAACGTGTTTAGGGACATTGTTGTAAGATCATCAAGTAGTGCATTTGCCTTTTCAATCGGATTATCAAAGTTACGATACAACGAATCGTGTGACGTATTCATTTCTTTTGCCATATTTGTGCAAACTTTTTTATCAATGCAAAGTAATAAAGCATCAACGTATTGTTCTGAACAAAGTTTTTGATATGATTGAGCAGCATGCATGTAAAGATCTCCTTTTTTATGGAATAATAGATTAACTCATAAAATTGGAGCATCTTTACATAAAAAATCAAGATCTGGATATAACTTTCAGCTAGTGCGTAAGTCCTGTTTTTTTAACCGTTTCCTTTACAGCTCAAACCTCAAGAAAGTCTATACACAAAATTGATGGCCAAGTAAGCAAAAACCAACAAAACATCACTGACTGAAACATCATCATAAGACGGCTACTTCGTATTCAATAACCGCAACAAAACCTTGTTAACCCTAACCAACCCATAAGCCAAAAATCAAGAGTTATGGTAGAATGGTATTTATTGCATATTCAAGCTTTATACCATAAGGTTTTTAAGTCATGCTAACAGCACAACACATCTCGCTTACGCTGGGCGATAAGATCATTTTCGATGACGCATCATTTAACATCAACCATGATCAACGAATCGGTTTGATCGGCAGGAATGGTAGCGGTAAATCAACGCTACTTAAAGTCATTAATGGTTCAATACCATTAGATAGCGGATCACTCAACGTTGAAAAACGATACAAAGTTGCCTACTTTCCCCAAGAAGTCGTCTTGGTATCAACCAAATCAATATTAGACGAAACAATGATGGCATTTGGTTACGTGTTAGACTTAAAAGCAGAATATGAGCAACTCAAAACATATTGTGACAACAATCCTAACCCCAACCCTGATAAAGTTGAGCGCTTTTCAGAGGTGATGCATCGCCTTGCAGACATTAATGAAAAAGCATTACTTATTAAAACAAAAAAGATCCTTCTGGGTTTAGGCTTTGATCCAAAAACATTTGATCAACCGGTAAGCACACTCAGTGTTGGGTGGAAAATGCGACTTGTGTTAGCAAAGCTATTACTTCAAGATGCCGATTTTTATTTATTTGACGAACCAACTAACCACTTGGATATTATCGCTAAAGATTGGTTTTTGGATTTTTTAAAGAATGCCAGATTTGGTTTTGTACTTGTCAGTCACGATCGATTCTTTCTTGATCATTTGTGTGAATACATACTTGAACTTGACCGCGGTCATGCCACACTCTTCCATGGCAATTATGAAGAATTTACCAAACACAAAGAGTTGGAAACCGCAGCGCAACAGGCTGCATATGAAGCGCAACAACGTGTTATCAAACAAAAACAACGCACTATAGATCGATTCAGGGCAAAAGCAAGCAAAGCCAGCATGGCACAAAGTATGATTAAATCTCTTGAGAGAATTGAACTCATTGAAGCACCAGAGGCGAACCAAAAAACTATAACGCTCCAACTGCCGCCGGTCAAACGTACCGGTGATATTGTGTTGCATATCAAAGGTGTAAGTAAGACATTCAATGAAAAAGTAATATTTGACCATGCCAATTTCGACCTTTTCCGTGGAGACAAAGCTGCACTTGTAGCTGCCAATGGTAAAGGTAAAACATCATTACTTAATCTTATTACGGGCAAATATCACAATGAACACGGAACCATAAAATTTGGTCACAATGTTGAATGGGCATTTTTTGAGCAGGATCAAGAAACATGTCTTGATAAAAATAAAACGGTACTTGAAGAAGCTGAAAGCGTTTGTACATCCAGCGAAATGCGTCAACGCGTACGTGGTCTGCTTGGCTCCTTTTTATTTCCCGGTGATGATGTTGAAAAAAAGATTGCCGTATTAAGTGGTGGTGAAAAAAATAGAGTCGCCATGGTTAAAGTATTGCTGCTCAATGCAAACTTTTTAATTCTTGATGAACCAACAAACCACCTGGATATTCAATCCAAAGAAATCCTGCTTCATGCCCTCCAACAATACCAAGGAACTATTTTATTTGTATCACACGATCGCTCATTCCTTGATCAGCTTGCTACCAAAATATTTGAACTTACTGAGCATGGCATTGTTACGTATAAAGGTAATTACGAAGATTACCTGTACTACAAGCAGCAACGCGAGAAGATGCAAAATCAACCCAAGGAATTCGGGAGCACCAAACAAAAAACAGACACTACAAACAAACAACTAAGTGACGGCAAGCAGGAATATGAACTACGAAAAAAAATAGGTTCGCTTGAACGAAAAATTGAATCGCTTGACCAAGAGCTCTTAACACTTAATCAAAAGTTTGATCAACTCACCTATGGTACTGACGCGTTCGAAAAAAATATGAACCGCATCAAACAAATACAAAATCAATTAAAAGAATGCTGGGCTCAGTGGGAAGAAGCTCAAATGCTTCTTGATAAATAAGTAAAAACAACCAATTTTTATTTTATTCATCACTGGCAACTGAATACTCTTGTAAAAGAGATTGTTTCTTATTACCAGTCATTTTTTTACTTAAAATCTATCTTTATTGAACCCCCCCATAGCTATTCGCTAAACTTATAGAAAAATGAATTTCATAACAAGGGGATCTTATGAATACACTAGAACGAATATCAAGTACAATCTTTCTTATATCTTTTATACTATCGTGCCATGCAACATACCAACCGAGCTATCTACCGCAGTCGCCAACACAACAACAAACAACATCTTCAACGTGGAAGCAAGCAGTTCCATCGCAACAAAGAACGGTAAAACCAATAACACAAACTCAGCAAAAAATGGCAGGCGTTACCCCATCATATCTTCCGCAACAGCCAAAAACGCCAATACGAACAACACATTTACAAGAACAATTGGCCACTACTGAGCTGCCACCAGCCCCACCGCAGCAACAACTCTCTGCTAAAAAAACCTATAGTGAAAGATACCTTCCACAAAATATAACCAGGCCGGAAGACGCCTTAACATACAAGCAAGAACATCCTTTTATAGCGGGCGCAAAACATAAACAATATGAAACACAACAAGCAAAAGCTACGCAAAAAATACATATACCTCTTGTAATACTAAGCGATTTTTATGGTCAAGAATCACCTAAAGACAAAGTCTTTGAACCGCTTGGAAAAACTTTGAGAGATAACATACAACAAAAAGTAGCTCCTCTACTGGTAAGTCAAGCCATCTTGTACAACTTTATATATAGATATCATGAATATAAAAATCAAAACCCTCAATTTGTTCAAAACTTTTCAACAGGCTTTGTGTTTAGCGCACGAGATTGGAGCATCTACTATCAAGCAGAAACGGGGCTCTTTCTGGTCTTTCCTGTTCAATTATTATCACGTTATGGAAGATATTTTAACCTGCCCGGTTTATTCAACAATATAAAACAACTTAAAACACAGACTGATGACTTCTCTGATCAACTTGATTTTCTAAATCCTATGAATAAGAATATAAACCCTAAGCATTCCAATGCTATTGCCTTTTACGTTCAAACATTTCTCAAAGAAAAAATATCATCTGCGATTTGGGATATTTTTATCATGGGGCATGGACAAACAGGCAATACTATTTGTGATCTTAAACCACAAGCAATGCAACAACTCCTTAAATACTTTAATGACTTTCATTCAATAGGCATTTTTATTGCAATGTCCTGTTACATTGGTGGTACAAATTTAAACTTTTTTAAATTCAAAAATACCGTCCAAGGAAATCAAAGCATTACTCTTGGATTTCCAATCATCGCTATAGGAACAGAAAACGCCTCGGTTATATATGAACCCTTAGATTACAGAAAAATTTTCACATATGCTGCAAATATAGGCATCTCAAAAGATTCCAATTTAAAATCTTTACTTTCTTTCTTTGGCAAAACGGTAACACGATCGAACATTCCACAACTCATTCTACCGGGCGGCATAGAAATTCAATCACTTACTCCTGATGATTCAATAGAAATTATAGGCAAGGTGAAAGCACAGGCCGCAGCGCTTGAAAAAAGAGATTTGGTTATAAATAACAAAAACATCATTCTCTGTTATCCACAAGTCATTTCTATCGGCTTGCATATAAATCCCAAGATAAGAAAGCTCATCGAAAGACAAATGCCACATTTATTACGTCCTATCGATTTTACAATTGGATTATCAGTACCAAGCCTCAATGATCCACGATTCCCTTTACTCTCCAACCCTCAAAATAGTAATAGATTCAATCAAATCAATAATACTCTAATCAAAAAATTTGAATCTCTTCCTAAAAATCAACAGCTACAGGCTTACGCTGTACCTACTTACCCTGGATTTATTTCTATGGCTCACGGCGATACAACTACTTTTATACAATCAATAATTGTAGAGAAAGCACAAAGTTTACCAGAAAGCTTTCTTGGAGTGTTAACGGCAATCAGAGATCTATTCCTTGATATAGCACCAACAACAAAGGGATCCAAAACCTTTTTAATAGAAAGCTTGACAGGACCCAATGATTTAGGTATTCAATTCGAGCTTGATCGAGTACAAAATATTACAAGTAATAAGCCTTATGACAACGCCCTGGAAAAATTCTTAATCGATAATAATATAACGGCTGTTGACATACCAATAACACTAGAGCAGGTTATCATCATAGTAAGCATTAATAAAGTCAGCATCACCTTTAAAATTCAAAACACAAACTCTGCATGGACGTTTGAATTTAATCCATCAAGCAATATACACAACCTATACTGGAGCTTCAAACGTATTGATGCTAGTATTCTCAAGGCTCAGTTCACTCAATTGCAAAGCTCAAGTGGAATCCAATCAAAAGAGTCTGGTGTCGAATATGGCGCATTATCGCTCACAGATTTAATACAAATGATACAAATAAGGCAAATAATAGATACGGACTTCTGGCAAAATGCTTTGCTCCAAACATACAATGCAAAACAAAGTAATGATCAAAATGTCAAAGACATGGGAGACCAACTTTCTAAGATAATAGTTGATAAAGCAACTCAAATTATTGTAAGAAGCAAAGAGTTCCAACAATTGATAGAAGACCAACAACGTTTCCAGCTTATTCTGCTTATCGCCGAAGAAGCGCTTAATAACAAACAAATCAATCTTTTCTCCGTTCTCAAAACAAAATTAGCATCTCTCTGCGCAAGTAACAGTAGTCGGTGGATTGCTCAGTACAAACAGTTACTTCAAGTTGGTATTCAACAAGCAATTGCTATTGTTAATTCTAATAAAGATACTACAAATCCAATCATCCGTAATTTTATACAGGCGTTACTTACTCAACTCATTCAGACAATAGATCAAAACAAAGAACAGTTAAAAGACGAGGCTATCAAACTCATGCAACTAGAGGCTGAAATACAAAAAATTACCGCACAAAATCAGTTGTTAGCAGTCATTTTTGATGATCTTAAAAAATTCATAGAAGCAAGTTCACCGTGGTCAGCTGGCATTAGACCATCCGCCCCACGTACACAAACAAGACCGTTGCCGCAAGCGCCGGTCACCCGACAACAACCATCCTCAGCTCCTCGCCGCCCCCTTCCGCAGCCACCCCAACAATCATCTGTACAAACAGCAAGCAAAGCACAACAATGGTCGGCTGGAATTAGACCTTCTTCCCCACCAACAAGAACACCTCCATCCCCAACAACCAAACCATCAACCACAACGACAACTCCATCAGCACCAATAATGCCACCACAAGATCGAGATCTTAGTTGGATCAATAAAAAATTATGCGTATACAATATCAATACAAACAAATGGACTGATGGTGAAGATTGTTGTCCAATATGTCTGGAAGATGATAGCTATGAAAAAGGCAAAAGGGTTATCATTCCAAATTGTCGACATGTCTTTTGTGAAAATTGCTACAAAAAAATATCAAAAAATAAAGAGTGTCCTATATGCCGACAAGATATATCCTCAGGCACCGTTACTAAATTGGTACCTTAAAAACCCAACTTCTTATATAGTAATTAACCTAACGTGAGTTCGGGGTTTGAAA
>LDIV01000002.1:123520-137443 GCA_001468855.1 candidate division TM6 bacterium UASB124 | reverse complement strand
TTTTTTGTAAACCTAATTGCAGGTCTTGTTGCTTATTCTTTTCGTGACAAAAAAAGGTAATGCCTAGAATAAAGTGCAACACTCATGATTAAAAACCTCAAGTGGTGTTTTAAAACCTAAAACCCGACGTGGCATCGAATTTAACCGATTTTGTACCTCCAAAAGCTCCACATCAGAAAATTCTGAGAGTGGGCGATTTTTATCCAAAAAACGTCTAATTGTACGATTAACCCGCTCAACTTGTCCTTTTTGCCATGACGCAAATGCATCACAAAAATAGGTCGCCTATACCAAGCCCACGCTTCAAAAGGTAATGATAACCAAACTCCTTCCCATTATCAAAAGTAACTGACTTTATCAACCAAGCTGGCAAATGCTTCAATTTGTGGTACATATTCATAATAAGTTGGAGAGATGCTTTATTGGGGTTCTTGGTCAGAATCACATATCGAGTTTTACGCTCAAGGAGTACATAAATATTTTCAGCAGCACTCCCTTTGTGACATACAAGATCGCCTTCAAAATGCCCTAACTCTATTCGATGGTTTACAGCTTCCGGACGCTCATGAATAGAAGTGTGTTCAAAAAATTTTGATTGCCATGGTTTCCTTCCATAAAGGCAACATCGCTTGGGCTTTGGCTGTGGAAGTAAATAAAAAAGCTCTTGCCCATTGCTGCTATAAACGAATTTATAGATAGTCTCAGGGCCATACATAAAAGGGGAGTTTTGCTGTTTCATTCGTCCTGAAATAATTGCTGGCGACCAGCCCTTGCTCAAACCTTCGTAAATCCAACTTTTCAACCGTTCATCGATCGTTATCTTTTGTTTTTTTATGCGTCTTTCGTTCTAGCGCTAAACGGTGAGCGCGATCAGGTATGTATCCAAGACCACCGCTTGAATTACGCTTGATTCCCCGCGATATTGTCAATCGATTTCGCCCAAAACCCTAACCATTTCTTTTCTCGTTTCACTATTTTTAAGCATCATGTACAAAGTTTCTCGTTCTTTTTCTGATAATTAGGTACATTTTCGCATGTGCAACGCCTTTCATTTTGATCAGGGTGGCGTTGCACTTCATTATAGATTCTTCAAACTCAGAACTCACGTTAAATATCGATAAAAACAGCAAATACTTCTTATTTATTTATTTTCTATTTGAAAAAATGATACAGTCTAACTAGATGAATAAAATAGTGTATAGATTTTTAAAAAATACCATTAAAAAAGGAGAATTTATGAAACAATACCGCATATTATCATATGTATCATTCATCTCAGTCTTTGTTATTGAAATACTCAATGCTGCACAAAAACCAATACCTCTTATTGGCACTACTACAGCAGAAACTCAACAGGCCAGAAATGTTATAGAACAAATCCTTGTGTTAAAGCAGACTCTTCAAACTAAAGATATTCCTTCATTAAAACAATTTATTGACTTGCTTTCTAAAAATATTGAATACATAAAGCAAAATATACTAAACGAAACAGATGCCAAAAATCTAAAACTCGCGTTAATTAAGTCGATAAACGATTTTGATAATCTCATTAATACAATAAAAAAAGATCCTTCTTTGACTATTGAAAATCGTATTCATTTTTTAAGCTTAATTAAAGACATTATTAAGACTTTGAATAGTCAAATCCCGATTTCAGAAAGTTTTTCAGAATATTACTATGCCGACTCAATCAGAGAACTTTTATTTGGCAGAAAAATAGAGCAAGGATCACCAATTATCCAACCTACTTCACCTCCTGGCGAAAAAATTACAAAAGCTGAAAAGCCTAAACAACCTAATCCTCTTGAAGCTCTTCCTGATTGGTGCCAAGAATCTTTTAAAAAGGCTTCAAGAACAGGTATTTTAGATATAGAAAGATTCACTTATGGTTTTATAACGGATGATCCTTATTGGCTTGAAACTTTAGAGAAAAAAAGTAATGAAGTTGACCAGTTCTTACGTTTTGTAATACAGTCAGGAATCAACATTACTGAAGTTCATGAAAGGAGAATAGAAGAAGATCGTTATTCAACACAAGAAGATATTTACACGTATGGCTGGGATGAATACTTAAAACGCCATCGCCCAAGCCTACAAACACCTGCTCCAATTTCTAAAATTACACCCGCCCCCCAAGAAGCTTCGCACATCGATTATAAAGAAAAAAGAAAACTAACACCTCAAGAGATACAAGATGAGATGGAAAAAGTACAACAAGCACAACAAAAAGTATTACGGGACGCACAAACAAAACAACAACTGTTGGAACAACAAAGCAAAGAAAAAAAAATAAAACAACAACCTATAGAATCAGAAACAGTATCAACAGCCACAAGAAAGTTAGCGGCTCAAGAATTAGGCATTTCTGCCATTTCAGGGGCAGGAGAAGGAACAATATCACTTCAAGAATTAAAGTTACAACAAGCAGCAATTCCTCAAATACAAGAACCTAAATTAACGCAACGGCAAGCTAATACAATTAAAGAGATAGAAAGCAAATATGAAATTTCTAATTTAGTGCAGGGACTCGACAAAAAGTACCTATCCAAACTTATAGAAATATGCAAAGCAAGCCTTAACGACAGAAAAGCAACCGAGCTTTTCAGTCCTACAGAGTGTTACTATACTTTTAAGTTTCCTTCATACAAACAAGATCTTCTAGAAAAAGAAGAGCGGGGTAATTTCGCACCAGAGTGGCTGGATTATTATTATGCATGTTATCTACTCGGTAAAAAACAAAGTCAATATCCAAGTCTTGCGATATATTATCCAGACACATGTCACATAAAAAATTACTTGCGATGGTATGCAATCGCATATACAGAGATGCAACCCCATGGATGTTATTTCACATCGGCAGGTGGTGATTTATTTATAAAGAATGGATTTTTACATCAGGTCCAAGAGCAAGACCCTGTTACAACGTACCCTTACTATCTCGTATATTATGAATTCATGAAACAGAGATCAACGGAATTTCAACAAGACACAATAAAAAATTTTGCCAAGGAGCTTGTCAAATTCTATAAAATTCATCTTATGCCTCAAGAAAAACCTGATGGTGATCCTACAGAAATAGAACGTATTTTTATTAAGCTTTTAAAGCTCATACAGAAAAACGAGACACTCCAGAAGGGAATATACACAATGAAAATAAAGGTAATAAAGACAATACAACAACCGGAACGACCACCACGTATTGTATTGTATGTTTATGGCAAACAGAATGCTCAAAACGTAATTGATACTCTGTGGAAAGAATTCGACGAAAAAAACTATCCTGGCTTAGATCAAGCACCTGGATTTAACGAAAAAGTTACTTCTCTTATATTTTTTGCGCAGGGAGATAGAGATTTCAAGCAAGATAATATGCCTGACCCTATATCCCACGAAATACACAACTACGAACCATATTATGAAACACCTCAAAGAATTTATTATCATTCTCTTATAACAGGAGAGTATCAAGACTACCATCTCAAGAATCCCAACCCAGCCTATCAGCAAAAAACAACAACCGCTGTTTCCTCAACAACCAAATTAGATGAAACAAAATAACCGCTATAAAGATTATGATACTCAAGAGGGTACGCTCAGATNAGATTTCAAGCAAGATAATATGCCTGACCCTATATCCCACGAAATACACAACTACGAACCATATTATGAAACACCTCAAAGAATTTATTATCATTCTCTTATAACAGGAGAGTATCAAGACTACCATCTCAAGAATCCCAACCCAGCCTATCAGCAAAAAACAACAACCGCTGTTTCCTCAACAACCAAATTAGATGAAACAAAATAACCGCTATAAAGATTATGATACTCAAGAGGGTACGCTCAGATGGCGTACCCTCTTCACTGTATGGCATGTTTCCAATTTAGAATATCTTCAAGGCAATACGATCAGGCAACCAATTTAAAATTCTGAGCAAGCAGGAATAAAACCATGATGGTTCGATCTGCGTTTTGCCTTTGAAAACTTGTTCAATAATATAGTATGCTTCATCGGTTGCATTATGGGTAAATGGTATAAGAATTATGCTTATAAAAACTAATAACTTTTTCATGTTTATACACACTACCCTATTCAACAAATGCAATTACCCTGGCCAACGCTGAATCAGTTTCTATTTTAAGCGGCAATGCAATGATGTTGAATTTTTTAATACCAACTAAGTTTTCTAAATTAGTTAGATTTTCAATAATTAAAACACCATTATCTAAGAATATTTTGTGCACAGGAAATGGATAATTGTCCGGAGAAAAACAGTCAATGCCAACCATTTTTATATTGTGCTTTACCAATTCATGGGCAAAAGCCTCAGAAAGTGTAGGATAATTTTTATAATATTTGTCTGTGCCAAATTGCTTACCAAAGCCAGTCAGAATCAAAACAATCAGGCCTTCTTCTGCCGGCAAATCTTTGAGCAATGACACATCAATTGCTTTATGGCGAGCATCAATTAAATACCCACTACCGACAAACTTATCAGCAGGAAAAGAGGACAATAAAATACGAGATTCATTCAAATGACCAGGGCCATCAATGTGTGTGCCAACATGCATGCCTGATGTCAACTGCCAATCATTGTATTTATTGTCGGCCAATGTACGTATCTGTTTAATTGATACCGGTTCATCATAAGAATGCACAGACATTGATGTAGTAATGAGATGAGTTAGATCGATAATTTTTTGCATAGAAGATCCCCGAATAAAAAACGAAAAGCAAGTAAATACCGTAGCTACTATAAAAACAATTTTTTCATTTTTTCTCATTCATAAAATTAATAACTTTATCTGCTGCTTGGTCAGGGGTTAACAAACTGGTATCAATCATTACATCGTAAGACATCCCTTGATGAATCGTATAATAATGACTACGAGCATGACCTTCTGGAGATGTTCCACGTTTCTTTTCTCGTTGTTGTATTATTTCTAATGGAGCAGTCACGCCAACCCAAATAACAGGTATCCCTTTTAATGCTTCTTTAAGATCAGGAATCCAAGCACCCTCATATTTTATGTAATCAACAATGACATTGTTACCAGTATGTGCATAAGCAGCAATAGCACGATGCATACCCCTGATAACCATCTGCCCTTCTGGGCCAACTTCAAGGATAAATAATTTACCGCCTTTATCTTCTGAAGCAATTCCATGCATAACGGCATGATGTTCTGGGGTATCCTCCAATTGAAATCGCCACGGCCTTTAGGCCGTGGAATCCCCGTACATGTACACTCTATCATTGGCTACTAACATATTTCTTAATTGCATCCAATCTTACCGAACCCACTGTTTCTGCAAAAAATCCATCTGCCCAGAAACTATCTCCCCAGTAAACTTCTTCTAACCCAGGGAATTCCTGTCTTATTATTTTGCTGCTTTTTCCCTTAAACAGCTGCACTACCTTACTTACTGCTATATCGGGACGAAATTGCAACACCATACGAACATGATCTGGCTGAATATTCAATTCTTCGATATTCCATCTATTTACATCAGCACATTCTCTCAACAGTTCTTCTATTCTTTTGGCCAAGACCCCCTTCAAAACTCTTTTTCTATGCTTTGGCAACCAAACTATGTGTATCATTAACCTGTACTTTGTATGCGCACCAGTCCAATATTTTTTCATGCCCACACAGTATGCCCATTCATTCTTTCTTACGCAAAAAACTTATTTTTTTGCTCCGCAACTGCCCATTCATCCACGGTTTTTAAAAACATGGGGTTTTCTGGGCAGATCTAATAAAATCATCCACTCTTGTAAATCTTTTATACAATGAGATGCCTGTAATAATTCCTAGTATGCACAGTATAAAAATTATAATCCCACGTTTAGCCATATTGCCATCAAAACATAAGAAACAATCCATATGACAAATGTTGCAGTAATATCATGCAAATACCTTCTTCGCTAAAAAATTGAGCAACATTTTTTATTGTGGTTACCAATCTATTATATTCTTAAAGAATTTATCGTATTCTGTATCGCTGATAAGATGCTGATTATACCTTAAATAATAAGCAAGTTCTTGTATCAGTTTTTTATAATCATTTATGCTGCATATCGAAGAAAACGGTTGTGTCAAAACCGTATTTATAACTCCAACTGCTTCGCTATCTGGATGCCATTTTTGTGTCATCTGGAGATAGTGTACGAAGTAAATGAGATTATTTTTTATAGCAATAACATGTTTAAATTTTTCATCTTGTGAGGACATACTATAACAGTTAAAACCTACGAATATACTCAATACAAAAGTTATACAAATTCGTTTTTTGATATGTACCATAGACCACACCCCTTAAATATGAATAAAAAAGAACAATCACTCGTCTTGTTGTATTCTGGCTTTTTCTACAACGAATTGTCAATTATATACATACAGTTGCGACTCATATGCGCACCTACAATGCAATCAGGTATGAATCGAGCTTCAAGCCTAACGGATTCAATAGGTTTTTGGGAACATTAAAATCACATTCTTTGTTTTAGGCAAGTGATTTCTCCATGCTTTACCATATATACATTTTTAGCGCCATCTTCATTTTTTGATTTGACTAAACAAGCAAAGACAATTGTTTTGTGTTTACTTTCATTCGTTACCCACCCGACAAATCAGCCTACGCCAAGGTTACGGCTGGCAGGCCAACCTATGCTTTTGATTGCATGGTCATATAAGCCACAACCTATTTTACCGAACACTTTCCAACCATGCGCAAGGTCTGAAATATATAAAAGTTTTGTGTTTGCATATGGGCATACTCTGAAACCGGCAATGCTTTGTGTAGTGGCTTTTTGATAAATTCGATTTGTTCAAGTGGCGAAATTTTCAGACTCGAACACAGCCACGATTTTATTAAACCATTGTTTTTTCATGATCACCCGAAGCATCTTGGTTTCCATAATTAAAGCTCTTTATGTAGGTCTTGAATTTTTCAATTCCAATCTGGGTTGTTAACTTTTGCGAATACCAAACGCAAGAATTTTTTATCCAGGTTTGATGGGTGTAGGCCTGTCTCCAGAAATCAAATGCTGCTTTGTATTCTTCTCTTTATAGTGCATTCCTGGCTCGTTTTCATTTTTAAAATTCCAGCATCAAAACCCATATAACTAAGTGCTATTTTGAACGTTGAACAGGGACTTTCTTGCGTTTGGCAATTACCACGTAGTTGGATTATTTTATTGAAGTCAACATCCACGACAACAAGATTAATTTATTGTTGTGGTTGAGACTGATATAATAAATAACTTGCTACAACAATAAATAATAATGTAACAACCCTAACTATCTTTTTTGTCACTTTTCTGCCTCTACCATCTGTTCAGCAGCGATTTCAGGTGCCAGCGAATATGGATGAAGAATCTTCTTTTTACGTCCCTTTAAAAAACGATACATTACATATCCTGTAGGGATGCCTATGAGCATTGGAGCAGCATAGAGCAACCGCTCACCGACAGTGTCACCTAATTTTGTTGTCCATATCAAGAAAAACAAAATGGCCAATGAGATGAAACCAAGTATTGTTATCGAAAGAGTTCCGTACATTTTTTTACGCAAACTTTGAACAAACACAGCAAGAACAGTAAATAAGAATGTCGTGCAAGCGCCAAGGCAGGTAATGGCAGACAAAGTTGTTGTGTTTGGAATAAAAAGAATTAGTCCAAGAATACCTACCGCATGGATAAGTGCTGCGTTTCCTGGCATACCAGCGGCGTTCAACTTTGCGAAAATTTTTGATTGAAAGATAAGACCACATTTTGCAAAGGTATTGATATTGGTGATGTTATTAAGCGATGCGCCATACGAGGTATTGATGAAACTCAACATCATGTCAATCAATAGAACAATAGCACAAATATCGGCAACGCTCTTAGAAAAACCCATAAAGTATGGAAATGCTTGAACTCCATGAGATGTCAATGCATTGCTGCCCATAATATGCAAGATACCAAGATGAAACACGGTATACAGCAAAACAGCTATCGAGAATGCAAGCAAAATTACCTTGAATGCTTTCGTTGAACCACCACGAATGTAGTGACTAATACTGCAGCAACTTTCAAAACCCAAAAATGAGAAAAGTACTAAAGGAACCACTCCCGGCAACTGTCCAATGTTGCTAATTTGATAATCAAATGATGAATTCCAATAGAAGAAAATAGCACCAAGTATAAAAATCAATGGAATCAGTTTTAGTAATGTAATAGTACTTTGAATTTTACCAATCATTCGAATACTTATCATATTCAATGCAGAAAGAAAGAGAAGAAATACAATATAAAATAATAACATATTATTTTTTACCACCTCCAAACCAATTGGGCTGATAAGTCGGTCGCGAATAACGCTAACCAGTGTTGCAACGGTTCCCATATAACCCAGTAAATAAGCCCAGTTTGCTATAAAACCAACATCTTGTCCTAATGCAGTAGTGCAATAGTTATAAAATCCGCCATCGCCAGGAAATATGCGAGCAGCTTGAGCAATAGACAAAACAATCGGCAACAACAAAAGTCCAGCGAGAGCCCACCCTAGAAAGCTGATCCCGCCAGCTTGCTGCGTCATCAACTGTGGGAAAATATAAATACCACTCCCGACAATAATGTTGATGTTCATCAAAACGGCAGCAAGAAACGAGATCTTTTTTGGTTCTTTCATAATTTTCCTTTCAGCAAAGAACCCATAAAAAAATCCCCGGTCGTTTGGGCCGGGGATTTACACATTTTTTATCGCTTTTTATATTATGGTGCAAACCTTTCCCGGCCAAAACATAGATACCAATTAGATGTTGCCGTACAAATAGATGTAAAGGTAAACATGGCAGCAGAGGCACTGATTAATGATTGAGATGAGTAAGAATGATTGAAAAAAACTACGCTTTTCATGATGGACATTTATCTTTACAAATTTTATTCTATTTACACCTAGAAAAAAAACATACTGTTTAATTCACTAAAAGTCAACTCATTCGCCAAAAACACTTGTTTGTCCTGTCCTTATTAAGCACAAATCGCATAATATTTTGTACATGCATGGTTACAAGGTCTTTATCTGAAATACCAAATTGATCGCTTGAACCGAATTAGCGCATAAACGCCATAAAAGCTTCGAATGCAATCAGAACAATAATCACGATGGTTAACAATTCTTCGTGAATAGTATCCAAACGATCTTGATACACCGAATACAAATCATCAATAATGTTAAGCTTTCGGCTAATGGAATCGCGCCACTCTCTAATCGATAATTTTTCAACAAGCATTGAATACAAGCGTGAATAATACTCATCCCCTGCCATTTTAATGCTGTTCTCTAAACGTTCAGTCACTACAGAAATATCTACACGCATTTTTGCCAACAAAGAAACGGGTAATTCAATGCGTTGACCAATCAGTGGTATATAGGCTTTAAATGGCACATGATATGATTTTTGAGCATAGAAGAAGTTAAGTTTTTGGTCCAAGATGCGGTCGAAATATTGTAACTCTAATTTTTGGATATTAGCCGATTCAAAGAACTCAAGCGGTTCAAAATATTCGTCATCATAAATAAATGATGCAGCACTATCAACAATAATCAAATCCTGACCATAATAACCAATACTGGAAGCAAGAATTTCATCCATTTGGTAATCAGAAAGCGCATATACTTCGAGACGTAATAATGAAGCTATTTTACTGCCATATAATTCTTTAAATTCTTCCGGCGTCATCTTTTCTTTGAGCGGATACACATGGAGAGCAAAATAAGAATTTCTTAAGCTATAAAAGCGTGGTTTTTTTATTGCAGGATAAATCTTTTTAAAAGTATCCTTTGCATCAATTTCGCTTTTTTCATCAAAACTTTTTTTAATATCAATAATTTTTACTTTAAGATCTTCAAATGTATCTTCAAACGGAATGCGGTAACAAAATGACAAGACACCAAAGTGATGCACCTTACTTGATATGCAACTCGCATTTATAACACCTGCCACAGGCTCTTGTTGAGGTTCTTCGGGCATTCTAAAGGCAAGCGGTATATGATAATTTTTAAAATACGCAGAAAGAGGCATAACACAAATATTAACCAGACCCTTTTGTTTAATTACTTCCAAATCTATGTCATCGCCCACATCAAATGCATAAAATAATAAAATATTTCCTTTAAAAGTATTTTTAGGGGTCGTTTGAACTATCTGTTCTTGTTCCATGGTCTGCTCCTTTTGCCCATGCATATTCATATTCGTTATCGCAATGCTACAGTGTAACACACTGAGCCAGGGGTAATGCAAAAAGTTCTGTAATATTGATAGATTTACAGCCTACGGCACGCCCAGCCGCAAGATCTCTTTCTTTGTCACCGAATAAAATAGATTGTGTCAAATCAAGATTGTATTCTTGGGCAGCAGTCAGCAACATCCCGGGTTTAGGCTTACGGCATAAACAATCTTTTTTATAAACATCAATTACCGCTTCAGTCGGATGATGCGGACAATAATAAAATTTTTCAAACCGTACCCCCTGATCTGCAAAAAGATCTGTTAGATATGCATGCGTTTTTTGCACAAATAATTCTTCAAATTTACCGCGAGCAATTCCTGATTGATTGGTCACCACAAAAAGCTTATATCCATAATTTTGGCAAAGACGCGCAATAGTTACCGCATGGGGGATAATATGTATGTCTTTGATATCTGCTAAAAAATGTACATCTTTGATCAGTGTCCCATCGCGATCAAAAAAGGCAGCTTTATTGCTGTTCATGATTCTCCATTAAAGTTACATAGCCTTTCAAAAATTTATGTGCAATTTCAAGAGCATATCGAGAAGACCCTGCATGTTCCAATAATACAATTATCGTCAACGGTTTCTGACCACAATAGCTAAAGTATCCGGCAACCCATGCATGTTCAAGATCCTCTTTACGGACTTTTTCCCTTGTTAAACTACATGTTTGCGCAGTACCCGTCTTTGCATACACATCACACGAACGAACATAACTTAACATTCTGCAAGTGCCATTTGTTACAGCCTCCTTAAGAGCTTGTCGCAGAAAAGAGAGAGCAACAAAGGATAATTCTAATTTTTGTTTTTCAACAGGTTCAGATTCAATAAGTCGTGGTTTAACCAAATAACCTGTGCATATGGCACCCAACATTCGAGCAACTTGCAAAGGGGTAACAAGAAGATACCCCTGCCCTATCCCGGCTGAAAGAGTTTCTCCCTTCCACCATCGCTCACCTTTAACATGCTGTTTCCACGCTCGCGTTGGTACAATACCGCTTTTTTCCGGTAATAAAAAATTAGTCGGTTGACCCAAGCCAAATTTATTTGCATAACGGGCTATTTGGTCAATTTTAAGTTTCTTAGCAATCTGAAAACATGGAATATTACATGAAACAGCAAGCGCTCGCTTTGGATTTAAGGCACCATGGCCAAGGTGTTGCATGCAAAAATATTTACGCCCACAGAACGTAACATATCCATTACAAAAAAATTCCGTATCTTGACCAACAATGTTTTCCTCAATACCGGCTGCCCATGTAACCAATTTGAACGTTGATGCCGGCGGATATAATGCACACGTTGCCCTATTAAGCAGTGGGTTATTCATGGTTATGGCACTCCATTCATCTTCAGATAATGGATTCAAAAAAACATTCGGATCAAATCGCGGATATGACACAAATGCGCGCAACGCCCCATTAGATGGATCCATTAAAATAAAAGCACCCGCCTGTTCGCCTTCAAACAAACTTTCCGCGAGCTGTTGAACCTTAAAATCGAGCGTCAACTTTAAATCAGCGCCTGCCATCGGTTGTTTATAAACTCTTTGAGAAAGCATCTTGCCAGTTGAATTAATAACCTGTAACAAACGACCCTCTTGCCCTTGAAGAGCTCTATCAAATTTAAGCTCAACACCTGATTGACCGATATGCTCGCCACGATTTAAATATCCTAAAACATGACACGCCAACTCTTTATGTGGGTACATACGCTGAAAGCGGTGAGATATCATCAGAGATCGAGCATCGGCACACTGTTCACTAATCTGACATAGCTGTTGAAAGTTAACATCCGCCTTAAGAATTATTTTACGTGAATACTTAGATGCATATTCAATTGAGCTACGCTTAGGTTGCCTCAATAAATCAATACCCAAAATGTGTTCGATTTGAGCAAGCGTATGTACATCCTGCTCTGATAACAAATGGCCAGCTCCATACCAATAAAGATCAAAAACCGGTCGATTAGCCGCCAATAGCACCTGATTGCAATCATAAACATCCCCGCGCAAAGGAGGAATAAGCTCAATACGTAAAAAGTTCTTTTGACTCATGTCGGCAAGGGCAACGCGTTTGTCGACTTGTAAATAAAAGAGACGCACAATCAAGATAAAAAGAAATAAGAGAAAACCATATAAAATATACTTAATTCTTGTGGCTCTAACCCTAAAAGCTGCTATTTTCCCTGACATCTACCCATCCTGTTTACAATTAGACATTTATTCAGCGCTATTTATGCTCAACAACATACATTTTTATATAATGTAACACGACTTTGCAACAAGCTCCATGACCCCGTTTGCGGTTTATTTTATTTAAAGGTAAAGTAAAAACCATCAACATCGTGGTAAAGATTTATACAGAGGTTTTGATGATGGAGGTTGTTCTTAGTTAAGACCATCATTCATTACACAATAAATCAACATAACGAAATGTTAGTTTAGTTAGTGTAGTCGTTCGTTTTATCATTTTTATTTTTTCTAGGAGGTTATACCTATGAAGAAACTACTTATAGTTTCATTGGCAGCTCTTTCACTGGGATTGAGCAATGTCCAAGCAGATAATGCCACATATAAGGCATTCGTTTCTCGTTACAACAAGCTCCCTAATCCAACTAAGCGTATTGCTTTATCCGTTTTTAGAGGGAATAAGGGCTTATTGGCAAAACATAAAACGCCATCGTTAATTGCTCTAGCAAAACAATTCACCAAGCTTTCACCAAAAGAAAGAGTAACAGCTCTTAAGAACATAACAAAAGTCACCCGTAGGCTTACAATTAAAAAGCCTACAGCTCATAAAAAGCCTACAGCTCATAAAAAGCCTACAGCTCATAAAAAGCCTACAGCTCATAAAAAGCCTACAGCTCATAAAAAGCCTACAGCTCATAAAAAGCCTACAGCTCATAAAAAGCCTACAGCTAAACCTGTAGTCACACCAATCATTACCCCAAATCCAGAAGTCAAGCCAGCTCCTGTCGTTACAGAAAGCAAGAGTCAAAAAGCATTACGTTATGGTAAAAACGTTGTATTATTCCCATTCAAAGGCACATGGTTCATTGCAAAAAACACAGCAAAAGGAACATGGTATTTAGTTAAACAAACAAGCAAAGGCACCTGGTTCATCGTTCAGAATCTTGCACAAGGTCCTTTGAACGACGTTAAAGACATCTGGAACAACAAAGGTAAAATAGCTCGTGCCGGGGCAGCTCTTGTTGCTACAACAGCAGCAGGTCTTGCATATAAAGTTGATGCAATAAGAAAGAATACACCAGCTTTCTTACAAACAGGCATCGACAAAGTTGCAAACTACTTCGGTCATGATTTTGACACACAAGCAGAAGTCGATACATATAACAACCGCGTTTGGCCAGCAAGAGCCGCTATTACAGCTGGCTCATGGCTCGGTCTCTGCCATAAACCTAGCTAATTAAACATCCAGGGTTAATACTCAGAAGGCCGTGTGAGTTTCACACGGCCTTCTTTTTTTACTTACTTTATAATGTTATTTGTATGTAATGCAGAGTGTGCCCGGCAGGATTCGAACCTGCGACCCTTTGATTCGTAGTCAAATACTCTATCCAGCTGAGCTACGGGCACACAAAATTATATACTAAAGTGGCGGAGAGAGAGGGATTC
>LDIV01000002.1:121827-123146 GCA_001468855.1 candidate division TM6 bacterium UASB124 | reverse complement strand
CGACATTCAGAACCACAATCTGACGCTCTACCATCTGAGCTACGCTCACCGTCTTAATTTGCGTCAACCACGGTGCCCGAAATTTCAAAGCGTCTTTTCATTAATTAGTATATGAGGTTTTAGTTTAAAAATCAAAACAAAATTACTTAACTTTCTCAACCTCGACCTTATCGTCGGTTACATAGTGCTTCTTTAAAAAGATCAAAGCCTTTTCTCTGGTATCAACCAAACGGGTGTCACATTTACGGGCCATAGCCAATACATTGATCAAATTTATCGCCGCCTGGACCTGAACATCATGGCCAAGAGCTTCTTTTTGCCGTTCTTCCCATTTTTGAGGAGAATCATTTTTAGCATTATCATCACCGTCATCACCACAGTTGCGATACGCCTTATCTATATCAAGCTCAACTTCATCCAACGCAGAAGATTCCTCACCTCCTGCTTTTTTGAGATCTTTGTTATCCTTTTCACTTTCCTTACCTGTCGCCTCTTTCCCTGTAATATGATGTTTTAATGAAGCTTCTTTGCCATACATCTCATTAATCCAACGTAATTCATCAACGGGCACAAGCTTTGGCTTTATTAAAAAATCCGGTTCAATTCCTGTCGCTTGTATAGATAAATCATCGGGCAAATAATACAACATAGTAGTCAGCTTAAGAGCACAACCATTACTGATTGGTATAACTTCTTGAACCGACCCCTTCCCAAATGTCGCCGTTCCTACCAAAAACACCAATAAATTCCTACCCTTTTTACCCTTCTTTTCATAGCTCTGCATGGAGTGATAGCGAAGACTTCCTGCCAAGATTTCTGCTGCCGAGGCTGTAAAATTATCAATCAGAATAAAAATTGGCACATCAGTTTTTAAAATAGGTTCTGTAGTGGTAAAATACTTATCAACAACTTTTCGCTTATTATCTTTGGTTACCGCAACCAATGAATTTTTATCAACAAACAATGCTGACATTGCTATTGCTGACTGCAAGATGCCACCGGGATTACGACGCAAATCAAGTATGATACCTTTACACTTACCGGCGTTAGCTATCTGCAATAATTCTGACATCTGAACCGCAGCATTTTCAGTAAATATTTTAAGTGAAAAATAGTACACATGATGCTTAGGAAAGCAATAGCAAATAGATGATTGGTCTTTAATAATATCGCGTTTCACCTTAATTTCTAATGGTTTTTTATTGCGAATTATCTTAATTTTAATTGAACTACCAACCTTACCTTTTAATTTATTTACTGCCTCATCAGTCGATAATCCCTTAAACTTATTTCCATCAGCTTCAACAATTTTATCGCCA
>LDIV01000002.1:117968-121048 GCA_001468855.1 candidate division TM6 bacterium UASB124 | reverse complement strand
TCAGCTTCAACAATTTTATCGCCACCACGTAAACCGGCTTTTTCTGCAGGCCCTCCCGGAATTACCTCAATAATAACTAATGCATCATCATCCGGAGTCTTACTAATAATACTTACACCGATACCGGAAAATTCACCCGATGTTGATTCCATAGCTGCCTTGTAACTTTCTTTATTTAAAAAAGCCGAATGTGCATCAACCTCAGCAACTGCAGCTTTTAATGATCCCTGTATAAATTTTGCAAACTCCACAGATCTAAATGCTTTTTTTTCAACCAAACTCACAACTTCTGAATACGTTTTAAACCATTGATAAATATCTTTTTCTGCGTCTGAAACAATATTTTTTTTATCTTCAGCAGCTGCGCTTTTACTCTTTTTTGCAGGTCCTTTGTTTTTTCCTTTGCTCACCTTTTTAGCCAAAAGATCCTTACCTAATTTATTAAATTTATCATTCTCTTGGCAAACCTGAAGTACATTATCATCGGCTAAACACATAGGTAAAAGCATGCTGTAAACAGCAAGCAATGGTAAAAAACAATGTTTTTTAACGATACATTTCATATTTTTCTCCTTTTATTATATGACTATAGTAGATTTACTAAGTTTTGTATGACAAATGGCAGCATAATATAACGTAACATGAAACATGTGGGTTTTGAAAATGATTGAAACAATTCCTCTCAAAAAAACCTGTTCTGCCTACCAAGTGCTGATTGTCACCGGACTATCCGGCGCTGGCAAAACGAGCATTATGCGTTCATTAGAAGACATTGGGTTTTATTGTGTTGACAACCTCCCGGTTCCGCTTCTTACAACATTTTTAAAATTGGTATCTCACAATCAGACAAACTTTGCCAAAGTCGCCTTAGGTATTGATGCGCGCGGAGAACAATATTTAAACAACTTCATCAATGTAATTGATGCCATAAAGAAAGAAGCCTCCGATCACGCACTCTCTATAATTTTTGCCAATGCACGAGAACAAACATTACTCAAAAGATTCCAAGAAACAAGACGTAAGCACCCTCTTGTCGGAAACATATCTATTGATCAAGCAATAGAAAAAGAAAAAAAACTTATGGCACCTATCATGGCCATGTCCGATGTTATATTGGACACCGATGCTCTCAATATCCATGATTTGCGTCGTGTGATTCACGCACAATTTGCTAATGCCCAACAATGCGAACTTACCGTTAATATTATCTCATTCGGATTTAAGTACGGTGTACCAGCTGAAAGCAACTTAGTTTATGACTTGCGTTTTTTACCTAATCCTCATTTTATCCCGGAGTTAAAAGCGCATGATGGCCGCAATCCAATAATTCATGACTATTTATTCAAACACAGTTTGGTTAATGAATATTGGGATCGTATGACCAACTTTCTGCATTATGTTTTAGTACAATTTCACGAAGAGGGACGGTTTTTTGTCACCGTCGCCATTGGATGTACAGGGGGTAAGCATCGTTCGGTCGCATTCGCGCAAAAACTTTACAACCAGTCGTGGCAACATGTACGTTTCCTTATAACCCATAGGGATATAGGAAAGGAATAACAATGGCTCATTCTACTTTAATACGCCATTCAATTACTATCTCACTCGGCTTTGTCCTCGGTTATTATATTTTTTTTGGCCAACGAGGTTTGATTGAATATTTCAAGCTCAAATCACATATCAACAAAAAAAAAGCCAGAATCGCACAACTTGAAAAAAACATTAGTAAGCTACAAACAACCATTCAACAATGTCAGACGGTTCCTTTTGAGCTTGAAAAGGTTGCTCGTTATGATTTTGATATGGGATACACGAATGAATTGGTGTATATAATACCTAAGAGATAGGTTCTGGTTCGTTTTTATCCACTTCTTGCTCTGATATTTCCAAAACATTTTGTACCGATACATTCGATGTCGATTGTTGCTTTGCATTGATTATCTCTTGAGCTGTCGTCTTAAGACCTTTGATTTGATCTTTAAGCATTTTTAGCTGCAATGAAAGAGTTGTCATTTGCTGTTCAATTGCTGCTATACGTTCTTCAACATCATCAAATTTTATAAGTGGCCGCTCTGAACTAGAATTAACTTTATTCAGATCAATAGAGTTAGTTGAATTACACGGTGAACTGTCGTTACTATGTTCAATATCATGAGAAGTTTGCTTAATAGTACTCAAAGCATTCTCAATCGCTTCTTGCGTTATCTCATGCTCTAAACAAGGTTGGGCCTGCATCAAACCATGCAAGCCCATTATAATTATTATGATAAATCTGACGTTGTTCATAGTTATTCTTAATTATGCTTTCTTTTTATTTCTTAACAGCACCCTTTACCAACGTCTCCCTTGATTCCTTAACAGCATCAGCCTTCTTTACATCAGCAGCCTTTGTTGTCGCCTTTTTAACAGCTTCTGCTTGTTTTTTCTGTTCGGCTAGTTTTTTAGCTAATGCCTCCTTGCGAGCCTTTATTTTAGCAGGTGATAAGGATCTTTTTTCCCGTGATATTCGAGAGCTGAGTCTTTTTACACTACTTTGCAAAGCTTTCAAATATCTTATTGTTTGATTAAAAGCAGCCTTAGTTGCCGGATCTTTTATATCTTTTGCAGATTTTTCAATATCCTTAATTGAAACCATCACTGTTTTCTTCGTCGCAACTTTCTTGGTTGCAGTTTTCTTTGCTGAAGCTGCTTTTTGAGGCGTCTTTGTAGTACTCATAGCGCTCAACCATGGAACAGAAACAAATAAAACAGTACCAATTGCTATTAAAATTTTTCTCATTCCTACACTCCTTTGCATATTCATCCTTTCGTTAGTGGTTAATAAATATACATATTATTAATATATCGAATTTTAAAATTCATCAACTGTATTATTCAAATTCGCCAAGCCATACAAATCGATAATTAAGCACTCAAAAAAAGTAAGGAGCCCACTACAGTGTAGCGATCTCCTTACTTCATAACGTAAACGTATTAAATTATAATTTATTTAATACACGTAATTGATTATTCTACAATTTCATTTGACTAGATACTTTGCCCCCCTGCGCCTTCTACAACTTCACCTACATCTTCTCCAA
>LDIV01000002.1:111903-116366 GCA_001468855.1 candidate division TM6 bacterium UASB124 | reverse complement strand
CGTTATCGTCAACGTTATCTGGACTTGATCAGCAATCCGGAAAGCGCGGAAAAATTTAAAAAACGATCCCGCATCATTCAAACCATCAGAAGTTTCTTACAAGAACGAGGATTTTTAGAAGTCGAAACGCCAATGCTGCACCCAATCCCCGGTGGGGCAACGGCACGGCCATTCATAACTCACCACAATACATATGATATGGATCTTTTCTTACGTATCGCACCGGAATTATATCTCAAGCGATTGGTTGTTGGCGGTTTTGAACGTGTTTATGAAATCAATAGAAACTTCCGCAATGAAGGTATTTCAACCAAGCACAATCCTGAATTTACCATGCTTGAGTTTTATCAAGCATATGCAGACTATAAAACCGGTATTGATACAACAGAAAAACTTTTACATGCCGTTATTTCGCAAAATTTTTCTACAGCGCAAGTACCATTTCAAGGGAAAGTCATAGATTTTTCAACACCATTCAAAAAGCTCACGGTTGAAGAATCACTTATTGAAATTGGCAAATTAACCAAAGAACAAATACGCAAAGACAACATTGATAAGCTCATCACGCAAAATAATATTCCTGTTCCTACTCATGCGGCTTATGGTGTTAAATTATTTGCTCTATTTGAACACTTTGTTGAACCTAATATTGTACAACCAACCTTTATTATTGGTTACCCGGTAGAAGTTTCTCCTCTTGCCAAACGTGATGAAAATGATCCATCCATAACCGCTCGTTTTGAACTTTTTGTCTGCGGCATGGAACTTGCAAACGGATTTACCGAACTTAATGATCCTATTGACCAAGCAGAACGATTCAGAGAACAGGTTAAAGCACATGAAAGCGGAGACGAAGAAGCTCATCTTTTTGATGCCGATTATATCAAAGCACTTGAATATGGCCTTCCCCCAACAGTCGGTGTCGGCTTAGGTATCGACCGCCTAACAATGTTGTTAACAGACACAACATCAATTAAAGACGTTATCCTATTTCCAACACTTAAAACGGTTAAAGACCAGGAATAACCAGGAACTCAATGCATACGCCCCACACAACATCAGGCGCAACAATGTCGCCTGATCAAATGTTTGCTGAAACATTGCATGGCTTAAAATATCGGTGGCTCATTAAACACCTCGATCATGATCAAGCCAAAAATATTGCATATGATCATAATCTTTCGTATCCCATAGCAAGTGTTCTTGCAACACGCAACATCACAAACGATGAGCAAATCCGTTCTTTTTTATTCAGCTCATATGAGCAAGATGTTCCCAATCCAAAGCTTCTTAAAGGTTTAAATTGTGCCGTTAATCGTATCATACGAGCAATCAATACCAAAGAAAAAATTTTAGTTTTTGGTGATTACGACGTTGACGGTGTAACAGCAGCATCAATGATATTGACTGCTCTGATGCCGCTTGAGGCCAATATCAACTTTTTCTTACCTAATCGTGAAAAAGATGGTTATGGTCTTTCAAAAAAAGCAGTCGAACGTGCTCTTAAAAGCGGTTATTCGCTCATCATCACTGTTGATAATGGTATTACAGCTTTTGAAGCAGCACAGTATGCACAACATCACGGCATAGATCTCATCATCACCGACCACCACCAGCCACACGGCCAAATTCCCCCGGCTGTCAGTATAGTCAACCCGAACCAATCGGATTGCCCTTATCCTTACAAGCATCTTGCCGGAGTTGGCGTCGCATTCAAACTCATGTGTGGGGTTTATGAATATCTACAAATCAAACAGATGCCTGAAAAAATTTATGAACTTTTATTGCTTGGCACGGTAGCCGACGTAGTTCCGCTAACTGGCGAAAATCGTTTTTGGGTACGCTATGGACTCCATAGGATAAATCAGTATAAAAGTTCAGCACTCCAAGCCCTTGCTAACAATGGAAGTTTAAACAAAGAAAGTCTTGATTCACTTGATATCGGTTTTATTATTGCCCCACAAATTAATGCGCTTGGAAGACTTTCAGATCCCCGTGATGCAGTCAAATTTATGATCAGTTCTGATACGACTGACGTTCAACGTATCGGTGCAATCTTAAAAAAAATGAATGATGAGCGCAAACAAGTCGAACAACATATTTATAAATCTATTGAACAATCAATCTCAAATAAGCTTATAGATGTAGAACAAGAATATGTCATTATTGCCACAAATGATGCTTGGCCATCAGGCGTTATTGGCCTTGTTGCTGGCAAATTGGTCCATAATTATGGCAGACCAACATTCTTATTCCATCTCGACAAAGATGGTATAGCCAAAGGATCGTGCAGATCCATTCCGGAATTTAATATTTTTGATGCACTTAATGCCAACAGTGACATTCTTATTCAGTATGGTGGACACGCCTGTGCAGCAGGTGTCAAAATCAAACAGGAAAACTTACCACTCCTCAAAGAACGATTAAGTCAGCAAATGGCTGCGCTCTTTCGGCTCGATGATTTACAACCCAAACTTGTTATAGATGCTCCACTTCAATTGCAAGATGCAACCCAAAAATTATTATCTGATCTAGAGCAATTAGAACCGTTTGGGAACCAAAATACACAACCGCTTTTTATCATTAAGGATGTTACGTTACTCAAGCAACCACAGATTCTTAAAGATAAGCATGTTAAATGTATGATTTTTGCGCAAGGAATAATCAAACCGGTAATCTTCTTCAATCGGCCAGATTTACTTCCCGTCTTACAAAATATAGGAGAGAAGTCTTTTCATCTTGCAGCACACATTCTTAAAAACGAATGGGGCGGTTCTACACGCATTGAATTACAAGGAATAGATATCGCTTATTAACGAGAAAATGTATCCCAATATTCCCACGATGGATACGGTTCAACACGATCATAATCACTAAAGAGATCATCTAAAAAAACAATATTACAGTAACGCGGCAATACAACACACTCTAATAATTTGAGAGCAGCCTTAAAATCATCTCTATGGCCATAACGCACAACAACATCAGCATCAGGATCCTTAAGAATCATTTCTATGGTTGCCCACAGACGAACCAGCATGCGCATCACCGGTTTGTGATGAGATGTTCCGGCAAGAACTTTATCTGAATAATCATTAAACATAAATTCATCAAAAAGCATATCCATGCTGTCCTTTTTATTTTTTTTATCTCCTTGTTGTACTTTGTACGTTCCATTTTTTTGTGCTGTTTCTTTGATTGATTCAAAGTCATCGATCCAATCAGCATCATTATATAAAAGTTCCCATACCACACTGGTCGGCATCACTTTATCAGCTCCATGATCATTGTGATATTTTTGTACAATGCCACTAACCGTTGATGAATCCAAAAAACTTTTTTTCTTCTTCCCTTTATGGAGTGTGCAATCGAAACCAAATAATCCGCTATTGGTTGAAAGACATTCCCAATCGGCACGATATGGAACATCGGCAACAGAGACGTATGCATGGGGTTTATTATTCATAAGGTTAAAACGAGTAAACGGGCCAGCTATTGATTCATCTATATCATCTTGCCATAACTCGTATTTATGTTGGATCGCATATATCAAAGAATCAGAACCTTGCACTATCATTAATGGAAGCGCCATATAAGATTCTTCATCAAGCAAAAATTGATTTTTACCTTCGGCAGATGCTGCAAGTAAATTCAAAACAGACGCATACCAACAAGCCCGCAATGATCGTATAAATGGTGATAAAATTAATTCATGTTTGCATTCGGGATGAAAAACAAAACAACATTTAACATCTCTGTTGTGGTCAGCCAACAAAACTGAATTTGTGCGTTCTCCTTCCGTCTGCAGCGGAATAGACGTATTCAGCTGACCTGGGTTTTGCCACAAAAAGTTAATAACATTATGTTCAACATTTTGTGTAAAGAAGAATTGTAACTGATCACTTAAGGCCATCACTTTGTCAAACGAAAACTGCTGTATATTAACAAACGTCTTTGATAGACCGTAGTCATACTCAAGCTTGCCGGTTTCTAATTTCATTTTTTTTGTTAATAACTGCGATAGTTTATTGGTATATTGTTCTTTCGATTGGATATAATTAAGGGTTAAAAGATCTGTCAACATCGGAAGTTGCACCTGCGTCAATCCACCCTTCCCTCGATTTTTAATTAATTTAAAAAGTTCTAACCGAACAAGAGCTTCCAAGCCAAACGCATCATATATTTTTTTAAAATATTTTTCAGTCAGAAGAACATACAAAAGCTCTCCACCACTGACAAAATCTTTATACAAGCTTATTTGTGGCTGGAAAGAGTTATCCAATAATGCCATTTGCTGCAATAGATAATTGACACGGATATTTTCACGTGATGAACGCGGATACATACTCAAAAAATCAACAAAGACAACATTACGAATGCCTTTGTCATTAAATTGCATGACAAGGTTGTCAAGAAAATCCTGATACGGTAATGGCAATCGAATACCATCAAAAAAAAGCATC
>LDIV01000002.1:106957-111835 GCA_001468855.1 candidate division TM6 bacterium UASB124 | reverse complement strand
ATCGAATACCATCAAAAAAAAGCATCTGTTCTGCTTCAATATTCTTAAGTCCTTCTGATTTAACCTTAGCAAGTTGTGTCAGAAAACGTATTTCAGGTGTTTTTGTATTTTTAAAAAGATAAAAAGCCCCTTGATAAACAAAAGGAATCCACTGATTAAGCCGTTCCTTTTTTAAAAGCACAACATTTTTGGCAAAAGCACATAACGGTTGGTTTGTATCATGTAATTCAGGCGCATTATAACCATGCTGGGTAATAATTTTTTTAACACAATCAAATATTGCATCGCCCTCTTGTTTTAGCTTTTCTCGATTTTCAAGAACAAACTCTTCAACACGTTGACATTCAAAATCATCACATTGTGAACGTATATCTACAAAAACACAGCCGTCAGGCTTATAGGTAAAATGACTAATCTGTGCAGGTAAATCTGCAACATAAACATTATTCTTAAATTCAAACAACTCGCATAACTGAGAAGAAGAATTATCCACATGATCGAATTGTTCAATATTTGTACCAAAATGCATCCAATTTTTTATATTACCAAGCATTGTACTTTTACCGACACCATCAACAAAACTGCAGAAAATATATACCGTCTTTTCCCCATCAATAGGAACTAAACGTTGTACCATTTCTTTAACAAAGTGCTGTGCGTGTTTTGTTGCCTCTTTATTTTGTTTTGCCGTTATTTCAATTGGATAGGTAATATCTGGTCCAAGAAAAAATTTAAATAACGGTAACGAAGATCGCATTAAATGCTGAGTATATGCTATTGAAAACATAACATCTTGCGTACCGGCTACCTGATTATTACTAACTTTAAGCTCTCGCTCATACAGCGATTTCCAAAAGCGCTCCACCTCTTGTAAAACGTCGAGTGGCGTTTGCTTGATAAGTTTTTTAATAATCATACTTTGTTCTGCACGGATTAAAGGCAAAGCTTGTCCAAATGCATGCTCATGGAAAAGTGATGCTCGATCATCAAAAATCGGTACCATGTCCGCATCGATATGTTGAAATACAAAATCTTTTCTTGGGTATTTTTTAGCAAGAATAGAGAGATCTTTGAACAAAAAACCGGTCATAAAACCAAATCGATTATGCAACCGTAAAGACCATCCTGCGAAATTCTTTCTCGTCGCCTCATCATTGATTCGAGAAATCCTAAAATTAGTATAATACTGCGGCACTGCATTTTCTTCGTAGCCCATAATAACAATTCTGCCTTTAAGCGAGAATTTCTCATCTCTTAAACGCGATGCTAATTCCTCAAAACTCCGACTTGTCTGTTTAAGTAAAAAAGGATGATACTCATGCGTATACCGCCCCTCAGGATTAAATTCATAATGATTAACAAAACTTTCAAGAAACTCGTAATCATGTGATTCATCGGCCAAGGCAATGGAATAAACCCCAATCAACAACAATGTAACTACATATGATTTTTTAAGCTCATACCACATTACAAAACCCTACCCTTATATTCATCACCAATACAGCAATTGCTAATACCAAATCGCTGCTTAAGAAGATCAAGTAACTCTTGCGCTGTCTTAACCGCCTCTTGATACACTGCTTCAAAAGAAGACCCTCGCAGTCTTTCTACAAGATATTCAAGCTCAGAGAGATAGATCATTGCCTGCCCTAAATTTTGTAATAAAATTCCTTCATTAAATAACTTAATAACAAAATCAAAACAAAGCGCATAGAATTCATAAATCACCGTTTTACCAGGACCGGTCAAATAGTCTATCAATAATTTTCTATTACGTGATTGTCGAGCTTTTGAGCTCAACATCAACATACTTAATACAAAAAAATCATCGTCAGTAGGAATAAATACCTTTTTATTGGCGATATTAACACATGCATGGCTTAAAAAGTCATGAATTATTGTTAATTGATCAACAATAAATTCCCAAAAATGAATAACCTTGAATCCTTGTGGTTTATTAAAAAAATAAAACCATGTTTTCTGAGTAAGAACATCTACAAGTACTCGTAAAGCCTCCTCAATACCTTCAGGATCCATTTGTTGAAATATTTGATAAGTAATAACAAATGCCTTCGGATAATAGCAAGCAAGATAGTCATTATAAAAATGTAACCGCTTAATACGTTGTTGATCAGCCATCACTTTGGCCTGGTCTTTGTTGGATATAGCTTGACCTTCGTAATGCTGTTTCTCGAAAAAATCCGTAAGCTTCTTATCGGTAAGAGCCGCAATTAATTCTTCTGATTCTTTTTTCTTAAGATCATCATAAATATCTGACTGCCCAACCGCGCTACAAGTTGCTATCAAGCAAAAGAATAGAAACAACAAACTATTAAGTACGCATCGCCACAGCCGGCAACGAAAAATCACTACCATACAACAACACCCCCAACGTAGTAATAATCCTGTCAAATTCATTATAAAGACCTTGTATCGTATGGAGTAATGATAAAGAAAGTTGTGACCTATTGCCTGCATACAAATCACGAACCACAGATTCTTCGCAGCCAATAATATCATTGGTAAGTACTCGTAATTCATAAAATTGATGCAATATTTTCTCTACTTGATCATATGAAAAAGAGTCATTGTCAACTAACAGTTCCTGAACATATGCAATGCAATCCTCACATGAATATAGAAATGCCATATGGTCAACAAACACATCACGTGCCATTTGTATATACAATTTTTTAGATAACTCATTATCACCTTTAACATCCGCTGGTTCTTTAATAAGCGAAACTAGTGAGTTATACCACAAAGTAGTATCTCGTAAGAGCTTAAGTGCTAAAGGAACAAAAGAATCTTTATAATCAAAACTAAGAACATTACTAAACGTTTTTTCTAAGAATGTTCCAGATTTTGTTAGATAACGTGTACACAGAGCAGTAATACAAAAACAAACAATCGACTCAAAAGCGCTACCGATAATCCAATTCACTCGCCCTTGTGCCGATCGCCTATAAAGCCATTCGCGCAATGCTTCATCATTAAGTTGCATTTTTAGCATATCATTACGCTCTTTTATGCATAGAGCTTGATTAAGTTGATCTGGCAAGAGCACCTCTTGCGGTCCTTTCCGAGCTCTGTGCCATGAAAACATAATTCCAACAATTATACAACCTATAGCAACCCCTAAACCACCATAGATTATATTTTTTTTCAATTGTTTCTTTTCAAAAACCTTATGCCAATATTCCTGACGTTTATTAATACGTTGCTCATCAACACGCATAAACTGTACGGTTCCATCAAGCCCTGACGTATCAACAGTATGAGCCACTGGTTCTGCAGAAATACTATAAACACATAAGGCAACGCTTATTCCCAGCCTTAATGATATATGCATAAATAATCAACCCCTATAAACCCCGAAATGAACCAGGGAAAGCATCGTCATCTGAGCCTAAGCCGCCCCTCCCCTCATCACGACCCATACGCATACCACCACGATTAGATGAAGAAAAACTATTTGATAATGGTGATGCTGATTTATTTTCGTCGACTAATTCAATTAGACGATTAAAAAGATTATAGATATTTTTCCTTAACGCCATAATTAATGACTTATTTGAATCCAAGAAGGAATCAAATTCTTTTAATGATTTTCCCTGTGTTAACAGCTTAATAACTTCCAATAAACGTTGTTTTATCTCTTTGGCATAAAAGGCAGCAACATCATCTTCATCATAATAATCCAAGTGTTTATCAATTCTAGAAACTACATAATCAAATTGCCGTACATAACCATTAATAAGAATCATCCAAGCATTAAGTACTGAATCCCCTTCGATAGCACCCCCTTCATTGTCAACTTCTTGTTCAGCATCACGCAGTGACATATCATGGCCACGAAGGCTATCCTTAAATCCATCTTTCAGTAGTCGCTCAATATCATCAAAACTTGTTTTAACAAGATCCTGCCAACCTTTCAGTGTTTTAACATCAAATGGAGACTGACCACTATGCAAAAGACCTTCATTAATAATTTCAAATCCTCTGACAAGTCTTCCAATAAAGAAATCCCATGACCCACCAACCACTCGATCTATTGTATTCTCGATTCGTTTACTCAAAACATCACTACATGCCCGCGATACTCGCATCAATGCCCCAAGTTGAACACCTTCCCACACATTTGCAATGCGCTCATCTTCAAGTGCTTTCCAGTCATCACCGGCAAGTCCACGCGCTATAGCTCGGCCATATTTATCATCTTTTTTCAAAAGCTCGTACAACGCCCTACGATTATCCTGCCAACCATTAAGTTGATTTTGTAAATCTGCCTTTTTATCATTGGGCAAAGATCCATCGCTTAAACTTGTCCGTAACGCACTAATCCTATTGTCAGCATCGTTGATAAGCTCCGGAAGTTGCTTCAAAACATTGATACGTTCAAGCGTTTTGCCCATACGAGGCATTCTGTATAAAGACTGAAACAAATCGTCTGTCGATGTAGAATCTCTTCTACCACTTCGTAGACTCTGCATTGCACAAAGCGTCGAAATACCCGCACATACAATAAAAAAAACACTGTATATTCTTTTTTTAAAAAAGTTGTGCGTCCGTACCATAAATCAAACTTTCAAATATGTTAGTTCTTGCTCTAAATTCAAAAGCAATTTCTCTGCTAACTTTTGTGTGTGTAGTAAAACCTCTTTTCTCTGACTCAATAAAGACTTATCTTCGAGCTGATTTTTAACATTTTCTATTAATATTACAACGTCATTGATAAGTGATTGAAATTCTTTGGAATTTCTATCGACATGAAGACGATGATGTCGCCAAAATAGCTCTCCCAATACAGCCTGATAATTCTTTTCATTCGTAACTTGCTGCGATGGATGCATCGCACAATAATTTTTTGCCGGGATA
>LDIV01000002.1:100648-106817 GCA_001468855.1 candidate division TM6 bacterium UASB124 | reverse complement strand
GGTCAGCGGTTCGAATCCGCTCATCTCCACCAGTCTTTTCTAACAAGACATGTGGGCCAGAAAAAGTTGAATTTATCTATAAGTTATAGAGGCGTAGCTCAGTTGGTAGAGCATCCGCGTCACATGCGGAGGGTCAACGGTTCGAGTCCGTTCGCCTCTATTATTCTTTATCCAAGACTTCTTTTAAATACCGAGCCGTAATACTCTGCTTAAACCCAGCAACATGCTCAGGCGTCCCTTTGGCAACAATCAGTCCACCCTGCTCGCCCCCTTCAGGCCCAACATCAATAAGATAATCAACCGATTTAAGAACATCGAGATTATGTTCAATAACAAGCACAGAATTACCACGATCAACAAGACGATTAAGAACATGCAAGAGCTTCTCTACGTCAGCTGAATGCAAACCGGTTGTTGGCTCATCAAGAATATACATTGTATTGCGATCACGCTTGGCCAACTCATTAACTAATTTAATACGCTGCGCTTCACCGCCTGAAAACGTTGTCGATGACTGGCCCAATTTAATATAATCAAGGCCTACTTCACACAACAAATCTAAACGTTTTTTGATGCGTGGAAAGGTTGCAAAAAAATCCCGGGCTTCAAGTACCGACATATCAAGAATTTGAGCAATATTTTTACCTTTAAACATTATTTCCAATGTCTGCTGGTTATAACGCAATCCTTTGCACGCTTTACACATAACATGAACATCTTCTAAAAAGTGCATGGATACCGTTATCGTTCCCTCTCCGCTACATTCAAAGCAACGGCCATCGGCAACGTTAAAGCTAAAACGTCCTATCTTATATCCTCGAGCATTGCTTTCAGGTAAAGCAGCAAACAGCTCACGAATCTCGTTAAAAATCCCCAAATAAGTAGCAGGGTTTGATCGTGGTGTTCGGCCAATAGGACTCTGATCAACCATCACCACATTATGCAATTGAGCAACCCCTTCAAGTTCATCAAAATGTCGCCCTATGGCATATCCAGTTCCAAAAAACTGTTGTAACCCTCCGGCCAACGTCTGCATAACCAAGCTACTTTTTCCCGAACCGGAAACCCCCGAAATAGCACATAAAACGCCCACGGGAAAATGAACGGTAAGATTTTTCAAATTATTAGCACGAGCACCTTTTATAGTCACAAAGCCTTGTGGTTTACGACGATGCTTCGGCACAGGAATAAACCGTTTACCGGCCAAATATGCTCCGGTTAATGATTGAGGATGCTTAGCTACCTGATCAGGCGTACCATACGCTGTTACCTCACCGCCCAAAATACCGGCAGCCGGCCCCATATCAATAAGATAATCGGCTGAACGAATGGTATCCATATCATGCTCAACAACAACGACAGTATTACCAATGTCTCGCAATCTTTTAAGCGTCTCAATCAATCGATCATTATCTCGCTGATGAAGACCAATGCTTGGCTCATCTAGGATATATAACACACCACTTAAAGCAGAACCAATTTGCGTAGCCAATCTTATACGTTGTCCTTCACCGCCAGAAAGTGTACGCGCGGAACGCGCCAATGTTAGGTAACTAAGCCCAACATCATCTAAAAAAGTAAGACGTGAAACAATCTCTCGAACAAGCGGCTCGGCAATTTCTTTATGTTCATCTGAAATAGACAAACTTTTACAAAAATCAACCAAGGATCCAATACTCATAGAACAAAGTTCATAAATATTTTTACCTACTATCTTAACAGACAAAGCTTCATCACGTAACCGTGTACCCCGACAATAATCGCAGGGTTCTTCTTGGCGGTTATAACGGAAATAGAATGATGAACCACCCTCTTCATTCTGATCTTTCCACGGATTATACGTAAAGCCTAATCCATGACAATTGGGACAAGCTCCAAGTGGAGAATTAAATGAAAAAAAACGGGGTTCGAGTTCCGGAAATGATCTAACACAAGCAAGACAGATACGCTGCGATGAATAAAAGTTCTCCTTGCCTTGAGGATCTATAATATTACAAAGACCGCCATTAAGATTAAATGCTTTCTCTATAGCCTCTTGCAACCGAACAGCTTCTGATGCCGAAACATCAATTTTATCGATGAGAATACTAATATTGTGTTTAAAGTTTTTACTAAGTTTTAAATCTTCAATTTCTTGCTCATTTTTAAATCGATAATCTGTTTTATTAATCATAAAGCGATAAAAGCCACGTTGATAAAAACGAATTAATTCTTGTTTAAATTCACCCTTCTTTTCGACAGCAATAGGGGCAGCTATAACTACCATTTGCCCATTAAATTTAGCAAGCAACATATTGGTAATACGTTCAGGCGACTCAGCACGAATTGGTTTATCACATTCAGGACAATGAGGGGTTCCAACACGAGCAAAAAGCACACGTAAGTAATCATAAATCTCAGTAATCGTACCGACAGTAGAACGTGGATTATAGCCAACTGTCTTCTGATCAATAGCAATTGAAGGGCACAACCCTTCAATTTTTTCAACATCCGGACGTTTTGCCACTCCCAAAAATTGACGGGCATATGACGAGAGTGATTCAACATATCTTCGTTGACCTTCTGCATACAATGTATCAAGCGCCAACGAACTTTTACCCGAACCAGAAGGCCCGGTAATTACAACCAATTTTTCTTTTGGTATATCAACGCTTACTGATTTAAGATTGTGCTCTTTAGCACCCTTTATACGAATTATTCCCTTATCCATAGCTTTACACCCCACACTTTACATTGTCCTCATTGACAAATGTTTCTATTTGAAATAAATACACGATTTGATTAAGTTATAATTGTAGGGCAAACAATAGAAAATGTCACGCATAAATCACAGAAAAAGGCTCTATTGTCACACTTTTCACAAAAATCACAAATATTGGCATAAACAATAATATTTGCTATTATAAAAACAAGAGAGCGATTCTAGAAAACAAAATTTTGAGGGGGAATTTCATTCTTATGATTATGAATATTAAACAAATGATTATGAATATTAAACCAAATTTTTTTTGGGGGGGTATTATTCTTCTATGCTTTTCACTTAATTTTTATGGACATGGGGCAGTTAAAAAACCCAACTCAACTATAAACCTCCTGGCCGATGAAGAGCAAACACTTAAAACGCTCAGCCAAACAATTTTTCAACAGTTACCTGAATACGCTAACCCCAATTTTTATTCTTACGCATTGCACTATCTAAAACAAATTTTTACCTATTCAGACATAGAAACACTTATCGATAAATTCCTACATAGAAATCAAGCCACCCTCGGAGATGAAGATCAATGGACAACTGGCACTGCCCCAAACGCTGAACTATTTGACTCTTCAACACATATCAACTCATTAAACAATTTATTTATTGAAAAACAAAAAATCAACGAATCAAGTAAGCTGTGCGTTATCGGTGATATTCATGGTAGTGTCCATACACTCCTCCGCACATTATGGCGATTGGCCGCGCTTAAATACATCGATTTAGATTTACACGTAAAAAATAAAAATTTTTATTTTATTTTTACAGGAGATTACGTTGACCGCGGTCTTTATAGCATTGAAGTTTTATACATACTCATACTCTTAAAATTAAGAAACTGGAACAACGTTTTTATCATCCGCGGCAATCATGAATATGAAACTACTGATAAAAACAATATATTTTACCAAGAGCTTTCTACAAAATATGATGATGATCTTGCTCAAAAATTTATGAATTTATTTGCACACTTTTACGGATGCTTACCATACGCTGTCTTTTTTCTATGTGGAAACACAAATATCATTCAATGTTGCCATAGTGGAATCATTGCAACATATGACCCACACAACTTTGATTATCATTACGAGCCATGTAAAGATTACAACCATTTTATATGGACAGACTTGTATCAACCTGATTATCATAAAAAACCCACGTCTGAAAAACATGGAAAGCCAATCAGTATCATTTCTGTAATAAACTACATGATAAAACATGATATCAAAGCAATGTTCAGAGGGCATCAAGATCTAGGTTTTGGCTGTAAAATGTTTTTCGATGATCCAATCAAATTTGCAGAATATGATAACAACGTATCAAAACCTATTAATTATCCCTATGGACCCTATAATTGGAGATCTGTCGTTGGAGAAAAAGCAACGGCAAAGGTTAACGGTTTTAAAATAAGTAACAACATACCCGTTTTTACATTTTCTACTGCAACTGAATTTAGAAATGATGCATTTGATTGTTTTGGCATACTAACTACTCATCCATCATATGACAAATGGCGATTAAAGGTTTATGAATACAAATTAAAAAGCTCACGCAATAATTGCTATATATCTGAAATTTCAATGACAAAACAAACCGATAATCCTTCTATTAATCCCATTAACTTCCTTCATACGCATGACCCACATCAATTAAGAATTCAGGGTTTTTTCTAATCATTTATGCAATCAACGTCAAAGTATTGACTTATTAAAATAACTATCGGCATCTTAGAGAGGATTAAAATAATAAACCCCAAACCAGATGTTGATAGCCATGAAAATAAAAATCGAAATAAAAACAATTATCATAGCAACATGCTTCATAAATGCCTCCTCTGTATATTCAGCGGATCAAACCCCAACACAACTACAAATGCACGCTATCAATCAACAAGCAACAACAGCTCAAAAACAATTAGATCCAGCCAGTATCCCCATCCAATCTAAAATCATGACTGACGGGCGTCATGAAATCACACTATGCGGATCGCTGCCTCTTTCCGGTGAGATAGGAATTTTTGGCAAAGAAATAGCGGAAGGCCTTAATCTATATTTTAATAAAATGAAACCCAAGCGAAATGGTTTAAATTTTTATTACAATCTTTCTATCTATGATGATCATGCAGAAGCTTTTCATGTTCGTAAAAATATAAAAAACGAGCTTAAAAAAAACCCCGCCCCCATCTACATAGGTCTTTTTGGTACAGATACCGTTGCAGCAATCCTCCCCGCCATCATTGCTCGAAAAATACTCGCGCTCTTCCCTTTTGATGGCGCATCAACACATAGAAAGCCTGAATACAAAAACCTTATTTTTTTTAGACCGAGCTTTAAAGAAGAAATAAATGCTCTTGTTGATTATTCGGTAAATAGACTCAGCAAGAAAAAAATTGCCATTTTTTATGAAGCCAGCGAATGGGGCGAATCAACGCTTAAGGACATCAAAGAAGTTCTTGCCTCGTATAACCTCACACTAGTTGCCGCTGCCTCATATCCGCAAAGAACACTTAACGTCACTAAAGCAGCACGAAAGATTGCCGATCATGATCCTGATGCAATTTTTTGCATTGCACCGTCTCGTCCATCTTACAATTTCATTCAACAAATCATTAGTTCCGGCCTTTATAAAACTACGATATTTGGCCTTTCAACACTCATGTCAATTCAAAATACCATTAAAGAATCTCGCGGTGTCACTATAATCACCTCATCAGTTGTACCAAATCCAAATATTTCATTTCCCAAAGATCCAAAAAAACAAAAAAAATACGAACTCATTCGAAAAGAGTTTCGCGAAGACATGAAAAAATATTTTCCAATGACAAAGAAATATTCACCACTAACTTTTGAGGCATATATTATTGCTCATTTACTTGTTGAGGCAACAAAGCTGATAACCTTTCCAATCACCCATGAAAAAATTATTAAAACCCTCCATAGCTTGCAACACATCAATTTTAAAGGGCTAGAACTTATGTTTGATCCAACAAGCAACCGATTATCTCACCATATTTGGATTAATACAGGGGAAGATGAGGAATGGCTCCTATCCCCAACTTCTCAAAAAACACATGAAAAAATATCTAATGACCAAAAGAAGTTAAATTTATGAAAAATATATTTTTATACTTTTTTAAAAATGGTATTAACATAGCTTCGACAAAATTTAAAACTACTATTTTAGTGACTATTCTTGGCTATCTTCCAATCATTTTTCAGATTAAATTATCTCAATTCAATACCACCGATCCAATACCACAATTAAAACCTATAAATACTGAAGCGCTCAAAACTCTTGGCCCCTTCGTTGTGCGCACCAAAGTCGGTATGTATATCAAAAGTTTCCCACTTTTTGATATTAATAAAAACACATTTTTAGTTGATGCAATCGTATGGTTTGAATTTAAAGGCGACG
>LDIV01000002.1:79440-100575 GCA_001468855.1 candidate division TM6 bacterium UASB124 | reverse complement strand
GCTTGATACCATTGGAAAATTTTCAATCGACAATGGAAAAATAACTTACCTAAGTCCACCTGATATTAAATTGGTTAATGATTATATTTTTGCAAAATATAATGTCATTTTTGAGCTTAAAACTGACCTCAACTTTTATAAATTCCCATTTGAAGATCATCGACTCCCCATTGTTCTTTCAAATAATTTTACAACACCGCGTGAAATGATTTTTACCGTTGATGCATCATCATTTCAAGTTAAATCCCATATCGCACCAGCTGGATGGAAATTCCAAGATATGAATGTTGATACCGGATTTTTGCCGCTTCAATTGGACCGACAAGACCCATCAAAAAAAGTTGAAAATCCAAAGGCCCTGTTTGTTCTTAATTTTGCTAAAGCCAGTGCTCGCAAAGCATTAATCATCTTCATACCACTTTACTCTGCAACATTTTTATCATTATTTTCCTTTGTAATGAATGCTTCAAATATTGTCGGTAAATTTTCTATCGCCATCACAGCGCTTACCGCTCTACTTGGTTACCGATTTGTCATTGAACAAATGATGCCTACCGTCGGTTATTTCACCACTACCGATGCAATTTATTTGTTATTACTGTTCTTTTCGTTCATCGTATTTGCCATTCAACTACTTCTCACACGTTACTATATGGTTAATGCAGGCAAAGAGAATATCAGTAAGGTGGAAGAAAAACTTGAAAAAATTAATGGTATCTTTTTTATTATAATGACATTCTTGCTTGTAAGTTTGACTACGTATATCATCCTCATATAACTTTATCTCAGTAACACGCAATAAAAAGGATAAATGACGTAATGAAGAAAAATTTTATTAAACAATTATTATTTCGTTATATTCCAATTGTTTTGGGTTTAATTGTCTGTATTTTTTTATTTTTATTTGCCATCCCACGCCCAACCTACACAACCGGTTTTACAACCCTTAATACACTTACAACATACATCAAAACAACAAACGAAAATATTCCCATGGATTCCGAGAATACAATCAAGCCTGAATTTGGATCCTATTATAAGACTCTCGTTCCAACATGGAAAAGCAACATTAAAGAAAAATTGCTGTGGCTTTTAGGTTTTTTCAAGCTAACAAATCCACCGCAATGGTCTGCAAGTTTTTTTAAGTATCAGCTTGAAACACTAGCATCAACACGGGAAGCCGCAGGCTACAAAGATTCATTCATTTGCAAAATTAATCCTACTGAGCAAACAAAAATTGTTATTTTTGGCAATATACAGGGAGCTCTACACTCTCTTACCCGCGATTTGATAAAGCTTAAAGAACTCAATGTTATATCCAATAATTTTAAAGTAAGCAACTCTGACAACTTCATCATTTTTATGGGAGATGTCGTCAGTCGTTCTCCTTACTCCATGGAAACATTAAGCCTGGTTATGCGATTATTACAAGCAAATCCTGACAATGTCATTTACCTTAAAGGCAATCATGAAACCGGTAATTATTGGCAAGAGCATACACTTAAAACAGAACTTCAAATCAGAGCTTCATATTTATCAAAACAAACAATCCCCTTAGGCAAGGAGGTAAACAAATTTTTTAATACCTTGCCTCTGGCTCTTTATATCCCAAGTATTTCAAATTCTAATGAAGTTATTCGTATTTCTGATTCAGGCCGAAGCCAAAATGAGCTTTTACAAGAAACTAATTTTGCTGGTTTCCTTAACACCACATCCGCCAAAAGACTTGAAACATTTAACCTCAAAGAGAAGAGAGAATCATTCGATTCGGCAATAAACGTTAAAGTAATCTTTAAAGGTGAAAAAAAACGCGAAACCTATCAACCGCATACCGGGCTTAGACTCCTTGAGCCTGACATGGAATCAACTGCATGGACCATCCTATCGTGTCCCACTCCTACATATCAGAAGGCAATAAACTTCAAACACGATGCCTTCGTCATCTTAACGCCTGCGCAAAATTTAGATGATTGGAAAATCACACTCTATAACCGCAATGTACAAACTCAAGAGCCATTTAAGGCAACAACGTACAATCTTTTATCCGGCACAGAAGAAGGCACAACAAAAAAAGTCGATTTAACTTCCGTATCCCCAAAACAACGTAAATCAGATAACAAACAGAAGCAACTATCGTCTGCGCTCCAACCATCGGTAAGCGTACCTCAACCGCAACAAAAAGCGCCCATTCAACACCGACAAACGTTTACGGTGACGCCAACCATTGCTGATCACGCAGAAGAAATAAGTAAGCATGCACAAGAAATAGCCAAGCATGCACAAGAAATAGCGGTTCAATTAAGAAACCAACAGCCAGCAGATCAACAAAAACTTGATCAAAGCAAACACAAAACAGACACTTCTGACAAGGTCGTCCCAACATCATCTGCTTTTCAACCAATAAAAAATACTGATCAAGATCAATTAACAAATAATATAACAACACAATAAAAAGGAGATTTTCATGAAAAAAACAACACGATGGATCATATTGTTCATAGGAATAATATTCCTCTACAATACACCGAACCTTACTGCAATAGTAGAGGATGACCCTGAAAAATTGATGGTCGATGAAACAATACAACAAACATTCGATGATCAAAAACCAGGTTCTGACAATGAGATAATTATCGGCTCAGAAGAACTAGATGACGACGACGGCTTAGATATTGATGAAAGTAAAAAAGCCAACAACATCGTTCATGATGATCAAGATCCAGCAGATGATGAAGAAGAAACATTTGATCCAGCAGATAATGAAGAAGAAACATCCGACAAAAAATCACAGGATCCTCAGGAAACAGGTCCACATAATACAACTACAAACACAGATCAAGATAATACCACTCAAGAAACAAACAATCCGAATCAACCGGAAGTTGAAACTGAGCAAACAGATACGAGTAATAACATTACTGTCTCAGAACCAGGTGCTGCAAATAGCATTGAACCGGATAAAGACAATGAAATTGATCAAAACACCACAATATCATATCGTCAACCTTTTTGGGTTAATAAATGGGGTAGACAATGGGAAGAGGGAGACGAACCAGATATTACACGGCTTTCTGAGATACAATTAATATCAAAAAACAATCTCAAACTTCACTTTGGTGGCAAGCTAAAAGACGATCTTTTCTTATATAACTACGTCAACACACTACGCACAGATTTCCATGACCGCGATAACTTTATAAGACATAAACTTAATTTTGATCTATTTATGACGCAAGGACCTCAGAGCTACCAAAAACCAACATCTGAAGCTTGCGTACGCCTAACCAATTATGTTTTCTGGGGAGATGAGGCACAATACACACCACTTGCTATTGATGAAATCATGATTCCAGAAATGGAAAATCTGACCATTGCCCAAGATATTCCAACCATAGCTAAAAATGTCAAAGTTAAATCGTTTATTCCATTACTCTTTGTAGAGCAAGCATGGTTCAGACTAAACTTTGATACATTTACCGATACGTTTAAAAATCGTCCAACATTCCTTAAAGTTGGGTATTTCCCCTATATAGTTGGGCGTGGTGTCGCAATGGGGTTCCATGAGGATTTGGCTGTTGACTATCTTGGTTGGGGTGGGCGCGGCGGCTACACACGCTTCCCATACATGCCACCGGGTGCATTATTCCGAACAACAATCTGTAACAACCTTACCTGGGACATTTACTTTAACCTGTGGCGAGAAACAAATGCATCATTTAGTGATACCCTACGACCTGAGCGCTGGAATCGTATTTATGGGCCACGCCCAGAACGTGGAAGCGGCAAGAATCGTGTAACATGGGCAACTCGCCTCGATTACACTAAAGAAAATGACGACATTGGAAGCATGTTACTTCAGCCATATATGCTCTATGTCGATGCTCCTGAACAAACCATAGAATTTGGCGCTGATGCGAGTTCAAAATTATATACCGTTGGCTTTATGGCCGATTGGCATAACAATAACTGGAGTGTAAATTTTGAATTCGCCGGACAAGGTGGCCACCAACATATGCATGCCATAGACAGAAACCAAGCAGAATGGCAACACAGCAATACAGACGGTGCCATGTATAAAACCATGAGCCATATATTCACTAACCTTACAACAGGTGGAGCCTCTATTCCTGACCAAGAAATTATTAATAAGCAACAACGGCTAATATCTAATGTTGACACCTTTGAACCTCTCAATATGCCAAGTTACATCTCATTAACGCCGACAAATAAAAATCTTTCAAGACAAGGACAAATTTTACTTACAGACAGCGGAACAGCAGCACGCTTCAACGGAAGAAATGTTCTTGTAAACTCTGAAGTTTTTGGGAACAGACGGTTTAGACCTGCATATAAACTTTCTTATCAAGGGTTCATGGCGCTTCTTGATGTTGGCTATGAATTTGAAAAATATCCTTTCAAAATTGCCGGTGCACTTGGCTACATCTCTGGAGATAAATATCCATATAACCTTGAATGCGATCATTATTACAAAGGATTCGTTCCTATGCGATCCCGCTATAAAGGCCTTGGCGTTCAAAACTTTTTAATCTTTGACCGACTCGTATTACCAAGACCATTGAATATCTCTTATCGAACTTTATATGCATACGACAACATTAAGGATCTTGGTAACCTTGAATATATTGGGCTTAACCTCACGTGGTTCCCTTATGAAGACCGTAAAAAACTTTTATGCACTATCGACCTTATGTTCTTATGGGAATCCGCCACACTTAAAAAATGGAACAAAAACGGAAAGGCTTGCAATCCGCTCATTGAAGAACAACTGGTTCGTTTACGAAATACCGTCAAAGGAGTTCCAACCCTCTTCTGCGGTTGGGAATCTGATCAGAATGCGCGACGAATGCTCGGAACTGAATTTGATTTCAAAGTTCTTTATCGGCTCCTCAATCATTGCGATTGCAACTTCAAAGCTATTATATTTTTCCCAGGCGGCCTCTATAAAGACCTTGACGGACAACCTAACATTATGACACGCAGAGTTGATGAAAAAGGCTACCTACGTTATGAAAGTCTTGGCCACGATATCGCATTTGCCTTTGTCGTAGGACTTAATTATCATTTCTAAACAACACCAAAAATGAAAGGATCTCGCATGAAAAAAAGCATTATATATATCGCCAGCTATCTTATTCTTCCATCTCTTTGTGCTGCAACCATAAAAAATACACTTAACATACACAATAATTCTTCTCCAAAAATATCAGATCAAAAAAAAGCATTCACTAGAGAGGCAACAAATAAACAAAAAAACGTTGATTTTTTACATAAAGCGCAGATACAACAGGATGAATTATCACTTTATGTTCAACAATTTATAGCACAATATGTACATCAACAAGAAAGCAACGGTTATCAAAGATCAATCAATACCACTGACACATCAACAGACCAAGAAGAGCTCCAACGAATAACCGAGAATGTATGTTCTCGTCTCAATCAACAACTTACAAACACAAATCGAACATCTATAGATAGAAAGCAAATAGACTTTCTTTTGTTGGGACAGCTCAACCAAACCTTACGAAGCCAGGTTGTTGTATATCAACCGAACGAAAAACTTATTAAAGAAGTCGACGCATCAATATACACATTATTCGAAAAATCAGGGCTTGATCTGGAAAACATACCATCTATCATGAAAACAGAATTTTTAAATCGCAAGACAAGTGTTCTTAATAAATTACAAGCAATGATGGAATGGCAAAGAACTTCACAATTGACAACACAAGAAATAAACCAAACCGTCCAGACAACATATCAAGCCTTCATTGAAAGAGCACAGCATGTTTTACTGTGGAACTGGGCAAAGAGTCAATTTCAAAAAACCTCAGACGATAAAATATCAAAGCATACACCTTCATCAAGTTTGCATTCAACAAAAGAAAGTATTGAACTACGTAATAAATTAACATTTCTCAAGGATATGTTAAAAAAGTAAAGCATACGAACGTTCTAAATTCAATGTATTCTGAAATTATATTACGGGATAAAAAGCATCATTTTTATCCCGTAATATCACAATATCAATTAAGTTCTTTAAACATCTTACCCAGGGGCAAAATACATAAGGGGGTCTCTTTTTTAGCAGCAGTGATGACAGAACGTACCAGCTTATCATCAAAAGCCCCAACAAACACAGTCCCCATCTCCAACGATATACATTGGAGTGCAATATTTTCTGCAACAGCTCCAGCTTCCATATGAACATATCTTTCTGCCCGATCTTTATATTTTGGGACCGTTCTTTCATACACCCCACAAATAACAATACTAGCAGGTGCTTTATGAATCCAATTCTGAGAAACAGCAGCTTCTGCCAAAACTATTCTTTTATCACCGGAGCTCACCAATATCAAAGCATGCTTATCAGGACAATATCGATAGACACCGGCTGACAGCTGACTAACATCACCAACAACCAAATATAGTTCTAATGGATACAACGCCCCGGCCGACGGAGCTGCTCGGAATCCACGATCCTTATCAGTTAGACCTTGAGCTGCCCATAAAATTTGAGATATGTCTTTATATGTTAACGATTCTTTTTTATATTCACGTGTTGATCGACGATTAATAATGGCCTCTTCTATAGATGTGGTACTACTTGCCTGTATATGATGTAAAAAAATATAGTCTTCTTTTTGTGCCGTTTTGAGTGTTCTTGTCATCACAATAACACCAACAACAAAGAAAACAATGATTATAATAAAAAACCAAAAATGTATATTCATTACCCTTCTCCTTTGTTTTTTTAATAGTATACTTACTTTTTATTCTCTTCTTATAGTATGGTAGTATAAATGCTTCACTATATGAAATAGTTGTTAAGAAAAATCGATACATTCTTTTATCAGAGATGATGTTATGAAAAACATTAAATTCCTTATACTTACCTTTATCATTATAGCTATCGGCGTCGGCTTGCTGTTCTTTTATCACGAGCACAAACAAGCACAATGCAAGAATCCGTTTGTAACTGAGCAACCGGTCAAGCGCGACATGGTCCAATACATCACAGCATCTGGAAACCTTAAAGCCAAAGATCAAATAACTATTGGTAGCTTGGTTTCCGGAAGAGTTGTTGAAATATTTGCAGAAGATAACGATGTTGTTAAAAAAGACCAAATTCTTTGCATTATTGATAACGGTATCGGTGACGCATCTATTAAACGACTTAAAGCTGCATTAATTGAAGCCGAAGCAAGGCGTGAATATCAAGAAAAATTTTTCAAACGCCAAGAAGCTCTTTATAAATCCGGACAGCTGTCTAAAAATCTTTTTGAGCAATACAAACAAGATTACACTATTGCGTTGTCAAAAGTTGATCAAACCAAAGCAGAACTCCAATTAGAAACTCAAACATATAATAACTTATTTATCAAAACACCTGAAAATGGTACCGTCATTGCGCGCAAGGTTAATCTGGGACAAACAGTTACATCGCAATTAGATGCCACCGTATTATTTGAAATTGCAAAAGATCTTCATGAAATGGAAGCTCATATCGATGTTGACGAAGCAGACATTGGGCTCGTCAAACTAGGACAATATTCCAGTTTCACCGTTGACTCATTCCCTAGGGACCGTTTTGAAGGGCATGTAAAACGAATTCAATATCTTGCCAAGATTATTGATAACGTCGTTACCTACGCCGTTGTCCTTGATGTTGCCAATCCTGATTTACGCTTACGTCCGGGCATGACAACCAATGTTGAAATCAAAGTTGCTGAAGCCCAACAAGCACTCAGCATCTCTAATAAAGCATTCCGTATAAGTACCCTCCAGCTTGAACAATTAGCCAAGAAAGCCGGAATGAGCATCAAAAAGATTACCGAAAATCCAAAAACAGGAATGCCTCGTCAACGTAAAACCAAAGATTTCTTATGGGTTTTAGAAGACAATAGAACCGTCAAACAAATTGAAGTCAAAATTGGTATTAATGATGGTAAGTTTACTCAAATAATGAACGGTATCGACACTAATACAAAAATCATTGTCGATATTGAAGGTGCAACCATGGAAAATGTTCTATTGCAAGGCGTATTTGGTAAACCAGGCGGCATAGGAAGATAAAGCCTATGAAATTAATAGAAGCACAAAATATTGTTAAAACATATAGAATGGGTGAAACAGAAGTCCAGGCGCTCAAAGGCGTGAGTATAACAATTGATACGGGTGAATTTGTTGCTATAACCGGTTCTTCTGGATCAGGAAAATCAACACTCATGCATATGCTCGGATGTCTTGATACACCTACATCCGGATCATATTTTCTTGACGGTAAGGATGTATCGCAAGCAACACGAGATGAATTAGCAGCGATAAGAAATCAAAAAATAGGATTCGTTTTTCAAAAATTCTATCTACTTCCTGATTTGACAGCTCTTGATAATGTCGCACTTCCATTATTATATGCCAAAGTCAAAGAATCAGATGCACGCAAGAGAGCTGCTGAGTTACTTACGGAAGTAAACCTTGGCAACCGTTTACATCACTACCCCTATCAACTTTCAGGCGGACAGCAGCAACGTGTCGCAATCGCCCGTTCTTTTGCCAATAATCCACGTATTATAATGGCTGATGAACCTACAGGAGCACTGGATACAGCAACCGGTAATGTAATTCTTGAACTGTTCAAAAAACTTAATACAAGCCTTAATGTAACTATTATTTTGGTTACTCACGCGCCGGAAATAGCAGCACATGCAAAAAGAATTGTTGAATTAATAGATGGAAACATTACAAAAGATAAAGTACTCGTATCATGAATTTTATATATCTTTTACGATCTGCTATTAAATCACTACGTCATCACAAAATGCGTTCGTTGTTAACTACGCTAGGCATTATCATCGGTATTGTTTCGATTATTGCCGTTATGTCAATTGGCGAGGGAGCAAAATACAAGGTCAGAAAAGAAATCGAAAAAATGGGGACCAATTTTATCATTGTTATCGCAGCTCCCCCTAAAAACCTTCAACAACGTGGCAATGTCTTCCTTACGCTAAAACCGTCAGACGAAAAAGCAATAAGAGAAGAATGCAAAGATATTTATTTATTCACCCCAAACTGCATGTATCAAAGCAAGGTCATCACTGAAGGCGCCAACTGGCAAACAATGATTTTGGGGACACGAGAATGTGCCGTTGAAATCAGGCGACTTTCTTTTATTAGAGGCGAAAATTTTACAGAACAAGATGATATATCCGGCAGCAAAGTGGCAATTCTCGGCTTACGCGTAGCAAAAGAACTTTTTGGTGATAAGGATCCGATAGGAGCAACCATTCGTATTAAAAAAATACCGTTCAGGGTTGTTGGTGTTCTTGCTGAACAAGGTCGCTCACCAGATGGGAGAGATCTTGATGACTTTGTTGCAGTTCCACTAAGTACAGCGCAACGAAAATTACTTGGTAAAACAAACTATTCGGCATTTATGATGTCAACATACACACCGGATAAAATGCAAAAAGTCGCACAAGAAGTCAGATCTATCCTACGACAAAAACACCGTCTCCAAGATTACGAAGAAGATGATTTTACCATATTCACCCAAGCTGATGCGCTTCAAGCGTCCGATGCCGCTTCTGCAATTTTAAACCTGTTACTCGTTATTGTAGCAGCCATATCTTTGATTGTCGGCGGTATTGGCATTATGAATATTATGCTCGTCACCGTTACTGAACGGACCAAAGAAATTGGTATCCGTATGGCATTAGGTGCAACAACCAACAGCATTTTGACACAATTTATTCTTGAAGCCATAACCATTTGTTTAATTGGCGGATTATTGGGAGTGTTAATTGGCATAGGAATTTCGGAGAGTGTCGGACTTATTCTTGGTTGGCCAATTTTTATTTCACGCAAAGCTCTCGTTATCTCATTAACATCAGCCGCTTTTGTTGGATTATTTTTTGGATATTATCCGGCACGCAAAGCATCTCTTTTAAATCCTGTTGAAGCACTTCTCGAACAATAATTGCCTCAAAGCAAAGAGGGCCTACTATAACATAGGCCCTCTTTATTACTATCTAAGTAGCAAAAAACAACTTTACACAATCATCGATACTGATCAGCTAATGATAAAGCTATTGCTCTATCCAAATCTAAATCTTGTTTAAGATTTTTATCATGCGCATTTTTTTCATCAAACGATTGCTGTAATGCGAACGCTAACGCACGCGCTTCTTCTTGTTGCATTTTTGTCTTTCTTTCCAGCTCTTGTTGTAATGATTCTTTAAGTACTCGTTGAATGTCCTCATCATATGTTGATGTACTCGACATTGATTGATTATGTGGACCCGGCTGATTGTCATTCACGTTGAAGAATAAAACCATCGGTGCACCTTTTTGAACATTATAAATATGATTATTAAGCGCTACAAAATTATGACCAACATTCTGTATGGCATGATAATCATTGCAATAAATCCAGTTACCTTTGTGCAATGTATAAGCAACAGCATGCCCTCGCTGATCACCCATGCGGTTATCAACAGCGGCAACAACACCAAACAATGTTATCGTATAGCCTGTTTTTCCGGACCATAATAAAGAAAGTTGATTCTGCATTTGCGTTGCCAATTTTGCAAAAATTCGTCGATCTTCAATACCATCACCCCATGATGCAACCATTAAAATACGTAAGTTCGGTATACAGATGAAACATAAATCCTGCTCTATTGTCTTTAAATCATTGCATGGAACAACTGAAGTTGGTTTTTTGGTCCGTCCGTCAATATGATAGTTGACGTTAAGAGATCGAGAATCTCCATTCATACCGATAACAGCTCGTTCCACAATTTTATGCTCATCACTATAAAAAAAACTTTCTACATTACCCTTGCACAACAAATTCAAAAGATAATAAATAAATGGAACTGGATCAGATCCATGAAATTTAGTTTCTTGTGCAAAAGCCTTAACAACATTCCAACAACATTCCTGTGCATCATAATAATGTTGATGCTCATACGCACCCGTAACTAATCGTTGACGTAAAGCCTTTAAATTTTTTAAAGATTGATCAGAACTTACTGTTGGTTGAAACAAATCTAAATACTGACAAAAAGAGTGATTCTGAAGTAGACATTGTAATGTAGCATTAGCATAACAAATACCACCATTATATTCAGCCCTATTATCCATCGTTAGTGGATAAACTGGCTGCCCTATTTGAAACTTCGGTTGATTGTCAGCAGCTAAAACAATGCCAAAAGTAGCAAGGAAAACAAAGCACAAAACATTAATTTTTTCTAGAAAAACGTATTTTCTCATAATAACCACCATTTTTTAACGTAAAATTATTAATTTTATCAACAATATTTCAAATTGTAACACAATCTAAAAAATAAGCAACGGCACGCTAAAACAACAAATTTCCATCATTAACCCTAAAAAACAATGCCATCGGTGCGCCCTTTTTAACCTGATAAATATGATGAGCAAGCGTTAAAAAATTATTTCCAAGATTCTCAATTGAATAATAATCATTACAGTAAATCCAATTACCTTTATGCAATGTATACGCAATAGCATGCCCACGGCTATCCCCCATACCATTATCAACAGCAACAACAACACCGCACAAAGTAGCTGTACAGCCTGTTTTACCGGACCATATCAAAGAAAGTTGATCTTGTAATTGCAAAGCAAGCTTTTTAAAAACTCGATAATCCTCAATGTTTCTTTGGCATGACGCAAGCATCATAAGATCCAAGTTTGGTATACACGTAAAACTCAAATCTTGTTGTATAGAATGAAGATCGCTGCATGAAATAACAGAAATTGGTTGATTGGTCCATCCATCCACAAGATATGCCGAATCGATCGCTCTATGCTCTCCGCTCAAGCCGATAAAAGCTCGAGCCAAGCATTGATTACGAGAACTATACATAAAATTTTCTGAGGAACCATTGCACAATAAACTCAATATGTAATAAGCAAATGAAACCGGATCAGATCCATAAAAATTAGTTTCTTGGGCAAATGCCTGAACTATATCCCAACAACATTCTCGAGCATAATAAGAGGATTGATTACTCGTTAATCTCTGACGCAAGGCCTTTAAACATTTGATAGATAAAGCAGTATTTTGTACCGGTTGCAACGTATCTACATAGTAGCACAACGAAGGAACTTGAAACAAACACTGTAATACAGCATTAGCAAAGCAGATACCACCATTGTATTCGGTTTTATTATAAAAGGCGACAGGATAAACAGGTTTGCCAATAAAAACTGATTGTTGCTCTGTTTTCTTTGCAAATAGTTCATACCATGGGCGAGGAGAAACTCCCAAAAAAGTGCCTAAAAGAAAGATTGAACAAAAAATATTAGTTTTTTTTAAAGGAACAAAAATTTTCATGATAAACACCATTGTGCATATTAGAAACTTGTTTAAAAATTAGTGTTTTACAACCTTAAACAAAGGAGTATCGGTTGTCAAATGTATCAGAATGTAGAACTTTTATCATCTATGCGTAAGAGTTCAAAAGAATTTGTAAGCCCTTGTGATGAATCATATTTAACAGCATGCTTGAAGCAAATTGATTTTTCAAGCAACTCTCTTTCAACATCTTTTTTAAACGGAATATCATAAATAAAATCACTCTCAGAAGTATCCATATTGTCATCTCTAAAACCCCATACCTTCTTCGCTAAATCTGGATTACTCTCATACAATGCATATGCATGCTTAAAACTGTTCTCCTCATACAAGCTCAATCTTTCATAAAGCCAGATAAAAATATAACGCCGCACTGTCAAGAGAAGTTTGAACACCATTTCATAAGAATAATGAAGCCTCCCGGGCGCTATGCTTTTGTTAATATACTTTTTTACATAATGCTCAACACTTTTGCTAATACAATTTTTTGCAGCATCAACAGCAGTATCCTCTCCACGTTCACAAAGCTCAAGTAACATCCCATCAGCAATTATCGAAGCGAGTTCATTCGTAGGGATCCCTTGCTGTTCAATAGTTTTTACCGATAATGCTCTAACAGCATCTTTAATACGTTGTATATAAGCACCAACTTTTTTATTCTCAAGCCCCAAACGCTGATACACTTTCTTGAGATTCCTTTCGGCAATACTTATGGCAAAAATTGTCGAAAAAAATGACATCATCATAAAGCCAGCAAAAAGCAGACGTTTCATAGTCCACCCCCCTTCATTATAATCCTACTTCTTTTCATCTCTCTCCATTATTGTTTTTTATTGTTTTTTATCATTATGGGAGATGCATAAAAACGAGACGACGATCCTTAGCCCCTAGCTTATATGATTCAGTATGCGTAATAAAAGATTTTACCTTAGGATGTGGTTCCCAGTCTTTAGAAGCCCAATAAACCAGTGTTGCTTTATTATAAAAACAGGACGGCTTGAATACACGAATAAGCTCAAGATCATCAATGGCTGCCCGTGTAACAAACATATCAACAGCATGCTCGGTATTACGCAAAAACGTACGCCAATCAAGACCGCATACGGTCACATCAGTCAAACCCAAGATTTTAATAACATCAACCAAAAAATCCTGTTTCTTTTTTGTCACCTCAATCAAAATAACCTTTAAATGTGGATACATAATTTTGAGCGGCAAACCGGGAAAACCTCCCCCGGTTCCAATGTCAGCAATAACGGATACCTTAGTTAGATCAGTAAACTTGGCTAAAGCCAATGAATCTAAAAAATGATGCCGAACAACACCGGATAAATCTGTAATGGCAGTAATATTAAAAAACTGATTACATTCAAGTAGGTAAGCAGCATATTTATGAAATTGAGCTAATTGTTCCTTACTCGGCTGAGCCAATTCTATAAACTCATCCCACACTCTTTCTGCCGGTCTTGTTCTTAGTTTCATAGCACGCCACCTTAAAACAATTATTAATTAATAGATTTTTCATACACCGCTCTGGTACTATAAGTATAGAGGTTTTAAATAATAAAAACATTACCCTTTCGGGGGTAGCAGGGGAAGAGTATGAAACAATCAATAAAAATCATAGGTTGTATAACCTTAAACGCTCTAACAAGCATGCTCTATGCAGACAATCGAATCATCATTTATTTACACCATGCGCCGGACAAAATACTTTCGCAGGCGGAACAAGAAGCAAAAAATATAAGCTTGGCTACAAAAATTGCCAATTTGGAAGCAAAAACACCTGGAAAAATTGGCTCAACAATACTCAACAACTCATTACGAGCAAAACTAACCCCGCAACTCAGCGGCTTTGTAGGTATTTATGGAGGCTATCTGGATATATCAAACCGCGATGGACTTTTGTCGTTTCCTCTTCGTCACACCTCACCTAAGCTCTATATAGCCATTACACCAACAATCAACATGATCAATATCAAAGGAAATACTTTCTCACACCGTGAATTTGTCATCGGCGAACCGGCAAGTTATTATTCCTTTGAAATGAAAGAAGATGAAAAAAAGAATTCATACTGGGAAGTCAAAGAAATTCCTATACCAGCCGATAGAAAAATTAACCCAATCACCTTAGTCATCATAAGCGATCCTAAAAATATCTACGTTCCCAAAGGACAATTTTTAGCAACAGCAAATGTTCAACTTGTTTTACCTAGTATCTATGTCGTCGGACGCAATAACAATGATACGGCAATACTCAATATGCTTGATATACGACGTTACTTTGAACCTGTGAAGTTCGAAGATAAAAAAGCAACAGATCTTTCATACCAAACAATGATTTCAAATTTTTAATGAAAATCATCTTACAAACAACATAAATCATTAAGGACAATCTCAAACTACAAACACAAAGTCTTAGGGGGGGGGAATGAATATTAAAATTGTATCATTTGTATGCACATTGGGCATAGTATTGGCATTTTTTTCTGGCTGTGATAAAGATGAAAAAAAACAACTAAAATATCCACGCTATAAAAAAGCCGGTGTTGAAAAAATCGTTCGCTATGATGCAAGACCACATCATTAACCCATAAACCACGGAGGATGTCATGGAAAAAAAAGAAACAAAAGGCTGTTGCCAAGGCAAATGCCAAGACAAATGTCAAAGTAAATGCCACTGCAATTGTCCAGAATGCAAATGCAACAAAAGTGGCTGCTGCAAATGTACACAAAAATGTCCATGTGATGCTAAGGGTTGCAAGTGCTAATAAGGTACGCAGCCTCATTCATTAATACTTTCTAGGAGCTCGATTCTCGAGCTCTTTTTTTCATAATGCTCTTCTCCGTTTTATACTATTTTCATGACTTATACAACACAACCAAAGTTATTCTCTATTGCTCGCTTGCTCGCTTTAAAGAGATAGCGAACGTCTGTTTTACGTCCTTGAGATATTTTATGACATATTCAACACACGCACGGTAGTTCAATCAAAGCTTTCTTTACTTTTATGGAATTCACAATGAGCTCATAAATGAAACATCTTTACCTAAAAAATCAAGAACCAGATCTAATTTTCAACCAATGCGTAAATCCTTTTATTATTCCCACCAAGGGGCTTAGGATACTCTAAGTACCTTGTACTATTTCAAAACAAAATCAACACTTTTATTAAAATTTGAATGCATCCCTCACACTCTGCTATAGTAAACCCATTATTATAAAATTTGTCTCAAAACAAAGGAGAGGCAGAATGAAGTATTTTAAAATTTTACATGCACTTTTTTTGTTGCTTTCTTTTTCTTATATATTAACAATCTCGGCAGCGGGCACCCGTGCAATGCGATGGCATCCTAATAAAGATTATCTGGCATTAGGCGGTTATGGCCTTACCTATGGCCAAATTCAGGTACACTCTTTTAATAGAAACAATCTCTCTTTAACATTTACCGATTCAAGAGTTTATAAAAACTCAACAGTAACAGGGGACCATATCAATTCCACCCAATGGAGCCGTGATGGGAACTATCTAGCTGTTGGCGGCGCACTAGGAACATACCCTTGGACCAAAACACAATCACTACAAATATATACCTTTTATTCTAACAATAGATTATCGGGAAGCTCTGTTAAAGCTGATGCTAGCCATGATATTATGTGCACCGATTGGCTGCCAAGTAGTACCACCTACTGTCTTGCTGTTGCAGGAAGAAATGAATCTGATCTTGCATACTCAGCAGGTATGGCAATATACACACTCTATGGAACAAGTCTAACAATAACTGATTCAAGAACATGGTCAGCTGATAACAGTTACGTTATTAGTACCCAATTTCATCCAACTGGCAATTATCTTGCTTATGGTGGTAATGCTCCAATCTCAACATATGAAATTCAACTATATAAATTTAACCCAACAACAAGAAGATTTATCGGTGGTTCACCATATGCAAGATACAACTGGGGAACGACTTCTGGTGAAGTTAGAGGAATTTCCTGGAGTCCTGATGGTCAATATTTAGCCGCTTCTGGTAAGGTGGCGTCAGATACGTACGAACTCAAGGTTTTTAAATTTGTCGAAAATGGAACCACACCTGATAACCGGCTGGTCCTAATCGATTCAAAAAACTTGGGAGACAGTGGCAGCACAACAATTGGTTATGAGATAGATTGGAGTTCAGTCGGAAATTACATTTGCGTAGGAATACAAAATCCAACCAATCCTGCTTATGAATTTCAAGTATTTCAATTTAACCCTGTTACTCAAAAATTATCAACATCATATGTTGCATACTATGACACAACTAATATGGTATGGCCGGTAAAATGGTCTCCTGATGCTCGATATGTAGCTTTTGGTGAAGAGGGAGCCGCTGATATATATCATGTTCTATGGTCCTACTATGGCAAACCTAATGGTTTGGGATTAATTCGCTACGATGGCACTCAGTACCCCACATTTATCAATTCAAATACAACGTTAATGACAAGTGACTATGCTCGCGGCAGTATTACATTTGCAGGCGGCATTACAGTTGCAGCAAACAACGGAGCTCGTCTCAATATTTATACACCTGTATGTAAAGGCTTAGATCTACGCATAACCGGATCTCTCACCTTAGAGCATAATCTTATTCTCGATTCAAATATCACCTTATCAAATGGTGGCATTATCGATGCACGCGGAAGCTCAATTTCTTTGTATGGTGATTTATACGTAACCCCAAGTTCTTTAGTTAAATTTGTCAGTGATGCGGTTATTGATGGCAACGGCAATAATGTAACGCTAGGCAAATATTCCCAACTCTTCCTCGATGGCGGAGTCACCGTTACATTTAAAAACATAACGATCAAAAATGAACTTAATACTATTTCATGCCCACCAATTCGTTGTTCTGACTGGTATGGTAAAGCATGTTTTGATAATGTAACATTCTCACTTAATGATGACTTTGCATTCAGAAACGGACAGATTTTTATCCACAACGATGTTATTTTTACCGGAACTTCAAAATTCAGCTACCGCTCCGTACGCCCAAGTTATATCACACAACACTCCAATTTAATTTTTGATCCAAACACCACGTTCGAATTTTATCCAAGTACTACCGATAACACATTGATTAAGATGACTGATAAAACATCTGCGATTATTTTCGATGGCAGTACCTTACAAACAACAGATACGGGAATACGGTTGACCAAAGGGAGTGTGTATTTTGATAATAAGGTGACGTTGAGTAGCGTGGCAAATACTCTTTTTTATGATATAGGAACAGGAATTAATATTGATAGTTCAATATATCCTACACGATCGGCAGCATGGAGCCCCGACGGTAAATTTTTAGTTCTTGGCAATGATCAACCAGCTAGACTATATAGTTTTACTGGAAACTCTTTTACTTTTCTCAACAACGTTGATGATACAACATACTCTACCTATTCAGCAGCATGGAGCCCAGATGGCAAATTTTTAGTTCTTGGTAATTCTAACCTTTTTTATAATTACTCAAGCAAAATCTACACATTTAATGGTAATTCGTTTACCTTTCTCAATAACGTTGATAATACAACATATAATACTTCTTCAGTAGCATGGAGCCCAGATGGTAAATTTTTAGTTTTGGGAAACTTCGGCGAACCGAGCAGATTATATAATTTTAATGGAAGCTCTTTTACTTTTCTTAATAAGGTTGACAATACAACATATGATACTTATTCAGTAGCCTGGAGTCCGGATGGTAAATTTCTAGTTCTCGGTAATTCCAACGGCGGAGCCAATCCAAATCCAAGCAAAATTTACACATTTAATGGTAGTAATTCATTTACTTTTCTCACAAACGTTGATGATTCAATGTATGATACTCGTTCAGTAGCATGGAGTCCGGATGGTAAATTTTTAGTTCTTGGTAACTCATATGGAGAAAGTAAGTTATACACATTCAGTGGTAATTCATTTGCCTTTCTCAACAACGTTGATTCAGCATATAATACTTATTCTGTAGCATGGAGTCCAGATGGCAAATATTTAGTTTTAGGTAATTATAATCAACAAAACACACTTTACAGATTTGATGGAAACTCTTTTACCTCTTTAAAAAGCATCGGCACATATCGTACTTCTTCGGTAGCATGGAGCCCAGATGGAAGATTTTTAGTTTTGGGAAACTACACCCCTCAACAAAGTATATGCTTTCCAGTTACCTATACATACAACACCGCCCCCCAAGGCTTCCGTAACGGCATCATCTTCGGTGATTCTGCGCTCGGCTCAGCCTACGATCTTGACGTCCATTCCCTTGCCGCAAACCGCATTAATCTGTTTGGCAAACTCTGGCAGGATTCAATTAATAGTTGTTGGACATTTGATAGCCGCGACTCGTATCTTTCTCTCAATCGATATGATTCTAAATTTAAAATTACCAATGCCAACAGCATGAACTGGTGGAAGGATCAACATATCATTAAATCATCAGATAACAATTCACTGTTTTTACAAGACAATCAAATTTGGGAGACAAGCTCAAGCGGTTGCAATTTAGCGCCAGAAGAAACATTTGAGTTTATGGATGATTTGATTATTCCCGACAATCAAATTGTTTTTCTTTCATCTAATACTGTCATAAACGGACAAGGACATAATCTCATTTTGGGCAAATATGCGCAACTCGTAGTTGACAACAACATTACCGTAACATTTAAAAATATGACCTTAAAAAATACGCTCAATACTATCACGTGCCCACCAATCCGTTGTGCTGGTTGGTATAGCCAAGCATGCTTCGATAATACAACATTATCATTCAATAATGATTGGGCTTTTAAAAAAGGACAATTTTTCATTCACAACGATGTAAATATTAACGGCACATCAAAGTTTATCTATCAATCAACACGTCCAAGTTACATTACACAGCACTCCAATTTGATTTTCAATCCAAACACAACTTTTGAATATTCTCCACATGCAACTGATAACTCTTTAATTAAGATGGCAGATAAAACGTCAGCTATTATCTTTGATGACAGCACATTGCTAACAACGTCTACAGGTATCAGATTAACTAAAGGGAGCTTGCTCTTTGACAATACGGTAACATTAAGTGTCGGTGCTACTGCAGATAGTACCATGTCCAATACATTGCTAAATCAGGTGCAGCAGGATTATAATGATGGACGCGTAAACGCAGCAAAATGGAGTCCTGACGGTAGATATTTAGCCATTGGCGGTATTCCAGGAACAGGACATCAAGCATTAGAAATCTATTTATTTAATGAAACATCATTAACCCCTGTTACAAGTCAAAACTATGGAACCGATTCCGGTATTCAATCAGTATCGTGGAGTCCTAATGGACAATACCTGGCTATTGGTGGAAACAACCCGGGAACCGGACACAATGAAATAGAAGTCTATTCATTTAATGGTTCCTCTCTAAATCTTATTACTGGGCAAAGTTATGGAACAAACTCTTACGCTAATTCAGTTGCATGGAGTCCGAACGGAAATTATCTGGCTGTTGGTGGTACCCAACCCCATGATGGTCACGAAGAAATAGAGGTCTTTTCATTCAATGGTTCTTCTTTAACCATCACAACATCTATTCATTATGGTCAAGAGGTTTGGTCAGTAGAATGGCATCCTGACGGAACACATTTGGCTATCGGTGGACGCCAACCAATAATCGGTCACACAGAAGTAGAAGTATATTCATTTAATGGTACTTCTTTAACAATCACAACATCACAACATTATGGTAATGAAGTTTTTCCAGTGGTTTGGAGTCCAGATGGAAATTATTTAGCAGCCGGTGGAGACCTGCCAATCACAGGCAATGAAATACAAGTGTATTCTTTTAATGGCTCTTCTTTATCACCTGTCGCAAACCATAATTACGGATATATCGTTATGTCATTAGCATGGACCCCCGATGGAAAATATTTAGCAGTCGGCGGCGTATTGCCTGACTCAGGAAATGATATACAAGTATATTCATTTAACGGCTCATCCCTGAATCTTTACTGCAGCCAACATTATGGTATTTATGGTTCATATATTTTTTCATTGAACTGGTATCCTGATAATGGACACTATTTGGCTCTCGGTGGTTACTTACCAGATACCGGACATAAACAAATAGAAGTCTATCCAATGGGGTCAGTCAGTTATCACTATTTACCTCAAAGCTTTTCAAATAGCATCATTTTGGGAAATTCCTCCCTCGGCTCAAGCCACGACTTGAATATACACTCACTTGCCGATGCACGTATCAACCTCTATGGAAAATTATGGCATGATTCAGTTAATAGTTGTTGGACATTTGATAGCCGCGATTCATATCTTTCCCTCAATCGATATGATTCTAAATTTAAAATTACCAATGCCAACAGCATGAATAATTGGAAAAACACCCACATCATTAAATCGTCTGAAAACAACACCTTGTTCTTACAAGACAATCAAATTTGGGAAACAACAAGCAACGGTAATAATATTGCACCAAAGGAAACTTTCGAGTTCATGAACGATTTAATCATTCCCGACAATCAACTTGTCAAGCTTTCTTCTGACATTGTCATCAATGGCAACGGACATAATCTTATTCTTGGTAAATATTCTCAACTTCTTGTCGACGGCGGCATTACTGTAACTTTCAAAAATATGACCATCAAAAATACCCTCAACACCATCTCATGCCCACCAATTCGTTGCACCGACTGGTAC
>LDIV01000002.1:73329-78654 GCA_001468855.1 candidate division TM6 bacterium UASB124 | reverse complement strand
GAGTCCTGATGGTAATTATATTGCCTTGGTAAATGATGGTGTAAACGAAATCTATCGTTTTAATGGAAATTCTTTAGTTTTTGTAGCATCAACACCAACAATGCATACCTATTCAATAGCATGGAGTCCTGATGGTAATTATATTGCTTTAGGAAGGACATACTATCCAAACTGTGATGTCTATCGCTTTGATGGGAATTCTTTAGTCTACGTAACATCAACACCAGGCATACAAACTACCATTTCGATAGCATGGAGCCCTGATGCTAATTATATTGCTTTAGGATATGCCGGTGAAGGAAGCGCGGGATGCGATATCTATAGTTTTAATGGAAGTTCTTTAGCCTGGAAAGCATCGGCACCAACCCCAAAGAGTACCGTTTCGATAGCATGGAGCCCTGATGGTAATTATGTTGCCTTGGGAAATTGGGGCGATACAAGCGATATCTATAACTTTGACGGAAATTCTTTAACCTTAGTCGCATCAGCCACAGAATCATCTACAAAGTTTACCACTTCAATAGCATGGAGCCCTGATGGTAATTATATTGCTTTAGGAAATGAGGACCAGGGAAGCGATGTTTATCCTATAACCTACCAATACGACACCACTACTCAAGGCTTCCGTAACGGCATCACTTTCGGCAACTCAACCCTCAGCTCCGCCTATGACCTAGACGTCCATACTCTTGCCGCCGCTCGTATTAATCTCTATGGCAAACTGTGGCAGGATTCAGTTAATAGCTGTTGGACATTTGATAGCCGCGATTCATACCTCTCACTCAATCGATATGATTCTAAATTTAAGATTACCAATGCCAACAGCATGAATAATTGGAAAAACACCCACATCATTAAATCGTCTGAAAACAACACCTTGTTCTTACAAAACAATCAAATTTGGGAAACAACAAATAACGGTAATAATATTGCACCAAAGGAAACTTTCGAATTCATGGATGATTTAATTATCCCTGATAATCAGCAACTTAAACTTTCATCCAATGCCGTTATTGATGGCCAAGGAAACAATTTAATTCTTGGTAAGTATTCACAACTTCTTGTCGACGGCGGCATTACCGTCACCTTCAAAAACATGACTATTAAAAACACTCTCAATACTATCTCATGCCCACCGATTCGTTGCATGGATTGGTATAGCAAAGCCTGCTTTGACAACGTAACACTTTCTTTCAATGATGATTTTGCCTTTAGAAACGGTCAGATTTTTGTTCACAATGATCTTAACATCACCGGCTCTTCAAAATTCAGTTACCGCTCTGTACGACCAAGCTACATTGCTCAGCACTCAAATTTAATTTTCAATCCAAACACTACCTTTGAATTTTATCCAAGCACCTCTGATAATACACTCATCAATATGACTGACAAAACATCGGGACTTATTTTTGACGGTAGTACGTTACAAACTACACATACAGGCATCAGATTAACCAAGGGAAGTTTGTATTTTGATAACAAAGTAACCTTGAGTAGTACGAATAATACCAAGCTTTCAACGTTATCAACCGCTATACACACATCTCAAAATCCTTATACCCGTTCAGTAGCATGGCGCCCTGATGGTAAATATCTGGCTTTTGGCAATGCCATGGGTTATGATAGCACTATCGAGAAATTCAATGGAAGCTCTTTAACTTTAGTAACTTCTGCCCCAACCTCATCAAAAGACACCCTATCAATAGCATGGAGTCCCGATGGCAATTATGTTGCTTTGGGAAATCTGGCCAATACAAGCGATATCTATCGCTTTGATGGAAACTCTTTAGTTTATGTAACATCGGCACCAACTACCCGATCAGTAGCGTGGAGCCCTAACGGTAAATATTTGGCTTTATCAAATAATACTGTAAACGAAATCTATCGTTTTAATGGAAATTCTTTAGTTTTGGTAGCATCAACACCAACCTCAATGGATACCTATTCAATAGCATGGAGTCCTGATGGTAATTATTTGGCCTTTGGGAATAATGACAATGTAAGCTATATCTATAGTTTTAATGGAAACTCCTTAACTATGGTAACTTCAACACCAACCGCAAACACAACTCTCTCGATAGCATGGAGCCCTAATGGTAATTATGTTGCTTTAGGGAATAGGGTTGAAGAAAGCGGAGTATGCGAAATCTATAGTTTTAATGGAAGTTCTTTAGCTTGGAAAGCATCGACAACAACCATAAAAAATACATATTCGATAACATGGAGCCCGGATGGTAATTATATTGCTTTGGGCAATTGGGACAATACAAACGATATCTATAGCTTTGATGGAAATTCTTTAACCTTGGTCACATCAACCCCAGAATCATCTACAAAGTTTACCACTTCAATAGCATGGAGCCCTGATGGTAATTATATTGCTTTGGGAAACAAAAATCAGGCAAACGATGTTTATCCCGTAATCTACCGTTACGACACCTCTTACCAAAACTTCACCAACGGCATCGTCTTTGGTAACTCGGCACTCGGCTCCGATTACGATCTAAACACCAATATTCTCAGTGCTGCAATGGTCAATGTATATGGCAACATTATGTACGACTGCATCAACTGAGATTCATCACCACACAACAAACTACCAAGGGGCATGCCTAATTATGCCCCTTGGTTTATTCTCTAAGCAAATCATGAAATTAAATACTATTTCTGTGAATTGAAATCGCCATAACCCTTAGGCCATAAAATTACCGAGCCCATACCTCCTATCATTAACAATTTGCTTTCACACAGGCAATATTTATTCATACTTATTTCATTCTTTAATTTTACAGAATTGGTATAACAAACTGCTACTCTACCAAGTTGCTTGGATTACCAAGCCACTTGGTTTATCTCTACAAAACCAAAACTTTTATTAAAATTTGAACCATCCACCCAACTCTTGCTATAGTAAACCAATTATTATAAAAACATGTCTCAAAAAAAAGGAGAGACGGAATGAAGTTATCTCGTATGCAATCGATTATTTTAATATTCATCATCGTACCATCAATTGCAACACTCTACGCACGATTCTTTGATGGAACATCTTCTATCTATTACACGCCATACCACGTTGCTTTTCATAACAAAGAAAGCACTGTCGGCAGAGCATACTTTACCAAAGGCTTCACGGTTCTACCCGATGCTACCGCAACATTTTCCATCAGCACCCCGGTGTATGGCGTCATAGATTTACGTACAACCGGTACGCTTTTTTTAGGAAATGACCTAATCTTAGACTCCGGCATCACATTTTCCAATGGCGGTAACATATGGGGCAACAATCACACTATATTTTTGACGGGCAATACAACATTTACACACAATTCAGTTCTTAAATTTATTAACAACACTATTGTTGATGGACAGGGGCATGATCTTATTCTCGGTAAATATTCGCAGTTGCTAATTGATGGTGGCGTCACTGTCACCTTCAAGAACATTGTCTTTAAAAATACCCTCAATACAATCTCCACCCCCCCAATCCGTTGTATTGATTGGTACAGCAAAGCATGTTTTGACAATGTCATTTTTGCATTCAATAATGATTTTGCATTCAGGGATGGCCAGCTGTTTGTACATAATGATGTTAATATAACAGGAACCTCCAAGCTCAGTTATCGATCCGTTCGCCCAAGTTACATCACACCTCATTCCAATTTATTTTTCGATCCAAACAGCACATTTGAATTCTATCCAAGCACAACTGATAACGCATTAATTCAGATGTCTGATAAAACATCTTCAATTATTTTTGACGGTAGCACGTTACAAACGACACATACAGGCATCAGATTAACCAAGGGAAGTTTATATTTTGATAACAAAGTGACGTTGAGTAGCTCTGATCCTACAGCACTTTATAATATTGCATATCAATCAACTACGCCATGGCCCTGGGGAGCTCCAGCCTGGAGCCCTGACGGACGATATGTTGCATCACTACATTGGGATAATCTTAAAATTTCACTCTATAAACTCAACCCAACAACTAATACACTTGTTGAAATTTCATCCGCCGCAGCGACTTATCAATATAAAGCAGCTTGGTCTCCTGATGGCAAATATATTTTAACTCGAAGCAACTATTACAACATGAACCTTTATCGCATAGAGCTTGAAAACATAACATACATTAAAAACTTTTCCGGCACAACCGCCCCATCAGCAATTACATTCAGCCCTAATGGAAAATATTTAGCATATGGAATCTATGGTGGACAAAGTCGACTCTATTCATTCCAAAATGAATCATTAACCTTACTTCAAACATTAACAATCACCGATAGTACACTATCGCTTGATTGGCACCCAAGCGGACGGTATCTTGCTGTTGGAAATGGTGGTTCAGGCGGACAAAGCGATAGATTGTATAGACTTGACGGCAACTCGTTAACACTTGTTTATTCAACAAAGGAAATCGATGGCGGTCCTTATATTAAATGGACTCCTGATGGCAAATACCTCTTTGCTGCCGGTGGTGCAACCAATAAACTCTATCGCCTCGATCAAGAAAAATTAACCCTGGTGTGGAGTGGAAGTTCAGCCGGTACATTTGGACCGGCATGGAGTCCCGATGGTAATTACGTACTCCTTGGCTACAATTGGGGGGTACTCTTGTATAAAAAAGTCGGTGAAACACTACAATATATAACGGCATTTCAACCTTACCAAACCAATGTTGGCTTAGATTGGAGTCCTGACGGCCAATATTTTGTCTTTGGAGCTGCCCTTGGAGGTAGATTATATAAAGTAAACTACACATACAACACAAGCCCCCAATCATTTAACACCGGCATCACCGTCGGTAACTCAGCCCTCGGCTCAGGATACGACTTGAATGTCCATTCACTTGCCGATGCCCGCGTCAACCTCTATGGCAAACTCTGGCATGATTCAATCAACAGCAGCTGGACATGGGACAGCCGTAATTCCTACATCTCTCTCAATAGATATGATTCTAAATTTAAGATTACTAATGATGCAAGTATGGATTGGTGGAAAAAGCAGCACATCATTAAAACGTCCGATGACAACAAACTCTTCTTACAAGATAACCAAATCTGGGAAACAAATAATAGCGGTTACAATCTAGCACCTAAAGAAACATATGAATTCATGGACGATTTAATCATTCCCGACAATCAACTTGTCAAGCTTTCTTCTGACATTGTCATCAATGGCAACGGACATAATCTTATTCTTGGTAAATATTCTCAACTTCTTGTCGACGGCGGCATCACTGTTACATTCAAGAATATGACCATCAAAAACACCCTCAATACCATCTCATGCCCGCCAATTCGTTGCACCGACTGGTAC
>LDIV01000002.1:65611-73207 GCA_001468855.1 candidate division TM6 bacterium UASB124 | reverse complement strand
CCAATTCGTTGCACCGACTGGTACAGCAAAGCTTGTTTTGATAATGTAACCTTATCATTCAATGATGACTTTGCATTCAGAAACGGTCAGATTTTTGTTCACAATGATCTCAACATCACCGGCACATCAAAATTCAGTTACCGCTCTGTACGACCAAGCTACATTGCTCAGCACTCAAATTTAATTTTCAATCCAAACACTACCTTTGAATTTTACCCAAGCACCACTGATAATGCATTGATTCAAATGGCTGATAAAACTTCATCAATTATTTTTGATGACAGCTCATTGTTAATAACACACACAGGAATCATGTTGACCAAAGGAAATATATATTTTGATAATAAGGTAACATTGAGTAGTACGAATAATACCACGCTTTCAACAATATCAACAGCTATACATACATCTCGAAGTCCTCGCACCTATTCGATAGCATGGAGCCCTGATGGTAAGTATGTTGCTTTGGGAAATTGGGGCAATCCAAACGATATCTATAGCTTTGATGGGAATTCTTTAACCTTGGTCACATCAACCCCAGGATCATCTACTGCCAAATCAATGGCATGGAGCCCTGATGGTAAATATCTGGCGTTTGGCAATGAATACGGTCAAAGCGATTTCTATCGCTTTGATGGAAATTCTTTAGTTTACGTAACATCGGCACCAACCCTAGGTACAACTTCAGCAGCATGGAGTCCTGATGGTAATTATATTGCTTTGGTAAATGATGGTGTAAACGAAATCTATCGTTTTAATGGAAATTCTTTAGTTTTTGTAGCATCAACACCAGCCTCAAGTAATACCTATTCAATAGCATGGAGTCCTGATGGCAATTATATTGCTTTAGGAAAGACATACTATCCAAACTGTGATGTCTATCGCTTTGATGGGAATTCTTTAGTCTACGTAACATCAACACCAGGCATACAAACTACCATTTCAATAGCATGGAGCCCTGATGCTAATTATATTGCTTTAGGATATGCCGGTGAAGGAAGCGAGGGATGCGATATCTATAGTTTTAATGGAAGTTCTTTAGCATGGAAAGCATCGACACCAACCCCAAAGAGTACCGTTTCGATAGCATGGAGCCCTGATGGTAATTATGTTGCTTTGGGAAATTGGGGCGATACAAGCGATATCTATAACTTTGACGGAAATTCTTTAACCTTAGTCGCATCAGCCGCAGAATCATCTACAAAGTTTACCACTTCAATAGCATGGAGCCCTGATGCTAATTATATTGCTTTAGGAAATGAGGACCAGGGAAGCGATGTTTATCCTATAACCTACCAATACGACACCACTACTCAAGGCTTCCGTAACGGCATCACCTTTGGTAACTCAACTCTCGGCTCCGCCTACGACCTAGATGTCCATGCTCTTGCCGCCGCTCGTATTAATCTTTATGGTAAACTGTGGCTGGATTCAGTTAATAGCTGTTGGACATTTGATAGCCTCGAATCGTATCTTTCCCTCAATCGTTACGATTCTAAATTTAAGATTACCAATGCCAACAGCATGAATAATTGGAAAAACACCCACATCATTAAATCGTCTGAAAACAACACTTTGTTCTTACAAGACAATCAAATTTGGGAAACAACAAGCAACGGTAATAATATTGCACCAAAGGAAACTTTCGAATTCATGGATGATTTAATTATCCCTGATAATCAACAGCTTAAACTTTCATCCAACGCCGTCATTGATGGCCAAGGACACAATTTAATTCTTGGTAAGTATGCTCAATTAGTCATTGACAACAACACAACCGTAACCTTTAAAAACCTCACCATCAAGAACACCCTTAGCAGTACCGAAAAACCACCAATATGGGGACAATGTTTTAACAGCACCATTTGTCTTGACAATGTTACGTTTAGGCTTAATGATAACTACACATTTACCAGTGGTGCAATGTTCTTTCATAACAATGTTGAATTTACCGGAACCTGCAAATTCAGTTACCGAACAACACAAACAAGTTATATCACACAACACACAAATCTCATTTTTGGCCCTCATACAACATTTGAATATTATCCAAACTCGATTAACAAAAATCTTATTCACATGGCAGATAAAACCTCCACTCTTATTTTTGATGGAAGCACATTGCAAACAACACACACAGGGCTACGATTAATAAATGGATGTCTGCATTTTGATAACAACGTAACCCTGAGTAGTTCACTCACCAATACCATACCCCAAGCCCTCACCAACGGCATCGTCTTTGGTAACTCTGCGCTCGGCTCCGCCTATGACCTAGACGTCCATGCTCTTGCCGCCGCTCGTATCAACCTCTATGGAAAACTATGGCAGGATTCAGTCAACAGCAGTTGGACATTTGATAGCCGAGACTCATATCTTTCCCTCAATCGATATGATTCTAAATTTAAGATTACCAATGCCAACAGCATGAATAATTGGAAAAACACCCACATCATTAAATCGTCTGAAAACAACACACTGTTCTTACAAGACAATCAAATTTGGGAATCCATTGCTAGCAATTATAATCTGGCACCTGAAGAAACTTTTGAACTCATGGATGATCTGATTATTCCTGAAAACCAATTGGTCAAATTTTCATCCAACACCGTCTTTGATGGCCAAGGAAACAATTTGATTCTTGGTAAGTATGCTCAACTTCTTGTCGACGGCGGCATTACCGTAACTTTCAAGAATATGACCATCAAAAATACCCTCAACACCATCTCATGCCCACCGATTCGTTGCATGGATTGGTATAGCAAAGCTTGTTTTGATAATGTAACCTTATCATTCAATGATGACTTTGCATTCAGCAACGGTCAGATTTTTGTTCACAATGATCTTAACACCACCGGCACTTCAAAATTCAGCTATCGCTCTGTACGACCAAGCTACATTGCTCAGCACTCAAATTTAATTTTCAATCCAAACACTACCTTTGAATTTTATCCAAGCACCTCTAATAATACATTGATTCAAATGACCGATAAAACATCGGGACTTATTTTTGACGGTAGTATGTTACAAACCACACATACAGGCATCAGATTAACCAAGGGAAGCTTGTATTTTGATAACAAGGTAACCTTGAGTAGTACTGATAATACAAAAATTTATGCAGTAACAGCAGGAACAGCTGCTTCTAAATCATATGGTACGCTTGCTCTTGCTTGGAGTCCCGATGGCAGATTTTTAGCTGAGGGAAACTCCAGTAGTGTATGTAAAATTTACAGGCTTGACGGCACAACATTATCTTTTGTTTGTAACATTGATGATATAACACGCAATACAAATTCTATCGCGTGGAGCCCCGATGGAAAGTATATAGTCATGGGCAACTATAATAGTGCAAATACGGTTTACTCATTTAATGGAATCTCATGTACCTCGCTTGGAACTGTAGATATTGCATATTACACAAGAAGTGTCGCATGGAGCCCTGACGGTAAATATTTGGCTGTTGGAAACGATAATACAGGAGCCTCCCAAACAAATAAAATTTACCACTTCGATGGAAGCAAATTTACATATGTATGCAATGTTGACGCAACTGCTTATACAACATGGAGCTTAGAGTGGCGGCCAGATGGGAAATATTTAGCAGTAGCAAATTGGAATGGAGCTTTAAGTAAAATTTATACGTTTAACGGCAAAACATGTAGTTTTGTATGTAATATTGATGCTGATATTGCTGGACGTGATACAAGAACCGTGCGATGGAGCCCTGATGGAATTTATTTAGCATTGGCTAATGCCAATTCTAAAAGTAGTACAAGTAAACTTTATAGATTCTCTGGAAACACAACATCCTTTGTCTGCTACATAGATTCTCAAAGCGACGACACCATTGATTTAGCCTGGAGTCCTAATGCTAAATATTTGGCATCCGCAACATGGGCTAGCCCTGGTACTCAAACTGATAAATTATATAGATTTAATGGAAACACTGTTGATTTTATGTTCAACTTGGGAAGTGCTACACCTATTTCGCTGTGTGTCTCTTGGCATCCAAGTGGTAATTTTTTAGCTATAGGGGAAGCAACTGTTTCAAATAGACTTTTTAATGTTTCATACACCTACGACACAGCCCCTCAAAGTTGTACTAACGGCATTGTCTTTGGTAACTCTGCACTAGGCTCAGCCTACGATGTAGATATCAATGTCCTGAGTGCAGCAAACATAAATATATTTGGCCCATTTATGTACGATTGCATTAGCTAGTCTTAATAACCATCCATCTTGTTGCCAATTCATGTGGGCTTGGAAATCCAAGCCCTTAAATACATCAGCTCAACAAAACCAAAACTTTTATCAATATTTGAACCCAGCACCTAACTCCTGCTATAGTAAACCAATTGTTCAGCAATAACTTTCATAAAAAGGAGAGGCGTGTATGAAGTTTTTTCATGTGCTTTTACTTACTTTTTGTATAATTACATCCTTTGTTATATCACTGACTGCAACAACATATAAAGGATTCCCAACAGTCTACACAACGTACAAAAACGTAGTATTTCATAATAATGATAGTGCCGTCGGCGATGTTTTACTCAGGGGCGGTTTTACCATTCTTGCTGATGCAACCGCAACATTTTCTATTGGCACACCAATCTATGGCCCCATTGATTTACGCACAACCGGTACACTCAGATTAGGAACTGACCTTATCCTCGATTCAACCGTCACCTTCTCTACAGGTGGCGGCAATATTTGGGGCAATGGACACGCCATCGTATTAACCGGTAATACACGACTACCTGATAATTCCGTTTTTACCTTTATTAAAAACACTATCATTGATGGCCAAGGCCACGATCTGATTCTTGGTAAATACTCACAACTTGTACTGGCAAATAGTAGTACCGTCACATTCAAAAATCTCATCTTCAAAAACACCCTCAACACCATATCATGTCCTCCAATCCTCTGCACAGATTGGAACAGCAAATCCTGCTTTGATAATGTTATCTTTGCCTTCAATGATGATTTTGCATTCAGAAACGGTCAGATGTTTGTGCATAATGATGTTGATTTCACCGGCACATCAAAATTCAGTTACCGCTCAGTACGACCAAGTTATATTACACAACACTCAAATTTAATTTTCAATCCAAACACTACCTTTGAATTTTATCCAAGCACAACCGATAATACATTGATTCAAATGACTGATAAAACATCATCAATTATTTTTGATAACAGTACATTGCTCACAACACATACGGGAATTCGGTTGACCAAGGGAAGTGTTTATTTTGATAATAAAGTAACATTGAGTAGCATTACAGATGCTACGGCAATAGGATTGAGCAATCAAGTAACAAGAAATTATGGAACCAACGGGCAACTTTTTTCAATATCAATACATCCCAATGGAAATTACATAGCTTTGGGCGGCTACACAGGAAGCGGTAATGAATTGCAAGTGTATTCATTTATGAATAATTCACTTTCGGCCTCACCAATTGCTCAGAAGGCTTATGGGGCAATTCATTCGGTTTCATGGAGTCCGGATGGTAAATATCTTGCTGTAGGTGGCGGAGGACTTAATAATCTGCAAATTTATTCATTTACCAATGGAATCCTTTCCGCCTCTCCAATTACACAAATAACTTATGGCACAAATTCACATGCAATACAATCAATCTCATGGAGTCCTGATGGCAAATACCTTGCTGTAGGTGGTTATACTGGTGATGGAGGAAATGAATTGCAAATTTATTTATTTACAAGTAATACTCTTTCGGCCTCACCAATTGCACAAAGGGCTTATGGATCAAGTCAAACTATTTATTCGGTTTCATGGAGTCCGGATGAAAAATATCTTGCTGTAGGCGGTTACTCGGGCGCCGGCAATGAATTGCAAATTTATTCATTTACTAATGGGATACTTTCAGTATCGCCAATAGCCCAAAGGTCCTATGGGCCCAATAATCTTATTCTAACAATAGCATGGAATCCAGATGTAAGGTATGTAGCTATAGGAGGATATCCTAACAGTGGGCAAGAATTGCAAATTTATTCATTTAGTGATGGGGTTATGTCGATCAATCCCATTGTGACGAAAAGTTTTGGCAGTGACGGCTTTGTTTGCTCATTGTTATGGAGTCCTAACGGTAAATATTTTATGGTAGGAGGACAAACGTCTAATCCCCCATCAACTCCTAGTGGATACGAACTTCAGATATATTTATCTAATAACGGATATCTATCGGCAAGCCCACTAATACACCAAGGTTATGGCGTAACCTATGATGCTTTGTATTCTGTTGCGTGGAGTCTTGATGAAAATTATATTTTCTTAGGCGGGCAAACAGCCGGTGGAAGTGAATTTCAATATTATACAGTTAACTATAGATTCGATACTCAACCCCAAGTATTCCGCACCGGTATCTCATTCGGCAACTCTGCACTCGGCCCATCTTACGACCTTGACGTCCACTCATTATCCGCCAATCGCATTAATCTTTTTGGCAAACTGTGGCACGATTCACTCAACAGCAGTTGGACATTTGATAGCCGCAACTCGTATCTTTCCCTCAATCGATATGACTCTAAATTTAAAATTACCAATGCCAACAGCATGAATAATTGGAAAAACACCCACATCATTAAATCGTCTGAAAACAACACTTTGTTCTTACAAGACAATCAAATTTGGGAAACAACAAGCAACGGTAATAATATTGCACCAAAGGAAACTTTCGAATTCATGGATGATCTGATTATTCCTGACAACCAATTGGTCAATTTTTCATCAAACACTGTCTTTGATGGCCAAGGAAACAATTTGATTCTTGGTAAATATGCTCAACTTCTTGTCGACGGCGGCATTACCGTAACTTTCAAGAATATGACCATCAAAAACACCCTCAATACCATCTCATGCCCGCCAATTCGTTGCACCGACTGGTACAGCAAAGCTTGTTTTGATAATGTAACCTTATCATTCAATGATGACTTTGCCTTTAGAAATGGTCAGATTTTTATCCACAATGACGTTAAAATCACCGGCACTTCAAAGTTCAGCTACCGCTCAGTACGACCAAGTTATATTACACAACACTCAAATTTAATTTTCAATCCAAACACTACCTTTGAATTTTATCCAAGCACCACTGATAATACATTGATTCAAATGGCTGATAAAACTTCAGCAATTATTTTTGACGGTAGCACATTACAAACCACACATACAGGCATCAGATTAACCAAGGGAAATTTGTATTTTGATAACAAGGTAACCTTGAGTAGTACGAATAATACCAATTTTACAAAATTAACTCTGATTGCTACAACAACCGAAAGCGATAATACCACATCCGTAGCATGGAGCCCGGATGGTCGATATCTCGCCGTTGGTAATGACGGTCAGGTAAATAGATTGTATAGACTTGACGGTGAAAGTCTTACATTGGTTGGTTCAACAACCGAAACCGATAATACCACATCCGTAGCATGGAGCCCGGATGGTCGATATCTCTCCGTTGGTAATGATGGACAGGTAAATAGATTGTATAGACTTGACAGTGAAAGTCTTACACCTGTTCATTCAACAACTGAAACCGGTAATACCACATCCGTAGCTTGGAG
>LDIV01000002.1:53958-65493 GCA_001468855.1 candidate division TM6 bacterium UASB124 | reverse complement strand
CAGGTAAATAGATTGTATAGACTTGACGGTGAAAGTCTTACACTGGTTCATTCAACAACCGAAACCGATAATACCACATCCGTAGCTTGGAGCCCGGATGGTCGATATCTCTCCGTTGGTAATGATGGGCAGGTAAATAGATTATATAGAATTGACGCTGAAACGCTTACGCTGGTTCATTCAACAACCGAAACCGATAATACCACATCAGTAGAATGGAGTCCGGATGGTCGATATCTCGCCGTTGGTAATGACGGTCATGTAAATAGATTATATAGACTTGACGGTGAAAGTCTTACACTGATTCATTCAACAACCGAAACCGATAATACCACATCAGTAGAATGGAGCCCGAATGGTCGATATCTCGCCGTTGGTATTTATGGTCTGGGAAATAGATCGCATAAAGTTGAATATAAATATGATACTTCACCTCAAGGATTTGTTAACGGCATCGTCTTTGGTAACTCTGCGCTAGGCTCAGCCTACGATATAGATCTTAATATACTTGCAAGTGCTCGTATCGATACCTTCGGCAGCTTGATGTATGACAATGTAAATTAATAAGAATGTAATTAAGTGATCACTATAAAAAAAGGAGTCTCTCTCATGAAAGCAAAAAAACAAATACCAAGTATCATCGTGATGTCTCTAGTATTTATCAGCTCACTCGTAATTCAGACAGCTCAAACTTTTACACCATTATTCATCGATATGCAACAAATAAGCACCAACACACCCACAACGTGTTTCCTCAGATTATTCTATGATCAAGTGGTTCAAGCTTTTGCATGGTCGAACGATGCGCGATTTTTGGCCATAAGTACCTACAATAATTCTGCAGAAAATGAATTACAAATTTATTCTTTTTTCAATCAAACATTATCAACAAATCCGGTTGCTTCACTTGTCTATGGATCTGCCTGTAACATTAATTCAATAGCATTTAGCCCTGATAATAACTATATAATAATTGGTGGAAGTGGAGCGGTTGCTCCTCATACCGATATAGAAGTGTATTCGTTCGACGAAGTATCGTTAACCATAACCTCATCTCTGCATAGTACGGGGCAGATCAGCACTGTAACATGGTGTCCAGACGGTCAACACATTGCTACTGCATCTAAATCATTGAATATTTATCCAATTTCCAATGGCATCTTAGCATCAAATCCAACATCTACCAAAACCTACGAATCGTCAATTTCGCGCTGTTCCTGGAGCCCTGACAGCACTCTTTTTATGGTTGGTATCGGATTAAATCATATTGATGTTTTTAGTTTTAGTAACGGCGTATTATCTACCGATCCTATCGTATCGAAAATATGAATGAAAGATTAATAAGGATTAAGGGTGAGGCGAGGAGCTCTCACTTCACCCATTTGTTTTTTGTGCGACACCAAAATATTACTCTCACTATCTTTTTTCAAATCGGTTATTTTACCGGGGAGCCCAAGCAGCACCCATGAATAACTAAAAACAGTTCCCTTTGTCTCTTTAGACTTAATACCTTTAGCATCATACATACTTGTTCGGCCAATACATACCGTATGAGTATCCGCACGTCCCTGAAGCGAGACAGAAGAATGATCAAGCACAATGACATTCAAAAAATCTGTGTCAATATCCTTGTAACACATCAATGCACAATGATCCCATAATGAAATTTCACTCAGTTGCACTTCTTCAGGCATCGTAATAATACCAATAAAATCCGGTGACTCATATGACTCAAGCCGTTTGTTAAAACGAACCATTAGACAACCCTTAACCACCGCCACATGAATATAATCAAATATATTTTTGCCAGCATTGCTGGCAAACAATGAGATTCTATAACCTGTTCCTTTAACCACATCAATTTTACTTGGGATTGCTATAGAAATTTTATTAAATGATTCAAGACTCGCATTGTATTGGAGTATTCTCAGATCACCTTCGTAACCGAGTTGAGTATCTACCCCGGCAGTAACTGAATGATCATTTTGTTGCTGTACCGGAACGGCAAACAAATAAGACATGCAAAACAACATCAAAAAAATAAACTTTATCATTTGTTGCCTATGCCGCTGATTTTTTTAACAAATCAATCACCTGATCATGATTCACTTGTGTAAAGTCATTATAAAAAGCACCAATGGCCAAAAATCCCGGAGGTGCCATAAGATAAACCAACTTCTTGCATAGTTTTTTGACATGTGCAACAGAATCCGGCGGCATGATAGGAACTGCAACAATAACCTCTTTTGCCCCCTGCTGCTTGATATCTTTTATGGCAGCCTCCATAGTCATACCGGTTGCAATTCCATCATCAACCAAAATTACTCGTTTTCCTTTGAGATCTCGTTCCGGATACACAGAACGATATAACATTTCACGCCGAGCACACTCAGCTTTTTCATCGGCAATGACTTTTTTAACAAATTCCTCCGGAATATCCATTTGAGTAATAAATTCACTATTAAGAACCATAATGCCATGAGATGTTATAGCCCCAATGGCCAATTCTTCCTCCGATGGAGCACCAATTTTGCGCACAATAATAACATCCAATGGCAATTGCAATGTTCGCGCAACTTCAGCAGCCGTTACTACTCCACCACGGGCCAAACCGACAACAATAGCATCTGATGCCTTATAAGGTTTAAGCAGGTTGGCAAGCTTGCGTGCGGCATCAACACGATCTTTGAATTGTATCATAATCTTTCTCCCGAATTGCCCCCATATACCTACAAACTTGACACCTTGAAGTTGTTTAGCTTACCGTAAAGTATACGGATAAAAACAGTTTTTTTATAAAGAGGTGGTTATGAGCATTTTAACGCAGGTTTTACTTAGCCAGTTGAGACGCAAAGAATTAACACGTGCTGAATTTCGATATCATGCCCATCAACTTGCCATGTGTATGGCTCAACAGGCAGCAGAATACTTAAAACCAACAATCAACACTATACAAACACCGTTAGCCACAACACAAGGCCCGTCATTTACACAACCTATTGTTCTAATACCAATTTTGCGATCGGGATTAGTATTACTACCGGCTTTTATTGAATATTTTCCTCATGCCGGCATCGGATGCGTAGGCCTCAGGCGTGATGAAAAAACAGCAATTGCCAATTTGTACTACAAAAATATTCCTAAACTTTCCGGTAAAGAACAAATCATCATGTTGGACCCAATGATTGCAACCGGTGGCAGTGGCAGCGCGGCACTTGATATCATTACTAAGATGGGAATCAAACAGGAACAAATTATCTTTGTTGGCATTATTGCAGCGCAAGAAGGTGTTGATGTTATTAAAAAATCGTTCCCAAAGATTACACTCATTGTTACGGCAATTGATAAGGATTTAAATGCAGCAAAATTTATTGTGCCGGGACTTGGGGATTTTGGTGATCGTTATTTTGGTACAGAATAAATATGCACACTTTACATACACAATAAAATTACTACACTAGCCCTGCTATGAATCAACAAACATTATTTACCAAACAACACATACCTCCCTTTGCAGAACAGATGCGCCCCACCACCCTTGATGACGTTGTCGGGCAAGAACATCTTTTGACTCAAGGTAAAATCTTCAGACAATCCATTGAACGCGATGATTTTAGTAGCTGTATTTTTTGGGGGCCACCCGGAAGCGGCAAGACAACCCTTGCCCATGTTATTGCACATACAACACAACGCAAATTTGTTGCCTTCAATGCTGCATTTAATGGTATTCGGGAAGTCAAAGATATTATTGAACAGACAGAGCAGAGTATTAAATCCGGCGGTAAAAGTGTCATTCTTTTTGTAGATGAAATTCATCGCTTTAATAAAGCACAACAGGATGCATTTCTACACCCAATCGAAAAGGGTTTTATCCTACTCATCGGTGCCACAACTGAAAATCCTTCATTTGAGATAAACTCTGCATTGCTCAGCCGTTGTTCAGTCTACAAATTACAACCACTCGACGAAAAACATATCAAACAAATTATTACCAAGGCCCTTGCTCATCCGGTGTTACAGGAAAAAAATCTAACAATAACCGACGAGGTACTGGACATGCTCATCAATTATGCCAATGGTGACGCTCGCATTGCACTCAACACACTGGAACTTGCAGCAAAGAATGTTGCCGGTGATAAAATAATTTCTCCGACAATAATTAAAGATTCAATACAGTCACGACGTATTTCGTACGATAAAAAAGGCGAGGAATTTTATAATCTTATCTCTGCACTCCACAAATCTATGCGTGGGTCAGACCCTCAAGCAAGTCTCTATTGGCTTGCACGCATGATTGAAGGCGGCGCCGATCCACTTTACATTGCACGCAGACTTATTCGTTTTGCTTCAGAAGATGTCGGACTTGCTGACCCTCAAGCATTGGTTCAAGCCGTGGCAGCTAAAGAGGCTATTCATTTTTTAGGGTTCCCTGAGGGTGATACAGCACTTGCGCAAGTTGTTGTTTATTTAGCAACGGCACCAAAATCAAACAGCTTATATATCGCCATGAGCAAAGCAAAACATGACGTTCACGAACGGCCCAATGAACCGGTTCCTTTACATATCTGTAACGCACCAACTAAGCTCATGAAAACGTTCGGCTATGCAAAGGGGTATCAGTATGATCAGGACAGTGAAGAAAAATTTTCCGGACAAAATTTTTTACCCGAAGCATTAGACAATCCTACTTATTACACACCGGGCGTTTATGGATTTGAAAAGGAAATACAAAAACGTATTGAGTATTGGAAAAAATTAAAGGAAAAAATTCACGAAGAATAAGGAGAGGGGCATGCACATAAATAAAAAAATCGTTTTAACTTTCGTATTCATTCTTATACATATATCACTCGTCAGCCCCAAAGGCGCCGCCGGCATTCTACCTTACACAATCAAAGACAATAATCTTATTTTCCTCATCGGCCTTGATGCATCAAGAAAAAACATTGGTGGATGGACGGATTTTGGCGGAACACAAGAAGGCAATGAATCAGACTTAGAAACGGCAATCAGAGAAGGAAGCGAAGAAACAATCGGAGTCATCAAAGACTTGAAACAACGAACAAAAACAAGTTGGGACAAAGGATATGTTTTCAAAAAAAAAGGCTACTGCGGAATAGTGGTTCATGTACCATACATCAAAGCAAAGGTCTTTCATCAGGCAAGAAATAAATCAACCCTGGCAGTTGAACGAGAAAAAGTTGGATTTGCATGGGTTACATGGACGGCGCTCACAGGGCCACGAACTGTTCCTAATACGGCAATCATTGATAGCAGCGTCAAAGATACAATTGTTTTATATTCCCCCTTTATGGATACACTGAAATTAAATGATATTCACGGACGTAATTTTAAAACATTATGTTCTATATTGATTAATCAAAAAAAAGACACCGCTCTTGTCGCACAAAATTAAAAAGACCATTACAGGAGTAACGATCTTTTCCTATCGCATAACAATAAACTCATTTTAATTGTTTTTTATACTTAACCCTAAAAAGACGTAGGTTTTCTCTCACTACTGGGTAGTCACTTAATAGTATGTCAATAATTTTATTGAACAACAGTTCGGCATCTTCAGATGAAACCTTCACCTCTTTTAACGTTTTCGCATAATCAGACAACATTACTTTTTTTGCAATCTCTATCCCCCCGGCCGACAAGGTAGTACCGGCCAGCCGTATAATAATATCGGTTTTTTCTACTAAATCCTGTAATCCATTTGTTGAAAAAAGTTTTTTAAGTGTCATATAATCCGGCAGCGTCACCATTTCATATTTCGCTGATGACATAGATTGGCCATCTTCTTCTGACGTAGTATTTTGTTCAGCAGCATTACAACAATAATTGAATATAAGTATTATCATTAAAAATCTTTTACACATACACACGTCTCCGCATAAATAGCCTTTTTTCTCAACAAATCTCGTTGTTCTTTCACCTTGGGATAATCTTTTAGTACGGTATCAATAACATTATCAAATAATTTTTTTGTTTGTTCCAACGATATTTTACCATCAACTGAAGATGTATCCTCCTGCAACACATCTGAGTAATCGTTCAAAATAAGCTGCTCAATAATTTCTATTGCCTCAGCGGTCAATGATACATCAGCCAATTGGTGAACAGCAAGCGTCCGTTCTGCAAAATATTGTAATTTATTGCCTACAAAAAGCTTTTTCAACGTTTCTTGATTCGGCATAGTAGCCATATCAACAGAGGAAAGTATATCTTGATCGTCTTCGTCAAATAATAAAGCCGAATCCGCTGCGCTAACACAATGATACAAAAGCAGTACAGATATCAAAAATCTTGTAACCATACAAACCAGTCCCCTTTCACTCACAAATTAAAATGGCCGGCATCTTTTTGCCGGCCATTATCGTAATAAAAATTTATACTACTTATTTTCTTGATCTGACACTGTTTTTAGTTGTTCTGTTTTATGCTCAATAGTTGATGGTGCCACTTTTGTATCAACCTGCTGTGGTACAGGTAACATACCAAAATTTAAAAGAGTCGCAATGGACTTTGTCTCATCACTCTTCACAACATCAGCAAGAGCCGTAATATAATCTATAAACACTTGATATGGAAAATCGCCACCACTATGCTTGATCTGTTGCATGTGCCTTCCAAAATCAAGAGACTTTTCCAACAACTTACTCCATGCTTCTTTGTTGTAATTAACCAAATCTTTACGTTCAAGAGCAAACAATATCACATAACGTGCAATATCTTCAGCATGAATCATCATAGGAACAATTTGTGTCTGATTAGTTGTTTGCGTTGATGATGAAACAGATTCGGCAACCGATTGCTCAGCGTGTATGGAACTTACAATCCCTGCTACAAATACAAGCGATAATAAATGCATGCGCTTCATTATACAATCCTCTTTTAAATGATAAAAAAATAACAACAAAATCAAGCTACAAGAGCAACGATGCATTGTCAAATATGTTACAATCGGTCAAATCCATATGAACGACTTTTTTCAAACATATATCGAAAAAGCAATAAAGAGGCAGTCAAATAGACAACATTAAGCATCAAACTCATCCCAAGATGTCCCCACGACATAAAACCTTTAAAAAGAATGGTTCGCATTCCTTCAAAAATGTATGTCGTTGGTAACCAATACGATATTGCCTGAATCCAACGAGGGAAAATTTCAATAGGATAAAAAACGCCACTTATAGGAGCAAAAAGAACACCGATAATCCACGGGACATTCTGAGCTTTTTGTCCATAATAAACAATAATTGACGCACTAAAGAATCCAAGCGTCCATCCGAACATAATCAGCAACGCAACGAAGGGAACAAACATCCATCCAACCATAAAAATATTAAGTGCATACATAAGCCAGATGACACCGGCACCGAAAAATAAAACAATAAACATACGAATCAAACCATTGCACATAACACCAACAATCCATTCACTGATTGATAATGGTGTCGAAAAAAGCGTCACGAAACTACGATCCCACATCTCTTCGGTAATACGCATTGAGACTTCATGATATGCGCGCATGACAATTTGCCACAATATTAACCCTGTCATTATCATGAGCGCAATATTTGCCGCACGTAACTGCTGTTTTTCCATCCAAGTAGCGGTAAATCCCCATAACACAATATCCATTAATGGCCAATACAATGTTTCAGCCATACGCAACGGATTACGCCTTTCTACAATCACATACCGAAGCATAATAGCCACAACGCGATGAAATGAGAAACTCATATGACCCCCTTTCAACCAACATGATTTGAATTATGCGCAATTTGTAAAAAGTAATCTTCAAGCGTTGGTTTTTCTATCCATATTTGAGTATAAGAAACTCCAACACGAGCAAGACCTGTTAACAGTTCGGCAATAGCACGTTCATCAACTTCAATAGCTATTGATCGTTCTTGAACGGTATATGCCAATTTTCGCTCTTCTGCATAATGAATTGTTCGTTTGAGTCCATCGCCCACAACTAAATGAACTCGCGACGTTGAAACACTTGATGCCAATGCCTCTGGCGTATCATCGGCAATAATTTTTCCACTTTTAAGCACTAAAACACGTTGGCATAACTCAGCAACCTCATCCATGTTGTGTGACGTAAAAAGAATAGAAACATTATATTCTTGCTGTTGCTTACGAATAAAATTACGAACTTCTTTTGCCATATCAGGATCTAGCGCTGCCGTCGGCTCATCAAGTAAAACTATCCGAGGATGCGTCATAAAAGCACGCGTCAACATAACACGTGTTTTTTGCCCTGCTGAAAGTGAAGCAATCGTACGATCACGCATCTCCCATGCATCAAATGCCGTAAGAAATTTTTCTATGCGACCTTTAAGCTCTTTGCCAGACATACCATACATCTTGCCATGAATTTCAAGATTTTCTTTAATAGAAAGATGGGATGGCATACTGATATACGTACTTGCAAAACTAATATTTTGTAATACCTCGGATCGATAGGTAAAAAAATTTTTACCAAAAAAATTAATCTGACCTGATGTCGGTTTTAACGTGCTTAAAAGCATTTGTATGGTCGTTGTCTTACCGGCACCATTAGGGCCTAAAATCCCTAAAATCTCACCACTTCTCAATGCAAACGAAATATGATCAACCGCAAAAAATGGTTTATTGGTATCTTTTGATTTATATATTTTAGTTAAATCTTTGACTTCAAGAACATGAGATTGGTTCATATAATTCCTTACGCCAAAATTCCTAAATCCTTAAAAAATGCATCTTGATTAGGCTCCCTACCCAAATAATCATGTAACAACAGATTTGGATCAACGCTGCCACCTTTAGCAAGAATCTTATCAACAAAAACTTTGCCTGCCTGTGGATTTACTAACCCTTGATCCTTAAGAACGTAAAACAGATCAAGAGCATACACTTTAGCCCACATGTAGCTATAATATTTCGCACCATATTCAGTAAGATGGCCGAACGATGCCTGCATGTGAACATCGGGAACAAAACGAACTTCAGGCGTCAATTTTTCTGCCAACATCCGTGTTATTGCGCTTGTATCTTTGGTTGCACCCTGCTTATAAAATTCAAGAGACACTAATGAAAGCATACACTGACGAACAACAAACCAGCCAGAGTCAAACTTTTTAAGTTCAATCATGGTATTAATCAAATTCTCTGGCAACGGTTCACCGGTCTTATAATGTTTGCTCAGCCCCATAAGAAGTTGTTTATCAAACATCCATTCTTCAAAAATTTGTGACGGCACTTCAACAAAATCCGTTTTGACTGCAGTACCGGCAAAAGAAATCATTTCAGTACTACCTAAAACAAAATGCATTGCGTGACCAAATTCATGAAAGAATGTTTCAACATCAAGATGTTTAAGTAAAGCCGGACGCTCTTTAGTCCCACGGGGGAAGTTCGCAATTACAATAGCTGCTGATGGAGAATATTCAATAGAACCATCCTGTTTATAGGTCTTTGATGTCTGCAACATTCCACAATGGCATGCATGTGAATATTTATCGGCGCGAGGATAAAGATCAATAAATACATAACCACGTAAACGGTTGTCATGTTTTTGTCTAACCTCAATAAGCCGCACCTCATCATTCCATGACCAACTTGGCTTAAGTAACGTAAATTTTAAATTTAAAAAGCGTTGATAGATATCAAACACACCTTGAAGCGTCTGCTCTACAGGGAAATATTCTGCAATACGATGTTGATCAATATTAAAGTGCTTCTTTTTATAATTATTTTTTACATATGCCAAATCCCACGGTTTAAACCGTCCTTGCTCATCAAGAGAAACCCCCTCCGGTAGATTTTTTTTGAATATAGCTAACTCTTGATCCATTTTGATATGTGCACGTGTCGCCAATTCATAAATAAATTGTTCTGCACGCTGAGGAGTTTTTGCCATCACTGAATCAAGATCAAGTGCTGCATAACTCTCAAATCCAAGCTTTTGTGCCAATGTATCACGCTTGGCAATAATTGCATTCAGCACCTCCATATTGGCAGGATAAGCACGATTACCAAAGGCCATATACAAACGCTTGCGAGTTTCTTCAACCGAACAATTTTCCATAACCTCATAATAAGTTGGATAATCGCACCCGATAACACAATGACCGGTTGTATCACATTCCAGACTTCGCACAAAATGATCATCACATCCTGCCAAATCATTCAACGTAACTTTAATCATACTTTTATCGGTTGCAATATTTTCTTCAAACGTCATTAATAATGCTGTAAGTTCTTTACGTATTTTTTGAATCTCTTCGTATTGGTCATCCGGCAAGCTTAAGCCCTGACGTTTAAAATCACGCATAGTCTCATCAATAAAATAACGCTGTTCGTCATTAAGTTTTTCATGAACAGCATTGCCGTGAGCATAGTCTTTAAACGCCTGATATACTTTTTTGCTTGCAAAGGTATCAACAGCAAATGCATTAAGTTTTAATACCTCTTTGTGGCATGCCTTACGAATAGCTTCAATCGGGCTAACCATTTCGAGGACAAACATGGTGTCTTTGATACTTGAAAATTGTCCAATGATGATATCAATAGCACGCGCAGTATTATCAAACGTTCTTTTCTCAGGAGCACACATAAGCACTTTATCAAGATCCTGTTGAGCACGAGCTATAGCATGTGCCCCATATTCAGCAACCTCTTTTTCAGTTTTGGGAAAATATTTAATAACATCATCCGCAGTTGTAACTTTATTTTTGAACATGGAGCAAAACTCCCCTAATGATAACGGTTCAGACTTCTTGTACCTGCTGCAATTAGCCAAAACAAATAAACTTACTATCCATATACATTTTTTCATACATACGCCCCCTTCACGCTTCATCAAACATACTTATTTTAAAAACATTTTGTGATACACTTGCCCCCACTTAATTATAATTGTCCTTAATTAATTATGTTACCAAAGGAGTTATCGTGAAGCAAAAAATCTACATATTGTCAGGATTAACGTTAATTAGCCAATGCTGTACTGCAACTACTCAATTGCCACAACCGGTATCAGTCACTCAAGCCGCAATAACAACATACAAGCAAACAGCACTGGTATTACAAAATCATCCGAAAACATGCAAAAAATAGATTCAATCGTCAATTATACCGCCGAAGAAATAGGCAAAACAGTTGAAAAAATTAACAATGACATACCACAAAAACAACAAAAAGAACTCGAAAAGGCTTGCTCAAAAGAATTTAAATCTGCTGCTAAAAAGTGCAAAACCATTATTAAATATCATCATGACAAACTAGAAGCCAAGATTGAAAAAATTCTTGGCAAAGATTCAAAAGAAAAAATCAAAGAAGATTGTGCAACATTGGCAACAAATGTTAAACAAAAGGCTAAGGATCTTAAGCTTAACGAAGCAAAGGCACAACTTCACGATGAACTAAAACAAGCAGCACAACCGGCCAATGAAGCCTGGAAAGCTGTAGCAGAAAAAGCATGTGCCCCTCTAATCAAAAATGAAGACGCAAACCAAATAATCATCTATTTTTTCC
>LDIV01000002.1:25725-53567 GCA_001468855.1 candidate division TM6 bacterium UASB124 | reverse complement strand
CCGCAAAAACCGCTCCTTCAAGGTCGGCGTTTGATGCGGCTCTTTTTTTTGTAACCATTGAACAGGCCCTTGTCTAAAATCAACATTCGATATGCCGGAATCGGTCGTTGTCATAATGAAATCTGATGATGGAATTACATGCTTTTTTATTGTTTCCAATGAAGGAAAGTATTTGTTCTGAACAAATTGAGCCAAATTTTCTTTTGTATACACACCATGTAAAATAGCAGGAGCTAAATGAGCCGGCGTATATAAAGCAGCATCTTTGATAAATAAGAAAAGTGGTAAATCAAGCCGTTTAATATTTTCATTGTGCATAATCTGAGCAAGTATCTGTTGATTTTCAAGAACATCGTTCTTCTTGGCAAGTAAATCTATTGATGCAAAAATAACCTTGCCATTAAACAAATCGGCAACTTGATGAAAAATCGGTTTCATTTTTTCAGAATCAGTACTAGCCGCAGAATAAACAAAGATAACTACCGGTTTAAGAATAGACGCCTTTATAAGTCCTGTAACAAAAGCCTGCTTGCCATTAATACTGATGACATTACTTAGTGATCCATCTGCACGTTTTTCAATTGTTATCAACCGTTCTTTAGACATGCATACCGACTTTGCCGATGATAAAGCACCTAATAGCCCCCCCGACTCCTGAACCTGATAAGCATTAAGTGGTATACTACATAGAACAATACAACCACAAATAAAACATTGAGATTTCATCATCGTCCCCCCGACAATCATGTTCCCTACCAAAGATTTACAATTTAATTATAAGAAATCACGCTAATAAAGATCAATAAAGCTTGCGTCTACCCTTCATTTACCTCGGCAGCAACATCCGTTGTAGACAATCCAACACTATGAGCCAATGCATTTGCCCCCACATGATCAGGTTCCAATGCCAATACCAATTTTATTTCACGAACAGCTGTACTTCTATCACCCTGTTGCTGAGCAATAAGCCCCAAATAATAGTGCGCATCTAAATAGCTAGGATCTGTCAACACCGCTTGCTTAAATGCATCCTGAGCATGTGGTAAATCATGTGAAGCAACATACAATTTACCCAAATTCACCCATGCCACCTCCGGCGTTTGATAATTTGGATCATGAATCAGCCGTTGCCACATATCAAGAGCTTTTGAGCTGTCACCTTTACGAGCAAGAAGACATGCATAATTATTAGTAATTTCAGCTCGCAATACATCATCAGCAGTCGTTGACAGTGCTTTTTTAAAAAAGACATCGCTATTCGAATAGTCACCAAGCTTAAAAAGAACGGTTGCCTTAAACGCATAGTAATGCGATTGGGGCTCTTGATCCAAGGCTCGATCAATGTTCACCAATGCCCGCTTACATGCTAACAAATCATCCGGATCATCAGCAAGCTCATTAAATGCCATTCTAAAATAAGTCTGTGCTAATTTCTGATTGGAATGTTTTTCACAGCCACCAAAAAACATAATTAAACAAACATTTATTCCATAAAAAATACATCGAATACAACTTTTATGGAGTTTTAAGAAATTCATACTCAACCCTCTGCTCCTTTGATATACTTTTTTACATCATTACCATCCGGGGATTCAGTGAATCATTTTATTACTATAAACATAATATGAGGCGCTTGTGCAACTAATTTGGGAGGAATTTTTAAAAATCATTAAGGAGGAGGCCGGAAGCCAGATCGTTGAGACCTGGTTCAAAGCTGTTTGCCTTGAAGAATGGGATGCTACAAGCAATACGATCACCCTTCAAGTCCCTAACCAATTTGTCAGCCGCTGGATCCAGGAGCATTACACCGAATTGCTCAAAACCCATCTTGCTCGACTATTGCACTCGCCCATACAAAAAATCAATTTTGTTTGCAGCACACAAAAAAGTATGCCACGCCGCAGTATAATACCTGCATCAGTGTTGCCTGATAAAGATTTTACACAAACAGCGGCTGCTCATAATACAACTATCATCCCTGCTCGTACCGAAGAGATTGTTTCTGTTAATAAACGCAAATCCAAAGATTACAATGGCAACAATCTTAATGACCTGTATTTCTTTGATAATTTTATTGTCGGCCCCAGCAATTCATTAGCTCATGCAGCCGCTTGGGCAATATGCGAAAATTTGGGCAGAGTATATAATCCATTATTTATTTATGGTGGAACCGGCCTTGGGAAAACACATCTCTTACATGCCATCGGCAACGAGGTTAAAAGCCGCAACCCCAATCTGCTTATCCGTTATGAAACCTCAGACAATTTTATTAACGAATTTATTAATTCAATTCGTTTTGATCGCTCGCACCAGTTCAGAAGTAAATATCAGAAAATTGATCTCATCTTATTTGACGACATTCAATTTCTTTCTAATAANACTATCATCCCTGCTCGTACCGAAGAGATTGTTTCTGTTAATAAACGCAAATCCAAAGATTACAATGGCAACAATCTTAATGACCTGTATTTCTTTGATAATTTTATTGTCGGCCCCAGCAATTCATTAGCTCATGCAGCCGCTTGGGCAATATGCGAAAATTTGGGCAGAGTATATAATCCATTATTTATTTATGGTGGAACCGGCCTTGGGAAAACACATCTCTTACATGCCATCGGCAACGAGGTTAAAAGCCGCAACCCCAATCTGCTTATCCGTTATGAAACCTCAGACAATTTTATTAACGAATTTATTAATTCAATTCGTTTTGATCGCTCGCACCAGTTCAGAAGTAAATATCAGAAAATTGATCTCATCTTATTTGACGACATTCAATTTCTTTCTAATAAAGAACAAACGCAAGAAATATTTTTTCATATTTTTAATGTTTTATATGAGCAGCAAAAACAGATTGTCCTTTCAAGCGATACCTTTCCCAAAGAAATAACCGGTCTTCAAAATCGACTCAAATCACGAATGGAATGGGGGCTTGTTGCCGATATTCAAACACCGGACATTGAAACAAAAATTGCCATTTTAAAGAGAAAGGCCGAAGTAAATAATATCATGTTACCGGATGACGTAGCAGACTTTATTGCATCACGCGTTATATCAAATATACGAGAACTTGAAGGGGCACTAGTCCGTGTTGGTGCTTTTTCAGCTTTAACCAATCAGCGAATATCACTTGAAATGGCAAAACGAGTTCTGTTGAATCTTAACGAGACAAAAAAAGAAGCGGTTCTGCTCGATACCATTATCAAAATTGTTGCTAAGCATTACGATATCTCAGTCAATGATATTCGTTCCAAAAAGCGCCACCAAGATATTGCTGTTGTCAGACAGATTACTTTTTATATGATGAAAAAAATGAGTTATTGTTCATTACAAGCTATCGGGAATTATATAGGTGGACGTGATCACTCAACCGTTATCCATGCAATCAGCAAAGTAGAAAACATATTAGAAACTGACGCATCCTTAGCGCAAAAATTGAAGGTTATAGAACAAGAAATCCTCGCCTCTTAGCACAAAGATACAAAACTCTTTTGCGAAACGTTTTATCTTGCTAGGATGAAGCCTATATACTGATACACAAAAAGTCGGCATTAATAAGGAGATTAAACACATGAAAAGGTTTTTAATGAAGTTTATAGTGAGAACAAATATTCTGTTGGTTTTACTAGTGCTCAGTATACTGACAGGATGTAAGCAACGAGGGCCACAACAGCCTGCAGCAACATCAACAGAGCAACTCATGCCCGCTATGCCACCAGCAGAACAACAGCAAGCACCAGTCGTCACCGTCCCAAGCATGCCGTCTCCAGAACAATTCCAACCTATCCCAGAAGCATTAACCCAAGAACCTTCCGAACCACTCGTAGAGTCTATTCCCAGTATGCCATTGAAGCCGAAGGCTCAAACGGCCATTGTATCACAAACGGCAATTTCCACATCAGCATCATTGCTCAAAAAAGCTGAAAAGAAAAAACGTTCAACCTATGATTCCGATAACCCCAATGAATTAGACTTTGATGTGGAGAATCGTACCGGAAAGACGGTATTTGTTACCTGTTTTGATTATCAACGTAAACGTAACTTCGGGCACTGGCGATGGGATAAATCACCAGTATACAAACTGGAACCGGGTCAAACAGTTACTGTTGACATCGATACCATTCCAAATGATCAAGATCGCAACAATGTTTTTGGTTATCTTGGCGTTTTTAACACTCAGCAAGAAGCTGATGATGCTACCTATGAATTAACAGATGATAATCTTCTGCTTGATCTTGATCGATTAATAGATCTTAAAGGTAAAAAAGTCACCCTTGAAATAGAAAAATACGGATCAAAAGGTGAATTTTTTGAATATGATTTTGTCAATAAAGATGGTGAAGAGCCAATGGAAGAAGAGCTTGATTTTGTTGTCGAAAACAAAACAGGAAAGCCTCTTTTAGTCACCTGTTTTGTCTATGAAAAAAAGGCAAAAGGATCTTGGAGCCAGGCCGTAGATGAAAAAGATGACATGTCAGTATGGCGTTTTGACAAAACACCACTGATTAAAATAATGCCTAATGAAATAGGTATGATTGACGTCGATACTATTGCAGCAAACCGAGATCGTGACTACATACGCGGTTATTTGGCTGTCTTTGATCTTGATGAAGAAAAGCGTGCTCGAGAATCTACATTTGAGCTTCTACCATCACGATATAAGTTACCATTAGGCGAACTACCACGTCTCAAAAATAAAAAAATCGTTATAGAAGTTGAAAAATATGGCACCGCAGAAGATTTTATTGATTACGTTATCAAACCGGTAAGAAAAATTGACTTTACAAAAATTAAACAAAGAAAAAGCAGCTAATGGAAAATAAAGAAACGACAACCGTATATCACAAATCCGTTCTTATTAAAGAAGTACTTGAATATTTATCACCCAAGCCAGGAAAAATCTACATTGATGCCACCTTCGGTGGTGGTGGACATACACGCGCAATACTCGACGCAGAACCAACCTGCAAAGTCATTGCTCTCGACTGGGATTTGCATGCCATAGAAAAAAATGCCCCTATGTTTGAAGAACGATATGGCAATCGATTCAAAATTTTATGGGGTAATTTTGCACATATGTATAAACTATTCAAAAAAGAGGGCCTCACCCATATAGATGGTATTCTTGCAGACTTTGGCACATCACAGTTTCAGATTCATGAACGAGCCGGATTTTCATTCCAAAAAGACACCCCACTTGATATGCGCATGTCACCGGCACACCAACATACAACAGCAGCACTGATTGTCAACGAAGCCGCTATTCATGAACTCATCAAAATCTTCAGCGAATATGGTGAAGAGCCAATGACTAAAAAGATTGCCTACGCCATTGTTGAAGAACGCAAAAAACATCCTTTTAAAACAACCGGAGATTTAGTAGACCTTATCGAATCACTCATACCGGTCAGAACATTCAAAGCTCAACGCGGCATTCATCCGGCAACGAGAGTTTTTCAAGCGTTACGTATCGCTGTCAACAATGAGCTTGATAATATTCATTCACTTCTCATATCAAGTTTGCGCTACCTCAATCACGGTGGTCGATTGGTATGTATCAGCTTTCATTCACTTGAAGACCGCATCGTAAAGAATTTTTTCAAGGAACACCAGGGAGAGCTTACCATTCTTACGCCAAAACCGATCATTGCAGGACCGGAAGAAATCGGTAGTAACCCTTCGGCTCGATCAGCAAAACTCAGGGCCGCAGAGAAAATATGATTTTATTTACCAATAGAAATAAACAGCAGCCAAATATTGATTTCTATTACTACTACAAATAAGCGACCCGTTTGCAAAAAACAAACAGTTCTCGTAGATTATATCTCTATTAATGGAGTTTATATCGTATTATCATAGCTGGGGGGCTATATCATCATGCAAATGGGGAAAACGTCGTCATTAATTCACTCAATGACTCAATTATCATTTTTTTCACGTAATATATTCAGATCAACTTGTATCAGTTGGTTAGCTTTTTTTACACTGTGTGCACTATCTACTCTTTATTCTGCAAACAATGATTCAATACACATCGTACGCAACGGCCTAGCGCAACCTCACTATTCACTCCAACTCCCTCTTAAATACATCATTGATAACAGTTATACCTGCCAAACCTTTGCACACCTTTACAATTCCGGTTACAAAGATCACATTTTAGATGAAGACTATGTACAAACATCGCTTCAACACGCAGACACAGCAATCATCGAGCACCTCCTTAATGAGGCTATTGAAAAAGAAAAAGAATACGTCGCTAAAGATTATATTGTATTCTATCATGGACAAATGCGTGAATTTTTATTAATGCAAGATTTATTAGTCGGACTCTCTCGTTTAATTCATAAAACAAAAATCAATAACTTTGTTTATATACGTACCCCGGATAAAAGCTTTGATCAATTCCATACCATAAAACAATTCCTTGCCGCTCACAATTATTACAATGTCTGGGATATTGAAAATCCTGATCGCAATGTCTTACTTTCGGTAAATGCATGGTTATTTGGTAACAGTTGCGAACCAGGCTGGAGCTCTTTGTATTATTTTTTAGCATCATATAATTTCTACAAATTTGATTTCACAGCACTAAATAAAAAAGTTTTTGAATTCTTCAAAATCCAAAACCTCTACGAAAAATACAAAGCAACTTGCACTTATCTTGACAACTTACTGCACACTCAAGAACCTCAAAAAACAGGACTCCTCCTGCAAATTTGCATTCCCAAAAAGCTCGTTGATTCCATTACATATCGTTCACATGATGCAGGGATTCCTTATTATAAACAACATGATCCGAACGCAATGACACCTACTGATGAAATAACCCTCTTTAAAAATTTAAGTATTGTTCCAAACGATCTTGATGATGCACAGTACCGTATTCTTTTAGACAAAAAGCTTATGCTCAATCCAAACAGCGGTATTAAAATTTTCCGTTATTACAACCAAAAAACGCCTGTGATGGATGCTTACCATAAAGGTATTAAAGATTTGCTAACACAGTTAGCCAAAGATTTAAAACTACAACAAAAAAAATCGTAACCACCGTGCCGATCTTTACCTGGAAACGATCATGATGCTACTGACAAAACAAAAACTTAACCGATACATTTTGGCACTCACGTTATATGTAACATTCATTCATTACACCACCAATGATGCAGCAGATCTACTCCATATCGTTCAGGACGGATTTGAAACACAACATTATTCATTGCACTATCCGCGCTTACAACAGCAAGATCTTGATACAAAAACAAGCCCAACGCTCGCCCACCTCAACCATACCTATGCAAACAAACACATACTTGATTCTGATGACCTTCAACAAACATTACAAAAGTGCGACATCCCCACTATCGAAAAAATAATAAATACCGTCACAGCAAAAGAAAAAGAATACACCGCCAAAGATTACATTGTTTTTTATCATGGCCAACGACGTGAATTTTTATTGATGCAAGATCTCCTGGCCGGGCTTTTCAAACTCATCTATAAAAAAGCCATCAATAATTTTGTTTATTTACGTATCCCGAAAAACAATTTCAATACCTATCACACGGTAAGTCAATTTCTTGGTAAATTCCAAGATTCAGTTAATGACCTTTATGAGCCGGCAAGAAGCCTGCTCTTATCGGTAAACCCCTGGTTATTTGGTAATATTAATAATTATGGCTCAAGCTCATTTACCTTCTTTTTATCATCAAGTAATTTGGGCAGCATCAACTTTAATAATATTTCTCAAAAAATTTTTGATTTTTTTAAACTTAAAACTTATTTTCATAAGTATAACGCACAGCTGAGATACCTTAACAAACTTCTTTCTAGTCCCGAACCAGGAAAAACAGGACTCCTTTTACAGATATTTATTCCCAAAAAGTTTGTTAATACTATCACATATCGATCTCATATTCTTGGCGTACCCTATTTTGGCCATCACGAAACAGCATTATCACCATCCAGAGAGTTAACTGCTATTAAACAATCGTTCAATAGCGATATAGATGATACTCAATATCGTATCCTCTTAGACAAAAAGCTCATGCTTAATCCGAACAGCGGCATTAAAATTTTCCGCTACTACAATGAGGATACCCCAAACATGAAGGTCTATAGAGCTAAACTCAAATCTCTTTTTGCATCACTTTCTCAAGTAGTAAAAAACATAACAACATAAAAAAATCATAATACGTATATGTTCTAACAAACATTCTCAGCCACCCCCCAAGCCAATTCATATTAGAAAATTTATCACACAAAAAACGATTTTTTCATCTCTTTACTACCTCTTTCTCCTTTTTCTTAACATTTCAACCTGAAAGAATCATAATTTGTTGACAAAAAAGAGTGATATCTTTAGATTTAAGCCATATTTGTCATAGTTTTTACAGAAGTTTCATCAAAAAGGTCGCGCAGCACAAAACGTTCGTCGCTGGCAACCTCGATGCGAAACGGGGATACGTACATGGAAATTACAGAAGTCAAAGTCTTTCCGGCTAATGAAGGTCGCTTAAAGGGATACGCAACTATGGTTTTTGATGGATGTTTCATTGTTCGTGACATGAAAATCATCAAGAGCGACAATGGTTACTTTGTATCCATGCCTTCCCGTCGCAAAAAAGACGGTTCTTTTAAAGATATTGTTCACCCTCTCAATGCCGATACTCGTAAACTTATCGAAGATCGAATTGTTGAAGAATATAAAAAAGTGGTTGGCGAAGAATAAATAAATGTATAAACTATCTCAAGCTATCTATTGAAATCTTGGGGCGTAGCCAAGTGGTAAGGCAGCGGATTTTGGTTCCGCCATTCGGAGGTTCGAATCCTTCCGCCCCAACCAATCTGAAAGTTATCTCGTGAAATGTGCGACAAGTAAAACAAAAAAAGCCTCGATCGCTTTTGACGAGGCCTTTTTTAATTCTGACCAAACATATGTTCACCCTACCGCTGTTGTGGGACCTTCTGTTCAATTAAGTTCCAATGTAAAGATTGGACCTTTTTGTGTTGTGACAGGTAATGTTACCATCGGAGCCAACACGCGCTTACATGCTCATGTCACCGTTGGGTTTCCAGGTCAAGTCATTGGCCTTAAAGACAGCATCGGTCGTATTGAAATAGGCACAGATTGTGAACTACGTGAATTTGTTACCGTTCATGCACCACGTTCTCAGGATGGTGTCACCAAAATTGGCAATAAATGTTACCTCATGAACTTTGCACACGTTTCACACGATGTCATTCTTGAGGATAATGTAACGCTTATTAATAATGTCAGCCTTGGGGGCCATACCTATATAGAAAAAAATGTCATCGTCATGGCTAATAGTGCCACACATCAATTCTGTCGCATTGGCCAATTTACCGCCTTTGCACCATTTAGCGGCACACGCCAAGACATCCCTCCATTTTGTCTCGTTAGTGGAGCACCCGCACACTTTTATGGTCTCAATGTCATTGGACTTAAACGTGCAGGCTTTTCTCGAGACTCTATTAATGCAATCAAACATGTCACCAAACTCTTCTTCCAAGATAAACTTCCTCTCGAAAAAATTATTGAGCTAGCTCAACAAGAACAAAGTTGGGGCTCAAATCAACACGTTACAACATTTATCTCTTTTATTAAAAACAGTACCCGTGGCGTCTCCCGCAAAACTGGTCATGATTCTCATTCACCTAAAGAAGAAATGGATTCATCATTATGATAAAATTAGGCGTTATCGGCTTAGGCCACATGGGGGGTTATCATGCATCTGTTGTTTCCAACACACTCCAAAGTGCTCAACTAACAGCAATTGCAGATCCCAATGAAGCAAATTGGAACAAAGTAAAGACAACAAACGTTGTCAAAGCAAAAGACTTTACACAATGGATTGACGATGTTGACGGGGTCATCATAGCAGTCCCAACCGGCGCCCATTATCAAGTTGCAAAAGAATGTCTCAAGCGAGGCAAACATATTTTACTTGAAAAACCATTGACCTATACATTTGAACAGGCACAAGAATTGGTCAACCTGGCCCAACAAAAAAATTGTGCTCTCCATGTCGGTCATATCGAACGTTTCAATGGCGCTATTCAAGAATTAAAAAAAATTATTAATGAACCGACACTGATTGAATGCCATCGCATGGGGCCGTTCACCTCACGCGTTCAAAAAGACAGTGTTGTTCTCGATCTTATGATCCATGATATCGACCTTGTTCTTGATATTGCCAATTCACCAGTCAAATCAATACAAGCACAAGGCACCAAAGTTTATACTGATTCATGCGATGTCGCTTCTGTTCATATAACATTCCAAAATGGCACCATTGCCTCCATTATTTCAAGCCGAGCATCACAAGTTAAAATGCGTACCATGGCTGTTCATCAAAAGAATGAATATATCCTTCTCGATTTTACAACACAAGATCTATCTATTCATCGTCATGCAAGCTCAAGTTCGCAAGTCAGCTCGGATCAACTCAAGTACAAACAAGAAGGAAGCATCGAACGTGTCTTTGTATACAAAGACAACCCACTCAAGCTTGAAATCGAACACTTTGTCAGCGCTATCAAAACAGGAAATCATTTAGTTAATCCTTCACAAGACCTTGCAGCATTACAAGTTACCTTCGAAATAGAACATCTTCTTGGATTCAGATGATTGCTATTATTGCCGGAACAGGAAGCTTGCCAGGCGAGGCATGCAAAAATCTCTTAGCCCGCAAAGAACCATTCTTTGTTATCACACTCTTTCCAGAAAATAATGCAAGCCAACTCCAAGATATTGTTGGTAATCAAATCGCAATCATTGCTCAAAAATTTTACAAACCCAGCGAAATTTTGTCGTTACTCAAAGCTAAGGGGACAACCAAACTTCTCTTTATTGGTAAAGTTGATAAAAGCAACTTACTCAAACATGTTAGCTTCGATTGGTTAGCTCTCAAAATGCTCGGCTCCATGATCGGTAAAAGTGATAAAAATATCATGGAAATGTTACTTGCTGAATTATCAAAACATAACATCCAGGTAATCAAACAGGATGAGGTGTTGGGGGGGCTATTGGTCAAACCAGGGGTTCTCACCGGTTCACTGACAACTGCGCTGGAAAATGATATCAAATTTGGTATCGACGCCTCTATTGCCATCGCCCATGCAGATATCGGTCAAACGGTTGTTGTAAAAAACGGTATGGTTTTGGCTGTTGAAGCTATAGAAGGCACCGATGCGTGTATTAAACGCGGCATCGAGTTAGGAAAAGAAGGTATTGTCATTTGCAAAGCAGCACGCCTCGATCAAAATAAAAAATTTGACCTACCAACATTAGGACCTACGTCACTTGCTTCATTAAAAAAAGGCGATGTCGCAGCAATCGCTTGGCAATCATCATCTACCTTAATTGCACAAAAAGACGAGTTTATCCAAAAAGCCAATAATCTAGGCATTACACTTGTTTCGAAACAATAATTTCATTCTAAGTGAAACCCCAAGCAACATCACTCCAAAAAATTGTTTTCAGAGTGAAAACATCATGCATCTTTTTAGTTATTTTACTTCAAATATTGAGTACCCTTGCTCAAAACAACAGAATTGCTAAAGTGTAAATGTTTTGAGCAGTAATTTTGTTGTTTTATATAAATATATAATTAAATATATAATGGAAGGTTATCATGAAATATCAGAATATCGTTTTATCATTAACCATCACCAGTATCATTGCCGGCACCGCATTAACACCATTGGTAGCAATGAAACGACAACATAACGATGACAAAGAAATACAAGAGCCTGCCGTTTCTAAAAAACAAAAAACTATCGATACAGTTACCATGCCTGAGTTTTTTGAAAATTTACCCAATGAGATAAATGATCACATTGGTCAATTTATAGAATCAATTCCTCAAGATCTTGACTTTGAAAATCATAAGCACGTGAGAATTATTCATACTATTTGGAAACTACGTGAAATTAATAAGCATTTCAGCGATATTTTGGTTCCATTATGCTTACGCAAAGTTCAATCAATCAGAATATCCAATAACCTTATTGAAAATCAAAAAAAGTTTGATAGCTTCGTTGTTTTTTTAGGATCCTTACAAAATCTCAATTTTATTGATGTGAACAGAACAGGTATAACAGATCAACAATTAACGTTATTACTCCGTGCTGCTACAGCCAACAAAAAGAATATTCAGCTTAGGCTTAACTACTGTCAAAACCTCTTAAAGCCAACCATCGAAAATATTCCGACACTCATTAATCTTCAATTTTCTTGGTGTGAAAACCTCCAAGCAATTACTCTTCGCAATCTCCCAGCACTCACCAATCTCGACATTATCGCTTGTACCGCTCTAGAAAATGTTACGCCCATTAATCTTCCCGCACTCACCTCACTTGAACTTAACTTCTGTGATAACCCGCTCATCGTTAATTTTAAAAACATTCATAAGCTTACTCATCTCGGACTCAGAATATCTGATATCAACGATAATACGTTGACAACGCTGTTTAACCAGGGAACTCTCAGAAACACCTTGCATGAATTAGATTTTTTTGGCTGCCCAAATCTTAAAAATCCTAGCTTTGACAACCTTACAACACTTACCAATCTAAGCCTAAGTGAGTGTTTAAATATCGAAAAACCTAGCCTAACAAACCTTCCCAAACTCACACATCTTGACCTATCGTTAACAGGTATAACCGATGACATCCTTGCCAACAAAATTCTCAATCAAGGAACCCTTGGTCATACTCTGATATCACTAGACATTTCTTACTGCAAGAATCTTCATAAACCAACTATTGGCAACCTGACGAACCTTACCCATCTTGCTCTGAGCGGCAACAACATTACTGATGACGACCTCAACACTATTCTCAATCAAGGCGCACTCAAAAATACGCTACAAGAACTTAATATCAAAGATACTCACATGCTCCAGACACCTAACCTTGACAACATGCCCAAGCTTACATCGCTCAACCTTGCCATGACAGATATATCAGATACAAATCTCAACACCGTTCTCAATCAAAAAATGCTAAAAAATACGTTACGCACGCTCATACTCTTCGACAACGTAAACCTCAAAAACCCAAATCTTAGTAATCTTAACATGCTCAAATTTCTGGATATTAACGGCTGCAATAACATAACCAAGGTACAGCTATCAACTGCAACTAAATTCATGCGTTTTGAGCAAACGTATCCAAACATTCATTTTGTTTACGTTAATAATCAGTGATAAATAATACCGTGCTTTTTGTTAAAACACAGATATGTTGGTAAACTATACGTATGGCTTTTAAATATATTGTTTGACTAAACCATAGAAAAATACACCTCTCATGAAAATTCACATTATCATTTTGTCTTTTATACTCAGTATTATGAGCAACATAATTTTGACAACTGTTGCGGCGATGAATCAGCAATCATCAAGCTCATCATCTTCTTCCACTCGACAATCAAACAAATCATGTTTCAAAAAAATATGGTATAAACTAACGTGCCGCTCTAAAAAGGAAATAACACGTAATACCGATACTGATATCTCCGGTAGCAATAATACAGATGAACCTCTTATTATAAAGCCAACTATTACCCTAGACATTGACCATACAATTCGCATCAATCCATCTCAAATCGCTGTTGATTTGAACAAACGAGAAATATGCATTTTCAATGGAAATCTAGAAACAATACTGTCAATCCCCCACTGTACTCACATAGTAGGAAATACTGGTTCATCATCCTCTTCAGATATGATAATAAAACCGTCGCTTATTATTATTGATTTGAAACATCCGCAAGATCCTCCATATGACGCTTTTGATGCAATGTCAGATAAAATCGTAATAGAAGCTTTTGTAACAAAAAATCCAACAGCAGCCCATAATGTGTCAGATAAAATTATTATACAGCCATCGGTCACTATAACTAATATGAGAAAATATAAAATTTACGGCCAGAGAGATCCTGATAAAAACCGTACGATTGCTAAAATCAATCCCTCTGAAATTGTTGTTAATATCAACATTGGGGAAGCAAAAAAAACTCTTTTGATAGTTGATTTACGTTGCAAATACATAAAAGCACTTGATAGCGGAAAAAACATTGATCGTGATAATACTGACAGAATAATGGCACTGCGGTTTTAAACGCTCCAGATATTTTGATATACGCTTAGAAAATAAGAGGCTCTCATGATATATGTCATGAGGGCCTTTTTAGTAACAATTGATTTGAATGTTTCTGAGTTTTATTAACTGGACTTTACGTTTGATGTACAAGTTCATGGCACCAAGAATCACCAGATCAAATTGGCAGCACATTCGGCCTATGCCACTCATAAATTCTATTTGCTACAATATGGCCAAGAAAACCACCTACCGCCCCACCAACTGATGCTGCAGCATTTTTCTTAGCAATCCTAAATATAATATCAATAAACGGCTCCATGTTATTTTCATAGTTCTCTTTATATTTACATAATAAATCAGCCGCTTGCGCATGTGTTAACAAGTGAAAGTTAATACAATACGTAAACACCATCAAAATAATTCTGTAATTTATCTCACGATTATCGGTTACCTTTTCATCTAATAAACCATAAGTTTTTAAAAAGCCAACGACCAAGATTCGTTCTTGGCTCTGTTCCGTAAAAAAAGATGCTATCAATTTTTTAAGCAAATCAAGAGATTGAATCGATACAGCGCCGCCATCTGTATTTTCTTGCAACGGGATACCTTGCAATTCATCTTTTATTTCATCTTGCAGCAGATACTTTTCTATTGTGTTGCCAATACCTTTTATAAGAGACACAAAACCACCAATAAGTGAATCATTATAAAATCCGGCAACTGACTTACCAATAAATGCACCTACATTACTGCATGCATAATGCAGAATAAGCTGTTCTATATAATTTGAGACTTTTACATTATCATCATGAATTATAAAAAGCTGGGTCAACATAGGACTAAATGGCATGAAATCTTCTTTCTGCAAATGAACATTCCCACTAATACGTTCATTCATAAACAAAAGAGGAATAGCTATCTCAAGAGCAAGATCAACAAGCTCTGGCTTAACAAGTCCCATCGTATATGTTTCTATTTTTTCCAGCAGTACAAGATCTGCATGTTGGCGTATTTTCCCGCAAAAGTATGCACCTAAAAATTGCTGCGCCTCTTTAATGGTCACAGCAAGAGCAAGCCGTATCGGTTTATTTTTATCGTTCCCTTGAGCAGCCAAACCAAGATTATCCTGAACCTGACACCAAAAAAATGATCCCGCAATGCGCCAAAATGCTCGATTGATTGGATTCATCCGCTCCCCATAATTAGTAGGGTTAATCAATAATGGAACAGAAAACGCCGCTAATATGATCTTGTATCCCCATTGATCAAGTGGATTAACAAAATCTTTGAATGAACCAAACCCAACAAGCTGTTTATGTAACTCATTGGTTGCCATTTCTCCTTGCCGATGAAGATACAACATGCCAACCATGGACATACGTAACATTGCATCGACTAAGTTTGAGCGCTGCGATACAGCAGATCCAAAATGCTGTAATGCGTTGCCACATCGTTGCACCGTATTCTTAAACCAATTACCGCTCCCCGTTACCGTCGGCGCGGACGCATCAAAACGATTCGCTATAAAAAATGCAGATACAACATCATATACCTGAGACATGTAATGCAATACAAAACTAAAATCAAGCTGTGCATGAGAAGTCATCAACATAAAGGAACGAATGGTATGGTGATGTGCTTTGAACGTCGTCAGCCAATAGATCAAGGCCTCTTTTAGCTCCGAAGTGGCGTCATTGGGAAGTTTGATATGTTCATCGGCAAGCACATGTAATGTCTCTTTCAACTGTTGTGCAGTTTTTTCAAAGACCGGTTGAATAAGGGCGATGCATTCAATACATAATTCTTTAATTTGTTTACGCTGCGCACAATTCAAAAGACGAGCCAATGTTGTTACTGCAGGCCTTAATTGATCTAATGACTGATCTGAATGCTCTTTGAGATACTCTACAAGCAATGTCAGTTTTTCATGTAATGTAACGGTATCTTGTTCTGTCCATGAAGTTGCTCCAGTGTTCACGTTACGGGCCATACGCTTAATCATAGACATCATACCGCCGCTCAAATCAGTCATACCACCATTGTACGGCGCAATGCTTTCAATAAACGAACCATCGGCAAGTGCCTGATTTAATTTTTCAAGAACAGCAACAACATCTTTTTTCCATACATTGTCATCAGCAACCAACGTTAGTGTTAATTGTCTAATATCTTTGCATAATACGGCAAAACATGACTCCATTTTTATAGCAGAGCCAAGATCACTAAACATGTTACTTGCCGTCTCAACACTTGCTTTAACATGTGTCGGTAATATATTAAGAAGACGTACCCGTTTTTCAGCCTCCTTCTTAAGCTCTTCCTCATGCATATTAGTCAACAAATCTTGTATTAACTTATTAAAATCATCAGAGCCACCACCAAGAATATCATTGAGCATCTCCGGCCCAATAGTTAGATCTCCGGCCTCCTGCTCTTTTTGACCCTGTTGCTGAGCCAATAGTTCTTGATGTTGCAAGCCCTCTGCAGATACGACAACAGGCATGGTTGTTATCGCTTGAGATACCGGTTCCTGGCCTGATGTAATGACTGCCGGTTGTTTTTCAACCTGTTGGGCTGCCGGAATTTGGCACAAGCCGATGCCTACAATTAAAGGCAAAAAGAGACTATACACCTTCATTAGTATCGTACGATTCACAAGACACCCTTTAATCTAAAAAAGTTATTATGAAAATCCACCCCAAAAACGAACTTCCCAAGTATTGCACAAGGAATCGCACTGTCAATAAAAACCAGGGATCTAAGCCCTCTACCAGGCCTTACACCCTTTAAAATATTCATATTGAATATTACTTGGTGCGCTCAGCCCGTGCACTGTTGACAATAAAGCCAATCATGCACCAGAAACACACCAATGCCGTACCGCCATAACTAATAAAGGGAAGCCCAAGCCCCTTGGTCGGTAAAAGCCCCGTCGATACCATAAGATTAATGGTCGCCTGTAATGAAATAAAAAGAACAAAGCTCAACGTCGTAAAAAATGCAAAAGGATTGGTCAAGCTTACTGCAATACGCAGGCCTAAAAAGCAAAAAAGCATATACAAGGCTAACAACACAATAACCCCGACAAAACCAACCTCCTCGGCAATAATTGGAAAAATAAAATCGGTATGCTGCATCGGTAAGTAAAAGAATTTTTGTTTCGAATTTGAAATGCCAAGCCCCCATATTTGCCCTGAACCAATGGCAATAAGTGATTGAATGATCTGAAAGCCACCGCCTTGAGGATCAGCCCAAGGATTTAAAAAAATTAAAATACGCTTTAATCGATACGACTTTGCTAAAACAAGATACACAACAAGCGGACAGGCACACAATGCCGTTATAACAAGATAGATCATTCTGCATTCAGCAACAAAAAAGAGCATTAAAGACGTTGTAAAAATTGTTACCACTGAACCGAAATCCGGCTGCTTAAGGAGCACAATTGATGTAACACCCAGAATGGCTAGGAATGGTAAGTAGGTATACACAAATGATTTGATTCTATCGTGCTTACGTTCCAAGAAAAAGCCCATGTACATAAACAGAAAAAGCTTAAGCATTTCACTTGGCTGAAAACCAACTCCGGCAATCGATAGCCAACGATTTGAGCCGTGAAACCTAAGACCAAGCACAGGAACAAAAGTAAGGCACGTAAGAAACAATGCACCTAAAAACAACCATGGTGAATAACGACGCCAATACCGCAAAGGAACAATCGCAAAAACAAAAAAGCCCATAATACTTGGCAGCAAATAAAAAAGCTGTTTCTTTAAAAAGTAATGCGCCGAACCATATTTTTCTAATGCAAAAATGGAACTGGATGAATAAATAAAAATAAGACCAATAACGGTAAGTGCAACAACAACTGATACAAAGATACGAACGTCACTTCGTAAACGATCTATAGGAAGTGCCATGGTAACTCCTTAATTCAAATGAGTTCATGGGTACCCTGAATAGGATTCTTCTCGGCTGTATCGGTCATCACCGTAAAAACGGTGATTCAGTCAGCGCTCTTTGCTCGTACCAACGTATTAACCTGATATGGAAGTATGGCTGGATGTTGCACCTGGATTCTCACTCCTACGGGAATGACGAATAAAAGATCATCTTCATACAATATTGTACCCAGCCCCACCAGCCATGGGAAGCGACCGACCGTATCGAACCATGAACACCTTATTACATTTCAATGCACTCAGTGTATGCAGCTCCATACCACAAAAACAAGATTCTTGAACTTGATCAGCTGTTTGATGCTGATTGCTCTAATGATCCTAGATTGACAACAAGCTCACGGAATACTTGTCCGCGATGCTCATAATTTTTAAAAAGATCAAAACTTGCACCACTTGGAGAAAACAACACAATATCACCAGACTTGGCAATTTTCATAGCCTCGCGAACAGTTTCAACAAGCGTTGGATAAATCGTACATCCTTGAAAATCACCACAATCTTTACCAAAACAATACAACTTTTTGAGATTGGCTGACCCGTTAACTGCTGTGATGAGTGGAGATCGGTCAACACCTTTTCCAAGACCCCCGACAATAAGAATGATCGGACGATTAAGCGCTGATAGTTTTTCAAATGCTGCTATGGTCGATTGAATAACGGTTGATTTAGAGTCATCATAAAAATCCACGCCGTTAACGGTAACAAAATGCTCAAGCCGATGGTGATGATCAGCAAGCAACGGCTCAATTTGTTGCACAAGCATTTTTTGCAACTCATACAAATCAACACCCAAAGCATACAGTGCTGTAAGAATTTGGATCCAATTCTGTACAAACGTTATATCCGGCAATGTTTGCATATTAAATAATTTCACAGAAGAGCCGCATTTCCCATGCTCAACCAATGCCATTTCAAGCCATTGATCATGTTTATAGAATACGTAGAATGAATCATGCTTTATTGTTGCAAGTAATTCTGCATGAGGCTTTTGCATAGAGCAAATACAAAGTTTAGATTTGATTTGCCCCATTCTTTCATTGAACCAAGAACCACATTCTCCTTTAAAAAGCTCATCCGAAAGAATAGCTATTTGATGTTCGTGCTGAAAGCGTAATAGATTAAACTTTGCCTCAAAATACTGTAATGGCGTCTGATGGCGATCCAAATGATTTGGATACCAATTTGTCCAAAGAGCAATGTCGGGAGCAAATTTTTTATTAAGTTCTAATTGAAAGCTTGAAAGCTCTAAGATGCCAAGATCATAGTCATCCTGCTGTTGAACCAAATCAAGCATGCCAATGCCAACATTACCACCGAAAGCTGAGCGTATTGTTGTGTTAGGAAACATATTACGTCCTAATCCCAAACCTTGGGCAATAGGATGCAATGATGCAGGAGCTATAGCTGATGCCTTAGTCAGTCGACCAAGCAATTTGGTGATCGTTGTTTTTCCCAATGAGCCGGTTATGGCAATTACCGGTTTATTAAAAAAAACAGAAAAAAAATCGAGTTCACACAAAAACTTGTTATCAAACTCTTTATGATTATTAAGATTGACCCCGGGGCTTGCAATAACAAAGTCATTTTCTTTGATGAAATCTTTGAGGGGAACTTTGCCGGAATCGACTGCCGTTGCTTTGTACATTTTGATAATTTCTTGTTCCTCTTCAACCAATGCTCGCGAATCCCAAACACGAACCTGAAATCGTTCTAGATCTGATGTATCATCATAAAGATCATACGCTGTGTTTGTTGACGTGCTATCAATTTTTTGTCGATTGAGAAACGTAAGAATAGATTTACCAACGACCCCAAAACCAATTATACCGAGCTTATACATGACTCATCCAATCTTAAAAATTTTCTATCCCCCTTATAGTTCACAATCCAGTCAGCTGAGAGCTTGAAATCTTCTTAATTAACGTTGTTGTTGATAGACCATGCATATAATCTACTATATGCACTTCTCCTCCATACGATGTTACCACATCATAACCGGCCACTTTTTCCTTCTGATAATCGCCTCCTTTAACCAATACATCGGGCTTAAGGTATTCAATCAGTGCTCGTGGCGTATCCTGCTCAAATGAAACAACAAAATCAACAAACCCTATTGCTGATATTATCGTAGCACGATGGCTGAAATTATTAATGGGCCTGGTTGCCCCTTTATAGCGACGAACAGAATCATCTGTATTAATAGCAACTACCAAAATGTCGCCATATTTTTTTGCCTCTTTGAGGGTATGAATATGACCGGGGTGAATAATATCAAAACAACCATTAGTAAAAACAACCTTTTTCCCATCAGCACGCAACCAATCAAGCTCAATTTTTAGGTCAGCCCAATCGGTATATATCTTTTCAGTCGGCTCCATACTCCGATCAATAAGCTCATCAAGGCTTACGGCATATGTTTTGACATGAGAAACTGCAACAGAAGCTGCATGATTGGCAAGCATTAAACAGTTTTCCACGCTCAGTTTATTAGCAAGCCCAATGGCCAAAAAAGCAAAAACCGTATCGCCGGCACCGGTCAAATCATATACTTCTCGTTTATAAGCAGGCGAATGAATTGTTTGTTCTCTTGATATATAGCTAATACCAGCTTCACCTTGCGTTATAACAAGTCCCTTAATACCCAATAAAGAACATATTTTACGTGCGTTATCTTCCAGTGAATGATGATGTTGTAGATTAAAAAATTCAACCATTTGTTTAAATTCTTTATTATTCGGTTTTATATAATCCACACCACGATATTTACTAAAATCGGGTCCTTTGGGGTCAACCAAAATAATACAATTACGTTCGCGCGCCCGTGTGCAAATGTATTCAATAAACTCTTTGGTCAGTACACCCTTGGCATAATCAGACAATAAAACAATAGAATCTGGAATCATAAGGCTATCAACTCGCTTGATAAGTTCATTAGATTCATCAATCGATAATGCATGCCCTGATTCAGCATCCATACGCAACAGTTGATGACTTTTAACAAGAAATCGTTTCTTTGTCGTAGTTAACCGATGAGCAGAACGAACAATCCCGTCGGTAGAAATATTGATTTCACGTAACATTGAAAGGAAACGGTCCCCATAAACATCATGATCCCCAATAATTCCAACAATAGTTACATCACATCCGATATGCCGACAGTTGGCAGCAACATTTGCAGCTCCGCCAAGACTCCATTCTTGATACTCTTCTTTTAATACAGGAACCGGAGCTTCAGGCGATATTCGAGAGACTGAACCAAAAAAATACTCATCAAGCATAACATCACCGACAACCATAACATTCTTAATGCCATTTGTTCGAATATGATTAATGAGATTTTTCATATAATTTCCACTGCGCGTTGATAATTAAAAATCTGTTTTTTTTCTAAACTATTGCCGCCCATAGATGAATGAAGTATGGTTGTAGCAACTACTTTTATGTAAAAAATGATTACAAAGATACTGCATTTTGCAAAATTAGCAAAGGAGAAAAAGTAATGAAACTCCATTTCACCTTCAATCTTCCAGACCTATCTAAGGCGCTAACCATAGCACAACAAACTGCGGAATATGCAGACGTTTTAGGCATTGGATCTTTATTACTTTTTAAAGAGGGTATAAACGCCATTCAGGCCTTTAGAGCTACATTTCCAAATAAAGAAATTTTTGCAGAGGCTCGCCTCTGTGAAAAGGCCGAGGATAGCGTCAATATGATGGCTACGGCCGGAGCCAATTACATCTCTGTTCTTGCTATTGCACCTGGAAGCACTATTAAAAAAGCAGTAGAAAAAGCCAAGGATTTTGATGTTAAAATCGCCCTGGATCTTTTGGGGGCACCAACTTTAGGGCAAATAGCCTTGGATGCAAAAACCCTTGGCATTAACTTGCTTATTTTCCACCGCCCGCTCTCAAAACCAGGTGATTTGGCCGAACTTGATGCAGAATGGCATAATGTTAAAGAAAACACAAAATTACCTCTCTTTATTACCGGTAAAATTGATGAAACCACCATTCAACACATATTAAGTTTAAAACCTCATGGGATTATGATTGGTGCAGCTATAACCAAAGCGAATAATCCAGCAAAAGCAGCTCATTTCTTTAAATCATTAATCTAAAATCTTACGTTTCTTGTTTTGAAAATATCCATACATGTACGCTTTTTTTACTCACCTTGTCAATATTATTGACTAGTAGTAAATAGCTATGCAAAAATAATTATAGAATCATGCTGCATAGAAAATAATTTCGAGCACCTAAAGCTCTTAAAAAAAGGGGATTACAATGAAAAATATGAACTTTTTTATCCAATTAACTATTTATGGTCTTATTTGTTTTATGCTTATCTCCATCAAAAACACCCAAACACTTCCTTATGACACTGTAACCGGCCGAGACCCATCAGCAGAACGTCAAGTTATTGAACAAAAAAGAGCACAGCTCAATGATATCACACAACGTTTTAAGGCTTTTAGATTCGACATCCGTCCGATTTTTATTCAATTAAAATCGGACCGCATAGAACTGATCAAAAAAATAACAACAGCAAATGACGACGCCAAAACGTTAGCCAACGCAAAAAAAAGAGTTGCAGATGCGGAGGCAACAAAAAAAAGTGGGCAAATGTTATCGCCTGAAATCGTACAAGCGAAGGCTACTATTGAGCGTTTAGAAAAAACAATCCCTGATGTTTTTAAAAAGCTATACGCAGAAAGAGAAGCGCTTAAAAAGAAAATCACTCAAACACGTAATGATACCAACAAAAAAGTATCCGATGCTAAAAAAGAAATTCAAACATTACGCAAAGAGCTTTTTACTGCGGTCGATAGATTTAAAGACAAAGGGCAACAGGTATCCACAGATGCAAAATATGCCGATGATTTAAAAACAACCATTATTCCACAAGAAATTACCGCTGCAAATAATGCAATCAATGCTGTTGCATCCCTAGAGCAACCACAAGAAAACATTCCCCCGCTTGCTGAGGAATTTCTACCAATGAAGGATATTTTATTAAATGCTTTACATTCGTAAACACAAGGAATTTTGTATGAATAAATATATAATCGCAACATTTCTTATCGTAACGGTTCATAATATAAAGGTGTATTCTACCGCTTTTGACATTACAACTGATTCATCTGACTCTTTAGCCACACAAACAAAAGATTTATCTAAATCTTTAGCAGCAGTACAAGCAAACAAGTCACCAGTAATCACCGAAGCAGCTGGCAATGCAACTGATCAAACAGAAAAATCAGCCAACATAGCAAATGTAATAACACAACAAGTAAGAACATCCCTCAATACTTCATCAGGAAGCATCGCCTCAACCATACCAACAGCACCATCAATTATTAACCCAACCCCCTCTTCAGGTAGTAATAACAGTGATGCTGGTAGCACTAGCAGCACAATCATACAAACATCAACACAACCAGCACCACAAACTCAACCAACAAAAACAACAACCATTAAGACAAAGACAACAAAAACAACGGCAGCTAAGAAAAAAATAAAAAAAACCAAAACCGCTATAGTAAAAAGCAAAAAGCAAATAACTGAAAAAAAACAGGTTACAAAAACTACCAAGAAATAACTATGAGCTGGGATATATAACATTGTAGAGAAAAACAATGGCTAACAACTATATAATGGTCTCGACACTTGCCATAGCACTTTGTTGCAATTACAAAGTATTACTTCCTATGTCTATTGCTGGCCGTCCTTTAGATTCTTTATCCTTTAGTACACTCCAGGAAAAACAAAAAATTTTGGATATCACTACTAAAATTGATGCCAACATTCAACAGCTTGCTTCTTTAATCTCTACTTACACAAGACTCATTAAATCACAAGAAGTGCTATCTCAACAGCTTTCTCTCACTAATATCCCACCGGATACTCTACAAAAACAAAGGAAAATAAATTCGGAAATTGAAATAAAAACAAAAGAAAATATAAATAGCCTCCTTAATACAATCCTAAGCCAGCTTCAATCCTTACAAGATAATGAAATTAAACTACTCTGGGTATCGCTAGGAAATGACGGCCAAGAAAATAAAGCTCATGATTTTTACAATAAATTGATATGTCTCTTCCAAAATACTAATCAACCTCTTTTGGAAGACGAAATAAAAAAGGAACAAAAAACAGCTGTACGTTTCAAAAATAATGCCCAACAGTTACTTCGTTTAGTTGCTTGGGTTTTTAAACAATTATCATCAGCAACACCCAAATAGCTTTTCAAACTCCCCTATACAATAGCCCACTCATCCCAGAGTGGGCTTCCCCAATTTATTTATTTTCATGTTTCTTTGATGATTTCTTTTCGAATTGTAGTTCATGGAGTCTCATAAGTTCATCTACCGTCGTAGCATCATACGCCGACTTATCCGGTCTATATCCCATCAAGCGGGGAAAACGCAAAGCTAACCCTGATTTCTTTTCTGTCTTACCTGCAGCATGCAATGGAGATTTAGTTATCTCATCTGCACGAATCATGCACACAATTTTAGGGGTTACCCAAACATCTGGGTATAACTCCTTGGCACATTCAACCTCATGCGGTTTATGATCAACCTTAATAGCATCACATGACTTTTTCTGTTCTTTCCATTCTGCATCAGTAAGGCCGGTCCCAATTTTAGCAACAGTTTGGAAACAATCTTTATGTTTGTTATACACACCAACAAGTAATGCACCAATGCCAAATGATGCACGTTTACCTGTTCCATAATAGTATCCCAAAATAACACAGTCCAAAGTATCTTCAAGTGACCCACCTTCTTGTCGTTTAAGCTTAATCCAATTGAAATTTCGTTTGCCGGGTTGATAGATTGCATGTGGACGCTTTACCACGAGCCCTTCAAGGCCCAATGATATATTTTGTTCAAAATAATGTTCTAATTCTTCGGCATCATTAATTTTTTCTTCCTCTATAGGGAAAATAATTTGATGCTTTTGAATTGCTTTATCATCACAGATTCCTAAAAGTTTTTTGCGACGATCTTCATGTGATTGATCAAGAAGTGATTCACCGTTCAGATACAAAACATCAAATAAGAATAATCTGATAGGGAAATCTTGGGCAAACTTTTCTACATCATATTTACGTTTCCGTTTAACCGTTTCCTGAAAAGGTAAAAAACTACCGGTCTGCACATCAACACAAATAGCTTCACCTTCAGCAACTAATGTTTTAACGTTAAGATCGGTCAGCGACTTAATCAGATCAGGAAACATATGAGACATATCCTGAAGATTACGGGAGAAAAAACGCATAATCGGTTTTTTGTGCCTGTTATCAATATGTACCTGTAGCCTAAACCCATCAAGCTTGGGCTGAGCAACACAAGGACCAAGTTTTTTAATAATTGATGCAGCATCAGGCATACGCTCTGCTGCTGCCGGTAAGATTGGAATCCCCGGAGTAATGCTCATTTTTTTGATTCCGGACAAACCATGTTCTTTGAGTGTTTTGATAATATTGCCTATATCAGCCGAAATGTTATAAGCATCTTCAAGCTCACCGCGTATAGATTTATCCCCTTTCTCCATCCATGAAAACGCATCAAGCAATGTCATGTCTGAAAAACCAAGCCGTAACTTACCTTCAATAATGCGCACAATATATTTTGCTGATAACGGATCAACGGCACGTAGAATTTTAAGAAGTTTCTGCTCTTTTAATTCTTGTGATCCGGTCCCGGAAATCTCTAAAAATTGTTGTAATGCTTTTTCAATATCAAGAACCGATAAGATATCAGATCCTCCATCCCAAACGCCTTTTTCTACTACAAGCCCAAGATCTCCCCACTTATTTGCCAGATCTTTAATATCCGTCTGTGGCTTATCAAGCAAATGTGCCAAAACTTTGATCAAACTTTTTTCAGCAAAATTAAACTGTGTGCCTATGTACGATGGATTAAGACTACCCAACGAAATGTAGGCAATAATTGAAGCTTCTGTCGGAGTTGCTTTTTTAAATAGCTCTGCCAAATGTTCAGTAATTTTTGTACGGCCAGATTCTTTTTCAATAACATCAAAAACTTCAGCAACATGCTTAAATTTCATAGGAATCCTTTTGGGTCTGCCTGCGTGTATAGTAACGCACAAGCTGCAACACATGATGCCTATGACTAAACGCCAACCACGCACACAAGAAAGCAAGGAAAACAATGTGTATTCCATAAAATAAATAGATATCCATAAAAGTTACCAGTGTTATTGTCACCAATGATGCGACAAAGGGCTTTTTACTTACGGCAACAATAACAGCCCAACTAATAACAAATGCTAATAATATTTGCCAACACAAAAGGTATGCCATAATGCCAACAGTGGTTGCCACTCCCCTGCCGCCCTTGAAATTCAAAAACATCGAGTATGCATTACCAACAAGTAAAAGCATGGCACATACGTACAACCATGAGAAATCTAACGGCTGAAGTAATTCTGATCCTATAAACCATTCACAAACAAATAACGTTACAAAGGCTTTGCCTGCATCAATTACAAAAATGGGAATAAAATAACGCAGCCCCAAGACACGTGCAACATTACTTGCTCCAATATTACCGGATCCTTCTTGCGTAATATTTATACCAAACACATATCGACAAAAAAGGTATCCCGTCGGAACAGACCCAACAACATATGACACTAAACATGCTAAGACATGCGTAAAATCCATATAATTTCCCTCTTATTAATCGGTTTATGCTGTTATTGTAGCAGATTTCATGCTGTATGTCGTATGGCTTTACGAGAACTACATCTCGATTTTATTTTTATTAATTTCATTTATTATATTTGACCTAGTTATTATAGTTATATTATGTAATTTGAATGCAGAGATGGAAGCGAAATCTATCATCCCTATGTACAATAATTCATAAGGATCTATTACTATGAAACAAGTTTCTTTATTATTTCAGACATATATCTTTACAAGTATAACCATTTTGTGCTTTTTATCACTTCGAGGAATGGAAAAACCTATTATTTGGTGTTTTGCCGAAAACAGCCATTTTATAGGAAACATAGAACAATCGGTCATTAAAACAACAATACAAAAACTTAAAACACTTTATGCTCAACATCCTCATGTCTTTTATACATTGCATAAAAAATGTATAAATTACCCCCAATTAGATAAGGGTGACCTTCTATTCTTGATAGATCAAGAAATTATCAATTCGGATAATAGTGTACCAGCTTTCATCAAAGAACTTATGAACGCAATGATTCATATGCAAGGTGCAAGCTCCTGGGTATTTAATTCTTTTGAAGAATTCACAGACTCTCAAAAAGAACGGATTCTTCAATCGGCAAAAACAATGGCTGGCATTACCATCACACAAAAGACATACGACATTTTATATCAAAATCTTTTAGCACTATTGGATTATCCAAGTGCTCTCATAGCTTTTCACAAAAAGTGTAAAGATGATTCAACGTGCTTATTAAAATATCCCCAACAACTACACACGTTACGTAATCTTAAACTTGTCACACCAGATGGGTCAATTCCACCGCTCATTCAACGAGTTGCTACAAAAGCTCTATCTGTTTCGTTGGATACTACAGGCAAGCCTCAAGCAAAAATACTCTCTTTTAATGATTTACGGGAAAAAGGATTGATTAAACCGTATAGATAAAATCATTAAATTGTTATATGAATCAAAATAAGGGTAGAGGGCTTATGGTTGAGATAGATGATTATTATATTAACGTGAGTTCGGGGTTT
>LDIV01000002.1:18659-24566 GCA_001468855.1 candidate division TM6 bacterium UASB124 | reverse complement strand
GTTGCTTATTCATTTCGTGACAAAAGCCATCGATCAAATGTAATCTGCGACCAAATAATCTTATTGCTTGTTTTTGACAACTCCGAACTCACGTTATATTAACAACAAAATTGGTAGCGGCGCTGAGATTCGAACTCAGGACCTACGGATTATGATTCCGTCGCTCTAACCAACTGAGCTACGCCGCCAATCAAATCTTTAGATCAATTAAAATCTCATCTTTTTAACAGAGAAGTTATCAAAGATAAATTTGTAAAAAGATTTCAAGAAGAACACACCAGAAAGTAAAGTTGCCACAATACCGGCCATCAACGTTACAGCAAATCCTTTAACAGCTGGACCACCGAATTGAAACAAAATCATACCGGTTAAAAATGTTGAAATATTTGAATCCAAGACCACTGAAAGAACACCATTAAAGCTCTCTAAAACAGCCTTACGCAATGGGGTTCCTGCTCGTAGCTCGTCTTTAACATGCTCATAAATCAGAATTGAAATATCAATTGCCATACCGATTGTTAATACGACACCGGCAATACCAGCCAACGTTAATGTTGCACGAAAATAGGAGAGAAATAACAAGCTTAAAAAGATATTCACAAACAAGGTAAGAATGGCAAACAAACCTGGCAATTTGTAATACAGCAAGCTAAATACAAACAATAACAACAATGCAATCAAACACGACATGATACCTTTTCTAATCGAGTCTTGACCCAATGAAGCACCAACACGGTTTTCATGTTCAATCTTAAGCGGAGCTTGTAAAGAACCTGATTTCAAGACAACTGAAAGATCAAATGCTTCTTTTACAGAACCAATATTTGAAATAGCCGCTGTTCCGCCGGTAATAGCACCCTTAACAACAGGAGCTGTAATCATAACATTATCAATGATAATACCAATATTTCTACCAACATTGTTTGCAGTTAGATCACCAAATTCATGTGCACCAACACTATCAAGTTTGAAGCTTACTTGTGGACGATTAAATTCATCATGATCAACCTTTGCACTTACAATATGATCACCGGTCAGATCAGGAAAAGCTGGAACAAGATACCAACGACCAGCTTCTTCATCTTCACCCATATCGCGACGACCAGAAATAATCATTTTGTCAGAAGGCAATTCACCATCAAATTCATCAAGCAACGCTTCCTTTGATGCGCCCATTTTTTCAACTATCTTAAACTCAAGATGTGCTGTTTTAGTAATAACTGATTTAATATGTTCAGAATCTTCAACACCAGGTAATTGAACAACAATCTGACGATCGCCATGTTGTTGCACAACGATACCTTCGACGCCATAACCGCCCAAACGGTTAGTAAGAACACTTACGCCCTGTTCAACGGCACCAGTACGAACACTGTTTTCAATTTCAGGCATTAAACTTGCATAAACAATGTTCTCAGCAACCTTCAACTTTAATGATTGTGTTCGAGATTCCTGAATCATATTATAGGCAGCCTTGGCAGCTATTTCGTCAGGGAAGGTAAGCTCCATCGTTAAATCTTTGATCTCTTTTTTAGTAGGAAGAACTTTAAGCCCTTTATTCTTGAAAAGATTATCAAGAGAACGGCCCTCAAGACCAAGCTTATTTTCTAAAGCTTTTTCAATTTCTACGCCCAATACCAAATATGTACCGCCTTCAAGATCGATACCCTTTTTAATATAGGTAACTCTAAGGGCATCATAATATTTCTTCACTGTATTAATAAAGCCAGGCTCTGATGGTTGGCTCAAGGTCTTTTTATCAAATGAAAACATAAAATATGAACCAATCGCAATAACTGCAAACCATGCCATAAATGGAGAAAAAATCATTTTAACAACACGTGAATTGATTTCCATGTAAAGCTCCTTAGTGCTCTAGTCTACCCTTACCTTGCTCGAACTTAGCTAAAAAAATGGTGCCGAGGAGGAGACTCGAACTCCTATGGGATTGCTCCCGCTGCCCCCTCAAAGCAGTGCGTCTACCAATTTCGCCACCTCGGCAACGATTTTCAAAAAAAAAAGACTTTGAGACTTTATCATAATCATGACTGATTGGCAACAATTTTTCTTGATTTCCCCCCTGTTTTCAACAAAAACAGTCATTTTACACCCTTTGCCGTTTAATCTACAAAAAGATAAACTTTATATACTATACTTAATTGGAGGCTACAGTCATGATGTCAGTTGGAGGTTATAATCGTGTTGTTGATGCGTTTTTCACATAAAAATCGTCTATTTAATTTATATTTAAGCTGTATTATTTTTTTATTCTGTGAGCAATTAATTCATGCTGCTCCGCAAAAAAAATCTTTGGTTCGAACAATAACAAGAAAAAATATTCTTTATAGAACTTTACGAAGAACAAGAATACATAGAATACCTTGTCACATCATACAACACAAAAAAACCGTAAAAGTAGCACCAAAAACAAAAGTTTTATCTAAAACATTTGTTCGCCAGCCAATTCTACATAAACCGCTCAAGATACCCGTAAAAAGAGCACCTGCACATACAACACATCACTATAATTATGTGCAGCTGCAAAAGCTTAGCGCTCCAAAGACAGCACACAATATATCCACAAGCAAACAACGACGGCACAATATAACACAAACGCTGCAACCACACTCGTTGGGGGCATGTGGGCTCACAAACTGGTCCGGCTCAAATTGTTATATGAATGCAACGCTTCAATGCCTTGCTCACTGTCAATCTTTTTTTAACCATCTAAACCAAACGCAGAGCCACCCTAACACGTTACATAGTGACGCATCTACATTATTTACAACAATGGCTAACACCAACGAGACAACAATCAACCCTCAATACTTTGCTCGTAAAGCAACACAATCTTATTTTAAAGAAACAGGAAACAAACATTATCAACAAGATGCTGAAGAATTTCTTTCACAATTTCTTGATCATGTAGCACACAATTCTGCGGACAATATTTCTCTGCTTGGTATCCAATCAAACATCTGCTGTGATTCATGTCACAACAAAAGTACAAATCTTTCGCAAGAAAACATTCTACCGCTTCAGCTTCCATCGCATCAGCAACAAATGCTATCAGTACAACATTGTATTAATAGTTTTTTTGCTCCAGAAAAATTAGATGACCAGAATCTATATTACTGCTCATTCTGCGGGCATGAAACCAATGCACACAAACAGCTAACGCTCATACACACGCCACAAATGCTTGTACTACAACTCAAACGTTTTGCCTTTGATAACATAACCAAGAAGAGCACTAAAAATAATATCCCTGTCTGTCTGACCACATCGCTAACAGTACCGTATAACAACACTGCTCAGCAATATATACTCAAAGGTATCGTTCTTCATTCAGGAAGCCTTTATTCCGGACATTACACTGCATTAGTTCAGGGAGAAAACAATCAGATTATGTTGTGTAATGATAGCAACGTTTCTGATGGGCGATCATTGTGGCTGAATCTTATAAAAGCAGGCACATGCGCATATGGCACACCTTATCTTCTTTTTTATGAGAAAGACACAAAAAATTAGTTTCTAACCTAGAGATATGCATACTTGCATTTTTCTTAATTTTTTTATATAAGTGTTTCTCTTTTCTCAAACTTTCTGTTACATCAGAACATAAACAATCATGTCTTATTAAGAAAAAGGGTTCTCCATGAAAAAATATATAAATCGCATTCTCTACATTATCTTCTTCTCTATTTTTTTTACCCCGTCAGCACATCCACACTTACCGACAATTTGCACAACTGCTCAACTTTTTGATGAACTTAAAACAGCAATTCCTGCTGATCATGTATGCTATAAAAAATTAGCAACACTACTCAAGCAACAGTCTGATCAAGGGACCATAAACAAATCAAATCTCATCACGCTTAAAATATCATTACAACGAGAAGCTTTAACGCACGCCAACAGTCTCGACATACAAACATATATGGCTCAGGTACTTCATCTCATCACAGATTGTTATGACATACAACCAAATCAACAAGACCTTGCTACATGCTCTATATGCCAAGAAAATTTACCATCAAACTACATCATTTTAACCTGTGGTCATGCCTTTTGTTATGAATGCCTTTTTCAATGGTTCATGCAACATGACATAAGAAAAAGCGAATCAGCAAGTACTAAATGTCCTAATTGCCGCCAAGAATTGGCACGACATGTCAAATATATATTTACAACAGACAAACGTTTCAAAAAGAAATCGCTCAATCGTCTCGAAGAAATTAAAAAGGAAGAAGCGGAAACCTTAGCGCAATTACAACAGCAAGCACTTGAATCTCTACCGGCACTACAAGCCATTATGACTTTAATAGGAACACTACATGAATCAGGAATGTTCTCAGACTCTACAAATAATACGCATCATATTCGTACACAGAGAACCAACAACAGAACAAATTACACCTGACGTCCATTAGACAATTTTGTCTTATTCTCAAGCTCTTTTACATTTTATGAATAAATCGTAGCAATCAAAATGAATCCCATGCAATACTGATGGTGAAATAAGAAGGGGTAGGTGTAAACCGAAGGGAAACCTGCATGATCCATGAATCAGTCGGTAACCATGTTCCTAGGGAGGGGATACCAATGAAAAATAATATTAATCTCTTACTACTCATTGCATTATTATTCGGTTCACAATCACTTAATGCAGGAAAAACAAAAGGAACCCGAACCACCAATAAAAAACCAATCAAACTAATGCTCAGTAAAAAAAATGTTGATACTGACAACACAGAAGAAGACATCGACCAAGAAAATATAAATAACAATCAAGTGCTTCAACAAGTACTTTCTCAACTTAAAAAAATGGATACTGAAAGGCTCAAAGAAGGCAAGCGCATCTTTAGTAAAGGTCGTTACCACTTTGAAAGAAAAAATTATAAAATCGCCTTTCCATTTTTACAAGAAGCAGCATCGGAATATGAATTCCCGGAAGCATATCTATTACTTGGTACCATGTATAAAGAAGGTCTCGGGTGCAAACAAAGCTTAAAGGAAGCTCTCTTTCATTTGCACAAAGCATGCAAATTGGATGCTGAAGGAGCTGAAGAAGCTTTTGAAGAAGTATTAAATGACGTATCTGAACTGCTTGCTGAACGCGAATCACCTCCACCAATGAGTATGTACGGATAATGTTTATAATATTCCTACGTAACACATACATCCGTTCATTCTAATGTAATATAAACAAAGAGTGAGCGGATTTTTTATTGCTTTTGATCTTTTTTTCTGTACATTTCTCCATATGTAAAAAATTATACCCCCTTATTGTACAAGGAGATTTCTATGAAACGTACTATACTTTCCTCACTGCTCGCCCTCATTGCCTCAGTAAGCATTGCACCATGCAACGATGTGCCTACACAGATCAATTCCCCAGTAACTAAAACCCAAAAACCTGTTCGTGTTTACGTTGATATGATCGGAGACCTTTTTCATGCCGGACACATAGCATTTATAAAACAGGCTCGACAATTTGGTGACTATCTCATTGTCGGTATTTGCAATGATACAGTTTCAACAAACTATAAACGCAAACCTATTCTTACGCAGGAAGAACGCGCAATCGAAATTGCCGCATGTCGTTACGTTGATGAAGTCATACTTGATGCACCGCTCATAGCCACTGAAGAATTCATTAAGGAACACAACATCGACATTATCGTTCATGGTGATGATTATACCCAAGAGCAGGTACGTTCGTATTATGGCGCAGCAGTCGAGCTTGGAATCTATAGAACAGTTCCTTATACCAAAGGAATCTCAACATCTGAAATCATTCGACGCATTCGTTCACGCACTGAGCAAGAAATAGCAAAAAAGTAAGTTCACTCATGTAATACTATACAAAGGGAAGCCAACGGCTTCCCTTTGTATAGTATTACA
>LDIV01000002.1:0-17750 GCA_001468855.1 candidate division TM6 bacterium UASB124 | reverse complement strand
CAAACCCCGAACTCACGTTATTTAATCTTGCTTTGAAGAAAAGAAAACATAATAATCCTCATACTTAAAGGCTTCTTTCATCTAACCAATGGTCGCACAGTATAGAGTGACAAGAATGTACAGTCAAACACACACAAACTGCTTATCTATAACAATAAGAAGAGGCCACGGTTTTCACCAAGGCCTCTTCTTTGTATTTTTATTCTTAATCTAAATATTAAGCTACTTGTGCAGTTTGCGGTTGCGTAGCTGCAGCCTGAGCATATGCTTCAAGGTACCTTCTACGATTTTTTGTAAGTGGATGAGTAGACTCCATTTCTATAAAGAAATCAATTAGGCGGTCCTTATTCTTGTATATTTTTTCAATATGGTCTAACGCATCGGCTAAACTTACTGGATTTTTAATAATGTCTGCAGCACCTAAATCAGCCTGTTTTTCACATACACGGCTATAATATCTCTGTATATAGTAGGCAACAAGTATTGTTAATAGCAAAGGTGTTACGTATATAGCAACCTGAGCAGGATGTAACTCAACATGATTTCTATGTCTCACAATTTGAAACATAGTACCGATATAAACAACGGCTATGATAAACGTTATAACTGAACCTAAAACCCATTGTTTTATTACATGGTATCGATCTATATGACAAAGCTCATGTGCTATGACAGCTTCTAATTCATCATAGGTTAACTCTTCAACAAGATTTTGCCCCACACAAACAATACTCAATGATTTGGTTATAGAAAAGGCAAACGCATTAACTCTATAATCCTCACCAAATTGTTCCATTATTTTATGAAGTATATTGCCCTTAAAAACCAAAACCAATGGTATAGGATTACCGAGTTTTGATGTAAGATTTTTCACAATCTGATATAAAGCCGGCATATTCTGTTCATCTGCTATCATGTAACCGGTAATGGAAGAAAGAAAAGAACTATTCTGTAAAGCACTATTAAGCTGCGGTACTACCTGAGCAGCACCATCTTTCGCCATATCACTCGTAAGAGGCGTCTGAGCAGCTGCTCCGAACATACCCATTGATCCTGCAAAAGCTATACACAATAACGAAAACTTTTTCATACAATCCTTCACATTAAAAATTCAACTACACACCAATGGTCCTGAATTGTATCATACACACAATAATGGTCAAATAAAAAAAGGCCCCAGCTTTCGCCAAGGCCTCTTTGTCGTTAAGTGAAAATCTTTTATCGCACCATCTTACGCAAACGTTCAACACGTTTTTCCATTGGTGGGTGTGTTGAAAACAATGTCATAATACCTTCAAGGGTAAATGGATACACAATAAACAAACTTGCTGTTGAGGCTTGCGCCGACGAATCCGGTTGTACCTGTTGTTGTGCAACATTACTGTGTAACTTTTCAAGCGCATTAGCAAGAGCCAATGGATCGTGACACATTTTTGCACCTGTCTCATCAGCCAAATATTCACGTGAACGGGAAATAGCAAGTTGGATAAGCATGGCTGCTATAGGCATAAAAATTGCCGCTACCAATGCACCAAAACCGTTTGAACGTTCGCCATCACGATTTCGCGATCCGCCAAAGATTGCAGCCCATTGCAGCATATGTGCAAGATAACCAATCGCTGTTGCAATTGTTGCAGCAATTGTAGCAACTAAAATATCACGATTTTTTACGTGTGAAAGTTCGTGTGCTAAAACACCACGCAATTCATTTTCATCTAAGACCTTAAGAATACCTTGAGTGACGGCAACAGAGGCATGTTCTGGATTACGACCAGTAGCAAAAGCGTTAGCCATTGGAGTATCTATGTACCACAGTTTGGGCATTGGGATACGTGCTTGATAACACAGCTCTTCAACCATATCATAAATATTTGCAAACTTTGTTCGATCAAGTGGTTGAGCCCCATACATAGAAAGAACCATTTTGTCTGAAAAGAAATAGGCAAAAAAGTTCATCATCATGGACATAATAAATGCGACCATCAGACCGGCAGCACCGCCCATCCAATAGCCTAAAAGAAAAAGACCGCCACTCAAAACACTGAGAAGTAACACCGTTTTTAGTTGATTTAAAAACATTGTAGATCCTCTTATTTATCGTCGTACTCAATCTCGATATCTTCAACATCATCGTCATCAATTTCGTGGGACTTATATTCAGAAGGTTTAGCGAGCAATTTTATCGATTTCTCTTTAGGTTCTGATTTCGCCCCCTTCTTTTTATTCTGCGTCTTTTTAGACTCATCGTCAATGGCATTTGGTGCGATTTCTATAAGATTTTCGCGTTTTTTTGCTATATTTTCTCTTTGAATATCCGCCAAGCGCTCAATTTGCTTTTTCATGTCTTCTTTAAAATTCGCGCTTTCACGTTCAAGTTCGCCTTCGGTGTCCTTAAAAAGCTCATTCATCTCATCTTGCATGCGCTTAATTTTCTTTTGGAGTTTTAAAATGATCTCAACACCCGCTAAGTTGACACCTAGTTTATGGGTCAAATAAATGACCTCTTCAAGGCGGTCAACGTCCTCTTCAGAAAAAAGACGGGTATTGCCGGACGAACGCTTAGGCATAATAAGCCCTTGTTTCTCGTACATACGCACCGTTTGTTGATGTACTGAAAACATTTTTGCAACAACTGATATTGAATAAAAACCCTTCCTTCTTCTCATCGAAGGCTCCTTACTTCATTCATGTTTGAGGACCGTAAGAAATGCTTCATGCGGAAGCTCCACACTGCCAACCTGCTTAAGCTTCTTCTTGCCCTCTTTTTGTTTCTCCAACAATTTCCTTTTTCGCGTAATGTCACCGCCATAACACTTGGCTGTAACATTTTTCCTCAATGCTGAAACGCTTTCACGTGCAATAATTTTTGCACCGATAGCTGCTTGTATCGCTACTTCAAACATTTGTCTATGAATAACGCTACGCAATTTTTGTGTCAACTGTCGTCCAACATAAAAAGCTTTGTCACGGTGCACAATAACCGATAATGCATCAACCGGTTTACCATTTAACAAAATGTTCATCTTGACCAAATCAGCTGCCGCAAATCCTGCTTGTTCATAATCAAAGCTTGCATACCCGGCGCTGAGCGATTTTAATTTGTCATAAAAGTCAGTAATAATTTCATTGAGCGGCAAACGATATTTTAATACAATACGATTTTCATCAATGTACGTCATTTCCTTTTGTTCACCACGACGCTCCTGACATAACGTCATAATGGCACCTAAATATTCTTTTGGCGTAATAATTGTCGCATTAACAATTGGTTCATAAACCTCTTCAATAGAAACTTGCTCTGGAAATTTTGATGGATTCTCAATAAGCCTTTCCTCACCATTGGTCAATTTAACTTTGTACAAAACAGTCGGTGACGTAACAATAATGGATGCATTGTATTCCTGTTCCAAACGTTGTTTAAACACATCCATATGTAATAACCCCAAAAATCCACAACGGAATCCAAGGCCCAATGCTGCGGAACTTTCTTTTTCAACATGCACGCTTGGATCATTGAGCGTTAATTTTTCAATTGCATCACGCACCTGATCAAACTCAGATGTATCAAGCGGATAAATACCGGCAAACACCATTGGCTTTGCAGGTTTAAACCCCGGCAATGCTTTAACCGGTTGTTTTGAATGATAAAACGTATCACCAATACAGGCTTCTTTAACCGTTTTCATACCGGCGATCAAATAACCAACCTGCCCGGTATACAATGCGCCCTGTGCCATTGGTTCCGGATACATCAAACCAATATCTAACACTTCATAATCATGGCCGGTATGTGCAGCGGTAATCATATCGCCTTTTTTAATTGAGCCATCAATAACCTCAATCAAACAGATAACACCGCGATATTCGTCAAACCATGAGTCAAATAGCAGCCCTTTGAATGGTGCATCTGCTAAACCCTTTGGTGGTTTAACACGTTGAATAATTGCTTCAAATAACGCCTCTATACCGACACCTGTCTTTGCCGAAATCAACAAAATGTCATCTCGCTTAATATCAAAAGCTTTATCCATTTCTTTTGCTACACGCTCAGGATCAGCATTTGCCATATCAATTTTATTAATCACAGGAATAATTGTTAAATCTTGATCGAATGCCAAAAAGAAGTTTGCCATAGTTTGCGCCTGGACGCCCTGCCCGGCATCAACAAGAAGCACGGCCCCCTGACAGGCATAGAGTGAGCGTGAAACTTCATAAGCAAAATCAACGTGCCCGGGCGTATCAATCAAGTTCAACAGATACGTATGCCCTTTATATTCATACAAGAGGGAAGCGGTTTGCGCCTTAACGGTAATGCCACGCTCGCGCTCCACTTGTAATTTATCAAGAAATTGTTCAACTTTTTGACGACCCGACAAAGTCCCTGCCATTTCCAAAAGCCGGTCAGCTAATGTTGATTTGCCATGATCAATATGCGCAATAATAGAGAAGTTACGAATACTATCCGGTTTGAAATCTTTAAGATCAAAATTTGGTATTTGATTTATATTCATATTCTCAATTCACTTTATTTAACAAATAACCTGATGCCAACAAGCCCACCATATAATGCCACGAATGAAACTACATTGCTTAAAACAACATACAAAGCAGCTGCCATATACCGTTGCATTAGAATTAACACAACAACCTCCCCGGCATAAGCAGAAAAAGTTGTAAATCCACCCAAAAAACCGGGTAGCAAGACAGCTCGATACGACGCCATCAAAGCAAACCGGTCGCATAAACCATAGACCACACCAAATAAAAAACTCCCTAAAACATTTATACCCAAGGTTACAATATATGCGTGTTCGGGCAACAAAGATCCGCATAATGACATCCAGTATCGAATTAATGTTCCCACACCGCCACTTACCAATAACCACACAATTATCATAAACACCCTACATTTTTTCAGGCTTACTTAAACCAAGCAAATCCAACGATACATCAAGTGTCTGATGCACAAGCAACAGAATCAATAAACGGACCTTACTTATTTCCGGCTGCGTTATATCAATTACTTTATTTTTTGTGTAATAGGTATGCAGCACTTGTGCAAGTTCCCATGCATAATATGACAACAAATGCGTTTGATGACTCTGTTCAATTGATATCAATATGTCATACAATGATACAATTTTTTTAATCAATGCGCGATCATCTTGGCTTACATGTTGTTGCATGTCGCGAAAATAATCTTGCTCAATTGTACCTGACCGCAGTTGCGCAACCCACTCACCAAACCCTTCCGGCTCAGCCTTCTGAAGCAAACTGTTAATACGCACATAGGCATATTGAATGTAATATACCGGATTTTCTTCAGTCTTTTTAAGCGCTGTTTCCAAATCAAAATCAAGAGCTGCATCACTTTTGCGGTTCAAATAAAAGAAACGTGCAACATCGGGACCAACTTCTTCAATCACATCGCTCAAGCGTGTAAAAACGCCGGCACGTTTAGACATACGCACTGCCTGACCGCCTTCTTTGATAGTAACCAACTGATACAAAATAACCTGTAATTTTTCAGGATCAAAGCCCAACGCTTCCATAGTTGCCTTCAGACGTCGAACATATCCATGATGATCATGACCAAGCACATCAATTAATCGATCATAGCCACGATCAAACTTATCTTTATGATAAGCAATATCAGCAGCTATATAAGTCAACTCGCCACTGCTTTTGCGCACAACCCGATCTTTGTCATCACCAAAGGTTGTTGACCTAAACCACAACGCACCATCTTTTTCATATGCTAAATCTTTTTCCTTGAGTAGAGTCAAAACGCGATCAATGGCTCCGCTATCATGCAATGTTTTTTCTGAAAACCACGTATTAAATGTAATACCATAGTCCGCAAGATTTGCCTTAATTAATTGCAACAACTGCTCTTTGGCAAAAAGTTCAAAAAACTGATCGCTCTTACCCTGTATTGCATCTCCATAAACAGCCACACAATCTTTGGCCATGTCCACTAAATATTCACCAGCATAACCCTCTTCAGGCAACACTGCCGATTGACCCAATTGTTGTAAACAACGAACACGTAATGATTGGCCAAGTAATTTAATCTGATTACCTGCATCATTAATATAGAATTCTTTACTTACGGCATGCCCCAAGAATGAAAGTACGCGCGCTAAAACGTCACCGATAATACCGCCACGACCATGTCCCAAGTGCAACGGACCGGTTGGATTAGCACTAACAAATTCAATAAGGTACTTATGTTTGGGCTCGTGCTGGCCATATTTGAAAAATGAGGCTTTTTGTGTATATAACTCATGCATTAATAACGTCCAAGCCTCAGTCGTCAAAGTCATATTAATAAAGCCCGGACCAGCAATAGCAATTGATGCAAAAAGTTGTCCGGCTTCGGCTTGTGCTTGCACATACTGCACTATCTTGTTGGCAACATCACGCGGATTTTGGCCAAGAAACTTTGCAACAATCATTGCAATATTACAACTCACATCACCAAACTGAGCGCCCTGCTCAACATTAATTTTGAATGCAAGATGACCAAGCTGTGCATCGTGGATACTAAAAAGTGTTTTAGTATGATTAACCACAAAAACTTTAAGACGGGTTATCAGATTCATAAACGCACCACTTCGTACTTAACAAGCCTATGAATTACAACATGGCATTAAGTGTATCACGTCGCAACGTGCTTGCAAAGCAACAAAGCGTATATCATTAGATATTAAAGGTAGCACACAACCCCAGCGTACCACCGATCATATCGACAGCCCAACTATGTTTGCCGGTAATAGGATAATCATATTCTAAACGAATTAAAGCACCCCACGGACATTTGAAGGCAATAGCCGTATCATACGTAATAACCGCATGCAGTGTCTGCGTCTCCCATTCCCAATGACGCTTATTGCTATTTGCCACATCATCCTGGGATATAAGATAAGGAAAACATGGACATTTTCTATCCGGCTCATCGCTGCAATTACAATGATTAAGGGCTGCCTTGCGAACATCTCTAAGATAGCAACTATCTTCCACATGTAAGTAGGTACGCTGTTGCGAGGTAAATGAATATCCTACAACAACGGCAAGACCACGTATCAAAGAATCAAATTTAACATAACCACCAAGATCCCATAAAGAACCGTAATCTTCATCAACCCATGCACGAGCTAAATCTATCCAACCATTTTGTCTCTTTTCCGGATCTGAATGCACCCGCATAGCCTGCGTCGTTGAAAAGAAAATAATTGCACCGGCCTGAACCCCGACTGTTAAAAACTTCCAAGCACTTGCCTCTGCACCAGCTCGGCCAATAATACCCCAGTGATTGTCATATCCTAAAGGGACAGAGAATATAAGGTTTTCATTATGTCTCCGGGCAATAGGCAATGTAACACCACCTTGCACAAAGCCGCCTAGCGCTGTCACAAGCCCGACCAGCTTGTCGGTATAGGCCTGCCATCCCAATGAAAGCGCAACATCACTAACGCCTGACTGACTAAATGTATAATATGGTTTTTTATAACAATTTTCGGCATAAATAAGCGGCAATGTTTTAATAACAAAGTCATCCATATTGACACCGTTAACCTCATCACGGCAGCCCATATTACTCATTCTGATCTGATCAATTTTAATATTTCGATAAGGGAAGTATGCATGGAAATACAAACCCCATATAAGATTTTGTTTATACCAAAAGTCAAACTCATCAACATCAAAATGTCCACATGTTTTAAATAAACCATCGGTAGGCTGATATTTGTAGTAAGGATCATTGAACTTACCATTAGGAACACCATTTTCATCAAAGCCCCAATACTTATATGTTTCCGGACGTTTGATGGTATTGCAACATGGATTATCCGATAAACCATTACAACAACTATCATCAGAGCAAGAACCATCACCACTACTACAAGCCTTGGTACAACACGAGCTACCGCAGCAAGAACCTCCGCCAAAGCAATCATCCTGACAACAGACATAATTACAACATGTATTAATAGTTTCAGCATCCGGTGGATTAAGATCATTAAGACCTTGTCCCAATCTGAGTAAATTGAAAGGACAACGATCATTGAATAACACTGTTCGATCACCGTCATGAGTAAATGATTTTTTAGTGCTTCCAGTAGCATAGCGGCCACCAATCTCTACGCTCCACTTCTTAACCTTTCGACTTGTCTCCATTTGGAAAAACGGTGCGCGATAAAACACCGGTAAATCAAAAGCAACTAATGCCGTAGAAAGCAAAAAGGTTGTTAGTATGATAGATATCTTTTTCATGAACATCTCCAATCTCTCATATCTCAAAATTTTTCACATCATGAAGCTATCTTAATCTGAATAAGCCACAAAAGTAAAGAAGCTACCGCGACCGTCGACTTTTTCAGCCTAAAAAAGTATTTTGAAAGTCAATAGCATAACAGTTATTATATCGAATATATACAAGAGGGCGCGGTTATCGCGCCCTCTATGCTCTCTTAACCACCTAACCTACAAATTCTTTTACGTTGATGATTTCTTTTGTAAATTTTCCAATCTCTTTATCAGCGCTTCCATCACATCCAGATCTGGCACCGTTGTATCAACCACCAGGCCCGGCTCTACTTTCCTCAGAGGTCCACTTCGCCAATTCTTAACACTGTCCAACAATATTTTTATTTCTCGTAAATCATCTGCCGACAATTTTTTATTGGCTGCTAATTCTTGTTCCAATTCACGTACCCTTTTTTCTACACTTACTAAGAGTGCTGGCTTTTTTCTTTCATCTTTAATGCCTAAGCGACTTTTTACCACCTGCATATCTTTTTCTAGCTGTGATACTCTTTCTTCTAATTTTGCACTGTGTGCTGATTTAGAAGTTTTTGGCGTTTTTGGTTGAACAGACTTCTGAAGCTTCACCTTTGGCTGTGCAGCGCTAAGATCTTGCACCACACCAACCACACACAACATAAACGCTAAAACAAAATTTATATATTTCATTGATAACCCTACTCAATCACTTCTTTTCAACCCATGGCAATAACACACGGAAAATCGATAAAGAAAAATCTAAGAAAAGCGTTAGTGCACACAACAAAACAGCCGCACGAGCAACTTCGCTATCTGTTTTTATCATGTTAAGATCAATATTTTTTGTTCTCTGTGTATCAAAAGCTATCAAACGTAGAAAGATAACAAAATAGATACTCACCAAAACCAATGACACCACCAGGCATGATAAAATTACTACACCGTAAGAACGAAAAGCACTCATAGCTGATGAAGCCACAAGATCTTTCCAATTTTGTCTACTAAAAAAATCTGCAAACAATACCAAACCGCATGCAACAAGACTCAGCATTAATACCACAGTAATTATCAAAGCGACAAATACTTTGTTACGACCCCAATGACTCAAATTTTTCTGCGTAAAATATCCATAGAGCGCGCATACAACGCCAACAGCAAGTTGACTGACCAAACTTAAAATTTCTTGTCTCATAGAAAGGGCAGAAATAAGAAGCACCACAATTAGCAGCACCATTGCTGCCCAATAATGTACCTGCTTGAGCAGATAAGCAACGGAGAAAATTAATAACCCTTCTAATACAAACAAACCAATACATACCAAGAAAATTGTTTTTGTACCAACCAACAATGGATCCATTGCATCAACGGTAAAACCCATCTTTGAAAAACACACCCTGTAACACAACAAGAAACACCAACCATGCAATAACTTCACCCATAAACTCAGCGATCGTTTTAATTGGTTTATTCCGTAAGGATAAAAACATAGGCATCCCTCTCCTTTAAAAGAAAATCAAACAACACGTAGTAAGCATATGAATGCTCGTAAAGGAAAGTAAAGATTATCGCTATACATCAACCAATATAGTCATAACTAACGCGTATATTCTTACGTAAGACCAAGACCGAGCTCCCAAGCCTCAATCTTTTTTGCAAACTTTACTTATTCTCTATAACCTATTTTAAATTCCCCAAAAAACCCATTCTAAAGTAAACAACTTACAAAAAGGGTCTCTATGAAGAAAATCTCATCATTAATATCATTATACATTCTGGCTTATACACCATTAGAAGCAGCAGCCGGCGCATATTGGTTAGAAGATTCTCATGGCTTTTTGATAGCGGTCTATGGATACACGATTTATTCTCAATACACGCCAGCAAACATAACCAATCCATCAATAGACGGGTTTGTCGAAGAACAAGGTGCTCTTGATACATGGCTTAATCAACACCATCTATCAACAATGATAACCATTCACAAGACGCCAATCTACAACGCAAATAAAGGAGCATGGGCAATTATTGCTCAATTATTCAATAATAGATGTATTAGTTTTTTTGCATTTAATACAAACATACAGAAGGCAGTTAAAACAGCCCAAAAAAAATTAAAGTCAACACACTTGAGTGATATGCCCTATAGCATTGTAGCCACTGGATACTTTGATGTCTCAAAAATAGGCGCAAAGAACATTGATCGACACCAATGGCTTATCACAAAAACATTATAAGAACGTTGCAATAAAAGGGATCTCTCCTTTATCATAGTATATATAAACTTTACCAAAGGAGAGATCTATGAAAAATGCTTATAAGATTGCTTCACTTATTTCTATATTAACTCCCATTGTTCACATCACAGCACAACAGGACACAGCTCCAACAACATGGTGCTTTATGCAAAAAATTGGCCCTAATGGCTCAGCAACAAATAAAAAAGTTTATTTTGAAATTTCAGAAAAAAATTTGAGAGCCGCTATTAATCGTTTAGAAAACCTTTATAAAAAAAATAAAAAAATGTTTATCGAACTCAATTCTAAATGCATCGATCCTAATTATCCTTTACCAAAAACAACACTAACCACGCTCCAAAAAAATCATATCGCCAACGCCAAGGGCGAGATTTATATCTCTTACCAAAAGCTCGTTCCATTGGTTTTTAAAATCACCAAAGTCAATCCGCCCCAATCAAAATTCATACAATTCAACGAGCTTATTTCAACAGGTGCTATAACCAAATCAAAGCGCTTAATAAAATCTAAGAGCTTCTAATTTGCAACAATACTCTTATAATGGCTAAAAATGAAAAAAAAGAAGCAAGAAAAATACGCTTGGGGGAATTTTTCCCAGGATTAACGCCCAAACCCAACCAAGTGCTTGCGGCTTGCAAGAGCAAACGACTTATCATCCACCGCCCGCATCACGGCAAGAATGCCATCAAGGTGATCATACTCATGCTGCAGTAGTTTCGACAAATCCCCTTCCAACTCCTATTCATGCTCTAAAACCGTTCAGGCTAACATCATTTCTTTTCAAGATCAGCTACAAATGTCCCTGCCCTTTCCCATCCAATAGTTGTACCAATATCACGTGTTTGCTTATGTTGACCACCATAAATTGCATAACTATCAGCCGGAGACATTTGAGCAATGTGATTCCATTCATTAATCGAATCAAAAAAATCACTCGATATAGTCTGACTCGATTTGATCTCAATAGGTATAATTTTCCTTCCAGTATCCACAAGACCATCTACCTCAATACGCCCATTTTGGTCTCGCCAGAAATACAGAGGTGGCTCAGCGCCAATATTGTGATATTGCTTATAGAGATCAGAAATAATAAGACATTCAAAAAGAGCACCCCTGAAAGGACTTAAGCTTAAATCTTTAGTCGTTTTTATACCCAGAAGAGCGCATGCCAATCCGGTGTCATGAAAATAAAACTTTGGGGTCTTTGTTATACGTTTATTAAAATTATTAAAGTATGGCTTGAGACGAAAGATAATGTAACTTGCTTCTAAAATTGAAAGCCATTGCTTTGTCGTATCTCTACTAATCCCGCAATTAGTCGCTATTTCCGCAACATTGAGAAGTTGTCCAACTCTTCCGGCACATAGAGACATAAATTTTTGAAATACAAGAAGGTTGCCAACATTTACAAGTTGCCGGACATCTCGCTGAAGATACGTGTGGATATAGGAACGGTAAAATACAGAGGGCATAATCTTTTTCTCGTAACGACGAGGATAACCGCCTTTGAAAATTGCATCGTCAATACGCGCAGGTAAGAGATTTGACTTTTTTAGTTCATGAATTGAAAAGGGTAATAACGTAAGTATGCCAACACGACCGGCAAGTGATTGTGTAATTTTTTCGTTCATAAGAAAGTTCTGCGACCCAGTCAAAATGAAATAGCCCGGTTTTTGTTTTTTATCAACCTCAAGCTGAATATACGAAAGTATATGAGGAACATACTGAAATTCATCGATAATGATTCCATATTTATTTTCATAATCATGTAGAAAACGCTTTGGATCATTTTGGGCAAATGCACGTAGCTCAGGGTCTTCCAGTGAAAGGTAGACGTGCTTTTTAAAGATATGAGTGGCGAGTGTAGTTTTTCCCGATTGCCGTGGGCCAATGATGGCAACAACAGGAAATTTTGCGTATTCGTACAAAACCTTTTCAATCTCTCGTTTAATATACATACAAATCCTTTCTCTCAATCAATGATTTCTTGTGCGAATTGACTAATCGAGTAGTAGATTAGCACAAAATATAAAAGAATGGCAACCGCTTCATGAAACCAATTTGAGGTGCAGCAACCGCACCGTAACCTCACGAAACGCCATCATGGCATCCTGCTGATCTTTGACCACTGAATGTAATTGGGTGCGTTCGTTTTGGGTAATTCCTTTGGAATTCTGATAGAGTCGTTGATCACCGAGAAGAAGAATTTTTGATGCTGACATAAAAATCTCCTGACAATACGCTGCTTTTATCGTTTCATTTTCGAAATCATATCATGTATTTTTTCTAAAACAACGTCCAGCTCTTTCATTCTCACGCCAATAAAATCCATCGCTAAATTCTCAGCTTTAAGCTTTGCTTGCAATTCTTCAATCAAAATCCCGGCCTCTAAACATTTTTTCTTGTCACAATAACAATAATCTATCGCACACGAAGGAGATCCGTTAACACAGACAAATCCACCAACAATGTATCCATCATCCAAATACATTTTATATCTATCTAAAACATAATCGGCTAATCGAGAACATATTTTTTTATACACATCGTTATTATAAAATTCTTTATCACAAGCCTTTCTCTTTAAGCCCTGACAAAAGATTTCAGGGCACGGAACAACCGTTAACCCTATACCGTTTTTTGTTAATAATTCTACAATTTCAACGCATGGGCCTTCACCTTTGGCATTGCCAACACCATAGGCTCGAATATTTTGATTCACAAGACACTCACTGATAAAGACAACACGTTTTGATCGTATAAAGTTCATAAATAGAGCCGTTCATTTTTATGGTCTAGTAAATTAATCCAGCACACGACTGAAAAAGTCATTCTCGTGTATTTGTTACTCATATTTGGTAAAGGCGAGGGTCACCGAGTAATAAAATTTTTGATACTGACATAAAAATCTCCTGACAATATGCTGCTTTTATCTTTTCATTTTCGAAATCATATCATGTATTTTTTCTAAAACAACGTCCAATTCTTTCATTCTCACAAGCATCATTATGATCATTTACGCTTGCTTCATTAAGTGATATCATTGCGCCTATAATTCAAAAACAAACAATAACTAACCAAAAGGATACTCTATGAAGAATCATTTTTTTAAACACCTTGTCATACTGGCAACCTTATTATCATGTAAAACATATGCGCAACTGGAGGATCAGGTAATTTCATTACCTATCACAAAAACCAGTGTCCAAACAGCCGCAACAATTAATGATTTTTTGCAAAATGCTTGTTATGAAGAGATGCAGATGGTTGGCAAAGATGCTCAAAAGCCGGGAAGCTGCGCACCAAACGCGCAAGATTTGGCTTCAATGAATTATGACGCCTTGATTCAAGCATGCATATCACAAATTAATAAGGATAACGGATGGTACTTAAACGCTACCGGCACCAGCCTTAGATACATTGATGGGCAAGTAAAATTTTTTGATGTAGGACCAAGCACTACACGTATACTCACTTTAAGTTTTTTCTCTTTATGTGGTCTTGGTTTAGGATCATTCGTAATTCCTTATGATCGTGACAATGGCGTTTTGGCAGCAAAAATAGCAGCCCTAGGCGTCGGAACCGCATTTGGCGTTTGGGCCGCTATGGAATTAAGAAAAAAAATAAAAATGGCAAAAGAATCTCCGATTACCTTCAACCGTGAAGGCCTTTTGTTAACGTTCGAACAATCAGGAACTAAGCAGAATAAACTCGTTGCATGGTCTACAATAAAAAGCGCCACCATCTCACGCGCAGTAGAACTTAATATCTGGGATAAACATCCTCAAGCTATTCCATTAGTAGAACATTATTCTGTAGAGCTTAGGGATGAAAACAATCAAATTGTGCTTGCGCCAACAACAATAGCTTCACTATTAGGAATTTCTCATTATTTAGAGTTAGTAAGCTTCTATAGAGGTCAAGCCCTATCCATCGCACCGGATTCTTTACCAATAACGGTAACGACAGCGGTCTCCGCACTTTCCAAGGAGCGGTCAAAGAAATTTGCATATTGCGCCAAGTGAAATGTATTGCTGATTTTTGTGGAATGTTTTATCAAACAAGCATCTCTCGCTCAAGAAGTTCTAAGTAGGATTTAAATTTAAACAATCGCATTCGTTTTTGTTGAGTCTCTTCCACAAGAATTCCTTGCTCTACAAACTCAGCTATTATTTGATTGGCAGTATTAAACGACATCGTAGCTTCCCGGCTTAACTCACTCACATTAATCACAGGACAATGAAAAAGAACCGTTAAGGCACGAAGTCTGGTCTGGCACGCTCTATGCTGCAATGTTTGTTTTTTGATGCGTTGTGCCAGATCGTCTTCTAATGCTTCAATCTCATAAGCACGTTTGCAGGCATCGGAAGCGCTATCCCTTATGACCGTTAAATAAAAGGTAATCCATCCTTCAAAATCACCCTGTCTTCGAACACTATCAAGTCGTTGATAATATTCTGCGGCATGCTTTTTAAAATAATAAGAAGGGTACAAAATCGGTTCAGACAAAAGACCACTATCAATGAGCATTAATACAATCAACAAGCGTCCAATCCGACCGTTGCCATCCAAAAAAGGATGAATGGTTTCAAACTGAACATGTGCAAGTCCTGCTTTAATAAGCGGTGGCAAAGTCTGATCAGTATTTATAAACCGCTCAAGGTGAGCTATCAAATCAGAAACTCGTGGTGCCGGAGCAGGAACAAGATCCCCAACACGTACCGACTGTTTTCGATAATTACCAGGATCAGCAGTGTCCCCTTCCCCCACTGACATTAATAGGTCATGGGCCTCAAGTATTATGCGTGATGAAATGGGCACATTCTCATGTTGCAATATGGCACGTGCTCGCTCAAGCGCTTTTGTGTAGTTCATCACAAGTTGCGTATTCTTATTTGGTTTTGAAGCCACAAGTGGTTGGGTAAAAACATCTAATAACGTAGTATGAATCCCTTCAATAGCAGAAGACAACAGAGCTTCTTTGATGACATATGCTCTGATAAACCGTTGCTTATCAGGTAATCGACTTGCTATTTCATTCAACGTACCAAGATGTTTCATTACCTCACCGTAAAGAATGGTTGTGGCAACATCCATGACAAACGGTGGATTTTGTGGGGGTAAAGAATCAGGGACAAAGTATTGTATGTTTCCTATTTGTTCGTAATGACCAGTACTCCGCATAACCGCCTCCTTATTTCAATAATTATATAGTTATTGAAATAAGACTAGCAAAAACGTCTCTTATTTCAATAATTTACCAATCTTTGAGATAAAATAAAGATTTTGAAGTTCTTATTTCAATATACTGCACACAAAACTGATGTAACGCCTTATCTTCCACCGCCCGCATGACGGCAAGAATGCCATCAAGGTGATCATTTTTAAGCTCTCATCAGTCAAAAATCTCAAAAATGATTATTTTTTCTTTAAAAATTGAATATACCCTTAATTTTGACCATATTATTTAAAAAGTACCTTGATTTTTAACCATTTTCACATCAAAACAACCCTGAAATTTAACCAAATAAAGGGAGATGATCTTGAAACGGCTTATTGAAAATGAACTTCTTGATTGGAAAAATGCTGAATTTCGAAGACCATTACTTTTGAGAGGAGCTCGACAAGTTGGAAAAACGTATGCTGCTCAACAATTGGGAAAACAATTTTCTTCCTTCGTTGAAATAAATTTGGAAACACAGCCCGATGCTCGAATAATTTTTGAAAAGGATCTCGATGCTCAAAGAATCATGCGCAATCTTGCTCTATTCACAAGAAAGCCCATTATTCCCGGCCAAACCCTTTTATTTATTGATGAGATTCAAATTGTGCCACAAGCAGTAACTGCATTGCGTTATTTTTATGAACAAATTCCAACGTTACATGTTATCGCTGCCGGATCACTGCTTGATTTTGCCATTGAACAAGTTGGCATGCCCGTTGGAAGAGTAGAATCTTTATACGTATATCCAATGTCATTTATGGAATTTTTACTTTCCACAGGCAACGAAATCCTTGTGCAAGAAATATTATCGCATTCATTGAATGAACAAATTTCAGAACCTGTACACAATAAAATTCTTTCCATTTTGGGTGAATATATAGCAATCGGTGGCATGCCGGGAATTGTTGCATGCTGGATTCAAACAAAAGATCCTTCACGCTGTTTTGCATTGCAACACTCTTTGATTGATACCTATCGGCAGGATTTTGTTAAGTATGCAAAGAAGAATCAAATTAAATATGTTGATGTTCTTTTTAACAATATCCCTCAACAACTTGGTAAGAAATTCAAATATAGTGACATTGAAGGAGACTTTCGGAAACGAGAACTTTCTCCGGCGCTTGATCTTCTGACCACTGCAGGCATAGCCCATAAAGTTACTCATAGTTCAGGTCAAGGAATCCCGTTGGGTGCAAACATAGATCCTCAATGTTATAAAGTAATTTTTTTAGATGTAGCACTTAGTCAAGCACTTTTAGGACTCGATCTTGAGGGATGGTTTTTAAATCCAATGCAACAATTTATTAATAAGGGACCACTTATTGAAGCTTTTGTTGGCCAAGAACTGCTTGCCTATTCAAATCCACATTCAAAAAGTCAGCTCTATTATTGGCAAAGAAACGCACCAGGTAGCACAGCAGAAGTTGATTATCTTATGCAAAGCGGGGAGAAAATTCTTCCAATTGAGGTAAAAAGCGGGACGGGCAAAACACTTAAAAGTTTGCATTTATTTTTAGAAAACCACCCACAGACACCATACGGAGTTCGTTTTTCTACACTCAATTACTCAAAGCATGAGAATATACAATCACTTCCTCTTTATGCTGTGGCTGCGATTACCAAAATGGCTAAAAAATAAGATCAGCTGCTATCGCCCAAACCCAACCAAGTGCTTTTGACTTGCAAGAGCAAACGACTTATCATCCACCGCCCGCATCACGGCAAGAATGCCATCAAGGTGATCATACTCATGCTGCAGTAGTTCCGACAAATCCCCTTCCAACTCCCATTCATGCTCTTGCCAATCAAGATCTCTGAACTTTAAACAACACGCCTTATGCCGCTTCACTTTAACAAGCAAATCTGGAAATGACATGCAGTCATCCCAAAGCTCATACATCTCAGGACTCTTAAACGTAAATTCGGGATTAACAAAAACAGTCGCTACATCATTTATATTCACAGGACTTACGCAACATAGGCAA
>LDIV01000001.1:795201-806336 GCA_001468855.1 candidate division TM6 bacterium UASB124 | reverse complement strand
TATGTTGCGTAAGTCCTGTTTATATACAACGAACAGGCTTCTACCATTTGTATAATTTAGGCAGTCACGTTATATTCTCAAGCACATAAATTAGGCAATCTGTTGTAAGAAAAGGTTTTTTCATGGCCAAAGAGCGGTTTAAACTCATCCCATTCGTTGTATTATTTTTGCGTCAAAGGAATAAGGTTTTACTGATGAGACGCTATAATACTGGTTTTAAGGATGGATTTTATGGCGGCACGGGTGGAGGCATTGAATCAGCAGAGCCGGCAACACAGGCAATCATACGAGAAGCACAGGAAGAACTTGGTATCCAGGTAAAAAAAGAAAATTTAAAAATAGTACACACGGTTCATGCGTATAGCGAATCGAATCAAGAGTTTATCAGCTTTTTTCTTGAGGCAACAGAATGGGAAGGAACTCCGCAGATTATGGAATCAAACAAATGTGACGATATTGCATGGTTTGATATAGATAATTTGCTGCTCAACATTTTACCACTACATAAACACGTTCTTGATATGATCGCAAAAAATATTTTTTACAGCGAATTTGGTTGGGAATAAAACACTATGATTGAAGTTGAAGTAAAATACAGTCTAACACCTGAGCAAGAAGAGCATCTTTTGCGTAATGCTACGTTTATCAGCCAAGAAAAACAAGCAAATATCTATTACGACAAACCAAAATATGAGCTTTCACTTAAAGACATGTGGCTCCGATCTCGCAATGGATCATTCACCCTCAAAATACCAATCCCAACACAAGCTCATCATAATATTGTCTCTCGGCATGAGATTACCGATGAACAACTCATAAAAAAATATCTTAATCTGTCAATGGACATAGGACTGGAGCTTGCATTGACACATGCAGAAATCAAACCACTCTATACCCTTATCAAAGAACGCAAAAAATACAGTAACGATAATTTTATCATTGATGTTGATACCATTACGTTTCCAACATTTATCCTCAGGCGATGTGAAATTGAATTATTAGTTGAAACAGAACAAGAAATTCCCGGTGCCCAACAACGCATCTATAAATTTGCATTACAACAAGGCATCAGTTCTGCAACGCCTCAAGAATATTCTTTGGATAAAGACACAATGGCCGGATTCATAAAATATATCAATCCGGAGCACTATGCACTTTTAAAAGCAGCATGGGAAAAGAAATATCGGTCATAAAAAAAGAGCCCGGTTGTATTAAAACAACCGGACCATAAACTACTTAACAGTGTTGTTATTTATTTCGAATCACGTCTACCTTCACGACGTTGCGCACGACTTTCTCTGCGTTCCTGTCTTTTTTCACGCCACTCTTTACCCTTTTCTCTCATCTTTGTCTTATATTCCTGCCACATCTCGCGTTTCATTTGTAGATATTCGTGCACACTTGTAAGCGCCTTTTTAGTTGCATCATCTTTTACATCATTAATTTTGGATTTAAATTCATCCAATTTTTTACCTAACTCTTCACATTTCTTATCCATTTCCTTTTGTCGTTCTTCACGTTGCTTATCACGTTGAGCTCGTCTTTCATCTCTTGCCTTACGCCAATCTTCTCGTTTGGCTTGCCGCCAACTTTTTTTTGCATCAATTTTTTCGCTTAATTCTTTTGGCTGATCCAACATGGGTGTTTTTGCCTCTTGTTTAGCATATGCGTTTGAAACAGCTAAGGCACAAATACAAAGGCTACATAATCTAAGAACTTTATTCATAAAAGCTCCTTTTTTTGATTAGTTAAGTGTGAATTTTACTCTACAATTCTACGTATTTACAATCTAACTAAATTGCACATCCCAAGTCAATAGTTTTAATTTCTAAGTGAAATAATAAATTAATGTGTTTTAGCGTATAAATTCAATAATTTTGATAATTTATTTCTAAAAATATCAACTTTCTTAAGCAAATTTCATTAAAGTATAGTTAAAGACAAAACTTCCCATAAAATATAAATTTTACCCGAAGGGTTGAGCAAAAAGGATGTTCATTGAAATCGCCACGGCCTAAAGGCCGTGGAATCCCCGTACCTGTACACTCTATCATTGGCTACTAACATATTTCTTAATTGCATCCAAACTTACCGAACCCACTGTTTCTGCAAAAAATCCATCTGCCCAGAAACTATCTCCCCAGTAAACTTCTTCTAACCCAGGGAATTCCTGTCTTATTATTTTGCTGCTTTTTCCCTTAAACAGCTGCACTACCTTACTTACTGCTATATCGGGACGAAATTGCAACACCATATGAACATGATCGGGCTGAATATTCAATTCTTCGATATTCCATCTATTTACATCAGCATATTCTCTCAACAGTTCTTCCATTCTTTTGGCCAAGCCCCCCTTCAAAACTCTTTTTCTATAGATTGGCAACCAAACTATGTGTATCATTAACCTGTACTTTGTATGCGTACCAGTCCAATATTTTTTCATGCCACACAGTATGCCAATTCATTCTTTCTTACGCAAAAAACTTATTTTTTTGCTCCGCAACTGCCCATTCATCCCCAGTTTTTAAAAACATGGGGTTTTCTGGGCAGATCCAATAAACATTAATTGATTGAAGACAGGTTGTAGGATTATCGTCGCCATTCATTCCCATCGTTACAAAGCTTTGGTGTATGTTTGTGACGCAGTATAAAGTTTTCAGGCTGTAATGTTTTGTGTGATTATGGTTAAAAAAAAGATAATTCTATGGATATTTTTTACACAATGTCTCACGCTAAAATATTTCAACTGGAAATTGATTTAATTGCTGATTGTGTTAAAATAATAAGAAACTAAATATTGTATCTAATTGCTTAAGCTACCTTTAATCGGAGGTTATACCTAATGAAACGTTTACATATTTTATCACTTGTATTTTTAAGCTGTTTGGTTGCAGAATCATCTGTCTATTCAATGAAGAAGCAAGAAGGACCCCAAGATGAGAAGAAAGAACAAGATCATGAAATAGATGATGTCAGAAGGCTGCAAGCAGAACGTTATCGTGCTCATTTGGAACGCTTGCAACGTGAGCAGAAAGAACAAGAGCAACAAGAAAAAAAGGAAGAAGAAAAAAAAGAATCAACATCATATGAAGAACAAAAAAAAGAAAAAGAGTCAACGCCACCAACGAATGTTCAACCTGATGTACTAGATCAACAAGAACAAGAACGCCGCCGAATTCAATCAGAAAAGGCTAGAGAATTTAATAGACAAATGGCTGCACAAAAGGCAGAACAAGCACGACTAGAAGCTGAACAAAGGCAGAAAGAATTAGAACAAAGACAACGAGAAGAACAAGCGCGATTAATTCTTGAACAAAGAGTTAAGATAGCAAGCATAGACATTGATGCAGTATTGGCTGTAGTACGTCAACTTGATTATGATGAAACACTCAAACATATGGCTACTATTTCTGATGCAATTTTTAAGCAACTTACCAATATTTTGAATGCATTAAAAACATTGCAAGAGGATAAAGAAATTAAAGCCTTGTTGGAAGAAAAAAATCCAATAATTACACAATTAATGAATAATCTTAAACAAGTTGTTATGGAACTTATTGCTCAGGTTAATCAGAATGATTGTTTATCTGTTAATATGATTGCAGATAAACAAAAAATTCAACAATTTGAAGCCTTGTGTAATCAGATTTCAATCGTTGGCGGTGATAAGTCTTCTGTTTCTGTTCAAATTGCACCAAATACGGATAATGATGATGTAATGGCAGAACAGTTACACCAAGAGTCAGCAGCTGAGCAGCTAGCTGATGATAGTGCATATGCAAAAGCATTAGATCAGCAGCTCAATGGTGGACATGTTCAACCGGCGCCAACCCCATATCTATCTTTCAATGATAGTAAATACAATGAAGTTAAACATGATGAAAAAGATGAAAAAGAAGATGAAGATCTTAAATTAGCTTATGAGTTGTCTCGTCAGGAACACGATAGGGGTGAAAAAATGGCGCCTTCATCCTCATCGTCATCATCAATCGCTTCAAGAGAAACAGATGAAGACATTGCTCGCAGATTACAAGAAGATGAATATAAGCAACCAGTATTACCAAGTTCCGTTTTGTTCGGTTCTGGCCCAAAAAAAACATCAAATACATCACCAACACCAACTACTTCATCTTCAACAATGACATCAGCGTTGCCTGCTTTAGCTGCATCAACGGCGGCGACATTATCATCGATAAATGACAACGGTTTATCGTCAGCATCGACAGCCTCGTCTTCTCCAAGCACAACAACAGCGACAACTCGTGGTGGTAGCTCACTAGTGCAAGGTTTATGGAATTGGTTTACGGGAAAAAAGAATTAAGATATCGATTAGGTAAATAAAAAAGGCATGTGCTAAGCATCGGACCTTTTTTAATACATTACAATTGTCGTTAATATTTAAAATTAGTGAATTTTGGAGGTTATGGTGAACACATTTAAAAAACTTTTTTTAGTTTCGACTCTTATCACTCTTTCAAGCACTAACTTTGTAATAGCCATGGATGATGATCTAGATGTTAACACGGACCTTGAAATTATTGGTGACAATACACCAAGACAAGATGCTTCAGCAAATTCAAGTTTATCGTCATCAATGCAATTAGCACAAGCTCACAAACAAGTCTTTTCCAATAGCTCTTTATTGTCTTCACCGATGGATATTGACCAACAAGATGGCAAGACTCAATCGACTTCTTATTCAAATTTCAGTTCTGTTGCAACGACTGTTAAACCAGCGGAAGTGCTTCAAAAGAATGCTATATATGGTAATAAGACAGCAAATTTATGTGTGTTGAAAGATATTATTTCTCAACCTTCATTGCAAAACAAAGTAAAACAATATGGAGTGCGTGTTTCAATTCCGGAATTTTTAGGGATATCGTCGGATGACGTAAAATTGTTTTTGCAATCGCTTGTTCCAAACCTTGATAAAAAAATAGAAGAGACATACAAAGAGCAGAATGAGGATAAATTTTTAAAGAGATTGGAAGAAATAGGAGCCTTGATTGCAGGTGCACAAGTAAAAGAAGGTGAACAAATAAACTTTGATAAAGAAGTTCAACAAAGTTTATCATCAACAGGAGGCGGCAATTTAGTTGGAAGAAAAAGGACATGTAGTGAAGCAGGTTTGACTTCTGAAGTTGAAAGACCTAGCAAACGGTCTAACACGCCCATTGATGTATTTATTGAAGAAGCACGTAGGAAGGGATGGAGATTAATGGTGCGTAGCTCTGGTCAAGAGGATACCAAGAACTGTTCAAATGCTGGTGGTAATCATACTGAGATAAATGTAACGCCTGAAAGAAATGCTATTGATCGAGCGATGTGTAATGTTGTGGCATCATATTTTAGTAAAAAATCATTGGAGCAACGGAAAGAGAGTGGGGAAAATATACGTTTAACCAAGCCACATTATGCAGTGTTATTGCAACGTATGATTGGTGAAAAAGCAAATGCCAAGACGGAAGAGATTCCCGTTGGATGTGTTGTCTATACCCAAGAAGCAAAAGGGAGAACATCTGGTATTACTCACATACAGGCATCATTTGGACATAACGAGGGTGTTGTTGATAGCAAGGTAGAAGTAGATACGTATTATGTAGGTCCTAAAACCCAGATAAACAAAAGAATAAAAAACAAACCCGAACGGCTTGTTCCATTGCAAACCAGCGATGGAAAGTATGGACTTGAATTCAAAGACAATGGAAAAGAATTAGAAAATAAGTCAGCATTGGATGACAATGCGTTGTTAGCAATTAAAGCAGTTGCAGATGAAATCGAGATAACATATCGCATGCCAATGGATATAGAACTTGTGTATGAACGACATACAAAGACGATCTATTTGGTGCAAGCACGTCCGTTAGTGTATAGCAGCAAAAAAGAGAACCCTTCTTATATAAAAGATGTAAAAAAATATGCGCAGAAGGTGCAATGTTCGACGTTGATACCAGATGATTTTTCTGTTAAGCACATAACCACTGCAGATCAGATAATAGTTGCGCAAACATTGGACGAGGCACTGGAAAAATTTATGACAAAAACTGATAAACAAAAAACAGATGAGCAATTTGATCAACAAAAAAAAGTCCAAGTTGTTGCAGTGAAAGGAAATGCACTAGAAACATCGCATGCTGCGGCAAACTTTCGTCATTTTGGCAAAGCAGTTGTTATTATTCCAAAGATAGAGATTATCAATCAATGGCTTACACAAGAACCGCTCTCATTATGGATTGATGTACAACAAGGAATTGTTGTTAGTACGCCTACGTGTGATAGTGAGCAAGGTTACTGTAAGCATCCAATTGATCAGTATGTATCGATTCCGCAGAGCATAACACAACAGTATGAGATCTCACGATCTTTTTCAGAGTATTATCCAGCTGTGCCATTAGAAAATCTTATAAAAATGATTTGGAATGCAAAAGATAAAGAACTATGTTGCAAGGTATTAGATTCGCTAAGGTATCGTATATTTGTTGCTTTTAGTGGTCAGCAGAATAATCAGCGAGCAGAAATACTTTTTCGCTACGTTTATTATTTAATGGCCCAAATAATTGAATATTTTGATCAACCTCGCTTGAGAGCCTATTTTACTAACTTTCTTGAAGCAGCTTTAATACAAGAAAGAATCTCAGGAGATGTTGATTGTTATTCATTTAGGTCTCTTGATACAAAAAATTGGAGCAATGAGGTATGTATTAAGCAGATTTCAGACGAATCAATGCGGCATATGATACAAAAATATCCTGATTTATTAGATATAGCACAAAAAGGTTGTGCTGTTGCACTTTCACCAGAGCTTGAAAAATATTGGCTTAAGGTCATTACATATGTTGCACACAATCAAAATGCAGATAATGAAAAATTAAAAAAATCATTTGTTGCGCTTATAAGCAAAATACAATCACTTGATGCATTGTCAGGATGGATGAATGTTTTTCTGGACCCTGCTTTAGATAAGCCAGAAGAGATAAAAAGCATAATAGAGCGTTATTCATATGAAATGAATGTTTACAAAGATATTTTGGAAGAGATGTTGAACATAGAAAAAGCGCTTGCTTGTTATGATTCAAAAAAGTGGGAAGATCCAGAATCTTTTGAGAAGGTATGTGAAGATTTTAAAAACAGATTTTTGAAATTTTTTGTTGATGACAAATTAAAAAAATATTTAGATGAAAAAGGTAACGTTTTTGTAAAAATATTTCTTTTAAATCTTATAGAACATTTTGTAGATGTTTTTGATAGATCAATAAAATCTCTTACCAGTTCAAATAAATATAAAAACAAAGATCAACATGTAAAAAATTTCAAACAAGTACTCGTGCCATATTTTAGCCTTTTGGAATCTTTTGACATCGGCAAAAATTTACATTATGTTGTCGCTTCTAAATCAATATCCACGAGAAAAAAGATCAAAGAAAGATTTGACCAAATTTCATCAACAGGAGCAGAGCAATTTTTGCCATCTAAGGATTTTAGTGCGGTTAATAGTATTGCAGCTTGTACAGGATCTGGTTTTGACAGAGCGTTGCCTAAAACACTTGAAGATATGTTTACATTTATTCACAGAAGTCTTTTATGGTGGATAGCCAAAGCAATGCCTCTGTCGGTTTTGAAGAAAAAACAAGCTCCAAAATTATTCAACGATATAAATAAGGTTTTACTGGATTTGAAAAGTACATATTTTCAAGGTGTGAAATACAATGGATCTCGTATTATTGCTCGCTATCAGGTTAGCATGGCCAATCACGGCGTTTGTTTGAAACTTTCTGCTGATAAAAATGGACCAGATGCGCGTATTGAATTTATGTTTTTTGGTAATAATCGTGATAGGTGGCCTCTAATAAAAGATTTTGTTTGGCGTTTTTTGGATTTAATTGATGGCGTTAATCTTGACAGAGATAGTGTTGTTGAAAAATCTTGTGAACTTTGTTTTATGCTCAAAATCTCCCATAATTGTGATTTAGATAACTTATTACCATGTATTGCATTTATGTTTAGCACAGCGGGTGATTGGTCAGTAGGCAAATCATATAAGCCTTTGTCAAGTGTCATATCCTTGGCGCGTGTAAAAAATGTTTTAGAGAAAAATCCTCAATATCTTATAGAGGGAATCTCAAGTGTTTTCTCTAGGATTAATTCAGCGAACATTATTTGGAGCAAGATTGTAGAAAAATGTGCAGAATGCATTCAAGACGGTCAATTATGTGAAGAGATAAAATATATTGCACATGCTGCCATTAAATGCGTTGATATTAAAGAGTATGGTATAGCATTGATTCGATTGCTTTTTGAAAAAGGGTTTGTAACCATAGAAGAAGCAAAAAAAATTGCTGAGCAAGCGATGTCATCCAAATGGTATTATGATGCAGCTGAAAGATTAATCCTGTCTCTTTTTGAAAGGGGCGTTGTAAAAGCCGAAGAAATTGAAAAAATTGCTGGTGATGCTCTAGCGTCTAAGCGTCTGGGATTTTGCATCACCTTAACCCAAGCTCTTTTTGCAAAGAGTTGCATTCCTGCTCAGAGAATTATTGAGCTTATTGAAAAAACAAAAAGCACACCTGATTATGCCATAGATCTTTTTACAATGCTTTTGAAAACAAAACTATCAGATGGTGAGTATGATCAATTAGAAAAAATTGCTTGTGACTTTACAACTAGAGATAGTGCGTCTGATCCTTATAATGAATTAGGGAGTCTTGGGACAAAATTGTTCGAAAAACTTTTTGAGTACGGTAAGGCTTATGAGAAAGCGATAGAGATAGCTCAATTGTGTGTATCCAATGGAAGTCACAATGGAAACATATTATTTGAGTTTCTTTTTAAACATAAAAAAGCAATTCAAGAGGGAATCAAAACTGCTCAAGATTCCATGAAAAGCGCTGATGATAGACTGAGAGAGCTTGGAATTTTGCTAATTAAAGAACTTTTTAAACAAGACCTTATTGGACAAGATATGGTAAAAGAACAAGCACTTATTGCTATTCATGATAAGAATAAATATGTAAGAAGTTATGGTCTAGATTTGATTAAAGAGCTTTATGATAAGAATTGTATTACTAATCAAGATGCAATAACAGTTCTTCAGTGTACATCATCTGATTTTGATGTTGAAATACAAAAATTGAGCGTCTACTTTTGGAAAAAAGTTTTGCAAAAAGGTTATGATAAGGATGTTTTTTGCGCTGCTTTAAAGATAAAACCTCGGGAGTTGTTAGAAGAGCTTACGGCTATATTGATGAACAATAAGGAATGCCTTGATTTTGTAATAGATAGAGCATCTAAAGCTGCTCAGGAAAATTCTCAAAATATAGGACTTCAAAATATAGGACTTATTGAAACGTTATTTAAAAGTCTTTTTGATAAGTTGAGAATTCTTATTGAAAACGGACAATTTGATATGGCTCTAGGAGTTGCTCAAGATTTAGTTCACATACCTAACAAAATGATATCAGACTTGGGTATACAATTATTTGATTTGCTGATGAAAAAAGGTTCTGTATTAGCGTTTGATAATGCTCTATTAATATCAATCGATTTTGATTGGACCAGTCCTACTTCTAATATGATAAGTACAAGACCGAGATATGTAAGAGATTATTAAAAATTCTTTATGACGAATTGAATAAGGTTATTGCAAGCAAACAATTCGATGAAGCCCTAAAGATTTCTGATAGAGCAATAAAGAGTCGCGCATTTGAGGTTCGTAAATTTGGAATAAAACTTTTTGAAGAACTTATTAAGAATGATTGTAAGAAAGCACGTGAGCAAGCGATAGTAATCTTGGGCAACTATCAAGATAAGGATCATCTTTATGGTCTTGTAAAAACGCTTCTGGATAAAACAAGTAATTTTATTGTACAAGGTCAGTATGAAGAAGGCTTGCAGGTTGCAGAAGTTTTAGTAAAGAGCGATTCCTATTCCTTTAGGGAGAATGGTAATCAATTATTTGAACAACTTTTTGCAAAAAAATATAAACCGGCAATTGAAAAAGCTCGAGAGATTTGTCAAAAAGATTATCTTCATGAAGGTCGTTTTGACGCCCTAGAAGTATTAATAAAAAAATACGATAGTCTTTCTGCAAAGATAGGTCGATTCTTCACTTTTAAAAAGGAATAATAAAGAGAGAATCGTGTCAAAGGGGTTTCAATCCTTGATTTAAGAGCATTCTTGCTCAAGAAGCCATTTGGCTACCAATTTCCCATCTTGGATAAAAAGAAAGGTTGGAATTGATGAAACAGTGTATTGAATAAGTGAATCGGGAAATTAAAACAATTAATATTGTTGTTTGAGCCTTGTTTTTTTAACGTGAACCCGATTTCAAGAAATAGCCTCTAAAAGTCGAAAAGATTTAATGTTTATAGATGGCTTATTTTCTCTAAATGAATAAGTAGCTAGTCCAGCAACAAAGTTAACAAAAAAATTTGTAACACTGCGGTGTCGCGAATGCTCTATCTGACAAGAATTTTTCAGGAGATTATTTGTTGATTCGATAACTCCGCGGTTGCTCAATAAAAATTTATCCCAAAGCGTTATTAGTTTATTTCTCATGTTTTTTCTGATTCTAGTAAAGAGCTTAATGCATCGCTTTAAAAGGCAGGTAAAAAGATCTTCAGAGATATATCCACGATATCCAAACAGCTTTCCCCAAAGCCCCTTGGTTAGTCTATCAAGAACTGTAACATTATTATCGGCGACATTTCCTGGCGTTATCCAAAATGATATTATTTCACCAACATGATTAATAATCAGATGCAACTTAAACCCGTAAAACCAGCCAACTGACGTTTTTCCTCGCTGAGCTAAATTTTTAAATGTTTTGTGGGCACTTATTCTTGCTGGATGACAAACCTTAATCGCCATAGAATCAACAAATGCTATACCAGAAACCTTACCTTTTCTAGCTAATGCAACAAACAATAAAAGAGGAACCGTTACCTCTTGCATCAGTTCTAAAAATCTGTTGTAACTTACCGTTGCACCAAAAGCATCAATTAGTTCAAGGCAAATCACTTTGTTGTAAAAATGCTTGAATGTTCTGTAATTCGAATAATGGAAAAAGATAGCAATTGTCAGGACTTACGCACTAGCTGAAAGTTATATCCAGGTCTTGATTTTTTATGTAAAGATGC
>LDIV01000001.1:783025-794507 GCA_001468855.1 candidate division TM6 bacterium UASB124 | reverse complement strand
ATGTTGGCATATGCAATTGCCAACGTAAAGAAAAGCTTAACCGGTCTACCGTGTGTTGAACATGTAATAAATGATCTCAGGGCCCTAAAACAACAGTCACCAGGATCTTTAAAACCTGCATCAGATGATAACTTTGCCTATGTTGCGTAAGTCCTGTTACAATTTGATTTTGCACATATCTTTCTATAATTCCTTCATCTATCCTAACAGCACTTACAAAATATCTATGGGACCATACATATTAAGCACTCCCAAGAGAGTATTTTTAAACACATTCCAGATAAAAATCTTTATTTTTTTGCCTTAAACCGTATAATGCGTACCGAATTAAGCAAAATAAACAAATCAGAAAATGCATGCACTATTGCAGCTTGAATTGGAGCAATTAAATGCATGAAGGCTAAGACTGTACCTAGTAAATGAATCAGCATAAAACCAAATACTATATTCTGTTTGATAAGTCTAAATACTTTATGGGACAGCTGAACTACAAAAACAATATCATCCAGATTATTCTGCATTAACACTATGTCGGCAGCTTCAATGGCCGGTTCCGTTCCCATAGCTCCCATTGCTATACCGGTATCCGCTTGTTTAAGCGCAGGTGCATCATTAATCCCATCACCGACCATCGCAACATATTCTCCTTTGTTCTGCAGATCTTTGATAATTGCTAATTTTTGTGTCGGTTCTGCTTCGCCATAGGCTTTATCAACACCAAGATTCGCCCCTATGTTTTGGGCTACCTCATTTTTATCACCACTCAAAAGAATAGTATTTTTGATACCTAACTGTTTAAGCCGAACAATTGTATTATGTGCGTCATGTCTGACCACATCAGTAACGCAAATTCTTCCGATCAACGTATTACCTCGGCAAAGATAAAATGACGAGTGAAGCATAGGTGTGGAACAAAGTACATTGTTAGGGATTTCAATGTTCTCATGCTCTGGCGCTTGAATAAAATGCTTGCTACCTAATGCATAACGCTGTCCTTTGTAGGTAACAACAACACCATGGCCGGTAATCGATTCGTACATCTCAGGAGACTGCGGAATGATATTTTCTTCAGACGCTTTTTGCAAAATTGCTTTGGAGAGAATATGCCCGGATCGTTGTTCAGCCATCGCAGCCATGGCAAGAACATCTCGTGGTGTACAATCAACGATTGTGGAAACTATTTCAACTACTTTGGGCTCACCCATAGTCAATGTTCCTGTTTTATCAAAGATGATTGTTGATGTTTTAGCAAACCGCTCTAATGCAATACTCCCTTTTATTAAAATACCATGACGGAATGCTGCAACCATACCCGCAAGTATGGCAAGCGGCGTCACTAAGGTAAGTTCTACAGGAGCACCGAAAACAAGTAATGTAACGATGAGGGCAAAATCATGCGTTATAAACCACGAGACAAGAATAAAAAGCATGGTCAATGGAACTAAAAAAGATGCAATTTTATTTGAAAGAACAGCAACATGCGCTTTGTTTTTTTCAGCCTGTTCAACCAAATCGCTTATCTTACTAAAGACAGTTCCCTTACCAACTTTTTTAACACGTACAACAATTCCTCCGGCTTCAATAAAACTTCCGGCAAAAACAAGATCTGAGATATTTTTTTCTTTAGGAATACTTTCACCCGTTAAAAAAGATTCATTGATTTCCGCATTACCCTCGACAATAACACCATCAACAGGAATTCGCTGCCCTGTTTTTATGACAATAAGCATGCCCTCTTTAACGTGATCAATACCAACAAATTTTTCCTGTCCATTAATACGAATTGTTACATCCGTCGGAACTAATTTAATAAGACTTTGTATGGCCGAATTGGTGCGCGATCTTATAAGTTGCTCAGTAAATTTTGCAATAATCATGATAATCAAAATAGCACTCACCGCTCTCTCTTGTTGAGCCCAAAGCCCGATGGCCGTTGCAAATAATAAGAACAGATCGGTTCCAATGCGCTTATGAATAAGATCTTTAATCGCATCCGTAAAAATAGGAACTATGGCCATGATAAGAAAAACATACACAACATAACGATGCATCGATATGCTCAGGGATGCAATGAACAACAATGTTACAACAATGACATAACATGAGTACAAAAAATGCTCACAAAACAGTGAAGAAATAGAACGACATATAGATTGTATGTTCATAGATTCCTATCAAAATATTCTTTAAATTCAAACATGCACAATTGCATTCAGACTATCATGTTCATTCTTCTAAAATAACCAAAAAGAACCAATTTTTGATATAAAATACTCAAATACTACAATTCAGGTAACAAACCAATTATAGCTTAAGTCTCTACTATAAACACAATAATCTTGACAATCTGAATATTTCCCATATAATGAGTGTATAGTTATTGTAATAATATGCTTTCAAATAAGGTGTTAAACATGTCTCTTATATCATCTCCAAGACTTACTTTTGATACTTGCTTGGCAGGTAAAAGCCTGTTTAACATCAATTCCTTTATAAATAATTCCCAGCTCAATAACTGCAATAACAATCAACAACAAAATAATAATGTTGTTCATGCTGGGCGTATGCGTAGAGGAACTGAATAAGACCAAAAAAATTTAGATAAAAAACGCAAACCCCAGCTGAAACCAGCTGGGGTTTTTTAGTTTAACCATATATGTGAAAGGAATTTTATAAATAAAGACGATGACCAAAATAATCAGAATGTAGATAGAAATTAAGTGAATCAGGAATTTTAAAATGATCGATATTTTTTGTATTACTTTACTCTTTTTACGTCATTCCCGCGAAAGCGGGAATCTAGGCAAAACTTACGTTAACACATACAAATAAAATTGATTTTTGGGGTACGAGCTGAATGCTTTGCCTGGGCCCCGCTTCCGTGAGGGCGAGGTTAATGCATCTATCAATTGTTAACATGCAAATTTATTCATGCTTCGTGGATTTTAATTTTCTGATCTACTTAACATTTGTATACATGGCTTCGGCCATAAATTTTAAGGATGAATATGTTAACGACCCATAAAAAAATAGAACCACAAAAAACAACACACCTTCTAGACCGCAAAGAAACCGAAAAGGCAATTTATTTTATTAAACGTAGTTTCCAGGATGCATTGGCGCAAGAACTCAACCTACTACGAGTAACTGCACCGCTATTTGTTAAAGCAGGAACTGGCATCAACGATGATCTCAACGGTACTGAACGTGCAGTGAGCTTCGGGATTAAAGCCGATGGCGATGCTAAAGCGGTCATCGTTCATTCACTTGCCAAATGGAAACGAATGGCGCTTGGTCGCTATGAAATGAAACCGGGAGAAGGATTATATACCGATATGAATGCTATTCGCGCAGATGAAGATTTGGATGCGATTCATTCATTATACGTCGACCAATTTGACTGGGAACGCGTCGTGACGCCCCAAGATCGCACACTCGATTTTCTTAAATCCATCGTACGTAAAATTTATAAAGTAATTCGTCAAACAGAACATGCTATTGAAAAAAGATATCCGCATATCGTTGCGCAATTACCGGAAGACATTCATTTTGTGCATACCGAAGAACTTGAAGAACTGTATCCAACGCTGACAGCTAAACAACGTGAGCATGAAATTTGTAAAAAATATGGAGCCATCTTTTTAATCGGTATTGGTGGTGAACTAAAAAGTGGCAAACCTCACGATGGCCGCGCATCTGATTATGATGATTGGTCGACACCAACACACAAAGACTTTAGAGGCCTCAACGGCGATATTTTAATCTGGAACCCGGTATTGCAGACAGCATTTGAACTTTCATCAATGGGAATTCGTGTTGATAAAACAGCACTTGAACGTCAGCTAAAATTACGTGGAGATGAAGATCGTAAAAAACTTTTATTCCATCGCATGCTCTTGAGCGACGAACTTCCGTTGTCCATTGGCGGCGGCATTGGGCAATCGCGACTATGTATGTATTACTTGCGCAAAGAACATATTGGGCAAGTACAAGCCAGCGAGTGGACGGATGAAATTAAGCACGATTGTGCGGTACGAGGGATTGTACTGTTGTAATGTGTTGATTATGAGGGGCAGACGGTTGTCTGCCTCTTTCACATAGATTGATGATTCGCCCATCTTTGAATAAAACGTTGGAATACTGTGATATTCAACAAAAACAAGGTAACGGTGCGGCGGTATTTGTAGAATGAATAAGTATTGGTACTTATCATGTATCGTATTTCTTTCGTATACATTTAGGGTTTTTATTAATCGGTCAGAGGCTTTATAATTGAATGTGATTACAATCAATGATTATTATGGTGTAACAGCAGTTCTTATATGATATTTAAGGTTCTACCGTTTTACCGAGCACTTCCACGTTTCCACGCGCCCGTCTCTAAAGAACAAATCGAACTTATCATACATTTCCCACGTGTTTCGCGTGCTTGTGCTATATAATCCGTAACAATGCGTATCGGTATATTCTTGAGTACAGGTACCGTAACTCTTGTGATAATGATAAACTTTGAATCCGGCAACATCTTGAGTGCTTTCAGGAGCTCCTAATTGCAGAATTACTTCTTCTTCTGTATAACCAATCAAACCCTCAAGCATAAGCTCAACTCGTCTCAGCGCCCTGGTCTGTTGATCGGCGCAAGCAACAAATAACGCTAAACATGGTATCAAAAAAGCTAATTTTGTTTTCATAGTCTGCTATCAACCTCTGACAATCGTACGCATTTCACCGTTCGGGCCATATATAATAGTGTTATTACCAACATCGAATGCCATGTATGTTTCACCCGTAGAACCATACGTATAGGAACTATCGCCTATTCTTATCGTTGTATATGTTTTACCATTGGGGCCATAAGTATAGGTAGTATTACCAATCTTTATAGACACACACGTTTTTCCATCAGGACCGTAGGTATATGTCATATCGCCAATTTTCATCGTTGTATCATTGCAAGCCAACGCACCCCAAAAAATAAAAGTTATACAAAGAATATTCGAAATAATAAAACGCATATTCATACAGAAGACCCCCTCGAGACTACAAAATATTTTTATCTAATCACTCAAGTTTGCCCTATCTAAGCACATTTTTCAAATGATGCACAGCCACGCCCCACTTCTAATTACAAAGGGAAATGAACTCAAAAAACAGACCTGTCAAGCATAACAATGTGGATATTTATTCGTTGTATACGGTGCTTTTATCATGATTGGGATAAAGCCTTGCCTTTTGAAAAAGTAAAACGGTATTGTAGTGGAACACATACAAAGAACGTAAGTTTAACCATATATTTATGAGGAGAGGTTCTATTATGCGTATCAACAAAATTTTATTAACAACGCTTATTGCTCTCTGCCTTTTAGGCATAGCATCGCCATCAATCAACCACAAACCAAATGATTCTCAAGATGAAGCCATATGGACTTTTTTAGTGTATATAGCAGCAGATAATAATCTTGCACCCTATGCTTTATATAATATCAAAGACATGTCTGCCGGCATTACATCAGCCAAGGGACTTAATGTTCTTGTACAATGGGATAAACCCAGTGATAAAAAAACCTGGCGTTATAAAATAACCCCAGGCGGCAAAACAGATGCCGGCACGCTGTCTTCTGAAATGGGATATGATCCTGCAACAGAACTTTTTAATTCAATACAATGGGCATTTAAAACGTATCCGGCAGATCATTATGCACTCATACTTTGGGATCATGGAAGTGGTGTACAGGATTTTTCTCCTGCTGCTGTTCGAAATTCGCTCCCATATCTGTATGTTCAGCCAAACATGCTACAGCGTGGTATTTTGTATGACGATGAACAAAAAACATGTTTGACCAACAAGAGCTTGGCCGGCGTCTTGGAAAAAACAAAGCAGCTCATCGGCAAAAAACTTGATGTCATAGCAATGGATGCATGTTTAATGGCAATGGTAGAAGTTGCTTACCAAATGAATGATCTTGCCGACGTCTTTGTTGGCTCTGAGCAAACAATCCCAGGCAATGGATATCCATATTCGCAATTCCTACGTCCTTTGTCGCTTAATCCAGCAAAGACAACACCCTTGATCTTGGCTCAAAACATGGTCGCGTCCTATAAAAACTTTTACACAACGCAAGAATTAACAACCGATTTTACATTGTCAGCCATTGATATCAAATCAATTAACATAATCAAAAAAAACATCGATCAATTTATTGCTGCTGTTGAAGCCTGTAGCACTATTGATGCAACAAAAACAAAGAATATGATTCTTGCGGCACGCAAAGCATGTCTTTCATTTGAAATGCCTGAATATATCGATTTGTATTCATTTTATGTAAATATTTTAAATCAAACCAAAAAAGCATCACCAAAATCACTCATTATATTTGAACATCAAGGAAGGAAATCACGTATTGAACCGCCAACCAAAGAATATCAAAAAGCATTGGATGCTCTTAACGATGTAATACAGGATGGCTTGGACAAAATCAATCAAACTGTCTTGGCAAATGAAAACGGACCTGTATATGCCGGAGCAAAAGGACTTTCAATTTATTATCCGGCATCAGGAGAAATTGATTTATCGTATTTATTAACAAGTTTTGCTCAAGAAACAGAGTGGTCACGTTTCATTGAGTCATATTGTTAAGCACAAAACATTGCCGGATGTATTATTGTGCTTCCGGATATATAACAGAGCTCTTATGTGAATCGCCCCAGATTTCTTCTTCGCTTAAGCTCGTCTCTATAAATTCAATAGGAGCTCCATCGATCTCAACAACAGCAACACGAAATCCTGCAAAGGGATAATATGGCGCCAAGAGAATTGTTTTGTCTTTTATTGCATCATCAATACTGTCAACTTTAAATGCTATATGCGGGACAGTTTGAAGTAACGGATGCAACGGACATCCTTCTTCATAACGATGCCACTGGATTCTAAAATTTTTATCCTGACCATCAGATGTATACATCTTAAATGTTGAACTATACCGTTCATTAGGCTTAGGCGTCTTTGTAGGAATACCCATATGATGATATATGTATTTGGATTTATTCATGACGCATCCTTCCTTGCTCAAATAGTGCTCTACTTAAAATAACTTTAATCGTTTTCTTGCCACTGCAATATTTTTTATCATCTTCAGGCAATTTTTCAACAATCTCAAAACCAAATTTTTGATGCGCACTGAGACTACGTGCATTGTTTTCATCAATAAATGCAACAATAGAATTATTTCCCGGGATCTCAAAATACTTCATTAAGACCAAATACAACGCCTCTTGATACCGCCCCCCTCCCCAAAAGTTTTCATTAAGCCATGAACCCAGTTGTCCATTGGGATGCTCCGGACTTCGGATGACAACCGCACCTATTAATGAATCTGAATTGTTATCAAAAATGCAATAAAACATACAATATTGCTTATCAACCATTGCAGTTTTTAAGAAATTGATTGTATCCTGTGCTTCGCAAACAGGCGGCAGCCCCAAAATTTGACGAACCACAGGAGAAAACATGACATGGTACACTGCAAAGAATGATTCATGTAGTGGTTTTAAAGTAATGATTTTTCCCATTATATTCATGCAAAATCCTTTATAATTATGCCATTTTGGCACTCCCAAACTTCATGCTAAGCTAAAAGAGCAGTATTTAACAGTATTTTAAGCTCATAAAGGTAGTGTGCCAATGTCTATACATAAATACAAAATTCTTTTCATGTTTGGCCTTTGTGGTTTTCTGACACCATTTGTCGGCAACGCACTCAACTTGGCCTTGCCTTTTATTGCCAAAGATTTTGATATGAACGTTGTCTCTCTTGGATGGGTGGCAACGACGTTTCTTTTGTCTACTGCGGTTTTTCTTGTTCCTCTGGGCAGATTAGCCGACATATGGGGAAGAAGAAAATTATTTATCGGCGGTACCATTATTTTTACCTTAACCTCTCTTTTATGTAGTGTGGCATTTTCGGGCCCGTTTCTGCTTGTCGCCCGCGCATTCCAGGGACTCGGAAGCGCCATGATCTTTGGCACATCAATAGCCATTCTTGTATCACTATTTCCACCGCAAGAAAGAGGTCGCGCACTTGGCATTAATACGGCCGGCGTTTATATGGGAAGCTCCATGGGCCCGGCAATAGGTGGACTCATAACACAATATCTTGGGTGGCGGTACATTTTTATTGCCGCTGCATTGCTTGGTATGCTTGTTATTTGTATGAGCCTTGCCTATATAAAAGAGGAATGGGCTCATGCAAACGGTGAAAAGTTTGATCTTAAAGGCTCCATTTTATATGGCCTTGCGGTAATCGCCATGCTTTATGGCACCACCATGCTTCCTGCAATAGCCGGATATCTGACAATAATAACCGGGGTATTTTTATTTATCGTATTTTGCATTCTCGAAGACATCACGGCACATCCGGTGTTTGATATTAATGTGCTCCTTAAAAATAGAAAATTTGCTATGTCGAATTTAGCAACATTACTTAACTTTAGCGCCGCGTTTGCCGTTCCTTTTACAATGAGCCTCTACCTACAATACATACGGAACCTACAACCCAATAAAGCAGGATTGCTTATTTTAATCATCGCAACGACAGTTGCATTTGGCTCACCAATAGTAGGCAGACGATCTGACCATAGAGACCCAAGAATTCTTGCATCGCTTGGCATGGCAATTGATGCAGTCGCTCTTTTTGGTATAAGTTTCGCTTTACATGAAAGCACACCATTTTATCTTCTTGCCATCCTCTTCTTTTGTTTTGGATTGGGACAAAGTCTTTTTGCAACACCCAATACGCATGCAACCATGGAAGCCGTTACTACTCGGCATCTGGGTATCGCATCGTCACTCTTGGGTACCATGAGAATGTTTGGGCAAACACTCAGCATGGGAATAACAATGCTGGTATTCTCACTCATTATCGGCAAAATAAAAATCTCCAGTGATGTATTTCCACAACTCATACAGAGCACAAGAATCATATTTTTTATTTTTGGATTGTTGTGTGTTGTGGGAGTTTTTGCATCGATGGCACGCGGAGCGCGAGTGCCTCCCGGCGAAGAAAAAGTTTAAAAGATTACTGAACGACTTCTTGCTTATTGATGCGTGCATTTTCAGCACGGCACAACGGACATGTCCTGTTATAATTATTCAACCAAGTAGCAACACAGTCCTTATGAAACACATGGTTACAACTTAAAATACCAACCGTTTGCCCTGTCCGGTAATTATCTTGGCAAATGGAGCATGTCTCCCCCCTATATTTGTTTTTATCTACAAATGATTGAAGGTGCTTGTTTTGTTCAAGCACCTTTTGAATTTCTTTATTAAGTTTTTCAATCGAACCCTGAAGCTCTTTGATTTGTTTCTGATTAGTAAGCTCCTGCATTTTTTCCTGATGCGCCATCTCCTGGATTTTTACTTGCTGTGCAAGTTCCAGCCGTTTAGCCTCCATCTCACGCTCGTATTTTATATGGTTCTCATATAATTCAACCTGATTTGAATAAAATGGATGCGTAATAATAAGCTTTTGCACATCTTCGATTCTTTTCCACAAATCACGCATATCATTATTCATTCGCTGACAGTTTTCAAAATAGTCCTTACAATCAGGATCTTTTTGCAAATCCTGATACGCTTGATCTGCTTTATAAGCATCAGCTGATATATCGGTAAATCTACGCGACAGCTTTATTATATGGTCTCGAGCAAGTACCAGAGGCCAACTGGTACCAAAGGCAGTTGTTGCACGTACCAATATATCTTCTGGATAACCCGGATCTATTCTAATCAAAAAATCTGATTTAACAGCATACAAAGCAGCCCCTACTTTCTCGCACTGAGTCTTGTAGTCAGTCACTTTATAACAAGCTGCCTGCTCACGAAATTTTGGGTTTTGCACAATACGGTCAAGCACGAGAGCGATACGCTGACTCAATTGTTTTGTTTTGGTTTCAATCCCATCACGGCAATCCTGAAAAATTTTCTTACATTCGTCATCGTGCAATAATACTTGATGCGCACTACAAACTGTTTGTAGCACATGAGAACTCTTCACAAGAGATTCTGTAAATGTCATGAGTTGTTTTTTGGCAAGATACAGCGGGCTAGCCGTACCAAAGCGTATAGTAGCTACGGCTAATAGTTCGTCTGGCATTGAATATTCATGATTGATCAAGAGATCTTTTTCAATCGTGTCAAACGTCTGATATATCTCGGCACATTTAGCTACATACTCAGCCGTTTTCCTTTCCGGCGTATATCGTACTAATACGTTACTACTTATAAGCGTTGCTAAAAGACCAACCACCGCCGATGCTCCTATTGTCGTTTTTTTACTACAACCAAAATGATTAAGCGTCATACCGGTAGCAAGTGCACTAGCTCCGCCGCCAACAGCAGCCCATGTATAAGCCTGTTTTTTGCCGATTGGTGTTACGGTTGTAACAAACAATGCGCACACTATCAGCATAATTATTTTTTTCATGAGATCCCTTTCCAGTTTTTGAGGCGAGGGATTCTAGCGCAAACAAAATAAATAGTCAATGCAACAAAACCTAAGATTCGCATCTCATAAAAAAAAGGGCTGCGATATGCAGCCCATAATTTTTTTCTATCAATATCTATTACATGAATTTTATTCTTGTGGTGCCTTCCATGCATCCTTATCAATATATGCAGCAAAGATCGGTGTTTTCATACCTGGACGCACAATCCACAGATAAAATGCATCATTAACCGTGAATACTTTTGGTGGCTCCGGTCGGTAACACGCATCTACAAATGAAATAGCCACAGCACTTTCAACCTTTGCGCCCTTCTCATTCATCTGAAATTTTGTTTGCTGTAATGCTTGAACAATTTTATATACATCACAAGCTTCCATATCTTTCAACCAACTGATATTAACCTCTTGATCAATATCAACCATAGGAAAGATAGCTTGCTGGTAGCTGTAATCGTGATGCTCTTCTGTTATATTTTTCTGCCATATATTTGTAATGACATCCAAAAGTGAGAAACCGGTTAATGGTAAACAGTTTCTATGATCTTGCATCATGTAAACCACATCGCCATTCTTCGCGGTAATTTCTAAAATCTGATTTGCTTGATCTGATGAAGATGGATCATTTAAGACATTAAAAATCTTAAACTGTTGATCATCTTCTTTATCAAAATGAACAGCCGGATAATCTTTGCCATCAACCGTTAACGTTGTTCTCGTCCCAACATTTTCCCATTCAAGAACGACTTTCAAAATCGATGCAACATAAAAAGCGTATGTGTTTTTTAAATCATCAAGCTGAATGTTAAAATTATTATCATGTAAAAATGTATTCACAACCGCAACATCACGCGATGCTTTGGACTGCATTTCGCCATCTTTTAACAAATTCAGATCGGCTACATTGGGCCAATATTTTTCTGTAAATATTTTTTGTTCCGCATTGGTTGTCACCCAATAGAGCTTATGCACAATAAGAA
>LDIV01000001.1:724182-781693 GCA_001468855.1 candidate division TM6 bacterium UASB124 | reverse complement strand
AAATTATTGTGCATAAGCTCTAATGAACATCTTTGACGCCTTCAAAATTGTTTGCAGTAAAGAGGGCTGCAATAATAGGTAATATGGTAACAGTTGATGTCATGAAAATAACCCTTACATAAGCCAATTAGATACATACAACAAAGATAAAGCTATCACATTTAAACCAATACACAACCGGCTATACATTCACATTGCCCATTGCCAAAAACAAATACAGCTATAAAAAAAAGCCTAGGTCCTCGCATAAAAAACGACTAATCTGATTTTTAGTCTCGAACATTGGTCCCAGATTCAGGAAAGTTGTGTAGAAATCGAAAGTTTTTTTAAACCGTTTGCCCCGATAGAGGCGACTTTGTCACCGAGTAGAGGGGTGCAAACGCAACCAAAAAATGTTTTTATGCTCGTACAAAAACTTTAAGTCAATATTAGAATCAATAAATCATTATAAAAATACGATACATAAGAAGCCTCATAGATTACAGATAACAATTACCAGCACACGTTTAATGTGAGGCTTGTGTTTTTTCATTCGTAACCGGTTGATTTTCCGTTACATTGTGAGCTACCACATAGCCCATACACTCCAAAATATTTGCACTTATGCATACGATTAAGAAACATACTAACCTCGAAACTATAAAAAAAATATTGTTCTGCATTTCTAATTCACTACGCCCTTTAAAAATAGTAACAACTAATGCCAGTGTAAAAGCTCGTAATGCTCTACGAGTAATTTCTTGCTCTTTGAGTGGATACTTTCTATGGATAACATCACATACCCACCAATGCAGTGCACCTTGAATAATAGATGGAAGCATTCCTGTTTCAATCCAATGGTTATAATCATTGGATTCGATAAAACCACTTACAATAGAAGCTATTGGTACCAAGATATAAGGATTTTTTTCCAACGCTATATTTAAAACACTATTTATTATTAAAGAGATAGACGTTGCCATGCGCAATAAACTATCAGGACGATTGCCGTTCCTGTTGCTATTTATTGCGGAGGCCATCATTGAACCAGCCGAAACAACTGCAGATATTGTTCTATATTTTTCAAGATCCTCTCGGGTATAAGCACTGATTGTACAATTAATATTCAAGAGAAAAATAAGCAGAGCTAATATTTTTATTTTCATAACACATCTTATGGATAAAAAAGTTTATAACGTTTTTTCATGCGGTCAAAAGGTTAAATAAAAAATGAAACGTGTCAACGTTTGACATGTATGAAATGGTACAAATAGATGCAAATCAGAAGGGGAGTTTGGACAAGAAAGTCCAAACTCCCCTTGTAGTTCGTCAATTATATTATTATCGGTAGCCTACCACTCTATTTCATTAATAAAGCTTGGTATGACAATCTCCGATTGCTCACGTGTATGGAATCCTAAGTCTTTAAGAAAATTAATAGACTGCAATGCAGCTCTGGACCCATCACTTGCAGCGCTTATTGCCTGCCCACCCTTATGCTCACTGGCAACAATAACACCGGCAGCATAAACCCCATCTATAGTTGTTTGCTGTCCATCGGTCAAAAGAATAAAACCCTTTTCATCAAGCGCTAATTGTTTAAATAACGTTGTATTGGGATTTGAACCAATGCTTAACAGTAAACCGTCAATCGGTAACTCTTTTTGATCTCCTGTTTTATTATTGTAAATATCAAGATGAGTCACATGCGTTGTATCTCCATTAATACGCTTCACATCGGTGTTAAAGAGAACCTCAACACGTGGGTTTGCTAATAAGGCATCACGTGCTTCTATGTTCTGTGTCTGAAACTCATCCTTGTGCACAAGCAAATAAACTTTTTTTACAATATCAGTAAGATACTTAACATTATTGATAGCATCATCGCTACCGCCAACAACGGCAACCGTCTTATCTTTATATAACGAACCTTCACAGACACTGCAGTTGCCAACACCCTTACCCCAATACCCATCAGGGCCACGTTCACCGGGAACCCCAAGAACCGTTGGCTCTTTACCCATGGCAATAATTACCGATAATGCTCGAATTGTTTTTTTAACCGTCATATCTCGTAGATCTTGAACCTCAATCATTCGCGGCCACTGCTTAAAATCAACCGATACAACCTGTTGCTTCATAATAGGAACACCTGCAGCTTCAACCTGTTTTTGCAACTTGCCAACGATTTCTTTTCCAGGAGCTTCAATAATTCCTGGCCAGTTGCGCACAGACTGAGATAAACTCAACGCCCCACCTGGTGTCGGTCCTTCGATAATCATGCATGGTATGTCAGCCTGAGAAAAATAAACAGCAGACATTAAACCAGCAATACCGCCACCTAATATGACCACCGGAATGGTATTTTCATCAAAAGTAATATTCGATATATCCAAAGTAATATCTTTCTTAGCTTCTGAACAAAAACAATACGAAAAAAATACAGCAAACAAAATGCTTGAAAAAAAATGTGATGAACTTCTATAAATCATAATGAACCCTTTCTCTTTTTGATCTATCAAAAAGTTCACATATACAAAATTATACCCCAAAGTACTTGTATGTTTCTAATTCTACAAAAATCATAGCTAAAACTACTTTTCAATACGTACTCGTATATTTTTCTATGGCAACCAAGAATGTGCAAGAATATTTTTAAAGGAACACCGATATATTCCGAATATGTTAAGCTAAAGCCAGTTTAATCGAAGATTGCATGCGGTTTCGTGCCATGTTTTAGAGATTATCTTTGCTATTCTTGCAAATGTCTTCAAGCATATGAAGATTTGATCAATGAGGCATTAGAGTTTAGTTTTCTTACTACGCGAAAATCAAATTCAAAGATACCTCGCAAGCCTTGGATAATTTATCTTCTTGAGCGGGGGCGTAAAACTATAGAAACTATGCTTAGCGAAATGACGGCGCAATTTCCAAAGAAAATTCATGCTGTAAGTTCGGCCCGGTTTGAACTCAAGGCTTTTTGCTTTGTATTAGCGTACTGTTTCAATTGTTTGATATTCACAACTTAGGTTAATTAGAAACCATTAATAACCTTAGCTTTGATCGGTTTTTTGAAGCTCTGAAGGTCTAGTTGCCAACCTGTTTCAACATCAGCCTTTGTTTCGTTATATTTTTTTCTTAACTCATAATCAAGATCTAATATTGGTGTATATTTTCCTTTGCGAGTACAAACCAAAGGATTAAGTTCTCTGAACTTAGGTACAATAATAGAAAGGTGTCTTTTATCCTCACTGGTTGGAGAGGCTGTTGGTGAGGCTGCCTCAAGATATGTTTCGTGATTAATAACAATGTCCATGCAAGTCTGGATTGTTTTATCCGTGGCAGTCGTCAGCATTTTCCATACTTCTTCATCAGTAAGACCATATTCAAAATTTTCTCGAGTAAGAAAGATTTTTTTCTGCTCCCTTAATACAAAAATCGATAACTTGAAAGCTCTTTCTAGTGCCAACTTAGTGTATGTATAAACAACCGTATTCCATATTGCACAGTTATTGTTACAAGCCTGCTTCAAAAAAACTTCAACCAGTTTGCGAGCACACGCTTTTGATGTAAAATACCAGACTTTTTTGTTTCGATTGTAATTTAAATTTTTAGCAATATTATTCATATCGCTTTTGGAAAGATATCCCGCAAGCCATGCTCCAATAAGTGTATAGTCAATACGATCAAGATATGGTTTTTCAAGGACATCTTTGAATGCAATATTGTATTGTGAGAGAATGACGTCAATTCCATGTTTGATTAAAAATTCTTTAAGTACCATATCCTGCCAAGACTTATCTGTTCGTTGATTTTTTCCATACAAAAAGCATGCAACGTGAGATAAGGATGTATGTGAAATATCATGCAATAGTGCTGCAATTTGCTCTTCTAGTGAACGTCCTTTTAATTTTGTAAGGGCCCATACGCAAATGGAATGATCAAATCGTGTATACCGAAATGATCCTTTGTCAGTTTCATTAACTCCTCCATAAACCACATCTTTTTTAGCAAAATGCGATGGGCCATATTGATAGATATCTCTAAGGCGCAACATAGGTTGACTATAGATTAATGCTATTATAACTTGAGTACTTTCGTAAAAAGCACCATACGGAGTTCGTACAATAATACCATTTTTTAGTGCCTCTATTGAAACTAAATCTGTTTCGATATCAAAAAATTCTTTTTGCTCGACCTGATCATCTATAGTGTATGCTGCTGATATTTTGTTGGGTACAATAAGCAACTGAGTGAAAAGTATAAGACATGCAATTATTCTAAACCTAATCTTCATAACAAATTTCTCAGGTTAAACGGGTGAAATTACATCAATATAAACTCGCAAAAAGTTGGGTAATATATTTTATGTTTTTTACTACCTTTGTAAAGAGGAGTAAGCAAACGCTTTTGCGAATGCTAGTAAAATATGGTACTATCGTGCCTTCGTATCGGTATTATTGATAAATAATGAAGTGATTGTAAGTATGTACAAAACAAGTCGGCTTCCTGGCTTTTATAAACAAACAAATAATCAACGGCTTGTACAGCTTGGACAGTTTGCGCACCTCTCAGAACAAGAAATTAATCTCCTCAAAAACATCAACGCACTTGATGTTGAGACAGCAAACAGAATGATTGAAAATGTTGTTTCTCTCATGCAGCTTCCCCTGGGCATCGCCACAAACTTTCTTATTAATGGTAAAGACTATTTAATCCCTATGGCCATAGAAGAACCCAGTGTTGTTGCCGCTGCTTCTAATGCTGCGCGTCTCGCACGTGAGTCGGGAGGTTTTTGGGCAATAAGTTCTGCTCCATTTATGATAGGACAAGTTGTTTTAATACAAGTACCTGATGTGTTGTCAGCACAACAAATGATTTGCTTACACAAGGAAGAACTTATTACATGTGCCAATGCACGAGATGCTATTTTGCTTGAATCTGGTGGCGGGGCTCGTGATATCTGTGTCAATATTCATCACACCGAACGCGGCCAAATGCTTACATGTCAATTAATTGTTGATGTAAAAGATGCGATGGGTGCAAATATTGTTAACACAATGGCCGAAGCGATAGCACCAAAGCTTGAAACCTTAACCGGTGGTATTGTTTTTTTGCGTATTGTTTCAAATCTTTCCATCCAACGCATGTCATTGGCATGGGCAGTGTGGAAAAAAGAAGTAATCGGTTGTGATGTTATAGAAAAGATTCTTGATGCCTGTGCATATGCGTGTGCCGATCATTTTAGATGCGCAACACACAATAAAGGAATTATGAATGGTATTGATGCAATTGCTCTTGCAACCGGCAATGATTTTAGAGCTCTTGAAGCTGGTGCTCATGCCTATGCATCGTATCAAAAAGAATATAGTCCTTTGACGTATTACTATAAAAATAGTGATGGCGATTTAGTTGGTGAAATCAAATTGCCATTGGCTGTTGGTATTGTTGGCGGAGTAACGCAAAGTCATCCATTGGCTCGTTTATGTTTAAAAATTCTCGGTGTTACATCATCATATGAGCTGGCAAATATTTTAGCATCTGTTGGACTGGCTCAAAATTTTGCAGCGCTTAAAGCATTGGTAACCGATGGCATTCAGCAAGGGCATATGCGCCTTCATAGCAAAAACATTGCGATTATGGCCGGTGTTCCCGTGGAATTGATTGATCACGTCGCATCTTGTATGTGCAATGAAAAAAACATTTCAGTCAAACGGGCTTGGGAGTTATTAACAGAGAGTAGGTAAATACGATGGCTAATTCTGTAGGTATCGTTGGATATGGTGCATATGTTCCTGTCGGACGTATTTTGATTGAAAAAATCGCGCAGCAACATAAGCAGAATTCATCACACATAAAAGCAAATTTACTCATCGAAGAAAAATCCGTTCCCGGAATTGACGAAGATGTCGTAACAATTGCTGTTCAGGCTGCACATAATGCGTTGCTTCGCGCTAATATCAATCCTGAAAAAATTGGTGCTCTGTATATAGGAAGTGAAAGTCACCCCTATGCCGTCAAACCGACATCAACAATTGTAGGTACTGCTTTAGGATTACATAATTTTTATATGGCAGCTGATTTAGAATTTGCCTGTAAAGCAGGAACAACTGCGTTTCAATTATGTTATGGATTGGTTAAAGCAAACCTCATTAACTATGGTCTTGCGATAGGAGCAGATACGTCTCAAGCTGCTCCGGGAGACGTCCTTGAATATAGCGCAAGTGCTGCAGGTGCTGCTTTTATCATCGGCAACAATCCTGATGAAATTATTGCAACAATTGATGCAACAATTTCATTTGCAAGTGATACACCTGATTTTTGGCGACGAGAGCTGCAGCCATATCCGGAACATGCACATCGTTTTACCGGAGAACCGGCTTATTTTAAGCATGTTATAGCAGCAACCCAAAAAATATTAGAACAAACACGCATGACACCAGCAGACTTTGACTACGTTATCTTTCACCAGCCTAATGGCAAGTTTCCTTTGCTCGCAGCAAAAAAACTCGGTTTTATCAAGAAACAACTTATGCCGGGATTGTTGGTAACAAGAATAGGCAACTCATATAGTGCCAGCTCTCCAATAAGTCTTACGGCTGTTCTTGATAACGCAAAGCCAAATCAAAAAATTTTAATGACAAGTTATGGAAGTGGAAGCGGAAGCGATTCTTTTATAATCACAACAACGCCACTTTTAACTGATAAGCAACAACGAGCAACATTAACTATAGAATATATAAATCGAAAAAAATATTTATGAAGATAGCGGTTCTTGGAGCATCATGTACGCAATTTGGAGAGCATTGGGATAAGAGTTTACGTGATTTATTAGCAGCGGCAGAACTCCAAGCGTTGCACGATGCCAACCTTAACGTTAAAGACATTGGTGCTATTTACACCGGGACGGTATGTGCCGGTATGGTGGCTGGACAAATGCATGTAGGTGCAATGGCTGCCGATATTCTACATTCTAATTGTGCAAGCATGACCATTGAGGGAGCTTGTGCTTCAGGAGGACTTGCATTACGTTCCGGCATAGCAGCACTAGAATCAGGACAAGCAGAAGTTGTACTTATTAACGGTGTTGAAAAAATGACTGATGTTTCTTCTGCTGATATTACACAAATACTTGTAGGTGCTGCAGATGAAGAATTTGAACATTTTATGGGGGCTACTTTTCCCGGTTTAAACGCCCTAATAACGCGATCGTATATGAACACATTTGAACTTACTCGACATCAATTAGCCTCTGTAAGTGTAAAAAATCATAAACACGCAGCACAAAATCCGTTAGCTCATTTTCAAAGAGAGATAACCATTTCTGATGTAATTAACGCTCCTATGGTTGCTGATCCTTTAACAATGTTGGATTGTGCACCTATAAGTGACGGTGCTGCATCACTTATTTTAAGCACAGAAGATTTTGCTCAACATTATTGCCGCCGCCATAGAGATAAAAAAATTGTTTATATCATCGGAAGCGGTCAAGGATCTGATAGTTTGACGTTAGCTTGCCGTGAAAAAATAACAGAATTTAAAGCTACGCAAATTGCCGCTTGTCAGGCCTATAAATTAGCAAACATTGAGCGTGATCAGATCAACATAGTTGAGTTACATGATGCATTTTCTATTAACGAAATTATTACGCTTGAAGATCTCGGTTTTTTTCCGCAAGGACAGGCGGGCCTGGCAACTGAACAAGGGGTGACATCAATGGGGGGGCGATTGCCGGTCAATGTATCGGGAGGACTCAAAGCCAAAGGTCATCCAGTAGGTGCAAGCGGAGTTGCACAAGCTTATGAAACGGTTATGCAACTCAGAGGTCTTGCCGGCAAACGACAGGTTAAAGATGCTCAGATTGGGCTTACGCATAGTATGGGCGGTTGCGGTACAACTGTCGTTGTTCATATCTTTCAAAAAGGATAATTATGTTTACAACAAGCCCTACGTTACGTTGGCGCAGATACGCTGCTTACTATCGTCTTGAAGGATGCGTGTGCTTGGACTGTAATAAAAAACATTTTCCACGAATACACCTCTGCTCTTGTCAGTCCACACATTTTTCTCCCTATGTTTTTTCCGGACAAGGAGCGGTGCTAACATTTACACAGATTGTAAATCAACCGGCAGCATTTACAGGTATGGGCCCGTATTGCATCGGACTCATTCAACTCGAAGAAGGTCCTAAAGTTTTAGCACAATTAACAGATGTTTCTTTTGATGACCTACATATAGGCATGAGAGTTGAAGCTGTTTTTAGAAAAATGTATGCATCAGGGGATAAGGGAATTATCAATTATTGTTTTAAGTTTGTACCAAGTAATATTGCACGAGCAGGCGCTGCATCAAGGTTCTGAAGTTTGAGCGGCAAGCAACAAAGAAAGTATATTCCGGCTTCTACGTTTTCTAATCGTAGCCCTTCAATGATTGCGATATTATTTTCGAACAACATATAATGCGTTTCATGGTTCGGCTGTGAGCGTTCGATACCAAGGTAATCAATGCCTACAGTCATGATCTTTTTTGAAACCAAATAATGCGTTGCCTCTGCCGTCAGATAAACAAAATTTGGATTAAATAATGTTCTGGGCTCTTGCTTGCTATTATTGGTTTTCAAAAGAATTCTATCGTTTTGGTTAATAGAATGTTTTTGCAAATCGGCTGCTGTTATTTTTTCATTACATGAACACAAATCAATAACAGTACAAGGTCCAATGAAATGAGTAAGGCTGAGGTTATCGATAGTTGTACCATTGTTAATAAAATGATACGGAGCATCAACATGTGTTCCTGTATGTGTGCTCATGGTTATTAATGATTCTCTTGTCTTGTCCAGCTCAAATATTTTTGTTGATATAAACTCAACAGTCTGTTTATTTTTATACGCGGTCATTGTGGTACTTACAGGCCAACTGATGTCAATAACAAAGGAAGGATCCAAATAAAGCATGTTTTCTTTGTTCATTATAGAATCCTTAATTTTGAGGTTCTTAGAACCAATTGGTTATATTGATATGTATGTATCATGAGGCAACTCCGACAACAAAACAGTTGTCAAAATCCCAAAAAGCCGTACTACAAAATTAAGTATATCACAGGTAATATGCAACAAAGAATCTTTACATTTTCTTACACAACTAAGCTCGTCATTATGTTGTCATTGGCAACCCGGGATTTTCACCCTTGCTAATCACACCATCATAATAGTGAGTGCCCTGTGTTGCCTGGGCACTCATAATCATATAAATCACGTCAAAGTTTTTAATAGATTTTATTGTGATCGTGAGAAAATAAGCGTAAATTCTTCTGCTGCCTTATGCAATTCGGCAATGTTTTGGTCAGTCAAACTTTGTGATTCTAGAATACTTTGATAAGCATCCTTATGTGCAGCCTTTATATATGATGCACATTGCACAACAAATGGTTTGATGTCTCTTATTGCTAACTTATCCAAATAATTCTCTTTCAAAAGAAAAAGAAAAATTGTTTGATCTACAAATGAATATGTTTCATGTTCAGGTTGTTTAAGAATCTCAATTGCACGGCGACCGCGATCAAGTGCTCGTTGGCTTGCTTTATCCAATTCGGACCCAAATTGTTCAAACGCTAGGAGTTCATGATATTGTGCCAACTCAAGTTTGAGTGAACCGGAAACTTTTTTTATCGCCTTGGTTTGTGCAGCACCACCAACACGAGAAACTGATAAACCGATATTGACAGCCGGACGAATACCTTTATTAAAAAGATTAGTATCTAAAAATATTTGTCCATCAGTAATCGAAATCAAATTTGTTGGAATATAAGCAGATATATCATCACCTTGAGTTTGAATAACCGGTATGGCAGTCAAAGAACCACCGCCATTTTTTCCAAGCAAGCGTCCGGCCCGCTCCAACAAGCGCGAGTGAATATAAAAAATATCACCGGGATACGCTTCACGACCTGGTGGACGACGTAATAATAATGATAACTCTCGATATGCAATAGCATGGTTACTTAAATCATCATAAAAAACAAGAACATCCTTGCCCTTATGCATAAAATATTCACCGATTGTACATCCGGTATAAGGAGCCAAATATTGATTCATTGCAGGTTCTTTGGCATCTGCATCAACAATAATTGAGTGCTCCATGGCACCATATTTCTCAAGTTCATAAATAATACGAGCGGTATGTGATTGTTTGTGGCCAATGGAAACATAAATGCAAATAACGTTTTTACCCTTTTGATGCAAAATGGTGTCGAGTGCTATTGCCGTTTTACCGGTACTTCTATTACCTATTAAAAGTTCTCGTTGACCACGGCCAATGGGAATAAGGCTATCAATAACAGTAATACCTGTTTCAAGTGACTGGCTGATAGGACATCGTTCAATAATACCGGGAGCCACTCGTTCAATGGGTAGCTGTGCATCAGCCTGTATCGGCCCCAACGCATCCATAGGCTTACCCGTAGAACCAATAACACGGCCTATTAATTTTTCTCCAACTGGAATACTAAAAACAGAGCCTGTTCGTTTTGCAGTCTCCTGCTCGACAACATCTACACTGCTTTCAAGCAAAATCACAGAAACTATGTCTTCATCGAGGTCAAGAACCATTCCTTGTGCGCCATTTTCAAATACTATAAGCTCGCCAAAAACGGTATTGGTAAGCCCATACACTTTGCAAATGCCGTCGCCAACTTTAATAACAATGCCAACTTCATCAAGATGTTGCTGAGCTTCTGCACTCAATGATTTTTCTAATAATGAAACAATATCGGTATCTTTTTGTATCATAATCCTACCTGCTGTAACATGGTTCGCCTTATATCCCGCAATAACTTACGAATGGAACGTTCCCACAAAAACGTTTCACCTTTAATTCTAATACCACTTATAAGTTCCGGTGCAACAAAAAAATCAGCTTTAATAGTTTGATGCGGCAGCTCGCGTTTTATAAAATTAATCACAGGCTTACGTTCAGCTTCTGATAAAGGATGCGAGGTATAAACTGAAAATGGAGAAATTGAATGTGTTTTTAAATAATGTTTGATAATATGCCGCGCAACAAAATCAAACATTTTAATACGCTTGTGCTGTAAAAGTACAAACATAAGTTGCTTAAACTCGTCACCCAGTGCAAAGTGCTTAATAACTTTTTCAATCAAATTGTGCTTTTTCTCATCGGTGATGCTTGGAACCATTAAAAATGCGATTACATTTTTATTGTGTCTAAAAAAGCTGGCCAAAGCTTGTACCCGCTGGATTATATCTTCATTTAACACATCATCATAAAGATTGCAGAATGCAACTGCATATTTTTGAGCAATAATTTCAGCTACTATAATCATAATTATCGATTCTTTATAGGAGCCACAGACGGTTGTCCCATCTGATCTATGACATTTGTTAACAGCTTTTTGCCTGCAGATGTTTGATACTGTTTCTCAAGATTGTATGTTGCCCGTTCAAGAGCCTGAGGAAGACAAGAGCTCATGTTATTCATAAGTGTTATATTTTTAAGCTGCTCATCTCGCTTTTCTTGAATTCTCTGAACCAATTGCTTATTTTGCTTTTCGAATTCTATGTTTTCATCTTGATTTGTTTTGTGCCATTCCTGAACATTTCTTTCCAGCAACGTAAACATTTGTTTTTGATTGTATATTTGGCCCTTAACGCGGTGTTGCGTAGAAACCAATAGTTTCTCTTTATCCAAAAGCATTGATTGCTCTTTTTTTTCTTCAACTATTTGGCTTATCAAAAAAGGAACCAAATATGCTCGAGCAAGGCTATACAACTTATAACTCAACAATGAAAATAAACTGAGCCGAAAAAGTAGTTCTAGAAAACTTATATCAGAATGCATGCGGAGCCTTCTCAATCAAAAGCTTTTCAGCCGCCTGCGCAAGTGAATCAATATGCTGCTGATCCTTTAAAAAGACACTCGCTGGCGGCATTGGCACCGGTCTGGGGATAATAAAAATATATTGAGATTTAACATGATGCCTAAAGATTTCTAAATTCTTATTTTTCTCTTCCTGTAAACGTGCAAGTGCATGTTCCTTCTGTTTGATACCCTCAATCATTGTCGTCTTGGCTGCATTTTTTTTATCGATTAATTGTACCAACGGCCTAAGCAATATCTTATGTAAAATTGTATAGGCTACCCAGAAGTTAATAATCTGAATAAGAAATGTAACATTTATTTGCATGGCGTTTACACCACCCAACAATCCATGTCGACTTCTTTTATTTTCCTACAAAGACCAAGAGCAGCAGTGATATCAACAATGCATAGATGGCTGTTGATTCTACGAATGCTAAGGCTAAAACCATGGTTCTCATGATCATGCCTGCACTTTCCGGTTTCTTTCCAATGCTTTCGCACGCTTTCCCGCCAATGAATCCCAACCCTAACGCAGGACCAATTGTTCCAATTCCCATACAAGCACCAGCAGCGATGTATGCAGCAACTTTTGCAAATTCAACATCAGCCATGAAATCTCCTCAGAGTTTAGAATAAAACAACGTGATCATGTTCTCATTATAGGTATTTTATTGAGGAAATAAATACCACTTACAAAAAGAAGTGTTCTTTAGCCCTTTTTTAGGGGTTGATATTGTTCATAATCACCTGTTGAGGAATCCTTACTGTTTGCAAATTATCAACAAATGATTGAATAGCACAGAGGTGTTTGTCTCTTTCTCGTTGGTTATGCTCAAAATCAGTATCACATTCAAGCGTAAGGATAGGAATATCTTTTATTGAATCAAGCATCTCCTGTTTACGAATCAACCAATCCTCATGCTTGTTGTGCAATGCCTTAATATATGACAATGGAATACTAGACTCCTCACTTCTTTTGCGAATTTGAATACGCTCGTGTGAGATTTCCGGCGTTGTACGTAAATAAATAAAACCGCTTGGGCGAGGAACAAAATTTTCAGTGAGCCAAAAAAACCATTCTTTATAGATGCTCCATTCAAGTGGCGTCATATTACCTGACTCATAACAATTTTTGGCAAAGCAGAACCTATCACAATAGACAGATCGCTCCAAAACGTGAACATTACTGCTCGATTGATCTGCTTGATGTTCCAAAATTGCATGAACTCTCGTCAAAAAGGCATATGTCTGAAAAGTATATGCCCACCGAGGTGTATCGTTGTAAAAAAGATGTAAAATATTTTCAGAAGGATCACTACTTTGCCATTTATTAGTGGGCTCCGGAATAATATTGACATTGAGCATTTTATTGAGCACGCCCAAAAGAGTTGATTTACCAGCTCCAATATTTCCTTCTATGACAAGTAATTTTTTTTGCGTAAAAAGCTCTTTTATCATAATATTTTTGCCTTTGTAATGTAATCTAAATAAATCCTCCCAATGTTATAGCATCAAATCATTTCCCAGTGAATGTAATTTTTGCAACAGTTTGCATAAATTTGTCCAATCACTAAAAAAATGATATAACAGTTGGAACATTGACAGAATTGATGTTTTTATTTTATCTTTTTCTCTCTTGAGCAATGTTTCTTATATACTATTGCTACCCCCACCACTCAGAAAGCATATGGAGAGAGCACCTACTCCATAGTAATGTTAAACCTTAAACAAATGTACGGATTATGAATTTAATAACAAGCAATAAAAGATTCGTTGTGTTTTGGTTCGTCCTGGGAAGCCTTAGTTGTGTTATGACCCAAGAAAGGAATAGTTTAGAGCTCACTGATGCCAACCCTATAAACGATACCAGTATAACGCTTGAAGATTTAGAAAAATATGAAAAAGAGAATAATATTGAGGGATTTGTCATTAAAAATCCGGTTAGCCCTCCTCGTATGGCCTTTGCTTTGCGTGAAATAAAAGAACCTCTGTGGAAAAACACAAAAAAGCCATCCGGCCGCGACATTCTATATCTTCTCCCGTATAAAATTACGGCTATCGAATATGGCGGATTTGCTTTGAACTTTTTCTACAATCAAACAAGTGATATGCGTAAAACATTCGACGATCTGTTTAATTTGGAAAAAACACTCGGCTGTTCAGACTTCCTGGATTTTGTCGAAAACTTTTTACCGGAAAACACTCCGGTTGAAACGGTAAAGCAATTACTCCCGCTATTTAAAAAGATAAATATCCAAGAACGTAAAGCCGGTCTTTTCTTTCAAGGCGGAGTAACCAAAGGCCCCTTCTCCATCCAACTGCAGACATCATTACAGCTGGGAGAACGTAATTTTTGGCTTAGTAATCAAGATAGAAAAGAAATTGAAGCGATCTTAAAAGCACGCGATGACGACTACGAATTAGATATAAAAGAACTTTATAGAATTCGCATTGGTCTTGGTGATACACGTTTAAAATTCGGTCTTAATACAACAAACATGACCAGCTTTCAAAGCGACATCGGAGCAGAAGTTATTATACCAACCAGCAAATTCGGATACACAACACAATTAAACATCGGTATTGCTCGAGCAACATTTGAGACAGACGACATAGAAAGAAGCGCCGTCACCGCATTACGCGCAATTCGCGATTACCTTATAACCCCACAGCTAGGAAATGGACACTTTGGACTAGGCCTTTATACGGAAGCTAAGGTAGATATATTTCATGATCTGGCACAATTATGGATGCGATTATCATATGATATTTTGTTTCCTGATGAAGAAGATCGTATATATCTCTTTAAGCAAACAATGACGCCGCAAGACCTTGACCCTGTCATTGACCCCGAATCACCGCTTACCGAAGCCGAAAGAATAAATATTGTTAACAATTATATTCGTCAATATATGTTTCCATCATCATTTAAATCAACGGTCCATCCGGGAGGAATTCTTAACTTTGTTTTTGCCGCAAATACTAATTTGACCAATCGTTGGAAGTGGGCACTCGGTTATGACTTTTATGCTCAACAGGAGGAATCTATAACAAAACTGCTTAATACTAATATTGATATGCAAGAATTACGAATTAAAGACGCACAATCACCAAGGGTCTATCAACACAAAATATTTACAGAATTCTTTTATCACAATAAGAAGCCGCGAAAAGATCTTGGTGTTGGTATAGGAGGTGATCTTACTATTTCAAGTCACAACATAGGTGAAGATTGGACAGTCTTTTTTAAAGTAGCTGCTTCATTTTAATACAACACAAAGTAAGGAGTATTTATGAAATTAATGCTTAAACAAACAGTAATGACTTTTTGTCTGTGTAGTTTACTTATCGGTCTGCACGGTGGCACGGAACAAAAAGATACTATTTTACAAGCTCCGGCACTCTTACCGGGCGTTGGTGAAGAACCAAAAGACACCACTAAACAAAACCAAGCAAAATTGCCTGCAGCAAAAAAAATCACCAACGGTAAAATGATTTTGCTAAGCGACGTATTAAAAGATCACCCAGAAGGTGTCGTCCGTATGACGCTTGCAAGCAACACAATCATCAAAGTACTCAAAGACTTGGAATCAAATAAAAATCCTACTAATGATCAAAAGATTATAACAGGGCAGATACAGTCAGTCCTCAAACCCGTTCGACAATTTTTTGATATCATTTATGATTACGGCAGCATTATTAGACCGTTAATCTTGGAAAGCTTATTCGGCATCAAAATAGAATCAACAACAGAAGCACACAAAGTATCAACTCAGTATGAAGACAAATGTTTGCTTTTAGGATTCCTCAATGCAAAAAACAACCGTAATACCTTCTTTGAAGATCGTGTAAAAACAAAAGAAGAATTACATAAAACCTGCATAGAGTTTCTCCAATTTTTTAAAGACTTGAATGTAAGTCTTTCAGAACCGGCCATCAAAGCATATAAAGAGCTCATGGCTAGCATAAGAAAATCCTAATTAAAGAACTCTCCAATGGAATCTTCAACAGAAATTACTGGCACCGTTGAACGTGTAATATTTAAAAGTGAAGAAAGTGGCTTTTTGGTATTTACACTCAAAATTGGTTCGCAAGACCCAATAACAGTAAGAGGTTCTCTTGGACAACTACATCAAGGTACACAAGTAACAATCAAAGGAAGCTGGACGTTTCATCCAAAGTTTGGCCGGCAATTCGAGGCCCTTGAATGCACAACCCAGCTTCCTACTAATGCCGTCGGCATCCAAAGATATTTATCCTCAGGCCTCATTAAAGGTATTGGCCCCAAATTTGCAGAAAGACTTGTCAAATCATTTGGGGAAAAAACATTAGAAATCATTGATAAAGATCCACAACGCCTCTTAGAAGTTGGTGGAATTGGACCAGGCAGAGTAACATCAATCGTCAATGCTTGGCAGGACCAAAAGGAAATCTCTCGCGTCATGGTTTTTCTGCGTTCAAAAGATGTAACGCCTGCTTATGCGGTAAAAATTTTCAAGGCCTATGGCAACCAAGCGATCGAAAAGATGCAGGAAAATCCATACAGACTTGTCGACGACATTTGGGGTATTGGATTTAAAACTGCTGATAAAATTGCTTTAAAAATGGGACTTGAACCCCAGTCCATTGAACGCATTAAGGCCGGTATTTTATACACCATTGGCCAAGCAACAGAATCAGGAAATTTGTATATATCACTCCCTGAGCTCAAAGAAAAAGCCATCCAAGCACTAGAAATAGATGCGCAGCAAAACCAAGAATTACTCAAACAAGCCCTTACAGACCTGTATGGGCAGGAGAAGGTAAAACTTCTTTCTCATAATGAACAACATTACCTATCATTGCCTCAATTTTATTTTTCCGAAAAAGGTATTGCACAAAAAATTGTCCGTCTTCAGGAAAAGAAAACTTCATTGCCCTCACTGAATTTTGATAAAATTTATCAAGAAATTCGTCTTCCTGATGCACATGGCGTTGAGCTTAATGAGGATCAGCAACGAGGAATTCTCTGTGCCCTGCAAAATAAAGTCACCATTATCACTGGTGGCCCTGGAACCGGTAAAACAACACTCGTTAAAAAATGCATTCAAATTTTGGAAAAAAATCACATACGGTTTCGTCTTGCAGCCCCTACCGGCCGAGCAGCAAAACGCATGTTTGAAAGCACTGGAAAAAATACAGAAACGTTACATCGACTTCTTGAATTTACTCCAGGGTCAATGGGATTTGCCCGTAACGAGCAAAATGCTTTAGAACTTGATTTTTTAATTGTCGATGAAGCTTCAATGATTGATGTATTTCTCATGCATGCAATTTTAAAAGCGTTACCATTGAACGCTTCACTGTTGCTTATTGGTGACGTCGATCAATTGCCTTCCGTTGGTGCCGGCAACGTTTTACATGATCTAATTGCATCAGAAAAGATCACAGTCGTTCGGTTAACACAAATTTTTAGACAGGCGCAAGACAGCATGATTGTTGTTAACGCACACCGTGTTAACAAAGGAGAATTTCCACAATCACCAATGATTGGGGCAAAAAAAGATTTTAGTTATCTTAAGGAAGATCGCCCCGAAAATATCTTTCCCCTTTTACGCTCATTGTATTCAACACACCTTCCTAAGCTTGGCATCAAACCAGAACACAGCATTGTTTTAGTTCCCATGAACCGAGGGATTGTTGGAACACAGCGCCTCAATCAAGAACTTCAAAATCTACTCAACCCGGTTATCGAAGAAGATAAATGTACCATACAATTTGGCCAATTATATAAAATTGGCGATCGTGTTATGCAAATTCGTAACAATTATGAGAAATTTGTTTTTAACGGTGACATGGGCATTATCTCGTCCATCAATAAAACCGATCAGGAGCTTATAATAAGTTTTGGTGACCGGGAACTAGTCTATGATTTTTCAGAGCTCAACGAAATAACATTGTCATATGCTATCTCTATTCATAAGAGTCAGGGGTCAGAATTTGATGTTGTTATCATCCCGATTTTTATGCAACACTTCATTTTGCTACAACGTAATTTAATTTATACTGCCATCACACGAGCAAAAAAGTTATGCCTTTTGGTCGGCCAAGCAAGGGCAATTGCGATGGGAATTAAAAACAACAAGGGAACAATCCGCTTAACATTCTTAAAAGAATTTTTGACCACCGATCTTGAGGCTCGATAAACATAATTATCTATAAAGGGGATTATATGAATCAGACGCGCCAACACACGATAGCGCATCAAGGACAAAATAAGGTGCACCATAGATATCGCAATATTATTTTTGATTTAGGAGGCGTACTTGTTTGTTGGAACCCCAAAACCATTATTGCTTCGTTGTTCAAAGACGAACCAATAATTCCATGGTATCTAGAGGAAGTAGCTCACTCACCAGAGTGGTTAGATATCGACCGCGGTACGATGACTCCAAATCAAGCACTCGAATCTGTAGTAAAAAAATTTTCTTATCCTAACCTCAGGCAACATGTAACAAAATTTTTAGCTGCGGTTCCCAGTTTTCTTAATCCATTGCCTGAGGGGCTTGAAATTCTACGCGCTGTCCAAGCAAAAGGATACAATACCTACATTCTTTCCAATATGTCTGAAAATGGCTATGCGCACGTTTCTCAACATGATTTTTTAAAAACGGTACAAGGAGGCATCTATTCTTATCAAGTCAAGACAGTCAAGCCGGACACAGCAATTTATAACATTCTGCTCAAAACCTATGATCTCAAACCGGAAGAATGTATCTTTATTGATGACATGGAAATAAACATTGAAGGCGCCAAGGTACTTGGTATCGATGGTATCGTCTGCAAAGATCACACAACCGTGCGAGAAGAATTAAAAAAAATTGGTATTTTAAACTAAAGGGTTTGAATGTATGAACAAGATTTGTATCGTCTTAGTTATAAGCACACTCCTAGCTATTCCCCTAATCCATGGGCATGAACAAAACAAAACCTCACAAGAACAATTTCTTATGAGCAAGCTCCAAGAAATTGTAGAAAGTAAAAAGCCAATCACCGTTGATATCAATTGGGATGGCATAAAAATAACCAACCACGATTCACAGAACTCAAAACAAAAAGCTATCTCAACGATGACCTACTTAGCTGGGGTTGTCACGGCATGTACCATGATGTTGAAATGCAATATTGTTAATCCACCTGCAGATTTTTGGGACTTTATAAAAAAATCATTCTATTTCTCATTAAGTGCAGTCATTGGCGGCAGCGTTCTGTCTTTGGTTTATAAACCGGCTGTTGAAGTCATTGTCACTCTTTTCTACAACTTATTTATTAATGAATCATCAAACCTTAATCGCGATGTATTAACAGAATTTATTGGTCGATGGAACGAATTTAAACCTAATATCCCAATATCATTACATGAAACTTTTGACACGTTATACACGCAATATATGAATAATGGCGGCAAGCTTACAATCAATGAACAAGAAGCAAACCAATTGATCACCAATATTTTATTATATTGCATTAAAGGTCACAGTAACAAAGTTGAGGCTGTTGCACTATGAAGCCAGCGCCATTACAACCAACTCATTGTCTTGATGAATGCATCTTTGTTATCATGGGCGCCACCGGAGATCTAACCAAACGCAAACTTGTCCCGGCGCTCTATAAACTTGTTGCCTCCGGTAAACTGTGTCGTTTTGCCTTAGTTGGTGTCTCCGTTGTACAAACCACCATGCACGAAATATTGGAACAAGCACGACCTTATATTCCAATCATCGATGAAGGCGTATGGGCAAAACTTCAAGAACATCTTTACTACCATCAAATGGATTTTTATGATCAAAATGCTTATGCACAACTCAAACGATTAATTGAGAGTGTCATCTGTACACACAATCTTGGTTGTAACCTCATTTTTTATCTAGCAACAATGCCTCACCATTTTCAGGTCATCACTCAAAACCTTGCAAAATACCATATTGCTGAAAAACATCACGCAGGAGCCGGCGGTTGGTCACGTGTTGTCTATGAAAAACCATTTGGATATGACCTTAAGTCTGCAAGAAAAATTAATAACGCAATTCGCAAAGTATTTGATGAGCAACAAGTTTTTAGAATCGACCACTATCTTGGCAAAGAGCTGGTTGCCAACATCGCATTAGCACGATTTACCAATCGAGTTTTAGAACCATTATGGAACAGAGAACATATAGAATCGGTCCAAATAGTTCTCAGCCAACAAGACGGTATCAACGGACGCGGTGCGTTTTATGATTCATATGGAGCATTAAAAGATGTTGTCCAAAATCATTTATTACAGATACTTGCACTCGTTGCTATGGATGCTCCCGAAAAATTTACCGCAGAAAATATACGAGCACTTAAAGCTCGCGTCCTTTCAAAACTTAAAGTCGCTTCAGTTATTCGCGGTCAATATGACGGCTATCTCCAAGAAAAGGATGTCAAACCAAATTCAAACACTGAAACATTTGCAGCTTTAAAAGTAATGGTTAAAAACAAGCGATGGAAAGGCGTTCCTTTTTATCTTAAAACAGGAAAATGTCTAAGCAAAAATGAAACAAGTGTCCATATAAAATTTAAAACGGTTAAATGTCTTCTTGATTTCTGCCCAATGGATTCAAACTATTTAACCATCAAAATTCAGCCTCATGAAGGTTTTTTTCTCGAATTAAACGTCAAAGCACCAGAAGTATTCAATCGCGTTGTACCGGTTAATATGAATTTTTCTCATACAACACATTTTGGACCAAATACTCCCGAAGCGTATGAAATTTTATTAGCCGACGTTATTCGCGGCGATCATTTCGCATTTGTTAGAGCTGATGAAATAGATTATTCATGGAAAGTCATTGATCGCGTGGAACGTCTCAACTCGCCGGTATATACATATACACCAGGCAGTGCCGGCCCACGTGAAATTGATCAACTTGATCCTAACCATACCATACGGTGGAGAACATGAACGTAGGACTTATAGGCTTGGGCAGAATGGGCTTGGCTATTGCTCATCGCCTTATACAAGCTAATCATAATGTAATTGGTTTTGACCAATCGCCAACAGCTCGAGCAGAAGCTCAAAAAATTGGGGTTTCTTGCGTTAATACCATCCAGGACGTAGCAAAACATACAGGAACCATATGGCTTATGGTTCCTGCAGGGAAAATCGTTGATGACGTCATCGCCGATTTATTACTGGTCCTTCAATCAGACAACATCATTATTGATGGTGGTAATAGTTTTTTTAAAGATTCCGTCGATCGCGCCAAAAAACTGGCAACCAAAAATATTGTTTTTTTAGATTGCGGAACATCCGGTGGTCTTCATGGCAAGAACATTGGCTTTTCACTCATGATCGGTGGAGATAAAGCAACATACGAAAAGCTCCTTCCATTTTTTGAAGCAATAGCAGCACCATCCGGTCACAGCTATATTGGCCCATCCGGCTCCGGACATTTTGTCAAAATGGTTCACAATGGCATTGAGTATGGACTACTTCAGGCATATGCCGAAGGGTTCAACCTTCTCAAAGAAGGACCTTATAAAAACTTGAATCTTGAACAGATTGCCGATGTATGGAATCACGGCGCCATTATACGCTCATGGATTTTAGAACTCGCACAACATGTTTTTTCACGAGATCAAGACTTCAAAGATATTGACGGTGCTATTGGTGAAAATCTAACTGGCGCATGGATGGTAAACACCGCACATGACTATAAAGTTCCCGTAAAAAATATTGAACAAGCATTAGAGGCTCGCCAATGGTCACGCGAAACCGGCGGAAATTATGCTACTAAAGTCGTAGCTCTGTTACGACATGAATTCGGTGGACATACAGTAAAAAATAAAAGGAGTTAGCTCATGATATCTCGCAGTAATTTTTCTGTTGTTGTTTTTCTCATAAATATTTTCTTTACTATGAATGCAATGGATAATACAAAAAATACTGTTATTGCACACGCCATAACAAGCATCAATAGCAGGCAAGCAATTACAGAAGATACATTTATCGACGGAGACCAAGACAATCAAGATCTTATGTTTGACAAGAATGGAGAAATATACATAGCATCAAACACTAATCTCTACGTAAAAAACATACGTATCTTAAATATTAGACCTAATTCTTTTGTATTTGAAGACGAAACTGCAGGGATAACTTTTGAGAATGCAGAGCTACATTTTTTAAAAGATTATACGTTTTCTAGAGGAGCTATAAGTATTTTACGTGGATGCCTAACATTTTGTAAATCAATTTTCGCCAAACAAAAGACCATACTAGTTGTCATTTCTCCCAACTGCCACATCAGACCTCAGAGCCTAAAACAGATCACCAGTAGCAATGACGTAGTATGTTACTTCGAGCCAGAAAATCCAACACCATCATTTGCGCATAGTAGTTCTAATAGCGGCCATAGTCAACATGATAGTAAACCAGAGTTTGCAAAATCCGGTAGCCAGTCGGATAATACTGATTCGGATGATGATAAAAAATAATGTTTTCTAACCACCTACTATCGATATCTGCTGATCCACAAGTCCAAACAAGACATCTTAAAAACATAGATAAAAAGCAGTCTTTACAATAGACTTCTTCTGAAACCAAAAAAATTACGACTGATCCTTGTATGCTTGTATGCGTCGCACCGTCAAAAGCCGGTGTCCAGAAATACTAATTCAAGCTAGATACCGTCACCGGATCACTGATCCGGGGTGACATTCTTTCGCCGGTACGACGAACAAGTATGGACCATCTTATCGTACAAAATGCAATGGTATTCGTGTTACAAATGTGAGAAATAACTGGTTTCGAAAGAGGTCTAATAACAAAAGTATTTGGCTGAAACAATGCTGATTTACTCAACTTGGCAACGTTGATTTATTAGGTACGTATTACCAGGATCTCGGCCGTCATTGGAATAACTGCATTAAAATGAGTAGACTTTAGTGGTATCGACGCTCGTGCGTATTAGGTTATCTATTAATAACGAGGACTCAGTATGAAAAAATTGCTCTTGTGTTTTATCATGGGCATGCATTGGTTACCAATACGCATCAATGCGATGGAATCTAAGTTCACATCTCTTGACCAAATTTCTGAACATTCTGCAGAAATAACCAATCAACTTTTCATGCAAGCAGCAAGGTCTACACGAACAGTATCAACCGGATTCAAGGCAGCAATATTTTGCAAGAATTGGGTTGATTGTCAGATATGTGAAATTTTAAGCGCCAACATCATTAAGATATATGATAACTGTGGATGGCTTGTTGATACCTTTGGCGATGGATCCCCAGGTTCACAGTATGGCATTCAGGTATGGTTTTTGCATAAAGAATCGTTGTATTCACAAGATACGCTCAAAGAGGCTTATACAGAAGTAATTCGACATCTGAAATATTCTTGGGAGGGCTGTAAATCACAAGAACCAGCGTATTATCTCATGGTCAAGAAAAGAGCGTTGGGTTTATATCAAGAAAAAACACTTATCGAATGCTTGGCACATAAGCTTGGCTTTGAAAATGACATCAAAGTTCAAGAAGATAATACAACTATTTATTTGTGGATGAAGAAGGATGTAACAGGAAAACTTTTTAAGCTCTTCTTTATAATGTAAGAACAAATATTTTCCCATAGAAATTCATAACATAGCCAAAACATCTCCCTATTCTACCTCACCCCATCGAAATACCACTTCTCCGCATATTTTTAAGCCCATAAGTTCACAGAGAACACTTTTAGTGCTACAGTATCTTGCCTTTTGGGAATCTTGTTTGGGTGGGTTGGAATTATGAGATTCAAAATATATAACCATTGTGTAGGTTTAATTATTGCTTTAATAGCAATAACTCATTGTTTTGCTCAAAGCACACCACTTAATCAAGAAAAGATTCAATCGATTATCGATCAACACAAAGATCTTCTTGAGCATGTTCAATCTGTTCAAACTATTAACAACTACTGCAAAAAAGGTGAGTATCTCGCCCAACACTATACAGAGCAAAAATTTTTGGAACCATTCATCAACCCTGAAGAATTCCATAAAAAGCAGCAACGTATATTTAATGAAAAACTTATCGTAAGCATCCCCCTCCCTGCACATGTTCAACCAGGATCAATCGGATTGTATTACGGTGATGCACTTCACGCAGCACATCTTGGAATATCATGGGGCATAGAATGGTGTTTTTACAAACTCATAAATTATCTTATCATTCAATCAATCATTTCATCACTCCAAAACAACACATCACCAATAACGGCGCTCCAATCACATAAATATCTCAGCTCAACAATAATTTCTGTACTTCTGTCGTATGCCATAATAACTGTCACCATCAAACACAGTACCAACTATTTTTTACTCAATGAGCCTCTTAACGCGGGGCCCAACAACTCCATGCCTCTTTCATCATTATTATCACCAGCCACGCTACAAACAATAACAACTCATATTACCCCACAATCATGGACCACCATGATTAATGCTCTCTTCAAAAAGTTCGACTTGCTTCCTGCGTGGTCAGAGCTTACATGGGTTGAAATCACTAAAGAATTTGTCATTCTTGTTTTATGGTTTCGCTGGTTTACCAATACACATATCCAACCTTCTTTGCTCGACCATATTAAGCACAACGAACAAGCAATTATTAAATTACATAATCACATTCAAACAATAAGTGCACATCAACCGCAAACAGCCCAGGATAAACAAGAATTATGTGATACGCACAAAGCACTCATTTTTTTTATTAACGACACGATGCACACATCATTCTCTTCATGGCTTATGTACAAAACCAGTTATCTAAATTTTGGTCATGGAGTTGCTAATATTATTATAATATTACCTTCGCTATATAGACTCAGCATGTGGTTGTACAGTCTTTATAAAGCAACAAAAACACAATCAATACAAGGATATAAATGAAACGTAAAATATCGCTTATTTTGTTGAGCTTCTTAGGCTCATCTTTTCTTATAGCATCAAATAAGTTTGAAACTGAAAATCAGATCTCAATCGGGAATCTTAAGGTACGGCCCGACGATGTTGTCTACATGCTAACCAAAACAGCCGATGCCATTGCCAAGGCAGCACAATCTTCACGCGAAAAAAAAGAAAATGCCATTAAGCAGTTTCAAAAGCAGCTTGTTGACTTGGGCAAGCAAAAAGATCTTGGCATTATCGGCCAAAGCGAATACGATCAGGCTGCTCGTACGCTTAATGACAACATTGATCAATTGCGACACCAAATAGAAGCAGAAGACAAAACAGCAACAACTGTTGGCGATAATGTGCAGAAAGTAGTCATTGATGGCTATCACGTTCTTCTTGATAAGTACAAAGAGGGAGAGCGACGTAAAACTGATATAGCCCTGGAAGAAGAACGCCGCAAAACCAACATAGCTATTGCTGCTGTCAATAAAACAATCGAAAACGATGGTAAAAAAGAACAACTTAAAATGGAACTTGAATCTGCAAAACAAAAGCTTGAATACATCAGCGATCCAGCTCGACTTAAACGCTACGCACTCTTTGCAGCCGGTGCATCAGCCGGTGTTGCCGGTGGTTATTATGGATTCAAATTGCTGTACCGTTTTCTTGATCAAAAAATGAATGCCTTACCATTACTTGCATTTAAAACCTCACGACAAAGCTGGATGGGAAATGCAAAAAATTATATTGCTTCATTCTTTGGTTATAAACAAGAACCGGTAACCCTTGAAAACAATATCGTCTTTGCTCCCGAGCTTGAAGAACAATTAAAAACAATCGCCACAACTACCAAAATGATTCACGACAAAGGCTTACCCCTCCCTTCATTATTATTATATGGACCTCCGGGCACAGGCAAAACCTGGTATGCCGAACTCTTTGCTCATATCACCGGAATGGATTACGTATATACCAGTGCTGACCGATGGGCTCAATTTTCAGAAGGCAAAGACATTCAAGAGCTTCACAACCTTCTTGATTGGGCAAAAAGCAGCACTAAAGGAACGATTATTTTTATTGATGAAATTGATGCCCTTGGAAGTAAAAGAGATACGCTATCGGACCGTTGGATCAAGTTACAAAACGCATTCCTTGCCCGCACCGGAAAGAGTTGCAATGAATTTAAAATTATTGGGGCAACCAACCGCATATGGGCATTGGACGATGCATTCAAAGATCGTTTTGCACAAGTTATTAATGTACCGCTACCCGGACCTGCCGAACGCGAACGAATCATTCAGCTTTATCTGAACAAATACATTATTAATGCCACGTGCTCTATTAAACAAGATGGTAAAAAAGTAGAAGCTCCGTTAAGTATTGATAAAACAATTACCACCAAAGTCATCAAAGAAGCAGCTCATAAGACAGAAGGCTTTTCAGGCCGTAAGCTTGAGCAAATAATTGAAGATATGCGCATGCACTGCTATTTAACAGATGATCTACGATTAACCAAAGATATTTTCGATGCAGTTATGACAGAAAAGATAAAAGAATTTAGACAGATAAAGGAAGCACAATCACCAATCACACAAACAGCATCTACCTTTCCTGCAAGTATGTCATAAAATCTTCATAGCATTCTTCCGGCATTGCAGGCTGCTCTACACTCGTCCAATCTCGTAACTTTGGTTCCACAAAACGAGAGAATCGGTTAAGCCAAAGACCATGATTGTGTTGCAAAAGATAATCAACCCATTCAAAGTCTTGTTCTCCGCCCACCTTGGCAAGTAACAACACGCTTGAATGATACGCCGGGATACGATTTTTTTTGAACCATTCTTCATGGGAACAAAATTCACTATTAAAGGTCAGCAAATACAATGGTTGTTTGCCATTCGTTAATCCTTTAAATAATCCTTTGTAAAACCAAGAGACACTTAAATTAGGCAAATAACACATAATGCTACATCGTGGGATAAGACGCTTGCAATGATAAGCAATGCTATTTCCAATTGATTCAGCTTGCTGCTCTAAGAAATTAAAGTATGAACCGGCTTGACTATGTTGTAACAATAACAAAATTCTATCGCGCAAAGCAACGCTATTCCACGGCAAACGTCGTGCTTGAACAAACTTACTAAACGTACCTGCATCAAAACCCATTGTTGTTAAAAAGCTTCCGGATTTTTTGCGACAATACATTTCAAGATCCAGCACAATACCTGCTAATGGAACACCATGACTTATGGCAGGATCTTTCCATTTCTTAACAAATGTTTCAAGTGGTTTTGTTATTTCCTGACGCCAGAATGAATTATCCGTGGGAATGGGTAAATCTTTATATACATTTTCATACAGGTCAACAGCATAGTGCTGCGGCAGATTAGGTTCATATATGTTATTGGTTATTTCATAGCCAACCAGAATCTTAGGAACTGTGCATTTGCACCACGTTGCAGCATTTTTAAGCTTTTGCGTAAACACCGATATTGCATGTAAAAAATCATTTTCCTTCCCTGCCAATCGAGCAATAGGGCTATAATACATATGTGGATTGAACGTAATCCACAATGCATCAAGGCCTGACTGATAAACATAGTCAATAAGCTTATTCTGCTGTTCTTCCCTCTTCTGAATAATATCCGGATCTTTCTTTAGCTCCTCTTGTGTTGGATCAAAAAAAGCATTCAACTCCATCCATGCTATTTTACGATCATCACAAATGTTTTCCGGCTTTTTTACTCCCAAGGATGCCAAATCTTTGGATAATGATGGTGTTGGAACCTTTTTAATCATGCCAAATGCTTCATCAAATGCAGTATGATCTGTAACACGAGACAATAAACCAACTTCCCATAACATTCGTTGTACCATTGAAAGCATTTCATGCCTCAAGGCAAAATCCATAGGACATATATGAAAGTTTTCAGCAATACTTGAAAACGTTAATATGGGAGTAGTGCTAATAAAAAAGTGATTTTTACGAACAGGATTATACCAATAAAGTCCATATGGCAATGTCTGACGCATAGTAACTGAACAATCATTTTTAACAGGCAAGAACAACACAGGTACTGTTAACATGCGCAGCGTTTGTTCAATTTGCGTAATATCAAACTCAATTCCATTATGCGGCATATTTAAAGTTGTGTGGTACATCATCGGCCGCGATTCAATAGGTGTTGAAAGAAAAGTATTCGTTACAAATAAAAAAGTATTAATTGATTGTTTATTTTTATCAGCCGACATTGCACGTATTGAGGCAAACAATGGTAGCGCTTCCGGCAAAGGAAAACCAAGCTTACTAAAAATAGGCATCAATGAACCAATTACATTCATTCCGGGAGACGCCCTCAATGAAGGGAATATAAGTCCAATAAGTACACCGGGCATGCATGCATATTGCTCTAAAACCTGTAACACTTTAGCGCATAGGTATGACTTGGTCATCCCTGATAAAAACTCAAGACCGAAGATAAAAAAAACAGCCTGGTAGCGCGGCAAGGCAAGCCGTTGTAACGACTGATCAATAATAAGATCAAGCGACTTATACGTTACATCAAAGCCTACTGTTTGCAAAATATCGATAACCGGTTTGTATAAATAACGATCGCGCTCGCAAGTATCAACGAGCGCGATTGAAATCTTGTCACTATTTTGTGAAAAAAGACGAGCGTGACATGTACACAAAGCAGTAAATGTTACAATCGATACAAGGATTATTCGCTGGATTTTCATGGCCCCCCCAAATCCCTTTTGGTGATTTTAGATTAACGTGCCATACAATGGGGAGTCAAGAAATCGAAAAGATTGTGTTTTTATGTTGTCTGAGCAACTATTTTTGTATTTAGCGATAGCCCATATTGAGCATCAAGTAATTTCTTATCCGCGTCATCAAGAGCAAATGATTTTACCTGCTCATCACAATATCCATAACGTAACCCGGTAAATTCAATACCCATAGATTGTGCAACCGCTTCAACCTGCTCAAGATATTTGCGTTTATCATCAATAAAAACAATTTTAATTGGTTTCATATTCATGTTATTTAAAAAGCAAGCTAACGCATCCCCCTTATTATTATCCCCACAAAACATCGAACCAAAAAGAAATCTGGCCTTTCCATGTTTTAAATAAACCTCAAACGTCTTACCAATAAAGGACATTTTTATATCCAAAGACAACAACTGTTGGCAGCTATGTTCAACCAGGGGGCCAGACCGTGCAGTAAGAGCAATAACATTATGACCCTTCTCCTGCAGTTCGCGTATAACTGATGGCACAACCTCTTCAACGAGCCTAGCACCACTATTCAGCACCACTTTACGATACATTGGTAAAACAACTTGGACCGCGGTTAAAGAATCAATATTATATTTTTGCTGTAAATAACTAACGGCAGCTGAAAAACATTGATCAGTTCCCTTGCTGTTAGAACATTGCAAAATTGTGTTATCAATATCAAATACGAACAATGTTGCATAACCATCTCCATAGCTCAAAACATCTTTTATGCTTTTTATCTCCTTGATATCGGCACTTAAGTAATAAAAACCTGCAAAAATGCTCAAAATCAATCCCATAATCTTTCTGCAATTCATAATAACTCCTCTATGTATATAATTATGTATAGACTAATGATCACCACTTTTAAACATTTTGTATTCGCAAACACCAAAAGCCAAGCAATCAACGCAACGCATCAATACCAAATCGTTTTACCATCACCCGAACCGAATTAAAATCATTTACATCATCATATATAAAGACAATTGTTTTAAGGATAAAAGGCATACACGGCAATAATATCTGTAAAAATGCTCCTTTATCATGATGCCTACAAAAAGAATTCCTTAATAAAAACGTACATTTTCGCAAAAAGGATTGCAGCCATAACGGCAATGGAAAGCCAAGAGCTCTTTTTTGGTCATTAACCGTGCAGAACAAAAACGATAACAATCCGGTTATATAAAAAGAAGAAGCCATCATGTCATAAACATTTTCTTTCTGATTTTCTGTACAAATGGTGTGGCCAAATTGAGCATCCAAATAACAATAATTTATCAACAAGCAACAACTCATCACGCTAATTCTTTTGAAAAACATACACAAACCTTCTTGCTTGGAAAACAGCAATTTCAATAAAAAGTGTTTTATTATACGCTAAAAAAATTTTTACGCTAAACTTAAATGCAAAATTATTACTTCAGAAAAAAGGAAATTTATTATTATGAAGATATTCATTAATTATATCCTTACGTGCCTTATCATAATGCTACCCTGTTGCAGCAAATCTAATGATGCTCACAATGACACTCATCAAGCAACATGCATCATTCATAAAGCTCACCTACTCAATGGTTGGTACACACAAGATGCTCAACAGCTTAATCATGAATTGGAAGAGTATCTAAAAATCGCTCATGATTATTTTCCTGCCGCACTTGATTCAAAACAAATCAAAGCACTTATAGTTCCGCATGCCGGCCACTATTATTCAGGTCTTTGCGCCGCAACAGCATATCAAACCTTACTTACAGAAAACAAAAACTTACCGTTTGATCAACGTAAGAATACAAACATCTCCCGTGTTATCGTCTTATGTCCAACACATACAATATTTTATAACGGTATTGCATTGCCGGATTACACGGTATATCGCACCATTCTTGGAGATATTCAATTAGATGCCGCAGCATTAAAAAAGTTGTCTAAATTCGCCATGTATAATACATATCCTGATGCTCACACCAAAGAGCATGCTATTGAAATTCAGTTACCATTTTTACAAAAAACAATTGCCGATTTTTCGTTAGTACCACTCGTGGTTGGACACATGTCATCAGAATCAATTGTTCAAGCAGCCGAAGCTTTACGAAGAATTATTGATGAAAAAACGCTCATTGTTATAAGTACGGATTTTACACATCATGGACAAAATTATGATTATGATCTTTTTGATAAAGATATTCTTGATTACGTCAAACTCATTGACTCTTTTGCCACGCAAACCTTGGCACAACAATCATTAAGTTCATTCAATAATTTTTTACAGCAAACCAATGCAACAATCTGTGGTCGAGATGCAATTAAGTTACTACTCTCTTTATTAGAAGCAAAAGTCTTTGGTCCTGTGAATTCTTATCTTACTTGTTATTACACCTCTGCCCATATTACACACGCACGAGCACATGGATTAGACATAAAAAAGTTATTTGATTCCATTCCTGACCAAGCAGCAAAAAACAGTGTCAGCTATGTCAGCATGATCTATGCACGTCCACAACTCCCACCAAATACCCAGCTCGAAAACCTACTTACGGGTTTTGAAAAACAATCACTTCTTAAACTTGCACGATCCGTCTTAGAAAATTCATTCAAAGATGAAAAAGAGAAACATACCAACCGATTATTATATCCAATTATAAGTCAAAACCTTGCAGCATCTGCAGGCGCATTTGTAACGCTTAATACCAAAGATGGACAATTGCGTGGCTGTATCGGCAAAATTGTAAGTCAAAAACCACTTTATAAAACGGTTGCCGATATGGCATATGCAGCAGCATTTCATGATACACGTTTTAAACCTCTCACAAAGGATGAATTACATAATATTGTCATTGATATCTCTATTCTCACCCCCCCAATCCACATATCAAAACCAGACGATATTGTCATTGGTAAACATGGCATCATTTTAAACAAACATGATGCAGCAGGAAATACTATTGCATCTTCAGTATTTTTACCGCAAGTGCCACGTGATTGGCATTGGAATCTCGAAACAACCCTTGAACAATTAAGCCTTAAAGCTGGCTTGGGACGTAGTGATTGGCAAACAAATTGCAGCTTTGAGGTTTTTGAAGGATTTGAAATCAAGGAACCGTAATGATTTTCAAAAATAAAAAAAGGATGCACATGCATGTAGTACCATTTTTATTGCTCATTTGTTCTTTTATATCGATAACTATTCAAACAAATAATCTGAATAGCATGTCTACCAAGATTGACACTTCGGTAGACCCTTATGATTTTGCAATGGATGATGTAGATTATAAAATCTATAAGGAATATTTTAATACTCTATCACAAAGCTCACTAAGCACCTCAATACACAAAAAACATAAAAATCATATTGTGCTCGTCTTTTACAATACAGTAGCTGCGGCTAATGAGGCAGAAATCATAAGAAATTTTTTATTCGTCCTGCGCAACAAAAACAATATACATTATCTTACACAAAATCGTTTTGACTCATTAGGCACTTCTTTATGCGAATGGCAAAGCATCGGAGAAATAAGTTATCAATCAAAACACTTTGCCGTTGCACAAAGAATAAGATTTATTAATAAATCCGATCGACGCAAATATATATTTAGAGAGCTGTTCGATTATTCGTCTCATTGAGCAAATTCAAGAACCCGTAACAACGTATAAAATTAGCTTATCATCTAATCTTGAGTAAACCGTTCAAAGTTCATCAGAGAGGAGATCCTATCATGGTTTTTGTAAAATTCTTTCGCTTACTTATTTTCACATTCATTCCTGCTTATGTAATGGGCATAAATCCAAACAATTATGATCATATAACACTGCTGGACGAGATTGATAAAAATCAGAAATCGATAACGTTAGATTCATATAAGATTACTGATTATAAAAAAATGCTTGATACACAAAGAAAACTTATCCCTGTATTTGCTGCAGCATATGCTTATGAAATTGACCAAGAGACTGATTTTGATAGAAAAGTCGCAATAGCTACCAAAATTCTAGAAAAAGATAATGATCAATCTGTGCAACAATATCTTAAAGGCGATAAAAAAAACTTGCATACATGTTATATCGTAACGGTCAGAGATTTTGATGACCATAAAATTTTAGGCTTTGCAATTTTTTATTTAAAACCGGAATACGGCAAAGACTTTGTATGGCTGGAACATCTGGCAATTATTCCATCTGCACAAGGTAGAGGCTTAAGCAGAAACTTAATTTTTTCTATTGTAAGAATATATCCTGATACAAAGCGGATTCTTTTGGGTGTTAGATATGAAAATAGTAAAGCACAGAAAATCTATAAACATCTTGGCTTTAAGAAAATTCAGACGCATGAATACGGATATGTTCTTGAATACAAACTATTGAGTGAGCATAAAGATTATTACGCTCGTGCAAACGCCAAATGATCAAGATAACTTTGCAAAATAAAAGCTGCCGCAACCGAATGACTTTTCTTTTTTTCTTCAGGTGTTCGCGCTGAACGATGAAGCTCAGATGCTCGCTTACTCGTCAATCGCTCATCCCACAAAATCCATGTAATGGTATTGCTACCAACTTCTTTGAACATTACTTCCAAATCGTTTTTCATTTGTTCTATCTTAGTAGTTTGTTCACTTGCTCCGCCGGAAAATGTTTTGGGATATCCAACTACTACAGTACTAATACGCTCGTGCGGTATTGTTGTGGCCAAAAATTGATACAGATTATCAAGTTCAACCGTCTGGTACGGCTTGCATGTCACGCCAAGAGCATCTGAAATAGCTGTCCCTACCCAACGATCACCTAAATCCAACGCTAATATTTTCATATTATCCATGCTATTTATCAATTTTTCCGATTCACGTTATACTAGTTTACCCAAATTTACTAAAAGTCAAAATAGCCGACAAAAACCAATGCGAAAGGTATCGCATGCATCGAATTTCTAAAGACGCATTATTCATCGTCGATGGTTCCTACCTGCTCTATCGATCATTTTATGCCATCAAGCCACTTTATACCTCAACCGGTATACCAACACAGGCCACTTACGGTTTTTGTCGCACCATAAAAAAGCTCATTGATACCTTTGAACCATCATATATAGCAATTGCATGGGACAGTAAGGGCAAAACATTTCGCAGCGAGATGTACCCTGCATACAAAGCAACACGTCAAAAACCACCAAGCGAGCTCTTTGTCCAAAAAGAATATATCCTCAAATTTCTTAATGCTATTGGTATCGCACAGGTGGCAGAAGAAGGTTATGAAGGTGATGATATCATCGCAGCTCTTGCACAACGCTACAAAGATCGTCAGGTTGTTTTGGTTTGTCCTGACAAAGATATGTATCAGTTACTGTCAGACAATCTTCTTATTTTCGATCCATTCAAAGAACGCATCATCGACAAGCATGATTATAAAACAGAACACGGTTTTGCCTGTGAAAAAATACCCTTCTTTTATGCTTTACTAGGCGACACATCAGATAATATTCCCGGCGTAATGGGCATTGGTAAAAAAACAGCAGAAGATCTTGTCAAACAATTCGATTCACTTGATGATATGTATAAAAATTTGGATAAGATTGCAAAAAAACGTACACAAACATTATTGGCAGAACAAAAAGATAATGCTTATCTGAGCCTCACACTCTTCACCTTAAAGCCACCTCCTATTTCAGTCCGCATAACCGATCTTGCTTATGACAAAAACAAATGGGTACAAGCAGCTCCACTTTTCCAAGAGCTTGAATTTGGCAGCCTATTGAAAGATATCGAAAAACGATTCCCCGATGCACTTGAGCAAAAGAAACCTGGCACAGAGATTAATGCTTCAATTTTTGGTCCAGCACCACAAACACAAGAAAACGCCTGGAATCTGGTTATTGTTCAAGATGAAAAAACGCTTACCGATCTTATCTCCGTATTGGGAAAGGCAAAAGAGATTGCACTCGACACAGAAACAACCGGATGTATCCCCTTGATTGATGAAATGGTCGGCATATCATTTGCCGTCGATAATCAAACAGCCTATTACATTCCATTTAAACATAAAGATGTACCGCAACTTGACCGTGCAAAAACACTTGAAAAACTCAAGCCAATCCTACAAAATCCAGATACCATTTTAATTATGCATAATGCAAAATTTGACCAACTGGTGATGTGGAGCCATGGTTTAGCCATTCATCCAATTCCTTTTGACACGGTAATAGCCGCAAACTTGCTACGTAATGAGTGGCAAAAAATTAATCTCAAAGAGCTTTCTGTTATCTATTTACATGAACCGATGACCAAATTCAAAGATGTCATCGGCAAGCATAAAACTTTTGATGAAGTTCCACTCGAAAGCGCAGCAAAATACGGAGCCCACGATTCATTACAAACATTCAAACTTAAACCGATCCTAGAAAAGGAGCTGGATAAAGAACCAAAACTCAAAAAAGTTTTTTATGACATTGAAATGCCATTTTATTGGGTATTGGTTTGTATGGAACAAAAGGGCATCCTTTTTGATCCGAAAAAAATCGCTCAAACCAAGAAAGATGTTGTTGACGAAATCGATCAGATTGAAAAAAAAATTTTTGGGGTCTTAAGCACCGGAACCAACATCATTCCAGAACGCCTCAACCTCAATTCACCTAAACAAATCGAACATCTGTTATTTGATATACTTGGATTACCATCAGCAAAAAAGAGCGATAAAGGGCAACGTTCAACCGATCAAGCCGTACTCAAAGAGCTCAGTGCTGTTCACCCGATTCCAGGACTAATCTTACAACACCGTGAATTATCTAAATTAAAAAATACTTACCTTGACCCTTTGCCAACCTTCATCAATCCAAAAACAGAACGTATCCACACAAGCTACAGTCAAACATTAGTTGCAACTGGACGACTTTCAAGCTCAGATCCCAACATGCAGAATATTCCAACAGGTAGTGAATTTGCACGCCAAATCAGATCTGCATTCATCGCCCCATCTGGCAAAGTTTTGATGTCTGCTGACTATTCTCAAATTGAGTTACGCGTACTAGCCTACCTCACCCAAGATCCGGTATTGATTAAAACATTTAACGACGACCTTGATATTCATACACAGACAGCAGCACAACTCTTTGGTATTCCACTTGATAAAGTAACCAGCCAACAACGACAATTAGGCAAGCGCATCAACTTCAGCATTATGTATGGCATGAGTCCCTATGGACTAGCCAAAGATCTGGACATTAAACAAAGCGAAGCAAAAGAATATATTGAAAAATATTTCGCTCGGTACTCAAAAGTTGCCGATTGGATGACTAACACAGTTCAACGAGCAGTTGAAAACGGCTATGTAGAAACATGGTACGGACGTCGACGATTTATCCCTGAGCTCAGGGAACGTAATAAAACAATTTTTGAAGCCGGTAAGCGTATAGCTATCAATACCCCAGTCCAAGGCTCTCAAGCAGATATCATGAAAATTGCAATGATCAACCTAAACAAAAAATTTGTTGCCAACAAGCTCGAAGCTTGCATGATCCTGCAAATTCATGATGAAATCATTATTGAATTACCAACCGAAGAACTTGAATCGGTTGAATCCATCGTTCGCAAAGAGATGGAAAGCGTTGTTGATTGGAACGTGCCATTAAAGGTTTCTATTCGTTCAGGTAAAAATTGGGGTGAAATAAGTAAGTAGTAAGCAAAGGCTCTTTTAAAAAATCTTTTCAAAGCCTAATAACGCCATTTATACTATTTTTAAATCGTCTTTTGATAAAAATAAATAGAAAAGGAGTATGTAATGAAGCCCCCCAACCCTCACCAGATACAGATATCTTTTCTTTACATCGTTTTCGCTCTATCATCAAATTTTGCTGTGGCCCAAAAACGACCACAAAAAAACTGCTTCATCAAAAACAGAAACTCTTCATCAAGAAGTAATTTTTATTGCGCAGTAAAAGCAAACAATCGTTACAAATATTCAAATACAGTGTGTTTTTCGATGAAAAGCACCCATTTGTTTTGCCCGTCAAACCTTGGTAGGCTTTAAAACACTAAGCTCATTTTTTTCTCTACAATCTTTTTTTTCTTAACAAGTATGCTCCTTGCGCACCCCGCCATACAAAACGCCTTCCCACCACTGTAGTTAATATTTTTCTAATTCTTTTTTGATGGAGGTCTCAGTCATGAAACGTTTATTAATAGCTTCTTTTATTTGTTCTTGTGTTGTTAACGGTTATGGTATGCAGCAAGCACAGCAAGCTCAACATGCATGGTCTACGCTCCCAGCAAACCAACGTTTTAATCAGTTTGTTGAAGCAGGTGGAACACTTGACCGCACCACATGGGAACGTATGGATGCAGGCATGCAGTATGAGAACATGCTTGCTTTACAAAAACAACGTATGCAAACATTTCAACATAATAACAATAACCATGCGCAACCAAACAATAACAACGTACATGCTGTCAATGCACAGCCAAACAACTATGCCCAACCTAACAATCAAAGCAGAACAAGCCGATTTTTAGGATTCATGAAACGTTGCCTTACAGTACCTGCAAAGTTTGCTTGGAACAACAGATTAACATTAACACTGATTACCGCAGTTACTGCATGCTTACTATACAACGATTATAATGGTTTAGGTACTTTAGCAAAACAATACACACCGGATAAAGTTCAAGCTGTTATCGATTATTGCCTTAACATGCTTGGCCTTAACATGATAACATCACGTGAGCAACAGCAAGCTGATTATGATAATTCCTGGTTCGGATATCGCTGGACACATTCCCGTCCTTTCTAACACTCTCATAAGGGATTAACAGAGAGGGCGCATCCCTGCCCTCTCTATCTTTTCAACATACAAAAATATTTACATGGAGATTATACCTATGAAACGCTTTATAATTCTTGGTACATATTTCATTTTCTTTAATGGGCATTGCATCATCAATGATGTACCCCTACCTAATGAATGGAACACATTGTCAAACAACGATCGCTATCAAATACTTATCAATGCCGGTGGAACATTAGACCGAAATGTGTGGGATACAATGCCGGTCGATATACAATATGAAACACTGTTTGACCTAATGGCTGAAAATAACAGAGCTCTTCAACCACAAGAAAACAATCAACATCAAGAACATCCAAATCAGGAACAATGGCAACGCATGACAAACGATCAACGTTATGCCCATTATTTGGAACAAATCATACAAAACAATACTGCACACAATGCAGATCTTATTGATGAAGAAACATGGCAAACAGTTCCTGTCAATATGCAATACGATATTGTATACAACCAACAACCTGCAGCGGCCCTACAGCACCCAGCACATGACAACCATGCCAATAATCATCATGAACCACAGAACAACAATCCCCGTAACAATCAGCAAAATCAACAAATCCATGAATGCAATATCTGTATGGACGACAAACCAAATACTGTCACCATGACATGTTGCAAAGACAAAATAATCTGCAAAGATTGTCTTATACACATCATTGCCGACGCACAAAATCATGCAACAGCCCCAACATGCCCATATTGCAGACAAGAAATCAATCAACAATTACAAGACAGACTCATAAATCTTAATAATAATTAACGAATCTTAAGTGTCAGAATAGCCAATAGACAAAGAATTATTGAAATAATCCAAAAACGAACAGTTATCTTTGCCTCTGGCCATCCAAGTAATTCAAAATGGTGGTGAATGGGAGCCATTTTAAAAATGCGCTTCCCCCACATTTTGAATGAAAAAACTTGCAGAATAACAGACCCTGTTTCAAGTACAAAAATACCACCGGCTATCAATAACAATAGTTCCTGACGAGCCATAAGCGCTAACAGTGCAAGACCGGCACCAAGCGGCAACGAACCAACATCCCCCATAAAAATTTGTGCAGGATAGGTGTTATACCATAAAAAACCAAGTAATGCACCAATCAATGTTGCAGCAAGAATCACCATTTCAGCGCTTCCTGCATAAGGAATAAACAAATAGGCTGCAAATTTTTTGTGACCGGCAAGGTAAGCAATCATAGCAAAGGCTGAGAAATTACACAGTAACGGCCCCGTTGCCAAACCATCAAGCCCATCGGTAAGGTTAACAGCATTACTCGCAGCAATCATAATAAAAGCAGCCCAGGGAATCAATAAAAGACCAAGGGCAGGACTAAAATTTTTAAAGAATGGAATACACACTCTTGTATCCGGAGCACCCAACCAATACCATAATCCTGCAACAAGGAAAGCCAATCCCACCTGTAACCTGAATTTAAGCGTAGCAGAGATGCCTTTACGATATTTAATCTTATACCAATCATCAAGAAAACCGATTGCGCCAAACCCTGCCATACACAATAAAAAAATCCAAACCTTAACCTGTGTAAGATCATTCCACAACAGGCTGTTAACAAAGAAAATAAACAAAATAAAAAGGCCACCCATCGTTGGTGTATCATTTTTCGCCTGATGTGAATCCGGTGTCCAATCGCGCACCTGAGCACGAAAGTTGCGCTGGCAAAACGCTATAAATCGGTTACCAAAAAAGAATGCAAAGAATAACGCTGTCAATAATGCACCAATACTACGTACACTGACATAGTGAAAAAGATTAAAAAAAGAATATGAACCATGTAACTGGTTTGCTAAATGGTAAATCATCGTCCCTCAACCCTCTTAAATAACTGTAATTTAAAACAAGAGGAAAAGGTAGTATAGCAAGAAAAAATATAGTCAACCACTATTCCTTAGCCGCTATCACGGCATGCTGCTTTAAGCTTTGTACTAGTAAGTCAATAATCTCCGGATTTCTGTCGCACATTTGTTTTATAAGCTCAGGATTTTTATTGGCAAAAGCAATAACATCTTGTCCTTCGTTGCCAGTCTGTGTCTTATCATCAAGTAAAGATGCTGCCTTTTCTTGTAGATCACCAGACAAGGATGGAAAAATATATTTGATAAGTTTGGTTAATAAAAATGGGCTTGCGTAGAGCAATGCATATAAGGTCGCAGACTTTACATCACTGAATTTTCTTTTTCCAAGTAATTGATTAGCATACTCAAGAATGTAGTCACCACTATCTGTTTTAACAATTTTTTTAATACCATTGAGCCAATTACCGGAAACAATATCATTCATCATAGAGAAGAAGCCAGCTCGTGGTTTCTTAAGTGATTCAAGCACAGCAATCATATCGGTAATAACATCAACAACTGGCAACGTTCCATACCACAACCATTTCAACCAGCCACCGGCATAGTGTGTTTTAATACGATATAGATCGGTACTTGTTTTTTCAAGTTCATAAAAGAACAATGCTGAAACCTTATCTCGATCATGCACAAAAAAATGATCCACTAAGCCGCAATATGTATCAACAATTACTCGCTCTACCTGAGACATATGCATATACATCTGCAAGAAAAAAGGCGATTGAATAATTCTGTGATGTTGCATAAGGGAAGAAGCCATTTCAGGTGTTTGTGTTGTACAACGTTCAAGCTGTTGTGCAAATGCTAAAGCATTCTTTATATGCCACACATTATTCATAAATGCCGTAAGGACCATCCTTTTGAGTTCATTGTTGTCATTTTTCTCTGTTTTTTCATATAACAAGTTCACAAGCATGTCAGCTTTGGCAACAAGCTCGTCCTGCATGTTACTATCTTGTACATATCGATTCCTTTCATAAGCAATCACAAGATCCAGATATTCTTGTGCAATCGTCAATGATTCGTCAAACAAGTCATACCCCAGAACATCATATAATGATGCCACACGATATATAGGGGCCTTAATAATATGCGTAGGAATTACAGCACGAACCATCGCTGTCAATTGGTTGTTATCTAAAAAATCGGTATTATTTTCATCGGTTATTTGAGTGCCAACCCATACCATTAGTTGCGAGCAAAGACGTAACATCATTGTTGCAAATACATTGTAAGTAATTAGATTCTCACCCGCTGCACCATGTGACGTATCAAGCGTTGCAATATGTAATTTGAGGTATACACGTTTAAGATAATCAAGATATATATCAAGCATTAATAAACACTGCTTACCCGAAACACCGGCAGTTTGTACAAGCAACCGTGAACACTTTTCTATAATTTTTTTCCACGTAAATAACAAGTTCTTACATTGCATATCCAGTGGAGAATCTTGTATGTTTTGAGAAAAAAAGAATGTATAGATACGATTAAATTCATCATTAATCGTATCTAACTGTTGAACCTGATTTTGATATACAGCAATCGTTTGTGACGGTTCAGATGAAACATTAACACTGGCCGATGAACTCATTTGCTCAGTAATAGAAAAAACGTTACAAGCAAACGTAAAAACAGTTATCATCGCAAAAAAACATACTCGCAACATGGCCCCCCTCATCCTAGCTCTCAAACAAGTTGTCCGTTAACACACTTTTCATAAAGGGGCAAAAATCCGGGAATAATAGCCTGAATAATGTATCTATAGGTATATGCCATATCTCTCACATGATCAGATTGCTGCATAATAACTGCAAGTGCATTGTACAAATAATCTTTAAGCTCGGCATTAGAACAATGAGCATCACCACGAAGTGCTGCAAACAATTCCTTGAGCTCCGGGTTGTTTGTCATAAACATATGCAACAGGCCAGGAGTTGATTGATTATCTACAAGCCATCCAACTTCATATTCAAGCGTACGGCAACGAGAGCCTAGTTCATCATTTGTTGACTTAGTATCAGCAGAACAGACCCCCAATTCACGGCATGCTTGTCGACATTGTAAAAGTTCACGAGCCTTTTTGTTTTCATTATCCATAGCATCAGCTCGTACTTTAAGCTCTTGAATATACGCCTCATACAAAGGCTTTAGAGAAACAAAGAATTTGAGTTTTTCTATATTACATCTCGCATCATTGCTTTTTACATCAAATGCTTTGGCCTTTTGGGCACATTCAGCCTCTAAAATTTCAGCTTCATGCCTATATGCCTGTACAATGCATTCGCGTTTAGACAAAAGACGCTCACATGATACATTATCGGCTGTAATCTGCTTTGTTACCGGAGCTATTTTCTTTTCTAAAGCTTCTATTTCTTTACTAAGATCTGTTGGTATTACTTCACCCTGCTTTTTTAATGTTCGTACAATTTCTTTCAATTCATCAAGTTGTTTTTGTTCATCATCCGAATAATTGTTTTCAATAACTTTATCGGTAGATTTTTCTTCCAGTAATTCCAACCGATTTATTTCTAATTTCAATTGCGCAGCTTCATTTTCATTGATCACATCATTCAAAAATTCAATTTCTTTCTTTGCTGCAGCAATATCATTTTTTGTTTTTTGATGCGGAGAAGCCGCATACAGTTTATTAAGCCGGTCAAGCTTTTCTATTACTTTATCCCGAGAATCACGAAGCATATTAAGTTCTTTTTCCAATTCCACACCACGGCTGTTTTTTTGTACGGCATCATAAGTTTTTTGCGATCGTTGTTGCTCAATCTTGTGTAATGCTTTATCAAGTCTGTTTTGTGATGCTTGACCTGATTCAGATGCTAAGAACAGGCGAATACGGCGCTGTTGCCTATAATACACATCCTGCTCCTGCTGGTATCGCTGAACATCAAGTGGATGTGCTTTGAAATATTCTTGACGATTGTGAACATACTTCTTAATTGTCTGCATAAGAGCAATAACAATAAGCTTTGCCGTTTGATATGCACCAAAACGGTTAACCACGTATCCGATCCAATAATGACCATCAGCAGTTGTTGCTTTTACATATGAGGGGAAATTTTTCACCGAACAAACCGCATCTTTAAGCTCTTGTGGCATACCATTAGGCAACGCATTACCATTAAAATTAGTAAATTTAATAATATCATCGCCATGAATAAAACGTTGTCCGTTTGCTTTTTGCAACGTAGAAAAATACAGATCAGCCGCAGCTTTGCTATTAAATGTACATGCATAAACAGTATGTGGATGGTTCAAAGCCATAGCAGAAACATCTTCAACATTTTTGTTTCCCGCTACAATACCCCATACCATATCAAGTACATCAAGAGCTTCCGGCAAATGACTATTCAAAAATTCTTTCATAAAACTTGGCAAATAATTTGATAACGGCTTAGAGGCGTCTGTTATACCTACATTCTCAGTAATGCAAAGACGAACTAACAGACGGAAAAATTCTGATCTGACCGTCGTTATATCAAGACCATTACGTAAATAATCCTTAGCAAGCAAAAAGACCTTGAGGATAAATAACTTTAATGGACTCAGTTGCGTTTCAGCAAAAAACCACTGAAGTAGCTCAATATTTTTTGCAAAACGGTTAACTTCATCTTGAATAAGCACTTTCCCCAATTCGACCATACTTAAACTATTGTTCGTATCGGCTGATGCATTCTTTAACAGAACAGGAACGGATGGAAGAGGCGTAAAAATATTGCCAGAACCGCCAAAGCCCCATGAAACACAAATTTCCTGGCCAACCCCAGGAATATTAACAGCAAGCTCATTATCAGTAAAATAATTGATATCATCGATATATTGAATAAATTTTTGAGCCAATGCTTTGATATTAATTCCCTGCTGATTATCTGGCTGCGCCTGCACGCCACACATATGAACAAAGAATGAAAGAAACAAAGAAACAAACGTGATTCGAATAAAACCCAACCCGGTCTTAATCATGTAAAGCCCCTCCCACAAAAGGCACATATTATTTTCCCTAAAACAATAACGCAGGCCAGTATAACACGCAATGTTCCTACATGCAAATAAGATACCTATAATAAATTAACGATCTAGTTGATATTTTTACAGCCTGTATTTCTAATAATAATTACAGCCATTTGACATCTTAATCGACAAACCACACTATAGGATATTATGACACTCACAAAAAAACGATTTATCGCAATTATATTTTTTATCTTTGTACTGGTTTTTACCACCTGGCTGGAACTTTACATCCAAAAAAATCCATCCATGATTGGTGGCGGGCTGAATAGAACATTTCTATTTTTGTTCATTAATACACATATAGTTATTGCTATTGTGCTTTTGTATCTCATCATTCGTCACAGTATCAAACTATTTTTAGAACGACGAAAGGGAACACCCGGAAGTGCATTTAAAAGCAATCTATTGTTCGCCTTTACACTCTTTTCGGTTATTCCATCCTTTTTCATCTTCTTCACAGCAGGTAAATTTATTACCAATAGTATTGACCGATGGTTTCAAGCTCATATTGAAAGCGGCCTCAAAAGTGCCCTTTCGCTCCATAAACAACAAACACAAGCGCAACGAGATATACTTGCATACCATGGTTTAGTCCTCTCAAATACCGTATCTAAATACCTCACATTTCATCACACTCAACCTACAATTGATCAACAGGAAGTGCATCAATACCTTACCACCACAATTCCACACATCATGAACAATTACACCGTTTACATTTTGAATGATATCGGACATGGTATTGTGGGTTCTCTCCATGATGAAAAAACAATCTGGCGCAAGTTCAGAACCACCAACGACCGCACCACCCATAGCCTTAAGCTTCGTTTTTTCCATAATATAACCAATGTCTCTGAAAATGGCGGTTGCTTTGATTTTTATGGCTCCTTATACTGGGCAAAAAAAATACATCATCTCACCTGCATCATTGTCCACCGCTATCCAGAGTCCATAAGAGCAGCTCTCATTGGCATTGAAAACTCACTATCAGACTATGAACATCTCTATTCGGTACGCAGCTCAATTTACGTTGGATATCTTTTTACATTTCTTGCTGTCGTTCTCCTTATATTTTTTCTCTCCTTGTGGTGTGCATTTTACCTAGCCAAAGGCATTACCAAACCTATTCAAGAATTATTGGAAGCAACAGAACGAATACGCCAAGGCGATTGGCAAACACGCATCGTAGTCGATCCAAGCAGTGATCTTCAAAGCCTCTCTCGCGGATTTAACGAAATGACAGAAGCTGTTCAAACGGCCCAGACCATTTTGGAACATAAAAATAAAGAATTATTGGCAATACTTGAAAACATTTCTGCTGCTGTTTTTGTCATTAATAATTACGGTCGTATTATTTTTCACAATAGTGCATCACAAAACTTGGCAAACAGCTTTTATGGCAACATACAACTTAAAGGCAAGCGATGTTCAATATTTGGCCAAGAAGTAATCCAAAAATCATGTAATATCATTCGCGAACTCACTATTTCCGGCCAAGAGCACATTACCCAGGAGATTTCCTTTACCGTTGGGGAACAAACACAAACGTTCATGGTATATGGCAGGCTTGTTTCCGTAGCATCTCATAACCAAATGCCACAGCACAACGTATTAATAGTTATCGAAGATCTTACACAAATCGTTAAAATAAATAAAATGAAAACATGGCAAGAAGCTGCAAAACAAATGGCACATGAAATCAAAAACCCATTGACGCCTATTCAATTAGCCACGCAACGGTTACAACGCAAATACCGAGAGGTTTCCATCCAAGATCCTGTTTTTTTACAATGCACCAACACTATATTGGATCAAGTAAAAACCATCAAGGACCTCGTCACTCATTTTTCACATTTTGCATCAATGCCACAACCAAGTATCGAACAGATAGACCTTACATCGCTCATACAAAGTATTTTTTGCCTGTATCAAACAAGTTATCCTGATATTACGTTTGTCTATGATTGTTATATAAATCCACTACAGATCAAAACAGATAAGCAAAAAATACGCCTTGTTATTATCAATTTACTGGATAACAGCATACGTGCCTTGAAACAAACCCAAGGAAATAATAAAAACATTTCACTCTCAATAAGCATTCATACCGATCAGAATAAACTTTTATTTATCTTTTCAGATAACGGTCCAGGTATAGCCACCGTTGTTAAGGAATCATTATTTTTACCGTATGTTTCAACAGAAAAGAAAAATATGGGCTTAGGCTTGGCTATCGTTCATGACATTATCACTCAATTGGGAGGTACCATATCACTAGTCCCCACACCCGTCGGAGCAACATTTCACATCGAATTACCTCTATAAAAACACAAAAACCGTAGTCTACAATAAAAAAATTTGATTTTTCTCGTTCTTTTTTCTAATGTAGTGGGGTGTAAACAAACCTGTTTGGGAAATTTTATCCAGGAGATCGATATATGCAAAAGCATATTTTGCTTAACCTCGTAGGCGCAAGCGTATTGGCCTTACTATGTGCATGTGGCACAACAGAAACACCAAAAGCAGAAGAATCAAAAACTGCTGAGGAAGTCAAAAAAGAAGCTTTGGCTAACGTTCCAGCAGATCAACAACAAGCAGCAGCTGTAACAGCTCAAGCTGAAACGCCTGCAACTGCAGAAGCAGCAGCTCCAGCAGAATCAGCAAAAGTAGCTGTTAATCAAACAGAAGAAGAGCCGGTTCAAGGCCAAACAGAAGAAGACAAGACAGCTGAACAAAAAGCATAAGTTTTAAGTTTTTCTTCAAGCAAAAATTCCATCAGGGTAAAACCCTGATGGAATTTTTGCTATTATCGATTATCTTCATTTATTGATTTTCAAAAAAAGGAGAACGGTTATGAAATTGACTTACATATTCTTATTATTCTATCTTAGCATCTCTTCCATCGTATCCCCTACCACATATGATACCACCACGGGACCTGATTTAAACAAGTCAATCGTAGTTTCAACAACCAATACGTTCAACGACGGTGAATATGCTAGAGGTTTTGTAAAATTTGCTCAGGGTTTTACTTTGACATCAACATCACCCACAAACAATTATGCGCCTACACACATCGATGTAACAGAAGTGGTGGATGGTGATATATATCTAAACGGACTCACTCTTTATCTTGACGGGGATCTTTATCTTGGTAAAAACGCTGTCATTCATGGTCCAGGAACTATCCGCAGCAACAGCATAGTTCAGCTCACATATATCCCTTGGGATTATTATATGCCAATTCCATTCTACCCTGGGTCATTACCTCCTGGTGGCGGTTATCTAAGAGGTTTCATAACCACAGAAGGCAATGTTTTACATACATTAAACAACTTAACTGTCACCAATAACGTTATCCTTGGGGGCTGTACCCTTAATGGACATGGTAACAACTTATATTTTGTTAATTCAACTGGTTTTACAGGGTTCTGGACAGACGGATTTAAACTTAAAAATATAATTTTACATGGAGCAACAAATTTTAGTAATTCAACTGTAGCATTTGAAGATGCTACATTGGATGTGAGAAATACATTAGATGGTATCAGTTTTGCACAACACACAACCGTATTGATGACCGGAAACAACAAAATCATCGGCCGTAACGGTCAATATCTTCATCTTTCTGGCGCAGAAATTTTTCTCGATCAAGATACTTCTCTTACTATCGGCAATGGACTTATCTGGTCATTTGATCATAACGTTGGAAAATATTCGGCGGTTCATTTTAAAAACAAATCGTCAACAATAATTCTTGACAGATGCTCACTGTCACTTGGTAGTTCGATAAACACCAAGGAAGCGTCGAGTACCCTTTGTTATCACGAATTTTTACAAACAAGTTTAACATTTTCAATTGGAACAATAATTGTCAATGGCACTGTTCATATTAGCACACCCAAAACAACCGCTATTTATTATCCATGGACTCGCGGCACATATAGTATCTCCCTACCTCCTTCTGTAGAGCTAGGCCAAAATTTACCATTCACTGGCCTAACCATACCTGCCGGCTTTGATTTAAATTTAGGTGGTACATGGGATCAGACCAAACTTGATGTTATTTTTAACGAAGGTGCGCGGATTATTGCACATGATTGTGTACGTGTTAATGTCCTACAATAGGGAAAGCCATAGAACCTCTCCCTAAAATAACGTGAGTTCGGAGTTGTCAAAAACAAGCAATAAGACTATCTGATCGCAGATTACATTTGATCGATGGTTTTTTTTCACGAAATGAATAAGCAACAAGAGCTGCAATTAGGTTTACAAAAAAATTGACTAAACTTCTATGCCTTGAATGTTCTATTTGGCAGGAGCTTTTGATGATCTCATTAACAGACTCAATAACACCTCGTTTTTTAAGCTATAATTTATCGGTGATGCCTATCAGTTGGTTTTTCCATATCCCTTTTTAATTTGGCAAAAAGCATGACACTCTTTGAAAATAAACTTTTGAATAACTTTGCAGAAAGATATCTCTTATCCCCAAAAGCTTTTCCCCATAAATTTTGGCGAAAGGCACTTATCTTTTCAAGAATTTTCAAACCCCGAACTCACGTTAAAATACTTCAGGCAAGTAAATTAAGGTCGGAAACCTGATGGCAATATCAGCAGATTTCCCTCCAAACTCAAATTCAGCAAGCTAGAGGCTTCGTTTTGAGCGAGATCTTTGTCACCATACTCAACCGTCGACTATGCCGGTTGATTAGCCGAAATATTTAAACTACTAATGTTGGAATATTCTTCCGCAAGAACTGCGAAACCTTTTTCTTATACAACTCACTGCAATATGAATGCAACCAGCCATGACGACAATGAGGTGCAATCCATATTTTTGAATTTTTATTTTTAGCATTGGCATAGAGTTTAATTGCATTTTTAGGTGAAATAAATTGGTCTCCGCAGGAATGAATAAAGAAGATAGGATTCGTAATTGATTTAACACTTTCGGCTGGGTTCATGCTATGAATATCACAACCAGCCAAATACTGAAACATCCTTTTTATAATGGGGAAAAACGGATATCGTGGCAAACTTGATTTAACTGAGAACGCCTTTATCACCGTTGTATCTAGACGTGCAAACGAAGAATCAATAATAAAAACATCAGCAAGTCCCGGCTCAAATTCAGCCGCTTTGAGCACAGATGCAGCCCCCATCGAAATACCTAATACAACCATGGGTAATTGTTTAGTATTTACATTTGTCATCTGCTCCCGCATAAACTGCACGGCAGCTACAACATCTTTATATTCCAAGCAACCAATCGTTGTCATTGTACCGTCGCTTTGCCCACATGCCCGAAAATCAAATAGAAGCATGTTCCATTCAGGAAACAAATCGATATAGGCATACATAAGCTCTTTGGCACTCTTGTATCCATGGCAGAGAACAACGTTAACTTGAGCATTTGGTCTTTTAAACAAAAGCCCTGAGATATTCATATTATCAGCATTTTTAAAAGAAACCTGAGCCACATCAGTCCGCTTAAGTAATTCTGTTCTAATTTCCTGAACAAGGTCTGATTGCTTTTTACCATGGAAAACATTATCACTGGCAAATGTAAGTGAACGTAATGCATAGTATGAAATGCCAAATACCACAAATGCTGCAAGAACAAAGAATATGGAACTTATCCAAACAATACGCCGAGCAAAGCTTTTTCTTCTTTTCACAATTTCAACCCATGTTCGTAAAGATTTTTACCGGACAAAAGATGAAAATGGACATGCGGTACACTTTGCCCAGCAGCAGCACCATTATTGGCGATAAGATTAAAAGCTTGAGAAGAAAGTCTTTTCCCAATATCCCTTGCCATCTTAAGCATATGCCAACAGTATTCAGCGTCAGTATCTGACAGTGTCAACACTGATTCGATATGTTTTTTAGGAATAATTAAATAATGTACCGGAGCTTTTGGATTAATATCTTTAATGACCATAACATGGTCATTTTGGCTTATGATGGTACTTGGAATTGTCCCTTGAATAATTTTACAAAAAACACACGTTGAATTGTTCACAAGAACCCCACATCGACTTAATTTTTGGTGCCGAAGGTCGGAGTCGAACCGACACGGTATCGCTACCGCGGGATTTTGAGTCCCGTGCGTCTGCCAGTTTCGCCACTTCGGCACATATTCGAACATGTCAGTTATATGCTAACAGAAAGGCAAAAGAGGTCAAGAAAAGTAAATCAAAACCTGATAAGATTTCCTAAATTGAAAATAGGCAAATACAACACGACCATAATCCCGGCAATAAGCATACCAACAACAATCATCAGCAAGGGAGAAAAGAGCGCCGTCAGGAGCGTAAGCTGCGCAGCTAAAAGGTCCTGATAATGAATTTCTGTTTTTGCCAACACCTCTGGCAACGTTCCGGAGTCTTCGCCAACATGCATAAGCGCAACCAGCTGTTCGGGTAAAAATTGAGAACCAATTAAAGCCATTGCCTCACTCAAACTTTTTCCAGCCATAATCTCTTGTATTATTCTTTTGATATCTTCTTTAAAAAGTTCACTGCGCACGGTATGAGCTGCATGTTCAAGTGCCGACGTTAAAGTAAGCCCAGAAGCTGTAAAAATACTCAATGTTTGTATAAAAATAACAACATTGTGGTACTGCACAATAGACGCAATCATAGGAATATGAATGCTAACCTTACCACACACTTTTTTAACAGCAGTAGTTTTAAACAATTGTATAATCCCGTACAAAACACCAATAATCACAAGAACTATAATGATAGCGTACCTTGACCTACAAGCATTACTCAAACTAATCAAAAACTTTGTACTTATAGGAATTTTGCTACCCAATGATTGATACAATGAAGCAAACTGCGGAACAATAAACATCACAATAGCCCCCACCAATACAAGAGCAACGCCAAAAGTAATCAATGGCGCCAAAGCAGCACGTTTAAGCTGCTGACTTAGCACATATTGCTGCTTGTAATAATCTTTTATACGTTCAAGAATGAAGCCAAGTTTACCGGTTCTTTCGCCGGCTTCAACAAGCTGAACAACAACAGGGGCAAAAATCTTGGGGTAGGCACCAAGTGCCTCATAAAAACCTTGCCCCTGTGCAATAGCTTGTGACATACTGCGTATAACCGACTGAAGCCTTTTATGCGTAGTAACACGAGCTACAATTTCAAGTGCTTTACATAGTTCAACGCCATTACCTAAAAGCAGTGCCAGCTGTTCCCAAAAATCGGCTAACTGTGATGGCCCAATAGAAGGCAAAAATAATTGATACCAATCAAATCGCAACCCCGTTGTTTGATGATAATCAATTAATGCAATACCCTGACATAATAATAATGCTGTAAGATGCTCAGGATCATCCGCCAGATCTACCCCTTTTGCATACTTACCCTGCTGATTTATACCCTTCCATTGATATAATGGCATGTGTGGCAAACCTATCATTTAAATGATGTTTGTACTTCTATGCCCAATCTTTGTAATACTGCATGCTGGTCCAAGTCAGTGTCAATCTTTAAGACCTTTTTGCGGGCAATAGCCCCTTGTATAATACGTATCTGATCTTGAGAAACTCCTACTAATTTACCGATCAGTTTTACGAGTTCCTCATTAGCCCTCCCTCCCTCGGGAGCACTCTTAAGAAAACACTTAATAATACCTGATTTATCCCTAACAAACTGTTGTCGCCCTGACTGAGGGTTAACCTTGATTTCTAACAATACAGCCATCGGACCTCCCGAAGATTTAAGGATTAGAGAAAAAACAAGACAAAATGTTTAATTTTTTTATACTATTTAGAAAAATAGAGTATAATGAAATACCCATTGAATATATAGGTTATTAAAGATAATGCGCCCATAGCTCAACTGGATAGAGCATCAGACTACGGATCTGAAGGTTAGAGGTTCGACTCCTCTTGGGCGCATAGGTTCTTTGAAGAACATTCTAGGCCTTGTGGAGAGATGGCTGAGTGGCCGAAANGTTCGAATCCCTCTCTCTCCACCAGTCTTCGCTGCTACAAAGCTTCGCTTGGATCATACCGATTAACCGCCCCAAGCCCCATGATCATAAAAGAAATCATAGCCTCATCAATCATCACCAAATCCAACATCCCCTCCATCGACTATGTTATTAATCCTTATGTTGGATGTACACATGCATGCGCCTATTGCTACGCCCGCTTTATGAAAAAATTTACCAATCATACCGAGCCATGGGGGCAATTTGTTGATGTTAAAATCAATGCTCCTGACTTAATTCCTCTCAATTCAAAAAAATATCGTGGTAAAAAAATACTCATTGCCTCTGTCACCGATGCATATATGCCACTTGAAAAGAAATATGGATTAACACGAAGAATTCTTGAGCGCTTGACATCATTGCAACCGAACTTATCAATTTTAACCAAATCGAATTTAGTCGTTCGCGACATCGACATCATCAAAAAATTTGAACACTGCGAAGTTGGATTTACAATAACTTCCACACAGGAAAATATTCGACAAGGAGTTGAGCCGGAAGCTTGCACGTATGAGCAGCGTATACAAGCGCTTGAGCACATCCATAGTGCCGGATTAGAAACATACGTCTTTATTGCTCCCATTTTGCCATATCTAACCGATTGGCAATCAATCATTACGCAAACAAAACCTTTTACAACCTATTACATGTTCGACAAACTCAATTTTCATGGTCCAATCTGGCCCTCAATTCGAGCATGGCTGGCAACATATCACCCACACCTCATAGAACAATACAGTAGAATTCTTAGTCACCCCCTTCATCCATATTGGATAGAGCTAAATCAGCAAATGGAATTTTTTTGCAAAGAAAATTCTTTAGAAAATATGATATTTTTTGGGCCACGGCCAAACAGGCTCAAAGAACCACAACAAACATCAATCTTTTAAAAAGTTTGCAGGCGCATATAAAATCGGCTAAAATTGCATATGAATCTTATCTTTGATCTTTTTTTAATGGTTTTGGAGAGATGGCTGAGTGGTTGAAAGCAGCGGTCTTGAAAACCGCCATCCCGGGAGACCGGGATCGGGAGTTCGAATCTCCCTCTCTCCACCAGTTTTCGCTGCGATGCAGCATCGCCTCTCTATTAATGTAAATCCCAATAATATAAATCGTAGATGCAATACAAACATTAAAGTTTCGTTCATAAAGCACCGCTGTCATCTATATTGTTTCATTTGGCCAACAAACTTTTTGTAATAATGGCAAGAAAAAAGAGCGAAGACTTACATACCTTCGCTCTTTTTAGATTATTATCGTCAATAACTAAAAAAACCTATCTTCTTCTATCGACTGCGAATCATCATCAATAGATTCACCAAATATTGATATCTTTGTATCACTTGCCCAATTTTTAAATCTTCCCCACCAACCAACTTTTGCCATCGTAGATGATGTTGCTGTTGTTACTAATGCATCCTGAGTATTACTTGGAGATGATGATGAATTGGTTGATGAAAAGCTTGAGTTTCCCGATTGTGTTGACGATATAGTACTTTGAGTAGATGCAGATACCGTTGAAGATGAGCTTGCTGATGTCACTTGATCCTGTGATATATCACCTTGTGGAGATGTTGTAGATGTCGAGGAACCAATAGATATCGATACAGAAGAATTTGAAGTTGTTGCTTGTATGTGATCTGTTGTGCTTTTTGCTGCCGTTACAAAGCTACCGGGAGAGCTCACAACAGGCACTGAAGTAGTCGATACAGAAGAGGCAGAGCTGACAGAATTTACTACAGGCTGATTTGTCATATTATTGGATGTCGTTGAAGAACCTACAGCAGGTACCGATAACGTAGTCGTACCATTTTTTACAGGAGTAGAACCGGTCGCAGATTGCGCTGCAGCTTGCTGTGTCATTCCTGATACATGGCCCTTAACCCATGCAATAATATTCCAAAAATTCTTTTTCAAAAGATCTGACGATGGTATTGTCCAACCACGGTCAGAATCATACGATGATAGCAACAATGTAGTCACAGCAATCGTAACAACCACCCCTGTTATACATAATAATAATTTTTTATGTGAACGCTTATGAGAACGAGCAAGATATTCAATAACCATTTCAGCTTCAAAACCCTGTAGATCCTTAAGCTTTTTAATAATCACTTCTTTCCTGGCCTTAAGTACATCCGCAATTTCATGTTTATTTGCGTTTTCAAGATACGCAATGCGATTATCAAGATCATCATTAATTTTAATTAAAATTTCTTGAAGTTCTGCAATCGTCAGCGTAGCTTCTAGGTCAGATTTTATATTGAAAACCGCTATTTCATCAGAATTTGTTTTTTTATTACTATCCAAACTATCTTTATGAGATTGAGCAATTTCTTGAACAATAGCTGTTTGTTTACTCTCATCACATGATTGAGCAGCATAAACATTCAACGTCGTTATCAGCGTTATAAAAAACATTGCATACGCATGCATTCTTTTGAAAAAGTTCATATCACGCATCCTTAAAAAAATATAACTAGAAAAAATACCTAAGGGTTGAAATTATAGTTCAGAAGATTAAAGATGCAAAATTTAATATGTTTTGCCATAAAAAAATCACCTAAAAAGGCTAATACTTTCGCTTTCACGTTAAATTATTGAATTTTTTAAAATGCACATGATACAGTTAATTGTTGTATCAAGAATCCTAAAAAAGGAAGGATGCTAAATGAAGAAGCAGGTTCTATTATCAGCTTTGGTTATTACTCTCTGCTGGCCATGGGTAATACCAATGGGTGACACCACCCAACAAAGTACACTTAAAGAACCAACCTTTGCCGAACTTGAAGAAGGTGAAGCAATTTTGGATGGTATTATCAAAGATGAGCAAACATCAACACAGGTTTCGCAACTTTCGTTTTTTGGTAATACAACCATCGGCGGCATACGGCAAGAGAACAACGATGCTATTACCAAATTTGACTTGAGCATTTATTTTAGTTATTTTTAAAATCAAGCAAATTATGTCAGCAAGCGATATCCGGACAAAGATCTCATTCTCGCTCGGAAAACATCGCTTGAAGGCATATCTGATGAATATCTTATACCTCGCCATATTGTTATTTGCGGTATTGATAAAAAAACTGACGATGAAAAATCATGGTATTTAAACAAACTTGATGAAATAATTGTTGAACAACCGGCACCGCTCCTCCCGACTCATGGCAAGCCGCATACAAAACCGACACCATCAAAAGCTCAGCCTGAAAAAATAGATCTTGCTAAACCGGCGATTGCTCCTGAACCTACAGCAAAAGAATCTTCTATAAAAACAGTAGCGGAAACCCAAAAAGCTCAACCAGTACAAGAGCCAGTCGAAGCTGTTCAAACAACAGAGCCCGAACCAACCACAGTACAACAAACACCTGAAAAAGTTGAACCTATCTCTGTTAAAGAACAATACACTGAAAAAGAAATCAAGATTGTCGAAAAGAAAGCAAACGACTCAAAGACAGTCTTGGCAGCCCTTGACACACTCTTCAGTGCTTTTGCAGGATTATTCAAAGCTATCTTCAACTTTATCAAGGGACTGTTCAGTTAATATTTTTCATATAAAGAGCGCCAAAATAGAAATCTGGCACTCTTTATACATGCATTATTGACTTTGCACAATCCAAACGATAATTTTCATATTAATCAACTAACATAACTAAATGTGTAAAGGTACTTATTCATCATGAAAAAAATGTCTTTTCGCAATCATGCCAACAGCAATTCATCACAAGCAACCATAATTGCCATAGTAACCTTTACATCTATTTGTTCAATCATTTCACAAAATTGTTGTTACATGTACATCGGCCGGGAAAGGATTACGTCGTAATACAAAAAACTGAAGTAAAAATATGTAACCCCCGGCTGAATAGCCGGGGGTTTTTTTGTGTCACTATAACGAAAGGATTTCTCATATGAATATGTTGCAATCAAATTCCATACTAAAACGCATAGGCAATACACCACTTGCCACTATCGACCTTGGCATTAAACCAAAAATTTTTGCAAAGCTTGAATATTTAAATCCTAGTGGAAGTATCAAAGATCGACCGGCTCTTTTTATGATTGAACTCGCTGAGAAGCAGGGGCTTTTAAAGCCGGGAGGAACTCTCATTGAAGCATCTTCCGGTAATCAAGGCATAGCTCTTGCAATGATAGGCGCTGTGAAGAGCTATAAAGTAATTATTACAATTCCTGATGGAACCAGTACTGAAAAAATAAATTTATTGAAATCGTATGGGGCAGAGATTTATGCATACCCACCAACGCCAACCCTGGCTCACCCGGAAAGTTTTCGAAGTAAAGCTCAGCTGCTTGCACAAGAAATACCAAATGCATTCTATTCAAACCAATTTGCAAACAAAGCAAATCCGTTAGCACACTACACAACAACAGGTCCTGAGATTTGGCAACAAACCAACGGTACGATAACACATTTTTTTGCCGGCAAAGGAACAAATGGCACCATTACAGGTGCAGGAAAATATTTAAAAGAACAAAACCCTCACATAAAAATTATTGCCGTTGATGAATCCCCGGCATCGGTTGCAGCTCGAACACATCGTATCGAAGGAATTGGATATCCGGAGAATAAAGATACCTTTGATTTATCTGTCATCGATGAAACCATTTTAGTAGAGGGAAATGATGCGTTTGCCATGTCAAAAAAATTAACGCGTGAGCAAGGATTATCAGTAGGACTCAGCAGCGGTGCTATCGCAAGCGCTATCATGCAGTATGCTCATAAACTTAAATCGTCTGATCTTGTCGTTGCTATTTTTGCCGATTCAGGAAGAGCATACTTAAGTAAGCTTTTTAAAGATTAATGATCAGCACGCTTTACAATATACGCAGCCAATAATAGCCCCAGAGTTCCAACAATCAATGGCATTTGCAGCGATATTCCAATTAAAACACCCGCAACAATTGGACAAAGGATCATTGCAAACGATTGTACCGATTCGAAGATACCCATCATTTCACCCTGGCTTTCAGCTGAACTTTTATTTGAAACAAGTGCAGCTGCCACAGGGAAAATTAATGATATTGCATATTGCTGCAAAGGGATAAGTATCCAATATATGTTGGGCGTTGCATAAAAAAGAGGAACCCCTATACATAAAGCACCACCAATAAGACCATAAAAAAGAAGTGTTTGTGATTTAAATCGTGCGATGAAGGGACGTATCAATATGCCGGAGCTCAGCGCATATACCAATGCCCCTAATGCATACCTATTGTAAACCCCTGAAGCATCAAACTTGAATAATGCAATCCAATTGACAGGAATAAAGTCCCAATAAAACGACCAACCAAAGTTATACACAAAAATAGCTACGAATAACAAACTAAGCCCCGGCATTCGCCATGCACGTTTAATATTACGCAAGCCAAATGAGAGAACATCCTGCTGCTGTTGTATTGGCTTATGTGTTTCTTGATATAAAAGAGCAACCAATACCAAGTTGATAATCGTAAGCATGCCGGCACAAGCAAAAGGAATGGCGTATCCTGATAATGAACCAAATGAGAATTTTGATAATATGCCACCCAAAAAAGGGCCTACTGTAAAGCCAAAGCCTCCTGCCATATGTAATAATCCAAAATTTTTTGTTTTTTCTTCCGGCTCACTAATGTCAGCAATAACGGCACTACCTATTGCCTGATTACCGGTGGCAATTCCTATAACAATACGTGAGAAAGCAAGGAGAAGAACCTGTTCCAACCACACGCCACAGACAGCAACAAAATAACCGATCGAACCAAGAGCAATGGTAGTAAGCAATAATTTTTTTCTTCCTATTCGATCCGAAAATGTTCCTAATACTGGTGCACTAAAAAATTGTCCTATTGGAACTAAGGCTAAAATTATTCCCAACCAAATCCCTCGAATAGCTTGCGAAGTACCAGCCGCCAGCACATGACAATCTGGACAAAAAAACATTGATGAAAATATCGGATAAGCAAGTCCAATACTTATAACATCCATAAAAAACATGAGCAGAATTGAAAACAGTGCAGCATATTTCTGAATTTTTTTCATAGCTCTCCAAGCACAAGCATAGACATAAGTTCAACGTTTATCATGACCTGACGCCAAATATTGACTTTATCATGCCAATCGATACAATACCATCCCACGTGTTTTGTCATAAAATTACAGGACTTACGCAATATAGGCA
>LDIV01000001.1:705406-722928 GCA_001468855.1 candidate division TM6 bacterium UASB124 | reverse complement strand
TCAGCTAGTGCGTAAGTCCTGAAAATTATTAACAATTTTTATAGCAAGAGGACCAATATGAAAATCATATCATTAACATCATCGTTACTTATGTGCGGAATACTATGCACAACGCTTAATGCTCAGATGGAAACACCAGCCCTACAAAATACAAACGTAGTAGCAAACCAGCAGCCAAGCATTCATAAACTTGATAGAGAAGCACTCTTGTTGCTGAGAGACGAACTCGAAAGTGCAAAAAAGACTCTTATCGACATTCGTGATAGCCAAAATCCATCAGTCGCAAAACAAGCATTATCTAAATTGGGCGGTGTCATCAAAGAACTTACTTATATACTCAGCGCTATTGCAATTGACGCGTCAGTAGTTTCTGCCATCTGCACAATCCTTGACATAAGACATGAAGATATTCTTAATGGAAAAGCAGGGATAGTTCTGCTTCCGGTGGCTACTTTCAGCATTCTTTTTACTTATATATTTCTAAAATTCGTCTTTGGTTGGCTACTTGCTTCATCAAATAAAAATATAACAGCACAAAATATAAAAGATTCACTTGTAACTATTGATCAAATCATTAATAAACTTAATTATGAAATAGCAAAAATTCAAAGAATCGACCAAGAGCTCTACAACAACCAACAAGCGTTGCCTGAAACCACTATCAAAGCATCAACAACTCATTAGATGTTTTTCACTAATCGCATAAATCTCTGTGTTGTATTGCAGCAACACTAAAAATACGACATCCTTGTAAATTATTGCCCTCGCGAAAGCGGGGGCACAAGTAAATAGGCACTTAATTTATAAGGACGTTTATGCAAGCAATAGAACAAGAAATCAAAAAACTTGTCGATACTGAAACTCGCGCCTGGGACACACAGAATGCAGAGCTTCTTGCCTCTCTCTTTCATCCTGACATGGTATGGCCATGGCCTCAAACAAATACTTCACACGACCCAATGGACTGGGTTATGCCCTATGGACGCTACAACCATGATCGTTGGCGTAACAACTGGCAACAGCTTTTTGATACGCATACGCTCATTCATAATCATCGAGAAATTAAGAAAATTGTAGTATCAGATCAAGGCGATGGTGCTTTTGCAATGGTGCTTTTGCAGTGGTTGATATCGATACCTTATGGCGTGATAAAAACGGCAATGATGATCACTGGAAGGGTCGCGTTTGCAAGGTGTATACCAAAACAAATCAAGGATGGAAGATAATCATGCATACCGGCGTATTACAGTATTAAACAACAATACCAAAACACTCACAAACACCTTCAAAATAAGCCCTCGCAACATCAGCAACTCTAGAAGGAACCATGATTCCTTCACAATCAAAATCATTCGTACCAAGAAGTTCCGCTTCCTTTAGATTATTTTGTATTAATGTTTCTCCATAACACAGAGGACCATGAATGAGACGGGTCAAAATGAGGTTTCTACAATAAATACCCGGTTGAACAAAGAGCACATTGTCTTTGAGGTATGAAGGACTTTTCATAGTAGGAACATGCAATAACGTTTCCATCCTTTTTACAACAGATTGAGACAAGTACAACGACTCATCAATATCATCGGTCACCAGCATTCTTACAAATTCATAGCGAGCCGATTGAGACGCTAATTCACCTTTCAAAAAGCTGCCGGGAATGAACGTTAAATTATAATCGTCTGATGAAACATCAGAACTCTGTCCATTGGCATTATAATGCATAACAATGGTAATATGCGGATTAAAAGCATTTATCTTTTGTGCCCGCGCCTGTAAATCACGTACATTGTAACCAAGCCTAAACAAAGCCTGTTTTATATATTGAATGTTAAGTTGTGATGATTGTTTTTCTGCACTTTCCAAACGCTCTGTAAATTCTTTCTGGCGGCCAGGTGATAACGTAGCAACATACCTCAAAAGTTTTTCTTGCACACTACTCGATAACCAATCGTCCTCTTGAGTAACACCGAATTCTTGTACACACCATTCTGCAAATGATTGCCTGCACACCGGCTGTCCTCTTTTTTCTCGTGTCACAAATACCGTTGCACCAACCTTAACTAAATAACTTCTGAGTATCTGTGCAGTCCACAAGGTCAAATCACCCTCAGCAAATTGGATTCTCGTTTTTTTAACGGGATGTATCATATCAATAAAACGTTCTTCTACCCGTGCCATATCCCCGCCAAGATGACCAGGGTCAATAGCGACACGCAAACCATGCAATGGTTTGCTTCTATCATCACCCCTCTTAAAAACAAACGATTTGGGTTTAACGCGCGTTCCAAATCGCAACACGAATTCCGGTTTGTTATGTTGTTTATCATCATGAGAAGCAAATATATAAAGCCCATCATGCGTCAGTGTGTAGTACGGCTCAATGTTATGATCATGTTTCACGTATCGATTTATTTTTTCGAACACTTCTTGATAACTAACAGTCTCTTGATAGGCATCAAAATCTTTGTAGTTTGCGCACAACACACATACAGAAATCAGCAACACCAAGACTATTAAAGACAATATTTTTTTGTACATAGAAAATCCAACGTATCTTTAGCAAATAAGCTCAAAAAAGGGTCTTATCCTACCAAGCAGCATTGCTGCCAAGAGCAATGTCTCGCATTACCTGAATTTTTTCTTGAGTAAAATAGGTCCCAAGAAAAATTATTTTTCCATTTTTTGTAATGGTTTTGCCGCTTTCAATATCCTCTACCGCAACACCAACAGCTTCTTTTACATCAGTCAATACGGTGCTCAAGCTATCCAAAGAAAAACCATTTTTTTGTGTAGCTTCAACACTGTCAAAGCCTCTGCCGGTACACTCAATCGCCTTTCCATTGCCAATATACATAATAACGTGAGAAACCGGTGCTCCTTGTTCATCTTTGGCAAAAAAGATCAAGTCGCCTTCTTTCAATTCACCACCCTTTTTCAATTTGTAAGCAGCTCTCAGCTGAGGACCAGCATCACGAGGAATCTCAAAACCACAGGCTAAATAACATAAATAAGTAAGGCCCGAACAATCAACGCCGGTAATTTGTTTTTCTAAATCATTGTTTACTGGACTGCAACCACCCCAAACATATGGTGTTTTAAACTTTAGAAACATTTTTGCACATTTAACGATTTGTGCTCGTAAAACATCTTCAGTTTCCTTAACCTCCTCAGACATCTCATAAATACCATCTGACGCCTTGAGGTATCCGATGGTTTTAACTACATTTTCAACAGTAACAAATACGTCCCACCATCCATTTACTTTTTTTGCCTCAAGTTTTGTACCAAGCGCCAAGTCCATCACCTTACTGCTTTTATCATTCATTTCTGAAAAAAGAGTCGCCCAAAAATCTCGTACTACAATATTGTATTTTGGGAAAACAGAAACCGACATAAGACGCGATCCCAAGATATAGCCGGGATACAGAACCCATCCATTATTGCGCCATGCCTTTTGCCCAACAACAGAAACTTTAAACCAGTCAGCATTATCAGGAAGCTCTTCAGCCCAAATACTATCGCCGAACAATACCTGCGAATCTTGATCACCAATATTATTTGATAAAGCGGGTCCCTGTACACAATTACTTAGCACCGACTTAGACCGCAAATCGGCAACAGGAACTTTTACAATCATCTTGACTGGTCCGGACATAATATTTGATTGCATAATAACCTGCAGCATGGCAAACATAGTTATAACAATACTCTTTTTCATCCACGGCTCCTTTTAAAAAAGTCCCCCTATTATTCTTTAGCGAAATAGTATATAAGCCATCACCTAAATGCAATAGTCTTGGCATCAATGATCAACCTTTCAATTACGCACAATTATGGCTTTCCATGCCTAAACGCATATAACACCAACATACTCAGCCAGTTTTTCTTTGCTTAATTGCCGCTGAAATGATTCTAATAAAAAGTTCCACAGCATGCCAAAGGCTGAAAGCTGGTTATTCGATACTTTTTTAGGAATATAATGCACATAAACATGCGGAACAGATTGTCTTACTACTCGTCCATTTTTTTGCAACAAAAGATATGATGATGGTCCTTTAAGCTTTTGAATGACGGTGTTAATATTTTTAAGCAAGCTACTGATAGCCAAACATTCCTCATCAGAAACATCATCAAATCTTTCAACATATCGCTTAACAACCACAAAACAATGTCACGGTTGCACCGGTTTATATGAGCAAAGCCCCCAGACAAATTCATCTTCATAAAACATATGCGTTTTATTACTTCTAGATTGTAAAAAGGCACATGATATGTTTTTGTTTAACTCTTTCGTAAGATACCACCAGGCAAGCCCTGCAACCAAAATAATGATACGTAATGATACAACAGTAATTTTTTTAGTAATACTTTTTATAAATTCCTTATAAAGCTTCAACAAACTCACATCTTTCAAACGATTAACATGATATCTGTTGCATACTACTCATACGATCCTTTTTAATTATTTCTTTAAGNAAACATATGCGTTTTATTACTTCTAGATTGTAAAAAGGCACATGATATGTTTTTGTTTAACTCTTTCGTAAGATACCACCAGGCAAGCCCTGCAACCAAAATAATGATACGTAATGATACAACAGTAATTTTTTTAGTAATACTTTTTATAAATTCCTTATAAAGCTTCAACAAACTCACATCTTTCAAACGATTAACATGATATCTGTTGCATACTACTCATACGATCCTTTTTAATTATTTCTTTAAGCATCTATATCGATATACGAAAATCCGGCAGTAACAATTTTTCTCAAGTCTCACACCTTCGCTACTTTTGTGATAACAAACGTTGATACGTTGCAAGCTCATCTTGCGAAAGATCTTGATGCCAAGTCCATTTTGATGCCTTATTATCATATGCAATACACAGGGCATTAACCTTTGATAAAGCACCATTAACAGTACTTAAAAACACGCAACACTTACTCGATGGACCACGTTTAATAACCACATTATAGAATGCTTTTGGCATCAATTTTTGGGTATTATTTTTTATATCAAGAAAAAGCTTCTTAAAAAGATACAGCTCTTGAATAATAAACACATTTTCAATTGTACTACTTACAAAAATGGAAGCTCTCGTCAGCTTACGCATAACGGCAATAAAATCCAATTTATCGGTATCTGGCAGAGTATCAATACATACCTTTTTAAAAATATTTCTGTATTTATTTGAGATGATGAGCGGCACCTTCTGTGTAATCACTACCGGTTGTAATATCTGTTCGATATCGACAAGCTCTAGTAATTTCTTTTTCTCAACAACACAAGAGACTCCCTGCGCTCCATAACAAGCCATGATCTCAGGATTCAAAAGAAAAGCGTGCTCATTTGGAAGTAAGGTAAAATATGAATTTCCGGCATGCTTTATATGGGGAAAGTTAGAAATATGTAAAGACTGGTTAACAAGATGCGGCAGCACTTCCGTCGACAAATATGAATCGCCTTTGTCGTGTTGCATAAAACATGTATATGCTGCCAAGCCATTAAAAAAACCACCCCAATTTACCGGCGTTGCTCCATGTGACTGGTATAAAATAATTTCTGTTGTTGCACTCGACACAACGGTCATATCAGAAAAATTACTAATATATTCAAGATTCTTGCCCCCCAAGAAGCATGTACTAATCCATACGAGCTTAGTATTTTTGCGAGACAATATTTGTAACAACTGCGATGCATCAGTACCCATCAAATTTCCTATGTATTTGGTGCTTGCGCTACTTCCATGCCCACTCCAATACACAACTCTATCCTTTGGTAACAATAGGGCATCGATCAAATCGGGAACTAACGAGCTATAATTTTTCGGAAGTAAAGTATTCTCATCGAACTGTTTGTTCCGTACATAGGTATCATCAACACATGTATAGTTTATTGACGATACTGCAAATCCGAGCGATGCAAGAAGCGATTCTAATGGACCAATATCGCTTTCCGTATTCATAATTACGCGCTTGGGAATAAGAAGATATCCACCTATCCCATTCCATGTAATTTCAACAATAAGCCAATCTTTCAAAGAATCACTCAACTGCACAACATTACGTAACATATGAGCGCCAATTATAAGAACAGGACACGTCTTTTGTTGTATCAATGAGCATAGCTCTTTTGATAACGCAGATTTGACTGACACAAGCTGTTGTTTGGTCTGTGCATATTCATTGTTCCTATCGATAAAAATAGCCAACTTGCTCATCCTGTCAGCCATAACACTGTTTGTATATGCTTTATAGCTTCGTGCACCGCAAGAAGATAATAAATCAGCTATATCTGCATACCCAAGCTGAACTGCCAAGTCATAGGGGGTTGAGTCACTTTTGTAGACGCCAAGATCTTCCTGAGACATTTGATTGATGTTAGCGTTTTTTTTAATAAGATATTTCAACATATCATAGTTTCGGTAGATAACGGCATAATGCACCGGCGTTAAGCCATAGAGATCAGGTTCATTAACATCAATATGACAATCCTCAATCAGATAACGCATCAACGCGTCATGTCCATATATAGCAGCATAGTGCACCGGTGCGTGGCCGGCAATACAACAAGTTAAAAATTTATTTTCCTTAGCACAGCACAAATCAAAGACACGCTTATTACCCAAAATAAGAGCATCATAGGTTATATCAACAACATTTTGATGATCGGACAACGGATCCTTTTTGAATTGTTTTAGTAAGGTAAAAAACAATTCAACATTATTCGCATCTAATGCTTTGCGTAAATCGCCCACAGAAGGTTCTCGTTTTTTAAACAAAGTTTCTGCCAATGCTGTATTATCATGTACTTCAGCCAAGAGTGACGGTGTTATATTGTTGCTATTTTTTATCGTGATATCAGCGCCACGTTTAATAAGCTCAGAAACGATAGTATCGTACGATTTTTCTATCGCCTTATGTAATGGGGTATTTCCATCAGCATCTTGCACATTAATATCAGCATTGTTTGCAATCAAATCCTCTATTATTTCTTTATGGCCTTTTGTAAAAGCAAACAATAACGGAATATTCCCATTCTCATCAGCACGATTAATATCCACACCTAATCGAATAAGCGTCAGTACCATTTGTCTTAAGCCATCTGCAATAGCCCTATTAAGTGGTGAAAAGCCATCACCCATCGACAAATTAAGATCAGCACCAAGAGTCACCAATAATTCAACCGTGGAAATATTATTTTTATCAACAGCTATAGATAACGGTGTAAATCCTGATGGCGTCTGCATATTAATACGAGCGCCGCCTTTTACAATCATCGGAATAAGTTCTGTAAAACCTTTTCCTGCAGCCATATATAAAGGCGTGTTTTTATTTGCATCAGCATAATTAACATCCGCTCCCAAGCGAATAAGGGTCTCCACTATCGTCTTTGCATTATCCGCAACCGCTCTGTTCAATGGTGAAAATCCATCGTGTCCGGCTTTATTGCTATCCGCACCGTGTGCAATGAGGGTCTCTACCATCGCACTATCTCCATTGTCCACAGCTACGGTCAACGGCGTAAATCCATTGTTGCATGTCATGTTAATATCGGCACCGTTCCTGACAAGAACAGGTATAAGTTCTACGCGCCGTTCCCGTGAAGCAATATATAATGGCGAGTTACCATTCCCATCATTTACATTAAGTAATGGTTTGTACTTAATAAGTAATTCGACCGTTGATGGTAGACTTTTATTAACCGCTCTTGTCATTGAATTGAAGCCATCAGCACATACACGGTTAATATCAGCACCACACTGCAAAAGAGTTTCGATCATGCTTGTATTATTACTATCAACAGCTAAAGATAAAGGATTGAAGCCCTCAAAAGAACTCTGATTACAATCTGCACCATGTTTAACAAGAACCCTTACAATATCACAAAAACGATAACAGACAGCCAAAATCAGAACATCAACAGTAAAAGATTCTCCCTTGGTACTTACAACAGGAAGCTGCTTGATAAACAATGCTTTTTTTGTATTCACATCTATTTTTTTCAAAAAATCATCTAAAGAACTTGCATTATTGCTTTCAACAAACTGACGCATTGCTTGCACTAAATGTTCGCTACAAGATATTTTTTTCTTTTTTTTGGCCGATCCATTATCCGCTCTATATGTCTGCTTATGATACGACTTTGAATACGCACACCAACAAACATGCAAACTTGATATCACCAAAAAAATTAATACATATATTTTCTTCATTAGTATCTTTCATAAAACAAAGTGCACATACCATCTACAAGGGCTCTATTGTATAGATAAGAACACCCCAAAATTGCTACAACTATATCGAAACTAAATAAAAAAACCAGGCAATCGGAAATCTTTAAAGAGAGGTCTTTTCAGAGCAATTCTTTTTCAAGAATTGTATAGAATCTTTCTTGTGCAAATCGTTCAATCAATGGCTTATGGCCACATTTTTTTAAGAGCATGAATTTAAAGTTTTTTAAGACTTTTGAGAGAGGAGCCCTGACGCCATCAGCAGGATGAGGATCATAGTCACCATGAATAGCAACCACCGAACAGTAAAAATGCTTGCCATATTCAATAAGTTTACCTGATTTTCTCAATTGTGAAGCACGTGCCCCAACCTTTTTATAGATTTCTTAGTTGCTATCAAGTTCATCGTTTTTCTCAGATAATGGATCATACGAATCGGCTTTTAAAATATATTTTCCTAAGCGAGCAAAAACACTGTTTTTATTTTTGCCACATGGATCATTAAGATTCTTTACAAGCGCAGCAACCATTAACCGTTCTTTTTCGGTAAAACGGCTTAATCGAGTTTCCATAATTTTTGTTGCATATTATGCATCGAATGGACCACTGCTCACCAAAATAAGTTTTTTAACCATCGATGGATTTTGTGCTGCAAACATAAAGCTAAGCCACGCACCCCACGATTAGCCAACTTATGTAACTGGAACATCAGCATTTGCTTTGATGATACCCTTCAATTCTGTCTGCTGACCTCGTATAGTTGTTTTGGTTTGAAATGGTTCCAACACTCCATAAGTCTTAGAAAGCTTTTTTGCAACACAAGCCAGCTCTCCTGCACCACCGAGGCCACCGTGTACAACCACAACAGTAAATGGGGGGTGCCTTGTTTTTTTTACTATCTTCATACCGTCACCTTACCGCAAAAGCATCTACTTGAAAAGCAAGAATGAAAACGCTAGGGTTAAAGAAATATTGAACATTTATTGTAAGGGAGAAAGGATTGAGATGGCTGATGTACCTGTCAAAAATGGCATTGTAATACCTGACCATGAAATAGAAATTGCAACAAGCAGAGCCGGCGGCCCCGGAGGCCAACATGTTAATAGAACTGATACACGCATTACCGTACGCTGGAATGTACATAAAACACAGGCCTTAAATGACACGCAGAAACAACGGGTTCTACAAAATCTACAATCAAAGTTGACTACCGAAGGCGACTTAATTATTCATGATAGCTCTTCGCGAAGCCAACAACAGAATAAAGAAAATGCACTCCGGCGTCTTGCTATCGAAATCAGTAAAGCTCTTTATGTTCCTAAAAAACGAATGGCTACACGTGTCCCCAAGGCAGCAAAAGAATCTCGCATAGAGTCAAAAAGAAAACACGGCGCACTAAAAAAAATGCGCCGCAAAGACTATTATCAAGATTGAACGAACAAAATTTTCCGCCAAAAAATCTTCAAAAAATTATTATGAGAAACTTTTTCTTTATCTATGTTGTTGATGAAGAGGATTGGCTTGACTGATGAGCAAGTTTTTTGATGTTATCCTTGATATAGCTCGGAATAGATTTAAAAATCTTTTTCACCTCATTGCTCACAGTAAAATTAGTATTTGTACGTAAGCAATCAATCATTTTAATGATAAGCATAAGCGCTTCAAATGAAAGATTTTTATGCCACGCCAAATCCCAAACTATTGCTGTTTTATCGCCTGAACCGGTTATTAAAATTTTTTTATCAGCAGAAATTGCTATAGAAAAAATAGTTGCTGTATGCCCTGTTATTACGTCACGCCACACTCGTGCGGGGGCATCATATATTTTAATTAAAGAACCATTTTTATCACCGAGGATGATTACATCTCCATCTAATGATATTGCAGATGCGCATACAGTATCACAATTGATGGTGATGTCTGTAGATTTATTAGTTTGCAGATTTGACTTCGTAATACAGTGATAACAAGGATATACATTTACACAAAATCTTGCATATGCAGATAAAGCTCCAGTAGATACCGCTTTCGGACTCATCAGTTTTTTTAAGCATTGAGCAGAAAGGAAATTCCATTCTTTAATCTCATGGTTCATCGATAGCGTTATTATATTATCATCTGATGCTATGGCCATTGATAATACAACGCTATATTCAGAATGAAGCGTTTGTATACACTTTTTTGATTCGGTATCAAATATCAGTACATCACAAAGATTTGCTACAGCTACGTATTTTCCATCAGCTGATATGGCTGAAGCAAATATGAATGATTTTAATTGCGAAATAGTAAGTGAAATAGACTTATTTAACATCAAATCTATTACCCTCAGTGTCTTATTAGCAAAACAAACAACAATAAACCGACCACCCGACGAAACAGAAACGGACGTTACCCAATCATCACCATTAACTTTTTTTATTGGCAGCGGAGATAAATATACGTTTCTTGGTCTCAAAAAAAATTTTACTATCACTGCATGAATACGAGCTCGTTCTTGCTGATTATCTTTATATAGAGACGATAATTTTTGCATTTTTGATAACAGAATTTCACCATCAAGTATCTCATTAATGGCATTGTAATATAGATACTCTTGATCATCCATTGCCGGAAGAAGCTGATCATTAATTATATGAGAATGATCTATTAAGGGTGTATACTCATCCATCGCGTTTAACGTTATTATAGTATTTATACAAATACAAAGAAAAAAAGGTATAGTCTTTTGATTTTTCATTGTCCCCCCTAAGAATAACCACAAAAAAAGATCCCAAATGTTTGTAATTTATTATATCAAAGCACCGACCAGGAAAATATGATATTTTAAAAAATTACATTCATGCAGCTTTATAGTAACATTGCTCTAAAAGTAAATGCGTCATCCTTCTCTTCATATAAGTTTACTTTTTCAAAGCCTTGAAATCGCCATGGCCTTTAGGCCGTGGAATAACCGTACCAGTATATTCTATCATTGGTTTCTAATATATTTCTTAATTGTATTAAAACCTACCGCACAAACTGTTTCTGCAAAAAATCCGTCTGCCCAGAAACTATCTCTCCAGTAAACTTCTTCTAACCCAGGAATTTCCTGCCTTACTATTTTGCTACTTTTTCCTTTAAATAGCTGCGCTACCTTACTTACTACTATATTTGGACTAAATTGCAACGCCATATGAACATGATCGGGCTGAATATTCAATTCTTCGATATTCCATCTATTTACATCAGCACACTCTCGCAACAGTTCTTCTATTCGTTTGGCCAAGACCCCCTTTAAAATTCTTTTTCTATGGTTTGGCAACCAAACTATGAGTATCATCTCCTTGTTTTTTGTATGCACACCAGCCCAATATTTTTTCACGCCACACAGTATGCCTATTCATTTTTTCTTACGCAAAAAACTTATTTTTTTGCTCCGCAACTGCCCATTCATCCCCAGTTTTTAAAAACATGGGGTTTTCTGGGCAGATCTAATAAAAAGACGCGGCGCACTTAAAAAAAGTGCGCCGCAAAGACTATTATCAAGATTAAATATCTTATTTTTTCTTAAGCATTGGCAAACCGGTCTTTTTATTTTCAATAATGCCATATCCTTTTGGCAATTCATCGATTGCATCCTTAGTAGCCTTACCTGCAAAATAATAAATCGTTTGTTTACGGTTCCCCTTAAGTTTTACAACTTTTGAGTGTAGATAATACGTTTTTCCGCTTTTTTTGGATTTAACACTGAAAGCCATGACTTTAAATCTCCTTTCATGCTTTACATTACTCTTTTGACACTGACACTATGAACAACATTAATCAATTACTGTTAAAAAAAGCTAGCATATATTTTTTTAGATGAATAGTGGCGACATCTGAGATGTAAACAACCACTATGATCATAAAAAGCTTGCTTATTTTTGTTTGAATCACCCGCATGAGTTCTCATATAGATTTTTTGATATACGGACAGCGGTCGAAAATCGATAATTCTGAAATTCTGAATTATATGTTTTTCAATTCGTTATACATACTGTCCAATTCACTCCAGATTTTTTTACTATCTGATAGGGATATCATGTTATTTTTATTACATTGAATTGCTCTTGGTAATTGCCGATGATTTATAGAAAGAATTTCGTACATATCCAAAGAAAAACCTTTATACGATTTAGGAGCATACTTGCCAGAATGAAACACAGAAATTACCGTTGAAACGTTATCCAAAATTGACTTCCATGATTTCAAAGACAATGCAATTTGTTTGTATTCAACAAGCTTGATCTCACCCCATGGGGTCATTAAACAAAGCGGAATCGAATCTCGAACGATCAAAAATAATCCTTGAGCTGTTGCCCAACTCGATTCTATACCATGAGATCGAAAGTCTTCAATACTATTTGTTGAGCACACCGAAGATTTCGATTTCTGTCCCTCTTTCTGTATTGCATCCCATAGAATAGTAACGAAATCTTTAATGGCACAAAAATGTTGCATTGCTGTAGGGGTTGCTGATTTAAATGCACTACTATCAATTATCTCTACCGACGAATCAATAGCACTTACATTAATAACCAAAGCACCATTAAGTGAAAACAAAAAAAACAATATTTTTTTATATATTCTGTTCATGAAAGTTCTCTAATACGTATTATCTAACCACCGTACCGTCATAATTCACTGAAGGCTGATTTTTTGGCACTTGATTACCATTATTTTCAATAAGTTTAAATGTCTCAAAATCTTTGGTACGAACTTTAATAGGGTTACTAACACACATAATGCCGCCTGAATAAATAAACTTTGGACAACGTATCAAATAAAAAATAACTTCAAGAACATGCTCATCAACAAATTTTTCACGTCCCAAGCTTTTAACGTCGGCAAAAATGTAATAATTTATATCACCCAAACCGAGTGTTTGCGATTTTGATTCACTCAAAACATTTTCAATAAATTGATCGCCTATATGTACACCAACCGTTATACCACGCATAAAAAAAGTCCCAATATCTTCAGAAACAGACGAATTGCTTCCAATTTCTTTTTGTGGATCAGGATATGCAATAATATCCAAGCTCGCCTTGACTTTGAATAATGTGGCATTGGTAATATTAGCTGTCGCGCTATAAAGATTTTCAACCGTTGCCAATGCAGCAAAGAGACATGTTATTTTAATAAAACTTTTCATAATCAAAACCCTTCAAAATTAATTCGTTGTTCAATTTTTGTGCTCTACACTATAACAATTAATTTAAGAAGGTAAAGACTTCCTGTATCCATAAAACGGATATCATCTTGTTTTTTACCCGCAAGCTATCAGTTTGTAACTCATGATTATTTTTTAACAATTATCAAAAAACATTGAAATATGCATTATTAAAGTGACAACATTAATATCGAACTATCCGATTAATGAGAAAGCTACAAAGGAGAAGCTTATGAGTTCTAAAAAAACAATACTACTAACGCTGCTTGAGATATTTTTTTTAATGTGTTCATGCACAGCAATGGATAATAGCCAACAAATTTGGCAAATCAATGATACATCGCATGACCAAGAGAAACCAATACGAGATGCTTACGCAAAATTACTAACACTGGCAAGAACAAACAAAAATTTATTTTTAAAGTTACATGCTGCGGCAAAGGCTTCATCAATACAATCACTCAGTGAATCAGATTGCACATATTTACAAAACAATAGGTTTCTTACATCCGACAAAAAAATTCCATTAATCATTAGAACACTTATCATCTCCATGGTTACGATCGAGAGCGATAAAATTCTTATCATTTCTTATGAGCAACTTGAGCAACAAGAAATAATCGAACTTATTCAACATGGTGGATTAAAAACAAGTTTTACTGTGTCTCAAACAACCATTACAACAATGTATGAAAAGCTTACACAGCTTCTTGAGGAAAATTTTTATGCCTTGGAATGTCTTGTCAAAATATGCAACAAGAAATCTGTTGATTTTGAGATAAATAATTATTGGAAAAACATAAAGAAGCGTCTTATCGAATTAAACTTTCTTAACAACAAAGGAGAACTTATTTCATCCTTAACCAGAAAGCTCATACTTCTTATGGTCGTTTTTAATTACGATTCTGGAGAAATACGTGTTAAAACTTTTGATGAATTGAAGACAAAGGGACTTATCAAACGTTATGATAATCGTACAATACAAGAACGAACCAAGACAAAACAATCTAGCAAAGCTGATGCTTACCAAGGCCTACCGCCACACGCTTAATTTTGTTGTCAAAAACTTGTTGTGAATATTTTTTTAGGCATTAAAGTACATTTTTTAATGCGCCGAGATTGAAAAAGCATCAACATCCCCATTCTTTATTCATAGCCTGTCGGATTTTTCATGTGATAATCATTGCACTGTTCAAACGCGTAGGCAGCTTTGTACAATAAGGATTCGGACAACCGAGGACCGATAAATTGAAGCCCCATAGGCAGCCCCTCCTTTGAATATCCACATGGAAGCGAAATGGCAGGGTATCCTATAACATTGTTGCTAATCAAAAGAATGTCAGCAATATACATAGCAACCGGATCACCGGCAAATTCACCAATTTTGAAGGGAAGGATAGGCATCGTTGGACTCGTCAAAAGATCAACATCTTTAAATGCAGCATCAAATTCAGCACGTATCATTCCCATGACATCTTGAGCTTTATAGTAATAAGCATCTCGATGACCGGCAGATAATACATAATTACCGGTCAAAATACGTGTCTTAACTTCACGCCCAAAACCTTCGTTTCGCGTCACACAATACATCTGCTCAAGATTTGTATACTTCGATGAACGACGCCCATATAACGATCCATCATAGCGAGATAAGTTGGAGGCAGCTTCGGCACGACTAATAATAAAATAGACTGCATTACCATACTTAAGGCTTGGTAAATCGATAACTTTAAGTTTTGCTCCTAATTTTTTGAGCTGTTCGCACGCAGCATCAAATGCATGGGCAACTTGAGAATCGATAGCTTCCCCTATGCCATCTTTAATAATGCCGATGGTTATATTTCCAGGCAATTTGCCATCAAGCTCACGTGTGTAATCTTTACGCGCTATAGGAATACTCATCGCATCACGTGGATCTTGCCCTGCAAGAATCGATGTCACCATTGCATTGTCATACACTGTTTTGGTCAATGGGCATACTTGATCAAACGATGAGGCAAGCGCTATAACACCGTACCGAGAATGCAAACCATATGTTGGATACAAACCAACAAGACCGCAAAATGAAGCCGGATTTCTAATCGATCCACCCGTTTCACTGCCCAATGCAAAAGGTACCAAGCCGGCAGCAACAGCAGCAGCAGAACCAGAACTTGACCCTCCAGGCACACGGCTGAGATCCCAGGGATTTCGAGCAGGTCCAAAGGCAGATGTTTCACCCGATGCCCCCATAGCAAATTCATCACAATTTGCTCGACCAAGGGATATGGCGCCAGCGTCGCTCAATTTGTCAATAACGGTTGCATTATAAGGTGCTCGGTAATTGGCCAACACTTTTGAACCGGCAGAAGCAATGTGACCCTTTTGGCAAATAATGTCTTTAACAAGATAGGGAACCCCTGCCATCGGTTTATCAGCTTGAATATGAGAAGGTTGTCGATCTTCAAAAACCTCTAAAGAACAGTTAAGTTTGTCATTGTAGCGTTTAAGGCGATTACAATAATATGTTAATACTTCTTGAGAAGAAACTTCTTTTTTGGCCAATTTCTCTCTGAGTTTTTTAATCGTTAAAAATGCTTCCATGCCGTTCCTTCGCCTATATTCAAGCCCTCTATTATCAGTAAACGCAATGGTTCAAGTTTAGCACACCGCTAAGGATCAGAGTATTTTTACATTCAATAATATTTTTTTAGCGCTATAATGCTCTGCCTATATATAATTTAAAATATCTTTCTAATTGGAAAATATACCATGACACCAAAATCAAAAACTCAAATCATTCAAGAAGAACAAGATCATATCAGAAAAATGGTTGCTCAAGGAGCAACAGACGATGAATTTAAATCATTCATATATTTGTGCCAAACGTACAATCTTGATCCTCTCAAGAAAGAAATTTACTTCATCAAGTATGGTGGTAAATCTTCTATCATCACCAGCCGAGATGGGTATCTGAAAATTGCCAATCTCAACACTCAGTTCAACGGCATTGAAAGTGAAGTTGTTTATCAAGGCGATGTACTCACAAAACGAGATGATGGCAGTTTACATATCGCCTATGGACCTGATCACCTCATTTTTGACAAATCAAAACTTACAGGAGCATTTTGTAATGTATTTCGTAAGGATCGAGAGAAAGCCACCTCTATTTTTGTGAGCATCAAAGACTATTACAAAAAGGATGCTCCTATTTGGCAGCAATATACCAATGCAATGATCCTTAAAGTAGCTGAGGCCATGGCACTTAAGCGGGCATTTGCTATCAGTGGATTGGTTACTAAGGAGGAGATCGAGGACAAGGAATCTATTGAGGGTGAGTTAATATAATTTCGAATCATTTGCTTACCGTAGATAAAAACTCTGCCGAAGCATCACACCTGAATAAATCAAGGTGCCTCTTTGCATAATCAGCCATAGAGACTTCACCTATAGATGCAATTTCTTTACCACGTAAGTCATACCAAAATGCATTACGAAGATTGAATATGGCACGCATCAAAATAAAATCATTGTAATGTTCTTGCCATGTTTGACCAAAATAAAGCTCAAGCACCGTTTTTGTTAGTTGTTCATCAAATTCAGCCTCTACACATAAATCCGCAAGATCAAATAATATATTATTCCATGTGGCATATTCCCAATCAATAAGCCACAGTTGTTTACCATCATCTATAATGTTTGATGGCAAGAGATCACAATGACAAAGACCGGCATATAGCTTCTCTTTATCCTGAAAATGCTTTTCAATCTGATTAACAATGGTTTTCGTTTTTTCCAACTCTTCCGATGACAACAATGATGGATTATAGGAACTTGATAATGACATCATTGCTCTAAGTTTTTCGTAGATTGAACAAGTTACAAATTCCTTCTGATATGGAATTTGATGACATTTTTTGATCAGTTGTATGATATTTTTTAATTGCTTGGGATTACGTACGTCATCCTTGGTTAATGCTTTGCCTGAAATAAATGCTCGAATGAGCATTCCCTTTTGAGGATCACTGTATATTACATCCGGGGCAATACCTGCAATGCTGGCACTCTTTTGACATACTTCTTCACAGTACCGATCTATACCAAGGACCTCCGGCT
>LDIV01000001.1:703080-705309 GCA_001468855.1 candidate division TM6 bacterium UASB124 | reverse complement strand
ATCTATACCAAGGACCTCCGGCTTTTCTTTGCCCACACGAACCACAAAAGAGTTCATTTGATTAGCTGCCATAAGTGTGGCATTTGTTAGCCCACCATGAAGTTCTTGTAATGATATTGGTGAAGTATTAAGCCATTGCGCAACCTTCATTTCAAGAATTGGAATGTCTATTGCATACGATGATGCAAAAAATGAAAAAACTACGGCGACAACAAAATGAGAACATTTATTCACAGATATGAGCACCCTTTAAGAATTATTACAGCAGCTAAAAACAAACATTGCTGCTCAGTTTAACGTAAAAGCATAGTTGTACAAGTACATGTTAAACTCAAGAAGAAAGCCAAAATAATTTAAATTTTTTGGATAAATCTCTTAAAATCTTCCAACTTTTGATAATGATGACGCACCCATCCAAGCTTGGCAGCAGCATCGATATGTGATTTTGAATCATCGATAAACGCTATATCACCGGGTTCAATATTAAGATGCGTTTTAATATAGTTATAAAATGCTGGTTCAGGTTTCATGGCACCTATGTCATATGAAGAAAAAATGCCGTCGCAATATGTATTAAATTTTTGATGTAAAAATTTGGTTCGATACCTATTTTGATTGATTGCGATGTATCTTTTTTGTCCGCTCATTAAACCAAGAATAGGCAAATTTTTTATATTAACATTTGAATCATGAGCAAGCCAATATTCAATAAATTCATCAACTGACAACGTTAGATTTAATTTTGTAAAAACAGTTTGAAAGTGTTGCCGAGTATCCAACAAACCCTTGATAACTAACAACCATTCATCTGAAAAAATATGACGTATCTGTTCTTAGGTAATGCCAAGATCTTTCTGAATATTTTTTTACCACAAACGTTTTCAACTCTGATTCGTACTATTAATAAGAACCCCATCAACATCAACAATTATCGCTTTCATATCAATCATTTTTTCTCGGCATTACAGTATGGCCCATTCTATGAAATGTAATAAAAATCGCCCTAGATTCTTCCTTTAATTTGAACAAGAAATTCATCCAAAATCATAGTATTATTGGCATCGGTATCTAGATTGTGTTTTACTTATAAAGTAATAAATAAGGAGAAGTTATGAATTCTATTATGATTTTAACTCATTCATTGCGTTTTACAAAAATCGCCGTATTAGTTTTTAGTATGTTATTTTTTGCAAGCAACGTAAAAGGCGAAAGCTTATCGACTCAATCAATTATTGATATTCAGAAAGAAGTTGCAACTCTTGCAGGATCTCAGGGTACTCCATTGACACAAGCCGAACTAGTGTTGATAATGACTCGATTGGCACAACTCGAAAAAGACCTTCAAACATATGTTCAAGAAGATCGTATTAAAGCGGCTCAACAGGCAGACTCTTCAGCGGCAAAATATCTTATTAGCACAGCCGGAGTCTTGATTTTCTTGGTCTTAGTATATTTTCTCGCTGATAGACTTGGAATCATTGATTATATAGGAGACCAAATCCAAGCAAGAAGACTAGGCGACGCTGTTGGTAGTTTTTTTAGAGACGTTCGAGCTGCTCTAAATAGGTAATCGATCATTATTGAACAAGGCCTAACCCAGCAAGCCATGGGTACAATCTTTGATTAACAACTGTAATTGAAGGTTGAACCTCTGATAACAACTGTTGCCCTTGCTCAACATAAAGTCGCTGAATTGATTCTCTATTCGTACTATTGAGTGGGGTAATGGCAAGTTATGCTTAAGATATATCAAACATAAATTACTCAAAATATCATCTTTGCATGGCCCCCAAAATATATTCCCATGTTCACCATCAAGAGCTTCTATCAATTGAAATCGCCACAACCTAAAGGCCGTGGAATCCCCGTACCTGAACACTCTATCATTGGCTATGAACATATTTCTTAATTGCATCCAAACTTACCGAACCATCTGTTTCTGCAAAAAATCCATCTGCCCAGAAACTATCTCCCCAGTAAACTTCTTCTAACCCAGGGAATTTCTGTCTTATTATTTTGATGTTTTTTCCCTTAAACAGCTGCACTACCTTACTTGCTGCTATTTCGGGATGAAATTGCAACACCATATGAACATGATCGGGCTGAATATTCAATTCTTCGATATTCCATCTATTTACATTAGCACATTCTCTCGACAGTTCTTCTATTCTTTTGGCCAAGACCCCCTTCAAAACTCTTTTTCTATACTTTGGCAACCAAACTATGTGT
>LDIV01000001.1:700016-702342 GCA_001468855.1 candidate division TM6 bacterium UASB124 | reverse complement strand
AACATGGGGTTTTCTGGGCAGATCGAATAAATCCAATGAAAGCCTCACTCCCATGAGGAAGCATCTTCAATGCCTTATACACGGCTATGTGGGCCTTAAGCAAATTTTTAAAAACATCACCGGCAGCAGACAATGCATATATTCTCCAAGGAGGGAACGTTCCCCAAATATATCCACATAAAACAAAGAGACCGGGCTCATTAATCGGACACCATAAATGAACCTGTGAACAAAACTCACCGAACACAAACTCACAAAAACGTACAAAAAAGGGATATTCTCTTCTTTTTCAAATGAGCCCATTTCCTCAAACCGCTGTGGATGAACGAAATGGTGAAGGGTAACCATTGGGACAACCCCTTGTTCAACAATGCATCAACGACATCGTGATAATGTTGAATTGCATTACGATCAAACTGACCTTGTTGTGGCTCAATCTTGCTCCAATCAATCGATAGCCGACACGCATTGCATCCAAGATCAGTAGTAATTAGATTAATATCATCCTTAAACCGATTCTAAAATCACATGCAATGCCGGATGTTTGATTGTTTTTAATTGTTGAGCCCTTTTTTCCCAAGCAGCCCAATTGCAATCAGGCAAATTCTTTGCACCTGAATTCTGATACTCGGCAATGGCAACACCAAAGAGGAAATTGCTTTTGTTAAAAGAAACCTGCGACGTATCAATCGTATCCCATTCCCATGCTTAGCGAGCACAAAGGCCATTGATAACCAAAACTGCGGCTAGGAGGAAACAACAACTACATCTCTTCATGTGCATCATTACAAATCATATTCATAACTTTTTATCATGCTCTGAATGATACACGTTATGATTAAATCAGCAATTATCACAGTACCTATAATTGCCATGAATAATTAAGAATAACCATGATAAAAGACGTTCTCTGATAATTACTTAGAGGAATGGCTGGGACGAGAGGATTCGAACCTCTGTAACCGGATCCAGAATCCGGGGTCCTACCACTAGACGACATCCCAATCATGTTTTAAGAGTACATTATTTTACAAAAAATGTCTTTTCAAAAATGCATGCACGTTTACGCTTATCAGCCAATGCATCAATGGGTACCCTTAAGCAAAATGCTAGTTCGGACTTACTCATCTAGCAATTTCTGTTGGGTCCAAAGAAGCTGTTGATACGTTAACCGCACTTCTTGCAAATGATGGATTTGTAATCATAAGCAAACCAAGGAAAACCGGCGATTGTTATTATGAAAGTTGTATTTTGGATCCGGATGAGAATAGTATCGAGATTACTATGTAATAACGAACAAACGGCCACGTACAAGAGGAAGGAATCTAATGAAATTTAATGTTAAACATATTTTTGAATGTTCTATTCGAAAGGCATTAGGCGTATTGATAATACTTTTAGGAATCTTTGGCCTCTTTGTCCCCTTCCTTCAAGGAATATTGCTCATTCTATTGGGGCTTGGCCTACTTGGTATACATAAGGTTCAAGAGAAAATAGATACATTAAAAACATGGGTTCAAAAAAAAATTAGATAACGTGTACTCATTTTTAATCAACTGCAACAATATTTGTCATTAAAAGCAAAATCCACAAAATATGCCTCATAAGCAATGTATTTGAGTCTCCGGCAACTCCGGGTGATGTGACTCTAACACGTGATTCATCAATAACATAGCCAAAGAAACAAACCATCGCCTTATTTTTTTGTAAGAAATAAAAAAATTTGATCTGCGTGACCCTTTTTAAAAGTCCCATGTATTTTTGCCCTAATTTTCATCTGATGTTTTTCTATAGAATGACCAAACATATTCAGCAAAGCTTTTACTATCAACTTTTCATCACAACTCAAGACACCATCAGCCACCTCATCTTTTTGCTTTTCGATTATCTTTTTTTCTTTATAATCTTTCAATGCTTACCGCATTGAAACGTGAGTTATTTCTAATAATTGATGCATCTGTTTTTTAGCCCAATTATCATTAATTGGCTCTTTATTCATAACAGCATCATAAATATGCTTACAAGCGCTATATAACGCGCTTGATTCTTTGTGTTTATAGATACCACTGTACCTATTGCATCAACAATATGTTTTTGGGCATACAAATTATATTCCAATATTCCATCACACAGATTACATATCCGGAATCTAGAGGATCTCCGAACTCAAAATCATCTTGTAAATAACGTGAGTTCGAAGTTGTCAAAAACAATCAATGAGACTATCTGATCGCAGATTGCATTTGATCGATGGTTTTTTTTCACGAAATGAATAAGCAACAAGACCTGCAATTAGGTTTACAAAAAATTGACTAAACTTCTATGC
>LDIV01000001.1:693843-699571 GCA_001468855.1 candidate division TM6 bacterium UASB124 | reverse complement strand
CAAACCCCGAACTCACGTTAAATAAGAATAGGAATACGCAGCAGACAGAAAACAATAGAAGGATATGGCTAAGAATAAGAGGGAGAACAAAGAGTATAAATAACTTCATACACCCCTCCCCTCATATTTTTTATCGAGACAACCGCTTTCTAATTACAGCTACCACAGAATCAGAGGCAATATCAAGATTAAAAATATTTCCAAGCAATAATGCAATAAAGAAAAAAACTATTGGTGTCACGCACAACATTGCCGTAATTAATGTGATTGTTTTGACCCAAAAGATTATCATTCTACTTACGCTCCTTGGTTAATAAAAAGACTTAACGTTGTAGCTCGTCGAGGTTCTGGCTTACCGGATGCACGCACTTGAATACCACACTGTTTGGTTGGCTTATTACAAAATAAAAAGCCCTCACTATCAGTTGATAAATCTATAATATCCCATCCCATACGTTCCATTTCACGTCGATAAAAGGAAATTGTTTGGGCAACATTTAACGAACCATTGTATTGAGCAAAGTCAGAAATGCCTTGGAGCTGTTTACGCGATGATGAATGAGAAAGCACATAGGTCAATGGAACAGGAACATCAAAATGTTTTGCTTGACCTAATTGTGCCTGAGTTGTTTTAACAAGATTTGTTTGTTTTCCACAGGATGAAAAAAGAAGCAAGAGCACTAATGCTCTTGCGATTGTGTAAATAACGTTATTTGCTAGCAGAATTCTAAGCAACGTCTTGTTTAGGTGCACTTCCAACACCTTCCATCTCTTCTTTGGTCATAATTTTTTCTTTGATACGAGCAGCCTTACCAAGACGTTCACGAACATAATAAAGTTTGGCACGACGAGCTTTACCCGTTTTGACCAATTTGATTTCGCTAATCGTTGGAGCATAAATTGGGAAAATTTTTTCGATACCAACGCCATGGGCACCAATACGACGAACGGTAATTGTTGAAGCTATGCCGTTATTATGAGTAGCAATAACGTCACCAACAAAAGGTTGTATACGTTCTTTGTCACCCTCTTTAATAATCTGACCAACTTCAATAGTATCACCTACTTTAAATACAGGATGTTTCTTGTCTTGAACACCTAAATCCAGAATGGTTTCTCGTGTTATACCGCGTGCTTTCATGGTTGTTCCCTTAAATTTTATACACTTTTATGTACCAAAATATCGAAAAAATAAGTTTTTTAAAGTATAAAGTCTAACAGCTCAATTGGCAATGATAGACTAAAAAATAGTCTATATCCCATATTTTTTAGTATTTTTCTTAGTATTTTTCATGGTTTCAAGCCTAACCATCGATCTAAAATAACTGCCATTGCAGACCTAACAGAAAGATGGTTGAATTCAGTTAAGCCACGAATAGGTGCCAACAAAAAATCACATCTATCTACAAGACTATCCGCAAGCCCCTGCCCCGTCCCAAAAAGAAACAAAACCGGACGATTATGCTGCCATACTACCCCCTGCTGCGTATAATCAATTTTTTGGATATGAGCATGCTCTTTGGCCGAAGTTGCAACAATTACAGGGACCTTACCCTCTTGTTGTGTAATATCTACTATCACATCATCAAATGTGTACATTGGCTTAACCTTGTTTACTGCATGAAATCGGCTTGAATTATATTGCTTGCCGATATCGGAATGCCAAAAGTCTAACAATGTTGCAATAATAGCTTGTTGATCTGCCAATGGACTTACCATAAAAAAATTTTTCACACCATACGTTGCACAAGAACGAGCAGTATCGTGAAGATCAATCGACGTAATTGATGTATTGCCAATAGAACCATCCTTAAGCTTTATCTGCGTATGCATCAAAGCAACATAATGTGGTGGAATACACGCAGCCATACGTTGCATGGATTTTTTGTCAGGATTACTGGTAGCAAACCAGTCAAAACGTTTAAGCTTGGTTTTTTCGCAGGCCTGCTGTGTACGCCATTCATCAATAGCCGCATGGTTACCCGATTGAACAATATCAGGTATTTTCATTCCCATCCATTCAACAGGCAAACCGTATTCAGGATAGTCTAGAAAAGAACCAGTAAATGATTCATGCTCAACCGATTCCCATTTGCCAACAATCCCAGGCATAAGTCGAAGCAACCCTTCTAAGAAAACGTGTGCCGGTACATCGCCGCCCATAAGCACATAGTCACCAATAGAGACAACCATATCGGCATAATGGGCTTCTACACGCTCATCAATCCCCTCGTAACGAGGACAAATTAAAATAATATGTTTTGTACTTCTCTCAGGTTCAATGTTTGTTTCAATTGATTGTTGTGATTGTTGTCGAAAAAATTCTTTAGCCAATTGCCTGAATACAGGCTGAGTAAGTTTAACTCCCTGTGGCGAGAAAAAAATTTTATGCCCTTGACCCCATTGTTGTTCACAGTGAGTTATTGCACGCTCAATGACTTCCGGCTTAATAATCATGCCAGTCCCGGGACCTACCGTTGGTTCATCAATACGTTCTTTGGGCTGACAGAAATCAGCCATTCGAACCAAATTAAAAGATACAAGACCCTTTTCAATCGCCCGACCTATAATGCTTAACTTCAAGAACGTTTCATGAACTTCAGGGAAAACTGTAATTATTGATATCTTCATACAAATTAAAAAATGGCTGGCTTTGAGGGCCAGCCACTATCATCCTAGTGTTTAATAATTTTTACCCTATTCAAGAATTTCAAGGACAGCACGCTTGTGTTCTTTTGATGCAGCCGCATGAACCAATGTCCTAATTGATCGTGCAGTACGTCCTTCTTTGCCTATTACTTTGCCCAAATCTTCAGGTGCAACACGAAGTTCAATAATCGTCGATTGCTCACCTGTAATTTCCGTAACTGAAACTTGATCAGGATGGTCCACTAATTTCTTAACAACGTATTCTACTAAATCCTTAAGCATGCTCTCTCTCCTATGCTTGTTTTATTTTTTACGCATTCTATAACTGATGAGATGTATTCATTAACAATATGGAAATGTACGGTAATTTGTTAAGAACGATACACTTAAGAAGCGTGTGCCTTGATAACTTTAGCTACAGCAGGCGAACATGACGCTCCTTTGTTTACCCATTCTTGAAGACGATCCTTTTGGAATTGAAGAATCTTGTGTGTAACAGGATCGTAGGTACCCAAATTTTCTAGACATGCGCCATCGCGCTTCTTTTGAGAATCTACCGCCACAATACGCCAATATGGCCGATTTTTTTTCCCTATTCTGCTGAATCGAATTGTAACTGCCATTAATTGCATCCTTTCAAGCTACCAAAGCCATGTGAACAACAAGGGAATTTGGAAGACTTTTATTTCATAAACCGTTTCAGTTTGCCCATCTTTTTAAACATTTTAACAAATTGTTTGCTTTGTTCAAATCTTTGTAACAATTGATTGATTTCTTGCACAGAAACGCCAGCACCATCGGCTATACGTTTTTTACGTGAAGCATCAAGAATTTGCGGTATAACGCGTTCTTTATTGGTCATTGAATTGATAATGGCCTTAAAACGCTTCATTTCGCGTTGCCCCTTTTCCATCATTTCAGGGGTAATCTCCTGGGTTCCCGGAAGATATCTGCTCACTTTTTGCAAAGATCCCAGTTTATCAACCATGCATAATTGCTCATAGAAATCTTTAAGGGTGAAACTCCCCTCCATCATGCGTCGAGCAATAACTTCTTGGCTTTCAACATTTATATTCTCGCTTGCCTTTTCAAGCAACGTTTGCATATCGCCCATACCTAAAATTCTGGTTGTCATGCGTTCAGGGATAAAGCTTTCAAGGTCATCAATTTTCTCTCCAACACCCACCCACACAATAGGTTTTTTCAGTGCATAACGGAAGGCAAAAGCAGCACCGCCACGGGCATCACTATCCATTTTTGTCAAAATTGCACCATCAAAGCCAACAGCCTTATCAAATGCTTGTGCAACATTAAGGGATTCTTGACCGGTCATCGCATCAAGGACAAGTATCTTATGCTTAGGTGCTAATTTAGCATCAATCGCTACAAGCTCCTGCATCATTTCATCATCAACATGTAATCGACCGGCTGTATCAAGAAAAAGATGGTCATAGTGATTAGCCTTAAAATAGTCATATATTTCTTTTGCTGCAGACAAAGGAACCGTCGATTTTGGACGGAAAAAAGAAGCCCCAACCTTCTGAGCTAGAATTTCTAACTGTTCAATAGCTGCTGGACGATAAAAGTCGACAGAAGCACACAGAACATGTCTTTTTTTTCCTCGCTGCTGAGCCTGTTGTATAACCGTATGAGCTAGCTTGGCAATTGTTGTCGTTTTACCGGACCCTTGTAATCCCATCACCATAATGACGGAAGGAATTTGAAACGACATAGTTGTTAACGTATTTCGTCCACCTAAAAAATCGAGTAGTTTATCATGAACAATTTTAATAAATTGCTGTCCCGGATTAAGCGATGCCTGAACATTCTTGCCAACGGCATCATTCTTAATTTCTTGCAAAAAGGCCTCTGCTATATGCAAAGGTACATCAGCCTCAAGCAGCGCCTCGCGAACATTGGTAAGAGCTTCCTGAATATTTTCTTCAGTCAGACGCCCCTTATTGCCCAGCCAGCTTAAAACACCGGAAAACTTTTTTGATAAGAACGAAAACATACAACACCATACTAAAAAAAGTGGTGCCGGGAGGCGGAGTTGAACCGCCGACACATAGATTTTCAGTCTACTGCTCTACCACCTGAGCTATCCCGGCAACCAAGAACTGTCATTAATTTTTGATGCCCCATTAAGAAGAAATTCATGCAAAAAGACTACAGGGCACACGCTAGAATGTCAAATAATTTTAGGTAATTCAGTCCAGTCTAACTATGCTTGCAACATCTTCTCGTCCATCCAAAGGTATAAGGAGACAGGTTGCATAAGTAATCCATCTCAAAACACCAAAATTCCATGCTGAAGAAACTCCAATGTCTATTGCGTATTTCTTGTTATTACCAGTATCATTCCCACAGTACCACTGCTTACATAGTTCTTGCTTGTACAACATTTTTTCCGACTCTTGAACATTTCTAAGAACCGCTGCACATTGTCCCTGAAACTGTATGTTATACCTTAGGTTACGATCATCAAATACAAAAGTTATATGTCCATAATTGTTTAAATAAATATGTATAGCAAAAGAAGATGTTCCATCAGAAAGAGCAATTTTTTTATCATGGGGACAAAACAATTCGGTATGATTATGCTTAAATTCGTCATCCCAGCTAACAGAAGGAAATACGCCAAATCCATTCGTCTGTGCAATTGATTGAAAATTGTTTATGGTATTATTTGTAAGGCACAACTGAATCGCTGCATTACCACGCGAGGCTGAGAATAAAAAGAAAATCAATGCAACCTTTACAACACTTCTTGCAATTATCACAAACAACTCCTTGTCTATAAAAACAAATAATTTTTACGGGCCTTCATTATAATTTACAAAAAAATATAGCGCTATAACTATTAAACCCTAGGGCCTGTCCCTAATTAAAATTAACTGAATTTTTTGCTATTCTCAGATCCTTCAAAAAGAGAATAGCATGGCTAGGCTGATCTTAACAGATGTTGTGTAGGAACGTATTAAACCATTGTTCAAACAAAAGGGAAGAGGCCGTCGAGGTAAGAATGATCAAAATTTTGTTAAAGCCATCCTTTGGACAGGACTTACGCACTAGCTGA
>LDIV01000001.1:688596-692540 GCA_001468855.1 candidate division TM6 bacterium UASB124 | reverse complement strand
GCCTATGTTGCGTAAGTCCTGTTTGGATAATGAGAACTGGTACTGCGTGGCGAGATTTGGAAACAGAATTTGGCCCATGGAAAACGCACTACAATCGTTTTAATAACTGGACACAAAACGGCAGGCTCGAAAGATTATTGGAATGCTTAAAAAAAAGACGCCGATAATGAATACAATTCGGTTAATGCAACGATAATAAGAGCGCACCAATATGCTGCTGGTGCCTCCGGTGGGCAAACAGACGAAGCCCATGGGCGATCACGTGGAGGAATTTTCAACAAAGCTTCATTGCAAAACAGATGCTCTTGGCTATCCGCTCAAAACTATTCTTTCTGGAGGCGAGGAAGCAGACATTAATTATGCAGAAGAGCTCGTCAATAATGAGCCTTGTGGTTATCTACTCGGAGACCGTGGATATGATGCCGATCAATTTAGATCAACGCTAAAAAGAAACAATACTATACCGGTTATTCCTGGTCGTTCTAATCGGCGAGAAGAAGTAATCTATGACAAATATATTTATCGAAAACGAAACATGATTGAACGTTTTTTTAATCGGATGAAAAATTTCCGTCGTCTGGCAACAAGATACGATAAGCGTGCTTATATGTTTCAAGCCTTTGTAACGTTATTCTGTGTATTTAAATGGCTTGATGTATTTTAGGGACAGGCCCTAGTCAATCAAAAAATTTTCTTATCAGCTGTAATGCATGGTCAAAGATTGTCAGACGCCAAAAGATGGCTTGAGAAAACTCCTCGCATTCATCAAGAATCACAAAAATTAGAAACTAACTAAAAACAGTAATTTTGAATTTTGTAGTTTCGAACTTTAGGCTCGATGGCAAAAAAATTGAGCTGTAACTTAAAGGACCGTTCAATATGTTCGCAAAAATGAGTGATCAACCAGAGTGGCTCCCCGAGCAGGACTCGAACCTGCGACCTAACGATTAACAGTCGTGTGCTCTACCAACTGAGCTATCGGGGAGTATAAGATTTCAAGAACTTTGAAGTTTAAAGGCCGAACCGTAGAAGGTTGGCGAAGCCAACCAAAGCCCTTTAGGGCAAAGATTGGTGGGCGAAACAGGATTCGAACCTGTGACCCCCTGCTTGTAAAGCAGGTGCTCTAACCAGCTGAGCTATTCGCCCCTTGCGGGCTAAAGCAAATTTATTTCAAAATCTTTTCAAGAAATATTTTGTAGGATAAATGAAAAAATGGCTAAAGTCAAAGAAAAAAGGGGATTTTTTAATAAAAAAAACACAAAAAATGGTTATTTTATATCAAAAAAAGCATATTAATGTCTATTAATAGCTTATAAAATATATTGACAAACATACTGGCGTTGCTATAATTACAATCTGTAATCAATGCTGAAGCTATTATTAATACGCTCATAGTATAAACTTCTTATTATAAATTCAGGTTGAGACTTAAAATATAGAGTGCCCTTTATATTTTAAACTCTCTTGGATTTGGGTAAAAAGGTGGGAGGAGAAAAAAGATTCATAAAAGCCTCCATCTACTTTAAGACCTGGCATGGTCCCATTTCGGGGCTAGTCAGGTCTTAACGTTTTTTTAGCGATATATCAAGCAATATATCATAGAAGAATTCAATAAACAGCTCTCTCTACTTATAATTTAAAACAAATTCAGTCAAAAGTCTGATTGTTGCCCCAGTTGCACCCTTTCCAATGTAATTAATACCGGTTACGTCATGAGCCGAGCCAGCAATATCCAAATGTACCCAGCGAGCTTTATCAACAAAGTTTTGTAAAAAGCATGCAGCGGTGATAGTGCCTGCATAGTACGCAGAGCTGCCACTATTTTGGATATCGGCAACATCAGATTTTATTGCCTCTTTATAATCGTCATCAAGCGGAAGTTCCCAGAATCGATCGCCAGTTAATTTACCAAGCATCATAAACTTTTCTGCCAAATCCCTATCTTTAGTCATAAATGCGGTGTACATATGTCCAAGAGCATAAAGAACAGCCCCGGTCAGTGTCGCAATGTCAATCATAATATCAGGCTCGTACATTTTCTCTGTATAGCACATTGCATCGGCAAGAATTAATCTACCTTCTGCGTCGGTATTTTTTATCTCAACTGTTTTGCCATTCATACAGGTAACAATGTCATCAGGACGCGCAGCTTTGCCACTTGGCATATTTTCAACACATGGTGCAACGCAAATAACGTTAACATCCGGTTTAAGCTGTGCAAAAATATCCATCATTGTAATAACCGATGCGGCCCCTGACATGTCATACTTCATGCCCTCAAGACCACTGCTTGGTTTAATATTGATACCACCTGTATCAAATGATATGCCTTTACCAATAAGTGCAATGGTTGGAGCTTTAGGCGTTTTGGTTTTATATTCAAGGACAACAAATTTACCATCCTGATCAGAGCCTGAATCAACGGCGCAAAAAGCGCCCATTCCTAATTCAAGAGCTTTATCCCTACCAAATATGGTGCATGGTAACTGATATTTGTCGGCAATTTTTTGAGCTTCATTTGCAAGTGCAGTTGGCGTCATAATATTTGCCGGCATATCGGCCCAGTGCCGTGCATTATTAATTGCAGTTCCAATAACATCAGCCTCCTTGATTACATTCTCAAAGCTTGCTTGATCAAAATTAGGATGCAAAGCAAAACTCAGCTGACAACTCCATTCGATTTTTTTCTTATCACTCTTGAAAGTAATAAACTCATAATTCGCCATGTGTGCAGTAATAGCAAGTTGCTTGAGCAATTCGGTATCGCTAATATTAAAGGGCTTCTCATCAGGTAATCCTATAAGAGCAGATTTTATGGATAATTTTTTAAGTAAATGTATTGCGGTACCCATAGCACGACGGAACATTTCAAGTTCGATATTCCATTCGTCCTTTAATGAACCAATCCCGATAAAAATAAATTGTACCAATGTATCATTACGAGGCCCCGTAAGAACAAATGACTGACCACGCTTACCTTCAAAAAGATGTTTTTTAAGAATATTACGAACATTTGGGTAATAATCCTGTTCAATCGTTTCAAATGATGTCAACGACGACGCCGTTTGGAAATTTTCGGTAAGAAAAAATATATATCCATCGACTGTATTATCCCAATATTTCTTTTTTGTTACATTCATTGAAAGCATGTAATAATCCTTTCATTTCTGCTTGTTGAGATATTCATTAATGCCTTCTTGGAGAACTTCAAGACAAAGCAAAGCACATTTCATACGCGTTGGCCCAAGCTCGATACCAATAAGTTTAAAAACATCTTCTTTAGAAAGTTTTAAAATCTCATCAAGTGGTTTACCTATACAATACTCTGTCAACATGGATGCGGTCGCCTGACTAATAACACATCCGGAACCACCAAAACCAAGATCTACCATGCGACCATTGTCTATTTTTCCTTCTATGATAATACGATCACCACATGAAGGAGTGTGTTGGCCACTGCTAAAATCCGGCTTATCAATTTGTTTTTTGTTACGCGGACGTTGATAGTGGTCAAGAAGTTCTTCTTTATATATTTTTTCTTCGCTCATAGTTCCTCACCTGCACAATGATCTTTCCCTCGTTTAACCTATCAGCAAGTGTATGTTTAATTACTTTTTTTGTAAAAAAGTAAGAATTTAAGTTAAAACAAGACTTACGCATTAGCTGAAAGCCATATCCAGATCTTGATTTTTTATGTAAAGATGCTCCAATTTTATGAGTTAGTCTATTATTCCATAAAAAAGGGAGCTCTTTACATGCATGCTGCTCAATCATATCAAAAACTTTGTTCAGAACAATACGTTGATGCATTATTACTTTGCACTGATAATAAAGTTTGCAGAAATATGGCAAAAGAAATGAACACGTCACATGATTCGATGTATCGTAACCTTGATAATACGATTGAAAAGGAAAAGGCACTACTTGATGATCTCAAAACAATG
>LDIV01000001.1:661386-687553 GCA_001468855.1 candidate division TM6 bacterium UASB124 | reverse complement strand
TTTAAAGCCAGCATCAGAGGATAATTTTGGTTATGTTGCGTAAGTCCTGATTTAATAAAGAATTTATAAGCATAAAAACGAATCTTGCCCTTCGTAAAAAAATAAGGGCCAAATCATAAAACTTGGCCCGACTTTTAGGAGAAAAGATGAAGATCTTTTAGTTAACAATAATCTCTGCACGTCTATTTTGTGCTAATTCTTTGATCAATGATGAACGATCTTTTGCATCTGACCAAACTACCGGACGCTCATAACCATAGCCAACGGTCTTGATTTCATTCTCATCAATTCCTTTGTTAACCATAGCTTCTTTGATTGCCTCCGCACGACGTTGGGACAATGCTAAGTTATAACTTGCTGACCCAATTTGATCGCAGTGACCTTCTATAACAACTTTTTTACCTTTTTCAACGGCATTGCTTGCAATTTCTACGTCTTCATTGACGATTGATTTTTGATCTACACGGATACAGTTCTTGTTGAAATCAAAATGAACTGTTTTGAATGCATATGAAGAACCATTATCATCTTCATCTGTAACGATTGCATCGTCATCAACTGAGATGTCATCGTTTTCAGCAACTAAGGCCAGGTCTTCCTTTTTAGGTTCATCAGCTTTTGCCTGTTTTTCTTGTTTTGCTACGTCGTTATCAACAAAGGCGAAATCTGAAATATCGCTATCTTCTAATAGATTTTCAGTTTCTTCCTTTAAAACAGGAATTTGAGCACTGGCTACTTTTTTATTATCTTTGGTTTCTTTCTTTTTTCCACATCCACCAACAAAAAGAGCTAAAACCACACATACCAAGCCCAACTTATTCAAACTGTCCATATGATATTCTCCTCGCTTCATTCGAACGGACACTGACCATTTTGTACAAACATCGTTTTAGACCCACAACTTATCACAATTTTCCTAAAATTCCTACCCATCCCAATAAAGTTTTATTATACTAAATTCATGCTCACTTACATCTTACTGAATTTTTTTTAAAAATCCACATTAAAAACACTAGACCTTGTTATCGTAAGAGGCATAGATTGTGAAAAGAATTTTAATTAATAAAGATACGTGGCAAACACGCGTCGCTGTTCTAAACAACGATAGGCTTCAGGATATTTATTTTGATACACACAACAAAATAGATCTTGATCGCTGTTTTTTTAAAGGCCGTGTATCAAAGGTGTTACCCGGTATTCAAACAGCATTTGTTGACATAGGACAACAAAAAGCCGGTTTTTTACATATTTCAGAAGTTGACCGGGCATTGGCCACCGAAAAAATTTCTGAGACGCTCCAAGTCGATGACATTCGTGAAGAATTTACCGAACGAGAAATTAAAAGTTCATTAAACATCGGTAAAATTTTTACCGAAGGCGAAGATATCTTGGTTCAGGTCATTAAAGAGCCCATCCACGAAAAGGGGCCAAAACTTTCTACCTGTTTTACCTTGCCTGGTAAATTCTTAGTCCTTATGCCTAATATTCCCCATTTGGGCGTCTCAAAAAAAATTGAATCTCGGGAAGAACGTGCACGGCTACGTGATCTGTTACAAAAAAATCTACCGGCCGGTATGGGCGCCATTATTCGCACAACGGCAGAAGATAGAAAAGCCAAAGATATTCAAAAAGATCTTTCTTTTTTAATTTCAACCTGGACCTCAATCCAGAAAAAATATAACAAAGCAAAACCTGGCGAAAAGATACATGCAGATCTATCGGTTGCGCTACGCGCTATCCGTGACCACCTTGATGAAGACGTTGACGCCGTCATTAGCGATGATCAAGAAGAACTCCAAGCCGCACATAAATTTGTAAAACATATAACACCTGAACACTTAAATAAGTTACGTTTCTACAGCGGCCCACCGCCATTGTTTGATCGCTACAACATCGACGATCAAATAGATAAAGCGCTCCAAAAAAAGGTTCATCTCAAATCTGGAGGATCCATTATTATTGAAATGACAGAGGCAATGACCGTCATTGACGTCAATACAGGGAAATTCACGGGAACAGGATCGCATGAAGATACTATCCTAAAAACCAATCTTGAAGCTGCCGATGAAATTGTAACTCAACTTCGTCTCCGCAATATTGGTGGCCTCATCGTTATAGACTTTATAGACTTGGCCAATCCCTCTAATCGCCAAAAACTTTCACGATTTTTAGAAAAAACACTTAAAGAAAAAGACAAATATCAATCGGTTACGCTTAAAATTTCTGAATTCGGCTTAGTACAAATGACCCGCAAACGATCGGGAAAAACGTTACTTCAACAACTCACCAACCTTTGCCCAAACTGCAATGGTTGCGGTTTTGTTAAGTCGATTCCAAGTATTAGTTATCAAATTCTGCGCAATTTTAAATCGGATGTTCAAAGCAAGAACATCACCGGATCGATAGTGTTAGCAGTCTCCAAAAAGGTCTTCGACTATCTTATCCATCAGGAATACCAAGCTATCTTACAATTAGAAAAGCTCCTTGGGTGCAAGGCCATTATCGAATGCAACGAACACTACGACGATACCCAATTTACTATCAATAAGATGTAAGCGCTGCATTTACTATCCATCAAAAATGTAGGATACTTGCAGCAGGACACGAATTTTTGATGAAGAATAAAAAACGAAAGCGTCACTATGATTCAAGAAACTAAAACTATACTTGATAAATACCCTACATATGATGCCACCATTGGTATAGAGGTTCACGTCCAACTTAAAACAGCATCAAAAATTTTCTGTTCATGCCCCAATAAATTTGGGCAGACACCTAACACCAATATCTGTCACGTCTGCACGGGACATCCCGGTGTTTTACCTGCCTTAAATAAAAAAGTTGTTGATTGCGCAATAATGGCAGGAATTGCAACAAATTGCACAATTACACGCGAATGCGATTTTGCTCGTAAACATTATATCTACCCTGACCTTCCTAAAAATTATCAAATCACACAATCCGACAAGCCTATATGCAGCGAGGGTTTTATAACCATTCAATGTGCTGACGGCAGTGAAAAGAAAGTTCGCCTGGTCCGCATTCATATGGAAGAAGATGCAGGGAAAAATATTCACGGTTCTGATGGAACAAGTTGGGTTGACCTCAATCGTGCAGGCACCCCGCTCCTTGAAATTGTCAGCTATCCTGATATGGCAAATTCCATAGAGGCAAAAAACTATTTACTGCGCCTTCATACACTTGTTCGCTACTTAGGCATCAGTGAAGCAAACATGGAAGAAGGCTCTTTTCGCGCTGACGTTAATATTTCCGTACGACCAAAAGGACAAAAAGAATTTGGCACCAAAGTTGAACTTAAAAATATCAATTCATTTAAATTTATTTCTCATGCAATAGAACATGAGATTGAACGGCAAATTGAATTACTTGAATCCGGCCAAAAAGTTAAAATGGAAACGCGTACCTGGGATAACAAACAACAAAAAACGTTATTTATGCGATCAAAAGAGGAAGCTCAGGATTACCGTTATTTTACCGAGCCAGACCTTGGAATAATCAAAATTGATGATGCCTGGCTTGAACAAATCAAACAAACAATTCCGGAACTTCCTCATGACAAGTGTAAACGATTTCAACAAGAATATGGCTTGTCATCAAATGATGCTGACACATTAATCAACGATGTTTCTATTGCCAACTTTTTTGAACAAGCAGCCAAAGAAAGTAACAATCCTAAGGCAACAAGTAACTGGATTTTACGCGATCTTTTGGCGTACCTCAAAGAACATAAAATTGAGCTTCAAGACACACAGATAACCCCTCATGGCGTTGCCGAACTGATTATTGCCCTCGACAATGGCGTCATTAACAGCAAGGTTGCTCAAGAGATTTTTGTCGACATGATTCAAACAGGTAAAACAGCCTCTGTTATTATTGAAGAAAAAGGGCTAAAACAAATTGGTTCAACTGAGGAACTGGAAAAGATTGTACGTAACGTTATTGCTAAAAATCCTGAAAATGTTGCTCTTTATAAAGCTGGAAATGAACGGCTGTTCATGTTTTTTGTTGGCCAATCAATGAAAGAAACTAAGGGCAAAGGAAACCCTGTTATTATCCAAGAGCTTCTTAAAAAACATTTAGGTTAAATACCGGGAGCAGTCGGGGATATTTGTTCTTTATCTTCAAACACAAGAACCTGAGAAACTCGTCGTTGGTTTGCTTGTTGTACTTGAAAGCAATAGCCTTCATGAAAAACACGCTCACCTTTTTTAGGAATATGTTGAAGCTTTTCAGCTAAAAATCCACCAAGCGTTATGGAGCTTTCAGTAACAATTTTAATGTTTAATAAATCTTCTATTTTTTCAAGACTGACACTGGCATCAATAACCCAGCCGCCACGCTCTAACTGAACAATCTGAGCACTGATACGATCATGTTCATCAACAATTTCACCAACAATTTCTTCAATAATATCTTCAAGCGTAGCAAGACCGGCAACACTACCGTACTCATCGATAACAATTGCCAAGTGCACATGCTTGCGTAAAAAGTCACTCAGTAGTTGATTGATTTTTTGTGTTTCCGGAATAAACAAAACAGGACGAACCAATTCTTTAAGCGTCTTATTTTGTTCATGATAGAGCAAATCAAAAATATCTTTTTGATGGATAATACCAATAATATTATCCTGATTATCTTCATATACCGGTATACGCGAATAACGAGATTTAAAGAATACGCTCATAGCATCATCTATCGTTGATGTTACATTCAAAAGTACCATATCAGCTTTAGGAATCATAATTTCACGCACTACCGTCTGTCCGAGACCAAATATATTTTGTAACATTTCGGTCTTTTCAGCCGCCATAATGCCTTTTTCGTCACTGTAATCAATCAGAAACTCTATCTCCTTTTCTGATACAGCATCGTTTTTTTCTAAAACATGTTCACCACCAAGCTTGGCAAAGAACTTATCAGCAATACCAAGCAATACAGTAACAAATGGATACAGGAGATGAATTAAAATATTAATAAGCCATAGGAATGAACCAAATAACCGTTCATGATGGGTCTTTGCAAAACTTTTTGGAATAATTTCACCAAAAATAAGAATCATTGCCGTTGCAAGGGCAACACCTATAGCAAGGCCAATAGTGCCAAGGAAGCGCTCCATAATATTGGTAATAAGCACCGAAGAAAGTACATGCGCAAAGTTGTTAGCAATTAAAATGGTAATCAAGATGCGCTGAGGATTTTTTTCCCAGGAATTAAACAGCGTTTTGTACTTTGAGACAGAAAGTTCAAGTTCTTTTAATTTAAACAAACGCAATGCTGTAAATGCTGTTTCTAAAAACGCAAATAATGCAGCAAATGATAATGAAAATAAAAAAAGTAAAAACTCTGAAAAAATCGTCATATCAGCACGTACACAGTTATTTATATATTACTTTGTTGTAATTGCTTTTTATCAACTTTACCTGTTGCATTCATGGGCAAATCATCCAAGCACACAAATTTACGTGGAATTTTGTATGTAGCTAAATTTTGACAACATAAGGAACGCAATTCTTTTTCAATAGAATCTTCTCGTTTACGTAAAGCAATATACGCAACAGGAACTTGTCCGGACGAAGCCTCTTCTTGCCCGATAACAGCAACCTTATAAACAGCCGGATGCGTCAAAAGAATATTTTCAATTTCTGCCGGATAAATATTGAATCCTTTGTGAATAATAATGTCTTTGGTTCTTCCGCATATGGCAAGCTTGCCATATTTATCTTTATAAGCAAGATCGCCAGTATTTAACCACCCGTTAACAAGAACTCGTGCTGTTGCATCCGGAGCCTTATAATATCCCATCATGATATTGTCACCCTTAAGCCATAAGGTACCAATAACATCAGTCTCAACCGATTTGCCAGCATCATTACGCACGTCCCAATCCAAAGCAATAACCGGATCACCAACGACAACATTTGCTCGTTGATCATTGTAATGATTAATTGCAACAAGCGGTGCTGCTTCAGATAAGCCATAGCCGGCACAAATTTTGCGGCCATAAACAATACCAAAGGCCAAACGAATTTTATCGGGAAGCATGTCTGCACCATTAACAAATAATTTTACAGAATTGAGCGGTGCATTACGCATCATACACAACAAACCATATAATGCCGGAACTCCAAGGAAAACTGTTGGTCTTTGATGCAGTCCCTCCATAATAAGCTTTCGCTCTATCTGTGGTACTACAATGATACTTGCTCCTATCATTGTAGGTACCCATAAGCACGTATTCTGCGCAAATACATGAAAAAGTGGCAATACACAAAAGAATCGTTCGTTTTCAGTAAGCCCAATCATAGTAAAACGAGAAAATCCTTGCAGCGCATTGGTCATAATGTTACGCGAAGAAAGCATAACACCTTTAGGGGTTCCTGTTGTACCAGAGGTATATAAAAGCGCACATAGATTATCGCTAGGCTGCTCAACAATTACAAAAGATTCATCGACATGCTCAGGAACTGGGCTCGTCCAATCAAAATCATTGGCACTCAGAATAGGTGGTAATGAAGAAGCCATTGAACTTAAAAGCAGTCGATCCAATTTTTGTTTTTGAGTTGTTGAAGCAATAATTACTAGTGGTTCAGAATCATTGATGATATATACCAACTCTTTTTCATGCAAAAATGTATTCAGCGGAACAGCCACCGCACCAACCTGCCAAATAGCAAAATAAGCAATATAAAATTCCAAAGAATTTTCATACAACAAGACAACGCGATCACCTGGCTTAATACCATAGAGCATCAAGCGTTTACTCATAAGCTGTGAACGGAAATACCATTCCTTATACATAAGAGTTTTTTGAGCAGAAATAAGTGCAACTTTATTAGCAAAGCGTTGGCATGCCCGTTTAAGCAAGCAACCGGCATACACAAGATCTCCACTATTCGTGGTAAACGATGCTTTAAGACGTTCAAAAACATCTTGTTCTGAATGCCTATTCTTCATAATATCACTCATCTTCTATAACGCTAATAACACCAACAGGACATGCAGCTGCTGCATCTTTAATACACGCTGCGTTCTCATTTAAATCGGCGATGGGATTAACAGAGCTAATCCCATCGATTTTAAACACCTTTGGACATATAATCTGGCATGCGCCACACGAAACACACCCAGGATTAATAGCAACACGAGTAATCTTTTTAGCCATATAATTTTATTTTTTTGATTTTTTTGGAGAATCAGATTCTTTTTCAAGACGTTTTAATTCAGCAAACAAATCTACGCCGTTGCATCCACCGCACTTATCGCCGCAACTTTTGCTTGAGCAGCCAGAACGCTTGCTGGATTGGCAACAATCATCATCGCACTCGTCATCATCACATTCATCTTCGTCATCTTCATCATCCGCATCAGAATCTTCTTCTAAAAGAGATTCAAGATACAATGCTACATCCTGCGCACTGCCTTCTTTGATTGCTTCTTTAAGATCATTAACCATGGTCATAAGATTTTGCTTGGAAACAGCAGCTTCTTCTGTTATTTCTTTTTTAAATGTTTCGGTATCTTTAATCTCTTCATCTTCATCAAGCAACATACCCAACATTTCTTGTCTTTGTCCTGGATCCTTAATTGCTTGAATATTACGTAGTGCTTCTAATTGCTCGGCAAGGAAATCAATATCAACTTGAGTATCCTCCTGAATGCGTGTCACTTGTTCTCCAATAAGACCATGTACACGTTCAAGAGCCTCAACTTCTTCTGCATTCCCTTTTGCCTGTCCTCTTTTTGCATCAATAACAGACAACAATCCTTTGAAAATATTAACACATTCCTGTTGTGCTTCTTTTTGTCTGTCTAATAATAATGAGGTTTGTTCAATTAGCGTTTCAACTTTTACCACAATATACCTTCCACGTAAGTATAGTCATAATGCCTTCAAAAATAACTTCTCTACAGTTTATCATAAATGTACCCTTTTGAGTATTAACCCTATGGCACGCAAAAAATGCATTTTTTTAAACACCATTAACGCAAAATATCCTCTTTGCAATATTCGCATCGTGTTTTGATGTCTTATTGACTACCATAGGTTTAATTTGCAATCATTGAATCTACAAGCATCGAAGTAGTAACGTAGTAACCGTAATTAAAGGAGACAGTTATGAGAAACATACGGCTCTTAGCATTTGTCAGCACCATCTCGCTGATCCATACTCTTTCTGCTGCAATATGCACACCGACAACAACAAAAACTACACAAGCAGAATGGACCATCCTTGCCTACATTCAAGCAGACAACAACTTATCACCATTTGCTCTTTACAATATTAATGATATGCAAATTGCACCATTATCAAGCGCAGTAAACATGCTTGTCCAATGGGACCAACCGAACAACAATAGAACCTGGCGTTATCGCATTACTCATGGTGGGCGCATCGAAGATGCATCACTCTCAACAGAGATGGGTATTAATCCTGAGCAGGAACTGGTCGACATGGTGCGCTGGGGAAAAACAAAATATGATGCCAAGCATTGGGCCATAATTTTGTGGAATCATGGTTACGGAATCATAGATCCTCGCCACAAAGCAATCGATAAATTTCTTAAGTTCAATCTACGTGCACCAACACACCAATCTATTCCTTGGCTTGAAATTCCAGGATTAGCAATTCAAAAAGAATCAGGCATGCGCGGCATTTTATTTGATGATTCACAAAGCACTTATGCAACAAACCAAAACTTAACCAATGCTTTTGCCCGCATCAAAACAGACATCATCGGAAAAAATATCGACATCATCGGCATGGATGCCTGCTTAATGGCTATGCTTGAGATCGGTTATCAAATAAAAAATTCAGCAGATATTCTTGTTGCTTCACAACAAACAGAACCTGGTGAGGGTTGGTCTTATTCCGGGTTCCTCAATCCATTGTGCCTAAATCCAACCAAATTTACGAGCACAATGCTGGCAGCAACAATCGTTTATGCTTATGCAAATTTTTATAAAGGACAAACTCGCGATTACACTCAATCAGCAATAAAACTTAATGCTATAGATACAATAAAAGACAATATTAAGAGCCTCATTAGTGCTACAGCTGCTTGTGAAAAAATCAATCGGCAAACAACACGACAAATTATCTCTTCAGCACGTCGTGCAGCAATTTCATTTGATGTATCCGATTACATAGATCTGCATTCATTCTATTCTGCACTGGTAAAACAACTAAAAAAATACCGCTCATCAAAAAAAGGTAAGCCGGTAAAAGCAAACACTCGATTCGCACGCGCAGCAACTCAACTGTTAAATGTAATTAATGCAGGCATGCCTAAAATAACAGCGGCTGTCATTGCCAATGAAACAGGATCTCAATTCGCCAATGCCAAAGGAATATCAATTTATTACCCAACAGGTAATATTCATGCATCATACCTTAATACTATTTTTGATAAGCAAACAAACTGGAGCACTTTCATTAAAAAATATCGTTAATTGATTTCTTTTTCCAGGACTTACGCAACATAGCCAAAGTTATCCTCTGATGCAGGCTTTAAAAAGCTACGTGACTGTTGTTTTACGTCCCTGAGATAATTTATGACATGTTCAACACACGNTCAAACCTTTCTTTACGTTGGCAATTGCATATGCCAACATTACATAAATAACATGCAACCGTTGCTTTTCTATTGAGCGCATTTGGCAATCGCTGAGGCCTAGATACTGTTTTGCAACACGGTGAAAGAGTTCGATGTTCCATCGAATACGATAGATTTCAATAACCGCGTAAGGATCAATCCAGTCGTTGCTAATCAAATAAACCGTTGTACCATCCTTAATTTTTACAACATAAAAATAGCAATCAATTCCATCAAAAGTTCCCTTAACCGATTTTACTCGCTGATTTTTTTGCAAACGAAAGATATGTTTTAATTGTCCCGTTGAACCATTTATTGTGACGACTCTATTACATGGTATTTTCATCAAGAATGGCAACTGTTCTTTGTTCAGATAACGAACTGTTTGCTTTGTTGCATAGTGTGCATCACCAAGAATTCTTGTGATCTTGAATGTTTCGATAATAAGTTTGGTTATATTAACGGCTATTTCACTTTTTGTTTGGTAGAGGCCCTGGGTAAGCTCTTTGCTAAAATATGGTATTGCATTAATCGGTATATTGATCTTTCTATCAGTTAGTAATGCGGTCACCATCTTCATTCCCGGTACTGCCATTCCAAGGCTACCGTCGAAACCAACCTCCAAGCCTTCGATCTGCTTTGCATACAACTTGGTTATCTGCGTATCATCAAAGATTAAATATAGCTCTTCAAGGTTCAATGTGTTTAGGGACATTGTTTTGAGATCATCAAGTAGTGCATTTGCCTTTTCAATCGGATTATCAAAGTTGCGATACATCGAATCATGTGACGTATGCATTTCTTTTGCCATATTTGTGCAAACTTTTTTATCAATGCAAAGTAATAAAGCATCAACGTATTGTTCTGAACAAAGTTTTTGATATGATTGAGCAGCATGCATGTAAAGATCTCCTTTTTTATGAAATGATAGATGAACTCATAAAATTGGAGCATCTTTACATAAAAAATCAAGATCTGGATATAACTTTCAGCTAGTGCGTAAGTCCTGTTTTTCAGCAGTTTAACAAGGGCAAGCCGACAAGGCTGGCCCTTGTTTTTTGAGCTCGGTAGATTATATGATATAATCCGTTACCTTTAATGTATTAAAGACAAGGAAAACAATGAAACCAAATGATGAAAAAATTTTAGTCATTAAACGAGATATCATTCTCGGCTCTGAACATATCCAAGGTTTTTTGCCCATACTTAATTTTGCACGCTACCAACAACTTATACTTAAACATCAAGAATTTTTATGGCGTTCAACCATGGAAAACGACCCTGGCTACAAGCAGATAATTCCATATTTAATCTTTAAACATAACGATACATTTTTTGTTATGCAACGTAAGAGCACAGCAAGCGAAACACGTCTTCAGAACAAATATTCTCTTGGCATCGGGGGACACATACGCCAAGAAGATCTTGGTGCCGGCGACACCTTACAATCTTGGGCACAACGAGAATTTGAAGAAGAGGTATCATTTGATGGGACGCTCACTATTCATCCACTTGGCCTTATTAATGACGATTCAAATGCAGTTGGACAAGTACACATTGGATTTGTATTTTTGCTTGAAGGATCAAGTTCATCAATTGCCATTAAAAGCGAACACAAAGAAGGAAAACTTTTAACGCTTGAACAATTGAAACCTTTGTATGGCAACATGGAAAATTGGAGTCAGTTAGTATTTGATTATTTACACCAAACCAATAATGTCCAAGCATCAACCCAATTCATACAAGCCAAGTCCAAGGAGACACTGTGAACGAACTTATTCAACGTTTAGCACACCAAGCGCTTAATATCCGCATAGATGCATTACGCATGACATCCTATGCTGGATCAGGACACCCAACATCCTGTTTTTCGGCTGCTGACATTATTGCTGCACTTTTCTTCAATGAACTTCGTTATGACTATAAAAATCCAAGTAACCCAAACAATGACCGTTTCATAATGTCTAAGGGACATGCAATTCCGATCGCTTATGCAGCGCTTCACCAGCTTGGTATCATTTCCGATGAACAATTAAAAAATTTCCGTTCCATTACGTCTGAACTTGAGGGCCATCCAACACCGCGCCTTATGTACAACGAAGCTGCAACAGGTTCATTAGGCCAGGGACTCTCTATCGGTTTAGGCATGGCCTTGCATGCTCGTCATTTCAAACTCCCTTTCCGTACATTTGTCATGATGGGGGATGGAGAAATTGCTGAAGGCTCAATCTGGGAAGCAGCAGAACTAGCCTCTTATTATCACGTCGACAATCTGGTTGGAATCGTTGACTGCAATAGATTGGGACAATCAGGCACCTCATTACATGATCATCACGTCGATCGTTTTGCTAAAAAATTTGAAGCTTTCGGGTGGGAAACTTTTGTAATCAATGGACACAATCTTGAAGAAATAATCGAGACGTTTAATCAAATTCACCACGTTAAAGGTGAACCTTGCGTTATTATCGCAAAAACGATTAAAGGATATGGCCTTGAATCTATAGAGGATAAGGGTGGCTATCATGGTAAACCATTCAAAAAAGAAGATCTCGCAGCACTTGAACAAGAATTAGCTAAGCGATTTGCTGATGCGGCCAACTACAAGTCAAGCAGTCCATTCACACCACAACTGCCGGAAAACAAAACAATCACCGCTTCATGCACTGCTTCAAAAATTGCTCTGGATATCACCAAAGATCCTCAAGCCTCAGCTTTTGGTAAAGATAAAAAGATTTCAACACGCAAAGCATTTGGATATGCACTTGCCTCACTTGGTAAAACGTGTGATAAAACGTTTGCACTTGATGCCGATGTTAAAAATTCTACCTACACAGAATTCTTTGAACAAACAACCCCTGACCGTTTCATTCAATGTTTTATTGCTGAACAAAATATGGTTGGCATTGCAACAGGACTTGCATCTCGTGGAGATATCCCGTTCTCTTCAACATTTGGATGTTTCTTCTCACGTGCGTATGATCAAATTCGTATGGCAGGCATTGGACGCGTACCCTTACGACTCTGCGGATCACACAGCGGAGTTTCCATCGGGCAAGATGGGCCATCACAAATGGGATTAGAAGATATCAGTATGATGCGAGCGATTCCTGAATCAGTTATTTTATATCCAAGCGACGGCGTTTCTACATACAAATTAGTTGAACAAATGGCTCACTACACCAACGGTATTTCATACATGAGGTCAACACGCGCAGACACCCCAATATTGTATGACAGCAATGAATCATTTTCTATCGGCGGATGCAAAGTATTAAAGTCATCCAACAATGACAAAGCTTGCATCGTTGCAGCAGGAATCACACTCCACGAAGCTCTTAAAGCATATGAACAACTGAAACAAAAAAATATTAATGTCTCTGTTATCGACTTATATAGCATCAAGCCACTTGATGACAAAACATTGCTTAAAGTTGCACAAACATCGAACAATATCATTATTACGGTTGAAGATCATTATCCACAGGGTGGTATGGGTGAAGCGATAATGAGCGCACTCTACAATAGCAATGTTCACATTCATTCACTTGCGGTAAGGCAAATACCTCGCTCGGGATCACCGGAAGATCTTATGAAGATGATGGGCATTGATGCTGAAAATATCGTAAAGACAGTACGTTCACTTAAATAATTCTTAAGTACATCAAAAATCATATGGGGTTGTATGATTACACCAATAATCAGACAACCTCATAATTTATTTTAGTAACGCCGCTTTTTGTTTTAATTCTACGAACAACGATTTTGCCAATTTTTCCGGTACTTGGCACATGAGTTCCGCCACAACCGCAGCCGGCAAACCCTTCAAAATTTACAATTCTTCCCTGTTTGCCTTGGGGAACAAAAAGTCCTTGTTTAGTTGCCTCTTCGTAGGTCAATTCTTGTATAATAACGTTAATATCACGAGCAACCAAACCATCAAGCTCAGCTTGTATTTTTTGCATCACGTCATCGGGATTATCAATTACACCCTTGTATTCAACATAGGGACCATCAGAAAAATGATATCCTTTTGTAACAACCAACGGTAAGCCTAGTTTGCTCACAACACTATCAAGTAAATGTCCAGCAGTATGCAATTTTGCATTTTTAATTCTACGTTCTTGATCTATTTCAAGCACCACGTTATCGCCAGCATTAAACACACCATACTCATAAGAGCCAATATGAAGAACATTCCCCTCTTTATCCATTCTGACATCGATAACTTTAAAAACAGCCTGCTCTGACTTGATAACACCAACATCACATGGCTGTCCACCACCTTGAGGATAAAAAATTGTTGTATCAAGCATAATTGCTTGGCGGCCATCTTCAAGAACCAACCCCTTTTCTATGGTAGCAGTTGCTTGAAATTGATACGTATCTTTTAGATACATAAGCTGTGTCATTGCGTTGCCTTTTCAAAAAATTTTAACGATGAGGATAAAAAAGGGCTGCCGCATTCGGCAACCCGTAAACTAATTTCTAGAATATACTTTTATAGAAGTTTATTCAAACCCAGCTTCTTCCAATCATTATCAAACATCTCAATACCGCGCTCGGTCAAAGGATGCTTCATAGCCTGTTCAAAAACAGCAGGTGGAAGCGTAATAATATCTACACCGGTTCGAGCTATTTTTTGCCAATGCAACAAAGAACGAATAGAAGCCGCAATAATTTGTGAATTAAAATTATATAAATCTTTTACTGCAATAACTTCTTCCAATAACTCAATACCATCCACACAAATATCATCCCAACGACCAACAAACGGGGATATATTTTCAACACCAAGTTTTGCTGCAAGTAACGCCTGTATTGGGGTAAAAATAAGTGTAACGTTAACTTTTATACCCTCATCAACAACAGCCTTGATAACCGACAGATATTGTTCAGCAAAAGGAATCTTAACCACAACGTTTTTAGCAAACTTTGAAATTTCTTTTGCTTGGGCAAGAACTGCCTGTGGCTCTTTTTCAACAACTTCAATACTCACCGGCCCATTAACCATAGAGCAGATGTCACCAAGCACTTTTTTTATATCGCCACCCTCTTTACTTAACAATGTTGGATTGGTAGTCACGCCATCAACAAGCCCTGTTGCTGCCCATTTCTTTATATATTCTCTATTTGCAGTATCCAAAAAAATCTTCATGCCGTTATCCTTTAATCACAAAGTTAATGAGTCTATCCTGTACAAAAATCACCTTAACAATAGTTTTACCATCAAGCCATTTTTCAGCAGCCTTGCGTGCTTGTATTTCAACAGCTTCCTGTGGCTGCCCTTTTGCAACCACCAATGATACTCGTAATTTACCATTAATCTGAACAACAAATATTATCTCATTTTCCTGAGCTAACGCCGCACTAAACTCCGGCCAATGACAGTTTTCTAACTGTTTCCCAAGAATCGTTTCAAGTAATTCGCTAGCAAAATGTGGAACCATTACCGAAAGAGCAACTAAAAACCTTTCACACAAATCTTGATCGATAACCATTTTCTGATCATCAAGATCATTGAGGTACTCCATTATTGCCGATACAGCTGTATTAACCTTAAAATCTGCCAAGCGTTCTTGATATGCCTTAAGAAATCGATGAAAGCGCCGTACTGATTTTTCGTCAGCCTGTTGACCTTTAGGCAATACATTGCCTTGTTCAGTTAAATACGCCCACAGACGGTTCAAAAAGCTGCGTACGCCACGAATAGAATCTGTCTGCCATTCTGTATCCAATTCAGGTGGTCCCATAAAAAGCATATACATACGCAAAGTATCTGATCCTAACTCTTGGACTATATCATCAGGGTTGACCACGTTGCCCTTTGATTTGGACATCTTTTCAACACGCCCGGTAATTGATGATTTCATGCACACCATTCCCTGATTGAATAAACGTGCAAATGGTTCATCAAATGGTAGATAGCCCAAGTCATGCAACACTTTGACATAAAAGCGAGCATACAAAAGATGCAAAATAGCATGCTCAATCCCACCAACATATAAATCAACTGGGAGCCAATATTTCATGTCTTCAGGATCAAATGCCTTATCCTTGAGTTGTGGACTTGGATAACGTAGGAAATACCAACATGAACCGGCCCACTGCGGCATGGTATTAGTTTCACGCTTTGCTTGCCCATTGCAGGTTGGACATGTTGTATTAACCCATGACGTAACAGCAGCCAATGGTGATTCACCTGTTCCGGTTGGTTGATACTGCTCTACTTCAGGCAATAAAACCGGCAGTTCTTTTTCTGGCACAGGAACAACACCACATTTTTTACAATGCACTAAAGGAATCGGCTCCCCCCAGTAACGCTGACGTGAAAAAACCCAATCACGCAATTTGTATACGGTCTTTGCTTGTGCGACACCAGACTTTTCAAGATGCGCCAGAATATCGGTAAACCCATCGGTATGTGCATCAAGACCGTCATATGGTCCTGAATTTACAAGAACACCGGCACCCTGGTTGGCCTTAAGCGCAATACCGTCTACATCAATAAATTCTTCAATATGATCATACGGTTTGACAACGATAATAACCGGCAATGAATATTTTTTTGCAAAATCAAAGTCACGCTGATCACTACCGGGAACACCCATCACAGCACCAGTTCCGTAATCTTTAAGTACATAATTAGTCAGATAAACAGGAACCTTTTTATTATTCACCGGATTAATTGCATATGAACCGGTAAATACACCAATTTTTTCTTCTGTTTCTATAACACGATCACGACCGGTTACATGCTTAAACTGATTTTGAAATGCGGAGGCTTCTTTTTGTTGCTCAGGGGTAATAAGCGATTGCGCTAGGTCATGATCAGGTGCTATTGCTATAAATGTAACACCATAGATTGTATCCGGCCGTGTGGTAAACACCGTAAGATCTTTGTTCTTGTCAGTCTTAAACGTAATGTTGGCACCGCGGCTTTTACCAATCCAATTTTCTTGCATCAATTTAACTTTTTCCGGCCACTCAAGTTTTTTAAGACCCTCAATCAATTTGTCTGCATAACGCGTAATACGCAGCACCCACTGACGAACCTGTCGCTGTTCAATTGCAGATCCACATCGCTCACAAGCACCACCAACAACCTCCTCATTAGCCAAACCGGTTAGACACTTAGAACACCAGTTGATTGGCATGTTAGCTTCGTAGGCAAGCCCAGCCTTATACATTTGTAAGAAAATCCATTGCGTCCATTTATAATAATTCGGATCGGTTGTATTAAGTTCTTTTTTCCAATCGTAAATCGCACCGATTGCAGCAAGCTGCTCTTTAAAGTTTTTAATATTTTTTTCGGTACCGATTTTAGGATGAATACCCTTTTTGATTGCATCATTTTCAGCAGGAAGTCCAAATGCATCCCATCCCATAGGATGAAGTACATTATAACCCTCGAGCCATTTCATACGAGCATAGACATCAGATAGCACATATCCCTTCCAGTGCCCAACATGCAGACCAGAGCCGGATGGATAAGGAAACATATCAAGACAATAAAATTTTTTACCAGTTCGTTCCTTTTTAGTTCTGAAGTATGGATTCTTGTGCCAATACCGTCGCCATTTTTCTTCAACGACCTTAAAATCGTATGCCATGACCATTCCTTTGATTATGTTTCTAAACAAACGTCCCCAGTTTATCACAACTACCAAAAAGCAGAATGAAGCACCCCTGCCGCATCAACAAAGAGTTATTTGTATTTAAACGGTATTTGTGATTAAAAGCTGCTTATATTGACACATAGAAAATCATTTATGTAATTTAAAGATAGAGGGCAATAACCATCGCTTACTTCAATGTATAGGGGGATCTTAAAAGAATTATAATTATTATGTAATTATAAAGGAAAGGAGTGCCACATGAAATTACGTTTGGCCATGAGGAAGTTTTTCACAAAACATCAATTTTTTTTGACACTTTGCATATTTTTATGTTTCGACTCACTTCTTGAGGCAACAACCGAATGGACAGCTTTAATCTATGTGCAAGCCAATAATAACTTAAATCCGTTTGCACTCAAAAATTTCAGCGATATGGCCTCCATCGGCTCAAACCAAAATGTTACTACATTGGTACAGTGGTATCAGCCAGGACATCAAGGTATTTGGCGTTATAAAATCGAAAAAGGAAAAATGATTCTTGAAGAATGTAACCAAATACCAACAGATGGAAACACGGCAGCTGATCTTGTTGATGCTATGCGCTGGGCAGTAACCAAATATCCTGCTCAAAAATATTCATTAGTCCTGTGGGATCACGGAATTGGCATCATCGACCCATTATGGGGTAAGCAACAACCTTGGCAATCAAAAGTAAGCTTTGAACTCGACGAAGATATTATAAAAGACAATCCACGTATTCAAATTGATGGTATAACCATGTATGACGGAGCAATTTCCTTCTCTCAACCATTAGAAATCACCATGACCACAACACAACGCGGCATCTTATTTAATGAACATAGTCGCACATATATGGATAATCAAAACCTTGCACAAGCTCTTCATGATATCAAAACAAAGGTACTTAATGGGAAAAAGATTGATCTTCTAGGAATGGATGCCTGCCTCATGGCTATGGTTGAAATTAGTTACCTTGCTTATAGATTTGCCAATGTCCTTGTAGCCTCTCAAGAAGTTGAACTTGCGCATGGGTGGAATTATGCCGATTTTATAACGCTACTTTCAGGCAAAAACACATCTGTACATAATGTAGCTCAAGGTATTGTGCTCAGTTATGAAAACTACTACAAAGACAAAGTTCAATTTTATACACAATCAGCTGTCAACCTCGAGCACATGAATCAACTCAAAGAAAATATTGACACTGTAATTACGGCATTTAAAAATTGTGCAAACCAAAACAAAAATTCCATCATCGATATAGCAAAAAAAGCACGACGAGCATGCCTGCAATTCAGCGCCGCTAGCTATGTAGATCTTTATACCTTCTATTCAGAATTTTTGAATCAGCTCAATAATATTCCACAAGCTCAACGATTAACAACCCATGAACAACTTAAAGCAAGTCTTGCTGCCGGTATGAAACTTATTGAACAATCAATAATTGCAAACACCGCCGGCAAAAATCTTGCGCGTGCAAAAGGACTTTCAATTTACTTCCCTCAAAATCGCATTGATGCATCATATCAAAAAACAGACTTCGCTAAAGAATGCCAATGGTTCGGGTTCATTAAAGAGATGTGCGGGGTTGCATAGACATTATTATTTTTCTTTAAAGCAAAAGCCTCCTTGGTCATCAAGGAGGCTTTTGCTTACTTTTTTCAAGCACCTATTCCTGCTCGGCCGGTGAAACGGTCATACGTCGAGGAACTGTTTTTTTAAATCGAGCAGCTTTATCAATTATATCTTGGTACGACAATGGTTTATCTGCTTCTTGCAGTTGAACATTTGTTGGCTGCGTCACCTGCTGTCTAACCGGTGGTTGCGGAGGAATCTCAGATGGTACCCGAAACACTTGCCTTTTTGCTGCTGATTGGACAGGAGGTTGTGGCAATGTTTCTTTTGGTGCTGTATATGTTTTATATGTTTGCTGACCAGACAATTGTGGTCTTATCTGTCCCGTAGCACTTGAAGCAGATGCCGGTTTTGATGGTTGAACAGTTGCAACATACTCAACCGTTGCTGGAGTTACGGTTGGTAATGGAGCTGGCTTAGTTGGTCGCTTCAATTGAGACACTTGAGAGGAAGTAGAAGTTTTTACAGATTTAACCGGAACTACTGGTTTGCTTACAGAAGACCTTTTATCTTTCAAAATCACAGGGGTCAATGTCCATCCACTAATATCAGCAACCGTAGCAAGTAGCCCATAGCCAATTTGAACCATCGAGCTTAAATCCCACGCTGTTGTAAATGTAAATACTGGACATTCGACATTAGATATTTGAATGTTCCTTGTCCCCGGCTGAACAAATTGTTTCCATGAGACAGGTTCTCCCACTTGCATATCAAGCGTTAAATCATCTCTCTTTTGATACATCGTTGGCGAGATCATTTTTACAGATTCACCGTTATGCTGATGCCCTCGACAAAGCAAACTAAGTCCCATGGCAGTCAATTCACCTTTAGTTACACCAACATCCATCCCTCCAATACCGGATCTTTTTTTAGAAATAATCGCAACTGGGGTACCATCGGTAACATACTGTTCATTAGTTTGTTGATTAAATTGAATATTTTGTTGAGGTATTTTGCCAACAATATTACACCATGTAAAACCACTATAGCTTGGCTTTTCAATCTCGTTTGGTTTGAGGTCTGAAGGAGACATATTCACAATAAAGAGATTTTTCTGATCTTGTAAAAAATTGCTTGGTTCATATTGCTTTGCCAATTCCTCAGACGGTTTAAACATACCACCATGACAACATTGAATCCAATATGGCTGTTGCGTATTAACATCAAAACCAACACCAAGGTATAGCACTTGCGGCATAAAAGAAAAAAGTTGATCCAACGTACCAGTACCATCAAGTTTATCTTTTACTCTATTTCCAATTAAAGACTTTACTGGCTCTTTTCCATATTTAGTCTCAAGCTCTCGTATAAAACCATCTTTATCACATTGGTCAAGATCTTCATGATTTCCCCGTAACACAAATACCTGATCCCAATTAGCAAGCTTAAACTTCATAAGCGTATACAAAACCTCAGCTCCATACATACCGCGATCTACAAGATCTCCTAAAAACACAATATAAAAATCAGGTTTTATTATTTTAAAATTATCATCTATATAACCTTTGTTTTTAAGATCATTCAAAATGGTCATCAATGCATACCAACTACCATGAATATCACCAATAAAACAAACATTGTAAGGTCGCGATCCTGTCAACTTTTTTTTCTGACAAATGAATTGATTTTTAGAATTATATATTGTTGCATACAATGTCTTTGGCATAGTAGCAAGACGTGGATCTAACTCTTTCCTATATGCCGCCAAACATTTAAGCAACACTGCATTAAAATCTTCAAACGATATTGGCGGTATTCTCTTATTTTTATCTAATTTATCATTGAGTTCGGCAATACTTCTATCCAAAAACCTCATTTGTGGCGTCTCATTAAATCCTAATGGTGCAAATATTATAGATCCCCACCTGTTAGCATTTGCATAAAAACTTGATATAGTCACTGCCGGTTGTGGTTGAGGGAGACCCTCTAGTATTTGTTGCTGCCGCAAAATTTCCTCTCTTGTCATTGTTTTGGGTATAGCCTTTAAATTTTCTGGCGTAGGGAAAAAATTAGGTTCAGCAATTTCCGCCAATACATTTGTATAGAGCAACGAAACAAGAAGCAGTAATTGCTTCATAATATTCTCCTTTTCTTTACACTCACTACTTCAACGACTACATGATATAACGATAATCAATTACATAAACAGAAGTCAACAAAGCATCCCCAGGACGCCATTATGCCCATAGCCACCACTTCTCATTTCATACCAAAACCCCTATTCCACATTACTGCAGAACAGGTATTTACTTTTGAACTAGGATTGGTCGGTTATATCGGCTGTTGCTATTTCACGTGAAGCAAATCAATAGATCACCACAGTTTCTCCTTGCCAAAACCACAGACCTCTGGCAAAATATTGATAGTTTTATTGAATTTTCTGGCTCTGGGGCTGTAGCTCAGTTTGGTTAGAGCGTCCGCCTGTCACGCGGAAGGTCGCGGGTTCGAGTCCCGTCAGCCCCGCCACTTTTACCCCCAGCACATCATGTCAGTATTCTAATCCTCAACAAAAGACATAAAAATAGAATAACTTGTTAACAAAAAGAGAGCCCTGCTTATAAGTGGGGCTCTCTTTTTGTCATAACGCCATTTATTAACAAAAATTAACTCTCCCAATCATCTACACCCGAGGAGGCTTCTTCATCTCCTCCAAATTTCTTTTTCAACCCCGCACGTAATGTCCCTTCCAATTCAGGCTTAACGCCTCCAGCCGATGATTTTGTTACGCTCTGGCCAGAATCCTTTTGTTGAATCTTTTGCACAGTTGACGTAACCGGTTGAACTGGTTCTGCCTGAGGCACCTTGTCCGCAATCTGTGGCCGTTCAGCCGGCAATTGTATTAATTCTTCTTCATAATAATCTTGCCCTGAGTCTTCTTCTTCATCCTGTTGAGGTAATTGAGCTAAAGGAGACGACGCCAAAACATCAGCAAGCCCACCCTGCTTTGCTGTTTTTTCTTGTTGAGCAACAGGCTTTAACGTTTTCCCCCGTTGAATTTCAGAGAGTAAACCAGAAGGAGCCCCTAATGATTGCTCGGCTGGCTTTTTAACGGCCGTAGGAGTTCTCTCCGCCTCTACCTTCGTCCATGTTTTTTTGACAGATAAAGATAATGTGGTTGGCGGAGGTGGTGGTGGCGGCACTATCCCTTCCGCAGGTTCTGTTGATTGTACGTGCTCTACAACCGGAGGGGGTAACTGCCTGCTTGCTGGTGGAGCTGAAACTGCAGCTGTTGAACGCGGAGCTGCTTGTCTTGTACTTGGTATCGATTGAGATATCGGTACCGGCGGTTGACTTGCTGTCGTCGATGGACGAACAGGCTGCGAAACTTGTCGCTGTCCCATTTGAACAGAAAGAGTTCTTGGCTGTACAGGTTTTTGAGCTTGAAATTTTTTACTCTCTACGGTAACAGGAACTAATACCCATTGATTAAAGTCCGAATTTATCCTGAGCAACCCATAAGAAACATCAAAAACAACCGGCTGCTTGCCTTGAATATTTAATTCAGTCGCCGTCGTGAAGGTAAATACAGGACATTCTGCCTTTGCTATATACACAGCTCGTTGTTGTTTTTCTTGTGGGCTTACCACCAACTCCCAAGAAACCGGCGTACCATTATCTTGCGCAACATGAGAAATCATCTTCAGGCCTGCCCCATTATGCTGGTGTCCTCTAAAAATCGCTTTTAAACCCAAAGCCACCAAGTTCTCTTTTGATACATTAACAGGATCATGTACCACCAAGCCTCTTCCCCTAGAATCAAAAACAAACATATTATTCTGGTATAAAAGATCATCCCATAAAAAACCGGTTGTATCGTTATTACCAATACCGCCAACAGAAGTAGGATCAAAACCTTTTGTTTGAATAACTTTTTCAAGCACAGCAGCATTCTTCAAGAAAGGAATTGGCGTATAATCATTATTTCCTGATGTAAACTCATGTAACCCACCATGGCAACATTGAACCCATGTTTGCCCATCAGAAGATCCTATATACAATGCTTGGTAGAGTGTATCGAACCATGTATAAAGTTTTTCTAAAAGCATCTCAGAATTTTGTGAATATTTCACAGCTATTTCATTCTTAAAGCCATATTGAGAGCTTACATCCTTCGTTTCGTGATTACCACGGAGAAGATATACATTGTTCCAATTGGCAAGTTTAAGACTCATAAGAGCATATAGCACTTCTACACCATAAACACCACGATCGATATAATCTCCTGTACATACAATATAAAAGCTTTGTTGTTTTTCTTTACTGATTTTGAAATCATTATCAATATAACCTTTGATTTTGAGATCTCTCAAAATTTTCATTAATGAATGCCAGCTACCATGAATGTCCCCGATAAAACAGATATCTACCATCGCTGAAGACATTCTGATTTTGCGCACAGGAAATTGATTTGATTTCAACGATGAAATTTTAGCAGCACCTATCTTTGAAGTAGTCACCTGCACTAACATTTCATCAAGCATCTTATTGAAATCATTATAATCAAGCGGTGGCTGTTTATTTGCAAAAACTTGCTCAGCAGGAACCAAACCAACCTCTGGCCACTGTTGGGTATTTTTAAACAACATGTCGACTGTCTTTGTTCCAAGTACTGTTCGGCGAGCAGGAGATTGTACAGGTTGCCATGAAGCACTAACTTGTGGCGGTTGGGATACCGGGCCTGTTGATTTGGGTAAGTAACTCGGTCTATATTGTTGTGCAGCTTGCTGTTGCGCAGGTTGTTGCTGAATAGGCTGTTGTTGTGGCAATCCCTGTAGGTAACTAGGCACTGACGCTTGCTGTTGTCTTGATTGCCCCAAAAATTGCTTTTGTTGCGATTTGACAACGCCAGTCTTCTGTGTTTGCATATACCAAGGAATATCTTGTTTTGATACTGCTTCCTGCGCCTTTGTCACAAAGAAACATATAGTAGTCAACAATATGCTCACTATACGTAAAGACTTTTGTCTCATCCTTGCTCCTCCTTAAAAACCAGTTAAAAATAGCAAATACTCATTAATCATACTTATTTGCCCAAATCAATGTCAATAATCCAATAATTCTTTACATCTAAAGGCAGTCTCTTTAACAAAGCACAGAACTATATTGGAAACAAACTCCGACAATTCACAATCCCCCTCTCTCAATCATAATTTCCCTAGTCAAAACAATAAAACGTGTTACCATGTTACATACGATTGACCATACATATTACGCCTTGAGGAGGGTGAATACATGGCAGAGCTCAAGCAAAAAATTGATCGGATTAAAAAAGAATTTTCAGAGCAACTTGCAGCAACAACAAATATCAAAGCGTTAGAAGATATTCGCTTGGCTTTTTTGGGCAAAAAGGGATCCATCACCACTTTTTTGGGTGAGCTTAAGGATCTATCAATTGATGACAAAAAAGCGTTCGGCCCCCTTATTCATGCATTTAAACAAGAGGCTGAAGAGCTCATACAAAAGCACAAGGACAAGCTATTAACCAAACAAGCAAAACAGGCAACACAACGGCTACAAAGTTTTGATGTTACTGCCTACGTTCCCAATGCAAAGCCAGGGCACTTGCATCCATATACTCAATTCATTGAAGAAATTCAAAATATCTTTTTATCGATGGGGTATGAAATTTGGGATGGCCCTGAATTTGAAACAGATTTTTATAACTTTGGCGCCCTAAACATTCCCCAAGATCATCCTGCACGTGATATGTATGACACGTTCTGGACAAATAAACCTGAACATTTGTTGCGCACTCATACCTCTACCGTCCAAATCCATGCAATGCAAAATAAAAAGCCACCAATAGCAGGCATTGCTCCCGGCAGAACATATCGGCACGAAGCGGTTGATGCTTCTCATGACTTCATGTTCATGCAATGCGAAGGATTATTCATCGATAAAAATGTAACCGTCGCACACCTGTTTGCCACCGCACAAACATTCCTAAAAAAACTCTTCCAAAAGGATTCTTTGGATATCCGTATACGACCAGGATTTTTCCCTTTTGTCGAACCCGGATTTGAGATTGATATGCGCTGCGTATTTTGTAAAACAGGTTGCTCCGTCTGTAAACACTCAACATGGATTGAAATTTTTCCAGGCGGACTAGTTCATCCCAATGTATTGAAAGCCGGCAGCATCGATCCAACACAATATTCAGGCTTTGCTTTTGGGTTTGGGCTCACACGATTAGTAATGCTACGACACGGTATTGACGATATTCGCTTATTACATAGCGGCAAAATAAAATTTTTAGAACAGTTCTAAAAAAAAGACTTTGCTCAAAAAAAAGAAGGAATGAAAAGGAGAGCGTCATGATCGCTAAGGCCATAATTCCAGCAGGTGGTTTGGGAACCCGCTTTCTCCCCGCAACTAAAACATCACCAAAAGAAATGTTCCCACTTCTAGAAAAGCCGGCAATTCAATACATTGTTGAGGAAGGGGTAAAATCACAAATCAAAACATTTGTTGTTATCACAGGAAAAAATAAAAGTGTTATCGAAGATCATTTCGATCCTTATCCGGAACTTGAAAGTCATTTACGTAGTAAAAGGAAAGACGACCTTCTCGACGGAGTCAATAAACTTATTCATGCCGCTAATTTTTTATATATACGGCAAAAAGAGCCGCTTGGACTTGGGCATGCCATTTGGAGTGCTAAACATATTATAGGCAAAGAGCACATCGCTGTATTTTTGCCTGATGATATTATCATAAGTCCCATACCTTGCATGTCACAACTCATCCAAATTGCCTTTCAAGAAAAATGCAACGTCGTCGCCGTTCAAGAAGTTCCTATTGAAACAGTAGGTAGTTATGGTGTAATTGGTATTCGCAAACAATTCTCTCCCAACCTCTTTCAGGTCAAAGAACTTGTTGAAAAGCCAAAACCTGCCGATGCACCATCAAATCTTGCAATTATTGGCCGTTATGTACTTTCACCAAATATTTTCCATGCATTGGATGAAATGAGAATTGGCGTCAATGGCGAAGTACAACTGACTGATGCCATTCAAAATTTGTTGCTTTCTGGCGAGAAAGTATTTGCTTATAAAATCCAAGGAACTCGTTATGATATCGGTAATCCTATGGGGCTTTTGAAAGCAAATCTTGATATGGCTCTGAGGCATCCAAGGTACAGCCAAGAAGCATTAGAATATCTCACACAACTTGATCGCGAAATGATAGTTATGCAAGGAAAGTTGGATGTTTTGCGCACAACAAAGGCAGCACAAACAACATCCTTTTGAGTTAATTGAACGTGAGTTCGGAGTTGTCAA
>LDIV01000001.1:658543-660612 GCA_001468855.1 candidate division TM6 bacterium UASB124 | reverse complement strand
GTGCCTTTCTCCTTAAATTTTTTTGAGTATATAAATTTTGGCGAAAGGCACTTATCTTTTCAAGAATTTTCAAACCCCGAACTCACGTTAATTGAATATCAACAAATAAAAAGGCCGGTGATTTTACCGGCCTTTTTATTTGTTGAAAATACTTCGTGATTAAAACTTTTTGATGCCTCGCATCTTCCAATATTCACTGACAAGGTCATTTGAACCTGAGATAACAACAAGACCATCACGTTCATCAACAGAAGCTTTTGCTTGCTCAAATGCTTCAGCAAATGATGCGCATGCTTTTGCTTTAACGTTAAGTTCTTTTGCTATAACAGCAAGATCTTGGACATCATGAGAAACAACATCATTGTCAGGAAGAGGAACAAAGAAAACTTGTCCACTTACCTTCTTGAGCAAATAACGTGTAAGTTTAATTGCTTCCATAGCATTGGTTGCTTTTGCAAAACCAATAATAAGAGCAAATCCCTTCATTGGCTTCTGGTAATGCAACAAACGAACGCCAAGATACAAATTGGTAAATGCATCGAGGTTGCTTGCATTATCAAGCAATATTGTTGGCTTTTCTTTATCAAGAAGCTCAAAACGGCTACGAAGCAAATCAAATTGTTCGCTCCAGAAACCTTTGAGTGTCTTAATTGGATTCAATTCAGCATTACGTTTTGCTTCAAGGGTTGGACGACCGCGTTGACCCTTTTGTGTTGCAAGAAGATTACCGCGTAAGAAAGGAGAAAATTTACCTTTAATATCTTCGACATATATTTGTGCAATACGCTCACCAAGTGATGCAATACGGCCAAATAATTGTTCATAAATGTATGGTAATGAAGCAAGCTTACGAATAGGCATAGCCCATTTAATATTTCTGTCTTCACACCAGGTCTTCATTTTTTGTAAACGCAATTTGCTTTGTTCTGCAGAAATAAACCATGTTCCAGGTTTAGCAATTTCAAGAAGCTCAAATGACATTGCATCAAGATCTTGTCCCATTAATCCCTTATTGTCTTCAGCAACACGGGTTACTGCAGCAATTTTTGGATTTAAATAGGCAACAGCATCAAACTTACCACCGTAATTTGCCTCAATTAAGGCAACGTCAATTTTTTCAGCATGGAAATAAAGAAGTGCAGCAAAAATTAAAATTTCATGGGTGGTTGCTTTAATATTGTGAGCATCAACAACATTAATAACGTCATTGACTGCATCAGTAAATTGTTTGTTAGCAATGAGCTCAAAATTGAGGGAGATACGTTCATTATAGGTAAGAACATGTGAGGACAAAAGAGAACCGACTCTAAAACCTTCTTCCTTCAAAAGTTTGGCAGCAAAATGAATGGTCGAACTTTTTCCATTCGTTCCACCAACAACAACTGTATCGATTTTTGAAGTAATATTACCAAGTTTTTGGTCCAATTCCTTCATACGACGCAATGAAGCTTCGCTGTATTCAGCTGGCTTAAGTGCATCAAGAAACTCGATAACCTCGTTGTAATTTCTTATTTTACCAACGGGTGACTCTTTCCTACGAGATTGTTCTATACCTGTAATCATATTCGTGCCCTTTATCTTTCATGTTTATGTTTATATTTTCCTATTTCTACTATTCATCATATCCTCTCCCGGCACACATCCCCAAAAGCAACCTAATGACAAATTTTTATATTAGAATATAGCGATAGAGCAAAAAACATTTCATTATGTCCAATGTTAAATTAAGCATATGTAATATATCCCAAAGGAATTTGATTGTCAAACACGTATTAATCGCAACTTTAAGGGGTTTTTATCCAAAAACATTTCAGGCCGAGAACATTAGTTTTAAATTGATTTCATTGATATACAATAAGAACTAATCAATCTGACTTATGCCTATATAACCATTAATTTTATATACAAAGAGATAATAAAAGCCATAACATTCTGGCTCAAATAAATTCAAAGTTCAAATTTATAGGAAAATCTAAAAAAAGACTTATTTACGATACCTACTTGGAAAATAAGAAAATAATAAGGAAATAAATAGAGACTTAAATTTGGTTGCGGGGGCTGGATTTGAA
>LDIV01000001.1:655105-658085 GCA_001468855.1 candidate division TM6 bacterium UASB124 | reverse complement strand
CAGGCTGCTCTACCCCGCGTCATAATTTCTTCACAAAGTATTGTTGAGTATAGAAGCGTCGCAGCAATTGTCAAACAAATAATCTGATTTTAATTATGTTTTCTTTTGGTTGATAATCTTTATGAGTTGTTTGAAATCATCCGGAATTGGGCATGTGTATACATAGGATTTACCCTTAAAGTCAAATGCAATATGCCATGAATGAAGTGCCTGACGAGCAATGAGTGGAGATGCTGTACCATAAACCGTATCCCCAACAATGCTGTGTCCTATAGAGGCACAATGTACACGAATTTGATGCGTACGTCCGGTAACAATAGTTGCTTGTAACAGCGAACAGTCATTATATCGTGCAAGAACCTTATAATGTGTTATCGCCGAACGATGCTCAATGCCAAAGATACTCATTTTGTGCCGTTCTCGTGGATCACGTCCAATTGGGGTATCGATGGTGCCTGTGGCGTTTGGGTGCTTATGAACAAGTGCTATATATTTTTTGTGTATATGACGACTTTTAAACATATTGGATAATTCTTTTTGTGCCGATTGATTGCGTGCTATGATCAAGAGGCCGGAGGTATTTTTGTCCAAGCGGTGAACAATGCCCGGACGTTCTTTGTCAGCAAAATTCTGTATTTCTTTAAAGTAATAGAGCAGTCCATTGACCAAGCTTGTTTGATTGGCAGCTGACAATGTTGGATGAACCATGAGACCAGCGGGCTTGTTAATGATCAAAAAGTCTTCTTGCTCATCAATTATCTGAAAATCAACTGGCATTGGTTCAAGATTGTATTGTTTTATTATGAATGTTATACCTATGATATCACCTGATTTTAGCTGGTAATTGCTCTTGCAGTTGCGGGAATTAACAAGAACATGCCCTTCATCAATGAGCTCTTGGAAATAGGTACGAGAGTAGTGAGGGAATTTGGCAAAAAGATACCTGTCCAGTCGTGTATTAAACCATGCCGGATCTATACATAAAAGAGTTGTAAATTTTTGTTTTTCCATGCCTCATCCCTCACAAAGGATCAAAAAGTATGATTTTTATCATAGAAAAGATTTTAAAAAAGATTAAAAAGATGCTAATTTCCGCTAAACTATTTCACTTTTAGTGTATTCTGTAGTAAAATAAAGTCAAATAGGAAATGACCCCAATCTTCTTGATATGTTAAACTCGGAAGTTAAAAGACCAAACGTGGAGTTTTCAATGATCAAGATAAAGAAAATTCTTTTTCAGATCGAGAATAATATAGACTCGGTCATCTCTGGCGATACCACGCTTGGTAGGGATTTGTGGCAAATCCTGATAACTCAACACTTTGCCGATATAGCTATGTTGATATCAAAGCTTGATACTGAACGGCAAGTGGCTTTATTTAAAAAACTTCCCATAGATTTATCTATTAATGTTTTTAGAAAGATCCCTCAGACACAACAAGCACCATTACTTGTTCAACTTGAACTTGACCAGGCCGCCTTAATTCTTAAGAATATGCCTGCCGATGAACTAACAGACTTATTTGATTATCTTACCGATGAGGATCTCAATAAATACTTACGCTTATTGCAAACCAATCAACGCAATCAGATTTTGTCTCTTTTAAGCTTTAATCCGCATTCTGCCGGTGGCCGAATGCATAGTGATGTTATAACCCTGCAAAAGGATTTCACGGTTAAGCGAAGTGTTGAATTGCTGCAACGATTAGGTCCCGGTCGAACTGAAATGCAGCGTATTTATGTGACCAATAACGATGATGTTTTAATCGGTTACGTAACACTTGATAAATTAGTACTTAATAAACCAGAAACGCCCTTGGCCAATATCATTAGTCCCAATGAATTGGTTGTTTCAGTTGAAGAAGACCAAGAAGATGTGGCAAATCAGATGCATCACTATGGACTGTTGTATGCACCGGTTGTAGATAAACATAATCATTTTTTAGGGGTCATAACCGCAGACGATGTTTTCGAGATTATTAAAGAAGAAGGTAGCGAAGACGTTTATAAAATGTTCGGATTGATTCCGGTTGATCATGGATATTTTTCAACACCATTGTGGCGAATGGTTTGGCAGCGAGGAATTTGGTTGGTCGGCCTTTTGATTTTACAAAGCTTTTCAAGCCTTATTTTATCAAGCTATAGTGCCATGATTAATAAATATACAATTGTTGCCGTATTTCTAACCATGCTTATTGGTACGGGTGGTAATGCCGGCAATCAATCTGCAACGCTTGTTATTCGGGGGCTCACAACTAAAGAAATGACGCGACGCAATGTTTTTAAAGTTCTTTTGCGTGAGTTTGGCGTAGCAATGATTATGTCTTTTATTTTGGTGATGGTTGGCTTTTTTAGAGTTTATTGGTCGTATCACGACCTCTTGAGTGCCACCGTTATCAGTCTTGCCCTTTTCTTGATCGTGGTGACCTCCATTATTCTTGGAGCCCTTATCCCTATGATCTTGGAACGCTTTAACATCGACCCGGCCCACTCGGCAGCACCGTTCTTATCTACTCTTATGGATGTCTTGGGAGTTTTCATTTATTGTCTGGTGTGTAGTAAATTATTGGGATAACCTACACGTTCTAAGCATAAATCTTTCGTTTTTTAAAAAAGTTATGATATACTTACCCTTGTCGAGCCGCTAGCTCAGTCGGTAGAGCAACAGCCTTTTAAGCTGTGGGTCGTTGGTTCGATTCCAACGCGGCTCACCAACCGATATCGACATTAAGTTTAGGTTGGTGCGACAAGATCTATAAAATCGAAATCTTCTGTGAATGCGTCCCCATCGTCTAGCCTGGTCTAGGACACCAGATTTTCATTCTGGTAACAGGGGTTCGAATCCCCTTGGGGACGCCATAATTGACGATCCGAACAATTCAGTATCAAATCAAATGGTTTTTGTGCCTCGTAGACGATGTTTTCGCCTTCTATTCTTAGGTTCAATAGTATTAACGTGAGCTCGGGGTTTGAAAATTCT
>LDIV01000001.1:646780-654568 GCA_001468855.1 candidate division TM6 bacterium UASB124 | reverse complement strand
TTCTTTTGTTGATTCAACGTCCATGCGGTATGCCATAACTTGAGGATCAACTCAAATAAAGTTTTTAAGAATATTACTGTTCGAGGGAAAACCTCAACCGATTGGTTTTATGGATTTAAACTGCATTTGATTATCAATGAGCATGGAGAAATTGTTGCATTCGATATCACACCGAGCAACTGTGACGACCGAAACACAAAAACAATAGATCGTTTAACTAAAAATTTATTGGGCAAATCTTTTGGTGATAAAGGGTACCTTTTAGCAACGTTATTTAAGCGTTTATTTTCATTAAATCTGTTAACGAGATCCTCAAAAACTCCTGCCAAATAAAACATTCAAGTCATAGAAGTTTAGTCAATTTTTTTGTAAACCTAATTGCAGGTCTTGTTGCTTATTCTTTTCGTGACAAAAAACCATCGATCAAATGTAATCTGCGATCAGATAATCTTATTGCTTGTTTTTGACAACTCCGAACTCACGTTTATTAAGTCTTAATCATCTAATACGATAAAACAACTTCACACCGATTTACATATAATCCTCTTGGCAAAAACCAAGAGGATTATATGTAACAACTACCGCTATAAATTTAATTCACGTTCTCGTAAGCAAAGAATCCAGATAATTGATTCAAACTCGCTCCTGCCATAATTCTAACTGCAAGATCATCTGCAGCAACTCCATTACCAAAACAGATACCTTCAGAAATATTTAATGCTCCAGGATTGACCAAGTAGTTTTTGTCATCAACCAGCAAGTTACCTTTCGTTAAACGTAATCCAACCGGTGTTGATGCTAATGTTGCACCATTGATGTATAAACTTCCTGTTGAATCTTCGAATGCAAGCAAATCTCTATTGTTAATCAATGGAGCATAACTTAATACCGAACCGAGGAAAGATAACACAGAAGCCGTACCGATCTTACTCTGTTGCGTTGATTGATATACAAATGAATGTGTTCCACTCACAGACACATCACCATAGGTTTCAAAATGACCAACGGTAAATGAATAATCATTTGCCATAATCAACTGCATGTTTTTCAACGTTAATGTACACGTATCATCAAAACAGCGTATCTTATGATCAGACAAACCCCTAAACGTTATATCCTCAAGAGCCAATGCTGATTTTCGCTTATTCGTTATAATCGCCCCTTTACTACCCAGGTTCAATACATGATTATCACCATAATACATACAGTTACCCTGGAAGGTCAGCGTCATATTTACTTCTTCATTCTTACCTTGATAAATCTTTGTTCTATCTTCAAAAATCAATTGCGACGTTGGTGGCACAGATAACAAATCGGTACTGAAATATTGTAGTACAGAATTACTCAAGGTAAATGTCTTGTCCGGTGCAACAATGATTAATGGTTCTGTTGAGTTACTAAACAAAATCATATTGGTTCGACCATCAAGTCCTGCTGTTTGATCAACAAACAACCGTCTATTTGGATTCAACACCAATACATCGCTCAAATATGTCGACGTTGTTATATGAATATCACCAGCCTCTATCGACACAAGGTGCCTGACAATACCATCATTCAATAATGTTAAATGTGCATGGCTGGGATCATTTCCCGCTGTTGGACGAATATTCTGATTATCTGGAAACCTCAGCGTATCATAGGTTAAACCAACTCCGTCAACCGTTAGAGATCCAACTTGATCAAATGTTAAAATCTTATCCTTAGTTACAATAGTCGTTGGACCTTCAACATAGATACCACCATTTGTTACCGTATAATCACTGGATAACTGAATCTCAACATTACAAAGAGTCAACCGTGCTGTTTCATCATCAAATTGTATACTTCCTGATCCAAGATTTTTCAGCTTCAAGTTTGCAAGATAAAGGTTGGTGCCACCCTTAATACGAATTTTTCCATTATCTACACCATCAGACAAATCAAAAATATTACCATTGCCGGACATAACCGCATCACCTGTAAACGTCCATTCCCCCGTAAGCGTAATTTTGCTATTAAACATGATATCTGATGCACTATCCATAACAAGATGGTCACCAAAAATACGTGGTGTTCCATCTAACATAAATGTGTAGCCGTTGTATCTGATAGTCCCATCACCAACAATAAGTCCTGAAGAACCACTTATTTTTAGATCCCCAACAAGTCGAAGTGTCCCGCCATTCATAATTATTTTTGTCTTTACCGGACTTGCAAAACCAACATCTAATACAGTAGCAGCATCAGGAATTATTATGGTACTTTCGAAAAATTTAGTAACGTTACCACTTGCTGCTTTGCGTGGCAATACGCCTGTTCCGATGACAAACGTTATACCCTCAAGACTTCCAGCCATTTCTGCATCGCCAGTAATGGTCACACTATTTCTGGCAGAATCAACATTAAAATCACCATCAATCGTTCCCCAAGAACCATCACTCTTTTTTTGTTTAAATACAGAATCTGCAAAGGTTGCAATACCCTCAAGACTTTTTTTGGGTATTGTCTGGTCAAGAATTACTTTCCCATTTGAATAATTAAGTTTTTTAAATGCAATTTTTGAGTTAGCATTCACTTTAATTTGACCATCCTGTATCGATATAGCCCAAATATTTATGGTTCCTAACAACAGAAGAGCCAACAATTTGATTATCCTATTCATACCTACTCTCCTTCTTCCTTATCTTGTAACTAATACTTATCCTGGACAGACTTAAACGGTACTATCTACCAATTGGCCAAAAACAAGATCCAAAATACCTCCAGGAACTACCGTAACTACCGGATTACCTGCTTTTGTATTATTTCCAAGCTCTATCCCCTCACTTAACGCAATATATGGTTTTGTTGAATCTATCATAAGATAACTATGATTATCGATAATAAATGATCCCTTGGTTATTCTCATACCTGTTATGGTTGATACTAATGTCGCTCCGTGTAACAAGAAGGTTGAATGCGTGTTTTCAAATTTAACTAAGTCCCTATCAGCAGTTGTTGGTGCATAACTAAAGGTCATCCCCTCATCTACATAAATTCTTCCAAATCGTGTTACATAACAAGGTTTATTTGTACCAAACCCAAACGTCGTAGTCCCCTTTAATTCCCACAACCCATTTATAAACAGAGATCCTTGGCTAAATGTATAACCACCGTCCTGCTCCCATACAAGGTCACCTATCGACACTGTACAGTTATTATCCATACAATAAATTTGGCCTTCTGATATGCCACGGATTGTCAGATTATCTATCAACAATGAAGAACCAGGACGCACAACTAACGCCCCTCCTCGACCTAGTTCTAAGATCTTATTTTTACCGGTCAAAATTGTGTTCCCTTCAAAATAGAGCGTCGTCGTTAATGTACAATTCTGTCCAATTTCTACCGTTGTTAAATCTCCAAAGATCAACGTTGATCCATCCTTCATTACAAGCCCTGGTGCTTGTAATGGGAAGTTTTTGAGCCATATGTTCTTGTACTTAAGCAACTGATTGGCATCAATCGTCACCAATGCTACTGTTGGATTGAGTGCAAATTGATATGAAAACCCATCTCCATCAATTATAGGATCGGCATTGACAACAATTGGACGCAATGCAGAAATTGCAAAGTCCCGATCTAACAGTTTATCCGTCACTATTTTATGTGGTCCCACTTTAAGATTATCACCTTTACGAACGGAGCCACCACGTAGGTAGGTCACATATCGAGGATTCAAGGTTTCATAATTGGTTCCAAAACGGATGTTATTAATGTCATTATAATCAAGCGGGTTATACCACATTACTGTGTTATCAACCGTTAGTGATGCATTCTGATCAAATCTCATTATGTATGGTCCAACGTTAACCAATACAGGACCTTCAACATAGACTCTTCCATTGGTAAACGTATAGCCTCGACGTTCCATATCGATATTAACGTTATACAAATCTAATTTAGACGTCTCATCCTCAAAAATAATACTTCCTTTGCCTAATCCGCCAATAATCGTATCATACATCGTTACCGTCGTATTGCGCTTAATCCATATTGTCGAACCTGGCGAAAGATCTATTTCATTATTATTACCAAGAATGAGAGCATCTCCTTTGAATATCCACTGTCCATACAACGTACTGTCTGCACCCAGGGAAAGATTTTTAGCATTAACAAACAATAGCGTATCGGTCCACGTCAAAGCTTTTTGTCCTGTCGACAAATTAAATGAATTAAAGTTTACCGTACCGGGACCACTCAATAACACATTGTCACCAAGCTCAAGATTACTACCCAAATTAAGGGTACCATTAGAAAGAATAATATTTTGATTTAACTCACTTTGTATAGCCATAGTCACGGCTGCATTTGCATTATTAAGTTTGATGGCATCGGGTACACTAAATGTTGGCAACCCTTCAATACGATTATAAGTACCGTCAAGTTGAATACGTATCATACTGTTACCAGGGTCTATTACATAGTACTGACTCGCCAATACCGGTATTGTTCCTGCCATGTAAATAGAATATGTTTGATTTGGATCATAGGTACATGTTACAACAGCTTGAAAGTCACCGTTTGAAAATATACCACCATCAAAATAAAACGGTTGTCCTGCAATAGTTGCAGTATCTTCTCGCAAAATAAATCCTGTAATCCTTGATAACTTATTGGAATACATAGTCAATGTCGATGTACCGGTAAGCTCAATACCGGCATTACGATCATAGAAAAAAAGGCCTGCAAAGCCATCAAACATCTGGATAAGGAAGATAAATACAAGAACAACTCTTCTAAACATAACTTTTTCTCCTTTTGTTTACACAATTTCACTAACTACCGATCCAGTCCTACACCACCCCATATTTTCACTACATATGAAAAACATATAAAAATAAACATCACGCTGTCAAAATTATTTTAAATTCAATATTTACGTACGCTTGCATAGATAGTTGACACATCGATATCTTTGGATAAAACTGTCTGTCCCTTTTTTTAAAAGACGTTATTATAAAAACGAAGGATATTATGGGCATACTCGATAAAATTCGAACCTACTCTCCGCTGGATATCCAAAAATCATGGCAACTCATTGAACAAGCAAGAACGATCACAATCCTATCCCACCAAGAGCCGGACGGCGATGCAATCGGAGCTTGTACAGCAATGTCTTTGATTCTCGATAAACTTGGCAAAAAGTTCGAAATCATCTACCCGACCAAACCGGAAATCCAACTCAAAACTCAGGCAAAAAACACACAGGTAAATAAACACACCATAATACCGGAAGTTATCATATCTTGTGATGCCGCCAACTATAAGCGCCTTTATTTTCCTGATATTTTCAAAAAGATACCACTCATTAATATTGACCACCATATTAGTAATACCATTAAGGGTACCTACAATTTTATCAATCCACAGGCATCAAGCGCCTGCGAAGAATTGTTTACTCTTCTCAAACAATGGTGCCCAACACTCATTAACAAAGATGTTGCCTCAGCACTTCTGCTCGGCATTTTATATGACAGCCAAATATTTCATACACAATCAACAACCGCATGCACTTTGCGAATTGCCGCAGAGCTCATGGACTATGGAGTTGATTTATTTGAACTTAAAAACGATTTGCTCTCTCATAAAAACCCACAAATCGTCGCTTTATGGGGACATTTATTAAGCAACGTCAAGATATCTTCACGCGGTAATGCCGTATGGATTTGTATCACTCAGAATGATTTAAAAAGATTTGGTTTGGCACAAGCCTCCATCATCGGTTTTAATAATTTTTTAAGTCAAATAGCGGATGTTGATATTACCATCGTCTTTTATGAAAACGAAACAGGTTGTACTAAAGTATCATTACGATCTAAGATCAGCGATGTTAATGCGCTTGCTGCACACTTTGGCGGTGGCGGACACAAATATGCAGCCGGTATTACACTCAATAAACCAATGCCTGAGGTAATAGAAAAAATTACTAAACTACTTTAAGGATCATATGAATAAAAAGGAATTCGGCGTAGCCATAATGTTAACAACCATTGCATGTACAACATACATAAAAGCAGCTATTCCAACACCATCATGGCACGTTATTGACAATGAAGATAAATGCGATGATGACATATTAGTTACATCAAAAGATGAATCTGATGACGAATCGGAAGCCTTAAGCGCCTTGTTGTTAGAAATATATAAAAAGCAGGAACAATTTGAACGTGAACGCTATAAGACAAGTCATCAAGCAAGGCTACGAGATATCCGACGCCATCAACGTGCACTTGCGAAATTAACCAACAATACCAATAACTGGGTTCAATGTACTAATCCAAAATGTGGCAAATGGCACATCGTTCCACCAGACATAGATATAAACGACCTCCAAAAAAATGAATCTTGGACATGCTTTGATAATTTTTGGAATCTATCAGAAGCATTTTGTGATTATCCTCTTCAAATTTTTATTGGAAAAGAAGCTGAAGCCATTGAAGAAGAAATTCGTAAGGAGCTTCAAACGAAAAAGTAAATCTATTTGCCCGCCAAAAAATTTTGAGCATCAAGAGCCGCCATACACCCAACACCTGATGATGTTATAGCTTGTCGATAACGATAATCGGCCACATCACCGGCTGCAAAAACACCATCTATATTTGTTCGCGTATGATCACTCACTGTTATATAGCCATACTGATCCATGGCAATGTGATTCTTGAATATTTCAGTATTTGGTTTAAAGCCTATGGCTATAAAAACACCCTCAGCATTTACCGTTATTCGTTTCTTATCTTTTTTATTTTCAATCATTGCACCCGTTACACGTTTGCCATCACCCATAATCTCAACAACAGTAGTGTTATAGATAATCTGAACCTTTGGGTTAACAAGTACCTTTTCCTTAATAGGATCTGTCGCCGATAACTTGTCGAGTATATGAATAATCGTAACTTTTTTAGCCACATGTGTCAGATGCTCCGCCTCCGTCATCGCCGTGTTGCCACCGCCGACAACGACAACCTCTCTCCCTTCATAAAATGGTGCATCACATGTAGCACACGTCGATACACCATTCCCCCAATATTCAGCCTCACCCTTGCATGCAAGTTTTTTGTTCACTGCACCGGTTGCGATAATGATACTTTTTGCCTGAATTGTTTTCTTACTATCGGTAACAACCGTAAAGGGTCGTCGAGAAAAATCAACTGATGCAACATTTTCTGATACGAAAGACGCACCACTTGCTTGTGCATGCTCACGCATATTGATCATAAGATCAGGTCCCATGATAGAAACGGTCCCCGGCCAATTCTCAACCTTTGTCGTCGTCATCAGCTGCCCACCAGGCAACGGACCATCAATAATTAAGGGTTGAAGTTTTGCTCGCGCTGCATAAATCCCTGCCGTCAATCCAGCCGGCCCGGAACCGATAATTACAACATTGTAGACCATGGTCTCCCCTTATAAAAATATTAGGCAAACAGTAGATTTCATACAGTTTAGCCAACTAATGTATTGAGTAAAGCAAGTGGGACAAAGAAATAAATTTCTATATAGGAAATAAACGTTTAAATAACGTTACTGAAAGGTACCCTTTATCACCAAAAAGTTTGCCCAATAAATTTTTAGTTAAACGATCCATTGTTTTTTGTGTTTCGGTCGTCACAGTTGCCCAGTATGATATCAAATGCAACAAATTCTCCACGCTCATTAATAATCAAGTGCAGTTTAAATCCATAGAACCAACCGGCCGAGGTTTTCCCTCGAGCAGCAATATTCTTAAAAACTTTATTTGAGCTGATCCTCAAGTTATGGCATACC
>LDIV01000001.1:633110-646132 GCA_001468855.1 candidate division TM6 bacterium UASB124 | reverse complement strand
AGAATTTTCAAACCCCGAGCTCACATTAAATAGCAAACAAATTGTGTTAGCAAGTCTTAAACAACACACCCTATACCCGACATAGAACTAGCTAACCAACGAATTTATTCCTAATCGTGAAATCAAAATACCTCAAGAAATCGATCTATCCAAAACAATGTATTAGCAAACCATTGATCTGAATTGTTTTTCTATGCAATACTGATATCGTATAAAATTCCTTTTATGTCATTCGGTGGGGAGGATTATCTATGAAATCGGAAGGTTTTACACTCATTGAGCTTATGATTGTTGTTGCTATCATAGCATTTCTTGCCGTTCTTGCTGTTCCTCAGCTTTTCAACTACAAAGCAAAAGCCTATCAGGCAGAAGTAGCCATGAATCTAGCATCATTGCATACAGCAGAACAGGCATATTATGCCCAGCATGGACACTATACAACTGAACTTGGAGGACCCAACGGACTCGGATGGAAACCGGCAGGGTATCATGGTGGCGGCAAAGATGAAAACTTCTATTACACATATGGATTCAATGTTCCTGATGCAGTCGAAGGCGTACATGTTTTTACAGGTAAATTAAATACACCAAAAGAATCACTGGGAACATGCAAAGCTGATAATGAAAGTTTTGTTGCCGGTGCAGCAGGAGATTTAAACGGAAAAAACAAACCCGATGTATGGAATATCAATGAATCACGTAAGATTGAAAACATTCAAAATGGCATAGATTAAACGGCCATTTGCAACTCTGCCACCATCAAATTTTGTTGCGTAAGATTAAGAATTTTGTATGACGTTTGTCGTGGAATAAAAATAATATCTCCGGTAACCAATTGAATATCAAGATATTCATTACTACTAATCGTTGCATGTAATTGACCGGAGCCATGAAACACAAAAAGCATACAATCAAATGCGTTTTGCTTGGCATATTCCTGATTTTGATTGAGATATATTGCTTTACAAGCTAGCGTATCAAAGTCAAAAAGAGAAACTGTCTTAGAACCCTCCAATAATGACGCCAAGCGAGATTCAATATTAACCTTTACTACCTTCTCCATCGCGCTCCCTTATCCAGTTATATTTCTAACAATAAAACAAGTAACGGTGTTGCCAGAAAAAAATATACCAAAGCACCCAACGCAAGAAAAGGACCAAATGGAATACGAGTTCCTCTTTTTTTATGATTTATAACAAGATATAAGCCACCCAAAACAAGACCACTCAATGATCCAACCATCAAACTTACCCAAATACCAACCGGACCAATAAATGAACCAATCATAGCAAGCAACTCCATATCCCCAATCCCCATGCCCTCTCGGCCTGTTGTATATTTAAAAATCATCGCAACAGCCCATAATATGCCGTAACCAAGCACGGCACCAATAATACTTTCCCACAATGAAACATATATAATTCCCAGATATGCACAAAACACACCAAGCGGTACGAGCCACAATGTGAACGCTTGCGGAATTGCCATAGCATCAAAATCAGTTCGTGTTGATGCAACAAGAGCACTAATAAAGATAAGATAGGCAACAAGCGATTGATATGATTGCATACAAGCAAATCCATAGAACCATAATTTGTCCTGATCCCACAAGGCAAAAGGAACTAATGTTATTTTATTGAACAGCATTACAAATAATAAAGCTGTTACTAATTCTGTAAAAGGATACAACCAAGAAATTGACGTGCCGCAACGCCGACACTTACCACGTAACACTAGCCATGATACGAGAGGAATATTATCATACCATGCAATGACATGTCGACAACATGGACAATGAGATCTTAATGTAAACAAACGAGCGTCATGCATGAGGCGATATGCTAAGACATTAAGAAAAGATCCCCAGCATAGCCCCATTAAGAAAATTATTATGTACAAACTATCCCCTTATTCCTGTTTTGATTAAATCATGAATATGAATAAGCCCAACAACAGCGCCACGCTCAACAACCACCAATGATGTAATGTTGAAATTTTCCATAATCTCTAATGCTGCATAGGCAAGAGTATCTGGCTCAATGTATTTGGGATGTAATGTTGCAATATCCATGGCAACTTTACTAAACACTCCCGGCCCACTTTCACAAGCACGGCGTAAGTCTCCATCGGTAACAATACCTTTTAAAGCACGGTTTTCATCAATAACAATACCTATGCCTAGTTTTTTGGTGGTAATAGTTACTAATAAATCTTTAAATGTCGTTGATGGCATAAGCAACGGTAATGTTTCTACCTTATGCATCAATGAACGAACCGTTAGCAATAAACGTTTCCCCAATGCACCAGCCGGATGATAACGGGCAAATTCTTGTTTGCTGAAACCACGCAAACTGCTTACTACCACAGCAACCGCATCACCAAATGCCATCATAACAGTAGAGCTACTCGTTGGTGCCAAATTGAGCGGACAGGCTTCAGCTTTTATTGGCAAAGCAATAACCAAATCGGCCTTTTCAGCCAATCGTCCTTGACTGCAACAAATAAGACATGTGATTATGCCACTCGATTTAAGAAGCGGGAAAATATGATCAAACTCATCGCCCGTAGCGCTTTTGGAAAGAGCAACAAATAAATCTCCTGATCGCACAGCACCAAGATCACCATGTAAAGCATCTGTTGGGTGCAAGAAAAAAGAAGCTATCCCTAAGCTGGAACTTGTTGCAGCTAACTTTTGCGCAACCAAACCGGACTTACCGACGCCGGAAAAAATTACTTTTCCCTGGGTATTGAGAATACAATCAACCAGTCGCCATGCATTTGCTGGGAACTGATCGACTATAGCGAGAATGGCTTCAGCCTCTTTACGTAAGACCTGAATAAGAGCTTGCTGAATAGATTGTTGCTGTTGATTTTGGATATCATTGAGAGCGCCACCGAAAAGCTTGATACGTTGCCTTTGCATTGTATGCCTTACGATTCATCTTTGTTGGTTAAATCCTCATGAACTTTGTTAAGCAAATCATTAATTCTACGCTCCTTTTCCTTGGCTTTATCATATAAAAATACAAGCTCAGGGGCATAACGAGTTTGTACTCGTTGAGCGAATACTTTGCGCAATGAAGGTTTATACAACTTTAGAATTTGTAATGCGTTATCAAAAACCTCTTGCCCTGGTTCTTTGAAAGTAGAAAAATACACATAACAAACGCCCGAGTTAGGCGAGATATCAATGTGAGAAACATAGATATCTCCGACAACTGACTCTCGTTCCGCAAGTTCGCGAATCAAAAGAGTCATCTCACGGAGAAAAAGGGACTTCCTTCTCTCCTTTTTAATATCAGACACATTAGATTTGGTCATGTAAGGATACTACCTTATGAGAGCATGCTTTCGTACATCTTAAGCATGTTGTTCTTAACGGCTCTCATTAAACGTTTGCGTTTCTTTTGTGTTGGCGGTTCAAAATAGACCTGACGTTTAATATCGCGTGATACGCCTTCGCGTTCAAGTTTTTTTTTGAATTGTTTTAGACTTCTTTCCAGGTTTCCTGTGACCTGAATTTCAATATTATAGGTTTTTGACATGGGAAACGAACACCATCCTTACAAGCAGAAATTAAACACTATCAAATTACCGTACTATTAATAATTTTACGTAATTTAAAGGGGATTGTCAAAGTCGGATTAGAAGCTTATATCTATGGTACCGATCAAAGTCACCGGCCGGTAGACCCGAACCCCGCTAATATGCGCTTGTACAGCGCCACCAAGGGAAACAGCGCTACCAAGTCGATAATCAAATCCTATGTTAACCTGCTGATTTTTCCAACAAGATTCACAAACAACTTTATCAACGCCTTTGATAAATGCACTTTGATCTATATTACATGTTGGTCCACAAGGATTGCATGGGACGCAACACGTCGTACAGCTATTATAACTCGTATCACAACCACCGGTACCAACACCGCATGATTTTAATGAAATTTTATCACGCAAGTGCTGTGTATAGACAAAATCAAAGTAAGCAGAAAGACATTCGAGAAAGTTATTTGCTTTCAACGATGCATTCATATACCAAGTTAAACCTGGACGCTTTGTAATATCGGTTTTCCATGGATAAATACCATTTTGTAAAGACGTTGAAACTGACGGTTTGCCAATCTGATCAGATGCCGGCGGCGTTGCACTTGGAAAACGAGTATTTAACAGATCTTTATCATTAAAAGACAAGATGCCACCGCCTACACAAAATTGTAACGATTGGCAGTTTGGCGGAATGATAGGAAAATCAAATGCTATTGACGCTTCAGCGGTAAACCCATAATAGCCATCGTTTCCGGGTGGAACTGCAAATAGTTTATCTGTATCAATTCTTTTGCTTGCCGGCAACCAAACACCAACTGCAATATATGGGACTATAGTTACAGCAATATCACCACTGTTATCATTACCATTACCATAACCGCAACACCCATCATCTTTAACAACTATAGGTATATGCCAATAAAGTTGAGCATGTATGTCTTCGGCAGATGTTTTGCAGTATGAGCAATAATCTATGCCTAACTCTTTTAAAATAGCTTCACGTCGCGATGGGGTGTAAAGATAATTCCATAATTGTACAGCTGACTTGGTAGGATCTGTTGCTTCTTTGGTTGCTCCGTTTATCACATCAGCTTCAAATTGATGCTCCAAAACAAAGTTCGAACATAAATTTACTGGCGAATACCCTGTTACTGTTCCCGGAGAAGGAGACGTCGTTGATTCAAGCGGTAATGGTGGCAGTCCCGAACCATAATTAATTGAACCATTCTTTTTAATATGAACAGCGCCACCTCTGATAGACATACCCAATCCAAATGCAAAATCGAAATTCAGCTGTCCTCGTACACCAATTTTTTCATAATAAAATGGTACGGTAACATAGGCAAATGTATCTGTCTGAGGTTCAAAATAGATATCTTTGGTCAAATCGCGACCAGGCTTATAACGATTATCTGTTTCTAATTGGCTCATTAAAGCAGAAACCTTTTGTTGCGCATCATACAAATTAGGATAATTGGTTTGAGTAAATGGTTTACTTGCAGGAGCCCCTTCTGTTCCCCAAAAAACTCCAAACATATTCCATGGACCTTGTATATCGCCCCAACGGCGCGTGGTAGTTTTAGAATCAACCGTTGTTGAAAAGACTCTAGGAACTTTTGTACCCTGACAGTTACGCGCCGTACTTGTCTGTTGATAAAAAGGAGAGATATAAAAACTTAACTCTCCTTTATTCCTTTTTTTATAATACTTATCAAGTCCCATGAAGTTATAAATTGGCTGAGTATCATAGACGTTGTTGAGGGGGGTGCTATAACATGTCATAATAAGCAAGCTACTCACCACATCGGCTGCAACGATAACGCTCCACAATATTTTATTCATATTCATGCTCTGTCTTTCTCGCAAACGGCCTTTTCAATTTTTTCTTTACTTCTCTTGTGTAACCAAAATACACTTGTCTTATATCATTATACAATCAAACTGGTCAAGAAGAGAGTAAACTATGCCAACTATAAGATATAAGACAGCCCTTTTTATCTTCAGGCGCGATCTCCGCATTGAAGATAATCTCGGATTAATTAACGCATTAGCTGACTCAGAGAAGGTTATACCGTGTTTCATATTTGATCATGCACAAATTACCAATAAGAACAGATATAAAAGTTCTCATGCCATACAATTCATGCTCGAGTCACTCTTCGACCTTGATAAACAACTTCATAAACACAAAGCCCATCTCTATTTCTTTTACGGCACACCATCAAATATTGTAAAAAAACTAATTAAAACACAATGCATTCAAGCTGTTTTTGTTAACCGTGACTATACACCTTTCAGCATCAAACGTGATCGTGCAATTAAAAATGTCTGCACGCAACATAATATCGATTTTCATAGCTATGCTGACGTATTATTAAATGAACCTGAAGCTATTGTTAAAAACGATGGCACACCCTATACCATTTTTACACCATTCTTTAAAAGAGCATATAAAGATCCTGTTGCCAAGCCAATCAACAATACTCATAAAAATTTTTTTACAAAATCCATCAAGGGATCACACCCTGAAACTTTTTTTAAAAAAATTTCACCTCAGCCCAATAAAAATATTTTCACTCACGGTGGACGAAGCAATGCTTTAAAAATTCTTAATAACCTTTCAGACTTTCGTAATTATACACACGACCGTGATTATCCTGCCTTTGAAAAAACAACAGGATTATCTGCTCATCTTAAATTTGGAACCTGTTCAATCAGAGAAGCATGGCATACAATCGCCAAACAACTAGGACACACACATCCACTTATCCGCCAATTATATTGGAGGGATTTTTTTACTCACATAGCCTTCAATTTTCCGCATGTTTTTGGTCATGCATTCCATAAAAAATATGATTGTCTGCCATGGAAAGATAACAAAAAATTATTTGATGCTTGGTGCCAAGGAAAAACTGGTTTTCCTATTGTTGATGCCGGAATGCGCCAACTCAATGCTACCGGCTTCATGCACAACCGAGTACGTATGATTGTTGCTTCATTTTTAACTAAAGATCTTCATATTGATTGGCGCTTAGGAGAGCGATACTTTGCCACTAAGCTCATTGATTATGATCCATCAGTAAACAATGGAAACTGGCAATGGGCAGCATCAACAGGAGCTGACGCACTGCCCTATTTTCGTATCTTTAATCCCTGGCTGCAACAAAAAAAATTCGATAAAAATTGCTTATACATAAAAAAATGGGTCCCAGAGCTCAAAAACATACCTGTACAAACTATCCATACATTATTCAAAACAACAATTCACTTAATAAGTAACTACCCCAAACCCATCATTAATCATGAACAAGAGGCTCCAAGAGCCAAATTCTGGTTTAAGACGGCTGTTTGTAAAGAAATCAAGCTTCGTGTAAGATAATCAACGGGGCAAATAACAATATTCCCAGGCTTTTTTATAGGTTTAATAGATGCATACAACAACCTTTGACGTCATTATCGTCGGTGGTGGTCACGCAGGTGTTGAAGCTGCTTACGCCGCGGCAAAGATGGGCTCACGAACACTTTTACTTACTCTAGATCTTCATAAGATTGCTACAATGCCATGTAATCCATCAATAGGTGGACTCGGCAAGGGTCATATTGTGTTTGAAGTAAGCGCTCTTGGCGGCCTCATGCCTCAATTATGCTCCAAAACCTATCTTCAGGCCCGCATGCTCAACACTCGCAAAGGACCAGCTGTTCAAGGCCTACGGTTACAAATTGATAAATTTGCTTATAGCAAATTAGCAACTGAATATCTTCTCAGTACACCAAACCTGACTATTATTGAGGCCATGGCCATTGAATTGATGACCGAAAATCAAACAGTCACTGGCATTCGTACAACTGATGGTAAAACTTTTTATGCACCATCTGTCGTCATTACCACCGGTACATTCCTTAACGGACTTGTTCATATTGGACGAACTCGCTATAAAGCCGGTCGGCGCAGTGAAGATGCAGCTTACGGATTATCACAATCACTTGCTTCTGCAATGGGGGCAAAACTTGGACGCCTTAAGACAGGGACACCACCACGGCTTGTAAAATCAAGCCTTAATTACACCTTATTCGATCAACAAATTTGCGAACCACTCGACTATCTTTTTGAATTCGAACCACGTACTGTTCAAGAAAAAATACCTTGTTATACCACCTACACCAATCAGGTAACTCATGAAATCATCAGAAAAAACCTACATCTTTCAGCTCTGTATAGTGGCAACATTAAAGGGGTAGGGCCACGTTACTGCCCGTCGATTGAAGATAAGGTAGGCCGGTACCCAGACCGAACAATGCACCATGTTTTTATAGAGCCAGAAGGTGAAACATGTGATGAGGTATATCCAGCAGGAATATCTACATCACTACCTCTCAGTATTCAACAAGCATATATTCGCAGCATTAGAGGCTTTGAAAATGCCATCATCAGTAAATGCGGATATGCCATAGAATATGATTTCATTCAGCCAACAAATTTACAGCCGACACTTGAAACCAAAACCGTTCAAGGACTTTTTCTTGCTGGACAAATTAATGGTACAACAGGATATGAAGAAGCCGCAGGCCAGGGACTTATAGCCGGCATTAATGCGCATCTTAAACATACCGGCAAGGGGCCATTTATTTTAAGCCGTACTGAAAGTTACATCGGTGTCATGATCGATGACCTTATCACACTTGGAGCTGACGAACCCTACCGTATGTTTACGTCGCGTGCCGAACGCCGTCTATTATTACGACAAGACAACGTCTTTTTACGTCTAATGCCCTATGGTAAACAATTGGGACTGATTTCAGAAGATCTCTATAATCAATTTTTAGAAGAAAAAAAAGTTATCGAGCAAAGTGTAGCAATCACTCAAGAAGTTGGCGGTGAATTATTTAAGTTACTTCATTGTATAGAATTTACAGAAACTCAACGCAACACAGTTAAGGAGATACTTATACCATTGCTAGCCACAAAAAATATACAACCATCAGCACTTACCAACCGAGCACTCCTTTGCATTCACGCTGAAATAAAATATGATGGGTATCTGCAAAAAGAAAAACGCGAAGCAGAAAAAATAGTACGTTATCAAGGCATGAAAATTGATAGCAACTTTAATTACCTCAACATGCCGGGCCTAAGTAAAGAGCTTCAACAGAAGTTAACGTATTACAAACCAAATACTATTGCCCAGGCCCAACTTATCCCTGGGATGACCCCAGCCGCCATCTCTGTTTTGATTTTCAACCTGAGAATTGCTGAAAAAAACACAAAAAATGATGGTTTTTAGCTGCTTTTATATATTAAAAGCCACTTCTCAGGTTGCTGTATTTAATGTATAATAGAGAATATAAATAAACGGTTTTAACTATGTTTAGGATGGTATGGAATCAACAAACGAACCACTTCCTCCTCAGTTAGACAACTCGCATGAATTTGTAAGTCCCGAAGTTTATGAATACAAATCTGACCTCGGGCTTAACGAACGTATTGTATGTGACATATCAGCTCGTAAACAAGAACCTTTATGGATGCTTGAGCAACGACTCAAAGGACTTAATCATTTTCTTGCATCACCACTTCCACAGTGGGGGCCGGACCTACATAAACTCAATATCAATGATATCTATTATTATCTTAAACCATCTCAACAGCAATTTACCTCGTGGGAAAACGTCCCTGATCATATAAAAAACACATTCAATCGTCTTGGCGTTCCCGATGCTGAAAAAAAATATCTTGCCGGACTAAGTGCTCAATTTGAATCAGAGGTTGTCTACCATAACTTGAAAACCGAATGGGCAGAACAAGGTATCATCTTTCTTGATACCGATACAGCCCTTAAACAATATCCAAATTTATTCAAAGAATATTTTTGTACTATTGTCCCCCATGACGATAATAAATTTGCAGCGCTCAATACCGCTGTGTGGAGCGGTGGAAGTTTTATTTATGTACCCAAAGGCACACATGTTACCATTCCACTACAAGCATATTTCCGTATCAACGCACAAAAAATGGGACAATTTGAACGCACATTGATCATTGCAGATGAGAACAGCCATGTTACGTACATTGAAGGATGTACGGCACCAACATATGCGGCACACTCTTTGCATAGCGCAGTGGTCGAAATTATTGCTAAAAAGGGTGCTCGCGTTAGATACTACACCATCCAAAATTGGTCTAAAAATGTTTATAACCTTGTTACAAAACGTGCTATTGCTCATCAAGATGCAATAATCGAATGGATTGACGGTAATTTTGGCAGTGGTATTACAATGAAATATCCTGCCGTAATTCTTAAAGAACAAGGAGCTCGCGCCGAGGTTCTTTCTATTGCATTGGCAAGCGCAGCAGGACAAATTCAGGATACAGGAAGTAAAGTTATTCATCAGGCACCACAAACACACTCACGCATTATTTCAAAATCAATCAGCTCACGCGGAGGACGCTCAAGTTATCGAGGAATGGTAAAAGTTATTCAGGAAGCAGAAAATTGCAAATCATATGTTCAATGTAATGCACTAATTCTTGACGAGCAGTCTCGTGCTGATGCATATCCTTACATTAACGTTGCCGCTAACAATATTGATATCGGACACGAAGCAACCGTAAGCAAGCTCAATGATGAACAACTTTTTTATCTTATGAGTCGCGGACTTAATGCCAATACGGCTCGCACAATGATTGTTAATGGCTTTATTGAACCATTTGTAAAACAGTTACCTATGGAATTTGCCGTTGAAATGAATCGGCTCATTGAACTTGAAATGGAGGGGTGTGTAGGATGAATACGCTACCATGTAAACTCGGTATTTATTTGGGCACCGACTCAGATCATACATTATCGCTCAGAGAACTTATCAGCAGTCAATTTGTTGATAATAAAATTCCACATACATTGGCGCTTACTATCACACTTGCACCTTCGGTTGCCATCGACATTATCGATGACCTTGTAGATGCGCACAACATCCATGATGTTAACGTAATTAATCACTCCATAGAATTTTCATTAAACCGTTACTGTGTTTTAAATTATCAGCTTACTTTTCAACCAGCAGGCAAACAACAAACAAATCTCCATACAAATACTATTGAAAAATCTTTAACAGTCAGATTGGCCGGGAGAAACGCCCAAGCAACACTTATGTGCTCATGCCATGGAACCAATGAAAAAATCTTTACCTTCAAAACACTTCAAGATCATCAGGCAGCAAACACCAAAAGCAATATTATTATCAAAGGGGTCCTTGACGATCAAGCCCAACTTTTATGCACAAATATGATTCAAGTCGCCAAAGCAGCACATTGTACTGTCGCAGAACAATCAAATAAAAATTTACTCCTTAGCAAAACGGCAAAAGTCATTACAGTTCCTCAGCTTGAAATCAAGAATAACAATGTTGCTTGCAAACATGGTGCTGCAATAAGTTCAATCGATAAAGATCACCTTTTTTATCTTCAAAGCAGAGGTGTTGAAGAAGAAACGGCTAAAAAAATGATCATTGATGGATTCTTGAAAATCTAAAAATTATTCAAATAACACAATACCTCTGTCGCAGTATAAAATAAAATAAATTTTCTCTTTTTGTATCTTAACAGATCTGTTTGATACATTTAACTTATCGGAAAAAAGATAATCAATTAAGAGGAAAGGAGACCCTTTTATGATTGATTCAAAGAAGTTATTTTCACAACTTTCTTTAGCATTTATAGTATTTTCATTCAACTTTTTGATGGGGGCTGAGCCAAAAACTTCAGCAAAAGTAGAACCAACACTACCCGTCCAACTATCTTTTATTGGAGAACAAAACAATACTGATGTAACAATTAAATTAGGTGATAGAGAATATAACGGGAAATTAGATGGCAATAAGCCAGTAACCTTTGCTAAAAGAAGAGGTGATCATATACAGATAGCATTGGGGGAATTTGCTGATAGACCAACCGTCATTTATTCAGACACTACAAACCCACATATCTCTACAATTGATAATCAAGCAAGTACACATGAATTTTTCATTAGTAGCAACAACGTACTATGGCAAGAAAAAAAAAAGATTATATACGCCAACCCATTTAAACCACAAAAAATGACCACGCAAGAACTAACATTGTTCAAGCAAAACTACCCAATTCTCTTTGATTGTTTGCCTGAGAAATATCATACTTATTTTGAAAAAAAAAATTATGACAACTTTCGGAAGTTTAAATCTCTTAATGACCTGATTAACACTCCTCAAAATATACGTGATCGCATACGCCTCACTAGAATAAGAGCTGTATGCAATCAATTAGCAGAAGAAAACAATATTATATGCGACACATATCACAAGGGATGGGTGTTTTTTAACACTACAAACGATAGACGTATAATCTGCTTAAATACCCCTTTTACCACAGTAAAAACACAAGATGAAATAACACTCAAGGGGGCTCTTAATATTGGCGATCCAGCCATTTTTGATTGGCTTGTCAACTTATATAAAATCCACTTAATGCCCAAGTTTGATGATATCGAACGAATCACCATCACTCTATTGCAAGAAATAGAACAAGATCATGAAATAAGAAACTCAATTGCTGCTTTCAAAATAGTAACTACAGAAACACAAGAAACTATTGAGCGTAATTTGCCTCGTATTGTGATTTATGCAAATCCCGGTAAAGCAACCGCTCAATTGCTTCTGAATAAAATGTACGAACTGTTTAAAGATATTCAAGGTATTGATAAAACCCCACGTTTTAACCAAAAAATAACATCTCTTTTGTATTGGGCACAAGGTAATGGTGACGATAAAGAAATAGACAGTTACCGAAAATATTTTGATCAGCCGAATATGATATGTTATAGCGCTAATTTTAAACAAATTTTTGATCCTCAAGCTCCTTTAGAAGATTATTATTTAGTTGATCCTAAAAAGCAACAATCAGTCAAAGCTTCCCCTGGTGAAAAGACACGAAGAGAAATCGGGCTTTCTCAAGAAGGACGTATATTACGAAGAAGAGGGAAAGCTGGCCAGCTTCAATATACGCCAACCCAGCAACAACAAGCGCCAATCGCTGCATCAAAGTGCCAGGGCCTTTCGCAGCAGCAACGACAAGCAACAACTTCCTCTTCATCTTCTGTTTCAAGTCAGCAGCTAATAGCACAACAACAACCAATTTATGCACCGATTCAAAAACCCATAATAAACACTCCGGAAGAATCAGCACCAGCACAACAGCCAACTCCTACAGCTATGCAAAAAGGTCTTTTAAAGATAATATCACCACAACAGCAACAACCAATTTATGCACCGATTCAAAAGCCCATAATAGAATCCAACCCCAACACAGAAAACCAATAATAAAAAGAATCTTCTATAATAACCTGAGTTCGAGGTTTGAAAATTCTTGAAAAGATAAATACCTTTCGCCGAAATTTATGGGGAAAAGCTTTTGGGGATAAGAGATATCTTTCTGCAAAGTTATTC
>LDIV01000001.1:613927-632941 GCA_001468855.1 candidate division TM6 bacterium UASB124 | reverse complement strand
TTGATAACTCCGAACTCACGTTAAATTATCTCAGGGACGTAAAACCAACAGTCATGTAGCTTTTTAACGCCAGCATCAGATGATAACTTTGGTTATGTTGCGTAAGTCCTGTAAAAATAAAGAGGGCCGGTTTTTAAACCGGCCCTCTTTATAAATCCCTTTAATAGGATCTATATTGCTACATTAGAATCTGTAGTTATAGCCAACATGTGCATCGCGGTCTTTCATAACATTCTGACCGGCAAATGCATAGCTACCACCTGCAAACAGTTCCCAATATTTGGAAATCTGAAATGAGGCTTCGAAACGAACCTTATGAGCAATAGATTCGGTATTCTGTTCAGCTAAGCTGTTGCTGAGTTGTTGTGGATTTGCAACATAATCATATGTTGTAACACAATTGGTTGTCGTTGCGCAAATCTTTCTGCCAAGCCATGATTGCATACCTGAGCAAGCACACTTATAATTAACTTTATCTTCGGTCTTGTAGTAGATTTCATAACCCAATGTCCAACGAATATCATCTGTCTTTGGATGGAAGAAGTTAAAGTCAAAGTGACCTGTCAAATAACCCCAATCAACATCGGCTTCTGTGCAAGGGCCCATATTCTTGATACAAGCACACTTGAATGCGGCCATACGGCGTTCTTTGCTTTCAAGTACAAAGGACCAAAGAAGATCCGCCTTGATGTTCATCCATCGTACTGGTTGCCATGCTAACAAGCCGCCAAGTTTGATTTCCCAGTGCTCGCCGTTACCCAACATGACTTTGTATGGATTTCCATATTGATTTTTGCTTGTGCCTGTTGGAAAACGAACGCCAAGAAACAATTCACCACGCCATTCTTTATTGAAAATATGTTCATAGAACAAATCCAAATCAATGTCACCTAAGCCTGTACGTTCTTGTGATTCAAGTTCATAGCCATTACGTGCAAGGAAAACCAAAGGATTTTCATTGTACTTGAGCATATGATAGGCAATTTGATCATTGATATCTTCGCCAATACCAGCAGCATCGCCACTTTCATTTGTAGCAAATTTTGCTTGGCTTGATGAATCAGATTCTCTTCTGAAGATCAGCCACAAGGACTCTTCCTTGTTACAATCGCAACAATTGCTGACATTTGCTGCAGAATAAACATTGTTATATTGAATAACACCTACTTGATTCTGGCCAAGTGCATAAGCAGAATTGACTATATCTCCAGCTGGAAGTACAACATGATTTGCATCTTGGACAAGGCTCATAGCAGCATCTGTTGATTTTTGATATACAGCATTATTACGAGTTGTAGGAGCCACAGGATCGCCTGTTGACATCCATGCATAGAAGTTAGGCATATTGAAATCGTTTTCGCATGAACATTTCTTAGGGCAGCCGCAGCAGCAATCAATAACACCATCTGATCCACGTACTATTGCGCATGGAACACGTGATTTAACAGGAACAACAACGTGTCCTGGTTGACCTGATGTTGGATTACCTGTTGGCAACCAAGCAGCAGGAGGATTTGCTGATGTAACATCAACATAACCTGAACCAGCAGCACCATTTGAGTTCAAATTACCAGATGTTTCCGTACCGATTTGATTACCAACAATTGTTACACCACCTGTTGATGGCATTTCAACAATTGAGTTGCCATATGCATCAGGCAAGCTACGAACAAAGTCAAAACGGTATGCGGTGCAAACTTTATCTTGTGCATCACCACCAGCAGCTGAATAGCCAATCTTGTTTACTTCTGTGCGAACAACCTTTGATTTTACAAAACGAGATTGTGGATTTTCATTTTTGTCTGATGAATCTTGTCTTTCAATCTCAATCGATCTAAATGGAACAGTTGCGCGTAATCCAATGCGACCTTTTACGTTACCATCTTTTTCTTTCCATACAGGATAATCCCAACGGCCACCTGTTACAAGACCCCATTCAGTGTATGTTGCACGTGGATGCATCTTCCAGAGCTTCAAATAAGGACTATAAAACTCTGTATTCATTGGAACTTGAGCATTAGGAAAAATTTCATTAAGAGTGAAATCAGCCTTATTAAAAATCAATGCTGTTAAAGGTTTTGAATCAAAGCTGTGCTTTAAAAATGCCTTATTAGCATATTTATAATGTCCGGCTGTCCAGAAATTAATGTTGTACGTATCTTTGTGTAGCTTTTCAAATGTATAGCGAATTGGGCCTCGCTCAGAGATCCATGGTGTACGTATCTCTGTGGCTAAGGCGTATGCTGGGAGCAACGCTACCAGCATCCCAAGCGCTTTTAGATTTCTTTTCATAATATCATTCTCCTGTTACGGTTTATTTTAAGAGAGCGGGGATGCCCCGCTCTCTTACCCACATTTATTTGATTACAGTAAAGCTCACTGGGTTACCGTTACAATCCCCAGCAGCGCCCATTGTACCAAGGGCAACAGCCTGCTCTACTGTTCCACCATTGATTGCAATTGATTCTGTAATAGGGTTTCTGTATACGCTGTACAAATCATCTAGGTTGCCATATTTGCAAGACTTGTTGAGATAGACATAAAGATCGCCGTACTCTGTCCCTGCAATAGCTACCTTCTTCTGATTTTGTTGTTTGAATGCTTTTGTTGCTAACAATGAATAGAAGAAGACGCCATTTGCATTAGGAAGATTACCGTTAATTCTGAATGACCAACCAGAATCTCCATAATTAGTTGCAGCATATGCATAGTCACCTTTACGATCAAAGATCATATTGCCTGATGCCAAGACGCTGTATGCTTCATGATTGATCAGTGGACCAGCATAATCCCAAATATTAACGAAGATAGGATCGTTAGGGCCACCTTTGTAGTGTTCTTCCGGCATATGCATGATGTTACCACCACCAAAGACTTTAGCTTTGGTTGTTGCATTTTGCTTCCATGTGAATGAAGAAGCAGGTCCGATAGCCATCAAAGATGCATTATTACCATAATATGGAAGAGTATATGCTGGTGTATTGGTCAATGCATTATTACGGCCGTCGGCAATGTTTCTATGAACAAACAGACCTTCTCTGATTTCGATTTCTACACCGTACACGTTGAAGAGTCTGTATACTTGCCAACCACCATGATAAGGATTCTTATCTGGGTTGAATTGTGGAAGTCCGTTATATAGAACTGCATTGCCTTGTGAGTTAACAATTGGGTTGTTGCTTTGTAATGCATCACCATTTATGGCAGAACCCTTGTTGACAATACCTGTAGCAAGACCAAAGAATCCTTCGCGATCGATTTGGAAGCGAGCATCTGGTCCATTGATTATGAGCTTAAAGTTAATGTATGGATCACGTGCACCTTCATGACATGCTTTTTGCTCTGTTGGGTTACCAACTTGGAATGCACCGCCAGCAACCGTTTCATCACCGATGAACATCGCAGCATGACGTTGTAAGCCGATGGTCAAGTCAGTTGCAGGAGTCAATTTATCAGTTTCGACACCGACAAAAACATCATCATTAACTAAGATCTTAGCATTCTTATTGGCCCAAATTTCGCCTTCACCAAGAATCTTGATACGTGCATCATCTGATGTTCCACCAGGTCCGGCATGAGCACCATATGCATCTGTAAATGGTACAAAGCGAGGTGATTGCGAACCTTCGAATACTAATTGTGCATTATCATTGAAGTAAAGAACAACGCCGGCATCGGCTACTTCTTGATCATCTACTGTATGTGTACCGAGTACTGGGAATCTGAGTATTGCACCTTCTTCAAGAACAAGTTTGATGTTGCCAGCAAACTCAATTTCTTGACGATAGGTACCATGACCAAAGCTGCTCAAATCAAATTCGCCATGTGCAGGAACGCGAATTTCACAAGGAGCTTCTGAATAGAATATCAAACGATTAACGCCGTCAGCACCAAACTTATCTGTTGCAAGGAGAGCTTGACGATCTGTTATCAACAAGTTGCTGTTAACATCGACAATACCATCACCCAATGGGCAGATAGTTACATATTCCTTACCAAGCAAGTTCCATGCATTGACAGAGTCTTCATCCCAATCAAGTGTACCAAGGCCAATGCGTCCACCGTATTCAACAAAGAGCACAGCATGAGCACCTTCACTGATAAAGTGATCAGGAATTATTGGATGTTCTGATTTTACTGAAACGAATTCACGAACACGTGCAGGAATTGGACGATTTACATCACCTGAAACATCAAGTACAAATGGATCTGACATTGTTGCGCCAGAAACCTTGATTTGAGTAATGTCATCACCTGGACCGACATAAAGCATATGGTATGGACGAGGAGCTGGTGTATTAATGCTTTCAACTTCTCTTGTTGCCAACCATCTGGTCATATCAACAACAGGCTGTTTGATCGTCTTTGGCAATGCATCAATACTGTCCTTATCATAAATTGGGTAATCACGCCAATACCAGCCAAAGAGCATTTCTTCAACACCTGGCTTATCGAATTGAGGTGAGCGTTCATCCATGAAGGAACCTACACGAACATAACCGTCTGTTTGGTCTGCACGAGCTTCGAACATTACTGAATTCAAGTTGTATGGTTGAACGGCATATTTGGTATCAAATATTACTTGATTATGTGGAAGATCAATAATACCTGACAACCAGCATACACGTGCATCACCGTCTAAGTTGTAATCGTTCCACATACGTTGTGCAAGGAGCGTTGAGAAGACAGTTTGATATGCCATTGTATTGCAAGTACAACGTGCTTCGATATCGGCGGAACAATCTGGACGAGTAACCGTTATTTTGCCGCCGTGTTTGACATATACAACACCATCATTGTTGTCCTCATATTGACCTTCTTTAAGAGGTCTCTTGATACTGTTGCCATCTTTATCAAATGAACCAAAGCAAATAATCTTGCCATCAATAGATAATGTTGCAGGAGGAGTCTTTAATGTATTGAGGGCGTCAAGACTAAATGGTACTGAAACAAATACACCATTTGGTGCAATTAAAGGTTCAGCCGTTGGCATCAATTCGCCACCGTTACCTGCATATGGCAATGAATATGGGAATGCACCACCATCACCATGAGGAGCATTTGTACCCTGTACAGGATCATCTTCTACAACAGAATCAAACCAGCCAACAGAGATATTACATTTTGGATAACGTTTATCCAATGTCTTTTCCAATGGCCATGGCTGTGAAATCATAACTAAATGATGTGCTCGTTGGCTATCTTTAAGAGTTTCATCAGGTGTTGTAATTGCTCGAGCTGCTGCATTTTCACATTGTGATGGGAATTGGTCACCATTGATCAACGAAAGTGTTACACGTGCACTTTGCAAATCAGGTCCGATTGCTGGTGCATTATGTTTGAATATATTGACAAACGCACTTTCAGTAACATAGTTATTTGAACCATCGGCCATGTGATTGTTTGAACCACCGAGCAAGAAGATTCGGCCATGACCGGTAAGTCTTGTATCAAGTTCTTTACCATGATCAAAGAATTGAATCTCTGACGTATTATCTGATGTTGGATCACCAAATAAATCTTTAGTTACAAAACGCATACCGCCAGCACACAATGATTCTTGTAATTCAAGAGTTGCATTGTAGAGCTGAAGTTCTGGGAAACGATAGCGGTTTGGATCTGCTTTGCGATTATCAAGATTATCTTCGCTGACAGATACGTTAAACCACAAACGTTCGCCACCAGTCATTCCTGGTTCTGACAAAAGATTTGGCATACCATCAATCCATTTGGTAACATCGGAATGACGGAGTGTTGTTTCAAACAACAATGCATTGTTGTTGAAGAATAATGTTGGTGAGTTATAGCGTGTATATTCACCACCGACTGCCAATGGACGGCAAATCACTGTTCCTGGATCATCGCAAGCATAGGTTGTATATCCATAAATCTCTTGACCCTTATAGTTAAGCAAGAGTGTTGCGGCGTTAAGAACACCTGATTTTTCTACTATTGTTGTATATTCACGTGGTTGATTTGTTGTCAAATCATATGCTGTATTATTTGCAATAGAACGCCCGGCTAATTCGCCTTCAACATCAAGAACATGTTCACCTTCACCATCTTGCACTGTATTTGCATTTGGTGATAATTGATAACCATCGTATGTACCGGTTCCAAGAGCCAAGCTTAATGTCCAATCAAGATCTGGATCATTGAGTGGAGTTGTATATGCTCCTGAATAGTCAAAGAGGTTATACAAGAAACCATAGTGTGTTGATGCAGAATCTCTCATATACAAAGATCCAGAACCACGCAATTGAATTTCAGCACGTGCTGGATTTGTACGTACAAATGGATTTGCTGCAATAAATGGGCTTATTGAAGGAGTTCTAAATGGATTACCCGAAGTAAATAATGCAACATCTAAGCCATCAGCTATTAATGCTGCTGGATTACGTTTTTTAAGAACTCCAAGGTTGCCACCAAAATCAGGGGTTCCAAAGTCATATTCTGCCAATGGATCAGTCTCATTAATCGAACCTGCTACATAATCAACAAATACATTGTGGTATATATCAAGCGTACCATTTACACCAAGAACAAAACCCTTACGTACACTCTTTTCATAATTTTCTGGCTTTGAATATGCCCACAATACACCAAGATAGCCTTCTGCTTCTGGGCTATAGAGATCCCAATATGGATCGGATGCAAGTTTGCCATGACTTTGCGCATGGTTAACAAGAAGAAGACCACGACGTTGATCAACTGTTGGATCTTCTGAAAGTGAATCATAAAGTTTGTTATCAACAACACGCATAATTGCACGGATACCGGCTGGTTTGCTATAATCAAAGCCTACAGCGGAATGACCTTCGCCACAAATCACATCTGCTTCAAAACTACTCACATAGTGACCAGCAACAATGACACCACCATCGTTAAATTGGAACTTGGATAGCTCATCGGTTGTTTTATCATACTTATAAGCACCATCAATAAACAAAACCATACGACCCGACCCATTGTTTGATGTATCAAATGCCATGGCTCCATAGCCACCGCAAAGCTCACATGGGCCGCTTGTGCATTCTTGTGTTTCACCTGTTAAATTTGTAGAAAGATAGCTGATTGTTGAGTTAGGACCAACTTCAACCAAAAGACGTTTGCAATTGCTATCACCACATGGGACCTTATCAATGCTTTGACGTTGGAAGATAACTTTGTTCTTGCAACTGGTGACATCTTCTAATTCTTGATCCATTAAGATAAATACTTGAACACCACCAGCAAGATTTGATGGCATATTATCCTCACTAGGGCCAACCTCACGAATCAAATTACCATTAGCATCGTGAACATAAACATAAGGATGAGATTCATCCGTTTGACCCATAAATTTTACATACGTTCCATCTTTCATGTTGAACGTAACCGTACCACGACCTCTGAAAGCAATAATAAGATCGCTATAATCTACAAAAGTTTCTTCTGTGTCTCTAAGCTCAACCGTCTTACTGCGGAATTCAAGATTATGATCAACATTAATCATAATCTTACGACATGTTTGATCCACATCTTGACATGGAGAACATATTGGACGTGTATCAAAATAGATCATGGAATTATCGTGAATTGATCCTTCCCATTCAGATTCTACTGGGAGTTTTTCGTATAATGGTTCAATAATAACATCATCTTTGATGTTAATTATCATATCGTGTTCACGAGCTTCTAATCTGACAATACCATTAACCTTAAGAGGCACCGGATCTAAACCAGCAACTACTGTACCGCCAAGATTGGGAGCTTTGTCATATACCTTGTTATATACGTTAAGGATATAACGAGTAGCCGTTGCACTAAATGCTCTGTTATAATCTGCGCTTGGTGAATCTATTGCAAGAATATCATTACCAAGATATACACCACCTGTTGTTACAAAAGTATCATCACCGAGCGGATTAGAAACAACCGTCGTTCCGTCACCAACTGGCACCCAGTCATACATCGTTGCGTCTGGTTTTGCCGTGAATGACAAACCTACCAGCGCTACACATAGTAGCATGCGTTTGAGGTTTTGCTTCATAAGACTTTCTCCTTTGAGAAAAACAACCGACCTTAACTCACTTACATTTTAAACAAACTTACACCACACCGTTCTTGCCAACTGCACCCTCCTTTCTTGCCAAATTTGTTCTAAGATTTATAAACTTTAGACTGTTTATGTACAACCATGTACACACAGTAACAAACAATTGCTTTACGGTAGTTGCATAGTTTTCTTTATTTGCGTGGGCAGAGATATAAATGAAAAAGTTTTTGTCGAGTATGTTTTGTTGGGAAACTAATAGATATTGCCGTGACACATTCAAGAAAATCTCCTTCCCTCTACCCTTTTATATGTCAATTAACTCTCCCAACTACCTTACATCGTGTTTGACAAATGTCAAGATCACTCTATTGACCAGCAGATTAAACTTCAATGTAAAATTTAGGTGTAATAAAAATCAGCACAAAAAGTAAAGACTTTTAAAAAAAGTTATAAAAAGCCATACCGTGCTTAACATTGACTAAGTTATCAGCCTAAATCATCAAGCTGTCACCCCCAGATTACTTTTTTCACTTTGTTATAACCGATAACAATAGAATCTTTGGCGGTATTATACCATCGCCTCCACCATGGCTCTGGCTCATAAACACGCGCAATACCATAATGAGCACAACGCATCTTCATACATTGAAAGTGTTTTTCAAATTTTGTACAAACATCATTGTTATCAATGATAATAACATTCTCTTGGTTCTTGAGATTGGCAGACTTTGTCCAATTAAATGATCCTGTCCATAATTTTTGATCAATTAATGCAAACTTATTATGCATAAGAGCAGAATGCCATGTTTTTTTATGATCAGATTTTGCATTATAATTAAAAACAAAAAGATCAATATTATTCTCTTTAAGAAGAGTCCCTTTACCATATGGCGTCTCAACACTCGATGCATCAACAATAATTTGTACGTCAACACCTCTTTTTTTTGCATCAATTAATGCTTGTGCAATCTGCTTATCAGTAATCATATATACGGCTGCATAAATTTTTGATTGTGCATCATTGATAAGAGAAAGAAGTCTGTTTGTTGGATGATCATCGGGAGCAAACAAAACCTCCGGTGCTCCTGTAAGTGAAATAACTGCATACGATAAAACAATGATAAAAAATCGACATAATTTTTTGCTCATAATACACAACTCTCAGCATCCTTTACGAATTATTTGAATTTTTTGTACAGACTTCTTATTGTATACAAAATGGATATAAACAAAAAGGCTGCAATATTTCCAGATGAAAGGATTGTAATGAAGAAATTGGCTATTATTGTTTGCGCTATAACTTTTGTACCATTAGTACCCCATAGCGATACTATGTATGCAAAAAGTACAGAGCTCATACAAGATGCATATAAAAAAATTGCCGATGGACTTATTAGCATTCGTAAAGAATATGCACCATCACAAACCAAAGTGTACGCGATGCTCGATCAACTTGATAAGTTATACTTTTCTGCAAAAACCGTTACCATCAAAAAAAATACGTACAAAAAAAAGCTTCTTGAAAAAACGGCTGAAAATGCTGCATTAAAAAATGAACTTAGCTCGCTCAGACTTGAGGTATCTGCAACTAAATCATCCCTCGAAACAACCAAATCAGCACTTGATCAAAAATTAGAAGAAGACAAAGCACGCATAGAACAATTAACGCTTGAAAAAAAAGAACTCTTACACAAAATGGCTGAAATAGAAACACATAAAAAAGAAATCGTTGCTGAAAAGAAAACAAAGCGAAATGTTAATAAAAACGAGTTGCTTGCGATGACGGCACAAAAAATCGCAGACGGGCATCAGCCTAGCTTAAGCCGCATCTCAACCTCTGAACCAAGCTCACCTCGTTGATCTTTAACAACTTTTAAATTGATATCATCCGATAACATATACTCGACTTGAGCTGAAAAATCAGTTAGTTGCGATGAGAAGTCTTTTTGTAGATCAAGATTTTTTTGAATCTGAGCACGTAATTGATCATTGAGATTAACCGAAATTGATCCTTTAATGGCCCCAGTAATTCCAGATTCATCAAAATCAGGTGTTATTTGTACGTATTGAAGCGTCTTATTTAATTTATCTACCCATGATGAATTTTTTACATGTTTCTTGTTATCAAAAATTAATGAACCAAGATTACGCAATATCATCGTTGGTAAAGCCGCCTGTAATGATACATCCTCAGATCCGGTAAATAGTAATCCTATAATTTGTTCTTCAGTCAAATCCGGTGTTGACTCAAGCAGGATTGTTGGCTTTTGTTGCGATCCGGTTATTTGTAAGGTAATAAAGTATTTACCAATACGATTCTTAGCAACCAAATCAACTAACGGATCATGCATATTATTAGAAACAAATTGAATCTTGCCATACTCAATACGTAATCGATGTTTGAAAAATTTAAGTTCACCATTAGAAAGATTAATTAGCCCGGTTATATAGGGAGATGAATATAATCCTTTGTTCGGTACATTATGGAGCACCATATTCAATGATGCCAATGCTTCAATCGATGGTGTTTTTGCCTTAATAGGTTTTTCGGTCATCAATTTAATATCCAAACCTAATGGTAATGATGATAATGGCATTACGCCACCCATAGGTCCATAAAAAGAATTGTTTTTTTCTTCTGCAAACAAGGCATTTTTAAGGAGTGATTGTTTAAGCACCACAGTCCCAGAAAGCTTTGGCATATCGGATGGAAGTTTATTAAATAAGAGATTGCCATACACAAATCCATAAAAGTCTCGATGCCAGTTAACAAAAAGATTATTAATAGTTAGTGGAGCATGAACCATACCAATACTATAATCATCTTTTAACGTGAGCGAAGCCCGAGGGCAAGTAACATTCCCCTTGCTAAAACCAATATATATATCATCAAAGAACATACGTTTGGCTTTTAAATGAACATGTAATTTAAATTCAATTTTTTGAATAAGATTATGGTAATCAGGTATAAAAAAACGACCTTCCGACAGATGAAACGTCCCATAAAGGTTTTCTAAATCATGCTGATTCAGCATCAATGCAAATGTACAGTTGTTATTGAAAATAAAACGTTTAAAACCATCATCAAGAAATGATCGTATAAATGCCCACCGAACAGTCCCCTCAAGTTTCATAGGATCAGCAGAAGAAGCATATAAATTAACAATATCTTTGTGCTTTAATACATAACGCCACTTGGTCAGATGCATATGTGGATTTAAAACTGCCTTAAGAACATATTTACCTTTAGACGTTAATCCTTTTACAACAACCTCTTTGTCTCGAAGCATGAATATACCTTTGTAAGAATAACGTCGGTTAGTTGTATTGTTAGTCAATGCACATCGATAAGTTCCTTTTAAAGATCCGTCCAAATCAAAACCAATGCTACACGATAAATCATTAGCTGGAATAACCATCAACGGATTATTTGACGCCCGATCTAACGGTAAGGCAATTGATGCTGTATTGGTTATTGTTAGGCTACCGTTGTTTTTAAACCAATCCCAATAGAATGTGCCTGTTAATTGTGCTTGAGGAGATCTAATAATATCTACATTGGAATACGTCCGTTCATCATTATTGCCTGCAAATATAAGCGATACCTTCTGCAAGGCAATATTGGCCGCTTTAAAATCCGTTATTACGGTCGAACCAGCTATAGCATAACCAGATTTTTTGGGAACAAAGGTAAGGTCAACGGCACACTTACCCTCTGCCATAGGCCACAACGATATTTGAGTTTGTTGTAAACCATCTCGCATATAACGAACGATCTTTGTCATCAACGTAACAGGAAAATTTCCCTTAACACCCCAATAGGCTGATTCGGTAAATGTTCCGGTAAGATCTATAATATGTTTTGGGTCTTTTAATGTAATTGACTTCTGAGTTTGATTACAAATACTTTCAACCGTATAAATAGTAGCAGGATCAAGGAGCGGACTTTGTACTCGTAATGAAGAACTCATATTCCATATGCCGTTATCCTTATTAAACGAAAAAAAGCCGCAAGCATGATGAATGATACCATCATTATTTTGCCATAACACCGCATCATTAAACTCAAGTCTACCGTGCCAACCTCTTTCACGGCCTCCAGCATATTTACTATTAACAACTGCAAATGAACCGGGTATTTGTAATTTCATAGATTTTGACTTATCAAGATTAACCATAAGATCAATGTTATTAATCGTTATTCCCTTAACCTTAATCTTCAATGTTGGTGGCACTGTCGCAAAAATATTTTTAATATGATCAATAAGATCAGATTGCCGTAATTTATATGACGTAACTGCCTTTATATTATTAAACGTCAAATACAAAGCTACCTTCTTTGTAAACAAAAGACGTGTAATAGATGCATGCACCTTACATTGTTCAAATTGCCAAGCATAATCTTTATTTTGTGCTGACGTTACTTTTCCATGTTTGAAATATAAAGAAAGTGTGAAAAAATTAATTTTAATTGAATCCGCTTGAATGTGCGCACCCCATTTTTGTTCAAGAAACGAAATGATTTTTGAGCCAACCATATTTTTTACTGAAGGAGTATTTTGAATAATCCATAGTGAAAAAATAAGGCCAATGATCAACGCGGACACAACCCGCATTAATACTTTAAGAAGCATTTAATAACGCCCTAACCGTTTCAGGATGAGACAAGAACCCATTGGTTCGATTGATATAAATACCGTCTTATATAGGATACCCGAGAAACTGAACACGTTAAAGCGCCCATAGTTTTTTTACGTTTATCAACAATATACAGCGCGCCAGGCGATATATTTCCATTAGGAAATAACACAATAACAAAGGTATTTGCTTGAGTTGTATAAGGTTGAAACGTTATAGGCTGAGTAATAGGAGCATTAGGATTACCCGGCGGTCCCAAGACTGATGGAATAAACCCGAATTGTACACGATCAGAAAGCTTATAGGCCACCGTTCGACCATGTATAGGATAAGCATAAGTGTGAGCAAGGATATTTAACGTAATAATTTGTAACTGGTTGGTCACCAGGGCTCGCTGCTGCTGATAACCAATAACAATCGCAAGTTTCTCAAGCTCATCGTTCAAGACATACGAATCTAAATCAAATAGTACCGGGACTGCCAATGACACTAAAAAAACCATCAAAAACAAAACTACTAACAGTTCAATAAGCGTAAAAGAACCCTGAGCCTGTTCCATTATGCCTGCTTTTGAGATAAATATGCCAATGCGGCACGTATAAGAAAATCAAGTGGATAGTTTTGTCCTGTATATTTTTCAGATAAATATTGCGTCGCTTTACCAACCTCCTGTTTGGAGTAATTCAATGTTGCAAGAACCTGGCTTAACTGTTGCCACTGAACAAAACTTTGTTGTTGTTCAATCTTCAAATCACCATTGTTTATAAGTTTTTGAACTTTATGCTTAAGCTCGACAATGATCTGCTCGGCTTTTTTTGGTCCAATACCATTAATATCACTCAGCGCAGATTCATTAGCAGTTGTAATAATTTCCAAAAATTCTGCAGGCGACAACTGAGACAAAATATTAAGTGCAATACTCGGACCTATCTTAGGACAATCAATAATAAGTAAAAAAACAGTTCTCTCTAGTTCTGAAGCAAAACCATACAAGCTTGGACCATTCTCTTGATTCCAATGAAAATACATATAAAAGGTCATCGACGTTTCCGGTGTAAACGTACGCGCTTGCGGAACATGTAACAAAAATCCTATGCCGCCTACCGCTAACGTTATCGTTCTATCTTTAATTGATGTTATTGTTCCGGTCAAAAAATCAAACACAGCATGTCCCTTTTTTTAAAAAACCATATTGTTATAGCAATACAATAAAGAAAGGGACTCTAAAAATCCAGTAACTTTTATATAAAGAGCTTATCCGAAAATACTACTCATCTTAAAAAGATGAACTGAAGCAGCAAATTTTAAAAAAGCTTCAAATTAAGACTTGTAAAGCAGGCATATGTTTTTGTTAGAATCAAAGATTCTATTTCTTTCCACATAAAAGCTGGTACCACTTTCATTGAGAGTTCCAAAAACCGTTAAGTTAGCGGTTTTTGGAACTCCCGTAATCACTCAATTAATTTTCTGCTAAATTCTTATAATGGGCCCAGGGAAATAACTCTTGGCTTTCTATTCGGTTACCATTGGTTATTGTGTAACGATGCGATTCAGCATGATTGTGCGACACGAGGTATTACATTACTATAATGTGTTAATTATGGATGTCTTATATTTATTCTTTAGTAACGGAAGAAATATTTCATATATATAAAAAATATCAAGTGCCAAGATCTTTCTGTTACCAAAATCTTCAGGGTCAATGACATCCGTTTGCCCTACAATTATGCCACGAAGAGACATATTTATTGCGCCATTATCTCTACAAACCATCCAAAGCCCTGATCCAGAAGCTCCAGACATTGACTTATCGATAGGATTAGATATCTCGAGATACGGTATTTTAGATTTTGAGTAACGTTTAAACTCTCCTTTTTTTGCTACATAAATTTCCGTATTTAAAGTTCCATCTTCAATTTCAGAATCGAGACAGGCGCCTCGAAAAAATACCATTGGCCACGAATGCTTAGGTTCTATTGGAGCATCTAAATTATAAAATGTTGATTTTTGAATGAGCTCATTTTGCAGTAAGAATTCACCGCTGCCAAGGCCTATAAATGAAATATCTCTTTCATAAAAAGGCTCCTTGCCATGTTGATGTTGCGTCAAATAACGACAATATTTTCTATCAAATTCCCAAAGGATTAAATCTATTGGATATGTTGATGTATATATTGTATTACCAAGACAATTACAGGGCTTTGAGAGACCAATAAAACAGCCTCCATGTTTTTTATGAGTGATCAACTCTATTTTTTCTACCACATGGCCAGCGGTAAGTATCCCATATATTGGAATTATGCCTGATCTTGAAGAAACGGAAAAAGTTACAAAGATTCCGGATCCATCTGGCGGTAATAATTTGTCTCCCAAAGATGATGATAGAGAAACATGATAAGGTAAAATATATTCGAAACACTCTTTGGTTATTTCCATTGGTATAAACTCTCAATCTTTATGTGTTAATTGAATAACCATGGCTACGCTTTTTTGTTTGTTCATTCAATAAAATTCTAACTATACATAATATATCAGATTACTCGGACTCAAGCTTTTTTAGCCAACTCATCGCACAAGTAAATGCCTGTTCTCGACTAAGAATCTTCTCATCTGGAATAATGCCATCAACAGCAGCGTCTGCAATCGTTCGTTTAAATTTAATTCGATCATATCGCATTTGGCACCAAGACCAAATTCTGTTATTTGATAATTTAATAGAGATAATGGGAATAATAATTTCAACACGATCCTTAATTTGTCCTTGACGATAAATGCGGCCAACAAGTTGCTCAAACTCAGCATTTGTCCATGGTAAAGAATTGATAATAATACGAGAACAAACATTTTGAAGGCCATCTATTCCTGTGCTAATTGGTTTCGATGCTATAAGCACAGCAACATCCCCTTTAATAAATTGATCTAAAGATTCTTTTTCCTTACCAGTAAATACAGAGTATGTATAACCTGCACAGCTAACTGCTTTTTTGAGAGATTCAAGAATACCCGCACCAATGTACTGTGTGTAGATGATGGTTTTATTGCAAAGTTCTTGAACTAATGTAGGCAATTTAGCTTGCGTCAATAAAGCTTCAAGTTTAAGGTCTTGGTTTTTACCAAGTTGTTTTATTTCTAAAAACAAATGATCCGCATTAATCTTTTTCAATATTATGGAAAGACTAGAAGAATATGTTGGTAGAATTCGAATACCAGTGCACCTTAGTACTTGATATAGAAACATACAATTATTTAATGTATTTTTTGTTTCAACAGTCTCAAGTGTCGTTCCCTTAATCATTTCCAAGAGCGTTTTGCCTTCATAAAGGTTATTGATTACTGGTGTTGCTGTCATACCAAGGACATATAGACTTGGATTGATTTTGGTCATTTGCTGTAGAAACCAAGATACATTTAACTTTCGAATCGATGATTTGGTTTTTTCTCGTTGCTTTGAAAAATGAATTTCATCAAGGATGCAGAAGTCTACCTTATTCGTCTGCAAAAAATTGTTTAGCTGTAGCTGACAATTGTCTTGTTGGAAAAATTCATAATTTAAAACCAAGTATTTGGGATATTGCAAGGGTGCTTTGTTCCAATGATCATCTGATTTTGTAAATACATTCGATAGAGGAAATGCTTCAGGTATGTTTTTTAACCACACAGGAATTACGTTATGAGGACAGATAATAACAGATACTGAAGCATTAATTACTCTGGATGTAATAATAGCAGACAAGGTTTTTCCTGCGCCTGGCCCCGACCAATTACCCACTCTTTTTTCAGCAAGCACTTTATAACACGTTAAACGCTGCATTAAGCTGAGCTCTATGTATTTTCCATTTTGTTTAAATGAAAAGTTGTTTGGGATCGGTATATTTTTGGCCCCATAATATTCCTGTAAAAAAGTCTTTTTAACCTCTTGAGGATATATGCCACCACCAAAAGCATTTACTTGCGCCAAAGCTTCATTTTCTGAAACAGAAGCGTGTTGCCAAATCTTTTGTGCTGCAGAGTTAACAAAAAATTTAATAGCCTCCTCATCTGATATGATAGATGTTATTTTATCGAGCGTTTCAAGTGCTTTTTTTGATTGAATGGTTGGTATAGAATTGAAAAATGAATTATCTGCTGCTGTCTCTGCAACCGTGTTGCCTTCCGCAATTTCAAAAGAAAACAGATCTTTTTTTTGATTATTCTGCAAAAATTCATCAATGGCGGATGGATCACCGTTGGTAAAATTTTGTATATCTTGTATTGAAAAAATATTGGATTGTATTGCTTGCGCGATTCTTTTTGCATCTCCTGAACTCTCGGCAGAACCGCTTTTTTGAAAAAACACAAAAAGCTCTGCTGGCGACAGACTTCCGATTTCTTGAATAATTGATCGAAGTAAAAGACGCATATGTTCCGTAGTCCATCTAGCACAGTGAGGGCAACCCCTTCCTGCAGTTCTTGAATAGATATGAGCTTCCCACACATGCAATGGATTCTTTTTACATTGCCAGTAAACTTTCTTGTCACTTCCTGCTGATACATTATTCGGTGTTAATGGAGCATTTTCCACACTCCATTCTTCAGCGATATTTGGATGAGTATTTGCTAGTGAATTTTCTTCCCGTATTCTCCTATTGCTACAAAATGGACAGCCTTATCCCTTTTTTGTTTTTACACCAGCCCTATCTCGTATGACAGCCGCCCATTGATGATTATGATTTTTTGAACATATCCAAAAAGCTTTAGCGCGAGAAACATATGTTACTTGATTAATCGAAAGGCCAATTTTAGTGTTTTCATCGTAATCCCATTCAGCTGCCAATAAGGGGTGGGTCTTACTAAGGCAAGTATCTACAGATGCCTTAATGTTTAAACATATTGGACATTCACTACCCCTGGTAACATTTTTCTTTAGAGCGTAAACACGACTCTTAACCGATTGTTGCCACATATGACTTTGATTGTCAGTACAAATCCATGTTGCAACAAAATTTGAACCACAAGAAATTGTTTCCGGTTTATTTGGCAAATTTTTTTCAGAGTCCCATTGTTTGGCTAAATCCGGATAATTAGTATTCAGACTATTACATTCAGGGCAAGGATTGTGCATTCCTTTATTAAACTGTTTACATCGTACTTGAAAAGATGCTTGATAGCTATGCGAAGGATTTACATCGCAAATCCACCAAAATGACTTGCGACTTTGGGCTGTTATATTTTTAGTGCTAGTACTATCATTTTTTGTTGGGTGCAACTGAGAAGCTATTTGTGGATGTGTATTTTCAATAAATTTATTTTTTGGGCTTGATGCCATAAGAATCCTTTAAATCTTTATCATTTGTCTATTTTTTAATACTCTCAATTGTTCAAAAAGGGCATCCCTAAGACTTTCATCTTGTATTTTTGATATATCTATTTTCTTACAACGAAGCACAACTTGATTTTTGGTACTTTTTTCTACAAAAACTTTTCTGAGCGGCCCCTCAAAACCTATACGCTGCAAAATTTTTGCAGGGTTCTTTTTGTCTCCTTCACTTTTATCTTCTGCAATAAGATTTTCAACAAGTGCTCTTGTAAAATTATGCGGTATTGAATCATTATAAAACGTATGTAATTTACAGACTTTTTTTTGAGATCCATTTTTTTTGTAACCAATCAACCAAAGCTCATTATCTCTTAAATCAAGCTCCAAAAAACAAAAGCTTGTTTTTTCAGATGCAATAGTAGACAAATCAATAGGAATATTACGCACAGGCTCGATATGTCTATATCCCTCAAGTATATTAAGAACCTGTGCTGCAACCTTAGCCGCTTTTGGCGATATTTTTAGTGCTGTAACATCTTTTTTGAGGTCATCAAGAAAGGTCTTTTCCGATAAAACATATTGTCTAAAATCCGACAACGATATTTGCTGCTGTTGGTTTTTGCAAAAACTAATTTCCCCCAAGTAGATAGAATGGTTTTTTACTGCGTCAAAAGCTTCAGCAAAATCTTTTATAAACTTGTTCATTTGATTACTCTTCTCAGACAAATTAGAAGTAGGTTTTGTTAAATGCATATGATCCTTCAATAGTAACTTTTTATAATGTCCTTTCTCAAGAACACTGATCGAAATGACGAATGATAATAATTAATTTTGCTGCTGGCAAGGCAATGGGAGCAAATGGGAATAATTAAGAACTTATCCAAAAATTATATGTGGAAAGAAATAGAATCTTTGATTCCAACAAAAACATGTACGATTAGGCGCCCATCGCAGCCTGCTTTACAAGTCTTAATTTGAAGCTTTTTTAAAATTTGCTGTTTCAGTTCAACTTTTTAAGATAACGTGAGTTCGGAGTTGTCAA
>LDIV01000001.1:605846-612091 GCA_001468855.1 candidate division TM6 bacterium UASB124 | reverse complement strand
TTTCAAACCCCGAACTCACGTTAAGATAGGTAGATTTTTCGGATAAGCTCTAAAGAAAAATTTATAGTGTTTGCTATTCGACAGCATCGAACCGCAAACACTATAAATTAGTATAAATCTCAGTAATATTTCACGAATGTGCTCAACGTATGAATATACGTATTGAGATTGATCCTTACATATCTCCAAGCGCATCAAAATCATTAAGAAATTTTGTTAAATCCTGCTCATGCTCAACTTCTTTTGCCAAAATTTTAAGAATCATATCATACGTCAGCGGATCCTTGTTCTCAATAAGCTCAAGCATATGATTGTAAGAAGTGATTGCACACTGTTCACCTTTAATATTTTCACGTAATACTTCTTTGACGTATACATTTTTCGTTGCATCATAGCTACATCCGGTATGCTTATACCACAACATTGGGCTTAGCAATGGCTTACCGCCTAACTGTATGATACGATCAGCAATCTGTTTCACGTGATCGTATTCCTCTTGAGCATGTTCTTCCATCTCCTTTGCAATCAACGCACGCATTGGCCCTTCGACAATTCTTGCACAAGTCCAATATTGATGGTAGGCGATCCATTCATCAGCATACGCCTTATTAAGCATTTCCAGTAACTTTGGCATAGGAAACTTAACAATCTTTATTGCAAATTCACCATGCAAATTTGTCACCGATTGTTGAGCTGTTTGCTTCAAACCCTTTTTTGCCATCGAAACTCCTCTTTGTTTTTCACACGGTAATAATTATTGAACGTTCCAATCATATTATTTTCAAACATTCAGAGCAAGAAAAAACAACTGCACTATTATACTCATACACTATAAAGCCAAGCAATATATAAGTAGCTTTTAAGCGCAATTCAATTGCTATTTTTGTGCTATTTCACAATCAAAAAAAAATTTTATAGCATTTAAACTTATATGTTTAATATTACATGAGGTTTTTTATTTATGAATCCACGCAAAAAACAACTTTATCTCATCTCAATTCCCATCTGTCTTCTTTTAACGATTAACCAACCCTTAACACCCTACACCGTCAAACATCAAAAAAGACAACTCCAACAAGAAACTCACACAGCAAAAAAAACATGGGTTGATATCTTTGATATGGCGCGAAACAACGTAGTTCAAGTTTTTGCTTTTGGCACAAACTATGATTGGACCATACCATTCAGACAAGGAGACGATTTTGAAAAAAGAGGAACCGGTTTTATAGCAAGCAAAGACGGAGACATTTACACTAACTTTCATGTTATCTCTAATGCCGATGCAATCTATATCCAACACCCCCTTGCATGGAAAGAACGTTTTGAAGTTGAATTTATTGGCGGAAGTCCAGAGTTTGATTTGGCTCATTTACGATTAAAACCTGAAGCCAAAGACCATCTCGAACAAATGTTATCTAATCAAACAATCAGTTACCTAGATCTTGCAGATTCAGACAAATTACATCAAGGTGAAAAGGTTATGCTTGTAGGCTATCCCCTTGGAGAAGAATATATAAAGCATGCGATAGGATCAATTTCAGGACAGGAAACCACCCCCTGGGGAGATTGTTTTACTACAACAGCACCATCGTATCAAGGCAATTCTGGCAGTCCCGTACTTGATAAAAACGGCAAAGTCATCGGTATTTTGGTCGGTGGCGTTGGCGAAAGTGAACAAAGCAGCAGTATTAATTACATCATTCCTATAAATCGCCTCAAGGTACATCTATCAGATTTCAATAATGGTGCCATAGTTCATCAATCATATCTTGGTATCCAATACACATCTACCACAGTAAAAACATTGCAATACCTTGGCTGTCCAACAACCAATGGTGTTTATATCACGAATGTCACCGAAGGCTCATTAGGCTACGCTGCTGGTCTACGTGCCGGCGATATAATCACTCAAATTAATAATTATGAAATAGACCGATTTGGCTACGTCAACGTCCCATGGTCAACATACAGAATACGTATTTTAGATGCTCTTGCTCGTATAAAAAATGGTTCAACCATTACCTTTTCTACCTATCGTGGCGGCAAACAATTACAATGCTCAACACAAAAAAAAATAGAACAACCATTCAAAATAAAAAAATATTTTTTACCCTTTGAAAAACAACCAACATATGATGTTTTTGGTGGCATGGTCATTATGGAACTTACCATGAATCACATTGACATAATCATATCAATCTTATCTCGTTGGATAAATTTTGATGTTAGCTGGGCCCGCTACATTAGTTTTTTTGATGAAAATTATAAAACAAAACCACACCTGCTTATTACCCATGTTTTTGCAGAAACAGAACTCGCTCAAAGCAATATTTTTAGTTTTCCTGACGGCTTTATATATAAAGTTAATGACCAGGAAGTTTATACTCTCGATGATTTTTATAACGCAGTAAGCAACAATACAAAGACGGGTTATCTAGTCATTGAAACAATATGGAAAACAAAAGCAGCTCTCGATCTTAATGAGGTATTGCAACAAGAACCCATCCTTGCAGAAAAATATCATTACAACATATCACCACTAGTTGACTTGCTTAACAAGCAAAAGGAGGCCGGGATTGGTTCACAATCACCCAATACCATACAAATTGCTTAAACTTAAAAAAGACATATTAATACACCCAAATAGCAGCATTGTGACTATTTGGAAATAGCAACAGCCTTTGATCTAATCATCTTATTCACGTACACTAAGAATAGTAATTCATGTTTTTTTAAATGATGGAGGATAATCATGAATATTTTTAAACATATATTACTTTTTTCTTTCTGTGTTACCCCCCTCCTACAAGCACAAAAGCCAGCAGCCATACAAAATATAGAACAGCCAACAGATGAACAAAACATAATTAATGTTACCGATAAAGCAATTAAAGATGCCTATGAACAATTTGGCTTAAATTGGACATGGCGTACTAAACTCTCGAAATATTTCAATCGAACGAGCGATGACACATGGACAAAAACAAAAGCCTTTGCCGCCGGCAGTCTTATAGCAATCTGTATGGCCTACGGCAAAAAACTTGTCCAATACAGTACAACGGCAGCACAAGCCACCTATACCACTCTGGCAAAACTTACAACAATAACCGTTGATAACTACAAAATTACACTCCCTGTAGCCATAGGGCTCGGTACTTATGCATGGCTTTCCCAGAGAACAACAAAAAAACTTTTCTTTGGTGCGCTCCAACAGTCATCGGTTATACTCAATCAGTTAAAAACCGATCCATTCTTTACGGGCACAATAACACTCAATTATCTTGATGGATATATCCTAAAAAACTTTAATGGCAATACGCAGCAAGCAATAACATGGTACACCACCATTGCGCAACAAATAAACAACCTACAGAAAATTTTGGGCAAAATTGTTGCAGACACTCAAGATGAAACCCTACGCCAAAACAGTAAGGCGTTGCTCGAAAATATTAATAAAATAAATACATACATATGTAAAAAACTTGCAGAGCTCAATAAAATTTATCAAGATAAACAAACTCGACAAGCAGCTCAAAACGCAGGGCTCTTGTATTACAATGTTAATAAAGAAGCGTTATAACCACTCTGCCAAAAGTGCCCCTATATATCATTTTTTAGCCTACACAATTGATAAATTACTATGCCATGACTTTATTTGGGTGATAAAAGTAAATCGCAATCACAAGAACACATGTGAAAATTAATTACACATATGCTTATTTACTAATATCACCCAATTTTTCGCCAGACTGTCTTTATCCAGACTGTCTTTATTAAGAGAATTTAATGCTCATACCATACGCTAAAACACATAATTATACAGTTGATTCTTTTAATTTTAAAATTTCAGCAGCAAGCTTATTAACCTTAGAGTTATTATTTTTATGGGCAATCTCAAGTACTTTTAACGCAAACACCGCTTTTTCCTTCAAAGCAATAATTACATATCTCAAGCCATTCAGAATGTTAATTTGATGCTCAAAATCGATTCCCTTCATAATTGTAAAAATGATCTTTTGGGATTGGTCAATATAATTTTCAATATCCCCTAAGACACCCAAGACCACCGCAGCCTTGGATACAAGCTCTGAATTTTTGCTATTAATGTTCACGCAAGCAGTGGAAAAAATTGTATCAAGAATTTTTCGGGCTTGTTGCCTATACCTTTTAGGTTCATCTAATAATAATTTTAAAATTATTACCGCATCCGTAACAAGATCAGGATTATTCTTGCCTACAACAGCCTGAGCTAGAGTAAGAGAGGCTGAGTATCCCATACCGATATCCGTAATAAGTTCCCTTAAGCCTTTTAAAATGTTCTTTTGACGTTGAATATCATCTCCCTGCTCAATAAGTGGACGAAGGACATTTTGAACTTTATGTGAATATTTTGACTTAGACCATAGAACCCCTAAAATTTTTGTTGCGTACTGTACAACCATGTAATTATTACTGTGGACAGTCATTTCGGCAACAGCAAAAGCCGCCTCATATCCTTTTTCATTATAAATAATCAAAATTAATAAATTAGCCAAAATAATTAGTTGTTTATCAAAATCAGGTTGCATAATACCATCCAAAGTTGCTTTGACCTGATCATGGTATTCTTCAACGTCCCATAACAATCCCAAAATCCTTGTTGCTTTGAGTAGCTTGTCAGGGTTTGTACTTTTGATGTCATTTTGAGCAGCGCTCAACATAGTTTCAAGATTTTGTTTTGCCCTTTGATAATATTCCGGTTTATCATACAACTTCGGCTTTTTATACAAAAAAATCAGAATTGTCGCAGCAACGGTTGCAATATCTGGATTCTGACTAGTAATAGCAGCTTGAGCCATCTCGAACGGAGCTTTATATTCCTTATCATCGTAATTTTCAAGTAAGAACAGCAACCCACTCAAAACAGCTTTCTGCTGTATGTAATTAGGGGAAGGATTATTTATAATAGTACTGATAATTTTTTTGGCTTGATCATGATATTCTGGGACATTCCAGAGTTCCCCCAAAATAAGAGCAGCTAGTTTTACAACATCATCATCTTTGCAATTAAGTGCAGTTTGAGCACATGCAAAAGCAGCTTTATATCCTTTGTTATCGTTAATTAAATCAAGTAGGCCAGACACAGCATTTTGTTGTTGCTCCACATCGGAATCAGGGTTTTTCAGAGTATCATCGATGAGAATTTTTTTTGCTTGTTCATGATATTGCTGAATATCCCATAATAATCCAAAAATTGAAAAAGCTTTCGTTGCCACATCAGAATCAGCGTTACTTATGGCGGCTTGAGCTGCGGCAAAAACCAATGCCGGTTCTTGATTGGTATATATTTTTAGATTTGCTAAAAAATTTTTTTGAATATCCAAAAACTTTGTTTGAAATATACTCCGAATAAAATTTTCTGGTTGTTGCGTTGTTTTTGCCAACAGTATCAGAAGCAGTGTACCAAAATTTTGCATGTTGGCATTTGGACTTTGCAAAGCATTGGTTGCTACTGTTTTAATTTTTTTAAATTGTGATTTATCAATATTTATTTTGCTTTCCAATCCCGCAATTAATGAATAAAGTTCTTTGATGCCTTGCACTTCTTTACCTTTTAGATTCATTTTTATTTGTGCAAAATCTTGCCCATATTTCCCGATGTTATGTATCTGCTTAAACATCGATAAACTTGGGTACCGACCTTCTTTTGTATAATCGTTTGGATTAAATGAACACTCCCATGCAGTTTTAGTATCTTTAACTTTGAATCGAATAACTACAGCATCAGGCCTGGTTGTAATCATAACATGTTCCAATGTTATTTCATTTTTCACCGACGCTAAATTTTGTTCTATAGGAAAAGGCTTATTAGACCCTTTATAAGTACGTTCAAACTGACATAAAGAAGGAATATCATTGGGACCTTTAAGTGTTTCTATCAAAAATGTTTTTTCAGTTTCTCTGTCGTCTTTTTCTAAAAAAAGCTCATTAATTGCAGAGAGTACCCCACTCAATGAATTCATTTTTGTTTTTATGTTGATCTGTTTAAAAAAATGAATAGCATCACCAGGGATCATTGAAATGATCCTTGGAAATTCATAGTATAATCCATTTATCGTAAAAGCATCGCTGCCAGTGCGTAACATTTTAACTGAATCGGTTGAAACAACTGTCGTGATATACATTGCAACATTGATGTTTTGTGGATACACAAGAATTGCCTTTTTATCTTTTATATCAAAATAACCTTTTTGAGATTTAAACGG
>LDIV01000001.1:597604-604363 GCA_001468855.1 candidate division TM6 bacterium UASB124 | reverse complement strand
CGAGTCTTTGGAGCATGATAAATTATCCAATCTTGAGCTTTAAATTCGAATTTCCATTGTTGATCTTTAATATTAAGTTCATCTTTGGCCATATTGTTAAAATTTTCTGGGGATGTTTTTGTATATCTAGAGATAAAATTGAACAAAATACAATCACTTACAAGAATGGGTGCCGCTTTTGAGGTAAGTAATAACAAAAAATCGCATAATATAGCATCAAAGTTTTCATTTTCCGGTTTTTCAAAACCAGTTTGATCAAAAAGGATTGCAAGCGGAACGTGTTCATAATTTGTCCCCGTCTTATACATGGCAAAGATAGGTGGTGCTGCAAAAGCAATCCCTAAAAAAAGAGCCAATATTTGCCTCTTAACCTTAACAAGAGTCCGTAAAGTAAATCCCCTAAACTTGCATACAAACCGCTCGCAAAATAATTCGACAGCCCCTCGACCTATGCAAATTCCACGCAGCAACTGCTTCAACATATAAAGCCTCCGTTCCTTTTTGTTTCTAATAAAAAAAGATTTTCTCTGGCGCTTCTTTTTACCCAATTTACTTAAACATAAAAAACAAAACCTTTTAAGTATTTTAACGCAAATGGATTGTTATATTCAATAATTCTAAGTTAATTCAATAATTCTAAGTTAATTCACAACAAAAATGCCCCCGTATCATTTTTTCGCTAGTCAGTCTTCCACCTTATCAAACAGTTACTACTATTCTGTTTATTTATCCCAAAAATCGTAACTATTGCGATATTACTATCATTTTTGATTAACTTATATTAACGAGTGTGTACTCAAACCTTGTACACACACATTCAATAAAAAGAACAAAGGAGATTGTATGAGATCACTCAGATCAATAGGGCACTTTTTGGGCATGTGCATTATTTTACTATGGCAAACAAATGCCGACTGCATTTCAAAAAACAAAGCCCTACCTGCCGAAGCTCAACGCTGGCTCGTCTGGCGACAGGTACAAGAAAAAGCTCGCGACACCGTCATACAAATATTTGTTCAAGCAAATGTTTTTAATTGGCTCCAACCCTTTAAATCTCCTGATCCTAAAAAAACATTTGGGACCGGCTTCTTTATTGATAAAGATGGTCACATTGTAACCAATTTCCATGTCGTAGAAGATGAGGTCGGAATTAAAATTCAAATCCCATCACTTGGCAAAGAACAATTCACAGCAACCGTTGTCGGTGTATGCCCGGACCGAGACATTGCGCTGCTCAAATTAACCGACGAATCACGCAAAAAAATTAAAGAAAAACTTGGCAAAATTCCCTATCTAGAATTAGGCGATTCAGACACCATTGTACGTACACAAGAAATTCTTGCTCTCGGATACCCTCTTGGCCAGGAAAAACTCAAAAGTACCCACGGAATCGTAAGTGGTAGAGAAATCGTATGGGGGGAATCGTACATTCAAATCACAGCTCCTCTAAATCCAGGAAATTCAGGTGGCCCTTCGCTTAACAATCAAGGAGTCGTTATCGGTCTTAACACTGCACGTATGAAAACAGCTCAAAATATTGGTTACATCATTCCAATCAATGACATAAAAAGCGTCATTCAAGCTCTTCATAATGTTCGTTTATTTCGCTCACCAATTTTGGGCGGTGAATTTAACTATGCAACTCCTGCAATGACCAGATATTTAAACAATCCCGAGCCTGGAGGACTCTATATAGCACGTGTGTATAAAGAAACACTCTTTGAAAAATTTGGGGTTAAAGAAGGCGACATGATCTATTCAATCAACGGCAATAGGCTTGACCTTTATGGCGAAACAAATGTCCCATGGAATGAAGATAAAGTTCCCATTATTGCACTTCTAAACCGTTTTGAGCTAGGACAAGATATTTCAATCGAGCTTTATCGCAATGGGCAAAAACATCTAGTAACTTTTAAATTTGAACATCTGTACGATTTACCAATCAGACAATATTATCCACCACATGAAAAGATTGATTATGAAATTATTGGTGGCATGGTAATCATGCAACTAACACTCAACCACATTTTAAAATTTGATTCTATTGATGCAAACATTACAAAAGATTTAATCAAATACGAAAAACGAGAAAACCAATACAAGCCCCGTTTACTAGTAACACACATTTTCCCTACATCACAAGCCCAAGAAGCTCGATGTCTAGGCCCCGGAGATTTAATCAAAGAAGTCAATGGGCAAAAGGTTTTCACGTTAGATAATTTTCGCAACGCCTTAAAAATAAGCACGCAACAAGGACTCTACAATAATTTTGTAACTATTAAAACAAACGATAAAAAATTTATGGTGTTGAATCTCAATCAAATACTTGACGACGAGCCACTTCTGTCTGCAAAGTATCTTTATAAAAAAACTAATCTTTTCAAAGAGCTTAAAAAGTTGAAAGCGAGTAGCTATGAAAAAAGAAATTGAAACAATAGAGAATATCCTTAAACAATCAATAGTCACTGAGGATATCGTCCAAGCAATATCACAAGCTCTATCATTTATTCTGGCACACACACCAATAGCCGCCACCATTCTCTATTGGGAGTGCAATCATAATTTTTATAGTTCTGTTCGAGGCGGAGTTCCTGCATTAATCATTGATGAATTAAAAGATCTTCTAGAATCAGTAGAAATAAACAAAAAACCACAAGTCATTCAAAATCTTCCCCTAAAAACCCGCACATTTTCTAGCAATGCTACATTTGACTATATAATTATTCCGATCGCCGTCCACACACGCATAATAGGATGCGCAGGCATCATCATTAAGCGGCACGATTATAAAAAGTTACAGAAACTTCAACATTTTGTGTTACCTACGTTGTATCATGTATCATTACTTCTGGCGCATGGTGAATGCGTTTTTAAGTTCAAACAATCACAACATGAAGCTATCAACGGTATGCTCGCCGTCATTCAGGCACTCGATCCATATACACGAGACCATTCACGCAATGTAGCTAATTACGCCCTATTACTAGCGGAAGAACTAAACCTGGCATCATCACAAATCAATATAATCCATTATGGAGCACTTTTTCACGATATTGGAAAAATTGGTATATCACCTGAAATATTAAGGAAACAGGGGCCATTAAGCACCACAGAATATGCACTTATTAAGGATCACCCCAGCAAAGGAGTAAATATTATTTCTCAATTTTCTGAATTTAAACCACTCATCCCCATCATTCGTTCACACCATGAACGCTTCGATGGCAGTGGATACCCCGATGGATTAAAAGGCAAAGACATTCCTTTTAACGCCCGACTAGTTGCCATTGTCGACGCCTATGATGCAATAACAACCAATCGTGCATATCGCAAAGCACAAGAACGTAAACGCGCAATGGATGAAATTATAAAAAACACCCCAAAGCAATTTGATCCTGAAATTGTTAAAGCATTTGCGCGTGTTGTTAAAAATTTATAAACCACCAAAAAACAAGCGATCTAATTATAAACACCAACCATTTTTCTACCATAATTGGAAAAAAAAATTTTGCTGTTATGCTACTTTTTAATTCGTATGGAAGGATGGAATCGTAATATAATAACCTTATTAAGGAGGAGGAGTCGGCAGTTATGAAATACTCTATAAAAACATGCGTCTACATAGGAGCATGTATATTGTTCATAGCCTCAACTGCAAAGGCAACCACCAAACACGAAACAGAGGTTTTCGGTAAATGGCTTGCTTGGCAACAGGTTTATCATGATCAAACTATCAGTAATCTTAAAAACAACCTTTCCGATAGCTTCATAAAAATTTTCAAAAATCATTACGAAAAAAATATTATTGCTCTCAAACCACTTGTTTCACTCCTTGGTATTATTACCAACGATAGCATTGGGCCTGACCACTTTTCACTCAAACCACCATTAGATGAAAAGATCAAAAGCAATCTAGGCACTATATATGACAACATTGAACACAATGTCCCTGCATTTATTGATTATTTAATTGCTTCCGGCATGTGTTTACCGGCAATAAATGCAGCCGAACAAACAACACCAATCGATGTAACAATGGAAAAATACAAGGCATTTGCACGATTACTTTTTGCACGTGAAGATCTTTTTGAGGAAAACGAATATCTTATCGCTTTTGCTAACCGTTTATTTGAATACTGTTACACCGATGCAACAACCGGCCATTTTCAAAAGCTATTAACAACCTATGAACTATATCCACTAGTTCGCTTTATGAACACAATTATCTGGTATCATCTGGTAGGAGACGGATGGAAACATTGGCATGCAAATACTATTAAAACACTCAAAGAGAAGGCTACGCAAGGCAATGAGATTGTTTATATTGCTGGCGGTACAGATTTTTACCATTTACTCCGCAATGGTATGTACAACATCACAATCATAGATCCATTTCTCCCAACACAAGCTCATTTTTATTCTGAAGGCTGGAACTTCTTAATAGCAGAAGATGGAATCGATAATGAAATCCGTTTCGGTCCATCATGTAACAGTATTAAAATGAAATGTGTTGACTACAAAGACGGCGAATCATTCTATTCCAAACTTTCAAACAACCAAATTGTAAGCCAAAAAAAGAGCATTATTACCTGGAACATTTTTGACCCAGGTAATAAGCAGATTGGTCATGTCATTATTCATCGTCGTCCAATCACCCAAGATGATTTTGCATCAATAACAAACAAAACATTTGTCATCTCATATGATGAACTCACCTATATCGCTTTACCGGACATACTCAATGGATGGGGTATTAATCCAACACTACTCCCAGAGAATATCGAATTTGACGTCAAACAACTTCGCCAGCCAGTAAAACGCGATATGTTGTGTAATATACGTATAGCATCACTACTTAATCTTTCTGATGTACGCTTTATCAATTTAGGATCTGATCCTACATAGAGCATTGTTATACGATGAAAAAAGGAAAAATTATGTTCTCTTTAAAGAAATTAGCAAGTCTTATTACACTGTCTTCACTCGGATTGATAGCGCAAGCACAGACAATAAAAAAAGCTGATGAGGTTTTCAGTAAGTGGCTAGAGTGGCAACAAGTTATTCCGGATAAAGATCTGACAACGCTATCTCTTTCTGATGCATCACTACCGATAATAAAAAACAATTATGAAAAGTTTGCACAACTTCTTGCGCCTCTTACCCTATTTCTTGATGATATAACATCATCATGCATTAACGAATATGGCTATAACTTCAAACCACCAATCAACAAATCTTTAGTTGAAAACTTCACTGGTATCTATCAGGTTATTGAACACGACATGCCAAGTTTTATTAAATTCTTAGAATTTTCACAGCTCCTATCATCTGACAATAAAGCGGCTGAATCAAGCGGGGACAGCTCACACAGCACTATCGAAAAATACAATGCTCTTTTTAACTTGATGTTCATTAATACTGATGAAGGCAAGCAAAATCCATATCTCTTTTCTATTGGTAACAGATTTTTTGAATACTGTTTTGGTGAACAAACCTTTCCAACTTTTCAAAAAATGCTTTTGAATAAGAAATTGTATCCTATCATTCGTATGCTGTATTCAATCTCTTGGACAAATCTTGCATGCAGCGGATGGAAACATTGGAATGATCAAAGTCTTAAGCTTCTTAAGGAAAAGGCAGCACAAGGTAATCAAATTGTTTATATTGCCGGTGGTTCTGATCTTTATCAACTCATCATGTCGGGTGTTTATAATATTTATAGCATTGATCCACTACTTCCATCACAATCTAAATTTTACATCAACGATTGGGCTTTTTTGATCAAAGGCCAAGGACCTGACAATGGTATTGGCGATCAAATTATTTTCACAACTGCTGATGGTAAAAATATTAAAATGACACGTACAGGCTACCAAGAAACCGGCACTACATTTAAAGCACGCATGGCAAATGGTGAAATCGTTGAATTACCTCATAGCATAAGCACGTGGACATTCACAGATAGCGACAATAAAAAACTCGGTGATTACATCCTTGACCGCAAATTATGTGAACAGGCTGATTTTGATTACGCTGCAAATAAAACATTGGTTATGTCATTTAACGAACTCTACTTTGTAGCACTTCCATCAGTTCTGAATGGTTGGGGAATAGACCCATCACGATTCTCAGATAAACTTTCAATCATTGTAAAACAATTACGCAAACCAGTTAACAAACAAACTGTTGTTAACATGCGCATCGCTTGAGTGCTTAATAACGCTGATTTGCACTTTATAGCACTGGGAACAAGTATTAATTAACATCTCTGCTGGTATTACCAAACAGGAAAGGGCCTCAAATTGTTCGAGGCCCTTTTTATACGACTATAATAAACGCTATTTGGCTTTTCTCTTGATATAGTCACCAAAACGATAGGCTATAAAACCTACAAGCATGATGGCTATGAAAAATGGAATAACAACATACGAACCGGTATGCCAAAGATTATTGAAACATATGCCCGCAAGTATTGCGCAACTTACTAGTGCAAGCATACCAACCCATGAACGATATAAAACAAGATAGGAAATCACACTCAATAAATACGCTATCGTCGTTGCTAAATCACCAATGGTTATTCGGTAATAGTTTTTAGTAATCAATAATAAAAATGAAAGAACAATAATCGATTGAACAAAAACACATACCCATGGAGTATCATTCTTATTAACTTTGGTTAAGTATTTGGAAAAAATAACACTGCGCTCCTTGCCCATGGCATACAGATTCCAATTATTGTAATAAAACATTCCATAA
>LDIV01000001.1:567804-597411 GCA_001468855.1 candidate division TM6 bacterium UASB124 | reverse complement strand
ATTGTAATAAAACATTCCATAAAAGCCGGCAAGGAATGAGGATAATAAACCAATGTATATAAACGCATTACCCCATTTAATTACTGTTTGATTTGAAGTCAACATAGGCATAATGGTTAAGAATGCATCAACGTTTTTATTGCCGTGAATACAAAGCAGTGCAAGTTGTAAGATAGTATAAATTATCATAATTAAACTGAACGAGACCATAATAACTCGCGCAGCATTCTTATGGCCATCTTCAATTTTATCAGCAATTGCACAGCATGCTTCCATACCAATGTAGGCAAAAAGAACCAACGGCAAGGTTTCAAAAAAGCCAGACCAATTGAGCCTGACACTTGCAAAGTTGTTTATATCAAACAGAAATGGTAACGAGATCAGCACTATGAGTAATGGGATACCTTTGAGAATTGCAAAAATAATTTGGGTGCGTTCCAAAAATTCAATATTCAAAAGATTAAATATTGTAAAAGCAAACACTAAAACAATATCAAGACGAATACCACTGAGATGAATTGTTTGAAGAACACATTCTATCACACCCATCTTTTGTACTTGTTTACTGAAGGCATGTATAACAGCAGCATTAGCAGCAGCGGTACCAATAAAATACCCCCACCCGCTAATAAAGCCCCATACTGAACCGAGGCACTCCTTACTATAAATATACAAGCCGCCAGCAAGAGGATACTGCATTGAAAGTCGAGCAAGAACAACAACGAGAGGCAAAAGCATCAGACCACACAGGGCCCATGCAAAGGGAGCTAGAACACCATTCGTTGCTGAAATCTTACCGGCGCTAAGAAAAAATGCACTACCAATAACAATGTTTGCATTAATGAGTATGGCGACCCAAACAGGAATTTTCATCTGAGTCATAAATTCCTATCGTGTATTACGAGCCCCACATAAATGGTAACTTTTTGCCCTTCTTCATCTGTTGAAGCTTATACAAAACAAATCCAGCAATAGCCCCAACAAGCAATGGCATGATATATATCAAACGAGCCATTGGTTCTGGACTAATATCAATCCAGCAATAATAAATCAAAATACCGCATGATATAAAACCAAGTATCGTGACAAAAATTTGGAAGTAATTTCTTCTCTTTATATAGGTCAATAAGAGTGCAACAAGGGTCAAAACAAAGGCGCTGCACACACCAATATCAGTCAAAGCTGTCAAGATGCTTCTGCTGGTAATAAAGAAAAGCAATATCCACAAAGCAATACCATGCACAAGAGCTGCTGCAGTAGGACGCTGTAATCTATTGGTTCTGGTTAAAAATTTACCACCAAGAATTAATTTTTGTTCTGCAAACATAAAAATATTGGTGATGTTTGTTAATGAAACACCAAAGATGGTATTGCTGAAACTTAAGAATATTGAACCAATAATCAAAACTGCAATTATTGATGTTGCTGTCGTTGATAGCCCCATGAATTGAGGGAAAGCCAAAACACCCTGTGTTGTCAAAGCATCAACACCCATAATATGAATCAATCCGAGATGAAAAAACATATAAATAAGAGCGGCAAGACCAAATGCTGTCAAAATAATTTTACCTACCTGCTGAGGTCCTCCTTTAAGTAAATGACCGAGACTACAGCACGCTTCAAATCCCCAATATGCAAAAATAGCACCAGGAAGGGTAAGCCCAAGGTTGCCAAGACTTGAAACGTTATAGGTTAGTGATGAATTCCAATAAAAAACAAATACAGCAATCACAAAGAAAAGAGGCAGCATCTTTATCAATGTAATTCCACTCTGCAATCGACTGATCATTTCAATTGAAAGAAGATTCAAAAACGAAAAGAAAATAATGACAAGAGCATTAAAAAGATAGGGGTGTTGTCCTGCAAAAGAAAAACCTAGCCTATCAACAAAGCCCTCACGTAACGCTGTTGTAATAGTTGCAGCTGTACCCATATACCCAAGGACATAACACCATTGAGCTATAAAGCCAGCTGTTTTATTGATCCCTTGTGAACAATAATTATAAAAACCACCTTCTCCTGGAAATATGCGAGAAGCTTGTGCAATGCTCCAAATCACCGGAAACATAAGCAAGCCAACCAATGGCCAACTCAAAAAGCTCAGGCTTCCAGCAATAAGCGTCATTTTTTGCGGCACCGTAAAAATACCAGCACCAACAATAATATTGATGCTCATCAAAACAGCCGCCCAAAAAGAAATTTTTCCAACGTGTGCCATAAAAGCTCCTTGTTCTTAGACAAACCCACACAAACGACAATAAGCTGAAAATCCCTCAGCTTATAAAAATTACAACGGGGCAATTGTAGCGCATTTTTAGTTTCTTGAAAAATTACTCAGCTGTGATAGCATTAATGGTATCTTTTTTAAAAAAAATAGATGATTTTGTAGAGTCACAAGCGCGGTACAAAAATGTTTAACTCATTACCTAAGAGGATGATAGTTATTATGAACACAAAGACGCTTGCATATATTCAAGGGTCAGCCCTAGTCGCATCGCTCATGCTGTTTTCTGGTTGCGATCTAATCAAGAAAAAGGATGTTGTTACACCAAAAACAGAAGAAGCATCAAAAGCTTCTACAAAAGCGTTGTGCACAATTAATGGAGAAGTTGCAATCACCGAAGGTGAATTCCTTAACAACCTCAATCAAATGATTCAAGCAAATCCATATTTCCGCGGTGCCTCACTTGAAAGCCTTCCAAAAGAATTACTTCGCAAATTTTTTGATCAACTCGCAATGCAAGCTTTAATTGAAAAATATTCCGTCAAAAACAACATTGAAAATGATCCAGAATATATTAAAGCTTACAACGAAACAGAAAAGCTTCTGAAACGCTCATTGATGGTTCAAGTTTTTGAAAAGAAACTGTATGACAATATCAAAGTTTCAGATGAAGATATTACAAAACATTATAATGAAAACAAAGATCGCTTTGTTAAAGTTGCCGGTGGTGTTCTTACCATGGGTGCTCGTTTTGATAACGAAGCTCTTGCCAATGCCTTCTTGGCAAAAGTAAAAGGCGATGTTGAAAACTTTGAAAAGTTAGCCAAAGCAGATAAAAATGGCAAGTTCAAAGATTTCGGTCGTGTCAGCAAGGAAGTCAGCAAGGGATTCCAATACGATGCAGTTCCAGGACCAATCAAAGAAACAGCACTTGGTATGACCAAACTCCCCGGTGTTGAGAAAGTCAAAGTCGGTAAAGAATTCTGGGTCATCAAAGCTTGGGACAAGAAAGACACAACCTTGTTTGAATTGAACGAGGTCAGAGGTCATATCGAATCCATGCTCAAGAACAACCAATTCAAAGATGTCATGGACAAAGAACTCAAGAAGCTTAAAGATGATTTCAAAGTCGTCGTAAACGAAGAATACTTTCAAGAAGCTAAACCAGCAGCATCTGAAAAAGCTGACGACGAAGCAAAAGCAGAACCAAAAAACGATGAAAAACCAGCAACAGCTGCGTAAATAATTGTGCATACTAATCAGAGAAGGGCGAGCAGCATGCTGCTCGCCCTTTTTCTTAACGAAGGGGTTGATAGTGAAATTAAATACATATGGTCTTCTTATAGTTCTCGCACTTAAGCCATTAACAACTTTTGCAACAGAAACCAAAGCCTCCGCAGCAAACACTCAGGACAATATTCATGAATCGTCCAGCAATCAAGAAAACAAATCAGCACCCTCAATTAATTCACGTATCACCATCGATAAAATTATAGTTCGTGTTAATGGATCAAATATCCTTCAATCAGACCTCAACCAACCGCGCCTGAGCAAAGAAGGTGGGAAATTTACCCTTAATGAAGCCATCACTGAAGAACTTTTACTCCAACGAGCAAATGACATGCATATGATCCCAACACAAGCCGACATCGATAGACATCTACTTGCTTTCAAAATGCAAAACAATCTTACCGAATTATCTGATAATGAATTTGAAGACCATCTCAAACAATTTGGCTTTACCATAAAAGAATATAAAAACCAATTAGGACGAATGCTCGCATCTGAAAACGCCCGCCAAGCGGAAATTAGTGAGCGCATTATCGTTACATCGCAAGAAGTTGAAGAATATTACAAGAAACACCCATCATACACTAAAGAAGCATATCAACTTCAAATATGCGCACTTACTGCAGATGAAGCCAAACATATTGATGACAAAAAGCTCAACTGGGAAAATCTTGGGTGGGTAGAAAAAGAAGACATCGGTAAAAAATTTTCGATGGTCTTTTCGATGGAGAAGGGACAACATTCCGATCCTATTGCTCTTGATGACGGAAGTTACCAAATGGTAAAACTTGTTGATAAAAAAGAAAGCCGACTCAAAACACTTGATGAACAATATGTGGAAATTGAAAAAACGCTTCAAGAAGGTCGACGCGATAAATATATTGTTCAATTTGAAAAGGAGCTCAAAGAAAGAGCATCTATTGTCTATTTAAACGATCAACAACCTGTATAACATTATTGAGAAGGGAGTAGTAGTCATGCATAAGCAACATCCTTTCATTATAATATTCACCTTACTGTTTTTGCCGCTGCAGGCAATGCAAAAATCTAACGTAGGTGATTATTGCACCTTAGTTATCGGCAAAAGAAACCTTACAAGCCAAGACTTGGAAAGCTCTGGTTGGATAAATAAATTGACCAAAATAGGAACATCGGGAAAACCCAAAATCCTCAATCTCCGAGGAAATGACATAGACTATATCCCAACATACATTCGACAACTACCAACTATCAAAGAAATAGTAACAGATGGCGATGATCATATATTAGATCTCAGTGGATATAATATTACAAGTCAAGAACTTGAAAATAAAGATTGGAAGAACAAAGTCATCACTATCACTAAAGAAAAAAAACAGATCACAATTATAAATCTACGACACAACAAGCTAACGTATATACCAACCTATATTTCATCATTACCCAACATCAAAGAACTCTGGGTTGAAGATAATAATATTACTATCAAAATTCAGCCTGGCGACAACAAAAGAGGTTTCGTTGAAAGCCTCAACCAAAATAGCGAGGTTCTTGAAAAAATCTCAGTACTTTTTGATAATCATCAGCAACGATCAACTGATGCAATTACTGAATCTATTACAGAGATAGAAGAACCATCAATATTATTTACAAATTCAGACGAAATTTCTTTCACAAAAACCAAGCTTAAAAACACAAATCTTTTGGTCGCAAAATTGAAAAAGAAAAATTGTTGGGGCGAATACAAAAATTATATACTTATTGGTTCTACGCTTTTATCGGTAGCAGGACCTGTCATTGTATATGTTTTGAAATTTTTCCTATGCGGTTAATAGTTAGAACCTTGACAATCTTAGCGGCATATTTAAGTTGATCCTGCTTCATTAAAAAAATAATTTGGAATTTGTGTATGAACATGAGATCAGTTACCGTCATGGCTTATGCCAATATTGCGCTACTCAAATATTGGGGAAAACGTTGCGAAAAGTTATTTCTGCCAACAAGACCTAGCCTTTCGTTAAATTTAGAAGCACTCAAAACAATAACGACTATAGCTATAAGTAGCACCGATAGCATAACCATACGCAACAATCCTGATATCAAAAACGCATCTATAACAACCATACAGTTTTTGTCATTATTCCGAAAAACATATGGTATCAATCATTCTTTTGCAATCTCAAGCTATAATACTTTTCCAACAAGCGCCGGACTTTCTAGCAGCTCAAGTGGATTTGCAGCATTGGCATACGGGCTCGCTGCCTTATGTTCACTGAATCTTTCGCAAAAGGAACTTTCTATACTCGCCCGACAAGGATCAGGCTCAGCATGCCGATCGATACCCGGTGGTTTTGCGGTATGGGAAAAAGGATCATTAGATGATGGCTCTGATAGTTATGCACACCAATTGTTTAATGAACAGTATTGGCCCGAATTACGCATGCTCATCGCAATAACAAGTACAAAATCCAAGAAAATAAGTTCTCGAGATGGCATGAATATAACCAAAGAAACAAGTAGATGTTACAAAACATGGGCACACCTAGGTGAGGCACGGTTAAAAACAATGATCGACGCACTCTCCAAAAAAGATATCGCCAAACTTGGGCAAGAAATGGAAACTGATTGGCAAGAATTTCATGATATTATGCTATCAGCAACACCTCCACTGAATTACTGGAATTCAACATCCTATCGTATCATCGAAATTATACAACGCTTGAGACAAAGAGGAATCGCTTGTTATTGCACAACAGACGCCGGACCTCACGTTAAAATTATTTGTTTGAAGCAATCTGTACCTATCATTAGACAAACCATACAGGAAAAAGAGAACGTTAGCATCATCGAGTCAGAGATAGCAGGAGCCCCGATAATCGTTGGGGACAAGCAGTGATCCTTACACAAGCACCCGGTAAACTTATACTCGCAGGAGAAATTAGTGTTCTAGAGCAAAATAATTCCTGCATCGTAATGGCATTAGATGCCTTTCTTTCTATTCTTCTTGAACCATGCAACCGTATTACCGTCCATGCACCGGATATTGGGATTAATCAAACGTTTATTCAATACGATAACAAACATTGTCCGATTGATAACTACGACGAAAGACTTAGATTCGTACGTGCAAGCATACATACCGCATTACGTTATCTACATGAACAAAACACAGCACTTTCTTTCTTTCGGCTTACTATAAAATCTGAAATTTCAACCATCAAATTGGAAGACGGAACATTGGTTAAACCAGGTCTTGGCAGCAGCGCCGCTTTGGTCGTCGCAACTATCACGGCAATTCTTCGCTTTCATGGTTATGATACAGACAATGTCGCTGTAAAAAAACTCATCTTCAAACTTGCATGTCTCGCACATTACAACGGACAAGGAACATTGGGGAGTGGTGCTGACATTGCTGCTGCAACATTTGAAGACACCCTCCACTATCGTCGTTTTAATAAACAATGGTTTTTACAATCAATCACACAGTCGCAAACCATATCATCCATCATCACACAAGAGTGGCCAGATCTTTATATAGAACCTTTGCTGTTACCACATTCTATGAATGTTTGCATCGGATTTGTTGGCAAAAGTTCATCAACGTCGCATATCATACAAAAACTTGCATATTACAAAAACAGAGAATCTGACACATATATACAGATATGTTCGAATATTAACAACATCGTACTTACATTAATAATGGCTATTAAAAGTAACGATGAACAACGCATCATCTCCCTCATCAAACAAAATAGATTGCTCCTTAAACAACTTTCAGAAACCTCAGGTTGCTCTTTAGAAACTGATACTTTAGCCAAACTTGTTAAACAAGCAGAGGCGTATAATGCCAGTGCAAAATTTTCTGGCGCCGGTGGAGGCGATTGCGGCATTGCCATTTGTTTTGATGATCATACAGCACAATACATTAGAAAAGCATGGCAATTACATGGCATTTATACAATTCCCTATAAGCCGCTTCGTTCCAATTCTCGATCTAAGAACACAATAACCAGCTTGTTCCAAAGCTAAAGCAACTTTATTTTGCAATGCCAAACCAGGAGTAAGCGCAACAATAAGCCCACCCTTTCCGGCCCCTGTAAGTTTGGCACCCAATGCACCAGCAGCCAAGGCAATATCTACCATGCGATCCAAAACGTCACACGATATATCCAACAGTTTAAGTAGTTCATGATTTTGTGTCATGAGCAATCCAAAACTGATAAGATCTCCTCTTCTAAACGTTTCTATCGCCTGCAACACTACCTGCTGATATCTGCAACAAATCTTTTCCATTTCTTGAGGGCAGGATTCTTCAAATTTTTTTACCGAACTAATAGCCATCTGAATATTCGTTGCTTGTCCACTATCAGCAACAACTATCTCCAGCGGCTGTTGAAGTTTGAGTTGCTCGTAAAAAGAAACTTCATGTTCTGTTTTTTGAAATAAAATAACGCCGCCCCACAACGCAGCAGCAATATCTACGCCACTTGACCGCCCATGAACAAGATGCTCTGCCTCAACGGCTATGTGATACATCATCTCATCGGTCAATTTCATATTAAAAAAACTATTTAAAGCTCGCACAATAGCTACGGCTGCAGCAGCACTTGCACCTATCCCACCATGAGTAACACGAAGATCTCCATGTAAAATAATTTTTATGTGCTTTTTGACATGTAATAAATCAAGAATTGTGCAAATCATCTGACAATATTGTCTGTGTTTATTTTCAGGCAATTGCAATAAGCGCGGTCGTTCATCAATAAATATAAAGTCACCCCCTTGATCAATCATTTCAATAGTTGCATATGTCGCATAATCAAGTGACGAAACAATCGCAGGGAACCCCCGCAAAACAAAATGCTCACCCAAAAAAATCGTTTTTCCAAAACCAATATTTTTTTCCATAATCCTCATTTCACGCCAAAAAACAAAAATGTTCACGCAGAATAACACAAAGGAACCGGCTCATTGACATTCAAAAAAAAATATTTAACTTGATACAACTTTAATTTACTTGTCATGCTTTGAAAGGAAATCAATGAAGACACTCTTACAAAAAATATTACTCGTTTGTGTTATTAGCTCAACAGCTTTAACACCAATTAAACCAATTAGTGAAACAACCGCGCACCTTGGTGCCGTTGCCGGAGGACTTATCGCCGGCGGAGCAACTGGTGTAGGAATATATTCATGCTCATTTAACAACCACACCGATCAAAGCATTCGCAAAGTTGTCTCAATTCTTTCTGGCGCCGCTGCTGGAGGAATAACGTGGTATTTACTCTACAAATGGCTTTATTCTATGACTCCTCCAGGTCGCTTCGCTGCCGCACAAGCAATTGTTTTTAATGCGTCTTTTGATTCTCTTATCGCTCGAGAATATACATCTGAAGAATATCTCATTTCACATGTAACCGCACGCTTTGGCACCAGTTGGCCGTTGGTTATTGCTCGTGAATATCTAATGACCATGAGCCGCAACTTACTTGATGCTCGCTCCCTTTTGAATAACGCATACCAAGAGGCACAAAACAATACCTCTTACACATCACTCTGCGTTCAATGCCAACAACTTCAACAAAAAATTTCATATATCGCCCCGATTATTGAAAAACGTTTATTGGTCATAACCAGAAATGAAAAATATGACCTACAAATACAACTCTACGAACGTCACATAGAAGAGGAGCGTCGACGACAACATGAGCAAAAACTTCAGCATGAAGCTTTGTTGCATGACTCGATGGAACGTGAAGCCGATCGTAGAAATGAACGCAATCGCGATCGACAAAAATATCAACATCAACAAGCTATTCTTAATCAAAACAACAATCGTCCTGTAATGATTAACGTCGGGTAATCAGAAAAATTACCTGCAAATTTATGCTCCTTAAGCCTAAGGAGCATAAATTTTTAACCTTACCATTGCATTCCTCCCTTACTCTGTTATCTTTCTCTGATAGAATATAGAGAAGGATTTTAGAGTAGGGTTTACATGTCAGTGATTTTGGTTATTGGAACACGCCCGGATGCTATTAAGCTCATACCTGTTTACCAAAAACTTAAACAGGCCAATATACCTACTCTCCTCTGCGCAACCAACCAACATCGAGAGCTTCTTGACCAAGTCTGCAATCTCTTCAACGTACAACCGGATATTTCACTCAATGTAATGAAAGAAAATCAAAACCTTGAGCATATTACGTCAACCGTTTTGCATAAATGTTCAGAACTCTTCAGTTCCTATAAACCATCGGTTGTCATTGTACAAGGAGACACCACCAGTTCTTTTGCTGCCGCTCTTGCTGCATTTTATCTGTCAATACCTATTGCTCACGTTGAGGCAGGACTACGAACATGGGATATGCATGCACCATTTCCAGAAGAAGCAAACCGCACATTTATAACTAAAATGGCATCGCTTCATTTTGCACCTACTCCACATAACGTCGGTAACTTACTTAAAGACGGTATCAATGCCCAACGCATTTTTTGCGTCGGCAACACGGTAGTCGATGCTCTTGTTTCAATCAAAAAAGGCATTGAATCAGCCTCTATCTCACTAAGCACGCATGTCACCAAATATGTTGAAGTATGTAAAAACAATAAGCAAAAAATTGTCTTCTTTTCAATGCATCGACGAGAATCTTTTAGTGGAGGATTAGAAAGAGCCTTACAGGCAATCATACAAGCTGCCCAAAAATATCCAGACCTCTCATTTTTCTTCCCGGTACACCCAAACCCACATGTTCAAAATGAAGTCGAATTATCAGGAATAAAAAACATACCAAACATAACCTGCAGTGTTCCTTTGGCGTATCAAGATTTGTGCTTTGTACTATCAGAATCAACATTTGTTTTAACAGACTCTGGTGGTATTCAAGAGGAATCTGTTAGCCTTGGAAAACGTGTTGCAATATTACGAGATTGTACAGAACGGATTGAAGTAATGTGGGATAATATGGGCACGTTAGTTGGAACAAATAAACAAAAAATTTTAAATATCATCGAAATATGGCACACCAAAGACAATGACATTTTGCCGCAATGTACATACGGTGATGGGGCAACAGCACAACGCATTGTGCAAGTACTTGTTGACCATTTTGGATTATTATCTGATACGCATAAGCCATTGACATTCACCACACAACCTATTCCCACAATAATGCCTTTGGCTATGAAAACAGGAATAAAAGGAGCTGGTTCATGAAACGAATTTCTATTGTAGGACTTGGATACATAGGACTGCCAACGGCTATTCAATCTGCTCAAGCAGGATATGATGTTTATGGTTTTGATATCAACCATGATAAAGTAAAACGAATCAACAGCGGCGATCCGGTTATCTTTGAACCAGAATTATCAGAACGCTTATGGAAAACGCTTAAAGCCGGTAATTTTAAAGCATTTACCGAACTTCAATATGCTGATTGTTTTATCATCGCCGTACCAACACCTTTTAAAGAAAATAAAGAAGCTGACCTGCGCCACGTTTTTCATGCAGCAGAAGCAATAACAAAACGTTTAATGCCTGGTAATTTGGTCATTTTAGAATCAACGGTTCCCGTCGGCACAACTGAAAAATTAGCATTGTTTTTAGAAGAAAATACCGGATTGAAACTCGGCATAGATTTCTTTATTGCCTACTGTCCTGAACGCGTTCTACCCGGAAAAATATTTAAAGAGATCGTAGAAAATGACCGTGTAATAGGGGGCATTTGCCAACGCTCATGCGAACTTGCTCATCAATTTTATGCAAAAATTGTTAAGGGTTTTCTTCATGTCACCGACGACAAAACCGCTGAAATGGTAAAGCTTGTTGAAAACACCAGTCGCGATATACAAATAGCGTTCGCCAACCAACTAGCAGCTATGTGCTATAAGGCAGGAATCGATCCCTATTATGTTATTGAGCTGGCAAACAAACATCCGCGCGTAAAGATACTCAATCCTACCTGTGGTGTCGGTGGTCATTGTATTGCCGTCGATCCATGGTTTTTAATTGAAAGTTTTCCTGAGGATAGCGATCTATTGCGTGCAGCACGTAAAATCAACGACAATAAACCGCACCAAATTATTGCACGCGTCTTAAGTAAAGTAGAAAATTTAAGAACCTTCGGTGTAACAAAACCAAAAGTACTTGTACTAGGACTTGCATTTAAACCCGATGTTGATGATATCCGTGAATCACCAGCTCTATTCATTACCCAGCAATTGAATACAAAAAAAGATATTTTGGAACTGCAAGCGTATGATCACAATGTCAATAAAGAAGCAATTATCAACCGCGGTATAAATATCATCAGTGATATTTGGAACGGCATCAGCTGGGCAGATATCGTCGTCGTTTTAGTCAAACACAAAGAGTTTACTTTTATGCGCGATGACGTTTTTGATAACAAAATTCTTATTGATACATGTGGGCTCCTTCATTGCATACATCTCAAACAATCTCAGGCCCTTTTAGAAGGAGCCACAAAAACCACAGAAAGTACATGGTAAAATGCCTAAGCACATAGATAATTAATTTTTTAATCAAAAGGTTCAAAAAACTCATGAAACAAGTCTTTTTGCAAAAGGGGTCTGTAAATATTACCGATGTTGCACCACCTCTTATGAATGATTATTCAATACTGGTGAACGTCCATTATTCATTCATTAGTGCAGGCACAGAACAAGCAACTATTCATGCATCAAACAAGTCTTTACTAGAAAAATATACAAGCAGTATCTCTGAACAAACAAACAAAGTTCTTAGAACGCTTAAAGAGCACGGCATCTCAGGAACAATCGCGCTAACCAAAGAAAAGCTCAATAAATTACTTCCCCTTGGTTACTCTTGTGCCGGGCAAGTCATGTGTATCGGCCCTAAAGTAGAACGACTGAGAGTTGGAGATTATGTTGCTTGCGCAGGAGCCTCTTTTGCAAATCATGCAGATATTGTCAGTGTGCCACAAAATTTGGCTGTAAAAATAAAAAATCCACAGATTCTCAGATCTGCAAGTATGTCGGCAATTGGCGCTATAGCATTGCAAGGCTTTAGACGAGCAAACCTACAGATGGGTGATTCGGTTTGTATCATAGGACTTGGACTTATTGGGCATATCACAGCACAATTAGCCCTACATGCCGGTTGCAAAGTTGTTGGTATTGATATTAAAGATAGTCGCCTTGCATTGGCACGAAAAATTGGTGTTACAACATGTTTTAATGCACGCGAATCCGACGTTATCAAAGAAATAGAATTTTTAACCGGACACCATGGTGTAGATGCAACAATCATCACAGCTGCATCAGGTTCTGGCACCGTTATTCAACAGGCTATGCATGTAACGCGCCGCAAAGGACGAGTTGTTTTGGTTGGCGATGTTAAAATTGATTTTGATCGTGACCCTTTTTATTCAAAGGAGATCGACTTTTTAATCTCATGCTCATATGGTCCAGGCCGTTACGATGTTAATTATGAGCACCAGAATATAGACTATCCTTATGCTTATGTGCGGTGGACTGAAAATCGTAACATGGCATATTTTATTGAGCTGCTTGAAAACAACAGCATTAATATAAATGACCTCATTACCCATGAGTTTGCAGTACAGGACGTCATTCAAGCCTACGAAGCATTTGAAAAAGAACAGGCGTTAGGAATTGTACTATCTTATCTTCACAGCGAAACAGATCGCTACAATGCAGAAATGCCTGAAATTACACATTTCTATCACCCGGCAGAGAAAGACACCTTTAAACCTTATGTGCCGCAACAAGGCAAACTTAACATTGGGTTCATTGGAGTTGGCGGATTTGCTAAAATAAAAATACTTCCCACAATTTGTAAAATACGAAATACACGAATTCATTCAATTATTGACACAGACACCCCAAATGCTATTACCATAGCTCGTTTATATGAAGCTAACCGCGTTAGTAATGACTACCGTAAGATACTTGGTGATGACGATGTTCATGTTGCAATCATTGCAACCCCACACGCGTTTCATGCTGAACAAGCGCAACAATGTCTACAAACCGGCAAAGCTGTTCTGGTAGAAAAACCGGCAGCGGTGTCATTAGAACAATTAAATATGCTCAAGAAATTCTTTTCTATGCATAAAGACTTTCTTTATTGTGTTGATTTTAATCGCTCACACTCACCATTTATGAAAGAAATTAAAGATATTGTAAGTACACGAACAAATCCGCTTCTTGTTAACTATCGAATGAATGCAAATTATCTGCCCAAAAATCATTGGATACAATCGGAAGAACACAAAGGACGAATCATTGGCGAAGCATGCCATATTTTTGAACTCTTCTGTTTTTTAACCGGATCACAACCGGTATCAATTACTGTAAACTCACTTAATCCAACAACCGATGACTTGGTCGTCACCGACAACATTGTTACAACAATAACTATGAATGATGGATCATGCTGCTCCCTCTTGTATTCATCATTAGGAAACCATGCAGCAGGCAAAGAATACATGGAAATATTTTTTGATGGCAAATCAATATTTATGAATGATTTTCTTGAGCTAAGAGGATATGGATTACCACGTGCATTTAACAAACGGGTTAAAACCCAAGACAAGGGACACGAACAATTAATAACTCAATTTTTCAAAGCTGCGCGTTCAAACGAAGAACCTAGCCCAATTCCATTAGAACGTATTATAATGGCTACCGAGCTCTCACTTGTCGCTGATATGCTGGCACGACAAGGTGGAGGCATCCAACACATGCAAGCACGTAACGCTACGTCCGTTTAAATTTTTTTTCAACATCTGATTTAGGAATACTCCACGTTGTAGGACGACCATGTACACAAATAAATCGGTTTGGGGTTTTTCCAAGATCTGTAATTAATTGGTGCATTTGCACCATAGTAAGAACATCGCCAGCTTTTACAGCACTTTTACATGCAATCTGAGCATGAATATGTTCATTAATTTTCTTATCAAACAAAGAGCGCTCCATTTGCTCATGCTCAATAATAAAATCAGCCGCTTGCTCGATTAGTTCTTTGAGAGGAGTCCCTTTAAGCATGGGTGGAGCCGCACGAATGACAATTTGATCGTCTGCAAAAACATCAAAGAGTATTCCTTGCCGCTCAAAAAAATCCTTACAAGTCATCAACCCTTTTACAGCAATCTGCGATAAAGTAAATGACTCAGGAAACAAAAGAGTTGTTCCATGCTGAATCTCAAACTTCTTTGTATACCGTTCATATAAAATACGTTCATGTGCCGCATGCTGATCAATAAACACAACGCTGTCTCCTCGCTCAAGAACAATATATGTATTAAAAAGTTGCCCAATAATTTTAAATTCTTGCGTGTCGCTATCCTGCGTTACGATAGGCATAACCATTGGTTTTTCAACAGTCTTCTCAGGCATAATGCCTCTATCAAAAACCGGCATAAAACGAGTATTTTCTAATTTTATCATATCTGGCTGTAGCATTTTATACGGTTGAGGCACATATGGCTCAAAAGAATTTTGTGGCAACGTCAACGCACTATTCTGCTCTACATTTTTTTCACCGATAACCGTATTTGTACGTTCCTCAAGAGTTTTTTTGATACAACCAACAAGCTCTGTCTGGACAACCAAAGGTTTTGCAAATCTAACTTCTTCTTTTTTAGGATGCACGTTGATATCAAGTAATTGAGAATCAATGCTGATAAAAATCACTGCAGCAGGAAAACGATCCGGAGGCAATACGTTGGTATAACCTTTCATTATGGCTTTTGACAATTCATTATTTTTGACCCACCGATTATTCACAAAAAAATAGATATTCTGTCGGCCATAGCGCCAAAAATTATGATGCGAAATATATCCGTTTATATGAATTGTACCTTCATGCTTACATAAAGGAATCAGTTGTTGGCCAATGTTATGTTCCCAAACCTGTAGAGCCCTATCCTTGCATGTTGCTGCAGGCGGAGCATTCAGCATAAGCCTATCATCATGATACAATTTAAAATGCACATGACTATGACTAAAACAAAATGCATATACTATGTTCTGTATTGCATTCCACTCAGTATCATCCTGTTTCAAAAATTTTTTTCTTACAGGTGTATTAAAAAAAAGGTCACGAACCTGTATATCAGTCCCGCACGGGCAAGCAACAGCGATTTCCTGTTGAACGCAATCTTGACTATACGTTATTGAAACACCCAACGCATCGACAGGGGCTTCTTTAGGTTTTGTAATAAGAACAACATTGCTGACAGCGGATACGCTTGCTAATGCCTCACCACGAAACCCATATGATGTCACATGTTCAAGTTCGTCCATGCAAGAAATCTTGCTCGTCGCATGCGGCAAGAAACACATTTTAGCATCTTCACCGGTCATCCCTGAACCATTGTCGACAATACGAATAAGCTCTTTACCTGCCTTTTGTATATACACAGAAATGCTTGTTGAGCCAGCATCAAGCGAATTTTCAACAAGCTCTTTGACTACGTGAGAAGGCCGCTCAATAACTTCTCCTGCCGCAATCTTAAGCGCTTCATTGCGTGGAAGAATTTTTATTTTTGCCATCGTTTTTCTTATGAGAAGATGATTTTTTCTTATAGTTAATAGCCGGATGCCCCTCAAGAACAATAGTTGTGCTCACCGGTTTTTGAGTAGACCCAAGAAGCTGTACTTCACCTGTTATCAAGTTCAATTCTGCCTGCTGACTTTGAATAGCAACAGGAATATCATGTGCTGTTTGTTTAGTTTGCCAAATTTTTACGTCACCATCTAAAACACACCGCTGATCTTTTAAATAAAATCGCGCAGAATTGGCAGTAGCCTTACGTTGGGCATTAGTTATACACACATGATCTTTAAAAGTAATTTGTTTAAAATTTTGCAAGCCAGATTTTGTGCCTTTTTTATTTTTGGGGCCATTGTGATGCATATTACCATCAAAGACAATATCCAATAAATCTGACGTTACCGTACTTTTATCAGCAAACTCAACACGAACATTATCACGGTATTGAAAAACAAAAAGATCTTTATTCGCTGTATCTTTTGCACACGTAGCATTTGTACTTGTGATAATAATTTTAGATAAAGGGTCAATAGACGCACAAAGCGATTGCGTGTTATAACAACACCCAATCGCCATCAAAAAATTATATATATAATTTTTATATATTTTTTTTGCCATATGCCCAATCCCCCCTTCTCCTTTTCAAACTTAATTATTAATTTTCAACTGTTTGTTCTAGCACAATTGCCTCTTGTGCAGGCGCTACATGATCATTGCCAGCCCTGTAGGTAGCATATTGCTCTTTAATATAATTCCAAGCTCGTTTTGTATAGTGAATAACATGTGGAGCAATCCATTTACCGCCAGCATATATCAAAAATATCACGCCGCAAAAAGTTTCTACCAACCCATCACGCAACAGCATAAACCCACTGGTAAAAGATAGGTCAACGCTGAATTTTTTTGCATTATCACAAATTCTTTCTTGTTCTTTATATTCGAGTGCTTTAAAATCAACCACAACAGGCTCACCCTTATCATCAATAACAATGTACGCTATTCCGTAAACAGGAAAGATTTCATCTTTACCAGAAGATTTACCGCTCTGTGCTCTTACTCCAACAACCGCAGGCACCTCGACAACAGGAACCTGTGGTCTTACCTGTGCTGCCACCTGAGCCGGTGTAGTATGTACATTATTGGCATTACCATTTGAAGCTGCTTGATCCATTCCATACAAAATATTCCACGCCGCCACCACACTCAATAACACTAATCTCAATACAGGCGTATTCATACAAATTCCTTTTCATCAAAATGAACATGAACTGTAACAATTTTCACATTAAAATGTCATCAAAAAAAAGCATGCTTTTTAAGTCGCTGCATGTTAACACCGCACAACGTAAAAAGCAAGCCTCTCTATGACAAAAATGTATGTATGATTTATCACCATGCATAGTTCATACTAAGATGAAATTCGCTTGGAGATTCATGATCCCATTTCTTGCGATCAAGTTTGAAACCCCAATCGATTTTTGCAGGAACAGGTTTAACAAGATTAAAACCAAAACCAATAGAATGACGTAAATCAAATTTATCACGTCGTATACATTTTGGGTCAAGGCCCTTTTTGGGAGTATCCCAACCGGCACCAGCATCGTAAAACACATGAGCATGCATCTCATAATCAGGAATTAATGGGAATCTAAGTTCGGCATTAAAAAGTAATGCATTGCGAGCACCAAGTGGATCACCATTGACCCAAGCCGGACCAACACCGCCCCATGTAAAACCACGAACTGTTGTTTGACCGCCTATATGATATAACTCCTTATATGGCACAGGCTTATCTGGAGAAATAGAAGTAATATTACCAAGCATACCATGCAAACAAAGAACCAATGGCTCATCGTAGTAGAAAAATTTATCAATCAATGGGGTATAATAGCTTGCTTCAGCATCGCCACGAACATAACTAAATTCTTTATTAATAAATGTAGGGGCAAAGCGAGCACCAAGACTTATTCTATAGCCATTTCTTGGATACACTTTATGATCACGTGTATCTTTAACCAATGCAAGCCCAATCCATTTAAGAGTTCCTTCATCAAACGTATGTTGCACAAGCGACTCGATATTACAACCACTATTAAACCTATTATTTTCAACACATAAATCATTGTAACGTATATTTTCAATACCAAGATCAAGCATCAACTGTAATCGTTTATCTATATTAGGTAGCCAAAAGCCAAGGTTTATATCAAAGCCTATAACTTTCTGAACAGGCGTGTGAACAAGCCCCTTCCACTGTTCAAACTCTTCCCAGCGCTTATAAAAATATAATGCAGTTGAAATATCACTATCAAAAATGTGAGGATCTGCAAAATTTGCTTCAAGTTTTCTAAGTCTATGGCGATCGGCCTGAACAGATCCTCCAATATCCCAACCACGACCAAAAAGGTTACCCTTCTGAACCGTAATCATACCACGCAACGATGGGGTTGGGTTGTATTGGTCAGTACCATACGTCAACATAAAATTAAGATTACCTGTCTTTGCTTCTTTAACACTCAATTCAAGATCTGCTAGTTCATCTGATATTCTATGCACATTCCACTTAACGCTCTCGTTTTCAAAGAAACTTAAATATTCGACAGACTTTTCTGAAGAGTTCAACTTCTGCGTTGTAACCAAATCACCTTCAACTATATCCAATTGACGACGAATCACTTTATCTCGAGTTATCCTGTTACCGGTAATGTTAATTCGATTAACATACAGCTTATTACCACGCTCAACATGAAGCGTTACATCAACTTTATGCGTGGTTTCATCTGGTTTTATTTGAGGATACACATCACAATAAATGTATCCCTTTTCACCATAAAGTTCCTTAATTCTATTAATAGATTTACCAAGTTTGGTATGACAATATGGTGCACCTTTTTCAAGTTGAACAAGCGGCAACAGTTCATCTTCGGTATGAATTTCATCACCTATCACGTGAACATCTCTGACTAAAAATTGTTCACCCTCTTTTATATAGAAAGTTATAGAGATATCTTTATTGTTTTTAGAAAACTCAATATTTGTTTTTGCAACTTTGGCCATTATATAACCAGCATCACGATAAATATATTCAATCCGATGCTTATCCATCTCAAGCATCTCGTCATTATAATTACCGGCACCATCCATAAAACTTAATAACCAATTCTCTCGCGAAAAAATCTTTGTACGTAATTTTCGGGATGAGATTTTTTTATTGCCAACAAAATTAACATATTTAATAGTCGACTTTGGCCCCTCGACAATAGTAAAAATACCCGTCGCCTTATCCGGATTCTCTTTGTCTGGTATCAGCTTGTAGGAAACCCTAACAGCATGTCGATTTTCTTCTTGATACATTTTTTTAATACCAATCGCTATTTGCTGCATGGTTTCTTCATCAATACTGTTCAATTTATCAAGATGATATTTTTCACGAATCTTCTTTGTTCTAACAGATTTATTACCTTCAAACTCTAACTTCTCCAATAATTTTTTTTCTTCGACAACAACATACAGATCCATCGAAGCATCATCTAGCTTCTCGCCTTCAATTTTTATTTGTCGGAAACAACCAAGCCCATAAAGATTTCTAATCGCCAATCCACTTTTTTTGTCATCAAATTTTTGACCGATACGATATGGAAATCTATTAAGAATGGCATCATTTTTTACATATTTATTACCCTCAATGATAATATTTTTAATAACCAAATTATTAAAAATAGCTGTTGGTGAATCTTCATTGCTATCAAACTTACCAATCGGTTCTATGTAATTTGTTTCTGACTGTTCAGCAACTTCTTGCTCAAATGCAGGTCCTACAGGTGTAACAGCTGCTAAACCATCTTGAGAGAAAGCAATACTCATCCATATAAAATCAATAACTATTAAAGGTATTGCTATTATTTTAAAATTCTTCAGAAAATGTTTTGTAATTTTCATGAATTCCTCGTGAAGAATGAAATGTGACAAGCAAGCCACAGATCGCTGTCAGTATACGAGTTTTAACACCACTAGTAAGGATTTTATGATACAGATTCAGAAAAAAAAAGCTATGATTTTTGGAAATACTGAAAACCACGATATAAAAACGAATCCGGGAGCAATTAACTAAAAACCATTTATTGCTCGACTATGTCTTTCGACAGAAACAATTTAGCAAAACCAATAATGCTATTATAAAAGTTCAGATGGGTACATTTACATTAAATGTTTATATATCGCATTAAAGTCAGTGACGTAAGAATTTTTTTCAGGTTCCCAATCCTTAACTTTTTTTTGCATATTACTTAAAAGCATACGCGGAATTGAAGCAGTTCCCCTAATAATTGCATCTTGATACTGGGCAGCGAATACTTGAATTACTGTTGATGTCGCATTAATTGTTACATCCGCATCACCAACATGCTGTGCCTGCTCGAGAGCCTTGGTTAACAACGGCGAGAGAACCATTATGGGGAAAGGATACAAAAATGCCAACAATTGTCCCGGCATTTCATGCCACGTCATAAACCATAGCTCTTTGTGTGTTGGATCACTACTGGCACGAACAAAAATATTACGGCCCTGACGCAACTCATCAAAAATCGTTGGTTCTTTTGGTTGGGTATTAACAGGCGATTTTGGTTCTGTCAGTACAACACTACGCATCGCATTTTTAGGTTTGATCTTCATTTTTCCATTTTTCACTGGCTGCTCTACCATCACACGTGCCTGAACAACATATGGACACTGTCGCGCATAAGTGGCTCGTGAAAAACGTTGACAGCTTAATGGCCTTTTAGAACTTACCCAATCAAACCTTTGTACAAAATCTTCATCCGAGTAAAAGCTATACACTTTTCGGAATGTTCCAGAGAAACAAAAAACTTCCGTCTCTGGTTGCATCGGATTACCAAACAAAATAAGTTCATCAATGGTTAAATCTGCCTTCTCGGGAACATAATCATAAATTTTTTGATCAACTTTTGTTTTTGCGATCTCTTTCGTTGACACCTCTTTTAAAATTTCACGCATCTTAAGCAACGATTCATTTTCATCCGGATCCTGAGAAAGTTTTTTTGCATCATCCCACAAATGCATAGATAAAACCTTGTTAATCGCTGCCAAATTAAGGCTTACATTTCCACCATGAGAATGGCATATAAGACGAATTTTAGGATTTATGCCACGCGACCTAAACCTTTCCACCTCTTCATGTAGAGCATTATATAGCCTGATAGCCTCAAATCGACGGCTATTCTGACTTATAAGACCACTCCACCCAAAAACATAAAAATAATTTTTTTCGGCACCCGGGCTTACTGCTTCTTGAACTTTTTGATAAGCCTTCGCCAACGGGAAAATAACATATTTTTTATTGCCCACTTTATGGATATCAAAGGTTGGATCAACAGGGATCAAACCACGTTGTAAAATTGCCTGATCCGTGTAGAAAAAAGGATCATTACGCATTTTCTTAGTAATTTTTCGGTACATAGAACCGGAAACCGTATCATGCAGAACGTCCTGAAAGCTCAAAAACCCAAGTAATGAACTAAAACTTCCATGAACAAAAACCGTAATCCAGGGCTCATGACGCCGAACATGGTCACTTCTCCAACTAATTTTTTTTATTGTTACAAAACCAACAAACGCCAAAGAACAAAGCACCAATAATGCAATCATGTATTTATATATTTTGGTGGCGATTTTTTTTCCCATGCTATTCCCTTATCCATCAATCCCAACCCCAATAAGAAAGCCTTCATTATTATTTTACTCTTTTTTTTAAACAAAAATGATTATTATGCATTTTTGACCGCTTTCTTGTAAGTATAAAGCTCATTTTTCTATTTTTCTTGTTTTTCTGATGTGCGATCGCCTAAACTAAAAATAATAGTAAAGGGGACCAATACCATTGGGCGGGGGCTCATATGAAAACTTTTTCCAAGTTTTTTGTTCTCATTATTGTAGATTTTATAACCCATAGCAGTCATACCAATGCAGCTATTGCAGCTATGTCTCTCACCTCAACAACACCAAAAACATCCATACGGGAATCACTCACAGAACCAATCACCCTACATGCCATGGTACGCGACATCATGTTTGCAGACATGCAAGAATCACAAAAAATATTTGATCAAATACAACAATCGGCCAAAAATCTTGAAGCCGACTTTGCTCATAAAGCCCATAAAATAAAACAAGAAAATGCCCAAAAAAACAAAGCGCTTCAACAACGGGCAGAAAAAAAATCACGCATCATTTTTGATGAATACGCTCAACAAGCTGCCATTATCAATCAAGAAACTGATGCTCAACTTATCGACCTTAAACGCAAAGCCACCGAAAAACTACTCTCTCTTATCTCACACGCAGAAGAAGAGTCCTTGATAGTAAAACAACAAGAACGCCAAAAGATTTTAGAAAAGAAGCTCATTGATCTTGAAAAAAAAGGAACCCTAGCAACCTGGAAGGAGCAACTGCACAAAGATTTTGTAAACGACACCGAATACCTTAAAGATATAATTGCTCAAGGTGAGTCATCCGACCAAATTCAAGATTTTATGAAACATTTCGACGCTCAAGCAACATGGTTTGATAAAACGCTATCTTCCACTCAACATCAAACAGATGATTCCTATTATCAACTCAACCAAAAGAAGATAGCTCTTGATAATGTTGTTTCATCTCACCGAGCCGCTGAAATTCTTTTAAAAGAACGTCTCCTTGTTCTTGGTAAAGAGCCCCAAAACTCAGCAAAGATGCGACTGATGCTTTTATATGACATCAATAATCTAATCCAAAATAAAAACGACCGTGGCATTGCAGCGGCAACTGCCGCAATTTTATCACCCCAAGAAATTAATAATATCGTCAACAATGTGATACAAACATCAGAACTTAAAACATATCAACCAACGGCACCAGTAGCCTTAGAAGCAAAAATACAATCATCTTCTCAAAATGATAAAGATTTGCTAAGCCTAACAACAGAACTTGAAAAAACTAAACGCCTTCTAGAAAAAGAAACGAGATCTCAGATGGAACTAAAAAAATTTGCTCAACAAAAAATTGAACAAGGATCGACTGCACACTTCGATTTAGAGGCGCAACTTAAACAAACACAATCAAAGCTTGAGCGAGAAAAACAAAAATACCGACACATCAAAGACCAGCAGCTCCAATTAAAACAAGAAGTAGGAATAAAACTTGAGCGATTAGCAAAAGAAAATTTAGAGCTTCAAACAATTATCTTTGACACTAATCAAAAGCTCTTGCGTTCACAACAAAAACTGGCCGCTGTTGATATGACCATTGAAACATTACAAAAAAATATACAGCAGCAAAATAAACAAACATTGGAATCAATAAACAGAATCGGCCTCATTGATGAGTTAGCAAATAAACGGGCAAAAGAGTACCTACTTCAATTTGATATTAAAAGAACATTAGTTACAGAGTCAGAAAAAGAACCGACTCTGGATAAAACTGCACGCGAAAAAATAAATAGGTTGGAGCTCGAGCAGGAACTTGAGGAACGAATCTCCCAAGCACCTAAACGTTAAAAAACAAAATTTTTATAAATTTTTATAAAAATTTATAAAAATAAAAAAAGCTGTGGTAACATCAAAAGATTATTACTCAGAACAAGTGCCCCGAGCTCAGGAACCTTAAAAAGAGGGAAAGGAGCGTATGCGATGTCCTAAATGCGGTGGCCTGATGGTGATGCAGTCGTTCTTTGATCATTTTATAAACTTCGAGGGATGGAAATGCCTTAATTGCGGAAAGATCATTGAAAAGCGAGAGAATACAATAAAGGACGATGCGTTTAGTATTTTTTATCAACGACAGAAATTAAAACGGCATAATGATTAAACTTACTTATATTACCATTCAAGCTACTTACACTCATGCACATGTTGCGTTATGTAAAGATAACCAATGCGTGTCAACACTTTCAAATTTTGACAGCAAAGCAAGCTCACACTTAATTCCTTATATTGACCAACTTTTATCTCAAAATTCATTATCTATTAACGACCTTTCGTTCATAGCTATCGACAAAGGACCCGGAGCCTTTACATCATTGCGCGTTGCAATTGTCACCGTCAATGGTATTGCATTTGCACGTAAAATTCCTTTGGTCGGTATCGACAGCCTTGAGGCTTTGACCTATGCAGTCACAGAAAGCATAAAAAACAAAATAACACCGCCGCACCCCATTATTGTTGCCTTACTCAATGCGTACAATAATGATGTATATTATCAAATAACAGAAACCGAAACAGGCACAATCATCGATAAAGGGTGTAAAAAAATCGACACCCTTCTCATTCAACTACAAACAAACCAGGCTCAAATGCCAATGATTTTTACAGGTAATGGATACGAACTTCATCAAGAACTTATTAGAACAACATGTGCCAACAGCATACACATCCATAATTATCCGCAATCAACACCGGATGTTAAAATTATCGGACAAATGGCTCTTAAAAAATTTTTGGAAGAAAAAGAACACTGTTATAAAATCGAACCACTCTACTTAAAATCACAGTACTTTGCTATAGCCCAACAAAGCCAGAAACACTCCTAATAGACCCAAGACACACAGCAGCAGCCTCCTGCGACCGCAGGATGGTCGGTGTTAATGCACAACATAAAAAACCTAATTGCTTCAATGTCGCTTGCTCTTGATCTGTCAAACCACCTTCAGGACCGATACAAATAGTAATGGTCTCATATTTTTTCTGTTCGATATTATTAAGCAGCGATAGCAATGATTGCCCTTCGGGCTCACAATAAAGAGAACAAGCATTACTCGTTACCAATTGTTGCGATAGTATATCGACAGTAATCGGCTCATTGATAATAGGAATAACAAATTGTTTTGCCTGCTCACATGCAGCAATCATAACACTGCGTATCCGGGACATCTCTTTCAGCCCACCCCATGACCGTTGTGATTTTGCGGTCATCACCGGAGTAAACGATGTCACACCCATTTGTGCAGCATAATAGGCAACCATATCAAATGCCTCTCGCCGCAAAATACTTTGATATAAATGAATTTTAGGTAAGAGCAAACGTGTTTGCACTGCATCAAAAACCATAACGGTTATAATATTCTTTTTGGTAGCCACCCCAAGACGCGCATGAACTTTGATTGCGCCATCAAAAATAATAACCTCCTCATCCTGTTGTATTCGCAACACATGATTAATACGATGCCAAAGATCGGCATCAGTAAAGGTATATGGTCGATTACTGACAAGATGCTCACACGTTGGAAATGTATGATTGGTATAGAGTGCAAATATATGTTTTTCTGACATAGGCAATGCTTATCTAAGCCTTATAACCATGCTTAAGATAATAGATCAAAGCACCAAACAAAACCGCCGAGCCTATGACTCCTGCGATATATTTTTCTTTGTTTTCACCGATGTGTTTGGTAACAGTATCTTTAGTTCGAGCAGCTTCAATTTTTAAAAAAGTATACGCCGCCCGCATTTTTTCTAACCAAGTAATTTCTTTCTCGTGTTTTTTGAGTTCCTCAAGCATTTGATTCATTTGTTCAGGATTAATATCATCAAGAGCAATCTCATCAAATGCCGCTGAATCAACAGCTGAATCAACAACAACAGGTGCTTGTGCGGTTTGTTCATTGGATGGCTGTATTGGCTGCTCACTAGCCGATATTTGTGAATATGCGCAAGGACAACACATAAAGCCGGCCATGAGACATGCAAAGATCACTGAATTCTTCATAGTTTTACCTCACTAAAATGATTCTCTTTACCTTTCCCCGCGTTTATTTATAACATAAGCTAGTTTACCGAATGTGCTCAAAAAGTGAAATAAACCGCTTAAATACAGGGATTTGGATATGACCACCCCTACAATGCTCATTATTCTTGATGGTTTTGGATACCGCAAAGAACCCTATGGAAATGCCATTACCAACGCCAAAATGCCATTTTGGCATTTTCTCTGCACGCGATATCCGTCAACCTTACTTAAAGCATCCGGTCCTGACGTTGGTCTTTTACCTGGTTATATGGGTAACTCGGAAGTCGGCCACCTAACTCTTGGTGCAGGAAGGGTTGTAGAATCATCACTCAAAAAATTTCATGATGCCATTGATAGCGGTCAACTTTACGACAACCAAACCCTTATTAAGCGTTTTATGCAACTCAAAGAAACCGGAACCAATCTACACATTATGGGACTCATATCAGATGCCGGTGTCCATAGCCACATCTACCACCTCCAGGCACTTTTACAATTAGCTCATCGCTGCGGACTGGCCAAAGTATACATTCACGCTTTTTTAGATGGTCGCGATACACCACCTCAATCAGCACCCCTCTACCTTGAGCAACTAGAAACCTTCTGCAGACAACTTGGATGTGGCACCATTGCAAGCATGCATGGCCGTTTTTATGCCATGGACCGCGACAAAAATTGGGACCGTACCCAAACAACCTATGATCTACTTTGTGCTCAAACACAAACACCCCATATGGCATCATCTTGGCAAGAGGTCATTCATACGGCCTACAAGCAAAATATTACAGATGAATTCGTATACCCGCATCTATTAACAAGCAATGGCATTATAAAACCGGGTGATGGTGTTGTATTTTTTAATTTCAGGCCGGACAGAGCCAGGCAATTAACAGAAGCTTTCATAAATCAATCATTCCAACATTTCAATAATCCATGTAACACAGACAACGGATCACTTGCATTCTGCATAACCGCTACACGTTATAAAGAAAATTTTGCAACATTACATAATGAGATTTTATTTACACAAGAGGATATAGAACACACGCTGCTTGATGAACTTGCTGCACATATCAAACCAACTCCACCGGTATTTATTATTGCCGAAACAGAAAAATATGCGCACGTCACTTATTTCTTCCGCGGCATGAAGGAAATCAAACATGAAAATGAAACGCGTACACTAATCCCTTCAATCAAAACAAAAGATTATTCAAACACACCACACATGTCTGCGCATGCAATTACCGAAGCCCTCATTCACTCACTACGTAGCAATCCTGCATATTTTTATCTGGTTAACTATGCAAATCCTGATATGGTTGGACATTCAGGTAACTTCGATGCAACGACACAAGCCTGTTCATTCATCGATCAGCAATTAGCTATTCTTTATCACGAGGTTGTCGAAAGACATCAGGGAACATTAATCATCACCGGAGACCACGGCAACGCTGAAGAAAAAATTGATTCATCCGGCAATCCATTGACAGCACACACATGCAACCCGGTTCCATTTGTTCTGATATCAGATAAGAAACAAAAAAAAGGAACCTCTGTTCCATTTACTCAGGAGCCAGCGTTTGGCTTAGCACATGTAGCACCAACAATACTCAGCTTAATGGGTATCCCTATACCACAGGAAATGGAACCAGAAATTATAGGAGATCTATGAAGAAGCACCCTATTAATGTACGCATCTGGGGCTGTGCAGCGCATATACCAATCATCACCATTATTTGGGCAAGCTATGTACTGTATCGTAACTTTTCTCAGGGAGGAGGTTTTACTTCATTATTTCAATTACATGTAGGAAACTCCCTCCCAATCACCCCTATAATACTCACCCTCTGTAGTATCCCTATATCATTAAGTATTATGTACACTAAGCGAAAATCATGGTTTGTTCATGATAATGCTCAAGAGGCATATCATTTTAATATCTGGCTTCTTAAAATATACAGTGTGCTTTTTATTGGATTATTAATCGGCAATTACCTATCAATAAAAATGCTTATTTTGGCATGCAGCACTACGGCAATCCTGGTAGCTCTTTTATGTTTTCAGCAATCAATACACGGCATCATTACTGCATTATTCTATGGAAATGTTTTTCGTTACTGGTATCCATTGAGAAAAAGAATTTAATTGTTTTTTCCGGTTGCCATATACCACTTTGCACCAGCAGCAACAAAGCCAACACTCAGAACAACCAAAAATGACATTGATATACCAAAGGCAATAATACGATTAAGACAAATTCCCATGGCAAAAAGACAACTACCGATTGCCATCATCGGAATCAATGCTCCAATTCTTTTCATTGCACCAGATCGAACGGCAACAAGTGCTGCAATTGAGCTTGTAAGGTAGGCGATAATTTGTGCAAATACCGACATATTTTGCAATGGAACCTGGTCAGCCGTGATCCACAGTAAAATCAAGCCACCCAATATAGCCTCAGCCATTAAACTTACCCAAGGAACATTGAATACATTGACACGTGTAAATAATTTTTCCGCCGGTATATGCCCATACCGTGCAATGGTATGCAAGTTCCAGCAGTTACTTGTCAGCAATGAAAAGCAGGCGCCTATGATTGATGCAAAAACAAAGCCATTAATAAAACCGGCAAACAATGGATAGTTGCCCAATGCCTTGAGCCCAAGTGCAAGTACCGGTTCATTAATATCTTTGAGTGCGTTTCCCAAAATCCCAAATGTTGTAAGTTGAAACAAAATATTAACAGCCACAACAATACAAAAAGCCATCATAATAATTCGTCTTATGTTACGTGATGAATCTTCAATCATGTTGCCTATGGCACAGATAACCTCAAAACCTAAGAGTGGAAAGATTGCAATCGGAACCGTATAAATGATATTGGTAACATCAAGTACATCAACAAAATTATGTGGATCAAAATAGAAAAAACCAACACCAAAGGCAAACAATATTGGAATCGATTTAAGTGCAGTAAAAAGATACTGTATTCGACCACCAATAGATATGCCGGCACTATTCAAACCAACAAGCACAAAGAGCGTTACAAAATCAAGAGCAAGCGTTGGAATCCCTTGCAATAACACACTGCGCGCCTGAAAATATTGAACAAATTTATGCATCAAAATTGCCACCGATGTTGTCTTGCCAACAAAATATCCCCACCCGCTCATAAAGCCGGCCCAAGAGCCAAGATATGTCTTACCATATACATACAGACCACCGGCAACCGGATGCAGTGAAGCAAGTTCAGCAATGGTTATAATTAACGGTAATAAAATTAATGCCGCAATAACATAACCCAAGAATCCGAACAATCCAGCCAATTGTGTTAGAGGTTTTGGATTGATAAAGAGACCGGCCCCAATCATTGAATTAAGACAAATTAATGTCGCCCGAAAAGGCGTTATTTTTTTTGTATTCATCATTCTCCGCTTTAAAAAAATTATTTTATTTAAATTCAGCAAACCATCGTATCATAGCTGTAATATCTAAGCAATCAAAGCCGCTTCACGCGGCTTTTTATTTGCAAATCTTAACTCGAGCTATGTATTCATACCTTTTGGACCTTTATTGTTTTTTGCTTCTTACCATTACCAACATACATAATCACAGGACTTACGCAATATAGGCAAAGTTATCCTCTGATGCTGGCTTTGAAGAGCCACGTAACTGTTGTTTTTACGTCCCTGAAATAATTTATGACATGTTCAACACACGGTAGACCGGTCAAAACTTTCTTTATGTTGGCAATTGCATATGCCAACAT
>LDIV01000001.1:537303-567461 GCA_001468855.1 candidate division TM6 bacterium UASB124 | reverse complement strand
CATTGTTTTGAGATCATCAAGTAGCGCCTTTGCATTTTCAATCGGATTATCAAAGTTGCGATACATCGAATCATGTGACGTATTCATTTCTTTTGCCATATTTGTGCAAACTTTTTTATCAATGCAAAGTAATAATGTATCAACATATTGTTCTGAACGGGGCATCTTTACATGAAAAATCAAGATCTGGATATAACTTTAAGCTAGTGCATAAGTCCTGATCAGATAATCTTATTGCCTCTGTTTTTATGGAAACTCCGAACTCACACTAATTAAAGATTTTATCAATTGAGCAATGACTTTTTAATTAAAAAGCCTATAAATATACTAAAAAAAACAAAAAAGAAAAATGCAAAAAACGCAGTTTGTAAAGCCATTCTAAATGGTTGCCGTGTGTCATAAAAGTGCTTGCGATATTCTTGGTAAGAGATAAGAAACGCAGATATTGCGCCCATAAAACTGAAAATTAAAATTATAGGCAGAATGGCTTGCATTGCATCTGGTATCTCATTCATTGCATTTTCCTTTCATAACTAGGATCATAATTCAAATCATAGACAAACGATGCAAATTAAAGATACATTTTTAATGTTTTTTTGATTCTTTGATGATATTAAACGTATTGAGGTTTATATGTTGACATGTTACATGGCAATTGATTCAGGAGGGGCATTGAGTGCAATCTTACGTGTTTTAATTAGCAAGGTTATGCCAGATTTCATATTTGGCAATATCCCCTTTCCGATTCTTGTAGTGAATGTTCTAGAATGTTTTATGATGGGCTCACTATCAGAGTTGTTATATCTTTATGTTCCCAACATGATTATTCGTTCTTTTATTATGCCTGGCTTTTTAGGTGGGTTCACGACGTTTTCCGCATTTACCTTAGAAATTGGAAACCTAGTTGAAAAAGATCTTTATGACACTACTACCTATTACACAATATTAAGCGTTTGTTGTAGCATAGTAAGCTTTTTCATTGGAATGAAAATGGTCCGAATACTTCAATAGAATGATATAACAAGGAGGGGTATGAAGAATCAAACTGCTTCAAAAAAAGGTTGGTTAAATCGCAACATTCTTGGAATGGGATTGGCCAGCTTTTTTAGTGATGTAAATCATGAAATGGCAACGGCCGTCCTTCCAATTTTTCTAGCCACAACTCTTGGCGCACCAGCTTTTGCTTTGGGATTTATTGAGGGGGTTGCCGATGGTGCATCTACTATATTTGAAGTATGGGCTGGATGGTATAGCGATCGTATTGGAAAACGTAAGGGGCTTGCAGCGTTAGGATATCTTATTACCTCTGTTAGCAAAGGAAGCTTTGCACTTGCTACAAATTGGTGGCATGTATTGCTTGGAAGAACTTTTGGTTGGATTGGATGGTCAATTCGCTCACCCGTACGTGACGCACTTCTTTCTGAATCTACCAATATATCTACAATTGGTCGCGCTTTTGCTTTCCATCGAACCATGAACACAATTGGTGCAGTTATAGGGCCAATTGTTGCCTTTCTGCTTCTTTCTCGTATTCCAATCAGAGTAATCTTTCTTATTTCACTTGTACCAGGAATTTGTGCTTTTTTAGCCATAAGCTTCATCGTTAAAGAAAAATGCACAATTCCAGACAAGAGCAATGTTTGGCAAAGCACACGAAATCTTTCTCCTCGGTTCCTTACTTTTCTTCTTCCTGTTGGCATATTCAGTCTTTCAAATTTTGCACCTACCCTACTCATTTTACGAGCGCAAGAACTTCTTACCAATGCACATGGAACAATTGTTGCAGGAACAATAGCTGCTGGTCTTTATGCATTTAGCAATGTAATCTACGCTATTGTGGGATATCCTATTGGTATTCTGGCCGATCGATACGATAAAAAGATATTTCTTGCAACTGCATATATGATTTTTGGATTTTTGTGTTTGGGCTTTATTTATGCAAATTATTCGCTTTTGTTCTTAGGAGTGCTTTTTTTCTTAAACGGTGTTTATACAGCTACCGTTGAATCGTCACAGCCTGCGCTTGCAGCAATACTTATCGGAGAACGTCAGCGTGGTGCTGGATATGGCGTAATGAGTGCAGTTGTTGGTATGGGTCTTTTTATTTCAAGCAGTGTGATTGGCTTTCTTTGGACTTATGTATCCGTTGCATTTGGATTTGGCTTTGCTGGTATATTGGCGCTTATAGCATCAATTATCATGTTTGTGATTAAGCTAACGTGAGTTCGGGATTTGAAAATTCTTGAAAAGATAAGCGTCCTTCTCCAAAATTTACTAAAAAACAATAAGGTGATAGACGCTATGTTAACGTGAGTTCGGAGTTATCAAAAACAAGCAATAAGATTATCTGATCGCAAACTACATTTGATCGATAGTTTTTTTTCACAAAATGAATAAGTAACAAAACCTGCAATTAGGTTTATTAAAAAAATTGACTGAACTTCTATATCTTGAATGTTCTATTTGGCAGGAGCTTTTGAGGATCTCATTAACAGATTCAATAACACCTCGTTTGTAAATATACCACCGACCTTGTCGGTGGTATATTTACTTTTTCATAGCCAACTATAGCGACTTGATATACGGATCGCAAACGGGCTTAGATTAAGCACCCCAAAAATCTTGACGCTATTTCTTCAACGATTTTTCAAGAAGCGCAATATTTTTTTCCAAATCATTTTGAATCTGCATGAAAAGTTTTTGACACTTTTTTGATCGGCATGCTTTGACATCCTTTTGACAAAAATTCTTCAAAAACCATGCCAGTCCACTCAAGTCATGCATAAGTTTGACGGTGTTATATGTACAATTATCCAACATAAAATCTCCTTTCATTAAAAACCTCTAATACAATCTTTTCTTAGAAAAAATATTTTTTGTATAAGTGTTCCGATTAGCCAGGTAATAGCAACAATGATTACAATGAGAAACCAATCAAACAAACCCAACCTAACCGTTTTAAAAATAATTTGTAACGATGGAACATACACAATGGCAAGCTGCAGTCCAAACGATAGAGCAAGCGCACCCGTAAGCCACATATTCGACCACATTTTCATATGGTACAAAGAACGGACCATATAAACACGAACAATTTCGAGCATAACAAGAGCGGTAAGTGTCATGGTGTACGCCAACGCAAGTGATGACCTAAGACCATAATAACCGGCTAATAACGCACTTATCGCCATCAATGCCCCCATAACAAATAAATGCAGTGTAAATCTGAAATGTAAAATAGGCTCAGACGCTTTACGTGGAGGTTTATTCATTGCACGTGGATTTAATGGATCAACACCAAGAGCTAGAGCCGGTAACCCATCCGTTATTAAATTTAACCACAATAAATGAACGGGTAACAGCGCAATATACACATTACCGTTACGATCGGTAAGGCCGATAATTGTGCTCATAAAAACAAGTAACAATTCAGCAATATTTGATGACAATAAATAATTAATAAACTTAACAATATTGTCATAAACGCCTCTTCCTTGCTCAACCGCATGCACAATAGAAGCAAAGTTATCATCAGTTATAACCATGTCTGAGGCCTCCTTGGTCACCTCAGTACCTGCAAGGCCCATGGCAATACCGACATCAGCAATTTTTATTGCGGGCGCATCATTAACTCCATCGCCAGTCATAGCAACAATATGTCCAAGTTCTTTTAACGCTTTGACAATACGCATCTTATGATCAGCAGATACGCGAGCGTAGACAGAAATCATATGTATGATTTTTTTAAATGCATCATCATCCAATGCATCAAGCTCAACACCGCTAACCGCCTTATCACTGTCGCTCATTATGTGTAATTCTTTTGCTATTGCAATAGCTGTCTGTTTATGATCACCGGTAATCATAATCGGCTTAATTCCGGCCTTTTTACATACTTCAATAGCTTTAAAAACTTCAGGACGAGGAGGATCCATCATGGCGACAAGACCAACAAAAATCAGATCTTGTTCAAGCAGGTTGTGCAAAGAAACATCCTTAGAAACATTAGTATATGCAACAGCAAGCACACGTAAGGCTTGGCTTGCAAGTTTTTCATTAGCCGTAGCAATACGTTTTTTTATATCTGCAGTAAGAGCAACAATCTCTCCCTGTTTCAACATGGCAACCGAACGTTCCAAAAGAATATCCGGCGCTCCTTTTATCAACAACTGAGTCCCCATTGGACCATCAACAATAACACTCATCCTCTTACGTTCAGAATCAAAAGGGATTTCTCCAAGAATTTTGTACTCTCGTATCAATGGTTGTTTTTCAAGACCGGCTTTTGCAGCAGCCGTAAGCAACGCTCCCTCTGTTGGGTCACCAACAACCTTCCATGTTGTTTGATCACAATAAATTTCTGCATTATTACACAATGCACCAATACGCAATGCATAAAGCAACTCGTTATATTGTCGTGGATTAATAACATGATCACCAACTTGAAAGGTTCCTTGCGGTGCATATCCAACACCGGAGACAGAAAATTCTGTCTCATTAACCCATATTTTCCTGACTGTCATCTCATTTTGAGTTAACGTCCCTGTTTTATCTGTACAAATTACAGTCGCACAGCCTAATGTTTCAACCGATGGTAAACGACGAATAAGAGCATTGCGCTTGGCCATTCTTCGTACGCCAAGGGCAAGCGTAATAGTCACCACGGCCGGCAGACCTTCAGGAATTGCAGCAACAGCAAGGCTTACCGCACTTAAAAACATAGGTATTAAGGCATGCCCACGTAATATGCCAACAACAAAAATTACAGCAACTATACCAAGGCATAAAACGGCAAGCTGCCTGCCTACTCTATCAAGCTGTACTTGCAATGGCGTTAGCGGCTCAGTTGCCTGCTCAAGCACCTGAGCTATAGATCCCAACTCGGTTTTTATACCGGTCCCGGTAACAATCATATGTCCCTTACCCGAGACAACCGTAGCTCCCATAAAAACCATGTTTTTTTGGTCACCAAGCGCAAGAGTTGTTCCTGATAAAGCATCACTTATCTTACCAACTGCATGAGATTCACCCGTTAAGGCTGCTTCTTGTATCATCAATTGCAATGAATAAATAATTCGCCCATCAGCCGGCACAACATCTCCAGGCTCAAGTAGCACAAGATCACCGGGAACAAGATCAAAAGACGGCACCTGCCGAATATCACCCTGCCTAACAACACGAGATATAGGCACCATCAACTTACGTAATACCGCAAGAGAATGCTCTGCAGAATATTCTTGTATAAAGCCAATAATTGCATTAAGAAGAACGATTACACCAATGGCAACAACATCAAACCAATCACCCATTATTCCGGCAATCAACAGGGCCCCTATCAATACCCAAATGATAACACTTTCAAATTGATGAATAAAAAGGCCAAGCGCAGTAGCTCGTACATTTTCAGGTAATCGATTAGGACCATGTATACCCAAACGACGATGAACTTCTTTGGTATCAAGTCCACGATTGGCGTCTGTTACCAATGCGGCACAAACGTCATCAATACCCATCCTCCACCAAGTATTTCGAGCGTTATCTTTGTTATTTTTCATTGAAATTCTTTCGATTCCCACATCCCCTTAACTCTTATAATTTTCATTTGATAATATCCAGTCATACGCCAAACGAGAGGTAACAATCAATAATCTTGATATTCAGACGTTTTCTAAGGCTTTCACTTTACAAAAACACAGACACTCCCTAGACTTATATTTTAGTTTTTATCGGTATAATCATATGTTTCATCTTTATATCATGTCCAAGAGAGGTTTCGCATGGATATCCTACATTATCTCGTAGCGTTCTCAGGTATATCGCTACTTGGTATTATTTTCACTGCCGTTGCATATCGCATTGTTGCACAATATAAAAACCCTGACAAAAAATCAGCACGTATCGCTGATCTGATACGTAAAGGCGCAATGACCTTTTTGCGTCAAGAGTACAGCATCCTAGTTCTTGTCATAATTCTTGCATGTGCTGCTCTTGCAAATATTTTTAATTCGATAGCAGCTATTGCCTATGCAATAGGTGCATTATCCTCAATGTTTGCAGGTTACATCGGTATGCGCGCAGCAACTAGAGCCAATGAAACAACAACCGTAGCCGCTAAAAATCATGGCGAACGCTCTGCATTCCTAACAGCACTTATGGGTGGGGCTGTTATGGGATTTTTGGTTGCAAGCCTTGGCCTTTTAGGACTCGGAATTCTCTTTTTCCTCTTCGCACAAAATTCCAATTACGACCTCATTAACATTCTTACTTGCTATGGATTTGGCGCAAGCTCCATTGCACTCTTTGCCCGTGTTGGTGGCGGTATTTACACAAAAGCTGCCGACGTTGGCGCTGATTTGGTTGGTAAGGTTGAAATGGGTATCCCAGAAGATGACCCCCGCAATCCTGCTGTAATTGCAGATAACGTCGGAGATTGTGTGGGTGACACTGCGGGCATGGGTGCTGATATTTTTGAATCATATGTTGGTTCAGTCGTCGGTGCAATTGCACTCGCCATTGCACAATATGCAGGTAACATAGCATACCTATCATTGCCTATTATGCTTTGCGCTATCGGACTTGTTGCATCACTTGGCGGATTCTTTTCATGCTTTATATTTAAATCAAAAATTGAAACAATGTTGCAAAAAGCAACGTATCTTTCAATCATTTTGTTCATCGCCGGCTCATATGCATACCTGTATTTCATGAATCTTGATATGAAGCTTTTTGGTTCAATTGCACTTGGAGCATTTGCCGGTATCGTTATTGGACTCGTTACTGATTACTACACCAGTGGTTCACCAATTCGCAAATTGGCAGAAACATCAAAAACAGGTGCCGGAACCAACTTGATCTATGGACTATCAATTGGTTTTGAATCAGTCGTTATTCCTGTTTGTTCCATAGCAATTATCATCTTCATCTCATTCACCTACTTTGGCGACCTTTTTGGCGTTGCATTAGCAGCAGTATCTATGCTTGCAACAGTCGGTATCACCATGTCAGTTGATGCTTACGGTCCAATTGCAGATAACGCCGGTGGTATTTCTGAAATGTCCGGTTACGGTCCCGGCGTACGAAAAATTACAGATAAATTAGACTCACTCGGTAATATGACTGCTGCCCTTGGTAAAGGATTTGCAATAGGCTCTGCCGTCTTTGCAGCTCTTGCTATTTTTGCTGCATATTGCCAAGAAGCACACATTGATCACCTTGATCTATTTAATGCTGTTGTTATTGCAGGATTCTTTATCGGTGGTGCATTACCATTCCTTCTCTCAGCCTTTACTATGCGATCAGTCAGCCGTGCGGCATGGAAGATGGTATTGGAAGTTCGTCGCCAATTTACTGAAATCAAGGGCTTGTTAGAAGGAACGGCGGAACCTGATTATGCCCGTTGCATCAGCATTAGCACCCGCGCAGCTCTTTTTGAAATGTTACTCCCCGGCTTTATTATCATACTTGCACCAGTCACCATTAAATTTGCGTTCGGTGCACAAGGTAATATGGCTCTTGGAGGATTTCTTGCCGGTGCAACATTGACGGGTGTTGTTCTTGCGCTCACCATGGCTAACGCCGGTGGTGCATGGGATAATGCTAAAAAATATATCGAAGCCGGTAATTTGGGCGGTAAGGGATCGGATGCTCACCGCGCAGCTGTTGTTGGTGACACCGTTGGCGATCCATTCAAAGACACTTCTGGCCCATCACTTAACATTTTGATCAAACTTATTTCTATGTTGTCATTGCTTTTAGCGATGATATAAAAAACATCCAAAATTGTTTTAAGAATAAGGGGCTGCCTGTGCAGCCCCTTATTTGTTCGTATCACCTTATAATATTGACCCACGCCTCTATTTCAAATTATATTCATGTTAAAATACATACACAAAGGAGAATATCTTGAAAAAAACTTTTTTATTATTTGTTACATACACATCATTGTTTCTACAACTAGCATCACATTCTCCTGCCGGCCAGCGATTTATTCTTTCTTTGCCGCAAAAAGCTTCCAAAACATATCTAAAAAACTGGCTGGCTCAAACCAAACCTGCCGGCATAATGCTCCTTGCTTCTCACTGCCAAGACAGGCAAGAAACAAAAAAACTTATCTCTTTTCTTCAGCAGGAAACAACAAAGCTCGGACTCGCTCCTTTGCTTATCTCTATTGATTGGGAAGGAGGAATTATTTCACGAGCATCAGAATCCGGTGGTTTTGCTTCCGTCCCAAGCCCATGGCTATTGGCTCAAGCAGGACGACATAGTTGCTTTCTTGCCGGTATGCTTATTGGCTCACAAATGCGCAGTATAGACGTTCACATGGATTTTGCCCCATCTCTTGATTTTTTTGATCCGTCCAACTGCGTTCTTGGGACGCGATGTTATGCCGATGACCCAACAATAATTGCTGAATGCGGCATAGCATTTGCAAAAGGGCTCATGAGCCAAGGTATAATTCCTGTCATAAAACATTTCCCAGGCCTTGGACTAGGTAAAGGCGACACTCATCAAACATCTGTAGGCATTAAGGTAAATGAAAAAACATTACAACAACACATGCAACCATTCATCACAGCACTTGATCATGAGATACCGGCTATTATGTGTACGCATGCAATCTACAGACAATTTGATAACAAGCCGGCTACACTCTCTTCAAAACCAATAAGCCTTCTCACCACGCACAACCCTCACACACTTTTTATCACCGACGACTTTGCCATGAAGGCAGTTCAGCACGGTCGTACACTTGAGGATTCAATTTCAGAATCATTGCAAGCCGGATACCATCTTATTATTTTTTGTGATGTTCCCCAAAAACAAATTGCTCTTATTAACCATGTTCAAAAAAAAATAGAAACATGGACCTCTAAACAGTTGGCTTCACATGAATTAAAATGTAAACAAATCGATACATTTAAGAAAACACATATACCAACATCAAAAAGCAAAGACCTATCACTTGATGAAAAAAAGGTATCAAATTATTTGGCCAAACGATGTCTCAAGATTCCAACATCTCATCCATCGCTCGTAAACAACGATGTTATTATGATAAGTACACATCTGCCAAAAATTCGACCTACCGAACAATGGTTTATACATAATGGCAAAAGCGTCACTAATAATCTTCTTGCACCATGGTGTAATTCAATCACTGAATATCTACTCAATGCATGCAATAAATCGAGCATCTCAGAACTTAAAAAAATTATTTCATCATGCGCACATTCAACAAGCCCTATCATCATTCAAACATTCTTTTATGCAGACGGCACATGGAATAATATTCAACAAGAATGGCTCAAACTACTTAAACCATATGCGCAAAGGCTCATTGTTCTTTCTTTGTGCCACCCTCTTGAGCAAACAATTATTCCTCATGCATGCATCTGCAATATGGGGTCATTTCATATACCATTACTTTCACGCATGGTGCAATTATTATGTTCTCGGCAACAAAAAACGGGTGCTGATGAATTTGTAAAACATTTTGAACATTATCTTAATGAAAAGAATATTGGCCTTTTATGCCACAAAGCAAGCACTGTTATAAATGATAGCACAACCACATTTTTACCGGATGCACTGTTTACATGGGCACAAAAGCAGCACAACAAAACTCGGCTTGCTGCACTATTTAGTCCCGAACACGGTTTGTATGGTAACGCACAAGCAGGAGCTTTAGTTTCATCACAATCAAAAAGCCATTGGGGATGCCCAATATATTCACTCCATGGACGTAATTTAAAACCAACACCCGATATGTTTAACAATCTTGATGTTATTGTTATTGATCTCCAAGAGGTTGGAGTTCGCTGTTTTACATACCTAAGCACACTAAAATTAATGCTTGAAGCGGCACATGAATCACACATACCTGTTATTGTCCTTGACCGACCAAATCCGCTCATACAGTGGGGATCGGCAGGACCATTACTTAAGAAAAAATATGAGTCATTTTTAGGTAAGATTTACATTCCATTTTTGCATGGCTCGACGATTGGCGCACTTGCTGAAAAAATTAATGCAACAGTTGGTGCCGAGCTTACCATTATTACATGTCCGGATGCAAATGATCAGATCTTCTTTGAACGTACAGTCATTCCTCCTTCACCAAATTTAGCAAGCATTGATCACATCAGCGCCTATCCTCTTACCGTGTTTATAGAAGGAACTAATTATTCAGAAGGACGTGGTACACAATATCCATTTTTACAAATTGGCGCACCATGGGTTGATAAAAAACTTCTTGCAACAACACTCAATCAAAAACATTTGCCGGGTATTTATTTTGAAGCAATAAGCTTTATGCCACAGCCATTACCAGGTATTGCTGATGATCCTAAACATATAGGCAAATTATGTCATGGCATCTTCATTCATATCACTGATGTCGATCGCATCAAACCAATCAAAACCGCTCAGACAATTCTTAAAACGCTCTTCAAACTCTATCCACAGCAATCGCAGCTTTTACCGGCAGGACCTCGCTTTGTACTCGATCTATTGGTTGGCAATAGCTCATGGCGCATGAAGTTGAATACTATTAAGCAATCATTTCTTGTACAAAACAACCGCACGAGCTGATGTTGGTATTGTTCTCAAATACGCAGTTAATTCATTATGCGATCCAAAAACACCACCGAAAAGATCAAGCTGATAAAGATTGTTAATAAAAGCACCACCGGTATCAGCAAGAATACCTAAGCGCATTTCATTCTTTTTTGTTTGTGGATTTTTATATGACAACGCAATTAACTTGCCAAATCCAATGTGATACAAATCACCGGCAAAAACGACGCCTCTGCGTTTTTTAAATTTTTGAATAGTTTGCTTGCATTGTTTAGTTGATGATTTGAGCTCTCTAAAAAACCAATACCGCTTTTGTTCAAAAATATTTTTTTGGCTACGATCGTATGCAATGCCATTATGCTTATCAACATTTAATATTTTACAACCTCCATCAGGGAAGTTTACCACCACAGTACCATGCATTAATGCATCCTCAAGACTTTGACGACTTACCCACGCAAGAGCTGAACATTTGTTACGATTGCCTGTTTTTTCTAATGCACCGGCAAGAATTTGTTGTTTGGTATATTTCTTACAAATCGATACGTCGGAGACTTTATACAAACCGCATGAATAATTCGACGTTTTTTTATGGTTCCCTTTGACCGAAAAGACGCCATACATCGTCAAACGAATTCTTCCATCATAAGGCATTTTGACAGCATGACTTTGTGCACAATGCCAATCAGCTGACCATTTGATACATGAAAAATGTTTCTTCAAAAAATTTGAATCCAAAATTCTATAATTACCCGTAATACGATCCTGCTCAATGGTTGAAATAACAAATTTAAGTGTTTTTTTAACATCATCCAATGAAAGAAGTTTTCTAAAAGCTACCGGATTTGACACAGAATCTTTACGTGCCGAGCGAGCATTGAGATATGCAAGTGAATCCTTGGCTGCCTGAAGAAGATAAAGAGGCGATGTAACTATTGTTGCTTTATTAACGCCATCACAAGATACAGAAAAAAAATCACATACCGGCAATTTTGAGGTAACAACATTCTTTGATACTGTTCCGTTAATATTATCCATGTGAAAGCTATAAAGAGATATAACCATATTTACTACTAACAACACACACAATGGAATCTTCATACCGTCCCTTCTTTGTAAAATATCAATCGAAACAAACATGATTTATTAAAACAAAAACACTTCTTGATAGTCAATTAAACAACATAAAAGCAGCAACCGCTGAAGGAATTTTGTGTATACTAAGTAAAAAAAGGTATTGTGATGTTTCACAAAGAACAAGGTCTTATTCTCAAACGTCTCGCTCGACATTATCAACGATTTGCAATCATGACTAAAAGTCGAGGAAAAATCGTTGTTTGTGTGCTGAACCAACATACGGCACAACGCTTACGTCCCGGTATGTGTATAACATTTTTTATTGATGAAACAGTTGGATCCGTTCACATAACAAAAAACATCGAACTTACCTATCTTCCTATGCACACGCATCCTTCCGATATGTACTGGTGCCATCACATACTTGAACTTTGTTATTACTTTGCACCGTTGCAACAACCAAACACAGAACTTTTTAGCTGTCTCTATAATTGCTTATTATTACCGCAGTATCAGCACCACTTCACAACCAACTGGGATGCTATCAAACACGTATGCACCGGCGCCCTACTTTCTCTATTCGATTTCTATCCATCGGATACATATGTCTATTCAATTATCGGCACTCGCCAAGTTCTTATTTCATTACAAGACATACATCAAGAAGAATGTATAACTATTCTAAATAGGCATTTCAGGGCATTTTGCTCAATATCTTTACCAGAACTTGATTCTTGGCTTCTTGAATGTATACAATCACATCCATGTATACAAAATTTTAAAACATTACATTTTGTTTATAACCCCCATCAACCAATAGATGAGGTTTCTCATGAAAAAACTTAATAGTATTTTAATACTTGCAACAGCATTTATTATAACCAGTGCACATGCAGACTATTTTGATGAAGGGAAAAAAGCTCTCGGCCTGAGCATGGTTGGCAATCTTGAGTTACGCAAAAACCAACAAACTGAACTTGAAAAGGTTTTAGCAGCATATACAAAACGGTTTTCAGATACTCAAAAAACGATTAGCTCAACATTAAATAAAATAAAAACCGATTTGGCAGAAGCACAACAAAAGCTCAAAGATGCTCCGGAACTAGAAACGGACTTTCTGAATAAAAAAATTGCTATATTGCACGACCGTAGACAAAACTTATTTGATTACCAAGACCTTTGGCAGGACATCATTAAATTGCTCAATGCCCATATTAAATTAGTGAGCGAAATCATCGATTTTTTACAAACAGCTAAACCAGAACTCAAGCCAACCTATACCTGGAAAGAATTTAGAGAACTGCAAATACGTATCTCAGAACAATTAGTAAAAATTCAAAGCGATAAAACCAAACGAGAAAATCTTAAGAAACAAAAAGTCGCAATCACAGAACGTCTTTCTTCATTAGAACGTCAACGTGATGCGCTAGAAAAGGAACGAGGGAAAATTGTTACGCAACTAGAAGGAAGTGATACAAAAGCTTTTATTGATACAGATGCCATAAAGTTTGACAGTGATAGAGTATCTCAAGAACTCAGCAACATGCATGAAAAAATTGCGCAAACAAAACTTATCATAGAAAAATTAGATGCCGAAATCAAATACAGCGATGATCTTATAACACTTGAACAATCAAAGTACGATGATCAAAAAAACCTTCTCACACAGGCTGAAAATCGTTTGATCTTAGATTATAACGACGTTGATATAGCAAAAAATGACTGGAAAAATGAAATTCAAAAGTCACTTACTATAAAAGAAGACATTAACGTAATAAGCGAACCAAAAAAGCAAAACAAAGAAAAACTTATCATCGAACGAGAAACATTGCATCAAAAGATTACTACCGAGAAGAACAAGGGCATTGCTGACCCGGTTAATTATACAATACTCAAAGCACAGTATCGTCAAATTACTGCTTTAATAGGTGTGGTCGACAAAGAATTACAATTACTTGATGCTCGTAAACTTCTTGCAGATACCCGGGCACATGAAAAAGAACTCCAATACAATATTATTGAACTCCGTTATAAACTCAAAATAGAATCTGAAAACATTGATTTGCATTTAGCTGATTTTACCAACAAGCGCGATATTGCGTTTGGAACGCTTAAAGCCCTTAAGGATAAGCGAACCGAAGCGATATCATCATTAATCGAAACAAACCGAGCAATAGAAAAAATAAAATCTGCGCATGAAAAATTAACAACCCAAAAAGCGCCTCTTTTTAAAGGGCATGAAAATGAATTGAATAAGGTTTCATCTCTATTGGATCAAACACGACAATATTTAATTCTTGCCATTAGCTTCACACAATCAATGTTGGCTGTGAATGCAGACTTGATAACGAATCAAGAAAAAATTCTTAATCAATATAATTTGATTATTCAAGAACTTGAAAGCCAACATAAAATTTATAGTATTTGGAAGCGATCACCTAAAGCAATCTCACTCGACGCACTATCTAACACCTTAATTGAAGGTGAATCATTCTTAAAAAATCTCTATTGGCAAACACCAACATATTTTAAGCCGTCAACATTCATAAATACGTTCACGGGTTTTACTCTCACTGATCTTTTATTTATTGTGCTGTTTATACTGTTATATGTTGTATCATTTATAGGCTTCCGATATTTCCTCACTTTCAGCCAAAATAAAATTCAAAAAATTCTTGAAATATACCAAGGACATACACGTTATCTATATCTTCATCTCGTACAAGCCGCTATTCAAACATTACTGGCAAATTTTAAACTTTTTTTCCTGTGGTTTTTTATCTTTATACACATAAAAATCAATTTCACTTATTTCTTTATATCTTTTGCACCGTGGATAAGCAACTATAGTACGGCACTGTTTCACTTGGCTTCCATTCCATTGTTCGTCTATATGGCAAGGCAGTTTATCGACGCACTGCGAGAGGTGAATAAAAAACTCAGTTATTTCTTTTTTGCTGAAACATTTCAAGATAAATTTATCTTACTAGTCACCATTTTCTGTTACGCAACAGCAATATTACTTCCGTTGCGCATGTCCATTCTGGCTTATGCCGATTCTTATCACTCAGAAGCATCTACTGTTATTATTGCTGCATACTCGCTTATCTTAATTATCGTTGCCGCACTTTTGTTTAATAAAGAAGATATTCTCAAACTCATACCTTCGCATACACCCTTCTTTATATGGCTTAAAAGAAAAATTGATAAACACTTTTATCAGGCATTTTTATTTATCATGCTCTTATTAGTTCTTTCAAATCCATACATTGGCTATTCCAACATGGCATGGTTTTTAGCATTTGCCATACCGTCATCAGGATTTTTATTGTATGCGCTATTCATCGCACATTTTTATATTCGCAAATATGCTGTTTTTCTTTTTATGAAAGAGGAAGAAGAAGATATCATTGATAAATTTGAACATGCCAAAGCATATTATGGTTTCTTTGTTATTTTTTCATTTTTATTTCTCCTGTTTATCACATCGATGCTAATGTTACGCATTTGGGGATTTGATTATACCCCTTCGGATATATGGAACGTTCTTGCTGAACAATGGGTTATACCAATCGGCATTAACAACAAACTTGGATTTGTAGAATTCATGATATTTGGCCTATTTATAGCCGGTGGATTTTTTGTTTCATCAATGATCCACAAATTCATTCTTAATAAGCTGTTTGAAATCATTCGATCAGAACCGGGAACCCAAAATACAATTTCACGTATCATTCACTACTCCATCATCTTTTTTGCAATCATATTGGGCCTTAACGCCATCCATCTTGAACAGTTTATCTGGTGGGTCGGTGCATCATTTGGTATCGTTCTTGGCTTGGCGCTCAAAGACTTTGTTACCGATTTTATTGCCGGTTTCTTTGTTCTCATCGAACGGCCAATAGAAATTGGTAACTACGTTCAAATCGATAATGTCCAAGGGACTGTACATAAAATTGCAGCTCGTGCAACAACCATTATCACGTCACGTAACCACTCAATTATCATTCCTAACAAAGATTTAGTTAGCAAATGGATTATCAACTGGGGTCATGGACGATTTGCCGTTGGTTTTGAAATTAATATTCGAGTAGAAGCAAATACCAATCCCGAATTAGTTAAAAAAGTTCTATTTACCACCATTCAATCTAACCCATTAATTCTCAAAGTCCCTGGCGTTGTTGTACGCCTCGAGGATATTGAAGACAATGGATTTTATTTCTTAACCAGGGCATTCATTAGTGCACGACGCGTTAAAGAACAATGGGAACTGGCTGCAGCCTTACGTACTGAAATAATTAAAGCATTCAAGGAAAATAATATTAATCTTGCATTCCCAACACGAATTGTTCATCTACGCGGTGACGGCAATACTAAGGAATTTAAATCCATTGATATTAAGTTTGATAAGTAAGCATCAAGCAAAGGAGCCGGTATTTTGACACAGCTCCTTTTTTTTATTCTACTTCGCCAGCCTGTCTGTCGGCCAAAGCCTTGGCAACGGCTGAAAAACCCCATGTTTTTAAAAACTGGGGGTGAATGGCAAGTAGAACCCTTCGAAGCTCCGTAGGAACGAAGTAGGGTTGGCTTCGAAGAATTTCGCGCGATACACCGGCTTTTAAGCCAGAGCGCGCTTCATTTAAAAATCAGAAGCACAACTACCAATTTTAAATTCGATGTCCTTTCGGCATTGCATAATCTCAAAATCTAAAGTACATAACGATTTTTGTATTAAACCTATCCGCGCTGCCAAATCAACGCGTTGCTGTTGCGTAATATCATTTTCTGCTATCTTTTGATCAAGAACACTCAAAGTGTTTCTCATTAAATATGCTCGTTGCTCCAATCCCCAAACGTATTGCTGTTCCAATTCAAGAGAATTTTTTATAAGCTTCTTAAACTTTCTGCTCGTCTCTAACGCTGCAACAATAGTATTCGAATCAAGAGTTTTCAGAATCTCAACAATGATTTCATCAGGAAGTTTGTCCAATGTAACATTCTTCTGCTCCATAGCAGATAATATTGAACTAGCAACACAGGTGAAGAAACACCATTATTGTTAAACGGTTTACTATTTTAAACATAAAATTCCTTTGGTTTTTAATTACATTCATTTTTACATTCTTACATTCTCAACAATCCATCTACCTGAAATTTTATTTCCTTAACACTTCATATATAACCTCCTTATTTTTTTAGGCAGCTTGTTTATAAGATAAAAACGAATGAATCTTGCTTTTTGCAGGCAACTGTTTCACTTTCTCTACATCAAAAGATTCTGCAATTTGACCTGATTCCATCAGATAAACACAATCTGCAATCATATGCACAAACATCATATCTTGACTTGAAATAACAACGGTTAACCCTTGCTTGCAAAGCGATTGCAAAAGTGTTGCAAGGATTGCGGTATTTGCTGGATCAAGCGCAGACGTCGGTTCATCAATTGAAATCGCCACGGCCTAAAGGCCGTGGAATCCCCGTACATGTACACTCTATCATTGGCTACTAACATATTTCTTAATTGTATCCAAACCTACCGAACCTTCTGTTTCTGCAAAAATCCATCTGCCCAGAAACTATCTCCCCAGTAAACTTCTTCTAACCCTGGGAATTCCTGTCTTATTATTTTGCTGCTTTTTCCCTTAAACAGCTGCACTACCTTACCTACTGCTATTTCGGGACGAAATTGCAACGCCATATGAACATGATCTGGCTGAATATTCAATTCTTCGATATTCCATCTATTTACATCAGCACATTCTCTCAACAGTTCTTCTATTCTTTTGGCCAAGACCCCCTTCAAAACTCTTTTTCTATACTTTGGCAACCAAACTGTATGTATCATTAACCTGTACTTTGTATGCGCACCAGTCCAATATTTTTTCATGCCACACAGCATGCCAATTCATTCTTTCTTACACAAAAAACTTATTTTTTTGCTCCGCAACTGCCCATTCATCCCCAGTTTTTAAAAACATGGGGTTTTCTGGACAGATCTAATAAATCTCCTAAGTTTATAGTTACCGTTTGTTTGTACAGACGGCAAAAATTCTCATAATAAACGTACAAAATCTGGCATGTTTAAATCGTTAAACACGCACAATTCTTGTATGACACGATGCTACGGTAAATAAAAAAACATGAATAAAAAAATTGGGGAATTAATGGGAAGGATGGTGATGGTGTCGATGATGCATCGACTCGAGAATAGAAATAGAAAAGATGACGTTACTGTTAACGTCTAGAGATAAAAAGCGAGAAAAAATAGGACCAGTATTTAACCTGTTTTCACTTAAATATATGGGTATCATAATACCTCCTTAGTTAATTAATATACCCAGCTCCAACAAAAATTTCTGCACACCATGAGATCTTTAAAAGCGGAAAGACCAGCCTTCGCCAAGGCTTCGGCGGACAACCTTCGCTCAACCGTTCTCTTAATATCAATCATTTAAGAAAATGGCCGAGCCATACGAAGCTCAGATTTCTTTCATTAAAACTTACCTGAACGAAGTATGGTGGAGGCGATGGGAGTCGAACCCATGTCCGTAACGCTTAACAAGCTCAGTCCTACGTATGTAGCTCTTGTTGATACTCTTATGTAATGGCAAGAGCTCCTGCACATAAGAGCCGTTTGAGTATACGAAACCGGCTACACCCCAGGAAAATTCTCACCGGCAAGTCCTATCTTGTTAATTCGAGTGGGTTAACTGATAGACACGTTAACACCACAAGAAGTGCTGTCTAGCTTAAATTAAGCGACGGCAGCAACTTGTGCATGATTGAAGTTTGCACTTATTTAATGACGGTTTCTTTAACGAGTTTGCCAACAAAACTCGATACGCGCTCAGCCTACAAAACACTACGTCGAGACCAAATACGCCCCCGAATTTTTCAAAGATCTTTACATTTTTCTATGCATATGTTTATTATGAACAAGATTTTCTATATATCAAATATCAAGAAAATATCAATTTAAAAAGAGAAAAATTAAGGGAGAAATATGAGTTTCTCAGAGATTTTTAATAAAAAATATTCAATTTTTGCTGTTGTGGTATTACTTCAATCTTTTTTTAATTCATGCATTAATGCAACATCTTATGATACAACTGCTCCTGGCAGACCGGAATACGGCAAATTTCTGGATTTTTATGAAACAGTAACACTTACCAATAGTGAATTCTTAAAGGGTTCTATCAAATTACATAATGGAATTTGGTGTTCATGGGAATCTAGTAATCCTACACCTCCAGGAGCTTTTGTTAATATAACAGAACCAATAGATGGGAGAATTATCTTAGGTGGAAGTGGTTGGGGCATAACAACTTCTTGGGATCTTTATTTGGGGAATAATGTTCGGATACGTGGTGGAGATAATATTCCTCACCCTCCACTTCCTGTGTTTAATTTTGGCACAATTTCTACAAAAGTAGTAGATGGATTCGTTCCAACTATCCACCTCACCAATGATGTTATCATAGATAAAGGAGTAACGTTTTACGGGGATACATCTATAACTATTAATGGTAACGGAAATAGACTAATTCTAGAAAATGACGCCCAGTTTATTCCCTTTGGGTTTTGTTCTTTCAAAAACATCGTATTACATAATGTAAATATAAACACATATCCTATTACTCAATATCTCAATATAAGCTTCTATAACACAAAACTTTACATATCCGGTTATTTTAGGCCGCAGGCTTCAGATTTTTATATAGATGGAGATACGACATTTTATGGTGTTCCAAATTCAATAATTGATTTTAAAGGTATGTACATTCATATAAGGCAATCAGGACGCTTAATATTTGATCCGAATTGTAATATAAAAATTGGAAATTGCGATCCTAGCTTAGTCTATTTTGCCAATCACGCCACAACTAAAATATTTTTTGATGATTATAGTTCTACTTTGTTTTTTGATTCATGTAGAGTCGATTTTGAAAATCAAGAAATAGTTCCTTTCTATCCACCTTTAACACCTCAACCACCATTTACCAAAGGAAATATGATATTTAACGGGCATGTCAATTTTTTCACAACTAAACTAACATATTCCATTGAAATAGGAGATGGAAATCCCATTAATGATCCAAATCTTACTTTTTATGCCAATAGCAAACTTATTATTGGTGATAATATCAATTTTATGTTAAAAATGAATAGTTAGTTTATTTTACAATCAAAAATATCCATAACGCTATATTAATGTTATAGTAAAAACAAAAACTAAGAATTCAACTTTATTATTTTAATTAACTTATATGTATCCATATAAAAAAAAAGCCTTCGGTCAACATTTTTTACGTAAAGATTCTATTGTTGATCATATGATCGAAAAAGTCGCTATTTCGCCTGAAATTTCAATATTAGAAATCGGTTGTGGTGATGGTTTTTTAACAGAAGCCATATTATCTCAAACTAAATGCAAACAATTATTAGGCTATGAAATTGATCGAGAATGGATCGAGGTTTTAAAGAAAAAAATCAAAGATCCTCGTTTTATCTTAAAAAATGAGAATATTTTGGACGTTGATTTTAATTCCTTAGAAAAATCAAAGCCCTGGATTATTTTAGCTAATCTTCCTTATCAAATAACATTTCCCATTCTTTTTCTTATTCAAAAACATAAACATTTGTTTAATGAGGGTGTCGTAATGGTGCAGGAAGAGGTTGCTCACAAAGTCGTTGCTACGCATGGCAGAGGATACAATCCAACATCTCTTTTTTTACAATATCACTTTACATGGGAATTAATGGAAAAAATTGAACCGGCAGCGTTTGAACCTCCTCCAAATGTCTATTCCCGCCTTCTTTACTTCAAGCCAAAAACTGATTTAATACCGATTCCACAAGAAGAAAAATTTTGGGCCTTTTTAAAATTATGTTTTAGAACACCACGTCAAACATTGCACAATAACTTAAAAACAACACATTTTGCACTTGATAAAATTCCGGAAACAATACTAAGGCTCCGTGCTCAGCAAATGTCATTTGAGCAATTTATAGATTTATGGGAAATATTGAATTCTTAAAAACTTCTTTTGGCTTCTCGTTATTGGCTAACCACGCAATAGTATTGTTGTGAATAATTTTCAGGCCAACCGCCTGGTATTCAAGCATTTTTGTTGGACGCGATACCCAATTAATAATATCTGCATCACGGAATAAAAGACCGGCATCAGCCGCAGAAAGATATTCCAGAAGATAGCGCGGAGGAATATTTGCAACGCGATAACTTTGTTTAGGAATCTTGTACGTCTCCAATTCCTGCGTAAACATATCTTTATCTTGTGAAAAAATTAACAAAAAACTTTTTGAGTCTCGTCTATATTGTTGCACAAAAAATTGAATGGTCTCTTCTGCGCACTGCCACGGTTTATATGATCCACTATAACAATATACATAGGCATCAGGGGCAATTGAAAGATGCCTACGCATTTGAACACGCCATTGTTGTATTTGATCTAATGAAAGTCTTCGAGGAAGATCGTGCTGAGCAATAGAAATTTTATGCGGACACGCTTTAAAATTTTTTACAAGATACTCTTTAAGTGCCGGACTTACTGCCTCAATATCCATAGTCGGTAAAAAATTATATTCATTGTTATATCTAAAAGTTTCACGTTCAATAAGAAGCAATTCTCTATACATAAGACAATAATAAAGCCCTCGCAAAAATGTTGTCTTATCGCGTGAATACGTATATCGATACTCCTCGGCACACAACCCTCGCGCTTGTATGGTAAGGGGAAGTGCCTTGCTGCTTTTTTTTTGAATCCTTTTTCTTATTGCATGCATCGCAATCCAACCGGCAAGAGGACCTCTGGTAATAACACGATTACAAGGAAGTTTGCCCAACAGCCAATAAAGCTGTAAGATACCTAACCACAAGCTCACCTTGCCAATAAAAGAAAATTTTTTTAACAAAACAAAATGAAATCGGTCATGGGCCGGTATCAGCCGCATCAATCTCTCCGGCGATATCTTATTTGATTCAAAAGAAACAAGCGTTATTTCAAGCTCATAATCGTTGGCAAGCATTTCAAGAAGAGGCGCGAGCACCAGACTTTGAAATACAGAGTTGCAAATTCCGTCATAAATTACGTACATAAGGTGCTTACTAGAGGGATTCAACATCAAAACAACCTTTTTATTCAAAAATTCTGTAGACTTTTTTAGTATAGATCATTTTGAAAGGCCTGATGTATGAAATTTATACAAAATTTTGAAAAAATAACAATAAAAGATATTACCCTGGTTGGCGGCAAAAATGCCTCTCTTGGCGAAATGATTAAAAACCTTGGACCCAAGGGAATCCTTGTTCCTTCTGGATTTGCAATAACAGCAGATGCTTATCGCTATCATTTATCTAAAAACAATCTGATCGAACCTATAAAGAAATTATTGGATAAAATTAACAAGAAAAAACTTGATGAGTTTGCAGCAATCGCCCATGAAATACGAACACTCATTCGCAACGCACCATTGCCTGATGACTTGACAGCAGAAATTTCTCAAACTTACCGTGCTATGGAAAATCGTTATGGATCATCATGTGATGTCGCCGTACGTTCATCAGCAACTTCCGAAGATTTACCGGAGGCTTCTTTTGCAGGACAACAAGAAACATATCTTAATATCAGAGGTGAAGCAGAACTTCTTGCTGCCTGTGTTCGATGCTTTGCATCACTTTTCACCAACCGTGCCATTTCATACCGCATTGACCATAAGTTTGACCATATGAGTGTTGCGTTATCTGTTGGGGTACAGAAGATGATTCGCTCTGACAAAGCATGTTCAGGCGTTATTTTTACCCTAGATACTGAAAGCGGATTTAAGGATGTAATTTTTATTACATCATCCTACGGTCTTGGGGAAAACATAGTTCAAGGAATCGTTAATCCTGATGAATTTTATGTACACAAGCCAACGCTCAAAGCAGGATTTAAGCCAATTCTCAAAAAACGTCTCGGTAGCAAAATGCTCAAGCTTGTATATCTACAAGAGGGAACTGCTGCAACTAAAAACATCCCCGTCCACGAGCATGATCGTCAGCAATTTTCACTAACCAATGAAGAAATATTGTCTCTTGCACAACAAGCACTGATAATCGAAGAACATTATTCTACTGAAAAAGGAACCTGGTGCCCCATGGATATTGAATGGGCAAAAGATGGTCTTGATGGAAAATTATACGTTGTCCAAGCACGACCAGAAACTATTCACTCACAAAAACAACAGCTAGCAGTATTTGAAGAATATATTTTGGACAAAAAGGTGGCTCATGATCATTCAATTCTATGCACTGGCAAAAGTGTTGGCCGCAAGATAGTAACCGGCAAAGCACGAGTCGTTGCCTCAGCCAAAATGATAAGCTCAATAAAACCAGGTGATATCTTAGTAACTGACATGACCGATCCTGATTGGGAACCAATCATGAAAATTGCTGCCGGCATTGTTACCAACAGGGGCGGAAGAACTTGTCACGCAGCAATAGTAAGCCGTGAACTTGGCATTCCGGCTATCGTCGGAGCCTCACTTGCAACAGAAAAAATCAAAACAGGGCAAACACTGACTATCGATTGCAGCAACGGAGAAATTGGCGTTGTTTATGATGGTGCAGTTCCCTTTGAAATAGAAAAAATTCCTGTTGGTACCTTAAAAAAACCACCCGTCGACATTATGATGAACCTGGGAAACCCTGATGAAGCTTTTTCTCTGGCGATGCTTCCGGTTGCCGGTGTTGGGCTTGCTCGTCTTGAATTCATTATCAACAACAGCATTCAAATTCATCCTATGGCCCTAGTTCACCTAGAAAAGGTAACCAACCCACATGACCGTATAACTATTAGCAATCTTACTTATGGTTATGATGATAAAAAACAATTTTTTATCGACAAATTAGCTCAGGAAGCGGGAACCATCGCAGCAGCATTCTACCCTCGTCCCGTCATCATCCGTATGTCAGATTTTAAAAGTAATGAATACCGTAAGTTAATTGCGGGTGAATTTTTTGAACCAACAGAAGAAAATCCAATGATCGGTTTTAGGGGAGCATCACGCTATTTCCATGAAAAATATCAAGAAGCCTTTGCTCTTGAATGTCTTGCCATGAAAAAAATACGTGAGGACATGGGACTTACCAATGTCATTCTCATGATCCCGTTTGTCAGAACAATACAAGAAGCAACAATGGTCATTAAAACAATGAAACAGAATGGATTGGTACAAGGTAAAAATGGGCTTGAATTTTATATGATGTGTGAAATCCCATCAAACGTTATTTTGATCGACGAATTTAGTAAAATATTTGATGGCTTTTCTATAGGATCCAATGATTTAACGCAGCTCACATTGGCTATTGATAGAGACTCCGAATTGGTTTCACATACCTTTGATGAACGAAATGAGGCTGTAAAAATCATGCTCAAAATGGCAATTGATGGCGCAAAGCGCAATCATAAAAAGATCGGTATCTGCGGACAAGCCCCATCCGATTATCCTGAGATTGCACAGTATTTGATTCTATGCGGTATCAACTCACTTTCTCTTAATCCTGATACGGTTCTTAAAGAGATTGTTATGTTGGGAAAATAATTCTCAACGAAAAATATTTTTTACATGGCCTGCAAAAGACCAAACTGTTTTGAAATAGCTTCTTTGTGAATCTCTTGAATTGTTCCATGTTGAACAACCCCTATGCGATCAACATTTTGCAGCATTGATGGACGGTGAGAAACAATAATAAGCGTTTTTTTGCCCTTAAGTCCTTCAATTGCCAGACGAATCATAGATTCGGATTCTTCATCAAGAGCAGATGTCGCTTCATCAAAAATTAAAATTTCAGGATCTTTAAGCAATGCTCGGGCAATAGTAAGACGTTGTTTTTGTCCGCCGGAAAGAAGTGTACCATTTTCACCAACAACGGTGTTATAACCATCCGGCAATGCCATAATAAAATCATCGGCATGTGCCGCCTTACACGCAGCTGCAACATCTTCAAATTTTGCATCAGGACGTGCGTACATAATGTTGTTGGCAATCGTATCATTAAATAAGAATGTTCGTTGACCTACATAGCCAATGTGACTACGTAAGCTGGAAAGGGACACCTTAGTAATATCAACGCCATCAATACGAATTAAGCCTTGTGTGGGTGTTATGAAACCAAGCAAGAGGTCGCATAACGTACTCTTACCAGATCCTGAATGACCGACAATACCAATAGCTTCACCTTTTTTGATGGTCAGATTAATGGAAGAAAAAACAGCATGCTTATTGTTATAGCTGAATGAAATATTCGTAAAAACAATTGAATCATTAAGGCCTTTAAGTTCTTCAGTACGATTTTGATTCGCCGGATACACTTGATCAAGAACAGTAAAAATACGCTCTGCTGCAGCAAGGCCGTATTGAACTTCTGAGTAAACGTTAACAATTTTTTTGAGCGGCTGATAAGCCAAGATGACAGCAGCTACAAAAGCAGTAAGCTGCCCTGCTGTTATCGTTCCATTTAATACCTGATGTGCTGCAACGTAAAAAATAATACCGCAGCCAGAAACAGCGATCGTTTCAACAATGACAGGTAAGAAACATTCAATATGAACACTTGTCATAATGCTACCAAAACAGCGATTAAGCAGATTTTTAAAACGTCCGGCTTCAACCTGTTCAGCATTGAATGCTTTTATTTCTCGCACCCCAACAAATGTTTCTTGCAACATTGCACTAATATGCCCCAGCTGTGATTGAATAGAAAGAGATGCATTTTTACGGGCGCGACCAAGTTTTTTAATGGTATAACCTATAAACGGACCAACAATAATCATAATGACGCCAAGAATAATATTCTGATATAGCGCAAAACAAACGAGGAAGAGTGCCTCAAAAAATCCTCTGATACCGTCACGAATAGTTGTACCGGCTGCTTGTTGAATCATTTGGATGTCGTTAAGGAAATGTGACATCAGCTGTCCGGTCGTATTGCCTTGAAAAAAGGAAATCGGAAAGTTTACAATACGCGAAAATAGGTCATTGCGAATATCAATGGTTACACGGTGATTAACCCAATGCATGGTATAACTCGAAAGGTACATAAACACACCCTTGAGTATAAAAACTCCTATAAAGGCTAGTATAAATGGAACTATGAGATAGCTGTAACGCTGAATAAATATATCATCGATGGTGTGTTTTAATACATAGGTAGGGACAGCAGAAACAATTCCATACAAAGAAGCCGTAACAAGTGAAAATATTAACGTCTTCCAATATGGTTTGGTATAACGTAAAATTCGTTTTAAAGCTTTCATGAACCCCTTACAATAAGTATCAGAACTATAGCAAAATGCTCCTTATTTTACCAATTAAACCGCCTTTTTGACAGTAAATACCCATTTTTATACACTTGGGGCGATCAAAATGATTGTATATTTGAAAAGATTGCCTTATGAAGCGCTCTTTTTCCCTTATTACGATCCATCACATATTTTGGGCATGTAGTTTGTGCAGATTACCCCATACCTCAACAGCCTTGTAAAGTTACAAGTATGGCCAGTGCTTGTAACCGTTTTTTACCCATTTTTAAACAACTTAAATAGTATTATATTTAAGAACTATGATGATATGGAAACGTTATTGCTTTTATTAAAACAACATACAAACACAAAACAAGAGGTCTACCTAGATAATGAAATAACAAAAAACTTGCAAAAGAAATAAAAAATATAGAACAGTTTTGTCCTGTTTTATATCAATCAATGTTTGAACGTGCCGTTGATTGTGCAATTAGCATGACAGCAAAAATAATAATAAGCGCTTCTGCCTATAATTTCTCCATAGAATCAAAAAAAGAAAAATTCGATTGTATAATTGATTGCCTCAAAGGAGTTTTATTATATATGTCCGCCATACCATCAGGTTCTTTTACAGCATGGCAAAAGCACTACATCACAAAAACATTGAACGAATGGCATACAAAACATTAAACTAACAAATAGAAGCAGTTTGCAATAAATAAAAAGAAGGGAATGCTATGCAACCAATTGGTATTTTTGATTCTGGCGTTGGGGGATTAGGAATCTTTAATGCCATTGCCCAACGCTTACCGCATCAAGATATTATTTACATCGCTGACAACAACAATCTTCCATTCGGTGAAAAAACAACAGAGCAACTTCAAATCATCACTTCAAAAATTCTTAAGTATCTTATTACAGAACACAATGTAAAACTCGTTGTTGCCGCCTGTAATACTGCCTCAACTTCAAGCCTAGCATATTTACGAGAACACTTCTCGGTACCCATCGTAGGTGTAGTTCCCGTCGTTAAACCGGCCTGCGAACAAACAAAGACAAAAAAAGTCGCTATTCTTGCAACACCATTCACAGCTCGCAGCGCATATCAGCAAGAGTTGATTGCTAAGCACGCAGGCGATGTCCAGGTTATCAGTATTCCTTGTCCGGATTTGGTTGGGCTCATAGAGGCTGGAGAACTCGAAAGCCCCTTACTTACTCAAAAATTAATGGAATATATCAATCCTGCGCTAGCAACTGGTGTCGATGTTATAGGTCTTGCATGTACGCATTATCCTTTTGTGCGTCAACAGATCGAAAAGCTTGTTCCTCCACACGTTGTCATTATGGATTCAAATGAGGCCATTGCTCGTCACGTAGAACGGTTACTTTCTGACGCAGCAAATCAATCAATATCAAACACCGGCAAACATATTTTTTATGTAACTAAAGAACCTTTAAAATTTAAACGGGTTGCACAAAAATTACTTGCGCAACCCGTTAATAATATATCGCTTATTTCTTTGACGTAGCGTTTTTACGCCAATCTCAACCTCAGCTCACAACAACTAGATTCTAATACTGCGCTTTATCGCTGCCTCTTGTTTAGCAAAAAATTCATTAACCATCTTGTCAAATTCTTCTTTGGTTGCTGCAAAAATAATTACTTTCTGCGTTGTATTAAGATATTGATCGATGGTATCTTGAACCCTTTGTGGAATTTCTTCCGATTTGGCTAATGCCTTTGCGTAATCAGTTACATTCTTCTTTAATGCTTCAAGTTTTTCAGTAAATACCGGCGCCACTTCAATGGTGTCTCCAAACACCATTGTTGAATACTCAAGCCCTGCTAGTTGTTGAAGCTGTTTAATCATAGCGCAATATTTTTTGATTATATCCTTTTGCAGAAGAGAAACTTTTTCATTCAACGTCTCTTTATTGCTTTCTTTCTCATCCCATTGCGCAACATAACCAATTATTTGATTTTCTATGGCCGGAATAATATTCATTCCATTTTTATAAATATCAAATCCCATATTATGTAAAAGTCCGATTTGTCTCATACCTTTGTTTTGATTGAAAATCGATTTAATTTTTTCACTGATATCTTTTGTTTGAATAGTTTGAGCCGTTTGATAATTCGTTATGCCAAGCTTTGTAAAGTATTCTGCAAGATACGCTTTTATATCCTCAGCAAATGCATTAATCGCTAGATTTATAATTTGTTGTCTGAGTTTATTAACAAACTTTTGTACAAGAGAATTCAAAGCTTGTTCACGTCTTTCTAACGCTGATAGCTGTCTTTTTAATGTAGGACTTTTTGACGTTTTTTCTGCGTTAATGACATCTTTAACACATTGTTTTGCTGCGGCAATAACAGACGCCAATGCATCTTTTCCTGACATATCTATATAATATTGTTTGTTATCACCAATCGAACTTAAAAAAGATTGGTACGTTTTTACTTCATCACTTTCCATTTTGGATATTTGCTTTTGGTCGTATACCATGGATGAAATACGTTTATAGAATTTGTTTACAGCTTCTTTAATTGCATCAATGTTCTTTGTAACATAGCTTTCTGACTTTTGCTGCGATTCTTCCTTTGCACGAAGCAATACACCATTGTTGGTAAAAAAAGAAGCAAGAATAACGACAACTACCAGACCAGAAGATTTCTTACCTAAAAAAGTTGTATGAATTTTTTTCATACATTCTCCTTCAAAAATATAACTCCTTACTACTCTTACAACAATTTCTCACATTAAATTAACGATATCAACACCGAAAAGCAAAGTATATATTCTTGAAAATTCTTTATTTTCTAATAATTTTGCAGCTTATTTTAGATTTAACTTTTGACTCGGTAATTAATAATGGCAACATCTATCAATCTATTTATCACACAACCCCTATCACTACTTAGACGGCTTCAAAATCCACTAATTGTTTAAATCGATTTTTAGTATCTTCACAAAACACATTTACCTGATTTTTGATATCATTGTCCGCCTTTGCAAATAAGGCGGTATACTCAAAAGCACCAAGACTACCGACTATATTTTGAATTTTTTGTTCATCAAGTTTTTTGCCGCGAGCATACTCGATAATAGTTTCTTTAAGCGTTTGAAACTTTTCTGAAAACCATTCCGTCGGATAAATGCGATCATCAAAACATAATGTCGAATGGGTAAGCCCTGTTAATTGTTGAAACTTTTTAACCAAATCACAATACAAAGGAATTATTGTGGCTTCAAGCTCATATTGGAACCTATATATAATTGTATCTTTGTTCGATTCTATTTCATCCCATTGTGCAACGTAACCGATAACGTGGCTTTTGATTTTTGCAATGATAGGTACTCCATTATTACAAATTTCAAACCCCATCGTACGTAATTGTCCGATTTGACCCAACCCCTCATAAGAATCAAAAAGTTTATTTACTTTTTCTTGGATAACACTCGTTTGAATTTTTTTATTGGTATTCCAAGTCGTAATACCAAGTGTTTTAAATTTATCACACAGATACAACTGAATATTCTGAGAAAATGTATTTAATGCATCATCTACAGCAAGCTTGATATCATTATTTTTAACATCATTAGTATCCTTATGCAGAGATACGCCAACATTTTCAATCGCAATTTGTTGTTGTAACGCTATTGCCAATGGTAGGCTAAAAACCCAATTGCCCACAAAAGAATAACCAACAAAAACAAAGATTACATTATAGTGAATTAAGAACCCCAACTTCATTGCTCCCCCCGATTAAGTTTCTATAATATATTCCCCTTATTGAATAATATCAGAATCAAGCGGCTAAAAGATAGGATTGAAATCGCCACGGCCTAAAGGCCGTGGAATCCTCGTACATGTACACTCTATCATTGGCTACTAACATATTTCTTAATTGCATCCAAACTTACCGAACCCACTGTTTCTGCAAAAAATCCATCTGCCCAGAAACTATCTCCCCAGTAAACTTCTTCTAACCCAGGGAATTCCTGTCTTATTATTTTGCTGCTTTTTCCCTTAAACAGCTGCACTACCTTACTTACTGCTATATCGGGACGAAATTGCAACACCATATGAACATGATCTGGCTGAATCAGCACATTCTCTCAACAGTTCTTCTATTCTTTTGGCCAAGACCACCTTCAAAACTCTTTTTCTATACTACTTTGGCAACCAAACTATGTG
>LDIV01000001.1:524990-537078 GCA_001468855.1 candidate division TM6 bacterium UASB124 | reverse complement strand
TACTTTGGCAACCAAACTATGTGTATCATTAACCTGTACTTTGTATGCGCACCAGTCCAATATTTTTTCATGCCACACAGTATGCCAATTCATTCTTTCTTACGCAAAAAACTTATTTTTTTGCTCCGCAACTGCCCATTCATCCCCAGTTTTTAAAAACATGGGGTTTTCTGGGCAGATCTAATAAAACTTTGTTATCTGATAAAAATACGTAAAAAACGTTTTTTAATCTCTCAAATTCAAGTTAAAGTCGTTTAGTCCAAAATTCCCTATCAATCAACGATACCTAATTTTTTCTTGATTCATTTGACTTTAAAAGACGATTGCTTTTATATTTTTTTATGTTGTCTATATATCCAAAACACTTTTTAGAAGGGATTTTAGTATGAAAAAGATAATACCTTTTCTGCTTTCAGCAGCATGCATTGCAAGCCTTGCCGCCGAAGAAACATACACTGAACAATGTCGAGAATGCCCATGCATGAAAGAAAAAGAAAAACAAGACAAGCTCAATTCTTCTATAAAATTTATTACGCCTGAGCTGTTCAAAGAAAAATTAGAAAAACTAGCAAACTCAACCACAGTCGTTGTCAATGTAACGCCTCAAGAAGTCCGGGATAAACACATACCTGGAACTGAAAAAATATCAGTAGATAAGATTCTTGAAAAGGCCTTAGAACTAAAATGGCCTAAAGATGCAGAAATTATATTGTATGATCGCAGAGGCATTTCAAGCAAAAAAGCTTATGCCATTCTTTCATCTATGGGATACAAAAACATCTCTGTAGTCGAAGGCGGCATGGATATATGGATTACAGAAAAGCCTGGTCTGCTCAATATTGAAATACTGCAAGGCATCCAAAGAAATTATACAGATGACGAGCTTATTGCATTCCTTTTGCAATAGCATCTAATAAGATAAAAAAATGCCCCGTAAAAATACGGGGCATTTTTTTGTAGTTTAGTTGATTTGTTAATTTTTCTTGGTTGTACTCGATGAACTTGATTGTGACTTCGTATCTTTCATCGACGCCTCAATCGCTCGAGTCAAGTCTTCATCCATATTCTCTTCTTGTTGCAACTGTTACGTTGTAGTTGCTGACGAAGTAGTACTTGATGACAGGACTTACGCAACATAGGCAAAGTTATTTGGAAAATCTAAACTGAGCCTCATATAAATATACCACCGATCTTGTCGGTGGCTTTTAAGGTCCTTCCCTCCAAACTCGTAGTTGATGCTCTTTCTCTTATTCTTCTATCAAAATAATGTCCATCCAATCACATAATTCTTGCAAAATTATTTTCGTTCTTTCTTTCACTTTTCCTGCCAAATCGCTGTATCTATATTTGGTATCCATACGAAATGATAATCACATCGATAGTACACGTGCGATAGTTTGCGATAATTTTCCATGCTCACTCCTATTAATAAGCTCGACATTATCGCAAACTATCGATCATTTCAGCAATTCAGCAGTTGCTTCGTTTTTGAGTGGGGCCCTTACCCCCACCACCGACCACGTCGGTGGATTAACCGAAATATTTTAAAAACCAAATATATCATCTTTTAAGTGTTTGACAGGCTGTGAAAACCTAATAATATCTTTATATTGTATAAATTTTTTAGCCTTACATAACATATTTCAATAATTTTACATTCTTGGGGGCCTGATCATGAATTCTTTATTCGCTCTAAAAAAATTACAACCTCTCTTCATGAATATAATAGTATTATTATCGTTATTATCGCTTCATGGTGCAGATAATTGGGATAATTTTAAAAATACGCTACAAAACCTTGATGCGGAATTAGATAATACACAAAAGACGCTTGGACACGTCATTATCTTTTGCGGTGGAACTTGCACAGGAAAATCAAAAATCGTCGATGCATTTTGGAATCTCTCAAAAGACAAGAATCAGGACTATATCACTGTTGGAATTGATACATTTTCTGATGACAATGTTGAACGGGCTGAAATGTCTTCACCTCTATGCGGAAGAAAAATTGGCTGGTGCGGTGAACACGCCTTATCTTATGTTCGGATAAAAGAATTGGTTGAGCAGGGAAAAGATGTATTATGCGATACCGTTTTGGTAACAAACGATGGAAGAGAAATAACTGAAAGTTTTCTCAAAAAGATAAGAGCTCTTCGCTGCCATGTTTATTGTATTTTTGTGCAATGTCCACTGGAAATGATTCTTAAGAACTTTGAAAAGCGCAAAGACAAACGAGATCTATTTTCGGTTCTCAGTCAGTTTACAAGTCTTTACAAACGCGCCCCCCAAAAAAAAGCAGAGAATAACCGTCAGATTTTTGAGTTGACACTTTCTGAGATCAAAACAGCATGTGCTAAAATTATGTCTCAAACAGATTTGAAAACTTCTCAAAAAGAATACGCCGTCAGAGATCTGATGAAACGATTTGGAGTTAATAATAATTCTAAAGAAGAATCTATAGATATCTGCCCAAATTCTAACGTCTATGATTATATTTTTAAAAATGATCAACAAGAAATATCAACAGATAAACTTCTTGATTTATTTACATGGGTACAGCAACAATTAAATCCTCGTGATATAAAAACGCAAAATGATTCAACGGCACAATTAAATGATGATATAGCTAATCAATATGATGATGATTTTAATGATGAGAAAAAATAGAATTTTATCTAACCAACTTTATAAATTCTATGCTTGCCAACCCTGATAATCATTCCTGGTTTATAGATAATCTGCGATTTGAAATCATCAATAATTTTGCCATTGATTTCTATTGATTTTGATTCAATCAATCGTTTGACTTCCGATGAAGTTGTAGTTGCGCCAAGCACTTTAAGAAATTCTACAATCCAAATTGGGTTTGGCGTTCCTTCTGGAATATTGACTTCTTTTGCCGCAGAATAATCTTGTTTCTGGAATAATGCCTCAAACTGTTGTTGTGCCTGAATAGCTTCTTGTTCTGACCAAAATCGTTTAACAATGGTGAAAGCCATCTCTTTTTTCAGTTTCATCGGGTGAAGACGTTGTTCAGAAACACCACCCTTCATATCATCAATCTCTTGATCTGTCTTACCACACAACAGTAGATAATAACGCCACATAAGAGTATCTGATATCGACATAAGTTTGCCAAAAGCAACATCAGCACTTTCCCATAACCCAACATAGTTACCTAGGCTTTTGGACATTTTTTGAACACCATCAAGCCCTTCGAGCAATGGTACGGTAAGAATTGCTTGCGGCTCTTGACCATAACACTCTTGCAGATGTCTCCCCATTAAAAGATTGAATGTTTGATCATTACCCCCAATTTCAACATCCGCATGCAAAGCAACAGAATCGTATCCTTGCATCAATGGATACAAAAGTTCATGCATACCAATAGGTGACTTTTCATCTAAACGTTTTGCAAAGTCATCACGTTCAATAAGCTGTGCCAGAGTTACCTTGCCACACAACATAAGCACATCAGCAAAAGAAAGTTTTGAGAGCCATTCGCTGTTATAACGAACAATGGTTTTTTCAGGATCAAGAATTTTACCTAATTGTTGTAAATAGGTGGTTGCATTGCGCTTAATTGCTTCTTCGGTAAGTGGCGGTCTTGTTTTTGATCGTCCTGTTGGATCGCCAATACGAGCAGTATAATCTCCTATCAAAAAAATTACTTCATGTCCCAAATCTTGAAATTGTCTCAGCTTACACATGGCAACAGCATGGCCAAGGTGCAAATCTGGAGCTGTCGGATCGGCACCCCATTTTATTTTGAGAGGTTTTTTTAACGCTAATTTTTTAATTAAAAGATCTTCTGGAATAATTTGAACTGTCCCACTTTTGATCAGTGCAAATGATGGATCTAAGAATAATTTCATGATCAATTCCTAAGTTAAAAAACAATATTTTTAAGGATTTGCGCAACATGTAGTATAAGAATTAACAGTATGTTTTGTATCTGAGGAATAAGAAGAATGAGTACAAGAAGGAATAATGCATATCGCTCTAACCACAAAACAAATCTGGGAAATGATTTGACGAGCAATGCGGTGATAATATGACTACCATCAAGAGGTGGTATTGGTAATAAGTTAAATACCCCAAGCGCAATATTCATGAAGGCTGTTGTTTCAAGTAACTGTAAAAAAGTTGTATTAACAGCAGGATTAAAAATGGTTTCTGGATAATATTTAATTCCTGCAAATGCCATCAACGCAACTAAAAAATTAGCAAGAGGCCCAGCTAATGATGTAATGATTTCAAATAGACGCGGATACTTAAAATGACGTATGTCCATTACAACCGGTTTTGCCCATCCGAAACGAAAAAATATAAGAAATAGTAATCCAATAAAATCGATATGTACTATAGGGTTAAGTGTGAGTCGGCCATCTCGTTTAGGGGTACTATCACCCAAAAGAGTAGCAGTTAATGCATGTGCGCATTCATGAAATGATATTGCTATCAAAATAGCCGGTAGTAATGTAGCTGTTTGAGCTAAAAACTGTAACCATGAAACTTGTGTCATAAAAAACCTTTTTTGATAAATTGGGGATTATTATGAATTTGAATAAAATGAGTAAAACGTAGCTCCTCATGCTTTAGTTCTAGCATAGGCCATATTTAAAACACGGTCAAATGAGCCAATATCGCAAATTCTATTATTTTCATTCGACATATGCGTTTTTTCAATTAAAATCTGCATATGATCTTTTTCTTGAAATAACTAACAACACCGTTTTAATGCAATAAGCTTGTCAAACTGTCTTATTAAAAGGAGATTCTATGGAAAAGACAAGGAAAAAACAGGTTAAAACGCATAAAATAGCAACGGATACTGTTTCTGTTGAAAGAGAAATAATTGAAGACTCAGAACCCATTGTAAACTCTTCTATAAGCACTGTTGAAACCGCAGTACAACCTAAAAAACAAACCTACTTAATTGCAAATCGCTTTTTACGTGCATTACTCCCGCCATCAATCCTGACGCTACTGACTGCAGTAATTTACTATCCATCATTGCATTATCCATTTCAATTTGATGATATAGCAAACATTGTAAAACGCTTTGGAATTCGCTTTGATAATCCACTCGGTCGCTGGTGGAATAGTTCACGCTGGTTTGGAGATTGGTTAAGTTCGCTTAATTTCCAGGTAGGACGTTTTGATCCATTTTATTATCGATTATCAAATATAACCATCCATATTTTGACCGGCTTATTACTTTTTTATCTTATTTGCAGTTTATGTAAATTCTTACAAAATAAGCCTTTTTTTGCCAACAACGCAACCTACATTGCATTTATATGCAGTGGATTGTTTTTGCTTCATCCAGTACAAACACAAACCGTTTCTTATGTCATTCAGGCTCGCCTGGAAGGACTTGCAACATTATTTATCGTTACCACACTACTTATGTATGTTAAAATTTTTCAAACACGTTCAATTATTCTCAAATCCATTTTCACCTTCTTCTTATTGGCATTCGCCATGCTCTCGTGTGGGACAAAAGAAATCGTAGTCGCATTACCATTTTTATTGTTAACAATTGACTGGTTTTTTATTTCGCAACAAAAATGGAATCTCTTCAAAAAACATATCTGGCTCTATGGTCTTTTTTCTATAGCATTTATCGCTTTGCTTTTACATCATATGGGAACGGGATTTGCCTTAGATGCATTAATGGGGAAAATTAGCACAAACAATAATCGCGGTAACATTCTCACACCTAATGCTTTTGACGTTATTACACCCAGCATGTTTTTTATGTCAGAATTAAAAGTCATTCTTCATTACTTACTCATTTTCGTTTGGCCGGTAGGCATTAGTGTTGAATACGATTGGAAAGTAGCTCCAGGCTTTTTCAGTTTTGAGGTTCTTTTCCCACTCATCGTACTTCTGACCATATTATTTTTTGTTGTTAAATTCATGGTCCAAAAAAAATATACAGCTTTCACTTTTGGGCTGACATGGTTTTTTATCGCAATAGCACCACGTTCAACGCTCATCCCGTCACCAGAGCTAGTATGTGATTATAAAACATATCTATCATCCATCGGTATTATGTTTTTATTCGCAACAATGCTTACCTATGCAATAACAGGGCTATGGTCGTTATTGCAAAACTTACCAGAACGATTTCATGTACATGAGGTACAACTTGGCACACTGGCTTGCTTAATATTACTTGTTGGACTCGGTTCCTATGAACGTAATAAAGTTTGGGCAACCTGTGTTGATTTTTGGCAAGATAACGTAAGTAAAGCTCCTAATAAAGCACGTTCGCATAATAATTTGGGAGTTGCGCTATCCGAAGCCGGTAGAGTTGATGAATCTATAGCCGCATATCAAAAAGCAATTTCTCTTGATTCGTACTACGCAGATCCATTGAGTAACTTGGCAGTAGCATACTCCATGAAAGGAGACATCGACAAAGCAATTGATTCACTCAAGGGAGCTATTCATATCTGCCCAAATTATCCCGAAGCATATAACAACTTAGGAACATTGCTATTACAGAAAAAAGCATATGATGATGCTGAACGCGCATTGAGTGTTGCTATTCAGTTACGACCATACTACGGCAAGGCTTATTATAATATGGCCCGCTTATGGGAAGAGAAGGGTGACAGTAATAAGTCTTGGGAATTTTTAAAGAGAGCCGCACAAGGTGATTTAGATACACCGGAGGTATTTTTTAAGCTTGGACAAATGGGCATGAAGATTCAAAAATACGACGAAGCTGCTTTTGCGTTTGAAGAAGTACTCAGACGTGGTGTCGCAAATGACCAAGTATGGTTCAACCTTGCTAACGCATATTTTATGAATGGAAAACATGAAAAGGCAAAACCTATTTACGAACGCTTGGTAATGAATAATCCTCTTGATCCACGCTATTTATACAATCTAGCTGAAAGCTATTTCACTCAAAACGATTTTGCTCACGCAATTGAACTATTCCAAAAAGTAACAACATTACCACAGTCAGTTCCTCAAGCATTCTTCCGTGTTGCTGCATGTTTGGAAAAACTCAATAAATTTGATGAGTCGAAAAAATATTTACAAGGACTTTTGACGCTCAATGCCGGTGATGATTTCAAAAAAATGGTTAAAAATGAAATTGCTCGCTCAGAAATTCAAAAAAAAGTAAATGAAGGGCAAGGAACCATTCGTTTAAGTGATCTTAAAAAAGCACTGGCATCCCGCAACGAACCAGGCAAGAAAAACACAAAAAAAACACCTCAATCAAAACAAATTCAACCTAAAACAAAAAATATTTAAGGGAGAAGGGAGGTAGATAATGGACAGTAATACTATTGCAACGTTAATAAACCGTTGGCATCGCTGGATCATTATTTGCATACCACTTTTTTTAGCAACCATCACATTTATTGTGTATTACCCATCATTGTGGTATCCGTTTATGTTTGATGATCTACCAACAATTATCAATTATCTTCATATTCGCGTTATAGATTTTTCGGGCCAGTTTTTTGGCAATCCTCGATGGATATCCCGTTTGTGGAATCAGATCACATTTCATTATTGGAAGGATAATCCATTTGGCTACCGAATTGTTGACGTTGTAATGCACTGTGTCATTGGTATTTTAGCTTTTTCAACCTTACTGCGCTTATTCACTAACCTTAAACGCAACACCTTCATTAAAGAATATGCTCTCGTTTTAACAACACTTACTACAACATTATTCTTATTACATCCGATCCAAACGCAAACAGTTCCATACATCACACAAATGAGACTTGAAGGGTTGATGCTTTTTCTATCAATGCTTGTCATTACTACCTTCGTTTTTGCCGCAACAACACAACATATAATTCAACGTCGCATCTTGTATGCTTTATCATTTGTTTTTATGGCTTTTTCTGGCGGCACCAAAGAAATCGTTATAGTACTTCCTGTTCTTCTCATGCTTGTTGACTGGTTTTTTATCGCTGAAGGAGATTGGTCATCATTTAAATCTCGCTGGATGATCCATGCTGTATATTGCGTCGTCTTATACGGACTCATGTTTAAATATGGATATCTAAGACCGCACTATGTACAAACAATATCAACCAGCCAAGTTCACAATAATCGTGGAAATATCTTGACCACCAATGTACATGAGCCTATACGTTTATATTCTTTTATGATTTCCCAATTCAAAGTTCTTGTACATTATCTTTATGTATTTATCTGGCCTCCTATTATTTGTTTTGATTACGAAATAGTACTCTCTAAAAGTTTGTTTAGCTTTGATGTACTTATACCAATGTTGTTAATTACCGCGATAGTTGGTGGTGCTGCATGGTTATATTATCGTTATCCTTGTCATGTAGTCAGCTTTGGTCTTGCCTGGTTTTTCATTACTATGTTCCCCCGCACAAGTATCTTCCCAACAACAGAACTCATTTGTGATTACAAAACATATCCGGCTTCACTTGGTCTCATGATTGTACTCGCTTATGGAATTCTTCTTTGCGGACTCCAAATTTTTAAATGGCTCGCACACGCAAAGCTTGCCCGGTCACACATAGTAACCGCTAGTACTGCATTACTATCACTAACCATTTCTCTTGCTGTTTGGAGCGGTATACGCAATACGGTATGGCGTTCAGAGTATGATTTTTGGGGGGATGTTATCGCAAAAAATCCACACAAATCACGCGGTTACAATAACTATGCCATAGCACTATGGGAAATGGGTAAAACCCAAGAAGCAATTGATCATTTTTACAAAGCAATTGAACGGGATGGCTGGTATGCAGAACCTCATATTAACCTTGCAACTATTTATCAAGTAAGAAATGAAACAGACAAAGCTTTAGAACATTACAAAAGAGCTCTTGATATTGGTGAAGCTCATCCAGAATTATTTAATAATTTAGGCATGTTACATTTTAATAACCAGTCATGGCAAGCTGCTGAATATTGTCTTAAAGAAGCAATCAAATTGTGTCCACATTATAGCAAATCTCATTTTAATCTGGGAAAGCTCTATCAAATCCTTGGCCGACGCAACGAAGCTATTGCATGTTATGAAAATGCCATCAACGGTGATAAAGCAGAACGAGAAATGTTTTACCTACACGGAACTTTGTGCTTTGAAGTAGGTAGATATCAAGCGGCAATCCAAAGTCTTGAAAAAATAGACAAAAACTATCAAGATACTGCTTTTATTTTAGGATGTTGTTATTATAGCCTACCCTCTTATGCAAAAGCAGCAGAAAACCTGGCAATAGCCTACAAAAAAGAGTCACGAAATCCGGCATGTGTTTACAATTACGCACAGGCACTAATGAACTTGCGTCGGTATCAGGAAGCATTGCCGCTAATTCAACAATGCGCAAACCAACCTGATATATTTCCCTATGCACGTTTACATAGAGTAAAATGTATGTATGAACTCGGACAAAAACAAGAAGCTCAAAAAGCTCTTAAAGAATTGATAGCTGGCAACACGCCTAAACAAATTATACAGGATGCAAAAGCGTTACAAAAAGAACTAAAACTAACATAAAATTCAATACTCAAGCAAGAGGAGTTAAACCAATGATGCTTAAAGAATTATCTCTATGGGCAACAAAACTTAAAGACGGCAAACAACTTGCTCACAGTTTTTACCAAGATTATCAAGCAACACTTCCTAAGCATATTAAAAAAATAGCCTTTGTTGGTATGGGCGGCTCTGGAGTTGCTGGCCGCATTATGAAAACATTTCTTGATCGTAAACCAGGAATCACCTCTTTTATTATAGATACACCTATTGTTCCTGCTGCTATAGATGCTGAAACTCTTGCTATTGTTGTAAGTTATTCAGGACAAACATGGGAAACCCTTGATGTTCTTGACGAGCTCATACAAAAGTTTATTCCTACCATTGTTCTTGCCAATGGAGGAACCGCAGTCCAAAAAGCAGAACTCAAAGATTTACCATTTGTGTTGATCCCTAAATCACTGAGTCCGCGTTCAGCACTTGGACTTTTTCTTGGTTTTTTGTCTGAACTTTTTTGCCTCATGGGTATTTTATCTGTACGCAAAGGCGATCAATGGATAAAAGACGCTGAAAAATATGTTCCTTCATTTATCGAAGGTCATTTTTACAAAGACTTTTTATATGCAGCAAACGGATATGACGTCATGCACGTCTGGGGAGTTGCTGGTGATAGCACCGCAGCTGCCTATCGAGCGACAACTCAATTCAACGAAAACAGTAAGATGCAGGCCGTTTTTAATGAATTCCCAGAACTTTGCCACAATCTGGTAGTCGGCTTTGAACAATTCAAGTTAAATCCTCTTGTAGTCATGTTTTACACTGATTTCCTCCCAGCTCATATGTCTATAGCAATCCAAGCAATAAGCGAGATTTTGCATGAAAAACGCGTAGTTCTTTACAAACCGCCAGTTTTTGGGGATACTTTTGAAAGTCAGCTCTTTAATATGATTCTCTGGGCAGACTTTGCCTCATACCATCTAGGACAAGCACGGGGGGTTAACGTAGAGCGTGTAGCGCTCATCGAAGAGCTAAAAAAACGGCAAACTGATAAAGGCATTAAATAGCAAGGTTTCATATGAAGAAGGATATTCATCCAAAACTTTACGACGTAACAGCTCGATGTGCTTGCGGCAATTCATTCCAAACAATTTCTACCGACCAACGCATTGAGGTTGATATTTGCTCCGGCTGTCATCCATTATTTACAGGCCAACAAAAATTTGTTGATACCGCCGGTCGTATTGAAAAATTCCAAGCTCGTTATGAAAAAGGTACAGCTACTGCTAAAAAAGCAACAACAGCGAAATCCAAGAAAAAAAAGTAATAACGCAATAATGTATTTATGGGGCGTGTTTTGATGTATTAATCAAGATACGCCTTTTTGTTTGGCACAAAAAAATAGGTAAAAATCATGCTTGATTGGAATGCTCTTCAACAGGAATACAATCAGCTCGTAGAAAAACTTGTAGACCCACAATTGGATTCCAAGGCTCGTATTAACATGCAAAAACGTTCATCACAGCTTGCTGAAATTCTCGGGGTACACAATCAAATCACCGAGCTTGAGAAAACGATTACTGACTGCACTCAGCAACTTGAAAAAGAGGAAGGCGAACTAAAAGAGCTATATGCTCAAGAAATTACCGAAAGCCAAGCAAAAAAAATGATGTTCGAACGTCAATTAGAAGACATTTTGTATCCAGCAGACCCTCAAGACGACCGTTCTGTATTCTTGGAAATTCGTGCCGGTGCAGGGGGTCAAGAAGCAGCTTTATTTGCTGCCGATCTTTTTAAAATGTATTCAAATTATGCCGAATCAAAAGGTTGGCATGTTTCTGTAGCAGAAGAAGCAAGTACCGATCTTGGTGGTTTTAAAGAACTCATCATGCACATTCAAGGTAAAAAGGTATATAAATTTCTAAAATTTGAATCCGGCGTACACCGAGTACAACGTGTGCCAAAAACAGAGACAGCGGGAAGAGTTCATACATCAACGGTTACCGTTGCAGTACTTCCAGAACTTGACGACGTAGATGTCACCATCAATCAAAATGATTTGCGCATCGATACCTACCGCGCCGGTGGTGCAGGAGGACAGCACGTCAACAAAACTGATTCAGCCGTCCGCATTACACACATTCCATCAGGGTTAGTTGTTGCATGCCAAGATGAACGTTCACAAATCAAAAACAGACAAAAAGCAATGAAAATTTTGCAAGCACGTCTAATCGCTTATGAAAAAGAAAAAAAAGATGCTGAAATTAGTGCCTCACGTAAACAACAAGTAGGAACAGGTGAGCGTGCAGAAAAAATAAGAACCTATAATTTCCCTCAAAATAGAGTTACCGATCATCGCACTGAAGTTACGCTCAAGAAGCTGGATATGGTCATGCAAGGTGATCTGGATGATCTCATTAATCCATTGATTGATTGGGAACGTACTCAACGCAGAGCCGCTATCACAATTGAAACTCCTGCGTAAACAAGCAACTACCCGACTGTTCGTATTTTTTATTTGTACTTGTTTGCGTTGTTAGTCAATTCAGGACTTACGCAACATAGGTAAATTTATCCTCTGATGCCGGCTTTAAA
>LDIV01000001.1:518430-523609 GCA_001468855.1 candidate division TM6 bacterium UASB124 | reverse complement strand
GCATCTTTACATAAAAAATCAAGACCTGGATCTAACTTTCAGCTAGAACATAAGTCCTGTATTGAAACATTTGATGGCGAAAAAAATTCGTTAACACATGATAGTAAAATGTATGAATTTATAAAACACGGATGAAAACCAAGGACTTATAAAAATTTCTGACAAAATCTTTTTTTTGGGTATGATTGCACACATGTTTTATCATAAAAATTTTTCCCCAAGAGGAGACTATCATGTTTTTTGTTTTTGAATGGTTGTTGCAAAATAACCATTATTTAAGCCTACTTGGCATAGCCTGCATCGTTGGTTTTGCTTCACTTTTTTCAACAAAACGAAGAGCTATTAATATTCGTCTTATATTCATTGCATTAGCACTCCAATTTGCTCTTGGACTTTTCATTCTCAATACAATGGTCGGCCAAACAATATTTGCCGCTATCGCTCGTGGCGTTCAATATATTTACGCGTTTGCAGATCAAGGCTGTTCTTTTCTCTTTGGAAGTCTTGCTCATGCCGACGGTCCATGGGGTTTTGTGTTTGCACTCAAGGTGCTACCTATTGTAATTTTTTTCGGTGCCTTAATGTCACTTTTGTTCCATATTGGTGTTGTACAGGTTCTTGTTAAATTAATTGCCTATGCCGTACGACCATTATTGGGAACATCAGGAGCTGAAACATTATCAGTTGCAGCCAACAGCATGCTTGGACAAACAGAAGCACCATTGTTAATCAAAAATTATTTACCACGGATGACCAACTCTGAAATAATGACGGTAATGGTCAGCGGTATGGCACACCTCAGTGGTTCAATTTTAGCTGCTTATGGCTTAATGGGAGTACCTATTACCCACATGCTGTCTGCAAGTATTATGGCTATTCCCGGAGCAATTTTAATTTCAAAAATCTTAATCCCAGAAACAGAAACACCTGAAACCATGGGCGGCAAAGGTGTTGAAATTCCTAAAGAAACTAAAAACTTATTAGATGCTGTTTCTTCAGGAACAAGTGACGGGTTGCGTTTGGCTGTTAATATTGCAGCAATGTTGGTAGCATTCATCAGCTTGATGGCCATGATTGATGCAATACTGATGGGGATTAGCGGTCATGGGCTCAATGATGTTTTTGCTTGGTTGTTTTATGGTGTTGCCTATCTTATCGGCATAAGTCCCGCTGATTGTAAAGCTGCCGGTGCATTACTTGGTCAAAAATTAGTAATTAATGAGTTTGTTGCTTATAGCAATTTGGTAAAAGCAACACTTTCAGACCGATCAGTTGCTATTTTAACCTACGCTCTTGCCGGTTTTGCTAATTTCTCTTCCATTGGGATTCAAATTGGTGGCATCGGAGCTCTATGTCCCTCCAAACGGCATACATTGACAAAACTTGGCATGCGGGCTCTTCTCGGTGGTACATTAACCAATCTTTTGAATGCAGCAATTGCAAGTTTATTGATGTAATAACCATGGAGGGCACAGCAGAACAGCTGTTCCATCCATTAAAATTTTAGCGTTTTTGGCAACAGTTTAACAATAACTCACGTTGTCATAAGCTACAATTGACCCAATCCATATCCTTTTCACAAACTTAGAGTCATAACGCACCCGCAAAGCGGGTGGCTTGACGGTTATGAGCAGTCTCAAAGACTGCCAATTGTTAAACTAACTCAACCTAAAATTCACCTAACTCATCAAAACCGTGTCCATCTAACTGTTCCTGGTTTTTGATGTATGTACAAATATTCTCTTGATCGTATCAAACTGATGAAACTGAATATCCTCGCGCCCAAAAAAACTCCCCGTTTAATTTTCTTTTACGACCATTAAATTGTCTTGCTATGGCTATTGCACTTTTACCCTTCAGATAACCAACTATCTCGGCAACAACATACTTCGGTGGTATACGAATCAGCATATGGACATGGTCCTGAACCAGACTTCCTGATACAATTTCACACCCTTTTTGCCTTGCAAGCTCATGAAACGTTTGCCGCAAAAACTCTCGTATTTCACCGTATATTTCTTTCTTTCTACATTTTGGGATAAGCACCACATGATATTTACAGTCCCATCGCGAATGACTTAAATTCTCGTACGATGATGTTGTCATATTTTCCTTCTGTGTGACCATCAAGCCACCGAAGGGTAAGCTTATTACGACATCATCGCTTTTGAACTAAATCTTGAGGCCAAGCCTGGAGAGTCCAACTAGTCAAACTGGTGGTTTACCCTTTCTGAAGAAATTAGAATCAATTTTTATCATAAATTTTACCAAAATATGATACTTTTTATCAAATATGCATTTAAAACAATCAAGAACATTTCTGTTTGACAATTGTTTTTATTTTGTTATTCTAATTAAATAATATTCAAAGACTTAATACGTAAATTAACAATTTTAACTGAGTTTAATTGGGGGTTATTATGAATAATATTATAAAAACAGACATATCTAAGTTCAAAGCCTCAGTATTTACTTTTGCATTATGCTGCGTATCATCTTTTAATAATATGCATGCAGACAACAAAACTCTTTTTAACAAGCTTTCACAGCGCGACAAAAGAGTATTAAAAATAACAAAAAGCACCGCAACCTACTTAAGTGCAAAAAATTCCAAGGAAGCAGCTCGCATTCTTAAACAAGCACGTACAAATTATACAAAAAAACAACTTTCACGAAAAACAGCACTAAAGGCTACACTCAATCAAATTACGGCACCACAGCCTCTTAAGAATTTCGCTGCTCAGTGTTATTTTAATGCCATGTATCAATGTCTTGTTCAAATTCCTCAACTCCAACAAGAGCTCAATAAACAATTTGGTAAGAATCCATATGAGAAGGTTAAACGGTTTACTATTAACAAATTTTTTGCCGCCGGTCTTGCTGGTATGGGCCAACAAGATCCAGAGGAAGCATTAAATTATATCTTCACAAAAATAAAAGCAGCAACAACATATACCCTTCGTAATAAAATTACAGATACATGCTCCAAGTGTAAAAGACCCAAAGAACCGCGAAAAGAATTATTCACGCATCTACAGCTTCCCATGAAAGATCCTAAAAAAGATCGCAGGAAATACCCACTCCAAACACTTATAAGAAACTATTATCAAAACGAAAAAACTACTATTAAATGTGCGTATTGCAGCCCAACGCTAGACGTTCCTTTTAACAGATCAACCATTGCTGAAAGTTCCCCAAATATTTTTATTACGTATTTAAACAGAGTTCTATTCAATCCTGCTGTATATGCACAACAACTTAAGCTTGGCAAGAATAATAATACCGCCTATACACTTGCCACACGTAAAATAGAAACCCCAACACCATTTGTTTTACAAAATTTAACTTTCGGTGGTAAAACATATCAGCTAGTTGGTTGTTGTATGCAAAGCGGCAATGCTAAAGGCGGCCATTATATATCATTTGTATGTAATAAAAATCAGTGGTACTTGTGTAACGATTCTTCAATACAAAAAATTTCACCTATGGCTATGTTAAACATTGCAAAAAAAGGATTCTATCAAAGCTTTCAACCCGTCTTGTTTTTCTATAAACAAACAGTACAACGCAATACAACAAAAACAAAAGCCGCTATTCGACGCAAAAAGACTCGACGCACAAAAGCAAAAACTACACACAAGAAAGCCAAACCAGTAACACCTAAAGCTGCTCCAAAGACCACGGTAAAAACACCAAAAACAAATCCAAGCACCAAAACAACGGCCTCTACTTCTACCACTGCCCCAACAACTACTACAACACCCACCTCAACTCCAACATCCACCACGCCGGCAACACCTACTCCTCCATCATCGCCAACAACAAAACCATCAACCACCACAACACCAACTACATCTACACCATTTACAACAACTTCGACAGCTCCAATAACACCACCACAAGATAAAGATCTTAGTTGAATCAATAAGAAATTATGCATATACAATATCAGCACAAAAAAATGGTCTGATGGAGAAACTCATTGTCCAATATGTCTAGATGATGATAACTATGAAGAAGGCAAAAAGGTTGTTGTTCCAAATTGTCGACATGTCCTTTGTGAAAATTGCTACAATATATTAATAAATAAAGAATGCCCTATGTGCCAACAAGATATATCTTCAGACGCTGTTATTAAGTTGGTACCTAAAAAACCAACTTCTTAAATATAGTAATTAATTCAATAACAAGTAAAAAACTCGATTATTGATTGTAGGACAAAGATCGTAATATGTTAAAAAAATTAAAAATAGATAAGCCGTAACATTAGCTAGAACCTTAGGGGGTATTGACATGAAAAATTTATTTCTAAAAATACGTATATTAAAAATTGCATGTGCAATACTTTTGCTTGCGATCTGCAATATAGGTTCATTTAATATTATTCTACCCAATAATAAAACTCAGTATAATAACCTTTCTCGCCACGATAAAACAATCTTAAGAGCAACAAAAAACACTATCGCCTACATACATGCAAAAAATATACATGACGCTCATAATATTCTTAAAAAATCTCGTCTAGCTTATGCTAAAGCACACAAAAATAAGCAGCAAAATAACAATGCATCAAAAAAGGCAATTTCTGCTGCCAAAAAAAAGGCGGCCGCCAAAAAAGCAGCCCTTGAAGCAAAAAAAAACGCACCCAAACCGCTTAGAAATCTTGCAGCCCAATGTTACTTTAATGCTATGTATCAATGTCTTGTCCAAATACAACCAATCAAACAAGAGCTTATCGCACAATTTGGTAAAGAACCTTATGAGAAAGTAAAACAATTTACTATCAACCAGTTTTCTGCAGCAGGACTGGCGGGAATGGGTCAACAGGATCCGGCAGAAGTCTTAAATTTCATTCTTGCAAAGATACCCAAGAAAGCTCCTCTTTATACTTTTAATAATAAAATCACCAATACGTGTTCTACTTGTAAAAAATCCAGTTCAAAGAAAGAACTATTCAATTTCTTAGCTATCTATACGCAAGACCATAAAAAAGAACCTAAAAGATATTCACTTCAAGCTCTTATACAAACATATTATAAAGATGAACCAATATCCGATCAAAAAACAAGATGTTCACTATGTGGAGCACATGGTGATTTTATTTTAAATCGATCAACCATGATAGAAAAAGCTCCCAATATTTTTATATCATATATAAATAACGTGAGTTCGGGGTTTG
>LDIV01000001.1:498727-517450 GCA_001468855.1 candidate division TM6 bacterium UASB124 | reverse complement strand
TGACAACTCCGAACTCACGTTATAAATAGAATACTATTTGATCCCACTGAATATGCACGACAATTAGCTCTTGGTAAAAATAACAATGCAGCCTATGCGATTGCTGCAAAAAAAATAGAAACTCCAACACCATTTGCATTACAAAATTTAACCTTTGGAAAGAAAAAATTTAATCTTGTTGGCTGTTGCATGCAAAGCGGAAATGCACTAGGCGGTCATTATATTTCATTTGTACGTAGTTATAATCAATGGTACTTGTGTAATGATTTTTCAATAAATAAAGTTTCACTTAAAAATATGCAAACTATAGCAAGAAGTGGCTTCTATAAAACTTTTCAGCCAGTGCTCTTTTTTTATGAACAAATAAAACCAAAAAGCATTATAAGAAAAAAGACGCATGCAGACGCTAAAAAGATCACACCTAAGAAGAAAGCTAAAAAGTAAAACCTAAGTATTATAATAGGGGGCTGATGTACAGCCCCCTATATTTTTAAATCTATCTTGTTATTATTTCTTAAGTTCAAACAATTTTTTCGCATCAATACTAATATGACAAAAAAGATACTCACAAAAGATTTCTTCAATCAACCAACACTTACCGTAGCCAACAGTCTTATAGGTAAATCTCTTATACGCCAACAAGGGAATCATACCATTGCACTTATTATTAATGAAATAGAAGCCTATGACGGACCTGAGGATCTTGCTTGCCACGGTCGCTTTGGTAAGACCGAACGAACAGCTCCCATGTTTGGACCGGCAGGGAATTTTTATGTATATCTCATTTACGGTATGTACTGGATGCTCAATATTGTTACCGGCCCTAAAAATTATCCGGCAGCAATACTCATACGCGGTGCAGGAAACGTTTCAGGTCCAGGACGTTTAACAAAACACCTTGGTATCGATCAATCTTTTAATCTTAAAAAAGCTCACCCGACCTCTAATCTTTGGTTTGAAGACCACGGATTAATCATTAAACCTTCAGATATCAAATGCACTCCTCGCATTGGCGTTGACTATGCCGGACCATTATGGTCGCAAGCTCCTTATCGATTCATTCTTAAAAATCATTAATTTTTGCTCAATAACCATGCTACACTCAATTATTCTTGATTCTATAAATTAATGTATGAATCAATATAATACGCACCACAAGAAAAGGAGATCTCATTATGACTCAAAAAAATAATATAAACGGTACTATGAATATTATTTTGCTTGGTATTACAAGCTTTTTAAACGATATCAGTAGCGAAATGATTCTGCCAATTTTACCGCTACTTATCACCAGTGTTGGAGGTACCGGTATTGCACTTGGACTTATCGGCGGACTACGAGATAGTGCTGCAGAAGTTTTAAAATTTTTCTTTGGCCATCTATCAGACAGTATTGGCAAACGTAAGATCTTTGTATATTGGGGATATATAACCTCAGCATTTTTTAAAGTATTTCTTATTATGGCAAACAGTTGGCAATTCATTTTTGCCCTCGTAGGATTGGAACGACTTGGAAAGGCACTACGTACCGCGCCTCGTGATGCACTTATTACGCAAACCATGCCTAAAAACATCGGTAAGGGTTTTGGTATTCACCGAGCCTTTGACACACTGGGAGCAATTGGCGGATCAATTTTAGTTTTCTTTCTTGTATGGAAATGGAATATTAGCCTGACCATTATCATCCTGATTGCTGCTGCAATTTCTCTTACTTCAGCATTTCCATTGCGCTACGTAAAAGAGGAAGCATATTCACCACAAACACTCGATAACATTAAAAATTCACACCACTTCTCTTCCGAATTTAAACTCTTTGTTGCCATAGCAGCAATATTCTCTCTTTCTCATATCAGTTACATGTTTTTTATAGTTCATGCACAACAGGAGCTTACAATGCCATCACCAATTCTTACCTCAATGTTACTGTACGTTTTATTTAATATCTTCTACACACTGGGCGCAATACCATTTGGCATACTTTCAGACAAAATTGGCCGATGGACCATGATGGTCACTAGCTATATATTGTTTGTCATAACACTATTCGGATTTATGCTAGCATCAACATTAGCAACATTCATGGGCTGCTTCATCCTCTATGGCATTGCCCTTGCGATCATTCAAGTTAATCAAAAGGCATATGCTTCAGACCTTTCGCCAGCAATCCTCAAAGCAACTGCCCTTGGTTTTTTTGAATCCATAACTGGCATTGCTATGTTTATTTCAAGCTTACTCGCCGGTATTTTATGGGATAGAACAACTCATCATAATGTCTTCTTGCTTGCAGGAATATTGGCCATGATCGCAGCAGGATTGCTTGTTATCTTCAGAAAAAAATTAATAAAAAAAGAGCCGGATTCCTTAAATTTCCTCGGCAATTTCCAATAAGCGATTGTATTTTGCCACCCTTTCTCCTCGAACCGGTGCACCAGTTTTTAGTTGTCCCGCAGCAGTTCCTACAGCAAGATCTGCAATAAAGGAATCATTTGTTTCACCGGAACGATGTGATATAACAGTCTTGTACCCGACTTTTTTACATAATTTAATAGCTTTAATAGTTTCTGAAACAGTACCTATCTGATTGGGTTTTATAAGAACAGAGTTGGCAACTCTATTCTCAATACCATATTCAATTCGCTTAATGTTGGTTACAAAAATATCATCGCCAATCAATTGAATTTTTCCGGTTAATTGATGCGTCAATCGCTGCCAACCATCCCAGTCATTTTCATCAAAACCATCTTCTATTGAAACAATGGAATATTTGGTGCAAAGGTTTTCATACAACGCAATCAATTGATCCCCATCATAATAATCATCGTGTATCTTATATTTTTTGTTATTGGTCTCATAAAATTGGGACGCTGCCACATCAAGACAAAAAACAACCTCCTCTTTTATACACCCAGCAACATCCTGTAAAAAATCAAGCGCCGTCGTCTCTCGAGCAATGCCATTTTGCATAAATCTAGGAGCAAAGCCACCCTCATCTCCAATTGATGTTGCATACTGATTATCAGCAAGTGCACGTTTTAGTGAATTGTAAAAACGCACAGCAATCTCTATATTTCGGCGCACATCCTGTGCACGTGGCATAATCATGAATTCCTGAAAGAACAAACCACTTTGTGCATGGGCACCACCATTAATTATATTAAACATACAGACAGGCATGGTCGGTTTTTCAAATTGCCATAATTTATTAATAAAAGCATACAACGGAATGCCCTCAATATGTGCCTGAGCACGTGTTATTGCAATACTTGCTGCAAGCATTGCATTGGCTCCAAGTTTTGACTTATCAGACGTACCATCATATTCAATCATCATGGCATCCATGGTAATAACATCAGGATTTTTACCAATAACCATGGGGCCAATTGTCTGTTCCAAATTACGAATGGCATGCAATACCCCCTTGCCTTCAAAATAATGAGGGTCCCCATCTCGTAACTCTTTAGCCTCATACTTCCCAACAGATGCCCCAGAGGGGACACTTGCCACAATATGGCAACCGTTATCTAACTCAAGAATACATTCAACTGTTGGTTGTCCTCGTGAATCTAAAATCTGACGACCTTTAATATGACGAATCTTCATAACGGACTTTCACAATTTTAAAAGTTTGCTACATTAAACGCCTACGTAATAAGTATTACCAGTGTATTAGTTTTGTTTTACAATGAAAATTATATCATTTTTATTCCAAGATACGCTCTTTACAATAAGTTGCATTCGGTGGTGCCACCTATTATTTCCTACTGTGGCACTTGCCATTATCTGTATACTTCTTATCATACTACCCCAGTATTGGCAGCAGCAATCCCAAAGACAACTCAATCGCCATATTAAAAAAGGAACATTTATTACTACGATTCATGGAATATCGGGTATGGTCTACGCTGTATCTGATAACTTTATCATCTTAGAATGCAATAATGGCCAAAAGATAGAAATTGTTAAGCAGACAATAGCAATAATCCATCATGAAACTCCGTAATTTTTATACACCATTTCTCCTGCCTCTTATAGGCGCATGCGCAGGAATCTATCTCCAGAATATATATTCTATCCCTATATCATTTCTGGTGGCGGGAATTATTGCAACAACGCTAGCACTTTTTTATTGTTTTTATCACAAACGTACAAAGCATCTTAGCATCTACTGCACATTGCTTATGTTTTTTATTGCAGCAGGCTCACTTACACTACAAAAAATTGATCATAATCTTACAACATCCCTCATCCATCAAAAAACAGTCACCATTGTCGGCACCATTGTGGATAAAGATGAATGGGGAGAAAAGCAAAAAGGAGATATCATACGGCTATCGGTCAATGAAGTTTTTATACCGCAACACACGTTACATAATCACATATCGTGTGAATTTTTATGTTACTTCAAAACACGTATCCCTTACACCGTCGGCGACACCATAAACATCAACAATGTCACAATTAAACCCTTAGCACAAACATCTGCAAACGGTAATCCAAGTTATGCCGATTATCTGATTAAAGAGCATATATCCAGCTCAATATTTCTTATCAATAGTAAACCAACCACCCTTATCAACCATCCATCGTGGAGTATTAAGAGATATCTATGGAGATTGCGAACAACTACCTACCGAGCAATCAAACATAAACTCACAACACTCACATCTACATACTTTGGGCTTATTTTCTTAGGCAATAAACAACAACCCTCTATCGACCAATTACGGTTTACCTTTAATTATTGGGGCTTGGCACACTATCTTGCCCGAGCCGGTCTTCATATCGTCTTTTTCATTTTTATTTGGACGTTTTTCCTTAGCTTTATACCAATCAATATTTCATTCAAGAAAATATTTCTCATTATAATGTGTATCGCCTACGACCTCTTAAGTTGGTCAAGCCTCCCATTTGTACGCGCCTATTATAGCTTCCTTTTAACACGAATTGGTGAGCTATGGGGATATCAAACAAATTTTTTACACTTACTAACACTTATGTGTTTGGTTTTTTTAGTTTTTAATCCTATGCAACTTTTTTTCCTCGATTTTCAGTTAACCTTTGGACTCACTTTTACGCTCGTCTTTTTGTCTCAACTTTTCATGCAACAACAAAAACAAAAGGCTTTTTCATACAATCCTTGAAAAATAGCAATCTCTTGCATCCGGTAACCGAGGTTCGTATGATAACTATACAGTGTTTAATTCTATTAACCTCTCAAAAAGGGTATAGCCCTCGAAAAGGAGAGAGCCTATGAAGACCAACACATATCGCTCGTTACTGGTCTCCATTTCTATTTTTTCCTTAACAGCACTGCTCGCTCAACAACCAGCACCAGAACAACAAACTACACCTCGCGAACAAACACCAAAAGATGAACTGGTTCACGAACTGGCTCACAAAGATAACTTCATGGTATATATGTGCAACAATAACAATCTTCATCAATTTGGCGTACAAAATTACAGGCAGATGGTAAAGGTTGGATCAACAGATTCCATGAACTTATTATTACAAATGGACGAGTTTGGTGAAAAAGAAATCATGCGTTTTTTCATCGAACGCAACAATGCCATTGTCGTTGAAAATCAAAGCAATACATTAACCAGCTTTAGCGGAACACCTGCAAACCTTATAGAATTTGCAGAATGGGGTATAAAAAATTATCCATCAAACAAAATTATTCTCGATCTTTGGAACCACGGTGCAGGTATCAAAGATCCTCACATTTGGGGACGCATGCTTACCAAATGGCGCGATAAGCTTTTTTCATTCAACCACAAAACAGGCCTCTTGGAACTCAACAGAAATCTCACACAAAAAAAGAGTCTTGAAGAAGTGTTACTTGATTTTGAAAAAGAAGAGCGAGGCATAGCATTTAACGATGCAGCCGAAACTTATTTAACCAATGAAGACTTAAAAATAAGTCTTGATACTATCGTAAAAACACTTCTCAATGGCAAAAAAATCGATCTTCTACTCATGGACGCTTGTCATATGGCAATGGTTGAAATAGCATCACAAGTCAAAGATGCAGCAAATTATATGGTCGGCTCTGAAGAAGTTGAACCCGGCGCCGGATATAACTACTACAATGTACTTAAATTGTTTCTCTCGCAAAACCCTGATTCTGAAACAATTGCAAAACACATCGTCGAATGCTACAAAAATGAATACCAAGACACAGTCGGCGATTATACACAATCAGCAATTGATCTTTCCTATGTAACAGACTTAGAGTTAGCAATCAATAAACTTTCATCTATTCTTATTGATATGATAGCCACAAGCAAAAATGACGCCATGAAGGTGCTTAAAGAAATACGTTTCAATAATTCACTTGCAACAGAATTTTTAGACACCGACTACATAGATCTCTATCACTTCCTTAAAAGCATCTCGCTCAAGGGCGATCAACTGTCCACTCATCAAAAACTAGGAAAACTCTGGGCCGATGCTCGAGATACAGCATTTGCAACCATAGTAATCATGGAAAAAATGATCATCGCGAATGCATCAGGCAAAAATTTACCCGAAGCTCATGGACTTTCAATTTATTTCCCAACAACCTCTGTTCATTCATCATATGCTAAAACTGAATTTGCTCGCGTAACATTATGGCCAACTTTCTTGAAAAAATTTCTTGCAGCAAAGAAGATAAAGGACGCAGAAGACGAAATTGTAACGCCAGCACCTGAGGCAGATAAATCATTACGATGCCCTTGCCAAGACGGTAAAAACAAAACCAAATGTAGCTGCCAAAATGATAACAACAAAAAACGCTGCCCTTGCCAAGATAGTAAGAAAAAAAAATAAACAATATGCATAACAATTAACAACAAAAGAGGCGCCCTTGCAAAGGGCGCCTCTTTTTATTATGGTAAAGCAAAAACCAAAAATGAGATAAAATTGTGGACAAGAAAAAATTACAAAAGAAAGTCTCTGATTACCTTAATTTCATTGCGCAACAACCCAAGGGCTTTGTCTATAAAAATAAAGAGTCATCACGTAACACAAAGCAAACACTTCATCATAATAAACAACAAATCGAAACATTATTTTGCTCACATGTTAATTGCGCGGCTTGCCCATTATCAACACAAGGAAGGACCCAAGTCGTTTTTGGGCATGGAGACCCACAAGCGCATCTCATGTTTGTAGGCGAAGGCCCTGGAAGAGATGAAGACGAGCAGGGGTCTCCGTTTGTAGGAAGAGCCGGACAACTGCTTAATAAAATCATCGAAGCCATGAAATTAACACGCGATTCTGTTTATATTTCTAACGTCGTTAAATGTCGCCCACCCAACAACCGCGTACCACTTCCCACAGAAAGCGACACCTGTAAGAAAATCCTACTCTTCAAAGAAATAGACATTATACAACCAACAGTAATCTGTACGCTGGGCTCAACAGCAACCCAAGCACTCCTTGGTAATGATGTCAAAATAACCAAAGCACGAGGTATTTTTCACACCTATAAAAACATAGCGGTCATGCCCACCTATCATCCCGCATATCTTTTACGAAATCCTGACGCTAAGAAAATAGTATGGGAGGATATGAAAAAGATTATGGCAAAGCTTCAGAAATAAGCAAAATAAATTTCTATCCATAAATATCAATCATTGGTAAAAACATTTTCAATAAGAAACTATGTTGCAAAAAAGCATGAATTTGAAACCAAAAAAATACTTATACTTTATTTTCACTAAATTGTGGATAACTATGTTGATAACTNTCTATAGGCAAAAAGGTCAAATGCGGAGGGAGTTATCAACAAAAAACTGGGTACCTATTATTATCTATAATATATTTATATATATTTATAAGGATAATGATGATACTATTTAATTAGCAAAAAAGAGACTTACGTTCGTGATGTTTAGATGGATTAGTGTGCTTATTACAAACAGAAAAGCCTGGCGGGGGTAGGCACCTTCACTTTTTTGGTTTTTATTATTAAACTAAACAATATTGATTGGATTGATATTCGATCGTCTCATAAATAAAAAATAAGTTTTTAGCTTAGCAAAGGTACAAAGACGTGAATCTTACTGATGTTATTGAGGGGCTTGTAGAAGAGCGCGGCCTTAACCGAGATAAAGTTATTGAAATTGTGTGCGATGGTATTAAAGCAGCTTATGCTAAAAGATATCCACACATCCCATTTCAAGTTTCTTTTAGCGCTAAGACAGGTAACCTTGAAGTTTTTTCTGAAAAGCGCGTTGTTTCTTCTGTCGCTGACGAAGAAATGGAAGTTTCCTTGCGCCGTGCAAAAATTCTTGATCCGTCTGCTAAGCTTGAACAAGCAATCCTTGTACCATTTGAAGAACCTATCGGTCGTATTGAAATTTTAACAGCCAAGCAAATCATTGCCGGTAAGATTCGTGATCTTGAACAGTTGGCTGTCTTTAATGAGTTCAAAGATAAGAAAGATACTATTGTTACTGGTACTGTTCATAAGCGTGAACGTGCTGGGTATGCTGTTAAAATTGGAGAAGTTGTTGCGTTACTTCCAACTGAGAACATTATTCCAAACGAGCCTGTTAAAATTGGGCATCCAATAAAAGCGTTACTTAAGGATGTGTATCAAGTTGCCAAAGGTGACTATCAACTTGTATTAGATCGAGCCTCAGCTGATTTTGTTAAGAAATTGCTCGAAGTTGAAATCCCTGAGGTCTTTGAAGGTCTTGTTGAGATTAAAAAAATTGTTCGTATTCCTGGATACAAGACAAAGGTTATTGTCGTTTCAACAAGAAAAGAAATTGATCCGGTTGGAACATGCGTTGGTATTGGCGGAGCTCGTATTAAGCCAATCTTGCGTGAGCTAGGACAGGAAAAAATTGATTTAATTCAATGGTCTGATTCAATAGAAAAACTAGTTCGTTCAAGTCTTAAGCCAGCCGAAATCGATAAGGTCGAAGTGGTAGACGATAACAAAGTAACGGTATGGTTGGCCCCTGATCAGCGTTCTTTTGCTATTGGCAAAATGGGACAAAATATTAATTTAGCGTCAAGGCTTGTGGGCCTTGAAATTCAGCTTCAAGATCTTACAACGCCTCAAGAAAATTTTGATTTGTATGTTGACCAGGCTGCAGAGGCTGAAGAAAAAAAGAATTCTGATGTTGCCGTTGAGCAAGATATTGCTCTCGATGACAAAGAAGATAAAGACTAGGTGAATAAAGCATGCGTGTATATGAATTAGCCAAAGAGCTTGGTGTTGGAAGTAAAGAATTGCTTGTGGTGCTCAAAGAGGGTGGGTTTCCAGCTACAAGTCATATGGTTGTTCTTTCTGACGATGCTCTTGCATATCTCAAAAAAGGTTTTTCAAAATCCAAAGAAGGATCTCAAGAGGGTAAGTCTAAAGCGTCAGAAAAAACCGTTGCCCAAAAAAAACCTGCAAAAGAGACGGCCTCTGTTGCAAGTAAGCCTGCTAAAAAAGAAGAAGTTGTTCTTCCTGAAAAAGTTAACGAGACAAAAGCTAAGCCTGAGGTGGTTGTGCCAAAACAAGAAATAGAACATTTGCCTGTTGANACTGGTGGTTGCTGATTTTGAAGATTTGGAACAGCAAGAACTTCAAGAGCAAGAGCGAATTAAGCGTTTGCTTCAAGGAAAAGGATTCGCTGGATTTATGGGGGGACAGGCAGCAAGTGCTCGTCGTCGCCGTCGTCGCCGTCCAAGACCTGTTGTTCATATTGAAGCACCAAAGGGGCCTGTTACCGAGATAACAGTTGAAAAAAGTATGGCTCTTTTTGAGGTTGCCGATCTATTTGGTAAGCCATCAGGTGATCTTATTCTGTATCTTCTGAAAAAGGGCTTGGTTTGTAATAGAAACCATATTTTAACACTTGATAACATTAAAGAGCTAGGGCAACATTTTGGTATCGCTGTTCGTGTTAAAGTTGCCGAACAACCGCAAGAAATGATAGCCAAAAAAGATATTGTTGTAACCCGTGGTCAAACGCGTTGGCCTGTTGTTGTTGTCATGGGGCACGTCGATCATGGCAAGACAACCTTGCTTGATTTTATTAGAAAAATGAATGTTGCTGCTACTGAAAAAGGTGGCATTACCCAACACATTCGTGCCTGGGAAGTTGATAGTACACACGGAAAGATTGTTTTCTTGGATACCCCTGGCCATGAAGCTTTTTCTTATATAAGACAGCGTGGCTCAAAAGTTACTGACATTGTTGTTCTTGTTGTTGCTGTCGATGATGGTATTAAGCCACAGACTGTTGAGGCAATTAATCTTGCAAAATCTTCTGGGGTTCCAATTATTGTTGCTGTTAACAAGATTGATAAAATGCAATCTCCATCAGGTATTGAAACCGTTAAGCGACAGCTTGCACAGTATGAATTGATGCCAGAAGAGTGGGGTGGACAAACAATTATTGTTCCAATCTCTGCAAAGACCGGGCAGGGCGTTAATGAACTATTGGAAATGATTGTATTGCAATCGCAATTGATGGATCTTAAAGCCCTTACAGATGTTCCTGCAAGTGCCTTTGTTATTGAATCACATATTGAAAAAGGTTTTGGCCCTGTAGCAACAGTGATATGCAAAGAGGGTGTTCTTAAACAAGGTGATTATTTTGTTTGTGGTTCGGCAACAGGAAAAGTGAGAATTTTGGTTAACAGCTTGGGTCAAAGAGTAACTCAAGCAAATCCATCCATGCCAGTACAAGTTGTCGGATTTGATACATTCAGTGGTATAGGTGATTGGCTAAAGGTTGTTACTCAACAAGAATATACACGTGCAAAATTTCATAAAGAAATTGAGCCCGTTGTGCAAATTCAACCGGCAATTACGATGTTGCCTCAACCTCAAAAAGAATCTAAATACATTAATCTTATTTTAAAAACCGATACACGTGGCTCTAAAGAAGCTATAATGGATTCTATTGATAAATTGATTAAACAGAATAAGGATATTAAGTGCCCAATTAATATTGTTTCTGTTGGAATTGGTGATGTTTCTGAAGGAGATATTGATTTGGCATCGAATACGGATGCATTTGTTCTCGGCTTTAATATTCATGTGGAAAAGAATGCTCAGCTTTATGCCAAGGAAAAGCAGGTTGATATTCAAACCTATCAAATCATTTATGAATTAATCGAATCACTAGAAAAACTTTTACAATCCAAAAAAGAAATCGCACTTGTTTGGACCAAGGTTGGCGAAGCTGTTGTCAAAAAAGTTTTCGACATTAAGGGCGTTGGAATTATTGCCGGTTGTTATATGCGTGACGGTGTTCTTGCTCGTGGCAATAAGGTTGTTTGTGTTCGTAGCGGTAAAGAAATGGGCGAAGCAAAAGTATCGACGTTGCAACGTGAACGCAAACCGGTTAAAGAAATACATGCAGGTTTTGAGTGTGGCTTTACTGCCGATGGTTTTGACCAATGGCAAGAGGGTGATATAGTTCTTGTGTATACTCAAACCAAGGCAGAGTAATTGTTGTGATTTTTCTTTTGTATCCTTTTGAGCTTCTTTATAGACTCGGTTTTTTTATAATTTCTTTGTATAAAAAAATTAAGAGCAATAAGGAAACTTTCTCTTTTAAGATAACCTCTGTTGGCAACCTAAGTGTTGGGGGCACCGGTAAATCAGTCGTGGTCCCATTCCTTGTTCGTATTTTAGGTGTTCAAGAATCTGCTATTGTTCTTCGTGGATATAAAGGCTCGATAGAAAAAATGGGTCGGTCTACTATGGTCAGTGATGGGTCTTCTGTTTTTATAAGCAGAGGAGAGTCAGGCGATGAAGCGATGATGTATTGCCAAGAGTTATCGATTCCTGTTGTCGTAGGAACCAATCGTTACATGTCTTGTCGGTTGCTTGAATCATGGATGCAGCATGAGAATAAAAAAATTAAGTATGTTGTATTGGATGATGCGTATCAAAATTATTCAGTGAAAAAAGATTGTGAAATTTTACTGCTTGATGCACGTGCGCCCTTTGATAATGGTCATTGTTTACCTGCCGGACGTTTACGTGAAAAAGACTATGCCAGAGCTGATTTTATTATATTGACGCATGCTGATATGATACGTGAGCAAGAGCGTTTGAATATAAAAGAAAAAATACTTACTGATTTTGACGGTGATCGAATTTTTATGGGTGCGCATGTTCCCAGTGGTATTTTTTTTCACAATAAAACAGAGGTTGGGAGATCTGATTATTCCAATAAAAAATTTTTAGTGGCGGCTGGCGTTGGTTCTTTTTCAGGCGTGTGCAATACGGCTCGGCAAGCAGGTGTTGTAATTGGTGCTACACAAGAATATAAAGATCATCATCATTATAAACCGCAAGATATAGATAATCTTATCTCGGTTATGAAAACAAAAAAATGTGATGCCATTCTGACAACGGCAAAGGACTGGGTAAAATTAGAAACACTTATGAATGGTCGATCAGATATTCAATTATTACCAATCTATGTGCTTAGAGTTGCTTTTGAATTTTTATCTCAATATGAACACGATAAATTTTTGAAAATTTTTCAGTCTATGTTTTAGTTTGTGTTTGTTTTGCCTAGGGCCTGTTCCTAACCATTTCTTTTCTCATTTCGCTATTTTTAAGCATTATGTACAATTTCTCGTTCTTTTTCTGATAATTGGGTATATTTTCGCATGAGCAACGCCGTTCTCTTTGCAATTCCCTGAAGTATATCATGGTGTCGTTGCACTTCATTATAGATTCTTCAGTGCATAGAAAATTTCTTTTTTTGTAATATTGGCTTTTTTGTTATATTGAAGCGGATGTTGGGTGTTGTTTTGCACAATCAAGTGTTATCACGCTTACATATATTATAAGCACATGTGATAAAGATATCATTCTCACAAAGATTTCATTCTGCGAAGAATATAAAAATGTCTACTTATTTTAAAATATATAAGTTGTAAATCAGGAGACAATGATTTGTTGAAACATCTTTGGTTGTCTATTCCCATTGGGAGTTGCATTTGAAATTTTATCATGGCATGAGTATGATGATTTTATTGCTATAATAAAGCAGCATTTGTCGGTCTAGTACGAGCAGAAGAGAGGAGTAGTAATTATGCATGCGGTATATGTTCGTCATATTTTTGCATTGATGTTTTCATTTCTTTTAAGTATTTATTTGGTTCCCATTATTATACGAGCTGCAAAAAAAATTGGTTTTATGGACGCTCCTGATGGGCGGTTGAAACACCAGCGCGAACCCGTTCCGTATTTAGGTGGTCTTGCTGTTTTTATACCCTTTATAACTACTCTTGGTCTTTGTTATCCATTCGAAAACCAAATGCTGTGGTTGTTACTTGGTACTACATTATTATTATTTGTTGGTTTAGTGGATGATTTAAAAGTCTTAAAACCATCGCAAAAATTTTTTGGGCAGTTTATCGCTGCTCTTTGTTTTTTGAAAGGAGAGTTCTCATTAAAGACCCCATTGTTTTCATCGGTAGCAAGTATTTTCTGGTCGGTGTTTTGGATGCTTTCGATAATCAATGCGTTTAACTTGGTCGATGTGATGGATGGGTTGTGCTCTATGCTTGCATTAACTGGTGCGTGTGCATTTGCCGTTATGGCATTTGTAACCGGGCAATATACGACAAGTCTTTTGTTGACAGCATTCATCGGGGCTATCGCCGGTTTTTTATTATTTAATAAACCTCCGGCAAAAATTTATTTAGGGGACGCCGGATCATTATTTATCGGTGGTTTTTTGGCATCTATTCCTTTGCTGTTCAATATTGATAAATCATTGTTTGTTATTCAACAGAGCAATTACTTATATACCATGCTGCGGCCATTGCTTGAGGTTTTCTTTGTTCAGTGCTTGGTGTTAGCTGTACCATTATTGGAAGTTATCAGTCTGTTTATTATACGAACGCGTATTGGGATACCTTTTTATAACGGTAGCCCGCATCATTTTTCAATTTATTTGCAGAAAAAAGGATGGAGTAAAAATAAAATTCTTCTGTTTGCAGCAAGCGTATCAATAATATTTTCGTTGTTTGCTTTTCTTTTTATTAATCATGTGTTATCTCTTACCTCTCTCTTGATTGGAATAATCAGTTTGGTTATTGGGTGGATGTATATAATATTTGTGGATAAAAAATGAACATGATGAAAATATTTTTGCTATTTATGAGTTTTTTGGTAAACGGTTTACAAGCAGATGATGATGCTATGGCAAATAAGCATGTAATTGATACTGAATTTTTAAAAATTTTTAGTACTGTTGGCGGTGCAGGTATGGGTATAGGGATTCTTGTTGATGAGCTAGCTGCTTGTATCAGCGATCGCGGTTACTTTTACATTGGTCTTGAAACATTTCCATCGATGAATCCAAGTCAGGTGTATGGAAAAAATAATAGTGGCTTAGCCATTGTTACCAGTTTATCAAAGACATGGAAAGAAAGTTTAGTTGCGGCAATGATGATTGCATCGTCTGCTCGTTTTGGTAATTTACCCAAACTTTCATTATCTGATACAAAAAAAATAATAGCCGTCTGGTCCGCTGCGATATTTATAGGATCACTTGTTACCGGTGTTACCAGTTATTGTCGTACGCTATTTGATCCGGTGACTGAGGATGAGGCTATGCTTGTTGATCCAAAAACAGGACAAAAAATACCAAGAGGTGGGCTAGAGGGTGTTAAAGATTATGTTGAAGGGACATCCCGTTGCTTCGGTATAAAATCAGCACATAATTCACTGTCACCATTATTATTGGTAGCAAGTGCACTGTGTGCTTCGTGGGTTATCTACAAACGATATCAATTACACAAGCAAGAATTACTTAAGCCCCAACCATCTCTTTAAGCAGCGCAATTTCTTTTGCCCACAATTTCATTTCTGCGTCAGAAGGTGTTTCAAGGATCTTTGGAATATCGATTAATTTCTTGTCATTCATGATACGTTCAAAGGTTGCAAGTTTGATATACCCTTCACCCAGTGGTGCATGACGGTCAACGCGGGATCCCAATTTGGTTTGCGAATCGTTCATGTGAATAGCTTTGAGATGTTCAAGCCCAAGGATCGTATCAAATTGTTTAAATGTTTCCCTGTATCCATCTTCTGTTGAAATATCATATTGTGCAGCAAAGACGTGGCATGTATCAAGACAGAATGCGATATTTTTTTTGTGTTTGCACAAGGATCGAATCTCTTTGAGTTGTTCAAATGTGTATCCTAAATTGGTTCCTTGCCCGGCCATGGTTTCAAGTGCAACGGTTACCGAACCATCACTTTGTTCAAGAACATGATCAAGGTTATGAGCAATTTGCTTGATACATTTTTCTTCGCCTGCGCCCAAATGTGATCCTGGATGAAGTACAAGAATTTTCACACCAAGTTCTTGGCAACGATGCACTTCATCAAGGAGCGAGTTGGTTGATTGAGTTGCTGTTGACGCTTTATTTGAGCCGATATTAATAAGATATCCGGTATGAGCAACAACAGCTTTGATTGATGATTGTTTTGCAGCCACTTTAAATTTTTCTATTTCTTCAGTTTTCAATTTTTTATCAAACCAATTGCGATTGCTTTTGGTGAAAATTTGAATGGTGGTGCACCCAACCGATTCTCCGCGATCGAATACTTTGTGGATGCCTCCGGCAATAGAGACATGACATCCAACTAATGGCTCATGTTTCATTGGTTAAACCCCTTGATCGTTTGGTTGAAGATTGCAGGTAAAATATGGATGGTATTCTGATGGTAGTTTTGTGTAATCAGTATCTTTAATGATGTCGGTAAATTCACCGGCACCAAAGCTGTTCCAGAATAAAATTACTTTATCTTTTATTCCTTTATTAACAATGTCATTAAGCATTGCTGCACATGCTTTACCGGTATAGGTCCCCTCCAATTTGATGCCCTCGTTGGTGAGCATGAGATTAATTGCGTCATATGCTTCCGGTGAGATGAAGGCATATCCTTGGCCGATGAAATTGTAGTTGATTGCTATTTGCTCAGGTGTCATGGTTATTAGTGGGAATGATTCGTCGCAGCGATTTAATACTTTGCCGGTTATTTTAATGAGATGAAGTAATTTTTTTTCATGTTGTTTTTCAACGTCATCAGGTTCAATGCAGATTGGTACAATGGTGCTTTTAAGTCCTGCAACTTTTGCTCCTACAATAAGACCTGCAGCTGTTCCTGCACTACCCAAAGCAACATAAATATAATCAGGTTCAGGTAGTAACCCTTGCTGAATTTGCTCTTTCAGTTCAAATGCGGCATTAACAAATCCGGCTGCGCCTAATTCGTTTGATCCCCCTGATGGAATAAGATAAAGACTTGTTTGGTTTGTTTGCCTGAATTGTTTGTTAATTTCATGGAGGGCTTTGTCCCGTTGTCCGGATGTTTTAAATAAATGAAGATCTGCTTGGTAATGATGAGAGAGTAATAAATTTCTACGTAAATAGCTGGTGATCATTTGAGGTAAATGAAGACATACGCAGTTCAGTCCAAGTTGCTTGGCGTAGATTGCGGTTGCGCAGGTGTGATTTGACCCGGCAAAACCCATGGTTAAAATTCCTTTGGCATTGTTTTTAACAGCATCGCCAAGTAAAAATTCGAGCTTGCGAACTTTGTTGCCGCCAAAAAGAGTTCCGCTTTCGTTGTCTTTTTTTATATACAATGATTGAGCTCCAACCAGTGAGCCCAGGTTTTCAAGTTTCTGAACAGCTGTGGGGAAGTTACCAAGGTGAACGTAACCAACAAGATCTTTGAGCTTTGGATAAGCTTTGAATAAAGGTATATCTTGTTGGTTTGTTGCTTGGACTATGCCGGAAATCCAAAACCATAGGCAGTAAGAAAAAAATATGTATGTACGTATGTGTGAAGTGAACATTGTATCTCCTTTTAAAAATGGCTTTACTTATGATGACAATGTATTGGCACTGTTATGGTTTGTCAATTAAAGGAGGGTATAAAACTGCTTCTTGTTCTTCTTGTTTAATAAGTTGGTCTATTTGTTCTGGTCCTGGATGTTGAGTGCATTCAAACGGTGTCTGTCCCCATCTGTTTTTGATTGTTTTGCTTGCTCTGTTGATTTGAAGAACTGCCGACACAATGGTATAGCCGCGGGCTTCTGCGATGTGTAGCGGTGTGTTGCCATAAATATCTTGAGCATTAATAGAGGCTTTATTGATAAGAAGTATGACGATTGCATCAACACAGTTATGAATAATAGCATTGTGTAATGGTGTTTGCCCTAAATAATTTTTGATATCGACATTAGTGCCGGCGTCAATTAGCATTTGTTGGAGGTTGTCATTACTTGATTCTATGGCAACGTGAAGTGGTGTATTACCCCATGCATCAGCAATTATGGGATTTGCTTGCGCTTCAAGTAATGCGCGCGTGATCTCTGTATTTTTTGTCATTGAAGCGATATACAACGGTGTTCGATCCCATATGTCTCTAGCATTAACGTTGGCGCCTTGTTGTATTAGGTTAATAACCATATCTATATCTTCTTGCCATACAGCTAGATGGAGGGGAGTTTCTAAAAGATTGTTAGTACAGTTGATTGGGATGGTAGCTGTACATTTGATGGTTTTATCAAAATCTTGATCAATTACTGCCTGATGAAGCGGTGAATTTGTTGAATTATAAAGGGAAGACTCCATGGCGTAATTATTTTGAGCTAAAAACACGAATAAGATTATTATGTAGAGAATTATGGTTTTCATATGCCCCTCCTTTGTCTATAGATAAAACTAATGATTATATACTTACCATATTTTCGGAGGAGCGGTTAAGTCAATAATTTACCTATAATGTAATACCTTGTGATGCTTTTTCGGCGTCTTTGTCTGCTGAATAGAGAATATATAGGAGCATTGTTGTTGCTTCTAAGATTGATGATGTATCGATTTTTTTTCTAAGTTCGGTTAATGGTGCCAAAGCGGTATCAAGGAGTTTTTGTTTTTGAGAAAATTCTTCGTTTGGGTCTTGAGAGCTTGATGATGAGGAGCTTTTATCTTTAGATTTTTTTGTGAGTTGTATAGCAACAAGATCGTGAGATTCATATTTTTGCGTAAGCGATGTGATATCAAGTTTTGATTTAATTGAGATAAGTTTATTAAAGACAGGGTTGATGAGATCTTTGTATGTATCTAGAAAATTATTTAATGTTATGAGCATTTTGTTTATTACGTTCGGATTGTTAATGCGATTAAGTAAGAAATCTCTTATTTTTCTTTGATAGAATTTCTTCATGAAATATATTTGAAAGTTTTCAATATTAAGCATGTCTATAAAACGCTTAATACGATATTCCAGAAAATCATCCTTGTTTTGTTTGGTGGATGCAAAAATTTTGAGCGCTTTCAATAGTTCTTCAGGCTCAAATAGAGAAAAGAGATACATACTTGTTGCTGTTATGAAGTTTGCAAGATTACATTCTATAGAGAAAATATCTTGGGGGGAATGATTAGTGTTCGATTTGTTGATTGTTTTTGTTTCTACATCCATCGCATATATGTGAAAAGTTTCGAATAGGGTGATAGCAATGATAAATAAGATTTTTTTCATACATACTTACCTTTAATAATGGGGATTATATAAATGAGTAGTTATTTCTAACACAATATCGATGTTGTTGTCCATGAATGTGTTATAAGTGTGTTACGTATAACGTGAGTTCGGAGTTGTCAAAAACAAGCAATAAGATTATCTGATCGCAGATTACATTTGATCGATGGTTTGTTGTCACGAAATGAATAAGCAACA
>LDIV01000001.1:476496-498087 GCA_001468855.1 candidate division TM6 bacterium UASB124 | reverse complement strand
TTATCTTTTCAAGAATTTTCAAATTCCGAACTCAGTTTAAATTATTAAGGAGATATGGATGTTCCCACCATATCGCTCCCATTATAGGAGAACGGTGTTGATATTCATCTTTGAGTGGTGTAAAGGTATCCTTAATGTTTTCAAAGCTTCCTGTTTGTAACTGTACCAATAGAAACGCCAGGATCAATATTCCGTTGATTAACCTAGCTTCTGTATCGCGCGTAATATTCATATACTTACTCTCTCTTATAAAAAAATTGACCTTACGCGACCATAGCAAAACTATTTCGAGGATACGCATAAGGGTCTTGCGGATTCAATTAAACAAAATTTAAAACGGATTGGCTGGATTTTGTTAAAAAATCGTTTTAGTGTGGACAAAATCTATCTTTTGGTTGCTAAATCTCTCGTGTATTTTTTGTTGAGATTTGTATAAAAACCCCCTAAATGTTGGAGTTAACGAGCTCATATAACCTTGTAAATATACTATAAGAAAATCTTAGTGTATTACTATAAAACATGTGTTGATTTTTTTTTTTTTGGTCCTATACTTTCCCTATTGAAATAGGGTACAGTGTCTATTCTGTGAATAGATATCAATTATGTGTCAAATATGTGTCAAAAATAATATTTACGTCGAAGGGTTAAACATGGCAGCAACTATTAAGCCTTTATACGATCGTGTGCTTATCAAGCGTCTTGAAAATGAGCAAATGACTGCTGGTGGCATTATAATTCCTGATACAGCCCAAGAAAAAACCCAAATGGGTGTTGTTGAGGCTGTTGGTGAAGGTAAGTTGATGAGTGACGGCTCTATTCGATCATTGAAGGTTAAAAAAGGAGATAAGATTATTTTTGGTAAATATTCAGGTACCGAATTGAAATTGGGTAATGAAGAATTTTTGGTTTTACGTGAAGAAGAATTACTTGGTATTGTTGAAAAGTAATAGTAATTGGTGGCTATTGAAACGAGGTTTTGACTATGGCAAAGCAAATAATATTTGGCGAAGAAGCTCGTAATAAAATTCTTAAAGGTGTCAGCCAACTTGCTGGTGCTGTTAAAGTAACACTTGGTCCTAAGGGACGTAACGTAGCAATTGAAAAATCTTTTGGTTCCCCAACGATCACTAAAGACGGTGTATCGGTTGCCAAAGAAATAGAGTGCAAAGATAGATTTGAAAACATGGGTGCTCAGATGGTTCGCGAAGTTGCTTCTAAAACATCTGATGTTGCAGGTGATGGAACAACAACGGCAACCGTTCTTGCCGAGGCAATTTTCCGCGAAGGTATCAAAAATGTTGTTGCTGGCACAAACCCAATGGAACTCAAACGCGGTATTGATAAAGCAGTTGCTGTGATAACTGAAGAACTTGGAAAAATATCAAAACCTATTAAAGATAAAGCAGAGATTGCACAAGTTGCATCAGTTTCAGCAAATAACGATAAATCAATTGGTGATCTGATTGCCAATGCAATGGACAAAGTTGGTAAGCATGGTGTTATCACGGTTGAAGAAGCTCGTGGCATGGTTGATGAGCTTGATGTTGTTGAAGGTATGCAATTTGACCGTGGCTATACATCACCATATTTCATTACCGATACCGAGAAAATGGAAGTGGTGTTAGACAATCCGCGTATTTTGATTTGTGACAAAAAAATTGGTGTTATGAAAGACCTGTTGCCTGTTCTTGAGCAAGTAGCAAAACAAGGTATTCCTTTGTTGATTATTGCTGAAGACATTGAGGGTGAAGCATTGGCAACATTGGTTGTTAACAAGATGCGTGGAACAATCAGTGTTGCAGCTGTCAAAGCTCCGGGTTTTGGTGATCGCCGCAAAGCAATGCTTCAAGATATTGCAGTATTGACCGGTGGCCGTACTGTTTCTGATGAACTTGGAATCAAACTTGAAAATATTGCCTTCAGCGATCTCGGTTCAGCTAAAAAAGTTCGCATTACTAAAGACAATACAACCATTGTTGATGGCAAGGGCTCCAAAAAAGATATCGAAGCACGTATTGCACAGATCAAAGCTGAAATTAATATTTCAACATCAGATTATGACAAAGAAAAGCTTCAAGAGCGCTTGGCCAAGCTTTCAGGCGGTGTAGCGGTTCTTAAAGTTGGTGCTGCTACAGAAACTGAATTAAAAGAAAAGAAAGATCGTGTGGATGATGCATTGCATGCAACCCGTGCAGCTGTTGAAGAAGGTATTGTTGCAGGCGGTGGCGTTGCATTGCTCAGAGCACAAAAGAAACTTGATAGCTTAAAGTTGCACGGTGACGAAGCAATTGGCGTTTCAATCATACGTCGTGCACTTGAAGAACCTGCACGTATCATTGCAAGCAATGCTGGTTTTGAACCTGCAGTTGTTATAGAAAAAATCAGAGCATCAGAAGCTAATGTCGGCTTTGATGCCCGCAATGAAGAATACACCGATATGTTTAAAGTCGGTGTAGTTGATCCAACCAAGGTTACGCGTTCTGCGTTACAGAATGCTGCATCAATTGCAAGTCTGTTATTGACAACAGAAACAATGATCGCAGAGTTACCTGAAGAAAAACCGGCTCCTGCTGCAGGTCACGCTCATGGTGGTATGGGCGGCATGGGTGGTATGGGTGGCATGTACTAAAATCCCGTAAATACAATTTAATTAGAATTAGAAGAGGGCTGATATTTTGGATCAGCCCTCTTTCTTTTGGGTGTTATTATGGATTTATGTTAATGGCTGTTTAAGTGAGGTCTGAAGTAGCTAGCTATTAATATTTTTGAGATTTTTAATAGAAATATCGCATAATATCCTGCATATTGATTAACTACAGAAATTGATAAAAACTCACTTTATGTTGAATATACTGAGAAAAATTGCCGAAAAAATACTCTTTTGTATGTATTGTAGTACCCGAATTATAATTCAATTAAGCTAGACATTGTTAGTGTTTTTGTTAAATTATAATCATTAGTAATTTTTATTATTTTAAAAAAATGCGAGGTTATGTCCATGAAGCGTCTATTTTCTTTATCTTTACTATTGTTAAGTTGTTTATGTGCAGAGTCCTTTGTTGTTGCTATGAAAAAATCTGCAGATGATACAGATGAAATTAGAGAATTACTTGCAGCACGTCATCGTGCTCATTTGCAGCGTATACAACAAGAATCTCAAACACTAGCTCAAGTACAATTGCCTGCTCAAACGCAGGTATCCGGTCAAACATTACCTACTCAAATACAAACACAATCTGCTCAAGTAAGTGATTCTATTGAACAGCAGGAAAAAACTCGTTGCCAAGAGCAAGCTTTAAAATATGAGAAATTTCTTGCCCAACAGGAAGCAGAACAAAAACAAAAAGAAGAACTCTCTCGCTTAATGCTTGAACAAAAAGAAAAGCCAGCAAGAGAAGCTATTGAGTCAGTTCTGGCCATAGTTACTAATCTTGTTTTAGAAGAAACTTTAAAGTATATGTCAAAAATTTCTGATCCCATTTTAAAAACATTAGAAACGCTTTTAGATACATTACGTAAATTGCATGAAAATAAGGAAGTATCTACATTGTTGGAAGAAAAAAATACCAAAATTACAGAATTGATGAATGCGTTGAAGCAAGTTGTTATGGAGCTTATAGTTCAAGTTAATCAGAATACTCGTTTGTCAGTTAATATGATTGCTGATAAAAATAAAATTCAGCAATTTGAAGATCTCTGTAATCAAATTTCTATGATTGGTGGGGATAAGACAGTCGTTAAGGTTCAAATTGAGCCGGAGACAGATAATGATGGTCTTCTTGCTCGACAATTACATCAAGAGTTTTTGGCACAACAAAGCCTTAATGATTTTGCTGTTGCGCAACAGCTTGATCGCCAGGAAAATGGTGGTCATGTGCAGCCGATGTTTCAACCGTCACATGAGCAAATGCAGTCCGATGATGCTGATGTGCGCTTGGCTCTTGAATTATCGCGTCAAGAGAACGAGCGTGATACAAAACTGACACACAACTTTTCGTCTACATCATCAACTGAAACTGATGAGCAAATTGCTCGCAGATTACAGGATGAAGAAGATGCTCAACAACATCAACAACATATACAGCATCAGCAAGGTACGGTATCTGCACCAACGACTACTTCAGTTTCTACAACATCTACAACAATGACCGTAACGGCTCCAACGTCTACCACATCTTCTTCAAGCAATGCAAGGTCTACAAGTAGTCTTAGTTCTTTATGGAAATGGTTTTTTAAGAAGTAATAAGAAATTTATTGTGTAATTTAATGATTTAATATACGAAGTAAAAATTATGAAACATTTATATGTATTGCCATTAGTTTTATTTGGTTATTGTTTTGTATCGACATCATCTGTTTTTGCTATGAAAAGGCAAGCAGATGATACTACTTCTGCTAATACTGCAGCTGGTGTTGAAGATGGTAATTATAATGATCTGCTCAAACAGCTTAATGCTGAGCGACGCCAGAGACATGCTGCATCATTACGCGAACAACAAGAAAAAGAAGATAAGGGCAAGGAAAAGGATCAGTCTTCTGTGAACTCTGGTGACACAAAGTCTGATAAAACAGACCAAAAAGAAAAAACAAAGATTGACTCGAGCGTTATAACAGCACAGAACAGAATACAAGCAGCTTTAGACGAGGATTTTGGGCCGCTTCTTAAGAATGGTGCGCTACAAAAACAAGGCGTGAAGATGGTTGACAAGATGATCGATGATCTTGATGTAATTTTAAATAGCTTGGAAACATTGTATTGTGATGACGCAATAATTGGTTTATTAGAGAAAAAAAATCCGGTTATTACAGGTTTGGTGCAACGATTGACACAATCTGTTGAAGCACTTATGCATCAGGTGCGTATGAATGAAAACATTCTTGATTTGGTCAGGCATGACAAATTTAGAAAAATGTGTAACAAAATATCAAAGCTTTATGGCGAAAAAACGCTTGTTGAAGCTGATGTATTTTTGAATAGAGATGCTGAAAAAGATATCAAAGTAGATCAACTTGTTTCTTTTAGAGAAAGCCAGAAACAATGGATAGCCAAAAGATGTGTTTTTTATTGTGCTATCTATTCTGCGTATGATCTTGTTAACAAACTTGTTAGAGATGAAATATTACTCAAGATTGATAGGCTTTCTGATGGTGGGGCGAGTACTCAATCCATTTATACGTTTAGTACAATTCGGGCTAAACTTCAAAAAATTGTAACCGCATTAGAAAAAATGATTGATGCTTTTCCGAAAGATGATTCATTATCACATCCGAAAATCAAAGAATTAATTGGCATGCTTTATAAAGAAATTATAAAGCTTAATAATCAGATTCTTGAAAATTATAGAAATGACATTTTGAGGTGGATTGCTCCTATCGATAATAATAAAATTAGGACATATGAGGAGCTGTGTAACAAAATTTTTGGGTTGTGCGATGAAAAAATAAAATCTATTTGTGATCAAATGAAGGTTTCTATTGGTAGCGAACGAGCAACCTTGGTTCATTATGAATTTTGTAATGATACGAGCGAAGATGAAAAGCTTGCCGCACAGTTACAAGAGCAATGGTGATAAAATATTGCTTGGAACAATAAAAAAGGCATACCATTTACGGTATGCCTTTTTTATTACTTGTTTTTGAACTATCAAAATATTAATCATTCATGGTAAGTTGATCTAAATGTTCATATACATAATCTTTATAATCATTCCAATCTTTTTGATGGTTGCGTATGCCATCGCTATCTTCGCTTGAATCCTGCGCTGAATCATCATCTGGATCTGAGGATGAATTGGTGCTATCATCGTGGCTGCTATCATCATTATCAAGTGAAAGTTTTGGGAAACTCATTTGTAATTTTTTGAGACTATTAAGAATTTTTCTATTACTAATCTTTGTTGCGTGTTTAAAAAGTAATTGCAAATCATCTTCGCAATCTTCTATAAAATTAGAAAATTGTTGTGTAAGTCCACCTTGCGGAAGTTCATAGAGTTTATCATTAGTTGGATTTTTTAATAAAATTTTACTGAAGAAACTTAATACTGTTTCAAAATTACCTACCTTAATTCCACATTCAATGATGTATTGGAAAAAATTTGCGGCAGTTTCGTTATCGTGTTCAAACGCATTAAAGATGAATGTACGCAAATTTTTCTTTGCCAAAAGGTTTGCGCCTGCTTTATCGTCAGCCAAATAACCAGCACAATAAAGGGCAGCTGCTACAATATCTTCAGCATCGTTACGCGTGTTGAGTTTTTTTGCGACAGTGTTTATTGCGGTAATATTTCTATTTTTACAATAGACATAAAGAGCTGTGATCACAACTTTTTGTTCATTGGTAAAAGTTGTATCGTGATGTTGCTTAATAAATGCAAAAAAATTATTGGCATTGTTTACATCAGCATTGGTAATTGTTTTTTCCATGCCAAAAAGCATCTGAGAGGATAGAATTATAACTGTGCTTATAATGTATGAACGTAGGTATTTCATAGATAAATCCTTGTTTGTGTTGGGGGGCACATATACAACAAAAGATGCACTGTTTTATCTCATCATCAGTTGTATGTCAAGGAGAAACTGTGTACTTACACACTCTAAAAAATGGTTTTAATAATGGTTTTACTGCTGGTATATACTGCTGAAAAGGCCTATAATTTCAGTTTATAAATTCTTGATTTTTGATTATATCCACGCTATGTTTAACAGCATGTTTGAAACAATATTATCCCACCGGTGTGTAATGCAGGTGGGCTTTTTTATATAAAAAAATATAGTAATAAAGGATAAAACAATGCAGAAGCTGCGCATATTTTCAATAGGTCTTGCAATTTTTGCCATGCTCTTTGGCGCAGGTAACGTTGTATTCCCCCTTGGCCTTGGTCGCGATGTTGGATCGCAGGTGTTTTTTGCGGTCTTGGGATTGGTTATTACCGGTGTTTTTGTACCTATTCTTGGGCTTATTTCAGCAGCTCTTTTTGATGGTGATTATAAAAAATTTCTTAATATGATGGGTAGCATACCTGGTTCATTGGTTGCGATGGTGTGTATGCTTCTTATCGGGCCCTTTGGCGCTACTCCACGATGTGTAACATTGGCTTATGCGGCTATTAAGTGGCACATTCCTGAGCTATCATTGTTCTATTTTAGTCTTGGTATAGCAATCATCATATTTTTGGCGACAATAAAAAAACGTTATGTAGTTGAACTCCTCGGAAAATTTTTGGGGCCGATTAAGTTATTACTTTTGCTGGCAATTGTCATTCTTGGTCTCTTTGCTGTTACAACTCCCCCTCCCTCGGCTTTTACTTCGTTTGAAAGCTTTACCAAGGGGTTGCATGAGGGGTATTGGACACTTGATTTACTGGCAACAATATTCTTTTCTGGTTTAATTATTGCTTCTATCAAAGCACAGAATGAAAAAGATGGTTCATTAACATCTAAACAAATTGTGACACTTGGTTTGAAAGCCGGTATTGTTGGAGGGTTATTACTTGGTGTTGTATATACCGGTTTTTGTCTGCTTGCTGCTAAATATAGTTTACAGGTTGCCGATATTAGTAAAGACCAATTATTAAGTGCTTTGGCAACGCTTGTTCTTGGTGAACGTGCTAGTATACTTGCTAACACAACAATGGCAATAGCATGTTTAACAACAGCCATAGCGTTGACAGCCGTTTTTGCAGACTATTTAACACACGAGATTTTCTTGGGACGCTTCAAATATATTCATGCACTACTTATTACTGTTACCTTAACGTTTGGTATGACTAATCTTGGTTTTACAGGTATTGCACAAGTTATCGAGCCATTTGCAGTTATTTGTTATCCAGCATTAATTGCATTATCATTAGCCAATGTTGCTTATGCTTTATGGGGATTTAAGTATATCAAATCAGTTGTTTTTACAACGTTTGGCGTTACTCTCTTCATGCACTTTTTGAAATAATGTTTTTTAAGCGATTGGAACCTATGAAAAGTCTTAAGCTGATACCGGCAATTTTTTGCATGTTTATGATAAATATCAATATTAATGCTGCAGACAAACCTTTTTTACAGCACCAATCGAATTATTCCAGTACTTCCTCAAGTAGTTCTTCTGGTGATAATAAAAAAATAAGCATTGGTTTTTTATTCGGTAAAAATGCGATGACGGAAAAAGATCAAAAAATGGTAGCTGAGATTGATAACAAACAAATAATACAGGGATCTTTGGAGGTAAAAGAGAAAATATATGCGTTACTCACTAAAACATTAGGTGAAGGCTATGACTTTTGTGACCGCCTTGAGTCATCAAAGCAATACATAGTTGTTGGTGAGTGTGCTCAGCAAATGCAACAGTGTTGTAACTTTTTACGTGCATGCCATGCTTTTTTCAAACTTAAACAGGCGAGCAATTCTCTTACATGGCTTAGTATGGTGTATGACCGGGTGGTTGATTTATTTGAAACATTTAAAGGAATTGAAAGCCAAGGCAAACAATTTTATCAGCAACAGGAAGAATACGAAGACAATATAGAAGCGTTAAATGATGCAACTGAATCATTGGCGGGGCTTATCTCAGAAATTCTTGAAGCCTTTGTTAAAGAGCATAAGAATTGATTCTGCTGAACGATGGATGATGGTACGTGTACATAATGTTATGTGTAGGAACGTCTATTACATGATGTTTTCTGTTTCTATGTATATCTGCATCATGAAAAGTAAATGAGAGGTTGTCTGATTTTTTCTCAACATTCACTTTCAAATTAAGGTTCTTGATACCATCAAGATAATGATCAATGAAGCTGGTAATGAGAGGACTTAGAACAAATAAGGGTAGTGGACATAATGGGAAACTTCCCCGATAAATAAAGTTGTCTCGTGTACCTGCAAACCATAATTCGGTGTGGAGTGGTTTGAATTTGTTGACGGATACTTCAATTTGGGTAAGGTTAGGCCAATCTTTGAATCGTCGCTTAGAGCAATCATCGTCAGTAGAGAAAATATCAAGGACTTGAATAGTGTCTCCACGGGAGTAAATGTTATAAGCTTTTTTGAAAACTGATGAGCCAATATAATTGGCTGTTTCGCTTTGTACCGGGATACCAAATAACATCAATCGATCAATTGCTAATCGCTTTTTATGTGTCCCCTCTGCTTTAGCCAAATTAAGTGCGACGTTTCCACCATGGCTGTGTGCTAATATTTCAATGACAAGCTTTGCAGGCTTAATTTTCTGTTTAAGTTGTTTGATTTCGGCGATTAACTGGTCGTATAGTTTAAAAGCAGCGTCTTCTCTTTTTCTTTGGTCTAGTTTTCCATTCCATCCAAAGGTATAAAAATGAAAATGTGAAGCATCAAGAGGCATAACTTCTTGGTATATCGACTGATATACATGAGCAAGTATTCTGCTTGCTTGTGTATGATGACTTATATTGACAAAATCGATTGGAATAAGACCAAGCTCATTAATTGTTTGTGTGTTATACCATGTATTAAGACGTAAATTACGGTTATAACGTTGAGAAAAACTTTCTTGGGGGTATTTTTTGAAGTCTTTGTAAGCATGCATAAATAAACGCAATGATGGATACTTCAGAATGGTACCGTGAATAAAAACAATCATCACATGTTCATCATTGTTGATTTTTGCGACGAGATCATTAACCATAAAATCTTTAGTAACAAAATTATAATAGTGTAGATGTTCATTATGTTTGCATGCACCTACAAGTAATGTGCATATGATGGTTATGATGATTAATGACCTATTGATGCGCATGATATTCCCTTATAGACAAATTAAAAAGCTTCCCCAATGGTTAAATACCATGCATAGGATTTATGATCTTCTTTAAAGAGTTTTTTCCATCTCCAACCAATATCGAAGCGGATTGATCCGATTGGTGTCTTATATCTGAATCCAAGACCAGTACCAGGATACCAGCGATCTTTGAATCCTAAAAATCCTGATTGGCTAAGAATACCAACGTCTTGAAATAATACAGCGCCAAATGATTTATAAATAGGAAAGCGGAATTCGAGATTTGCATTAAACATTGAGGCCCCACCTTGAATGGTATATTGCTTGCATAGTTTTCCTTTAACTATTTTTTCAGATACACCATATGGTGGTAATGCGTCAGGATCATATCCGCGAACAGAGTTAGGGCCACCAAGATAAAAGCGTTCATTGGGTGGGATTTTTTCAAATTTACTTCTGAATATATGACCGAATCGTAGATGTCCTGCTAGGATAAATTTCTCATGTAATGGGTAATAGGCTGATACATCGCCGACGCATTTTGCAGTAACAGCGCCATTATTTTCAGGGATCATTCCTTTTATAGAAAAGGCTCCCAGCCAACCTTTAGTGGTATTAATACGATTATCTGTTTTATCAATTTCAAGCCGTGGTTCAACAAAGAAATAAGGTAAAAAAGTATTAAGTAAATTTTTATCAAACTTAATATTACCTTCTGCCCGTGTGATTTTGATCCATTCATTACCAGCGTTAATAGCCCAATGATAATCATTTTTATATTCTTCATGGAGCCCAGCCAAGAAGCCATATTGAGTTGCTTGATAAGCTGATCCGCTGTTACGAACCTGAACTGGGTTGATAAATTTATTAGCATATCCTCTGAATATACTCATAGCAGAAATACCAAAAGGTGATGGTTGTTGATAATCAAGGGCAAAGGTTCGTTCAAATTTTGTCCAGTCACCTACGGCTGAAATGCGATCTGCTCTGTTAGTTGGGTTTTTAATTATAAAAGAAGCGCCTACTTTGGGTGTTGATTGTTGTTTGAAGAGTATGTTTTTACTGTTGATAAAATATCCTGCGCGTGCACGCAATTCTACCGGGTCGTCATCGACGAGTGTGATGATGACCGGTTTTTTGCTTTTTGTACGAGAGAGTTGGTGCGGCTGCACTTGAATAGTTTTAAATACATCTAATTGTTTTAATTTTTTACGTGATCGTTCAAGTTTTTCGCGGTTCCAATCATCACCTTCTTTGAATGCCAATTGTTTTTTGATACGGTCAAAAGCAACCGTTGTAGCTCCTCGTAAAATTGTTTTACCAAGTTTTACACAAGGTCCTTGCTTAATTTTCCAGCGAGCAAAGACTTTGAGCGGTGCTGCTTTATAAGCAATGATTTTTTTTGTATCAGGAAGAATAATAAGTTCTGGGATTACATCGGCATACCAGTGTCCGAGTTTTTGAAAGTAATGTAACAAAAAAAGTCGTTGTTCTTGTATCCAATAGAGATTAAATGGGACGTGAGCATGTGTATTTATAGCATGATATTTTTTAAAAAATTCACTTTGTTCTAAATTATTAAATCCTTCGATTGAAAAACCACCCCATAAGCGTTGCGTACCTTTGTTGATTGAGATTTTTACCACATAACGACCAGTTACTTTATTTTTTATGAATTGTTTATCAATGATTGAAAAGTCCCAGAAACCATTAACAACGTATGAATTTTTTAACCGTTCAAGTGCATCATCTAAAATATTTTGGTCACAATGTTTATCTTTAAGTAGATCATTTATCATTGTTGTTGTTGTTTCTGGTAGATGGGTGATCGAGTCAATCACCTCAACAAGTTCAATAAGTGCCGGGATGCCTTCTTTAATGGCAAAATGATATTTTGACGGTTGTGTCTCGCGTGGTTTAATGCGTGCGTGCCAATAACCCTTTTTGTAGTATTCGTGAAGTAGCTGTTGTGTAATAATGTCCGGATAAAAAAGCCAATCGGGGACGTCTTTATCAAGAAATTCTTCTCGTATGTGATCATCAGAAAAAACCGTATTGCCTTCAAGTGTTATAAATTTTCTTTTACCATACTGAACATGCAATATCAGATCAACGAGTGGGTGTTTTGCCATAATGCGACGAGTAAGTTTGAGATGGGGGTTAAAAAAACCTGCTTTTTTTAGAATGAGCTTAATTTTTTTTATTATTTTAAGAATTTGTTTCTGAGAATAGGTTGTGTGGGCAAGTGAGTGGAATTTCGTTTTAATATCAGCAGCAAGAATATTTATCTCATTATTATTTGGCATAAGTGAATACTGTTGTTCTAAATCAGCAAAATCAACCGACGCTCGTTTAATGGAGTATACTCGCTTTTTTTTAACCTTGATTTGAGCCGTTATGGTTTTTTGTTTTTGGGAATAAATAATCTCATCAGTTATTTGACAACCAAAGTATCCTTGTTCGTGAAGATGTCGTTGGATGGCAGCTAAGGAGTCTTCGTGTAAATGTGCATCAAAAACTTCACCTGGTTGTTGTAAATAGAGGTTGAAATATTGCGGTTTGCCAAACAAAACACCCTCAAACTCTAATTTTTTAAAAATCCAATTTGAAATCAATGTAAAGTGTAGACATTTACCTTTAGTAGTTCCACCGTCTATTAGATCAATGGAAATCGAGCTAAAGCGCTGTTTTAATAAGAGAAATTTATAAGCCTTGTCAACGTCATTTTTTGTTATAAAACCAGGATATTTGAGTTTAGTAAGATAGAAAAACTCATCTTCACCTAATGGTGTATCACATGAATATGTTATTTTATTGATATAAAGGGAGGATAGAGCAGCATCACTTACTTGTGCTATGGCTGCAGCAAATGTTCCACCATATCCTGGATTGGCAGGATGACAAAATGTAATAGTGGCAACCGTCAACAATAGCTCTAGGGCTATTGTTTGCAACAATCTGTGTTTCACGAAAGTTCCTATAAAAACTGACAATAAGGTAAGGAATAAAGGCTTTACGCATACAGGGTATTTGTGTATTATTTTGATAGATTTTATCAAATATAGCAAAAGGCCCTATCGTCTAACGGTTAGGACGCTGCTCTCTCAAGGCAGAAACATGGGTTCGATTCCCATTAGGGCCGCCAGTTATTTCTAAATGAAATGATCGGCTGACAAGCATCTTTAATATAATTTTAGGTAACTCAGACTAAAAAATAAAAGTTATCCGCCGTAGCTGAATAAACAGCGAAAGGTCGTTAATTTACATCTTAGTAATTATGCTTAATTAATCCCCAATGACTCTGAAAACACCACGAAAGTTCTTTTCATTAGCCAATGGTTCTGTAATGATTTCGTTAACTTGAGCAGAGGGGGTTCCTTGGTAGAGGGCATCAATAAACTTATCAAGATTATCTGATGAGCCGCAGACATAAATAGTGATATTTCCGCCATCTTCATTTTGCACGGTGCCTTCAAGGCCCATTGTTTGTGCGTTCTTTTGAGTAAATGCTCTATAGGCAACGCCTTGAACTTTTCCCATCACGCGTATCTTTAAACATCTTCTCATGCGCCACTTCCTTCCTAGTAGATCAATGTATCTTGTGCATCAAGACCACATCAATGATGAGAGCCCAATGATGCTCCTTTTTTTGACATACTTGGGTAAGTATACTCAAGTCTTGTATTTGGGTGAAGTTTTCTGAAAGTTAATTAGTGTTGACGCGATTTTGCCGTTATTTTTTCATAAAGATTAAGATGTTTTTTTATCATGACAGCATTATCAAAGTCATTAAGATGATCATCAAAAGATGTAAGTCGATAGTGGTGATCATGGTTTTTTAATAATTCAATCATATGATATGCGAGTTCACGCCAGTGACGCGGCCAGACAAGTAATCCATTTTTCTCATGAAAAATGACCTCTGGTATTCCTCCTATGGCGTATGAAACAACGGGTAGTTTGCATAAACGTGCTTCGATGACTGCGCGAGGGAGCCCTTCCCAGAGTGAGCTCATAGCAAAGAGGCGCCAGGTTTTCATCCACTTGACAACATCCATTTGCCAGCCCAGAAGAATTATTGCATGTGACAAATTTTCTTGACGTATCCATGCTTCAATTATGGGTCGCTGCTCACCATCTCCAATGATATGTAGAAGCGGTGTTGGAAACCCATCTTGTTGTAAAGTAGTGAAGGTTAGTTTAAAAGCTTGAAATAGATCGAATAAATTTTTTTGCGGTTTGAAACATGAGATAGTACCGATGATAGGTTGTGTTTGTTGTCGCGGAGTCCATGTAGTAGTGGTGCTTGGCATGTATAAAGAAAAGTTTTTTTGTTCAACTGATGCGCGTATGATTGAACTTTTATCTGCAAAGTTAGGAAAAAGGCGGCAACCTGTTGCACGGTCCTTTTCAGAAACACAAACATAATGAGTTGTGATAAAGCTTGTGACCAATTCAAGAAAGTAAATTATGGTCCAGGTTAAAAAACATTGATGATCATGAAAGCCGTAACCGTGTATCGTATGAACACGGTTTTTTATACCTGAGAAAAAAGCGGCCCAGCGACCAATCAGACCTGCTTTAGTACTGTGGGTATGAACAATGAGAGAACCGTGTTGTTTTTTAAGTTTGCGCAAGATTCGAATAAGTTTAAAAAAATTATAAATCTCTAAAAAAAAATTTCGCAAACGGACTTCGCGTTTGAGACTACGTAAAAAAATAACAGAATCAAATTGTTGTGCTTCATCAACAAGAGGCCCATAAGCACCGGTGATGAGTGTAGACCGTATTTGTTTTGTTTTTAGTCCTTGCATCAAATCAAGACAGACTTTCTGAGCACCGCCAAGCTCCAACTTGGTAATTATATAGACGACATGATTGAGTTTAATTGAATCCTTCATGCTGTCTCCTTTTTGGGGTGAAATTATCGTATTAGTGTGATGTTATTACAAAATAAGAAAAATGCCAATTATGACAGCATAAATCATTGAGGATTCAATAAATGCGACGGCGAGTAGGTTAGAGCGGAGAAGAATTGCGTAGACACTGGGCTCAAGGGCTATTTGATAGCAGCTCCTTGATGCTACATAACCCATGCCGGTAGAGCTGACTAAAGCGGCAATTCCAACTGTTAATGCGGCAACAAATGCTTTGAGCGAGGCATAGAATGCAATTTCGGGATTTAGTGGTGTGTACATAATGAGGAGTGCAAATAACACACAAAAAATCATCGGAGTTTCTATAATTGCCTCATTGAGCAGAGAAAAAGGGAAGATCTTATTGTAGGCGTTTTTGTTGACGCCAATTGATGTGCATGCAGCGTATGCAAAAAGTGATTGTCCTATTGATGGTCCAATGCAACCTATTGCGACAACGAGGCCTGATGCAAAGAGTTTTAAGCTTTGATAGAAATCCAACGCTGGAAACAATTGTGTTTTAATGAGCATGCCAACAACAAAAGCAAATATTGCCGGAGCTTCTATGATTGATTGAGAGATGAGCATAAATGTAAGAATTTTAGGTGCAAAGAATGGTTGTCGTGCTATGGCTTGTGTCGTTGCTTTAACAACGGAGCTTGAGGCTATACTGATTGCTGCAGCTGCAACGCCGACGGCCAAACCGATTCCCAATTCAGCACGAGCAATATTCCATGTAATTCCTTCGACGCCGCCAAAAAGAGTCATTAGCGTAGTAACCAGAGCGATAATCGCACCGCTTTCAATCAATGCAAGACCAATAATCATAGCCCGAAAACTTTGCATGTTTCCAGTTGGCTGTCTGGTCATTGCTCCTTGAACACCTGATCCGGCTATGCCCAAACCAATGCCAGCGCCAATGGCACCTAATGAAATTCCGATACCGGCTGCTATGTAGTGTAGTAATGCGGGCGTAATCATTAAGATTCCTTACTTACATGTGTTTCATGCGATGGGTCAACTTGGGTTCCGATTGCTAAATAGGTGAGTGTTAACATTGTTATGACAAATGATTGAATAAGCCCTTCGGCTATTCCCAGCGTGATTTGAAACCATGAGATGATAAATAAAACATTAAGACAAAAGTGGGTAATTTTATTAAGGCGAGGAAATTTTGCTGATGTTGCAACTGTTGATACCACAAGAAGAAGTATGAGTGTGACGACCATAAAACCCATAAATGGTATTTTATATGTATTTAAAAGTTCTATGACCATAGTAAGTATTACGCCGCCGCCCAAGATGTTACCAAATAAACGGAAAGACATTGATGCAATTTTTGATAATTCTCCAACAATATGAATAGGAACTAAAGGAAAAAATGGTTCGGCAAATTCTTTCATATAGCCCCAGAGACCATGAACGTTTATTTTTTGGTACTGAACATATAAAAAACTTGTTAGTCCTATTGCCAATGTTGTATTCATGTCTCGTGTAGCTTCTTCAACAAATGGGATTATACCAACAAGGCAACAAAAGAATGTGAAGAAAAATATTGAAGTAACAAAGGCAAAATAATAGTAATTAAATGGGTTAAAAGACTCTTTACATAATCCCAAAAACATTGAAATAATTTGTTCGTATCCAACTACTACGGGATTTGATTCTTTAGTTAAATAATGTCTGCCGATTAGGGCGAGAACAAGCATGATTGCCATGGCGATCCATGTGGCCATCAAAATATCGATGTGAACAGTCCAAAAGTCGCTGGTGAGGCCAAGATTTTTGAATGGTTTTATTGCGTGATAATTAAATATTTCAACACTCATAATAATTTTTTGGTATACCTCCAGACTATAAACCAAAAGGCACCAAGAAACGAAAACATACTCCACATTAGATTAACATGAAATGAATGCATCAGTATGTAAAGAGATATTCCTGCCAAACAATAGCTTGATATAAACGAAAAGAGTAGAGCAAATGATTTTTTGGGCAAGAATGAAAGCTCTTCACTTGTCGTGGTGGAGAAATAGGTACGAATACGGTTAACAAAGAGCAGCCCGTATACTGAGCCTACGATGACTCCGGAAAAAAGAGAAATTGTTATTGTTCCATACATTGTTTACCCATTATTTCAGCTAAAACTTTTATCATATTAGTATGCAAGTATGAATGCTGCAAGCTTCTTTGGCAAAAGGTATCAAAAAGAATTTTTTTTGAATTATAAAGAAATGTTTAATGGAGTGTGTTTATTGTTTATATTTTTTCAAATTGTTGATTTTTTGAGCAGAGACTTACTACAATAAAAATGAAGAAATAAACAAAATAGATAGGCTCAAATAGACGCGATAAAAACGAAAATGGTTTTTTGGGAAACCATCATAGAGAATAATTCAAAATTAGGGGGGCGATCATGGCAAAGAGCAATGTTCTCTTGGGCATGTTTATCTTAGTTGTCGGCGTTTTTGGACTTCGTGTTATGATGGCACAAATGTCACTGGCAAAGCCACCAGTACCTATTGTAGGTATGGCGTATACAGTTGGAGATCTTTTGGATCTTATCAATATGAATAACCCTCGTAAAAATTCTAATTTTATTGTTCCGGTGAAAGGTAAGAGTCCTGATTATACTGTTATGAAGGCCATTGATTGTGAACGTGATATTACCCGTATATCCGGTTCAAAATCAGTTGCACTTGCTGGGCTCAGGGGAATTATTAATGCGAGCATGAATGTAAAGGTATCATTGCGCAAGGACGATAAATTGGCAGGGTTGTTGTATGCGCAAAATCGTTTGGATAAGTCAACTAAAGAGGCTTATGAAAAAATACTTACCTATTTTGAAGTAGGGGGGTATCGTTTTTATCTTGTTGATCCGTTTCCGCCTAAGATTGTTAAAGGTCGTGTGAATCCTGCGCGTAACATTATTGAGAAATGGAACTTTACCAAAGCATATTTTCCACGATAAACAGAAATAGTAGCGGCCGCGGCTAACTGCTTGGGCGCTGCTATTTATTTATTTATTCTACTTCGCCAGCCTATAGGCCAAAGTCTTGGCGACGGCTAAAAAACCCCATGTTTTTAAAATTGGGGATGAATGGCGAGTAGAACACTTCGAAGTTCCATAGGAGCGTAGTAGGGTTGGCTTTCGTTGTTGCGTAAAGCTACGACGGACAGGTCGAAGGATTTCGTGTGATATGCCGGTTTTTAAGCCAGAGTGCATTCCATCAATAATTATAACAAAAAGAATTTTACTTTGATCAACAACCATATCAGGTTTTGTTTGTTTTTTATGGTTAAGTTTTCAAATTGTTGATTTTTTGTTGCGATTGTTACTACAATAAAAATGAAGCAGCGGTGATTTGACATAAGTAGTGTAGAGATGGCGGAAAAGGGTGAAACCAAAGGTTTTTAGGGAGGCCTTTGGAAAAGTGATTCAAATTGGAAGGGGACGCATGGCGAAGAATAATTTGTTATTGGGAATGTTTATTATGGTAGTTGCTGTTTTTGGGCTTCGAGTAATGGTGGCCCAGATGACAAAAACAACAGTTACCAAATTGACTCCTGGTAACCCACCACTGGCAAAGGCAGGATCAACGTATACGGTAGGGCAGCTTTTTGACTTGATCAATAACAATAATCCGTACAAAAATTCTAATTTTATTGTTCCAATGAAGGCCGGTAAGCCTATTCCAGCAAGTGGTGATATTCGTCAAATAAGTGGATCATATTCAGCAAAAGCAGCTGGACTTGCGAATATTATTGAAACCAATAAAGCAATCGGGACAAAGGTAACATTACAAGCAGATGATACTCTTATCAATTTCTTGTATGCTCAAAAACGTTTGAATAGCCAAACTAAGGCTAATTATGCACAAATTCTTTTATATTTTGAGCTTGGTGGTTATCGTTTCTATTTGGCTGATCCATTTCCAGGGATAATAAAATTGTATGCAATTCAATCTAGCGGCGTTAATATTGCCAGTAACATTATTAAGAAGTGGGATTATAATAAAATATATGTGCCAGCCAATTAATATTACAAACGTTTAGTAATAAAGAGAGACGAGGTTTAAGCCTCGTCTCTCTTTATTTATTCTAACATTGTTTTTTGAATATCTAATTACTCGTTTTTTACATATCCACATGTTTTATCTGGGCAGGTAAGTATTTCTTGTCCTGTTTTTTTGTCCTTGGTTACCAATAAATAAGTACTCTTTTTACACTTTGGGCAAGGCGTTTCTTTTACCTCGCCAAAGATAGCGAACTTACATTTTGGGTATTTTGAGCATCCCCAGAATGATCCACCGCGCCAGCGACGCTTAACTAATGAACTACCACAGCTTGGGCATGGCATAGTAAGTTTTTCTTGGTGAATATATTTACATTCAGGATACCCGGAGCATGCAATAAATGGACCAAAGCGGCTCATTTTCCGTACCATTGGCTTGCCGCATTTTGGACACGTCATATCAACAGTAGAGTCGGCTTGATTTTCAAGCGTTATTTTCCCTTTTTCATCTCGAGTAAAGTTAGAGGTAAATGTACATTCAGGGAACTTTGAGCACCCAATGAATTCACCGTTTTTACTCCAACGAATAACCAGGGTTGCTCCACATGTTGGACAGGAGAGATCGGTTTCAACAGTTTTTTTGTCTTCAACACTACCTCCAAAAGCGATGAGGTCTTTTTTGAAACTTTTATAAAACTCATTTAATACTGTATCTCTATCCGCATCGCCTTGGGCAATTTTATCAAGATCTGCTTCCATTTTTGCTGTAAATGAAATATTGATTACATCGGGAAGATTTTGTACGAGCATTTCGTTGACACGTTTGCCAAGTTCGGTAGGCATGAATTTTTTTGCTTCTTTGGTGACATAGCCGCGTTTTTGGATGGTAGACAAAATTGCTGCATAGGTACTTGGACGTCCAATACCACGCTTTTCAAGTTCTTTGACCAAGCTTGCTTCAGTGTATCGTGGTGGCGGTTGTGTAAAGTGTTGCTTTGGATCGATCTTTTTTAAATCGAGTTCGTCTTTTTCTTTAACCTCTTTTGGAATTTTTACCGAGACTTCTTCTTCCTCGTCTTCAACCAAGTAAACTTTTAAAAAGCCGTCGAACATGAGTGTCGAACCGGTTGCGCGGAATATAAATTTACCACCTTCAATGGTGACTTGACGTTGAAAGTATTCCGCAGCTTCCATTTGGCAGGCAACGAAACGTTTCCAAATAAGTTCGTATAGCTTAGCTTCATCAGCTGAAGCATAGCGTGCGACATAATTTGGTTGTCGTGTTACATCAATAGGGCGTACTGCTTCGTGCGCGTCCTGCGCTCCTTTTTTACCATATACGTTTGCTTGTTTAGGTAAATATTCTTTGCCAAATTCCTTATTAATAAAACCTCTCACTGCATCAAGAGCTGTATCGGAGATACGTAAAGAATCTGTGCGCATGTATGTAATTAATGCTTCGGGACTATTTTTATCAGCAAGAGGAATGCCTTCGTATAAACGTTGAGCAATCGACATGGTTTTATCTACAGAAAAACCTAGCTTATTGTATGCATCTTGTTGTAAGGTACTTGTCATAAATGGTGGGGGTGGGTTTTTAGCGCGCTTTTTTTCTGTGATTTTGGTGACAGCGAACTGCTCCTTTTTGAGAGCTTCAAGAATTTTGTCTGATTCCTCTTTGCTTTTTATGTCGGCGTTTTTACCATTTATTTTGACTAATTCGGCGGTAAATTCTGCTTTGCTATTAATGCCAAAAAGGCCGTGAATGGTCCAATATTCTTCCGGTTTAAATGCAATAATTTCTGCTTCGCGATCGCAGATTACCATGACGGCTACCGATTGTACGCGACCGGCGGAAAGGCCCTTGCTTATTTTACGCCATAAGATAGGAGAGATTTCATAACCAACCCAGCGGTCTAAAATACGACGTGCCTGCTGAGCATTAACCAAGTTCATATCAATATGAGTCTTGTGTTCTATGGCCTCAGCTATGGCCTGTTTGGTAATTTCGTTAAACGTTATACGATGAATTTTGCTTGGATCGGCAAAGACCTTTTCAATTTCCTGCCCTATATGCCAGGAAATAATCTCTCCTTCGCGGTCAGGGTCTGATGCAAGTAAGATTTCACTTGATGATCCGGCTTGCTTACAAATGTCAGCAATGACATTGGCTTTATCTTTCATAACTTCATATTTAAGTTCGATATGACCTGTTTCTTCATCACGGTTGATACCGAGTCTTCGCGCAGGGAGATCTTTAATATGTCCAAATGTGGACATAATTCTATAGTCCTTACCTAAGAACTTAGATATAGTTTTGATTTTTGCTGGAGATTCTACAATCAGAAGTTTTGGTCCGTCTTCTCTCATACTTTTTTTTCTTCTCATTCCCGCAAGCCCCCCTCGCTTGAATGTGAATATTTTTACTATGATACATATAAGCATTGTGTTTTACCAGGTGCAATGCTTTTGTCAAAATATTCTTGACCTAAGCTATCATCACCCTAACGATAAAATTGCTTATTTGTCAATCAGCAATAAATTCGTCGTCGGTTTGGCTTGGTTTTTATGGTTTTTTAGTAATTAAGGCCCCTTGTTTGCTTTTGTCAAATTGTAGGTTATTATAAATGTATTCAAATAAACAGAAAAAACCTGGATTTTTCAATATAAATTTTTATCATTTAATAATGGAAGGTTTCTATGAAAATTATTAATAATTTAGTTCTTAGTTTGCTCCTTGCCGCCGTTGCTACATCGGTAAATGCAATGAAGCGAAATCGTGATGACTTTTTTGAACAAGAAAAGCAAGTAGAAAAAAAACGAAAAAAAACGTTAAGCGAAGAATTGCAAGAGGTTCAACAACAGGCCCAAGAAAATGCGGCTTTTGAGGAAAGCAGAGGAATCCGAGGAGTTCAAAC
>LDIV01000001.1:464339-475914 GCA_001468855.1 candidate division TM6 bacterium UASB124 | reverse complement strand
TTTTTTTAAATACTACGCCGACCACGGAGTTCTCCTCTCTTCCCCTACACGACGTCTTTCCGTTCTTAGTTTGCTCCTTGCCGCCGTTGCTACATCGGTAAATGCAATGAAGCGAAATCGTGATGACTTTTTTGAACAAGAAAAGCAAGTAGAAAAAAAACGAAAAAAAACGTTAAGCGAAGAATTGCAAGAGGTTCAACAACAGGCCCAAGAAAATGCGGCTTTTGAGGAAAGCAGAGGAATCCGAGGAGTTCAAACAAGGAAACAAAGATTACAAGCTCAGTTTCTTGCTCTTCCTCCCGAATTAATCACTAGAATACTTGGCAATCTTGATGGTCAAAGTTTAAGTAATGCAGCAAAAACAAGCAGATTCTTGTATGCTTGTGCCTCTGCTATGCAAGCCCATAGCGATTCATTTAATAGAATTAATCCGACAATAAGTCTGATAGAAGCAGCCCGTCATGGTAATATACGATTGGTAAAAATGCTTTTTCCAATCATAGAACGTGCTATGCAGGGCCAAGATTGTGTATTAACACCACAGATAATCCTCGATATAAATACGATATTTCAATTTGCTTCATGGAATGAGAATCGTCATTTTTTATCTTGGTTGCTTTCATGCCCCAAAATTGTTCAAGCAGTTACACAGAGTACAGCTCATGACATACTTCGTAAGGCTATGCAAAATGACCATTACGATTACGCAATGCTTTTGTTGTCCAATCCAACACTTCGTGGAACCATTTTTACCTTTTCTCATATTCGTCAAGGGTCTGTATCCAATACAGATGCGCTATATTACACACTCCTCCTTGCTGCGAGGGCAAACCGAGCTGATATAGCACAAATATTACTTGATATGTATCAACCAAGCAGGGGAGAAATTTGTTACATATTTGAGCAAGCACAGCTTTTTGATAGTCGTGAAGTAGTTCAATTATTTCGCACTCATCAAAATACTGCATTGCTTGTTCCTGATAATTCAGCAAAATTGCCAGTTGTAGTGTGTTGCTGCGGAAAATTAAATTTTCAATAAAATGTTTTTTTGGAACATAAAAAGGGGCGCTGCTGTAATGCTGGCGCCCCTTTTTATGTTAGCGCATCTTTTGATTTTTAGCTCAGAATCAGGTATGGTATCATCTGTTACTCAAAAATAGCTATTGTATGAGGAGATTGATGATGGATAACAAAACAATATCCAGTTGCTGGCGTGATTCCATTGTGTACTTTAAAAAAGAGAACTTAAAACTTTACATTTTAGGTTCTCTTGGTACATGGAAACGAGCATTGGAAATTTTAATTCATCGTTTCTGGTGGCTATTTCTTGCCTGGCTTTTTTGGCTTGGTTATTTAGTGTGGGGTTTGGGGATTGATGCCCTCGCAACATCGTGGGTAACTTCATTATCAGGTTTTTTCTTGAAAATAACGATGGCGGTTTTTGTTACCTGGTTTTTTCAGGCCATGATTTATTACGTTATTATTATGGCTCTTCGCCCATCAATTGAAGCAAAAGATTATGCTTATTTTATGAAATATTCACATAGCTTTTGGTTGTTCTTTATTGTTGGAATTTTTACATCCAACCTCATTTTTTTTAGCCTTATTACATTGCCGTTATTATTTTTTCTTGATTCTGACCAATCGCTTAAGTCATTGTATCTGTCCTTGATAAGAGGTTTTAAGGCCATGGTGTATTTCTTGCCATTCTTCCTTGCTATTGTGATAGCATTGATTCTTATGATAGGTATTATTGCAGTTGCCGCATTATTGCCTCTTTTGATTATTTCTAAATTTATATATCCGGAGTGGGCCTTGTTTACATTAAAATTGTCCGAGCCATTGTTGCCACGTTGGTTTGCAACAGTAGCAACAGTACAAACGGCAATTTTTGTAGAGCTTGGGGTAGTTTTGGGTCTTGCTGCTTTATGTGTTTTTTATATTAAAGTTAAGCATGAACATGCCGATCTCTTTCTTGCTGAAAAATAGGAATTTGTATGCAGACAATCTTGAAAGCCTGGTGGAATTCGTGTGCTCTTGTGTTTCCTTCAACATTTTATTCACTTCTTAAGCAAAGTCTGAGAATTTTTTCTCGCGCCAGTTGGCAATTTATAAAGTATTTTGGCTGGTTAATTGGCTTTGACGCATTGTTATTTTTAACGTTTGGCGATTTAATTGCCAAGGCAACACAAGCTCAGATGAGTGCCGGGAAGGTATTGGGTTCAGGGGCCGTTCTTATCATGCTTGCGCAATCTATTGCCTGGTTTTTGATTACAAGTGCATTTTTGCTTTTGCTCAGAAAGGATGATCGATCAGATCCTAAAGTGTACGTCAAAACTTATTTCTTTTTTTACCTGCAAATTTTATTAGTATTTTCGCTTGTTGCATTTATTGGTCTTTATCTGCTCATTATGGCTAAAATAACTCAGATCCCTTCCATTCCATGGGCCATTTCTGCAATAGTAAAAACTGTTGAATATTGTGTTTTGTTTTATTGGCTTGATGCACCGCGTGGACTAAAGTCCATGTTCCATGGGTTTGAGAGATCTTTAAATTTAGTTTTTTATAACGCGCCATTTATTGCTTTTTTAATTATATCATTGTGGGTATGTGATCTTGGCATTAAAGCTTTAGTTGATACTGTTGTAACGCAGGCTCCTTCTCATTTCTTTTTCTACAATGTACCGACACAATTATTACAACACGTGGTACCGTTGCGAGATCTTATTAAAATATTACTTGTTCGCTATTTTATTTTTGCTCTTGAATATTATTGGCTGAGTATCCTTTTTGCTTTTTATCGCCGCAAAAAACATGAACAATACACCGCAAATATATTTGAGAATGTATGATGTTGTTAAAAAAAGCTTCTAATGCATTCAAAACAGGCCTTACGTATACGCTTTGGCTTGCAGTTGTTCCAGTTTCGTTAACATGCATATGTTTACCCTTAAGCCTTTTGCCTGCTCGTATTCGTATCAATCGCTTTTATCATTTTTTTGCAAGTAGAATAGGGGCTTTTATCTTTAGAGCATCCTTTGTACGTATTAACATTTATGGTCGTGAGAATTTACCTCAGTATCCAGATCAACCGGCGATTATTATTGCCAACCATTCCTCTGCATTGGATATCCCCCTTGTTGAGATGATTGTTGGGAGTTATCCGCATGTTTGGATGAGTAAGGTGAGTTATGCCAAGATTCCTGTCTTTGGTACACTCTTAAGAAGAATGCATGTGCTTGTAGATAGAACCTCCGGACGTGATGCACGTATGGCATTATTGAACATGTACAACGTGCTTAAGGATGCCCCGCGACATGCGTTGGTATTCCCGGAAGGCACTCGACATGCAGATGGCAAAGTTCATTCGTTTTACCCGGGATTTGCCCTCTTGGCGCAAAAGTTAAAGCGTCCGGTCATCCCAATTGTTGTATCTGGATTGCATACTGTTTTTCCTAAAAATAGTCTTTTGATTGATTCCTCTGTGCAACAAGTTACAATACATATAGGCCAACCTATTTACTGTGCTGAGAATACAAAGACAGATGAATTTGTTGGACTCCTTGAGAAGTACTTTGAAAAGCAGTTGGGACAATAAATCAAAATTTTAAGACCATGTTTTTACAATTCGCATACCCAGAAATAATTTATATTTTTTTGCCAATATTGTTATTTGTTCTTTTGTATCGATTACGTTTTCATAAACATCCGAAATATACGTTTCCCCTTGCTCAGTGCCTTGCACGTTATGGATTTGTAAAAAAAACGTATCATAAGAAAATTCTTTTTTTATTGCGCGGCCTTACTCTTCTTGGACTTATTTTTCTTATTGCTCGTCCTCAATGGGCTGATGAACGTTCAAGGGTTAATATTGAGGGTATTGATATTATTTTAGCGATTGATGTATCAGGTAGTATGGAGCGGCAAGATGATCAAAAAGATCCCAGAACGCGTATAGATGTTGCAAAGAGTGAAGCGATTAGATTTATTGAAAAAAGGCTCGATGATCCTATTGGGATTGTACTTTTTGGCAAAGAGGTTATTTCTCGTTGTCCGCTTACACTTGATAAACAAATTCTTAAAGAGATTGTTGGTTCGATTCAGTTAGGTGTACTTGATTATCAAGAAACATGGCTTGGGACTGGGCTTGCAACAGCCGTTAATAGACTTAAAAATTCACATGCAAAAAGCAAGATAATCATTCTTCTTACCGACGGGAATCCAACTCCTGGAGAAAAAATAGAGCCTCCACTTGCAGTTGATTTGGCAAAAAAGTTTGGCATCAAGGTGTATACCATTGGGATAGGTAATGACGAAGGAGCTTTCTTCAAGCATCCAATGTTTGGGGCTATACGGATACCGGAGGAAAAACTTAATGTAAAACTTTTGAGCTCCATTGCTGAGCAAACGGGCGGGAAGTTTTTCAGAGCAAAAAATCCGCAAGAAATGCGTAATGCATACGATACGATTAATCGTTTAGAGAAGACAAAAATTGAAACAAATGTTTTTCACCGTTATTACGAGGCCTTTGCCAGTTTTATTTGGATAATCATGCTTTTGTTGGGCATTGAAATGGCACTAAGACTTTTTGTGTGGCGAGGAATAAGTCAATGATGGAGACACTTGGTATTCATTGGGCAGGCATTGATCGCATTGTTTTGCTGCCCGTTTTTATTATCTTGGGGGTGCTGTTAATAGCAAATTATCATCGTATTAAAGAAAATGTTAAACAATTAGTTCATCCAAGCAATATAGGTCTTATCTTTAAACATTTTTCTTTGAGAAAACAATTTCTTAAAATGTTTCTGCTTATAATCGGTTTATGCTTTATGTTTTTGGCGTTATTACAACCTCAATGGGGCAAAAAAGACCAGATTATTAAGCAAGAAGGCAGAGATGTTGTTATTATTCTTGATATTTCTCGAAGTATGTTGGCTAAAGATATCAAGCCAACGCGTCTTGATTTTGCAAAACTTAAAATTCGTACTCTTCTTTCGAAATTAACGTGTGAGCGTGTTGGCCTTATTGTTTTTTCCGGAACAGCATTTGTTCAATGTCCCCTGACTATTGATAAAACTGCATTGTTAACCTTTCTTGATCATGTTGATACTGAAATTATTTCATCTGGCACTACATCACTTGATAAGGCGTTAGGTAAAGCTCTTGAAGTATTTGAGGCGGCGACCGGGCGAAAAAATAAATTGGTTGTTTTACTTACCGACGGTGAAGATTTTTCACTTAATCTTAATGCAGCTCAAAGCAAGGCTGTCAAAGAAAATTTACACGTTTTTGCTCTTGGTGTTGGTACTACTGAAGGAGCGCCGATTCCAAAATTTGATACCTCTGGTAACCAAGCCGGGCATGAAACAGATGAAAAGGGGAATATTGTTCTTTCCGCGTTGAATGAAAAATTATTACAAGAATTGTGTGCCAAATTGAATGGCCACTATGTACGTGCTACATATGATGATAGTGATGTCGATGCGATTGCATCGCTTCTTGCTCATTATGAGAAAGAAAGCTTTGAAGATAGAAAATTATCGTTATTTGAAGATCAATATCCGTGGTTTTTAGGTATTGCGTGGATTTGTTTAGCTCTTGAGTGGATGCTATGAAAAAGTATGGTGTTTTTGTTTTCAGTCTTATGATTTCGCCTCTTGCAGGTTTTAGTTTCTTTGGTCCTTCGACGCCACCAACCCCTGAAGAAAAGATAGCGCATCTTCTTGAACAACAGGTTGATAAGCCAAATGATCCAGTGATTAATTATAATCTTGGGGTTGCCTATCATAAAGCTGGTCGAACAGATGATGCTATAACAAGTTATCAACGTTCTCTTGATTATGTAGCTGATGATAAAATACTTAAAAAGCAAAATCACTACAATCTTGGTAATTTACGGTATAAAAAGGCGCAAGAAAGCTTGTCAAAAAACTGGGAATCAGCGAAAGATCTTGATCTTTCAATGCTTCAAAATACCATTACAGAAATAAAAAATGCTGTTACAGATTATGAGGAGGCTCTCAAGCTCGATCCTAAAAATAATAAGATAGAAAGTAACCTTAAACATGCCAAAAAAACTCTTGAGAAACTCGAGAAGAAGTTAAAGGATTTGTCTCAGAAGCAAAAAAATCAAAAGCAGGATCGACAGAAACAGGATAAAGATAAACAGCCATCACAAGACCAACAGCAACAGAATCAACAACAAAATCAACAGCAACAAGATGATAAACCACAAGATTCTTCAAGCAAAGATCAGGTAAAAGAAGACAAAAAAGAAGGCGACCAAAACCAAGACCAAGGCAGTCGACAACAATCCGCTAACGATGCTTCTAAAAAAAGTTCCCAGGGGCAAGAGGATAAATTTGGTGACAAAAAGGACGAAGAAAAAAAGCAAGATAATTCTGATCATGCACAATCTCCCGAACAATCTGTTCAACAACCATCTGAACCTCAGCCTATGCAGGGGCAACAAGAAAAGCAACAAACGGGAGAATTGGCCGGGTCTGCTGCCAAGGAGCAGCAAGAAGACATGGAAGCCCGCCGTATGCGTGCTATCTTAGAAAATCTACAAGCAGATGAGTCTGAAACCCAAAAAAAGATTCTCATGCGGCAAGCGGGACAGCAGAAGCAAGTACCTCAACAAGGTCAAAAACCGTGGTAAACTAAAAGGAAACTATTCGGGGGATGTATGCCTATGAAACGTTATTTTTTATACTTTTTTTTATTAATTGGCAGTTGCATTTATGCGCAGCAGCCATCAGCTGTATTAAGCATTGAAGATGTGGCCACCGAACAACTGCCGGATGGCTCCTTGCGACCGGCAACGCAACCGGGACAACCTTTTACTGTAGCTGTTACGCTTAAAGGCCTTACTAATTATGTAAAAACGTCAGATATAGGTGGGCTTGATCAGTTTGATATTATTAATCAGCAGGAACCATCATTAAGTATTACCATTATTAATGGCAAAGCTAAGTCGCAACAAAGCCAAAGATTTACGGTCAAAACAGATAAAGAAGGTATTTTCGCTCTGGGGCCTCTTAAACTCCAACATCAGGGTGCTACGGTGGAATCAAATACCGTAACTGTTCGTATCAACAAAGATGTTAAGATGGCTACACAGCAATCATCATCGAGTGAGCAGGGTGCTGTTTTGTGTAGGGTCAAAACAAGCAAGCAAACAGTTTTAATCGGTGAACCTCTTGTTGCAACGATTACTTTTTATGTGCGAGGTTCCGTTATTAATATTGGTCATAGTGATATTAACTTCCCAGATTTCTCATTCAAGCAAATTAAACAAGCAACTAAAAAAGAGATCTCTCTTGATGGTAAAAAATACCTGGCCTTAGAACAAAAATTTGTTTTAATGCCTCTTAAAGAGGGAACAAAAGAGATAGCCCCTCTGAGGGTTATTTATACACTTCCTCGTCAAGTTAAACAAAAGGCAAAACATAGAGGTTTTTTTGGTATGGATTTTTTTGATGTTTTTGAACCCCGCGAAGAAGAACATCAAACACAATCAAATGGACTCAAAATTAATGTAATACCATTGCCAACCGGCTTAGGGCAAATTGATGGGGTTGGATCGTTTACCAAATTTACTGCTCAGGCAAACAAACAAATGGCTATTATTAATGAGCCGATAACGATAACACTTACCTTGGAAGGTAAGGCGGATTTGGAACATATACCAACGCTTAAACTTAATGTTCCTGATGGATTCAAATATTACGAATCAAAAAATTCTATTGATGAGGATCTTAGTACTGATTATATCGGCGGTAAAAAACACTTTGAATATGTTGTGCAGGCGGCTCATGTTGGATCTTTAACCATCCCATCACAAGAGTTTAGATTTTATGATACGACAACAAAAATGGTTAAAACTATTAAAACTAATCCTATTGCGTTGATGATTAAGCAAGGCGAAGGACAATTGTCACAGCAGGCGACAATTCCACAACAACCCCAACAATTACCCGTCGTATTGAATAAAGAACAAAAGCAACCTCAAGCTGTTCAAGATATTAACTTTATTGTTGATGATGCTCCAATTCATAAGCGCGTTCCATGGTCTTTACCTTGGTGGCTTTTTATTATTTTGCTTATTGTTCCTGTTGTTGTTTTGCAAAAAAGTGTGGCAACTTATTTGAACAATGTTGTGCGTACTTTATTCAAAAGAGTGCCATGTAAAAAGTCTGGGGATTTTGAAAAAAAACTTAATGATATCATTAAACGTAGTCAATCTTGTGCGCTACATCCATTCTTCTTACACTATTTAGCTGTACTTTATGGTGTTGATGTTCAAGTTGTTACTGAGGATTGGATTGCGCATCAATTACAACAATCTGGTTGGCCACAAGCAAAAATTGACGAGTTTATTGAATATATGGGCAACTGTGCTCAGCTTATGTTTGTAACGCAACAAACACCTGGCGCTAACCATAATGCGTTACTAAAAAAAGCACAGTATTGGTTTATAACTCTTAACGCTAGTAGGGGTATATGAAAACAAAAAGAATTATGAGTGTGTTTATATTAAGCCTTTTGACATTATGTGTACAGCAATTGCAAGGCCAAGTACAACAGGATCCGCAAGCACTTTTTACACAGGCTAATGAGCTGTATAAAAATGGTGATTTTGCTAAAGCATATGAGCTTTATTTGCAAATTCCTGATAAAGGCGCTGCTGTTTATTATAATTTGGGCAATTGTGCGTATAAGCTTAATAAATTAGGTTATGCCTTGGCTTATTGGCGTAGAGCTGAAAGAGATTGGGGATTCTTGGGGCGCGATGAATTGATGGGCAATATTGATTTGGTTAAAAAGCGTTTGGCAGGGGCGTCGAAGGCTGATGAACAAGAGGTGACCGTTGTACGGTCAGTTGCTAACTTTTGCAAGGGTGTAAAAAATTCAACGATCTCCTTGATTAGAGCCATACCGTTAGTGAGTCTTCAATTATTTGTTCTCTTTGTTTGGTTAATTTTGTTTATCTATTTGCGTTATTGGTATCAACGCAAACAAAAGTTCGTTATTATATGTTTTTTCCTTCTGCAGGCTGTTTCTGCATCGATGTTGGCTATCAAATATAGTTCGTTACAAAGAGAAAAGCTTGTAGTTATCAAGGTTCCTGCACCATTATCATCCGGTCCAGGATCAAATTTTACGGTTTTAATGCAGTTGCCTGAAGGACAAGAGGCTGATATTCTAAAAGAATCGGGGGATTTCTATAAAATCCGCGTGAATGGCATAATAGGATGGATTGACAGACGAGTTATAGAAAAAATCTAGTATTTGATAGAGGATATTATGAACAAGACGCATAGAGCTAATACCCCTCTTATTCTCTTGGGGGCAACATTACTCATCGCCATACTTGCTCCTGGTTGTGGAAAGAACGAATCCACTGGTAGTTTGTTTGGTACTGCAACCGGCGCAGCGCTTGGTGCTGCCGTTACCAATAGTAAAAACCGTGTTGTTGGTGCAGCATTAGGTGGTTTAGTTGGTAACCTTGTTGGTGGTAGTATTGGACGTGCAGCTGATGAAGAAGAGGCTGACGAGCAAAGAGAGCATATGGCACGAATTCAGGCTCGTAGAGAGGCCGCAACGCAACATGAAATAAACAGAATAAGAGCAGAAAACGAACAGCTTAAAAATCGTTGGTGCTGCCGATGCAATAGGCAAGTAACGCTTACAGGAGCCAACAGTTGTCCAACGTGCGGTGGTGAACTTATTAGAGAACGTTATTGCCGTGAATGTTCAACAGTTTTTAGCCCAAATAGTGGCTACCGATACTGTCCATATTGCAAAAATGCACAAGCATTGGCCTGCCGATAATTAAGTATCGTATTTGATTATAAAAGCCCAGTTTGGTCTACATCACACTGGGCTTTTTACTTTTTTTACTAAACTCTAGCCCTGGACTAATATTTCTATTAGAATAAAATTATAAATGGGTGGTGGTATTAGGTGGTTGTTTAATAAAGAAGGAGATAAGAAATGAAAACAGCAAAATATCTTTGCGGTGCATTAATAATAGGATCTTTGCTTTGCAGTGCCGGATGCACCAAGAAAGAAAAAACAGTTGCAGGTGTTGTGCTTGGTGCTGCTGCCGGTGCAGGTATAGGTGCAGCAGTTGGTAATGCCGGTGGTGCGGCTGTTGGTGCTGTTCTTGGCGGTACAGGTGGTGGTCTTATTGGTCATAGTCTTGGTGACGACAAGAAGGAAACCAAAAAGATCGATAAAGCAGACAAGAAAATGAAAAAGGAAACAAAAAAAGCAGAAAAATCTGCAAAAAAGCCGATAAAAAAATGAAAAAAGGCTCAAAGTAATATAACGTAAAAAATATACTTCATGTTGAATATAGACCCAACGTGAATTTGTCCCGTTGGGTCTACGTGTTTAATCAAACTATAGACCATTGCGCTTGTTTTCTATTAGGATTAAATCATGGTCGTAATAAGTGTAAAGTCCAAAGCTATAAAGGAGACGAGGATGAAAGTAATCAATTATCTTTTTGGGGCATTAGTTATAGGAGCTCTGCTTTGTTGTGTTAGTTGCACAAAAAAAGAAAAGACGATTGCAGGCGTTGCTCTTGGTGCTGCAGCAGGTGCAGGTATAGGTGCAGCCGTAGGTAATACCGGCGGTGCCGCTGTAGGCGCTGTAGTTGGTGGTGCATCAGGGGGGCTTATTGGTCATAGTATGGGTGATGGCGAGAAATAAGATATTAGGGTATTTCTTAGAATTGATAGAAATATACAGGGCTTAGTGCAATCTACATTCGTATTTGCATTAAGCCCTATTCACTTTTATACTTGCTTTAAGTTGCTAATTTATCGATCAATTCAAGAAAGAATATGTGTGAACATTCTACTTTCAATTAAAAATCTCTGCGTTTCTGTCGATACAAAAGCCATACTTAATGGTATTAATTTGGCCATTGGTAGCGGTCAGTTTCATGTTCTTATGGGCCCAAATGGTTCAGGCAAAAGTTCTTTGGCCTATACCATTATGGGGCATCCTCGTTATATTATTACCAATGGCACAATAGAATTTGATGGGAATATTATTAACAAACAAACTCCTGACAAGCGAGCAAAAGCCGGTATCTTTCTTGCCATGCAACATCCGATTGAAATAGAAGGTATTACGTTCAAAGACTTTTTGCGCCAGGCATATAATGCTCTTTATGATGGTACGCCGCAACAATTGCGACTTAAAGAATTTAATCAACGTTTGGCAAAAAAGCTTGATCTTCTTAAAATGGATGCAAAATTTGTTGATCGTTTTATTAATGTAGCATTTTCCGGTGGTGAAAAGAAATTGGCAGAAATGTTACAGTTAGCGGTTCTTCAGCCTAAATTTGTCATTCTTGATGAGATCGATTCTGGCCTTGATATAGACGCGTTGAAGGCCGTGTGTAACGCGATTAATGTTATTAAAAAAGATAATCCAGCAATGTCATTTTTGCTTATTACCCATTACAAACGAATCCTTGATTACCTCAACCCTGATTTTGTTCATGTCATTCGAGAGGGCAAAATTGAAAGAACGGGTGGGATGGAGATTGCCACAC
>LDIV01000001.1:462504-464112 GCA_001468855.1 candidate division TM6 bacterium UASB124 | reverse complement strand
TCTTAAAATGGATGCAAAATTTGTTGATCGTTTTATTAATGTAGCATTTTCCGGTGGTGAAAAGAAATTGGCAGAAATGTTACAGTTAGCGGTTCTTCAGCCTAAATTTGTCATTCTTGATGAGATCGATTCTGGCCTTGATATAGACGCGTTGAAGGCCGTGTGTAACGCGATTAATGTTATTAAAAAAGATAATCCAGCAATGTCATTTTTGCTTATTACCCATTACAAACGAATCCTTGATTACCTCAACCCTGATTTTGTTCATGTCATTCGAGAGGGCAAAATTGTAAGAACGGGTGGGATGGAGATTGCCACACAGCTTGAACAAGAGGGTTATGAATAGAGTTTAATTTCTGTTCGTTGCAGCCTGAAGATCAATTACCATAACCGTTACGTTGTCTCTGGTTTTGTTTGTAAAAGCTAAATGAACGAGAGCTCCGCTTTTTTTATGTAAAGTATTTTTATCTTTATCGTTAATACATGTATAGGCTTGTTGATTGCTTACGACATCCCATAACCCATCGCTTGCAAGAATCAAAAAATAATCATCTTTTGTTAGCTCTTTCTTAAACAATGATGGTTCTGGTTTAACGAATTTTGCTATCTCATAATTTCCAAAACATCGAGATATATTAAAAAGACCTATACGGCCAGCTACAACATATCCACCTAAAGAAGTTATACGTGTTTGCTCTTTTGGGTTGCTTGCTCTATGGTCCATTGACACTTGGATGAAGCCATCCTTCGTGCATAAAATAGCACGGCCGTCTCCAACATTAGCAACAAAGAGCATGTCATTTTTAATAAGAGCCATTAATGCTGTTGAGCCATCAAAGTATTTTTTTTGATTACTTTTTTCAATAAGGTCTTGGATATCTTGTCCTGTCTTGAGAAATTCTTCTTTTATAATTTGTTCGTATTTGCTCGGTTCATGTTCTTTGAGTTTGTTTTTGACGTTGTTCCATAGGTTTTTTTGAAGATAATCAACAGTTTGTGTGCCACAGTGACCATCAAAAAGTTCAAATACTGAATATTGATGACTATTGCGATCTATATCAATACAAAACGCATCTTCCATTTGGTTTCTGAATCCTTGTGAATATGAAACGCTATAAATTTTGTTATCCGTTACATTTTCACCATCTATTTTGAAAAATTGAGAGAATTGAGCGTGTGCAAGGTTACCGTTTGTTATGATAATCAAGATAAGTGTTGTTATAATATTTTTTTTCATAGTTTCTCCTTAGTTTAATTTTCCCCTTAACTTTTGAATATCAATTATGATGATGGTAATATTATCTTGCGATCTTTTATAAAGAGCGTACGCAACAAGTGTGTTGCTTTTTTCTTCTATATATTCAAAATTTTTAATATGGTCAAAAGGTTCGCTATTTGTGTTCATCTCATCCCAAAAACCATCACATGCGAGCACCAAGGATTTATCGGTATCTTTTAAAGCATATCGTGTTATTGATGGAATTGGTTTAATGTATTTTGCTAAATCCCAATCACCAAATGCACGAGAAGCAGAAAGTGTTCTTATTGGAGGTTTTATGCGCATATTGTTATTAGAATCTGTAGTAACAGGACTTACGCACTAGCTGA
>LDIV01000001.1:415162-460665 GCA_001468855.1 candidate division TM6 bacterium UASB124 | reverse complement strand
CGTGTGTTGAACATGTCATAAATTATCTCAGGGACGTAAAACAACAGTTACGTGGCTCTTCAAAGCCAGCATCAGAGGATAACTTTGCCTATATTGCGTAAGTCCTGTAGTAAGGGTTCCTTCTAATTGTGAAATTCGTTTGAATTCTTCTGGATCTCCTTTGACGGTTGAAGAGCGGTGTTGTTCGACCACATAACAGCTCGGCAATCTCCAATATTTGCTATCCATAGAATATCATTTTTGATAAATGCAATGAGCGCTGTTGATTCTTCTGTTATCTGTATGGTTTGATTCAATAACATCATGTCATTAATGTTTTTGAACGTTTCTGATATAGCTTTTTCATACTCAGATCGTCTAATGCTTTTTAATTTTTTACCCAATATATAGGGTAAACATGATTGTAAGTATGTTGAGTATTGTTTTCCTCCATGACCATCAAAACCATAAAACAGGCTTGTTTTGTGGTTTCATCAATATTTAATAGCGTTCAGCTTCCATAGATTCTCTGAACCCTTGAGTAAAGGCAACACTATAGATGTTATGATAGCTATAACTTGAATATGGTATAAGTACTTCTTTGCTATCACTGTCACTTGTGCAGTGACCCTCTATTGTTACTGATAAGGTGGGGTTGTTCTGTGAAGAAATTTTCATTACTGATAGTGATGCTCAAACGAAACACAATGTAAAAAAATTCACCAAACCAAAGAATCTTAGGCTCTTCTTAATAACTCCCGTATAATAAGATTATTAGTGTGCTCGTTGATGCATACAATCTTTTACCATAGTGTTCATATATCTTGTTCAAACATGGTAGTGTCATGTTAGCTCAAAATAATTTAATTCGGTATGATTTATGTGAAGGAAGTTTATGAAAATTAAAAAAGCATTTCTTCTTCTGAGCATTATTGGGGTATTACCGCTTTTTCTCTGTTCAATGAATAAATTTGATCAATCAGAGATACGCACTACTTTTTGGGATGCTATACACACAAAAAAAACTGAAATAATAAAAAATATTTTTAATGGGTATATCAACGAACAAAATCAGTCAGAATGGGAATTTGATATAAATGATGCGCTGATAGTTGTCGTGGGTGGAGGTTTAAATGATATCTTAGCATTGATCTTAGGCTATGCTATTGCAAAAAAACTTATAAATGCAAAAAGTGCTTATGCAGCACTTGTTTATGCAGTTAAAAGTCACCATTACAATGCTGCGGAGATGTTACTTAAAGAGGATTTAATATGTGCAAAGTTTTTAGCGAATGATATTGAAAGCATTATACATATTGCACAAAAAGATTGGCCGCCGTATCTTATTAGTCTATTGAAGACGATTCTTGCTAATAAACTTAAAAATTGAAAGTTGTTATGAATTATGCAAAAAGTATTGTGATATTGGTAGTATGGTTGTTTTTGTCTGTCTCAATGTATCCTATGGGTAAACCTTCGCTTGCCCAATTTTTTGAAGAAGATCTTTTGGCGCTTAAATCTCCTGAAGCGCAACTACGTGAATTTATTTGTCTTTCAATTAAATTTAATACAGAATTTCATATCAATCTCATACATAATTTGTCTGAATATTCGGTTAATGAGGTTTTTAAACTTGCTGCAGAGTTCAATAGGCCAGATATCATTCAATTTATTCTAAATAACAAAACACTGTGCGAAAAAATAACTCATCATGGTGTTTATGCTACAAGCAATGCTTTATGGCAGGCTGCTCAACGTGGTTTTGTTATGATTGTTAGTAAGCTTCTTGATCATGAGGGTATAAGAAAACAACTATTTGATAATGACCAGCAGTTTGGAAATTATGTTGCATTGCATACACTTTTCCTCGTGGTAACCAAGTCGGAACAAATAAAATTAGCTAATCCCCTAACAATACAAAAAGATAAAATTCAAACATTAGAGGTGCTTTTAAAAAATTCAGCGATAAGTTTGAGATTAAATGCAGAACTTATTCAGAAAGCGGCCATTGAGGCTTGTAAGTCTGGTTATAAGGATATCGCACAATTTCTAGAGAATCTAAATTGCCCATTGCTTTAAAAAATAAAGGACGTCGTTGAAATACAACGCCCTTTATTTTTCTCATTCCTATGGTTATCTAGACGTCCAAATTTCTGACAAAATGAGCATGCTTTTCAATATATAAACGACGATCTTCAACATCCTCGCCCATTAATGAAGTAAACCATTGGTCTGCTTTGATTGCATCCTCGATACTTACCTGCATAAGACGACGACGTTCCGGATCCATTGTTGTTTCCCACAATTGTTCTGGATTCATTTCACCAAGACCTTTGTAACGTTGAATGGTCATGAGCGCTTTTGCTGTTTTGCTGATTGTGTCGCACAAGGTGAGCATGCCAGTGTCTTCTTGCTGTTCCTCTTTTGTTTGTAATGATAAAGCCCATGAATTCTTATCAAGTTGTGCTACTGGTTCATACAATTCAAGAAGTTTTGCTGTTTCTTCAGAATTAAAAAAGCGCGCAGGAATTTCCCATTCTTTTTTGAGTTCTTTGAAAATGAAAACTGATTTGACTGGTTTAACATCACCTTCAAGTGACATTGTTCCTTCTAGGTTTTGTTCAGCAATAAACTTGATTTCATACTTTTTAAAATGGGCTACCAGCTTATCAATAATTTCTTGTGGTTGAAATTTATCGATAGTCCAACCAATTTCTTTAAGAAACATGATGAGCTCATGAGTATGTTGACGCATTGCCTCAATTTGGCTGCTTATACGATCCAATTCTTCTTCATATTTGAGCATGTTCTTGAGTAGCGTTTTCCATGCACTTGCATCAAGCGATTTCCCATTAATTTGTAATGATGCGCTTTGAGCGGCCCAATCAAATAAAAAGCCTTTAAATTCACGTTCATCTTTCAAATAACGTTCTGTTTTCCCTACCTTTACTTTGTATAATGGTGGTTGGGCAATGTACACAAAACCTTGTTCAATCAATGGTTTCATATACCTAAAAAAGAATGTCAGCAGTAATATACGAATATGAGAACCATCAACGTCGGCGTCGGTCATGATTGCTATTTTATGATATCGTGCTTTGTCGGCAAGGCATTCAGTGTTACCTATTCCAGCACCGATTGCTGTAATAAGATCTTTTATTTCATTATTGGCCAAGATTCGATCAAGTCGTGTTTTTTCTACATTAAGGATCTTCCCTTTGAGCGGTAAAATTGCTTGTGTAAAACGATCTCGTCCTTGTTTGGCAGAACCTCCTGCTGAGTCACCCTCAACAAGAAACAGCTCTGTTTTTGAAGGATCTTCTTCGGAACAGTCGGCAAGTTTTCCTGGCAATACGGAAGACTCAAATTCACTTTTACGACGAGTCAATTCACGTGCACGTTTTGCTGCAGTACGTGCCTGCTGAGCTAATAAACCTTTTTGTAAAATTTTACGTGCAATAGTTGGATTTTCTTCAAATAGAGTATCTAAGAAAGAATAAACCCAGGAATCAACGATCCCTTTGACTTCACTGTTGCCGAGTTTTCCTTTGGTTTGTCCTTCAAACTGAGGGTCCGGCACTTTCATGCTAATAACACATACCAGGCCTTCTCGTACGTCATCACTTGAGAGTGATTCATCTTTAATCAGATTGAATTTCTGTGCATATCGATTACAGACCTTGGTTAATGCAGAACGGAAGCCAATTTCATGCGTACCACCGTCAATTGTTCGGATGTTATTGACAAAACTGAGTGTTTGTTCGGTATAGCCATCATTATATTGCATTGCACAATCAAGCACGTATGAACCATCGTCTTTGTGTAATTCAATAATTTCTTTGAAGAGTGGATTCTTTTTAGCGTTGAGGTATTCAACAAAAGATGCTATTCCTCCTTCAAAATAAAATGAATTTTCTTGACCAGTACGTTCATCCTTAATGCTAATCCGTACTCCTTTGGTTAGAAAGGCTAGTTCTCGAAAGCGAGATGCTAGTGTATCAAAATTAAATTCTGTTATTTCGAAAATTTTTGTATCAGGATAAAAACGAACATAGGTACCGCGTTTTTCTGAGGTGCCAATTTCTTTGAGTGGAGCGCGTGGAACCCCATAATCGTAAAACTGCTCGTAAATTTTGTTATTGCGGAAAACTTTCAACTCAAGGACTTGAGAAAGGGCGTTAACGACAGAAACACCAACGCCATGAAGACCGCCTGAGTATCTATAGGCTTCTTTTTCAAATTTACCACCAGCATGTAGTTTGGTCATAACAACTTCAGCGGCTGATTTTTTTTCTGTTGGGTGCATATCGACAGGGATTCCGCGTCCATTGTCTTCAACTGAACACGAACCATCGGTATGCAAAACGACCTTTATATCATTACAATGGCCAGCCATTGCTTCGTCAATAGAGTTGTCAACGACTTCATACACAAGGTGATGAAGCCCGGCTACTCCTGTTGATCCTATATACATAGCAGGACGTTTGCGTACGGCCTCAAGCCCCTCTAGGATCTTAATGGCACTAGCACCATACTCTTCCTGCCCCCCCTCTATTTTTTTCTTTTCTTTATCATCCATGGACGCACCCCATCCGATTGTTGCATCATCTTTTTGAGCAACTAATTAAAAAACTTTCACCAAGAAGACGATTTAGTGTAATATAACCAACATTGTAAAGGGAACTTTTTATAAAATCAGTATAACAAAGCTTATGCATAGCGGCAAAATACTTGTAATAAAGGTACAATGGACGTAAAAAAAGAACATTTTATGCAAAAGGCTCTTAGACAAGCCAATGTTGCGCTTAGAAAAGGAGAGGTTCCTGTTGGCGCTATTGTTGTGAGTTCGGAAGGAACTGTTCTTGCTCGTGCGCACAATGCCATTGAACAACATGACTGTCAGATTGCTCATGCAGAAGTTTTGGCGATCAAAAAAGCTTGTAAAAAAATGGGGGGCTGGAGATTGAATGGATGCTGGATATATGTTACTCTTGAGCCTTGTTTGATGTGCTTAGGGCTTATTCAGCTTTCACGTATTAAAGGTGTTATTTTTGGGGCGCAGTCAAATTTGTTTGGTTGCAAGCTGAGTGACGGGCCACCCCCCCGGTATACTCAAGGGCTGAGCATAGAGGGTGGTGTTAAAGCGGAAGAAAGTATTGCTCTTTTACAAGCCTTTTTTAAAAAGGTAAGACGTGAAAAAGAGAAAGGAAAATAGTGAAACAGAGAGCTGAATTAATAGCAAAAATTAAAAACAACTTGTTGAAACGAAAAAACGATATAGAAAGTCAATTGTCCAAGCAAACACATGAAAAGCTTACTGATGGCGTTGTTCAGGATACGGCTGATGAGGTACAGTCATTGTCTATGGAGAATCTCCAAAGTTCATTACAGCGCACGGAAATTGATGAATTGCACTTGATGGTTGATGCTCTTGCGCGTATTGAACGAGGTGAATATGGCATTTGTATAGATTGTGGTGAACCAATATCTGAAAAAAGACTTGAAAATTTTCCTTATGCAGCGCGATGCATTGTGTGCCAGGAAGCCTTTGAGCAATAAAAAGTCGCCGGCGTAGCTCAGTGGTAGAGCAACTGATTCGTAATCAGTAGGTCGTCGGTTCAAATCCGATCGCCGGCTCCAGTTTTTACATATTTTCTACTTGAGTACCTCGAGCTCAAATACCATAAATTAAAGCAAATCCCCCTTCGTTTTTTGACAAATAAGTGACTCTTTTGTAAGCTGTTTTTATGTGAAATTTGATATTAATATGCTTAATGGTTCGTTCATTTGGTTCTCTTGGCTCTCGATGAACGGTAATGTCTCATTTGTTCGACCTGGGCCAAAGGAAAGGCTCGAACATTTTAGGTTTAAAGGTTTTATGAATAAAGCAACATCCACCAATCACGGAGTTGGCAGACGCAAATCCTCTATTGCACGTGTATGGCTCAAACCAGGTACCGGTAAAGTTATCGTTAACGGCAAGAATTACAAAGAGTATTTTGATACACCACTTACTCGCAGTGCTGCAATTTTTCCACTCAAAGTATGCGGTATGGACAAGACTTGTGATGCCAAAATAAGCGTTGTTGGCGGTGGTATGGTTGGTCAAGCAGGTGCTATCAAATTGGGTATTGCCCGTGCTCTTTTGTCTTTAAATGAATCGCTAAAAAAGACATTGCGTCAACATGATCTATTGACTGTTGACTCACGTGTTAAAGAGCGTAAAAAATATGGACAAAAAGGAGCTCGTAGACGCTTCCAATTCGTCAAACGTTAAACACGTTTTTCTGTTATTATTTTCAACCAGTTCGAGTGCGATTACTAATGTTATCGTAAAAAGTAGATGTGTGGAATTATAGCATACGTCGGCAGTGGTTATTGCCGTCATAATATTCTTAAAGGTCTTTCACGACTTGAATATCGTGAATATGATTCTGCTGGTTTTGTTTGTATAGATGCCAAGCATAATCACCTCAGTTATCACAAAGAGGCTGGTGGCGTTGATCCAATAAAACGGTTGATTGATGCAACAAAATTTGATGGTAACATTGGTATGGCTCATACTCGTTGGGCTACTCATGGTGTTGTAGATCAGCGTAATGCGCATCCTCATTTTAATTGTAAAAAAAGTATTGCCGTAGTTCATAATGGCATTATCGAAGAATACGAAGAGTTGCGAAAACAATTAATCGAACAAGGCCATGATTTTAATTCAACAACAGATACAGAAGTTGTCGCTCATATCTTTAGCTCGTTACTTGATCAACATAAAAACATACAAAAAGCACTGCTTGAGTTAGTAAAGCGAATCAAGGGTGCTTATGCTTTTGTTTTCTTGCTTGAACAATATCCAGATAAATTGATTGTCCTTAGGCATCGTTCACCAATGAATATTGGCGTTGGTAATGATGAAATGTTTGTATCATCAGATCTTGTTGCCTTTTCCGAAAAAACGAAAAATGTTGTTTTTATGCCCGATGAGACTTTTGCATTTATTGGTAAAGACAGCATTGAATTATATGGTTTTGATGGTAGGCTGGTTCCTTATTACATTCAAGAAATCGACCCAACATACATAAATATTGATAAGGAAGGTTTCGAGCATTATTTGCTGAAAGAGATCTACGAGCAAAAAAGATCCATCAACCGTACTATTAATTTCTGCAAGGTTATTGGTAATCAGGCAGATACAACTATTGACGATCACATATCGCCTTTGCGTACAAATCAGATTGTTACCGGATACAATGATTCCATTTGGCGACAAATTGGATTGCCTACAGAAAAAATTGTAAATCTTGACCGTATTAATTTGATTGCAGCTGGTACATCATGGAATGCTGCAAGTATTGCACGGTTCTTTTTTGAAACTATTTGTAACATTCCAACGCAAGTTTATGTATCGTCAGAATTTTGCTATATGCCCTTCTTTGCTGAGCCAAACAGCATATATATCATGATTTCACAATCAGGAGAAACTCCTGATACGCTTGACGCATTGCGTCTTATAAATTCGTTTGAGCATCATAGTGTTGTTTTAACAAATGTTGCCTCAAGCACTATGGTAAGAGAGGCAAGCGGTTTTTTGCCTATGCAAGCAGGGCCTGAAATAGCCGGATCATCAACAAAAGCTTTTTCTACACAAATTGCGACATTGTATTGGCTTGCCAACCGTATCGCACTTGAACGAGGGAATATTACACTTGAACAAATGAATGAATCTGAAGAATATCTGTTTGTTGCATCAGAAATTTTGGAGGCAGCTATAGATATTCACAAGTTTGCAATTATCAAAGATCTCGCACCGTTTTATGCCAAATTTGACCGTTTTATTTTTATGGGGCGGCATATGATGTATCCATTTGCCAAGGAAGCGGCACTCAAACTCAAAGAGATTGCGCATCTATTTGCTCATGGAATTGCTGCCGGTGAGGTAAAACATGGCCCTGCTGAAATTATTAATGATGCGGTGCCTGTTGTTGTTTTCTCGTCATTAGATGATCTTATTTATCAAAAGCTATTGATCAATGCTAAAGAAGTAAAAGCTCATAAAGGGCTGGTGCTTGCAATTGCTTTTGAGGGGCAACATGAATTAGCAAAGATTGCTGATCATTCTTTGTTTTTACCACATGTTACGCCTTTATTGGCTCCACTTGCAATGACCGGGCTTATGCAATTCTTTATTTATCAGATTTCTCGGCAACTTGGCCAACCCATAGATAAACCGCGTCATCATTCAAAATCGATGGCTTTGGAATAAAATTCTGATTCCTTGCATTGGTTATATACTCTCGTTAAACTTGATCCGTCATTTGTTTATTTAATACCAGGATTTATTTTATGAACATGGAAATTATTGTCGCATTTGGTGTGTATTTTACTATTCTTGGCATGATAGGATTTTTTGCATATAGACAAAGTAAAAAAACAGCCGATTTTATTTTAGGATCTCGATCACTTAATTATTGGATTACAGCTTTGGCTGCCCATGCAAGTGACATGAGCGGTTGGTTGTTCATGGGGTTTCCCGCTGCGGTATATAGTCGAGGGCTTAGTGAAGCTTGGACTGCGGTGGGGCTTGTTCTTTTTATGTTTTTGAATTGGAAATTTGTTGCGCCTAAATTACGAAAACTTACTGAGCGATTTCATAGTTTGACACTGTCATCATTTTTTGAACAAAAGTTTAGAGATAATACAGGAATGTTACGTGTTGTGAGTGCTCTTTTTTGCTTGATATTTTTCACATTTTATATTGCTGCTAACTTTGTTGCTCTTGGGTATTTATTTGAATCAATTTTTTACTTGAGTTATTCAACTGGGATTTATCTTGGTGCTTTTATTGTTTTTTATATTTTACTTGGTGGATATTTATCAATTGCGTGGGTTGATTTTTTTCAGGGGATTTTTTTGCTTGGAATGATTTTATTGGTGCCGACTGTTGCCTTTTTGGATATTGGAGGTGTTCAGCATATTATTAAGGCTGCGCAAGATCAACACGTGTCACTGAGCTTTTTTCCTCAAACATGGTCTAACATTGCAAGTACAATTATGCTTGCCGTTGGTTGGGGACTTGGGTATTTTGGACAACCTCACATCGTTACCAAATTTATGGGCATCAAAGATGTTAATGATATTCAAAAGGCCCAGCGTGTTGGCTTGGCGTGGCAAACCATAACGCTTACTGCTGCTATTTGTGTTGGACTCATCGGCATAGCATTTTTTCCGGCAGGATTGGAAAATAGCGAGCTACTTTTTGTTACAATGGCCAAGCAGCTCTTTAAACCATTTTTTGCAGGTATTATTTTATGTGCCATTCTAGCTTCAGCAGTTAATGTTATTGGGGCTCAAATTTTGGTTTCGGTTTCAATTTTGGCTGAAGATTTTTATAAACGTATTATTAATGAAAAGAATGTTTCAATGGCCCGTTATCGTGTTCAATGTTTTTCCCGCGTGAGCGTTTTTGTTATTTGTGGTCTTGCAATGTTCTATGCTCTCAATAATCGTGAAAAAACAATTTACGAACTTGTATATTATGCTTGGGCAGGGTTAGGATGTTCTTTCGGCCCGCTTGTTTTAATGTCTTTGCATTGTCAGCTTGTTAACAGATATGGAGCACTAGCAAGTATTATTGTTGGTGGCATAACCGCAGGTTTGTGGCCACGATATAATACAACAATTCCATCAATGATTCCTGGGTTTCTATTGAGTCTTTTTGCTATGGTTTTGGTGACATTTATAACTTGTTGGAAAACAAAAAAAGCCTAAGTTCCTTCTGGAAACAACTGCAATAGCTCATAGACATTTTTAAAACTAAGAAGTTGGCATATTGTTTTTGCTTGCTGGCTCTTAGATGCAAGGACTTTTTCAAGCCCAAATTTTTCAACTTCTTTGATGCATGCTGCAAATTGATTAATAGCTTTTACCTGACCGGTTAAACTAAGTTCGCCAATAGCCACTGTTTTAGGCGGTAATGGTTGTTGAAAATAGCTTGATAAGAGTGCAACTGCTATACCTAAATCGGCTGAAGATTCACGGATTTTAAATCCACCGCTTACCTTAAAAAATATGTCATGAGCACTAAATCGAATATGTAGATATTTCTCTAAGATTGCAGCAACAAGTACAACACGTTTAGGGTCAAGGCCAGTGACAACGCGTTGTGGTAGCCCATATTTTGACTCTACAACGAGTGCTTGTAATTCTAATAATAATGGCCTTGTTCCTTCCAAACAGCATACTAATGCAGCGCCGATAGTATTTGATGCTTCATTTAAAAATTGTTGGTTAACATTAGCAACTTCGATAAGGCCGTTTTCTTGCATTTCAAAAAAACCGACTTCATTAATTGTTCCAAATCTGTTTTTTACTGAACGTAAGATTCGTGTATGCCAACGATCTTCTGCTTGTAGGTAAAATACAGCATCAACCATATGTTCAAGAACTTTTGGGCCTGCCATTTCACCTTCTTTAGTGATGTGGCCGGTAATGAGAACGGCAATACCATTTTCTTTGGCTAAACGCATGAGATGAAATGCAGCTTCTCGTAATTGTGCGATAGTGCCAGGAATAGCATGTGATTGTAGTGAAATGTGACAATTTTGAATGGAGTCAACGATTAAAAGATTTGGTTTTGAAGCCGATACGGTTGATACGATGGTTTCTAAACATGCTTCATCAGAGAAAAGAAGATTATTACTGGTAACACCAAGTCTTAATGCTCGACCTTTAACCTGTTCTAATGATTCCTCGGATGAGAAATAAAAAACTTTATTATTAACGGCAAGTGCGTTTGCTACTTGTAGTAAAAGTGTTGATTTCCCTATACCCGGGTCACCGGTTAAAATGATGAACGAGCCAGGTAGTACACCGCCGCCTAACACAGTATCCCACTCTTTAATACCAGATGGCATTCTTGAATAAGCATCGGTGGGGATATCGTGTAGAGGCATAAGTGTTGCTTGTTTTGCGGCGCTCCCGGCAAACTGTTTGTTGGCTGAAAAAATTGGAGATCGGGGCTGTTGCTCTATAAAACTGTTCCATTCGCTGCAGGAAGGGCAACAGCCAACCCATTTGACGCTTTGATAACTACAATTAGAACAAGCAAAAAAAACTTTATTTTTAGACACTCATTATCCTGCGCTTGGTGTTGTTTGATGTGGCTTGTGTGTTGTTGTATAAAGCGGTTGCGTTGGCTTTGTTATTGAAAAGCAGTTGCGACAGCGAGCTTCATAAAATTCTGATGCTCCAACTAAAATAATAGGATCATCATAAGCAGCTGGTTTTCCGTTTATCAATCTTTGAGTATGGTGTGCTTCGTTTCCACAGACGACACAGATAGCTTTGAGCTTAAGAACATCATCGGCAATGGAAAGTAATCGTGACATTGTGCTAAATGGTTCTCCTCGAAAATCTAGATCAAGGCCAGCAACGATAACGCGTTTCCCGGCGTCAACAAGTTTTTCGACAACATCAATAATGGTTGGTCCATAGAAGTGGAGTTCGTCAATACCAACGACGTCAATATTATTATGTGCAAGCTCTATGATCTTTTCATAGTCGCTTGCTGCATCGGTTACTACAAAAGCGAAGCGTTCTCTACCTTCGTGGGAAACTATGCATGTTGGAACTTTGTTATAACGTTTATCAATGTGATGTTTGACGGTTAGTACATGTTGTTTTGCAAATTCGGCACGACGTAGGCGGCGCATGAGTTCTTCTGTTTTCCCTGAAAACATCGAACCACAAACTACCTCTAATCGTCCTTTCTCATTTGTTACATTTGTTATTGTGTTCATATAACTACCCTGCTTAATGAATGTTAATTATTTATCTAATTACACACATGGTATTATAGCAACGTTGTATGTCATTTTGTATTGTCTTTGTTTGGTTGATCCTTGGAGCCCGTTACAAGGTTATGTATCTGTTGGGCGGGCCACCAAATAGGTGATGTTACAACTTTGCCAACTCCTTTTGCGGCGCCAACAACAGAATTTTCTACCGTTTCACCGCTGGTAATTTTATCAATTTTACTTTCTATTTTCTCAAGGTGATCATTAAGTTTTACCATGGTTGCATCGATTTTGGGACCCATTACATCGCAAGCTGTTTCTGTTGCCGTACCGACAACTTCTTTAATAACTGGTTTAATGACATGTGTTCTTGCAATACCAACCCAGTCATTAATTTTATTTATGATAGCTTCCCTGTTGGTGATGTATTTATAAATCAAATATCCAATAACAATGACAATTATTGTTATGACGATAAATTTCTTGAGGCTATTGGTTTTAACTAACGGTTCTTTTACAGCATAAATTTCAAGCATTGTTACGAACGCTTTTATGATTTCGTCTTTGACTTTTTTATCAGTTGGTAATTGGTTGTTAACTGCAAGCATTTCCTTTTTAACCTTATCCAATACATAAGCCATTGTTTCACGTCTTTTTTCATAGCCCATCTCACTTGCATTGGTAATAAAAATCAAAAGGATGATCTTGCTCATCATTGTTCTGAATGGTGTTGTATCTAAACTATTGATGGAGATTTTGAGTTGATATAAATTCTGAAAATTATATAGAACCGCAACCTGATCTTCTTTTTTTAGGTGCATGTCATATACGAATTGGTGAAAACGAAGAAAAAATAATTTGTTTATTTTCTTTAATAAATAGACGCTATCGCGATCGGTTTGTTTTTCAAGCCATTGGATAAGTGCAAGTAGGACCATTCCTTCTTTAGTGAGATTACGCTTCAATGATGTGTTGATAATAAGATTGTTATTGTAAGAACTTGGGAAATGTCCATTTTCGACGAGATGATAATAATGATTTTCAAGTTTTTCTCGTACACTTTCAATCTGAGTATCGAGTCCTTTTTCTGTAAACAATGACTCAGAGAACCCATGATGAGCTTGGCAATGATAGGGAAAGATAAAAATATATATCAGAGCGGTTATTATTTTCTTTATCGATATACTCATAGTTTACGTCCTACCCAAAAACTGGATTAAGGTCATATCTTCAAGATTGAAGAGGCAGTTTAACAAGCTACTAGTCTAAGTCAAACCGGTTGGCTAAAACCATAGAACAAGCATATCTTTTATCGTTTGTTTAATGATTTCAAATTAATAGGGTATGTTTGAAGAACTTGAACGAATGCGTGCCTCGGCTTTGACCAAATCCTCCGGAAAGTCGATACCAAAAACTTCGTGAGTGGTTTCGTGTACTCTAATACGGAGATTGTGTTCCAAAAATCGTAACTGCTCTAACATTTCTGCTTTTTCTAGTGTACTAGATCCCATTTGAGAGATTTTTTTCAGGGCATCTGTTGTATAGGCGTAAAGTCCTACGTGCTTGTAATATGCTTTTTTTGTAATTAATGCATGAGGATCTTGTTCATCACGAAAGAATGGGATTGGTGATCGAGAAAAATATAGTGCATATCCGTGGCTATCACAGACAACCTTTGCTACTTTGGGGGAATGAATATCCTGCGGATCTTGAATGAGCTTTTTTAATGTCCACATTTCTCCTGATTGATGATCGGCAGATTGAAGTAAGGTTTCTATCATTTCCTGAGCAATAAACGGCTCATCACCTTGCCAATTGACCCATATATCAGCAGATATTTTGCCGCTACAAGCAATCTCTACTAAGCGATCTGTTCCTGATTGGCAATGAGTTGAGGTGAAAATGTATTTGCCTCCAAATTGTTGAATGGCATCGGCTGTTTCTTGAGCATCAATAGCAAACATTACATCGTTAAAAAGACTAACCTTTGTTGCTGCTTGCCATACCCATTCAAGTACCGGTTTACCGAGTAATGGGGAAAGAAGTTTGCGAGGAAAGCGCTTAGAGTCAAGTCGGGCGGGAATGATACAGACAATTTTTGATGCTTGTTTCATAAAAATCGAAGGCCTTTTATTATTTTATTGAATACTCTTTATTTATATTTATTTGATACTATAATCTCGTTCATTATACAATTTCTTTTGTGATGGCAAAAATTTAAATTTTTTAAGGACATTTCATGAGCAATGGTTATCTTTTGATTAAAAAATCATCCCCGTTTAATGGGACTGTTGAGGTTAACGGTGCCAAAAATGCGGTTTTGGTTATTATTACTTCCCTTATTCTGACGGATGGGGTTTCTGTTCTGGATAACGTACCTAATAATGCCGATGTCCAGCTCATGATCAGACTATTAGAGGACTTGGGAGCTAAGGTTAGTTTTGATATAGTGGCAAAAAAATTGACGGTTGATACCTTTGGCATCCATAAATTTGAAGTCAAACCTGAAATCATGAACAAGATGCGAGCTTCTATTCTTGTGATGGGGCCACTGTTAGCTCGTTTTGGTAAGGTTAAGGTTGCATTACCAGGTGGTGATCTTATTGGTCTAAGGCCTATAAATTATCATCTTGCCGGGTTCAAAAAATTTGGGGTTGTTGCTGAACGGCAAGATCCATTTGTGACAGCTTATGTTCAGCAGCCCGAGTCATATGCCCGTATTGTTCTTGAATATCCTAGCGTTGGCGCTACTGAAAACCTATTGATGTATGCTTGTCTTGGTAAGCGTACAACAACGATTATTAATGCGGCTCTTGAACCGGAAGTACTTGACCTTATTGATATTCTTAAAAAAATGGGAGCTTGTATTGAAATCCTTCCAGGTGCGATACTTTTTATAAGAGGGGTATCTCGGCTCAACCCGGTACAGCATTCTATTATACCTGACCGTCTTGAGGCTGGCGCAATTTTGCTTGCTGCAGCAATTACCGGTGGCAGTGTAACGGTGGCAAATGCTTTGCCTGATCACCTTGATATCTTTTTAGAAAAATTAAAGGAGATGGGGCACAGTGTCTCAACGAATTATAACCCGCAGACCAACTCCTTTCTTCCGGGGATTACGTTTAAAGCAACAACAAGCCCTCGAGGGGTCAATATTAAAACAGGCCCATATCCAGGATTTCCAACCGACTTGCAACCTTCTTTTATGGCGGTATTGTGTATAGCAAAGGGAACAAGTGTCATAGAAGAAACGGTGTATGAAAATCGTATGATCCATGCAAAGGAATTAGGCAAAATGGGAGCACAAATAACCGTTGAGGGTTCAAAGGCAACGATTCGTGGCGTTGAGGCTCTCTATGGTTGTGAGGTTATCGCATCGGATATTAGAGCATCGTGCGCACTCGTTCTTGCTGGTCTTGTTGCATTTGAGCAAACCAAAATGACTGGTATTCACCATTGGCAGCGTGGTTATGATAAATTAGAAGAACGCTTTCAAAAGCTTGGTGGTTTAATTGATGTTTTTAATGAACCACTTAGCGTACAGGAAAACTTGCAGACAACTCGGACACTTCCTTAGTGATAAGAGCTTGTCGCATTTTGTTAAATTGAAGCGTTAATTTCTCAAGATATTTTTCTGCATTGTTTGTTGAATTCTCCATGGCCAAGAATCGGGCAGCATGTTCTGCTCGCAGGGCTTGGAAGAGAATATTAATTATTGAGCTGCGTAGATAGCGTATGGCAAGATAATCAAGAATTTGTTCTTTGTTCTGTTCCCAAATGGGAGCATCAAAAGACGATTCATCTTCGTTTACTGTTGTTTGAGTTTTGTTTTTATCGATGTCATTTGTTTTATCGGATATATCCAAAGACATGGGGATTAATGTAAATTTTTGGGCTTGTTGAGAAAAAAATGATTTCGCATAGCTGCTAAAAAAACTGACCGATGAATAAGCTGTAGGGTTACTGGTAATTTTATCGACCAAGTCATCTGCCAAGGCGATAAAATTATTTGAGTTGAGTTCAGTGTAACTCCATGCAAGATCGCCCAGATCATGCTCTTTAACGTAACTTATTGCTTTTTGACCTATGGCAATAAATGTTGGTTTTTGTTGTTTTTCAATGAATAACGAAGTATCTAAGTAGCGCAATAGGTTGGAATTAAGGCTTCCGCAAAGTCCCTTGGATGTTGCGACAATGATATAAAGGGGATTGCTGTCGAGGATGTCTTGAGGGAAAAATAAGGAACTTTTCCATTCTGGTGCATATATTAATACATCACGGAAGAATGTTTTAACACTTTGAGCGTATACATTGAGCGGTGCATTGGCTTTATCAAGTTTGTTATATGATGACATTGAAACAAGCCGCAGGGCATGCGTGATTTTCTTGGTAGATTGAATTGATCGAATTTTTTGTCTTAATTGCACCAGGTGTGACATAATGTCCTCCGATTTTTATAAGGAGGTAGCCAACAAACCATATATTAATTTAGATAACGTAGGCTGAAGGTACCGTAAAAACGACTTTTTTACAACGGTTGTGTTTAGCATACAGTTTGGTAAGTTAAAAATGTATAGTTTTATAGAAAGAAGCGCAATGATCTTGTTAATTGACGGTTATAACCTTTTGAAACAAATATTTCCGGGTGTCAAAAACAACCTTGACAGGCAGAAAAGTTCTTTTATTCAACAACTTGCTTACTATAAGACTAAAAAAAGCGCTGACATATCAGAAATTATTGTTGTTTTTGATGCCGGGCCATCAATTCATGCAACTAGAACAATTAAATCGGGCATCGTAATTATTTATTCTGGTGTTAAAAGCAGTGCTGATAATTGGATATTGCATTTTGCTGAAAACAATAAACATAAAGAGATCCTTGTTGTTTCTATGGACAGAGCGCTTTGTGAGGCGTGTAAAGAATTTGACGTTGATACTATGGATGTTTATGAGTTTTATAAAATATTACAAAGCAACCTACTCGACCACGTATTACACCAATCTCATGAGCAAGAGCATGAATCTCTTGAAAAATATGACCCAGTGGATCTTGATGAATTAGGGCAATCGACAGTTGATCACAAAGCATTAGATCTTTTGATGGAGCAATCAAGTATTCAAATGTATGGGCAAAAAAATGATGAGCGTGATGACGCCAAAAAAGATCGAAAAGGTAAAGCAATAACGCTTTCCAAGAAAGAAAAACGAGTTCTTGCAAAACTAAAGAAGCTACAATAAGGGCCTATGAATATAACGTTTGATGTATTGCATGTTAGTGAAGTTGTTAGGGATTATATAATTCCTTGTCTGACAAAATATCAAGTACTGGCATTACTTGGACCATTAGGTGCTGGTAAAACAACGCTTGTAAAAGAATTATTGCACCAATGCGGTGTCAAACAGACTATCACCAGTCCAACATTTAACTATGTAAATACCTATCATGATGATCAAGGTAGGACATTCCATCATTTTGACCTGTATAGAATAAAAACCATGGATGATTTTTTTAATGCTGGCTTCGATGAGTATTTTCAACAGAAGAATACATGGGTTTTTGTTGAATGGCCAGAAGTCATCAACGCTTTTTTGAAATCACGTTCTGAGGTGGTTTGTTATATAACATTAAATTATCTCCAGCAAAGTCCAGATCTCAGGAATCTCAAATTATGTGAGCCTATGTTAGAAAGGAATAGTACATGAAGAAAAGGTTGTTATTCATACTATTTTTTGTGAACCTATTTGTTTCTTCTTCTTATGGTTTTTTTAACGCTATAGGCAAAAAGCTTGCTCACGGGGCTCTTCCTCCAAGAAAAATAGCAGCTATTGTTTTTTGGGCAAAGCTTCTTGGGTCTATTTTGTTTCTTCTTCTCATCACAATTATAATTCTTCTCATTATTCTTATTTGGAAAAAGCATCACAAACCATAGAATGAAATTGTTCTATATGCCCATTGCGACGTGTTTTTGCCATTGTTCTTTAATCAATTAACAAAAACATTGAAATATTTGTCAAAATATCTATCATTAATGACATTGAATATTATTTGAAACAAACAGAAAAGAAGCCTTGGGGAGATTCCCGAGTGGTTAAAGGGGACGGACTGTAAATCCGTTGGCTCTGCCTTCACAGGTTCGAATCCTGTTCTCCCCACCATAAAAATAGAATGCGATAAGCATGCTGGTTTTGACTACGTTAGTGGCTTCTGTATAATAGAAAAGATAATTATTTATTAGCCAAGAGAAATTGGCCTTGACATATCAGTTATTGGCCGCGGGAATAGCTCAATTGGCTAGAGCGTCAGCCTTCCAAGCTGAAGGTTGCGGGTTCGAGACCCGTTTCCCGCTCCAGAAGAGTGCTGGCATAGCTCAGTTGGTAGAGCAGCTGATTTGTAATCAGCAGGTCGCTGGTTCGAGTCCAGTTGCCAGCTCCAGTAAAAGCCTCTATACTGTGCTTCCCTGCGGTTGAGTGATATGATGTAAAAAGCGAGCCAGAGGCGTTATTGCTAGTAAAATTTGTATAGAGGCGCCCACGTAGCTCAGTTGGTAGAGCACTTCCTTGGTAAGGGAGAGGTCACCGGTTCAATCCCGGTCGCGGGCTCCACTTAATAGTTGTTATGGGTTAAAGAAAGTTTGATTATGGCAAAAAATAGGGTTATTATCCATTTAGAATGCGAAGGTTGCGGGTTGCGCAACTACAGTAAAAAAGTTTCCAAGAAGCGTGATTTTGGGAAGCTTGCATTGAATAAATATTGTGGCAAGTGTCGCAAGCACGCCACTCATAAAGAAACTAAATAGGATGAAAATGAAGGCCAGTAGCTCTAATTGGTAGAGCGGCGGACTCCAAATCCGCGGGTTGGGGGTTCGAATCCCTCCTGGCCTGCCAGTGACTAACGGGCGTGTTACGGAGATAAAACGATGAGTAAAATTTTGACCTTTTTGAGCGAAGTAAGAGCTGAACTAAGAAAAATAACGTGGCCTTCTCGCGATGAGTTAATTGGATCAACAATCATCGTTTGTATATTGGTGCTTGTTTTTGCCGCAATATTGGGCGGAATGGATGTTGCGTTTAGTGCTTTGATTAAACAGCTCATTCGTTTTTAAGGGGCGTAAGGTATTTTGTAAGGGACTGGTTAAAAAATGAAACGTTGGTATGTTGTTCAGGTTTATACGGGCTTTGAAGATATTGTTAAAACAGATTTAGAAAAACGCATTATTGAAAATGGATTGCAAGATCTTTTTGGCCAAGTGCTTATTCCTGCTGGAGAAGTTGTTTCTTTTTTTACAGAAGCAAAAACCAAAAAAGAAAAAATCTTCCCTGGCTATCTCTTGGTTCAAATGGAGATGACTGGTGATAGCTTTCGCTTAGTATCATCTACTCCACGTGTTACACGGTTTTTAGGTGGCGAAAGCCCAATGCCGCTTTCTGAGAAAGAAGTTGATCGCATATTCGCTCAAATGTCTGGCAAGCTCGCTGTTTCGCAAGAAAAAACACCGTTTGTTGTTGGGAGTGAGGTTCATATATCCCATGGGGCGTTTACAGGGTTTGTTGGCCTGATAGATAAAGTCGATGAAGAGCGTGAAAAGTTAACAGTAATGGTAAGTATTTTTGGAAGAATGACTCCTGTTGAATTAGGTTTTGACCAGGTTAAGAAATAATTTTATAAGTAACATTAATAAAATTCGTAGGTAGGCTATAATGGCAAAAACGATAAAAGCAAATGTAAAATTACAGCTCCAAGGTGGTGCTGCAACACCTGCACCTCCTGTTGGTTCTATGCTTGGACAACATCAAGTTAACTTGATGGACTTTTGTAAAAAATTCAATGCAGCAACAGCAAGTCGTAAAGGTGAAACGGTTCCTGTTCTCATTACGATTTATACTGATAAAAGTTTTGACTTTATCCTCAAGACCCCGCCAGTATCTGAATTGCTTCGTAAAAAAGCAAACATTCAGCTTGGATCCAAAAATCCCGGGAAAGAGTCTGCTGGCAATATCAAATGGAAAGATGTTGAGGAAATAGCAAAGATCAAAATGCCAGATTTGAATGCAACTGACATTGAAGCAGCCAAAAAAATTGTAGCTGGCAGCGCAAGAAGTATGGGCCTTGCGGTTGTTGATTAAGAATACCCAATCAGAATAGTTGAAAAGTGGATCTGCAATGAATATACATGGAAAAAAGCATTTAGGTGCTAAAGAAAAGCTAGGCGCAGCCAAAATCACATCTTGGAAGAGCGCGCTCGATTTTATTGTGAAAAATGCTCATGCCAAATTTGATGAAACGGTTGATGCCTGCATAAGTCTTGGCATTGATGCGTCCAAGGGTGAGCAAACTGTACGAGGATCAGTATTATTGCCTCATGGTACAGGGAAAAAGCTACGAGTACTTGTTTTTGCAAAAGGCGAGTATGAGGAGCAAGCTAAAAAGGCTGGTGCTGATTATGTTGGCGCAGAAGATTTGATTGCAAAAATTGAAGGTGGTTGGTGTGATTTTGAGGCAGCTGTGGCGACACCAGATCTCATGGGTCTTGTTGGTAAAGTTGCAAAATTTCTCGGTCCTCGTGGATTGCTTCCAAATAAGAAGGTAGGTACCGTTACTTTTGATATTGCAGGCATTGTTGCAGATCTTAAGAAGGGGCGTGTTTCTTATCGGAATGACAAGGCTGGTGTTCTACATGTTCCTTTTGGAAAGGTTTCATTTGGAGCGGATAAACTTACAGATAATTTAGCGGCATTAGTTAATGCTGTTCGTACTAGCAAGCCACCAACGTCTAAGGGTAAATTTGTTAAAAAAATCACCGTTTCCTCAACAATGGGTGTCGGTGTTGCTATTAATCCAGATGAAACAGCTCAAGAAAAGTAGCTCAAGGAAGAAACCATGAATCGGCAACAAAAAGAAGCTTTAATTTCCAACCTTCAACAAATGATGTCTGATGCACAGGCAACTTTTTTGGTTAATTACAAGGGAATGCCTGTTCCCGTTTTGCAACGCTTGCGTCGCAATCTGCGTAAAGATGGTAGCAACCTCAAGGTTGCTAAGGCAACGTTAATGCGTTTGGCTGCAAAAAGCATCGCAGGGTCTGATGCCTTTGCAGAATCATTTAAAGATCAGGTTGGCTTAGTGTTTGTTAAAAAAGATATTTCTAGTGCAGCAAAGCAGCTTACAACTTTCGCAAAAGAACATGAGGCTTTGAAGATTATTGCAGGCTTTTATGAGGCTCGCTTACTCTCCAAGCAAGAGCTTGAATTTATTGCATCTTTGCCTTCTCGCGAGGTTTTAATAGCTCAGCTTCTTGGCACAATGCAAGCACCAATAACCAACTTTACACGCATTTTGTATCTTTTGATTGCGCGATTGGTCATTGTTTTAAAGCAAATAGAAGCACAAAAAGCGGGAAACTAGTAGTAAGACATGCAAAAATATGTTAGTTTAGGTATAATTTATCGCTTTTGGGGATCTGTAAAATTAGTGATTCAGGGTTACGAAGGCTGATATAAACGTAGTTGTTTTAGAATGTTTTAAGGAGTATTTCCATGTCATCTAAGATTGTAGACGATATAAAGAAAATGAGCGTTATGGAGCTTGCAGAGCTTATTAAATCTCTAGAAGAAACATTTGGTGTTTCTGCGGCAACTCCTGTTGCTGTTGCTGGTGCGCCAGCAGCTGCCGCTGCTCCTGCAGCTGCTCAAGCTGAAGAAAAAAATGAATATAAGGTTATTCTCAAGGATGCCGGAGCTAACAAAATCAACGTTATTAAGGCGTTGCGTTCAGTTACTTCTTTGGCATTAGGTGCTGCAAAGGAAGCTGTTGAAAACGTTCCTTTTACAGTATCAGAAGCTGCTCCAAAAGAAGAAGCTCAAAAAATTAAGAAGGAACTTGAAGCCGCTGGTGCTAAAGTTGAGCTTTCTTAATATTTGTGGTTATTTGCCTTTCTTCTTTGGCATACAAATTATATTGGATACCGACTATTAACAGTGATTGCTGTTAAGCGGTATCCCTTTAGTTTCTTAAGCGCAGTATTTGCTTGGGTCAAAAGTGGGTCAATTTAAAGTGTGTTTCGACAGGAGCGGTTGAATGTCTGGATTTGGTAGAGGTAAAGGTCTAGTAAGAAAATCGTTTGGTAAAATAAGAGAGGTTGTCTCGCTACCTAATCTTATTGAGGTCCAATCAAAGTCATTTAATGACTTTGTGCAACTTGACAGCATTCCATCAGAGCGTAAGCACATTGGGCTTGAAAAAGTTTTTCGTGATACATTTCCAGTCGAGCATAATGAACGAATCTCTCTTGAATATGTAAGTTACGAATTGGGAGACTGGGCTTGTATTTGTGGACAATTGAGTGGTATTCAAAATCGTTATAAATGGTCTTGTTCATCTTGTAAAAAAACAGGTTGTAGTCGTCTTGGTAAAGAAAAAAAGTGTCCACATTGTAAAGAGGCTAGTGTAACCTATATACACTGCAAAAAATGTTTTTCTCGTGTATCTATCAAAGTTCCTGCGACAGTTGATGAATGTCGTTACAGTGGTAAAACCTTCTCTTTACCGCTTAAAGTCAAGATGCAGCTTACTAGTTGGGATATTGATCCTCAGACATCGAAAAAAATTGTTCGCGATATAAAAGAACAAGATGTTTTCTTTTGTGACTTGCCTGTAATGGTTGATCTTTATGAAGATCATGATGGGACTTTTTTCCTTGGTAGCCAAGGTACATTTTTAATCAATGGCGTTGACCGTGTTGTTGTAAGCCAAATACACCGTGCTCCTGGTGTTATGTTTACACTCAGCAAAAAATCGAAAGATTTCAGAGGTCAGCCATATCATATTGCGCGTATCATTCCTAATCGTGGCTCATGGTTGGATTTTGAATTTGATCATAACGATTTGCTTTATATTCGCATCGATAAGAAAAAGAAAATTTTTGCTACCACATTTTTGCAAGCATTGGGTATTGAAAAAAATTCTCTGCTCTCACTTTTCTATGATTTTGACAACATTGAAGTACATGACGAAAAATTTTATCGCAAAGTTGATAATAATCTTATTGGACAACGACTCGAAGCGGGTGCCCTGCCTAAGGAACTTGAAAGTAAATTTACCATAGGTCAACGTCTTACAAAGGCTCATATTGATAAGCTCAATAAAGAAGGCGTAAAGCATCTTATTGTTCGTAAAAATAGCCTTTTAAGTCGTATTGTTGCACAGGATATTATTGCTCCCAAAACTGGTGAGGTTTTGGCAACGCTTGGTAGTGAATTAACAGAAGAAATAATAGATCAATTGGCAGAAGTCAATAATATTTCCTTCAAGCTTATTCAATCTTCTGGGTATGTTGTACAACCAACGATGGCTCTTACATTTTCTCATGATCATACCAATACGTATGAGGAAGCTCTTAAAGAGGTTTATACCAAGCTTAAGCCTGGTGATATTCCTACAATAAAGGCCATGGAAGAGTACATGCAAAATTTGTTCTACAACCCTCGCTTTTACGATCTGACCATTGTTGGCCGTATCCGTACTAATAGGAAATTGGGCCTTTCGATTAGTGAATCAATAACACATTTGACTAAAGAAGATATCATTACCACGCTTAAATATTTAATTAATTTGAAAGAGCGTGGCGAGGGTGAGTTGGATGACATTGATCATCTTGGAAATCGTTGCATTCGTCTTGTTGGTGAATTGTTGCAGGGGCAGCTTTATATAGGATTTGCTCGTATTGAGCGAATTGTTAAAGAACGCTTTCGTTTGCAAGAAAACTATGCATCACTTATGCCGTATGATTTCTTGAATGTGAAGCCTTTGGCTGCGGTATTACGTGAGTTTTTTGGAACTGGACAACTTTCACAATTTATGGATCAAACGAATCCTCTTGCGGAAATGGCGCACAAGCGACGTCTTTCTGCTCTTGGCCCCGGTGGTATAACAAGAGAGCGAGCAACATTTGAAGTTCGCGACGTTCATACATCTCACTATGGAAGAATTTGTCCTATTGAAACTCCAGAAGGTCAAAATATTGGTCTTATATCTTCCCTTTCAACGTATGCGCGTGTTAACGAACTTGGATTTATCGAAACACCTTATCATAAGGTGAAGGATGGTGTTATTCAAGAAGGTGTTAATTATCTTGATGCATTCGAAGAAATAGGTGAGGAAATTGCTCAGGCAACAACGTCAATGGACGAGCATCGTCATCTTAAAGGGCCTAAGGTTTTGGTAAGAAAAGATGGTAATATTATTCCTGAAAACGTTGAAAAAGTGACATATATTGATGCATCGCCAAAACAACTTTTTTCTGTTCCAACAGCATTAATACCATTCTTAGAGCATGATGACGCAAACCGTGCATTGATGGGTTCAAATATGCAACGGCAAGCAGTGCCTTTGATTCAGTGTCAAGCGCCGATTGTTGGTACTGGCATTGAAAGAGAGCTTGGTTCACTAGAAGGTGCTGTGCTTAATTCACGTACGGCAGGAACGATAGAATATGTTTCATGTGAAAAAATAGTTATTCGTATTGACGAAAAAGAGACAAGCGAGGCCGAATGGCTCTCTCGCCCAGTTGATACGTACTATTTGAAGAAATATGCTCGTTCAAGCCATAATACTTGGATACATTTTAATCCTATTGTCAAAGTAGGTGAGACGGTTAAAAAAGGTGATATCATTGCAACGGGAGCAGCAACACAAAATGGTGAGCTGGCACTTGGTAGTAACGTTTTAGTTGCTTTTATGCCATGGCAAGGATATAACTACGAAGACGCGATCATTGTTAATAAACGCCTTGTTGCTGATGATGTTTTTTCATCTGTTCACGTTGAAGAATTTATTGTTGAAGCACGAGAAACTAAGCTTGGTGCCGAAGAAATAACCCGCGACATACCGAATATTCCTGAAAAAGACCTTATTGCTCTCGATGAAGATGGTATTGTTAAAATCGGTACTCGTGTTAAACCTGGCGATATTTTGGTTGGTAAGGTTACTCTTAAGGGTGATGTTCAGGTTTCTCCTGAAGAAAAATTGTTGCGTGCAATATTTGGTGAAAAATCACGAGAAGTTCGTGATACATCATTGCGCGTTCCACCTGGAGTAGATGCAACAGTTGTTGATGTTAAAGTTTTCTCCCGTAGTGGTATACGAAAAGATAAACGTTACAAAGAAATCGTTCAAAGAGAAACTCAAAAGGTTGACGAAAACTTTAATTATCATCTTGCAATCCTTCAAAAAGGGATTAAAGAAAAAATCGTTAAGTTGCTTAAGGGCAAAACAAGCAAGTCTGCAACAGCTAAAGCTTTTATCGATAAAGGTGTTTTCTCTGAGGATAAATTAGAAACCGCTGATATTGAAAAGCTTTTGGCGATAGAAGCAGGCATCAAAGAAATTGATACAAAAATAAAAAGTTATAAAGAAATTTTAACAAATCAAATTCACGTTCTTACAGCTCTCAAAGAAGATCGTATTGCTCAACTGCGTAAGGGTGACGAGTTGCCATCTGGCGTTATCAAAATGATCAAAGTCTATGTTGCGGCAAAGCGTCGTTTGTCGGTAGGTGACAAAATGGCTGGACGTCATGGTAATAAAGGTGTTGTCTCTCGTATTGTTAATCCGGAAGACATGCCATACATGCAAGATGGTACAGCTGTTGACATAGTTCTTAATCCTCTTGGTGTTCCAGGTCGTATGAACGTTGGGCAAATACTTGAGACTATGCTAGGTATGGCCGGTAAAGAAATTGCGCGGCAACTAGCATTGGATATTGAAAAGCTTTCTGCACAAGAGGTTAAGAATCGTTTGAGTAAATATTATGGCGCTGAATTAATTGCAGATATCGAAAAAACATATGGGAAAAATGCAATTGCTCATTTGGCACAAAAAACGATTGATAATGGGGTTGCATTTAATACACCAGTATTTGATGGTGCAGATTATGAAAAAGAAATTCAACCGTTATTAAAAGATTTGAAACTGCCTGTTACAGGTACATACAAAATGTATGATGGTCGCACAGGAATGTTGTTCGATCAACCTGTAACCGTTGGCTACATATACATGATGAAACTTAATCACCTTGCGGATGATAAACTTCATGCTCGTTCTGTTGGTCCATACTCATTAATCACACAACAACCGCTTGGTGGTAAGGCTCAATTTGGTGGTCAACGACTCGGGGAGATGGAAGTTTGGGCTCTTTATGCATATGGAGCTGCGTATACACTACAAGAAATGTTGACAATTAAATCTGATGACGTTAATGGACGAATAAAGGCATATGAAGCACTTGTACGTGGCGAAGAAGTTCCTGATCCGGGAATTCCTGAATCTTTCAACGTCTTGATAAAAGAGTTTCAAAGTTTGGGATTGCAGGTCGACCTATTCAAGACAAGTAAGGAGCAAGTCGGTGAATAACAGAATGCTTGAACGATTTCGTGAATATTTAAATACTACTCAGTTTAACGCAATGCGTTTAAGTATTGCGTCTCCAGAAAAAATACGATCTCTTTCTTATGGCGAGGTTAAGAAGATCGAAACGATCAACTATAGGACTCTTAAACCAGAAAGAGATGGGCTTTTTTGTGCGCGAATTTTTGGTCCGGTAAAGGACTGGGAATGTAATTGTGGCAAATACAAGCGTATGAAACACCGTGGTGTGACTTGTGAAAAATGTGGTGTCGAAGTTATTCAATCACGTGTTCGACGTGAGCGTATGGGCCACATTAATCTTGTTTCTCCTGTGTGCCATATTTGGTTTCTTAAAGGCATTCCAAGTTACCTAAGTCTTATCTTAAATATGACTGTTCGCGACTTGGAGCGAGTTATTTATTTTGATAGCTATATTGTTTTGAATCAAGGTAACTCTCCATATCCACAAAAAACTATTTTGAGCAGTCAAGAATATGATGCTTATGTTAGCGCCAATCCAGAAGACATAGTCTTTAAAGCTGGCATGGGTGCTGAGGCTATTCGTACACTGCTATCAATGATGGACCTTACTTTTGAGGTTAGAAAAATAGAAGAAGAATATACGCAAACGGCATCTGTGGCTATTAAGCATCGGATAGCAAAAAGGTATAAAGTTCTTTATGGCATGATACAAGCAAACATGCGTCCAGAGTGGGTTATTATGGAAGTTCTTCCTGTTTTACCACCAGATCTTCGACCACTGGTACCACTTGAAGGCGGTAGATTTGCTAGTTCTGATTTAAACGATTTGTATCGTCGTGTTTTAAATAGAAATATTCGACTCAAGCGATTGATAGAGCTTGAAGCTCCTGATGTGATTATCAAAAATGAAAAACGAATGCTTCAAGAGTCTGTTGATGCATTAATTGATAATGGTCGTCGTGGACAACCAGTTAGGGGATCGAATAAACGTCCGCTTAAATCTTTAAGTGAAATGCTTCGCGGTAAACAAGGTCGATTCCGTCAAAACTTGCTTGGTAAGCGCGTTGACTATTCTGGCCGATCGGTTATCGTTGTTGATCCTGAACTTAAACTTCATCAATGTGGCTTGCCTAAAATTATGGCATTGGAGTTGTTTAAGCCATATGTATACGTTGAGCTTCAACGTCGTGAATTGGCTCCAAATCTTCGTGTAGCCAAGCGAATGGTGGAAGAAATGACTCCAGAGGTTTGGGAAGCATTGGAAGAAGTTGTTAAAGATAGACCCGTTCTGCTCAACCGTGCACCAACATTGCACAGATTAAGTATTCAGGCTTTTTATCCGTTACTTGTTGAAGGTAAAGCTATTAAAATTCACCCACTGGTTTGCGCAGCATTTAACGCAGACTTTGACGGTGACCAAATGGCGGTACACGTTCTTCTAAGTAAGACGGCTCGAGCTGAAGTTGTAAACTTGATTCTTTCAACAAAAAATATTCTGACACCTGCAAATGGTCGTCCACTTGCTGTTCCATCACAAGACATGGTTCTTGGCTTGTATTACATGACGAAGGGACGCAAAAATGTTGCTGGTGAAGGATTGGTGTTTAGTAGTATAGACGAGGTTTTCTATGCTTATCAACATGGTAAGATTAATATTCAAGCACCAATTAAGGTTCGTTTGAAAAACGGTCAGTTTGTGAACACTACGGTTGGACGAGTGATTTTGTATGAAGCACTTCCTATTGATACAGACTTTGACTGGGTTAATAAGGCTGTTAAGAAAAAAGACCTGTCAAATCTTGTTGGTAAAATTTACAAGACATTTGGTCCAGCCGCAACTGTTGATGCTTTAGATAAAATTAAAAAGCTTGGTTTTAGTTATGCAACATTGGGTGGTATCTCACTTTCTATTGATAACCTTGTTATTCCTCAGACCAAGCAGAATATTGTTAAAAAGGCACAAGAAGAAGTTGGAAAAGCTGAAAAGCTTTATCTGGATGGCGCTATTACCAATGGTGAGCGTTACAACAAGATTGTTCAAATTTGGGCTAGAACAACTGAAGATGTTGCCAATGAGATGATTAGTGTTCTTGAAGATGAAGATCGTAAAGCATCAACTACACAATTACCATTTAATCCGGTATTTATGATGCTTGACTCTGGTGCTCGTGGTTCTCGTCAACAAATTCGTCAGCTTGCTGGTATGCGAGGACTTATGGCAACCCCATCCGGTGAAATTATGGAAACACCCGTTATTGCAAACTTTAAAGAAGGTTTGAATGTTTTCGAATATTTCGTTTCAACACACGGTGCCCGTAAAGGTCTTGCTGATACAGCATTAAAAACAGCTGACTCAGGTTATTTAACAAGACGACTTGTTGATGTTGCGCAGGATGTTGTTATTACTATGAATGACTGCCAAACACTTGGTTATGTAGTGTCAACCGATCTCAAAGAGTATGGTGAAATTATTCAGCCGCTTGCAGATCGTGTTTATGGCCGTGTTGCAGCAGAAGATACTGTTGATCCAGTATCCGGTGCAATAGTAGTCAAACAAGGTGAATTGATTACGTCAGCCGTTGTTGAAAAAATTCGCGATTCAGCAGTTTCTTCTATAGCTGTTCGTTCTGTGTTAACATGCCAGGCAAAGCGTGGAGTGTGCGCAAAATGTTACGGAATGGATCTATCCAAGCTTGTTCTTGTTGATATAGGAACAGCCGTTGGTGTTATTGCTGCTCAATCAATTGGTGAACCCGGTACACAGCTTACCATGAGAACTTTTCACGTTGGTGGTACCGCTACAGGTCTTGTTGAAGCTACATCTTATAAAACACGTTTTAGTGGTAAGGTTTTGTTTCAAGGCGTGTATGCTGTTAAGAATCGTAATGGCCAGTGGATTGTTATGAATAGACGATCCAAACTTGTTGTTGTTGCTGATGATGGCCGAGAACTTGAAGATTTTACACTTGAATATGGATCAACGATTCTGGTCGATGATAGTACAATGGTTAATGTTGGGCAAAAAATTGTTGAGTGGGATCCATTCAAAGTTATTTTGACAGAAAAAACTGGTACTGTTCAATTTGTAGATTTGATTGAGAACGTTACATATCAAGAACAATTCGAAGAAGGTTCTGGACAACCACGTAAAATTATTCTTGAGCGTCGTGATGAAAAACGTCAACCATATTTGGCCGTTGTTGGTAAAGATGACAGTGAAGAAGCTCGATATTATTTGCCAACAGGCTCAATTCTTATGGTTGCAGATGGCCAAGCCGTAACGTCTGGTGACGTTCTTGCAAAACTTCCTCGTGAAGAAAAAAGAACAAAAGATATTACTGGCGGCTTGCCACGTGTTGCAGAATTGTTCGAAGCTCGTATACCGAAAGATACTGCAATTCTAAGTGAAGTAGATGGAATTGTGCGCTTTGGTGGTCTTCATAGAGGACAACGAAGAATTACCGTTACAACTGATGAGGGTGAGACGTTCGAATATACTGTTTCACGTTCACGACACTTAAATGTTGAAGATGGTGAAAAAGTTAAGGCAGGAGATCCATTGACATCTGGTGTGCCAAACGTACACGATATTCTACGTATTCTTGGTCCTGACGAGGTACAAAAATATTTGGTTCGCGAGATTCAAGAAATTTATGCCTTGCAAGGTGTTGACATTAATGATAAACACATTGAACTTATTGTTCGCCAAATGTTACGCAAGGTTCGCATCGTTGAACCAGGTGATACTAAGTTTGTTGCAGGTGATCGTGTTGATAAATTTTATCTGCAAACAGTAAATCGTTTAATTGCTAAAGAAGGTAAAAAACCTGCTACAGCAAAACCTATTTTGATGGGTATAACTAAAGCCTCTCTTGGTACAGAAAGCTTTATTTCAGCAGCTTCGTTCCAAGAAACAACCAGAGTTTTGACCGAGGCTTCGTTGGTAGGTCAAATAGATTATCTTTATGGGTTGAAAGAAAACGTTGTTATTGGTAAACTTATTCCTGCTGGTACTGGCATTCCTTCCTTTAAACTAAAATACGTTGGTGAGGAACTTTCGGAATTTGAAAGAAGTGCTCGTGAAGAAGAGCAGCTTGAAATAGGACTAGACAAAGTTTCATTGAAATAAAAACTCGAATTAGGCGCGTAGCTCAGTTGGTAGAGCATTGCTTTGACGTAGCAAGGGTCAGCGGTTCGAGTCCGCTCGCGCCTACCATGTGCCAAACACAAACAGAACAATATTTTTGAGGTTCTAAAAAAATGATAGTTAAAGAAACAAAAGAAAAGCTTATTAAAGCCTTTGGAAAGTCTCCAAAGGACGTTGGTTCTTGCGAAGTACAAATCGCATTGCTTTCCGAGCGTATTCGTCAAATTTCTGAACATCTCAAAGCTGCTCAAAAAGATCATCATTCCCAACGAGGGCTTTTGGATCTTGTCGGAAGACGTCGTTCATTTTTAAACTATTTAAAAGAGAATGATCCTAAGAGCTATGAGAATGTCATAGGGTCTCTTAAAGAGCATGGATATATATAAACATGGTAAAAACATTTAGTTTGCCTGAACAAGGTCTAGAAGTAGAAATTGGTAAGCTTGCCAAACAAGCAGATGGTGCTGCATGGATTAAGGCAGGTAATAATATTGTTCTTGCCACTGCCGTATCAACCAAGGACGCTGGGGAGTTTCCTGGTTTTTTTCCTTTAACGGTAGAATATCGAGAGCGTACATCTGCTGCCGGAAAGATTCCTGGTGGTTATATTAAACGAGAAGGGAAGCTTTCTGATTTTGAAGTACTTACCTCTCGTCTCATTGATCGTCCAATTCGTCCATTGTTCCCTTCGACGTATTTCAATGAGGTCCAAATTCTTGCCACAGTTTATTCATCTGACGGCAAATTTCCTACTGGTATTCTTGGTGTATTGGGTTCATCGATTGCTTTAACAATATCCTCAATCCCTTTTCTTGGCCCTGTTGGGGCTGTCCAGGTAGGACGTGCCAAGGGACAATGGAAGTATAATCTCAGTTTTGATGAGCTTGAAGAATCTGATGCTGATATTGTTATTGCAGGGACTAAGGCTGGTATTTGTATGGTTGAAGGCCACTGCAATAATGCCTCTGAAGCCGAACTTGTAGATCTTTTTTTTGTTGCACATGAAAAAATTAAACAACAAATCGATTGGCAACTAGAAATCGCTCAAGCGCTTAATGTTAAAAAGCAAGATATTTCAACAGCTATTGATTGGGCTCATTGGAAGAAGCGTATCACAGAGATTCTTCCAGCCGATTTTGCAGAACAAATTTTTGCTGCAACCAAGATGGAGCGTAGCGAAGGACTTGATAATCTTAAAAAAAGGTTACTGAGTAATTTTGAAGCTGATATAAAAGCTGAAAAAGTTAGTGATTCTGTTCTTAACTACATCATAGATTCATTCATTAAAGAAATGCTTCCAGATCTTTTGGTTAAGAAGAAGGCTCGTGTTGATGGTCGTTCTTTTGATCAAATAAGAAAAATAGAAGTTGAAGTTGCAAAGTTACCATGTGTTCATGGTTCAGCTGTTTTTCAACGTGGAGAAACGCAAGCAATTGCGAGTTTGACACTTGGAACTGGTCAGGATGCGCAAAAGGTTGAATCCTTGATTGGTGGAGCAACAGAACGTTCATTTATGCTGCACTATAATTTCCCTCCATTTGCTACTGGTGAAGTAAAACCTATTCGTGGTGCAGGTCGTCGTGAAATTGGTCATGGATATTTAGCAGAAAGCTCATTTTTAAATGTCCTTCCAACGCAAGATAAATTTCCTTATGTTATACGATCCGTTGTTGATATTCTTGAATCTAACGGTTCATCATCTATGGCAACTGTTTGTGCTACAACTATGGCACTTATGGACGCAGGCGTACCAATAAAAGATGTTGTTGGTGGTATTGCTATGGGGCTTTTACGCGATTCATCAGGTAATTTTCATATTTTAACCGATATCCTTGGAATGGAAGATGCTTTTGGACTTATGGATTTTAAAGTTGTTGGTACCGAGACAGGCATTGTGGCATTTCAGTTGGATATAAAAGATAAAATTGGTCTACCGCGTGAGCTTTTTGTAAAAGCACTGGAACAGGCTCGTATTGCTCGTCTTCATATCATTGGCGAAATGAAAAAGGTTCTTGCAGCTCCGCGTACACAGCTATCTGATTTGGCTCCACGTGTATTCACGCTTAAGGTTCCAACAGACAAGATCGGTCTCATTATTGGCCCTGCTGGTAAAAACATACGTGAAATTATCGCAAAAACGGACACTCAAATTGATATTGAAGATGATGGTACCGTCAAAATTTATGCTAAAAACAATGCCGCTGCTGCAGAAGCCGAGACGTGGATTAAAACACTCTCCGGTGATATTGAAATAGGCTCAGTTTACAATGGTATCATTCGCCGTGTTGCTGAATTTGGCCTCATTGTTGAATTAGTCATGGGCAAAGAAGGCATGGTGCATATTTCAACTATTTCCCGTAACAAACAACGTGACTTTGATAAGCTTTATAAACTTGGTGACAAGCTTGTTGTCAAAGTCGTTGCTGTTGATCGTGAAACTGGACGTATCAAATTAATAGCTCCAGACTTAGAAAAGTAAGTGTATGACTGCCTATGTTCGTCCAAACAATCGAACACATCAGCAGATTCGTCCTATAGCAATTCATTATGATGTTTATGGCTATGCCGATGCTTCTGTTTTATGGGAACAAGGGAATACTAAAGTTTTAATCGGTATCAGTTTACAACAAATGGTACCGCCTTTTCTGAAGGGACAAAAGACTGGTTGGCTTTCGGCTGAATATGCAATGCTGCCTATAGCAACTCAGCAACGTACCCAGCGTGAATCATCACAAAGCCAACGAAACTCGCGTAGCGTTGAAATTTCACGCCTTATAGGTAGGTGTTTGAGGACAGCTGTTGATTTGAATGCGCTAGGGGAACGTAGTATTATAATTGATTGTGATGTATTGCAAGCAGATGGTGGAACCAGAGTTGCTTGCATATGTGCCGCTAGCCTCGCTCTCAAAATTGCCTGCAATCGTTGGCACATAGCAGGATTGACGCAGACTAATATTTTTAAGACATCGATAGCTGCTCTTTCAGCCGGTCTTGTTAGTGGGGTTCCTGTTGCTGACCTGGAGTACTCGGAGGACAATAGGGCCGATGCTGATTTTAACTTTGTTTTTACAAAAGATGGCTTGATCGTTGAGATTCAAGGCACGTGTGAAAAAACTCCAATTAGTGTTGAACTATTTGAACAGATTAAGCTACTTGCTCTTAATGGTACTCAAGAAATCTTTAAACAATGTGCTACCTTTTCTTTGCCAGAGAATCGTTCTGTTACACAAACTATACAATCTCATAAATCTTACGACAAACAAAGTTTCTTTAGTCTGGCAAATCGCTTGAACAAAGCTGTTGATGCTAAATAGTAACGTTCAAAAACATCGATAGAAATTATGAAGGTATTGAAATCTACTCTTGTTTTATTATGTCTTTTTTTCGCTGGTTGTATTAAACAGCATGATATCTCTGATTTTGCTATTAAAAATGAAAAAATTCCTATTTTTATCGAGATGCCAAACAATCCATTAGTTTTTGATAACATATCTCCACTTGTTTATCAGGCTCTACATCGTCTTTATTTACGCGTTGGGTATGTTGTAGTTGATAAACCAAATGATGGTTATATATTACGTGTCACAATAAAAAGTTTGGAGCCTACTAATAAGCTTGTTTCTCAAGATATTGTTCTTATGCACTATACCGTTAAAATCGAACTTGAATGTTCTCTCCTAAATTTTAATCAAGAGGCTGTGAGCAAACAAGCCTTTTCCTTTTCATCCTTGATTTCTAGATCAAAAAATCCTATCCTCAACAGCGATTTTCTTGATTATGAATACAAGCGATTACTTGAACGGTCTGTCCCTCGTATTGAACGTTTTTTCAGACCGTACCTATTACAGGCTTTTAAAGAAAATGGAATTTAAATATTTTTTATTATCTGCTCGAACACCTGAGTTTTGGCAAGCCCATAAGGTATATTGTTTTGTTGGGGATGAATACCCGCTGACATGGTTTAATGCACTTTTTAATATGCTTGAAGGTAAGCAAATTATCCAGGTACCATACCAACGTATATTTGTTGATACAATTGAAAAGAAAGCATTTTACGCGATGCTTAGCCAATCTATCCTTGGAAGCTTTTCGTTTTTCTGGTTGGGTAATTTGAGTGAAGAAAAAGATAATAAAAGTACTCGGGATCTTATGCAATTTATTGCCTCTTATCAAGGTCCGCATGTGATTGCTTATTTTATTGATCAGGTTCCAAAAAGTCTTTCAAATAAATTTGTCAATGTTATCAACTTGCCTAAAGAAATAACGAGTCAACAATGCCAAGATGTTGCCGATTTTCTATCGATTGATTTAGATGCAAAGAAAGAAGACTTTCTCAAAAAACTTTTACCATCCCCCATAACCATAGATCTTGAAACAAGTTACATGCTGATACGATATCTTGAGCTTATATCGGTAAAATATTTGAACGATTATACTCAATTTCTTACAAACATCATTGGTAATTCTCCGTCTCTATCTCTTCTGTCAGAATACTTCTTTGCTAAAAATTCACAGCAGTTTTTTGGTATTTGGGCATCAATACAAAGTTCTTATCCAGATGTTTTTTGGGTTTCTTTTTGGTCTGAACAGGTATGGAAGGCATATCATGTTCGAGGTTTTTTATTGGACAAAAACTTTGTTCAGGCCAAACGTATGGGGTTTCGATTGCCATATTCCTTTATGAACCGTGATTGGCAAAAATCTAATACAAAAGAGTTGGCAAAGGCCTATGAATTTTTGTATTACATGGATTATGGATATAAAACAGGATCAACGTTTTGCTCGATTGATCTGTTTTATATGAACTATTTTACGGGAAAATTTGTGTAAGGAACCGACACGATCATGGCACTTTATGAACTACTTCAACAACAAATTAAACGGATGATTAGCGGCATTGGTAAAAATAATCGTGGTAATATTTACCCACTTGTTATGCAAGAGATAGAAAAATATATTATTCATATTGTTTTGGAAGAAACAAATTACAATTATGTTGTAGCTTCAAAAATGCTTGGTATCGGTCGTAGCACCTTATATCGAAAAATAAAAGAATTTGATTTAGATCATATGCCGACATTGCCGCCGGACTAAAGATGTATCAATAACGTGAGTTCGGGGTTTGAAAATTCTTGAAAAGATAAATACCTTTCGCCGAAATTTATGGGGGAAAGCTTTTTGGGATAAGGGATATCTTTCTGCAAAGTTATTCAGAAGTTTATCTTCAAAGAGTGTCATGCTTTTTACCAAATTAAAGAGGTGTATGAAAAACACGCCGATAGGCATCACCGATAAATTATCGCTTAAAAAACGAGGAGTTATTGAATCTGTAAACGCGATCATCAAAAGCTCCTGCCAAATAGAACATTCAANCATGCTTTTTACCAAAATAAAGAGGTGTATGAAAAACACGCCGATAGGCATCACCGATAAATTATCGCTTAAAAAACGAGGAGTTATTGAATCTGTAAACGCGATCATCAAAAGCTCCTGCCAAATAGAACATTCAAGGCATAGAAGTTCAGTCAATTTTTTGTAAACCTAATTGCAGGTTTTGTTGCTTATTCATTTCGTGACAAAGAACCATCGATCAAATGTGATCTGCGATCAGATCATCTTATTGCTTGTTTTTGACAACTTCGAACTCACGTTATTAATAATTTTTTCCAATGTTTTCAGTATCAAGAATCTCAAAAGCTTCAGATTTGTAAGAATTTTTATACTCAACTAACCAGATATCGATTTTTTTGTAAATACAACCATATTTGATTGCTCCATCTGGGCATTTAACTGCAACCATTTCGAGTTGATCATATGAATTTTGATTATCCCATTTAATTTTTGCCGCTACTGTTTTGTCTAAGATCTTGCCAACGTCACCAGGCATAAGATTGCATTCTTGAGATAGTTTGGCCACATGAGCAGATAAAAATATTGAAAAAGTATCTGTAAAAAAGATTCATTTACACTTTTGTGACTTTGCTTGTATCATACCGTAACGTGGTGCTCCATTGTTCGATTTAATAGCCACCAGCTCGCTTTGAATAAATGTGTTGTTGTTATTCAATGTAATTTTTCCATCTGAAGGAACTGCTTTGCCAATCATCTGAGAGTTAAGAGACAAGATAACGTTGTCTATGATTGATGGTGGTTTTTTTATTGTGCCCCAGGCATATGAAGATGTATACAAGAGTACTATAGCAATACATTTGCATTTCACGTTTTATTCTTTAATTGCTCATCTATTAATCAGAATCAACAAATTTTCCAATGTTTTCTGGTCGTAGAAGACGATTTACTACTTTATTTGATTCATCTTTGCATGCAACAAGCCATGTAATATCCATTTTTTCAATACAGCCATATTTTAGTGTACAGTCTGTGCGTCGAACGGCAACAATTTCACCTTTTTTATATGTTGCAGTATCGTTCCATTCAATGAAAAGGGCTAATTTTTTATGCAGTGTATCACCAATATCATTTTGGGTAACCTGGCAATCTGTTGGTAGTTTGGCTATATCACTCGGTATAAATAATCTTCCTCGATAGTGGGTCTTGTTTTTTTCGTCATCTACTTGGTAAATGTCTGTCCAAATAAACCATGTGCAAACTTTTTCAATTACCAAACCAAAATGTAATGAATTATCGCTTGATTTAATAGCGACCTGTTCATGTTTGGAAAATGTGTTTTGCTTGCTCCACATAATAGATATATCAGAAGCAATAGGTTCACCAATTGCGTCTATATTTAAATTTAAATTAAACTTGTCAGAAAGTTGCGGAGGCATATCTGCTCCGTATACGTATGACAAAGTGTACAAGAGTAAAGTTATAAAACATATACGATTCATGTATAGCTCCTTAATACTATCAATCAATTAGTTAATGTTAGTAAACTTTCCAATGTCTTCGGTTTTAAATGATTCAACAAGTATAGTACCACATTCATAATCTGTATCATAAGCTATTGACCATAAATCATTGGGTACTAATTTTGCAATACAACCGTATTTAATTTTTCCATGATCTCTAACGGCGACAATTTCGTTTTTTTGGTAATTAAGATCAAGTCCCCATATAACAGCTTCGCTTTGCAGCGTATCCAATGGAAGCCCAACATCATCCAGAGAAACTTTAACGTTCTTTGGTAATTTGGCAATGTCATGGAGTTCAAATTCACGACCTTGATAACGTATTTTATCATCAACTCCATAAATTTCGGTCCAAACAAACCATCTATATGCTTGAGCCTTTACCATGCCATAAAGGATGGCTCCTTTGTCTGATTTATATGCAATAAGTTCGTATTCAGAGAATGTGTTCTGTTTGTTCCATACAATATGAGATTTTTGTGGAACAGGCGTACCTATAATTTTAATCTTTTGATCTAAGGATATTTTTCCAATGAATTGTTGTTCCATAGGATATCCGATCCAATTATGTAGTAAAAAACACAATAACCATGTTGCACTATATATAACTTTCATAGTCAATCCCCCTTCATTGATCCCTGTCCCCAAATATGATAGTGTGACTAAACTTTTTATTGTATTCACCTTATATAAGGATCCCTATGAATGATCATGAACTAACGATGCAGCAACTTAAAGATATTGTGAATAATTTTATTAAAGAGCGCGATTGGAGCCAATTCCATAATGCAAAGAACTTGAGTATGGCGATTGCCGTTGAGGCTGGTGAGCTTATGGAACATTTCTTATGGGCAAATGAAAAAACAAACACACGAAAAGATGAATGGGGCTAAGCGCATTGAAATTGAGCAAGAAAAATCTGATAACGCTTTGATGCTTTTATGCCTCTGCAATGCGTACAATATTGATTTGTGCAAGGCAATAGAAAACAAAATGGTCATTAATAAGCAGCACTATCCTGTTGAAAAGGTAAAAAATCGAAGCGTAAAATATATCGAATTGTAATATCATCTAGTTGAATGTAGATCATCGAATGCCACGTCGAGAATTGCAAATTGTTTCCAATCATTCCAATCATAATGCCACCATTCGGTAACAATAGGAATAAAACCGTGTTTAACCATGATATCTTCAAGGAGCTTACAGTTCTTTGCAGCTTCTGGAGCCATTGCTTCATATTTACGATGGGCTTTTTCGGTAAAATCATCATAGCCAGATGGCATTGCTACTTCTTGTCCGGTTTTTAAATCAATAATGGTTAGATCAATCGCTGTACCGCGATTATGCTTCGAGCCCTTTGCTGGATTGGCAACATAACGTGTGTCTGGGCAGATATTCCAAAATATTTTTTGTACCGATAAAGGCCGATAACCATCAAATACTTTAATCCCCAATCCCTGCTTTTTTAATTCTATTTGAACTGCGGCCAGTGATTTTGCTGCCGGTTCTTGCAAGAAACAACGAGCTGATGGGTAAACAACTTTGCCCGTAAAATTGTTAGTTGTTGCATATCGAATATCAAGTTTAATATGTGGAACTATAGTTGTTAGTTCAACTAACCCTGCGGACAGAGCGGTGATTAAAAAAGACAGGGTGATGCTGCAGTGGGAAATTGTTCGTGCGTGGTATTTCAACATATCTAATCCTTTATATAAAAATTTTTCTGATAGCCTTTTTCTATTCTTACTATAGCAAAAATGGCTATTACTTGCTCAATCTATCGATTTGGTATATCCATAATAAAGGAGTTGTAATTGTTTAACCTTAGTTAAGGAGATTGGTGATGAACAAATTCCTTATTATTGTTCTTGCAGCATCAGCTGCCGGTATGCTCTTATATCTTAAATATCCTCATGTATTTACTCCAAAAAAAGTGTTGGAGGAAAAAACAAAAAAATCAGCTCTACCGGTTACCTATACTGATGATGAAAAAAATGAGGTGATAAATCTTTTTAATAAAGCTCTTGCTGACGAATGGCTTGCACATTTTCAATATTGGCTTGGTGCAAAAGTTGTGAAAGGTAATTTGGCTTCAAAAGCTGTGTTAGAACTCATGGAACATGCACGTGAAGAGTATGAGCATGCGGGTATGTTAGCAGACAGAATTATAGAACTTGGTGGACAACCTCTTATGTATCCAGAAGAGTGGCTCAAAGAAAGTGGCTGTGGTTATGAAGCTCCAACAGATTCAGCTATTAAAGTAATTCTTGACCAAAACATCAAAGGTGAACAATGTGCCATCAAAGCTTACAATAATATATTAGAGGTTATTGGAGCAAAGGATCCTACAAGTAAAGATATGATTACTAAAATTCTTAATGATGAAATCAAGCACGAGAAAGATTTGAAAGAGCTTCTTGCGCAAGCGTAAAATTGTTGGCAGGTCGATATATGACCTGCCATTTTTATGACTTCATTAAGCGTAAGGCTTCCTCTTCGCCAATCCATTGTTCATGTTTAAGTAAATGGTGAAATTGAAAACGCGCAAGATTTTCATCAATAAAATCAGTAAGCTTTTCAGAAACTTTGTAATGTAAACCATGAAATAGAATCCCACGGTTTTGCGACATTGAGCCAACAGATTCGATATTATGTAATTGGTCATCGATAAAAATAATGTGAGATGGCTTAAATTCAACTTGATCTAAAAAAGCTTCAAGCACCTCACCTTTATGATAACGGTGACAAAAAATGGCACCCTTTTTGAATAATGGTAGTGTATAACCATGACGGTATAAGGTACCGAGTTTAAATTCAGTATTTTTAGGAAAAGATTGAGAAAAATCAATGCCGAATGATGCAAGCATCTCAAGCCGCCAATCCTCCATACTCGGTATAAGTCCAAGCTTTCCTTGGTAAAGGCTTGTGAGTGCGATATTTTTAATTGATTGTTTTTGTAGATTATGAATGATTTGGGGTGAGGATGGATCGATGAGTTGTCGTTTTTCAGTCAATAATAATCGGCTCCACAGTTCTGAATGTTTTTCACGAATGATTCCACCAAAGATTTCTTGCTGTAATCGTTCGCGTAATTCTTTTGCCTTGTCTCGTAAAATTTTGCTTTGTGGCATAAGAAGTACGTCGCCGACATCAAATACAACCAGTGTGTTTTTATCGAATGAGTTATGTATAAGAAAATCTAAATTTTCAACAGCTTGAATATTCATATGTCCTCTTGATGATTAAATTTCGTAACGAAGTTGCATTTCAGTATATTCGATAATTATCAAAAGCATAAGCTGATGCATATACAATGCTTTTGCAGTGATTCAGAGATACGGAATTTCTATGTTTTCCAGCTAAATTTAGACAAGGTTTTTAAATACTTGATTTCTCAAGAGTACCGGCGTTAGGTTGGCTTAGCTCTTATGGCATGTGCGCATCAGGGGGATTAACAAAAAACAATCAAATGTTCGTCTGTAATGGTTTATTGCAAGAGGAGGGGTTTGGTATGAATGCAAGAATTCAATTTTGTTGTTGGCTTATTATGTGTGTCTGTTCTGTTGCAGACATACAGTTACGGCCAAATATGCGTTTTATGGACAATGATACACTTGTTGTTGTTGACGATAATGAAGATGATGATTTACCAACAATATTTGACTCAAATGGAAATCCGCTATTGGTAAAAGGAAGGCTAGAAGTTTTCAATGCCAAAGAAAACGAGTGCTTATATTATTCGGATCTACCGAGAGATGGTGTTTGTAATACTTCACCGTATTGTGAGTTGTATTGCTCACCGGATGAGATTTCTATTATAAGTAAAACACGCTACAATGCCTTGTGGAAATTTGATTTTGAAAAAGTAAGATTAGTAAGTGATTTTTCAACTGATGGCCTTAGTAATAAATATAATGCCGGTGTTGTGCTTTATTCATCACCCAATGGAGAACATATTATTAGTATTGGTAGATATGAACCTAATGGTAAATCAATATACAAGGAGGATTCGTACAGTAAGGTTATTTGCAGCAAAAATATTCATTGGGCGCTGCGTGATCTTAATATAATAGACTGGCACGATGTTTATGATGTTGAGATTTCAAATGATGGTAAAACACTTCTTGTTTTGAGTAATAAACATGAGCCTATACTTATTAAAGAGCGAGGCCGAGATCGTTATGGTGTTCCGATAAATGCTACCGAGCTTGTTCAAAAAGATCATTATCACTATACAAACAAACAAAACCGGAACCTGGTGCTATTATCACTTTCTTTATGTAATAAAAAACATAGTGAAAAAACAGAGGCAAAGCTTTCTCCACGAGGAAGTTATGTTATTTTTCCAACAGATGAATTTTTGGCGGTTATGAGTACGGAAACACCAAAAAAAGATTTTGTTATTCGGCAACGAAAAGATGGTACCTTAGCAATTTTTTTGTGGAATGTTGGCATGGAACAATTTACTTATTTTCCATCACCTGAAAAATGTGAATCAGCATTTAAGTGGTGTGCATTTCACATACGTTATGATACATGTGCAGATCGGCTTGATTATATGGGAACCCTATTTAGCCATATAAATGTACTTTTTGCAGAATTTTCAGAAGATGAAAGTCATCTGTTACTTATCACAAAAGAAACAGGCGACAGGGGATTTTATTTAATTGATCTTAGTTCTAAGGATCTTGACTTTATTAACTTTGGCCAGGATACAAAAATTTACGCAGCAGCCATATCACAAGATGGTTCCATGGTTGCCTTGTCAGATCAAAATGGTCAATTAATGATAAAAGATCTCAGTGATTTTCACTAATAAAATGAATACACTCTTGCATCCAATTTGATAAACAGATCTTTGTAACAAAATTTTATTAAATACTAGAGCTGCATATAACCTATGTCGTATAGTTGATTATAGGGTAAGTTTTTTTGAGGGGGATTGGATAATGAACTTCTATTCAAGAGTGGCATTTGTATTGATACTTGTATCTGTTGGGAATATAAGTATCTACAGGCAATATCACTGAAGCTAAGAAAGCTATCATCATTGGCGCAACTTCCGGCATGGGCAGAGAGGTAGCAAAATTGCTTGCCACAGAGTATAGATCTTGGGCTTGTTGGCCGTCGTATGAATTTATTAGAGTCGTTGCAAACTGAGATTGAGACTAAAACAATTATTCGGCAGATCGATGTTGGCTGATACATCAACAGCTCGTAATCAGCTTATTAAGCTTATTGAAGATTTTGGTGGATTCGATTTTATGTTCATTAGTATTTCGGCGTGGTGCGATGTATATTTTAGTAAGTATGAAGCTTACGAACAACTTATTAATGTCGACGCAAAAGGATTTTTTGCTATGGCTGACGTTGCCATGGAATTTTTTATACAACAACGATCAGGCCATTTGGTTGGGATCTCATCCATTGATGCACTGCGTGGAAGCGCTGTTAATCCGGTCTATTGCGGAGCAAAAGCATTTGTTAGCAAATACCTTGAAGGTATGCGTAACAAAATGATTCAAAATAAGGTACCAATATATGTTACCGATATTATTCCCGGATATGTTAACAATGAGCGTCTTAATTTTAGTGAAATGGGGGGAACCTATTGGGTGTCATCGGCCCCAGAAGCTGCAAAACAAATTTATTCTGCAATTAAAGCTAAAAAGAAAAAAGCATATATCACCAAGCGTTGGGCTATAATAGCCTGGCTCTTAGAATGGATGCCTGATTGCATCTATAATGCTATTGGTGGTTTGTAAGAGAAACAAATACAGGCTTTCTGTCCTTGAAATAGGTTATGTGCGTAAAACCTGCTATTTGTAGTAACTCACATGTCGTATCAAAATCGGCACCGATGCGTTGAACAGTATGTGCATCAGAACCAATGGTGATAACTTCTCCGCCCAACTCTTTGTATCGTTTAAGGATGGCGATGTCTGGATGAGGTGTGCCTAACTTATAAAAATAACCGGCGGTATTAATTTCTATGCCACGGCCATCGCGTATAACACGTTTGAGTATTTCATCAATGATGTCTTGATGTTCATGATACATTAATAATCTATTTTTATAGGGGCTATAGCGACAGATGTATCCAATATGTCCGACAACATCAAATGTTTTAAAATTGCATACCGAATCATAAATTGCTTCTAAATAAATTTGATATGCGTGTTGTTTGGTTTTATTATCATAAAATTTTTGATTACCGAGATCTATTTTGTTAAGAGCGTGAATTGAACAAATAACAAAATCAAAATCGAAATTGGTTATGATTTTTTCAGATTCTTGAATGATATGTGGTTGAATGCCAATCTCAATTCCCTTTAAAATGTGTAATTTATTCCCAAAATTCTGTTTTAATGTGTCGATGTATGTTGACCGAGCGACACAGTCAAAATTAAAAACATATTGTGGGTGCTGTAGGTCAAGATCAATGTGATCAGTAAAAGCCAAACCGGCAAGCCCAAGGTCTATTGCTTTTATACATGCATCTTCTGCTTGTATTGAGCTGTCTACGGAAAAATTACTATGAACGTGGGAGTCTACAATATTTGATAAGATCATTGCATTGCACCATGTTTAAATTATATGCTTCCAAAAGATTAACGATTCTATAGTGTAGCAGCATTTAGCAAGAACCATTATACTTTAGCCTACCATTGGTGGTGTTTGTATAGAAAAGGGTTTTTATGATATTTAGGCTTTTTTGTGTGATTAATATGGCCTTACTTTTGTGCAATCTTCAAGCCATGATTATTGATTCTGCACCAACAGATGCCAAACATGGCGATGTAGATATACAAGATGCCCTCCCAATAAAATTATATAATGCTTATAAAACACGTAACAAATCAACGATTAAGGCCATTGCAAAATTGTATACAAGTGAAGCGGAATTAGTATATGTTGTCTTACAATCAATGAATCATGCACTTGAAAATTATGAAGAGAAACTGTGTTTATCTATTTTTTCTGAATCATCTTTACAGAAACATTTTAATACAATACATCCGAAGAGTTTATTTTTTAAGGAAATTAAAGAACAATTACAAACATTGCTTAGTCTGTCGATCAAAAATCATTTTTTTGGATTTTTACAATGTTTGTTAAATAGCGAAATATTTTGTGAGTTTATTCAACGTAATGATTTTTTTTCTACAAAGATCAGAAAAAACATACTTAATTTGTTTCTTGTGTCTGCAGCAATAGACAAAAAAATATCGTTTTTAAAGGCTATACTACATGCGGATAAGTTTTTTCATTTTTTAAATATCGATACACAACAAAAATTTAATCTTGTAGCTACTAAAGCTTATAACTTTGATTATATAGATTTAATAAAAAGTAAAGATGCAAATCATAGTTCTGAAAATTCAGATTCTGACATTGAGACAAATACGTCAAATAGTAGTAAAAGTAGCTCTTCTACTGACGATACAATAATAATGATATATTGCGATGCTGGTAATGATGAAGAGGTTACAACAGAGAGTTCTACAAGTGGTGTATTTGAAGAGGAAAACACTAATGTTGGTTTAAACACAGATACAACTACCAATGTAGTTAATAATGAGTTATGATTATATGAGAGTTAGAACACATAGCAACCCTCTTGCCTGTACCAAAGAATTTACCAAACTGGACCCATATAAAGTTTTTCCTAATTTTAATGGAACTCTCGATTTCGAGATTGGTTTTGGGCAAAGCTCGTTTATTCGCGATTATGCACAAACAAATCCGGAACATCTTGTTGTCGGAATAGATGTACGAAAAAAAACATTTGATTTAATGGCTGAGAAGGTAAAGGCCGAAAATATATCTAATATTCATCTTGCTGTTGGTAATGGCCAGCGATGTCTTGAGCAAATGTTTGATGATCAATCAATAGATAATATATTCATCTTTCATCCTGATCCGTGGGTTAAGCGTAGGCATCATAAGCGACGATTAATTAATGAATCATTTACTACAATTGCTCGCAAAAAATTAAAACCATCAGGTAAAATTTATGTATCAACTGATGTTAAAGTTTTGTGGGAGCAAATCTGTCATATTTTTACCAAAGCAGATTTTATTCAGATAAACGATGCTGCCTTTTGGGCAGCGTATGCAACGCGGTGGCACACAATTAGTCTAGAGAAAAATAGGCAAACCTATTGTGCTACATTTTGTTGTGCAAAATAGAAGGGCTTGAGTCGGGCAATATCGATTCTTATAAAAATTTCTATATGTAACATTTTCACGGGACTTACGCAACATAGGCAAAGTTATCCTCTGATGCTGGCTTTAAAGAGCCAGGTGACTGTTGTTTTACGTCCCTG
>LDIV01000001.1:386393-414304 GCA_001468855.1 candidate division TM6 bacterium UASB124 | reverse complement strand
AAAAAAAAAAAAAAAAAAAAAAAAGAAAACACAAAAAAGAAAAGAAAAAAAAGAGCAACCAAACAAAAAAAAAGAAGATAAACACCAAAAAAAAAAAAAAAAGGGGGGGTTTTAAAATTTTTCAACCCCGCCTCTTTTTGTCTATTAACTCTTTTATTTCATCAAAGCTTCTCTGAAAAAATCAATCTCTTCAAGCACCTTGCCTGCTCCAAGAACGACACACAAAAGTGGATCGGTTGCAAGTTTAACAGGGATTCCTGTTTCTTTAGCAAGAAGCTTATCAAGATTTCTGAGAAGGGATCCGCCACCGGCCATCATAATACCTCGGTCGACAAGATCGGAAGAAAGTTCTGGCGGTGCATTTTCCAATGCAGAACGGACTGCATCAACAATGATTGAAATTGGCTCAGTAAGCGACTCAAAAACTTCGGCATCAGACATGCGAATTGTTTTTGGTACACCTGTTACCAAGTCGCGTCCTTTGACTTCAACGCTATTGCGATTTTCATCAAGGATCATTGCTGTACCAATATTAATTTTGACCTCTTCGGCTGTTTTTTCGCCGATCAATAAATTGTATTTACGTTTGATGTATTGAACAATAGCACGGTCCATTTCATCGCCGCCAACGCGAACGGATTTGCAGTAAACAATATCTTTAAGAGAGATAATGGCGACTTCTGTAGTACCGCCACCGATATCAACAATCATATTGCCGGTTGGGTCGGCTACAGGTAATCCTGCTCCGATAGCTGCTGCCATTGGCTCCATGATGGTATAAATTTCACGTGCACCTGCTTGTTTAGCAGAATCTTCAACTGCACGTTTTTCTACTTGAGTTATACCTGATGGAACGCCGATGATCATACGAGGACGAACAAACGTCTTACGGTTGTTATGAACCTCGCGAATGAAGTAGCGCAACATGCTTTCAGTAAGTTCGAAATTTGCAATAACGCCATCGCGCATAGGACGACAAGCAATAATGCTTTCTGGTGTTTTACCAAGCATGCACTTTGCTTTATTGCCCGCAGCCAGAACCTCATTGGTGGTGTTTTTTACAGCAACAACTGATGGTTCATCAAGGACGACGCCCCGGTTCTTTGCATAAATTACAGTGTTGGCAGTGCCGAGGTCAATTGCCATATCGTTTGAAAAAACACTGAATAACTTTCGTGCTGGCCAAAATTTCATTTACACGTCCTTTAGGATCTAAAAGTGTACCTCTACGCCTACGGTAAATTGGTGTGTTTTTGCAACACCGTTTCCATTAATAGGAATGTCATATACAGCAAAAATAGTTGGAGAGAGCCTTGCATGTCTACCAGCTTCTTTGGTGTCATACAAGACTTCTAAGCTGATATAATGCGAACTCCACTTGGACAAACAATTCATACGTGATGTAGGTATTTTATTGTGTTCCCAATATTGTACAACATTTTTGTCAAAACACTTATTTTCCCACGAATCTTTGTTGTGACGCAGGTAAGTATATCGAACTTGAAAATCAAGTCCATCAGTTAAGTTACCTAATGTGAAATACGGAGAAAATTTTAATGTCATACCGGGATTAATGCTAATGCGCCCAATTGCTGCACTGTAGATTGATGGTTCGTTGTGTATAGGAGTGCGCAGCGTTCTTGTATGAGGGAACAGATGGGCAAAGCCAAGCAGGAATCCTAAGGTCCAATCCTGTTTAAGCTCAAGCTCTGTAATAAAATCGAAATATAATCCCCAGTGTCCATCGCTTCCGATAGAAAGTGATGGGGGGGTGTCAATTTGTGATGTAAAACCGGTTGGAATAATAACGCCGCTTTGAATGTCAAAATCAACGCTGCGGCACATGAGAAAGTGATCAAAGTTTCTGTTCCAACGGAGGTGAACGTCAAGATCCCCTACGCCTGCCTGGTTCCATTCATTTCCTTTGAAACCGATCATTTGGTGGGTTGTTCGTCTAATTTTATCAGCCGTATCCCAAAGGTTGGTACGTGTTTGTTGTGGCAAAAACGAATTGTTGAAAATTGGATCATCTTTCTCCGGATCAAATGAGAATCGGCTTGTGGTATTAATGGATACAACAGGGATCCATGCGCCAAGTTGCAAACCAAGCCAGTGTAAGTCCTGTTCATATGTGAGAGACAAGCCACAACCTCTAATTTTCCCATCAACCTTAAAAGGCATTGATTTTCCAGAAAGATTGTGTTCATGTGTAGCACAGAATACTGGGTCTGTTGTTGGATTAACAATCTGAAGACTGGCTATGACATTTTTAAGATCATAACTTCCCCATAACTCCGGAATACCTCCTGTGCCACCACCTCGACGAAAGCATGTTGAGGCGTTAATATAAAAAAATGCTGGTGTTACATGTGAGCGATTTTTTATAACATAAGTTTCCGTTCGCTCTAAAAAAGGGAAATAGCGGCTTGTATTATGTGTGGCAAAAACATTACATACTGGTATAAAAGCAACAAAAAGTAGTGAGCTTGCAATTTTTATGTGTAATTTATTCATGAAATGCTTCTTTCGAACAAACATGATATGAAGTACAATAAGAAAGGTTCGTTTGATCATACGGCAAATTTAGGTTTAGTCAAGCAATCAACAGAACAGGAGGGTGAACCCAGATGGATAAAAAGTTTTTTTACATCGCAAACTGGAAAATGTATTGGACATTTGACGAGGCGATTACTTTTGCAACAAAAAATTACGATAATCTTATTGCATTATGCCAAGGGCAATCAGATCAGTTAGTTTTATGCCCGACCTTTCCTGCAATATATCCACTGGCGCAAATGTTTAAGGATACTAATATTGCTGTCGCAGCTCAGGATTGCTCAGAACATCACAAAGGTGCCTTTACTGGTCAGGTGTCGGCAAATCATTTAAAAAGTGCCGGATGCGACTTTTGTATTATTGGTCATAGCGAGCGGCGATTATTGTTGAGTGAGTCATCGCAATTAGTTGCCAATAAATGTTTACAACTTATTGAAGCAGGAATTGTTCCAATTATTTGCATTGGAGAAACCCTTGAACAAAATCGGCAAGGGGTGACGCTTCAGGCTCTTGAAGAGCAAATTATTCCCATAGCAACTGTTCTTAAAACAAAGCAACCAATGCTTGATAATGTGGTCATACTTTTTGCATATGAACCGGTTTGGGCTATAGGAAGTGGTCAAACTCCAATGGCTGAACATATTGAAACTGTTTATGCCTGGCTATCAACATACCTTATTAGGTTGGTACCTTCATTGCGCTATCGGTTTATTTATGGTGGCAGCATTACGAGTAATACGGTAGGGCTATTAAAGCCTCTTCCCTTTGTTGGTGGCCTTCTTATTGGTGCAGCAAGTCTGGATTTTCAAGAACTCGAAAAAATTGTAAAATGTGCTATATAACATTATTTGTTATTGAAATTTTGTCATTTGTATTGTTTGCGGTATGATAAACTGTACTTTATTAAGATGTTTTAATTTAAGCGAGGCATCATGTATACATTTTTAATGATCCTTTTTATCTTTTTATGTGTTTTTTTGGCTGTGTTTATTCTTATTCAGCAGGGTAAAAGTGACTGGGGGTTGGGTAGTATGAGCGGTAGTCAAATATTGTTTGGTGGTTCCGGCGGTCAGGGTTTTTTTGAAAAAACCACCTGGTTTTTGGGTGCTATTTTTATTTTAGGTTCGCTTGGTCTAGCAATCCTTAAATCTAAAGAGGCTCGCTCATCAATTCTTGAAGGATCCAAGATTGCAAGTGCAGTTCCAGCCAAAGCACCTATTCAAAAATTGCCGGCTGCTCCTATAAATCAAGATATTGATGATCTTGATACAGTACAGCAGTCTGCATCGGCAGCAAAAGTTGTTGAAGTACCAGCTACATTACCTGTTCAACAAACTCAGCAACAACCTGTTGCTCCAAAAACAAAGTAATCTAAGGCAGGAGAACCGTATGATCGTACGTGCTCTCGATGCTCTTGGCGGCAGCTTTATAGAAAATTGTCGGCACCTTGGTCATATTGGATTGTTTGCTTATGAAACGATTGTTACCCTTTTTACTTCAAAGCTTGATGTTAAAAAAGTTTTGTATCAGATGAATTATATAGGGGTAAGTTCGCTTTCTATCGTATTCCTTGTTGGTGCTGCCATAGGAGCTGTTCTTTCAATTCAAAGTTATGTTGGGCTTGAACGATTTGGGTCCACTCAGTTTATTGGGCCCATTGTTTTTCTTTCAATGACACGAGAATTTGGCCCTGTTTTTACAGCTATCATGGTTATAGGTAGAGCTGGATCTGCCATGACTGCAGAGCTTGGGAGTATGCGCATTAGTGAACAAATTGATGCATTACAGACGCTTTGTATTGATCCTGTTCGCTATTTGGTAGTTCCGCGAGTATTTGCCAGCACGATTATTCTGCCATTTCTCTCAGTTTTCTGTTCTTTCTTTGGAATTGTTGCAGGCTACATAACATCAGTTTATCTTCTCAATATTAATGCAGAAACATACATGGAAGCCATCCGAGCAAATGTTGAAATGTCTGATATCATTAATGGATTGATCAAAGCTGTAATTTTTGGATTTTTGCTCTCGATTATTGCTACGTATAAAGGCTACATAACACGTGGAGGGGCAAAGGGCCTAGGTATAGCAACAACACAAAGTGTCGTTTATGCAAATGTCACAATTGTTATTGCGGATTATATCCTAACCTCGCTTATGTTTACAAAATGATTATATTAAAAGGCTTAAAAAAATCGTTCGGTGACAAGGTAATCACCAAAGGTCTTGATCTTACCATAGAAGATGGTGAATTTTTAGCCATCATTGGTCGTTCTGGTGAGGGTAAGTCTGTTTTACTTAAACAACTTGTAGGACTTATTAAACCTGATGCCGGAACAGTTACAATTGATAATGAGGAAATAACTAAGCTTAAGGGCAAAGCTCTTAAGAAAATTTTTCACAAGTGTGGTTATGTGTTTCAATTTGCCGCTCTTCTTGACTCTCTTAATGTGTTACAAAATATAGGAATTACACTTTTAGAAGAGGGTGCTGGTGTTGAAAAAATTAGGCCACTGATTATTCAAAAGCTCGAGAGTGTTGGGTTAGGCCCTGATGTACTTGATAAATATCCAGATGAATTATCAGGTGGTATGAAAAAACGTGTTGGGCTTGCGCGCACGCTTATGCTTAGTCCCAAAATTTTGATTTATGATGAGCCGACGACCGGCCTTGATCCTATTGCTGTACGGCTTATCCATGAACTTATTAAAAAAACTCATGAGGAACAAAAAGTAACATCAATTGTTATTTCGCATGATATAGAAATTTTTAAATATGCAACGCAGGTTGCTATGTTACATGATGGAAAGATTGTATACAAAGGACCTTCTAAGACTATTTGGGACTGCGATAATCCTTATGTATATCAATTTATTCGGGGTTTACCAGAAGGGCCAATTAAACAAATAGGTTTTGTATAATTATGAGCAACAATCGACCACTGATTCTTATTATTGATGATGAACCAGCAATTCTGAAAACACTTAAAGCTGCGCTTGAAGACGAAAATTGTATTGTTGAAACACTTGCCGATGGAAGTAAGGTTTTGGAAATGGTTGGACAACTTGTTCCGGACCTTGTTTTGCTTGATATTTTTATTCCTAAATACAATGGCCTCGACTTGTTGTCTGCTATTAAAAAAGAGTATCCATCACAGAAAGTAATTATTATTTCTGGTTATGGAACCATACCAATCGCTATTGATGCCATCAAAAAAGGAGCTTTGGATTTCATTGAAAAACCTCTCAACCTTGATGAGATTCTCACTAAAATAGCTTTTCTTAAAGATCATAATCACACACATTTTGTTTTCAAGAAGGCAACACCTCAGGCTTATTCTTCTGATTGTTCGTCTTGTGGAATAGTTGGTGCCAGTGCGTTATTTTGCGAACTTGTGCATCATGCATCATTAATAGCTCCTATAGGCCAACCGGTACTTATTTATGGACCTTCCGGTTCCGGCAAATCAATGATGGCGCGCTATATCCATGTTAAGAGTCACCATGTACAAGAAGCATTTAATGTTATTACGTGTACAACACTTAAACATTTGCCAGAAAATATTAATCTTATGCATGGCACATTATTTTTTAAAAATATTCATGAATTATCAAGCGTTGTTCAAAAAGAATTGCTTGATTATCTAACTGGTAATCATGGTGCTAATCAGCGTATTATTGCCTCAAGCATGGCAAATCTTTTTACATTGGTTCACAATGGATTATTCAATCGATCATTGTTTTGTAAGCTCAATGTGACACCTATTGAGATTCCATCAATTAATAAACGGCGCTATGACATACCGCTCTTGGTTGATTGTTTTCTTAATGAAGCAAATACAACATATAATAAAAATATTACATTGACTCCGGCAGCAATTAGATTTTTACGTAATCATTTTTGGGTTGGTGATATTGCTCAAATAAAGTCGTTGATTGACATTACCGTAAAAACCACTAAACAAGCATCGAGCAATATCAATGTTGATGAGTTACTTGCATTGATTCCGGGTAGTGCGACGGAGATACTGGAGGAACAGGAATTTTCAAGATTCAATTCATTGCAACAAGCAACTGAAAAATTTCAACAACATTATTTAATGCATTTACTTAAGCTACATCGTTATGATACTACTCAGTTAGCAGAATTTTTACAGATACCGGTTGCAAAGTTGTATGATACAATGATCAAGTTACATATTAATCATATATAATAACTATTTAAGAGGGTTAACATATCATGGAACCAACATCTACATATGTTAATGAACAGATAAAAGAAAAAAGTGTTAAATGGGCTGAACTTCGCAATGAGATTAAAAAAATCATTGTTGGACAAGATTACATTATTGATAGGATCTTTCTTGGGCTATTATGTAATGGACATATTTTGCTTGAGGGGGTTCCCGGACTTGCTAAAACAACACTGATTAAAACACTTGCAAAGGCAATAGGGCTTTCTTTTCAACGTATTCAGTTTACTCCGGATTTGTTGCCGGCTGATCTTATTGGAACGTTAGTATACAATCCAAAGACTCATGAGTTTCAAGTTAAAAAAGGACCTGTTTTTGCAAATATTATTCTTGCTGATGAAGTTAACCGAGCTCCTGCAAAAGTTCAATCTGCGTTGCTTGAGGCGATGCAAGAACACCAAGTGACTATTGGTGACTCAACTTATAAGCTTGATGAACCATTTTTGGTGCTTGCTACCCAAAATCCAATAGAGCAAGAAGGCACATATCGTCTTCCAGAAGCACAGGTTGATCGCTTTATGTTCAAACTATTAGTTAGTTATCCTAAATTTTCAGAAGAAAAAGAGATTATCGGTAATGTGTTTAATCCCAAGGAAATTTATACCGTTCTTGATAAAGAAACTATTACTGAAAGCCAGAAACTTGTTGAACAAATTTACATTGATGACAAAGTTATCGATTATATCTTACAGATTGTTTTTGCTTCGCGTAATGCAAAGGATTACAAGCTTGATGATATCGCTAGTTTTATTGAGTACGGAGCATCTCCTCGTGCAACGTTAGCTTTAACGGCAGCTTCAAAAGCTCACGCCTTCCTTAAAAAACGTCATTTTGTTATGCCTGATGACGTTAAAGCTGTTGCTCCTGATATTTTACGTCATCGCATACTACTTACTTATGAGGCCGAGGCTGAAAATATTTCTACAAATTTTGTTATCCAAAAGATTTTACACATTATCCCTTCCCCGTAAGAATGGTATTTTTTTATTTTTATAATCTTCTGGCTTGACAGTTTGGCTACGAAAAAAGTATCTTCGTAGTCTATGAAGGGATTGAGTACCATGAAACAAGGTTTATGGTTAGTAAATAGTTCGCTGGTCGTAATGTTTGTGCTTTCTTTAGCAACTTACGAGCTTCTACAACAAGAAACACCGCCTTGGCAAGCACCAAAAATTGTCACTACGCCAGAAATAGAAAAAAAAAAAGAAGTGCCGGCTATGGCTCCTACCTTGGAAAAGATTTATCAGGAGGACGACATATTTGGTACTTATGTTCCTACTGAGATTAAAGCAACTAAAAAAAGTTTAATTACTCCAATTCCAGAACCACAAATACCAACAATTCCACCACCACCTGAACCTAAGAAACAGGAATTTGTTCCACCGCTTAATATAACGCTTCGTGGTATTATTGCTGGTGGCGATGAATCAAAAAATGTTGCTATGATCACTGATGAAACAAATAAGGAAAATATGTATCATCTTGGTGAAAAAATTAAAGACGCTCAAATAGTAAAAATTGCTTACAATCGTATTGTACTTCTTCGTGCTAATGGTCAACAAGAGATTTTCTATTTACGTAAAGACGATGCTCTTTTTGATCAGAATCCAGCCGATCGTTGGAAATTCATTGTTCGTAAAATTGATGACCAGACATATGAAATAGATCCTACAGAGTTTTCACGAGAAATAGATTCCCTTGGTTATTTTATTGATGAAGCATCTGTTATCGGTGTTGCTTATCATGAAGGAAAACCAATTGGGGTGCGGCTTGGTAAAATAGAACCTAATACAGCAGGATCAGCGCTAGGTCTTGTAGAAAATGATATAATAACTTCAGTTAACAATATAAATGTTTCTAATGCTAAAGATAGGCTTAAGGCTTACGACGTTGTTACCAACCTTGGTTTAGGTGATGCTATTAAACTTAGTATGAAGCGTGCTGATAAAGATATAATATTAACCTATAAACTTGCAAGGATTGGTCGTCCTCGTAAATTAATATTCCCTGGTGTTACTACTGTTGCAGAAGGTTCTCAATTAACAGCACCGGGCGCTTCGGAACAATTTAAGTTGAGCAGATTGCAACAACGAGAGCAAACTATGCGAGATTTTGATAAAATGCATCCAAGCGAAGATCAACGACAACAAACTTGGATGGATATACGAAAACGATTGCTTGAAAATATGCAACATCGCTACTCAAATCTGAACCGTCAATAATACAATTGACGCGAGGAAGAAGGTACTATGAAAAAAGCCCCCACACAAAAAAAATACGCACGCGTTGCGTTTATTGTTAGTACTTTAATAGTTGTATTTGTAGCATCAATACCTTCCATGCCATTGACTCCCGTACCGTCATCTACCCCAGTTTTAATGCCAACCTCAGCACCTACTCCAGCACCAGTTTCAACACCATTAGCATCGCCGGCACCTACTTCATCTCCAACGCCAATACCAACACCTGTACCTGCACCTACAATAGTACCAGCACCGATTTCAGCCTCGTCACCGACTCCGGTCTTAATGCCAACGTCAACGCCTACTCCAGCACCAGCTCCAACACCATTAGCATCGCCGGTACCTGCTTCATCTCCAACACCAATACCAACATCAGTATCTGCCCCCGCAATAGTACCAGCACCAACACCTACCCCAGTACCTGCTCAAACTCCAGCAATGCCGTCAGTACCATCTCCTGTTTCGATTCCGACATCGGTAGTGGTTTCTGCTCCAACGTCAGAGTTAAAATCACCGACACCGGAACAAAAATCGGAAATAAAACCGATTACTCCGACAGATCAAAAAATTACGACAACAGCAGAAGAAGAACGCAAGGAAATTTATCTGAATTTTGAAAATACCGAACTTGCGAGTTTTATTGAATACATAGCTGAACTTAAAAAATTTAATATTATTCCTGATAAGACGCTAGAAGGGTCAAAAATATCATTAACAATCAGAGAGCCATTATCAGTTGAGGGCGCTTATAATGTTTTCTTAACTGTTTTGGAAATGGCCGGTTTTAGTATTATAAAAGTTGGGGCAGTACATAAAATTATTCCTAAAGATAAAAAACTTAATCAACCATTGCCGGCTTATATCAATGTTCCTTATGATCAGTTACCTGATAGTGATCAAACTATTCGTTATGTAGTCTTTTTAACCAATATTAATGTTGAAGCAATACAATCCTTGCTTGAGGGTATGCTTAGTCAGCCTAATGTTGTTTTTCCTTATAAAGAGATGAATGCGTTTGTTATTACAGACAAATCTTATAACATCAAATCTGCTGTTAAGTTGATTCAAGAGTTGGATCAAATGGGCTTGCCTGAAAGTGTCACTGTTTTACGTTTGAAGCGTGCAAATGCAAGTGATGTTAAAGAGCTTTTTGATGCCTTGCTTAAGGGTAAACAATCAGATAATCCAATTGCGCGTTTGTTGGGTAAGGCGGCCGTGGAAGGTGGCACTGAATATTTTTCATCTACCACGCGTATTATTGCAGAAGTACGAACAAACTCATTAATCTTAATGGGTACTACTAAGTCCATTGATAAAATTATTGATTTTATTACCAAACATATCGATACCGAAATTAAAGAAGCAGAATCGCCACTGCATATCTATGAGTTGCAATACATAGATGCAAAACAAGTTGCAGATATTCTCAAAGAAATTACTCAAATTCCAGAATCCAAGACAGGGCAAGAAGCAAGTAAATATGGATCAATCCGTGGGGGTGTAAAATATTTTAGAAACATGAATTTTCAGGTTGATACTGATGGTAATCGTCTACTTATTTCATGTGTTGATAAACAGGATTGGAAGTTGCTTGAAAAGACGATTCAAGATCTTGATAAACCACAACCTCAAGTTGCTATTGAAACAATGCTTGTAACAATAACATCTGATGATACTAAAGAGCTTGGTGGTATGATTCGTAACAAAAAACATGGCCAAATAGGACACAATGTTGATGCGCAATCTGCATCACTTAGGGATAGTCCAAGTCTTCAAAGGGTGAGTGATTCTGACACCAGTAGTCAACCTGTGAGCTTACTTGGCAGTTTACTTAACCAGCTTGTTGCAACACAAGGCCAGACACTTCTTACATTCGGTAAACCTGGTGCAGGTATTTGGGGTGTTTTTCATATGGTTAGAACGCTTGAAAATGCATCTATTCTTTCACAACCGTTTCTTACCGTTGCCAACAAGACAACAGCTTCAGTTGAGGTTGGTGAGACTGATCGTGTTATATCTGAAAAAACCGCTGATGGCTTAACCGGTTATGTTGATACGGTAGCGACAACAAAACTAGACATAACACCACAAATCAATCTTGAAGGTGTTATAAGCTTAAAGGTTACGGTTAATATTACTGATTTTGGGACTGATCCTACAACAAAGTTTACAAAGTCTGTTGATACCTCTGTTACTGTTGCAGATGGGCAAGTGCTTGTGCTTGGTGGGTTTGTAAGAACTCAAGTAAATGAAAAAAAGAATAAAACACCTATTCTTGGTGATATACCAATTTTGGGGTGGTTCTTTAAAAATCAACAGAGGATAACAAATAAAGAGTATATCTTTATGTTTATCTGTCCGACAATTATTAAACCACGGCAATCACCCGGAATGCAGCTTTATACTAAGATGAAACTTCACCAAGCAACAGATGATATTGAAGATTCTGTTGAAACAAAGCAAGTAAGAGATCCTATTCATAACTGGTTCTTTAATCCGGATAAGGAAAATTATTCACATAAAGTTATTGATTTTGCCAATGCTCGATATCAACCAACAACTGTTGATATTAGAAGTGATCCTTATTATCATGCCGTGATAAAGAAAAATTCTGTTAAGCAGGAAAAAGATATTGTTGAACCATCAGGACAAGAACCATCTTCAATAAAGGTTGCGTCAGGCATACAACAAGTAGAGACTGCAGGACAAAAAGCCTTAGAACCGATAGCTGCTGCTTCAATGCCTATGGCAGAAGTAAAATCGCCGATAATTCCTCAGGCAAGTACACCGATGGAAACAGTACAAGCGACCTTGCCGGTTACTCCTGTATCCTCACAAATGCAGACGGTATCGGATCAGAAAAAAGATGTAATTGATGATGAATTAGTACAGCGCCGCAACAAGCTTAAAGCTCTTTTATCCACATCAAAACCAACGGTTATCCAAGAACAAAAACAAGATGATTCTGTAATTGATGATATTTCTAAACGCAATGCGCTTAAACAATTTCTTACAGCGCCACCAACAAACGTTTATCTTGCTCCACAATCACAACAGCAAGCCCACCTGAGTGCTGACACTGAACAGCGTAATACATTAAAAAGGTTTTTATCAGCAAGCGGTTTAAATAAAACGAACAAATACATACAATCAGAGAAGGTTGCGGCATGATAAAAGAAATTTTTTTACCTGAAAAAATTGGCAATAAACGCATCCTTTCTCAACGCATTCTCGGATTGACGCTTCATGAAGATGTTGTTCGCGTAGCTGTTATTTACGCCACTGGAAATAAGTCATTTATAGAAAAGCTCCGTGAAGAAAAAATAGAGGCCGGTTCTGAAGAATCTTTTCCTGATCGTGCTGTACAGGCGATAAAAAAAATTGTTTTGAGCATCAAAGCATATGATTATATTAGAATCAGTATTCCAGCATCAATTGTTATTTTTAAAGAATTACAATTACAGTTCAGCGATCCTGAAAAAATTCGCATGGTTCTTGATTATGAAATAGAAACAATGATTCCTTTTTCGATGAGTGAGGCTATTGTTGATTTCATTATAACCAAGACCAAAACTGATCAAGCAACGCAGGTGCTTGTTGCTGCTGTGCGCAGCCAAGATCTGCAAGAACATTTGAGTATGTATGAAAAGGCTGGAATTGATCCGGCACATATTACGGTTGATCTATTTGCGCTGTATGGGCTTTATCAGCAAATACCAGACTATGCGAGTTTGCCGAACGCAACGGCTCTTGTTGAAATAGGTACCACAACAACACGTGTTGCATTTATCCAACAGGGACAATTACGACTGAATAGATCAATTCAGCGTGGTATTGAAACAGTATTTAAACTTATCAGCGATGAGACGCATATTCCGGTTGACGAGATTGGTAAAAAATTAGCATTCAATGGTGTACGAGCTGCCGGAGATGAGGTGTTTTCGCGAGCAGCTCAAAAGCATTTTGTGCTTCTTTTAAATGACATACAATTTACCCTAAATTCATTCAGTCTTAAGCTTAATTTTTATGATGGTGTCAGTAAGATATTATTTACAGGGCATGTGCATGCCATACATGATTTTATGACATTTTGTAGTGATACCATGCAAATTCCATGTGAAGTTTTTGATTGTAAAAAGGTTCTGACGAATAAAAATGCAAAAAATAAGATCAAAGATAAAGTCGAAAACTGGGGACCGTATTCAATTGCTCTTGGTACTGCAATGCCATCATTGGAACAAAGTAATTTTGATTTACGTCGTAAACAATTTGCATTTCAACGTCATGGTCTCATCATCAAACAGATAGTGTCTGCAGGCATTATTATTTTTATTACCCTTATGACTATTGGTATTAAGGGATATATTGATATTCATAAGCTTAGTAAGGAAGCAACCTTTTTTGAGCAAAGCGAAATTAACAGAATAAAGGCTGAAAATATTTTTACCAAAGAACAATTTCCTAAACATGCAAGTCTAGCTATTGTTGTGCGTGAAGCTGATAAAATTATTCGCGAAAAAACTGAGATTTGGGCGCCATTTGAAAAAGCACGTATGCATGTACTTGATCTTTGGAGCGAATTAACTCGTATCATTAACAAAAGACAATTAGACGTTTCTATTAAAGAGGTTATCTTTACTACTGAAGAAAAAAACTGGGAACGGGATAAAAAAGATGTAGGTATTCCTAAAATTGAGGTTGAGGGGGTGTTCAGATCCAAGACTGGCGATCATTATACAACATGGTCGAGAACATTAGAAAATCGTTTTAAAGAGTCTACTTTGTTAAAAGCTATTGAGATAGATCCAACGCCAGCGCCGGATGGTAATGGTGTTAATTTTTCGGTTAAATTAAAACTTAAAGAAGTATAATCATGGAAGCATTAAATAAACTTGCTGCTTATATTCAAAATCTTGATCGTAAGCAATTTCAGCGGTTGCTATTGATTGTACTCTTATCAATAGCAATGATTATTGGGTTGCTGACTTATTTTATACAACAGAAAAAATCTGACCTTATTGCCTACATTACGCAACTTCATACGCTTACAACTAAATCGTTCAAAATAATTGCCGAAAATAAAAAAATGACTAAAGAAGAGCAGCGCTTAAAAGATATCCTTGATAAGAATAAAGATTTTACGATGCCCGGTTTTTTTGAACAATTTTGTCGAGAGCAAAATATTGTACCGGAACAAGGATGGAATCCCCTTTCAGAACCAGTCAATGACAAATTTGATGAGATTATTTTGAAAGCAACATTCAAGGGGCTGAGCACCGAAAAGCTTGTGAAAATCATTGAGGCTTTAGACAAGAAGGAAATTGTATACATAAAACAGCTTGAAATACATAATGAGGGCGAAAAGAAAATTAATGTTGATTTAACATTGGCAACAAAGAAGTATAAAACGTTGTTGGAATAAAAAATGATGACGGAAACTATGAAACGTATTATTACACACATTAGTCATGTTTTTATAGTTGTTTTGGTTATAAACATCATGGTTTCGTCTCAAATATCATCAACACAAGCTACGTCTCCCATGACACCGGTTTTGCAACCCCAAGGCGCAATAGCGCAACCGCTGGCAGCTACCCAGAGTATTACTGCGGCAATACCGCAACAGACGCAACTGGTAGCTCAATCTCAATCGTTAATTCCAATACCAACAACGGTTGCCCTACAATCTTCAAAAACCGATATGCTTCCACAAACTAAGCCGGTACTGTCTCCTGATAAACCAATTGAGATAGGTGCTTTTTCTTCAAAAAAAGATGAAGCAAATAATAAGGAAGAGGCAAATATATATCTCAATTTTGAGAATGCTTCTTTGGCAAGTGTTATTAATTATTTGGGTGAACAGAAAAAAATAAATGTTGTTCCGCATAAAGATTTAGCTAATTCTAAGGTTACGCTTACAACACGCAATCCATTGACGCTGACCAGGGCATGGGATGTTTTATTAACACTACTTGAAATGAATGGTTTTTCATTAATCCGTGTTGGTAATTTGTATCGTGTTGTTTTGAGTAAAGATAATGGTCAGGAACCGTTACCAACCTATTCATCAGAAACAGGGATGGTTCCAGAAGATCTTCCTGATAATGATTTAGTTATTCGTTATGTCTATTTCCTTAAAAATATTAAGGTTGAAATAGCTAAGAGTATTTTGTCACGCATGATTGATGAGAAAAATATTTTTGAGAACAAGGACCTTAATGCTTGTATTATCAAGGATCAATCAATCAATATAAAATCCGCACTCAGAATTATTAAAGAACTTGATAGTGGTGGATTACGAGAAGCTATTGAAGTTATTCCTCTTCAATGGGCCGGTGCTGATACCGTTGCAGCATTGTTTAAGGATATTTTGGGTACTCAAGACAAAGAAGAACGAATTATTCGCTTTACATCTGTTCAGCAAAAAGAATCAACCTATTTTTCTTCAAGTACACGAATTTTGCCGGAACCGGTAAAGAATGCCCTTATTCTTCTTGGTACTCAAAAGAATATCGATAAAATTAAAGACTTTATTTATAAGTACATAGATGTTCCTATAGACACCGCTGAATCGCGGGTTCACATTAAAGAGCTTCGCTATGCAAAAGCTCAAACAATAGGTCCCATCATTTCACAGATTATTCAACCGCCAAAAGGAACTGTTGCTGCGGAGAAGGGGGCGCTTGTCATGGAGGGTGGTTACAAAGCATTTGAAGACGTTCTTATTTCTGCAGAACAAGATATTGCTGCTGATGATAAGACTAAGCGGGGGGGCGGTAACAGATTGATTATTGCTTGTAACCGTGAAGACTGGAAACGGTTGGAAAGTTTTATTGATAAAATTGATAAGCCACAACCGCAAGTAGCCATAGAAGTAATGATTATCGATGTTACCAATTCTCAAAATCGTTCACTTGGTGCTCAAGTTCGTGGTATTAAAGGAAACCCTCTTGCTCGAAATGTAAATGTAGAATTTGACAATCTATCGGAGCCTGAGACATCATCAGAGACAGGAGCAATTAACCTTAATGCACCGCTTATCGATCTTGCACAAAAACAGTATGTTGGTAATGAATTTGGAAGCTACGCGACCTTAGGCTACCCAGGCAAGGTTGTTGATGGCAAGCTTGTTGGTGATAATATGTGGGCTCTTGTTAAAGCGGTTTTGACCACAGAAAATGCTCAGGTTGTTGCACAACCATATGTTATTGCAAATAACAATCAACCATGTAATGTAACGGTCTCGACTACCTTTAAAATTCCCGGTAAAGCAGATACCAAAAACGTGCAAACGGTTGTCAACTGGGAAGAGGTCACGGCTGCTATTAAAGCGGAAATTACTCCCTATATAAATTTGAGTGGCACCATAGATTTGACTATTAGTATGCAGGTTGATCAGTTCATCGGAGGTTATTCAGAAACACCTAAGAAAACACAGCGACACTTGCAAACCAAGTCAACGTTGGGAGCCGGTGAAGTACTTGTTCTTGGTGGACTTACCAGAAGTGACCTCAAGGAATCTCTTTATAAAACGCCTATTTTAAGTGATATTCCGTTGCTTGGTACATTGTTTAAATGGAAGAAGAAACAAAAGACCGAGACTAATCTTTATATCTTTATACGTCCAAGCATTATAAAACCTCGTTTTGAGGGAGCTCCTGATGAATATACACAGCTTAAGTTAGACTATGCAAAATATCAGATCATGGTAAAAAATGACACCTATGTTGCGGACAAAGACCCAATTCAACGTTGGTTCTTTAAGCCAACACATCAAACGATTAAGAAAAAAGTTGCTGATTTTTCTCAAGGTATTTTAAGACCGATAGATGATTATACCTATGGTAAATCGCAGCCGAAGTCGGTTAATATTCAGGAAGATCCTTATTTTAAAGTTTCAGAAGCCGTTCAAAAGAGGCGTCTGACTGTTGAAGAACGAAAACATAAACAAGCAGCTCGTTATGCATTTGGAGGGGGCGTACCAATTGCATCTGAAGATGATGAAGAAGAATTACCAATAGCGGGATAAAACCATGTCAAAGCGATTGTTTCTTGCCATACCGATTCCCAAAACCGTACAACATTTATTCGAACTTTATGCTAGTTCATTAACGCTTGCAGGTGTTTGCTGGACGCCTGCAAGTAATATTCATCTTACGTTGCATTTTTTGGGCGATACACCTGATTTGATAATCTCCGGACTTATTGATCAATGCCAAGAAATTATCAATAGTCATACACAGTTTACGTTACCATTCAAACACATAATATTTGCGCCACCACATGATCCTCGTCGTATGGTTTGGGCTGAGTATAAGATGTGTGATGACTATAAAAATCTTGCTCAAGATATTAGAAAAATTATTGAGGAATATCTGGTTTCAAATAATCATCTAATTGAGAAGGACACAAAAGAGCTGATTCCACATATAACATTGGCACGATGTGACTCAAATTTTGTGCCGCCGCACGCTCTATTGCCGCAACCCAAAATTCCTGATTTGTTAGTTAATGAGATTCAGCTTATTGAATCTCATTTATATACAACCGGTCCTGTTTATACGACGATTTTTACGTTTAAACTTAGACCCTAATTTCCATTTGTTCCATTAGTGATTCTGTCGTTACCATTGTAAATAACTGATCGATCGCTTTCTTTACACCCATCATGAATGATTTTATATGCTTCTTCTACCGTATCGACGATGGAGAAAATATTTTTATCACCCGGTGCAATGAGCTGGTAGGCCAAGGCACGATGGTCGATCCAGTCCATTAGTGGTTGCCAATAACTTGAATCCATGAGAACAATAGGAACTTTTGCCATTCGATTACATTGTACCAATGTTATAATTTCAAAAAGCTCGTCCATTGTTCCGTAACCACCTGGGAAAATTACAAATCCTACAGAATATCGTACGAGAAGCCATTTGCGTGAAAAGAAGTGTGTCATATGAATGTTTTTTTGCACATAAGGATTTTCTTTTTCAATATTAAGTCGTAAAAGTCCAATACCTGCTGATATTACTTGATTGGAGCATTGTCCACGTATATTACATTCTTTTAGATACTCAATGGCTCCTTGGTTGGCGGCTGCCATAATTCCTGGGCCACCGCCTGTAATAATAGAAAAGCCGTCGCCGGCAAGCATTTTGGTTAACCGTGTTGCCATTTTCGAGTGAAAACTATCATGTGGAATTCGTGCTCCGCCAAAAACAGTAATTGCCGGCTGTGGTAATGATGTTAACTTCCACATACCCCATAAAAGTCTGACATTGATTTTAAAAAGACTTTTAAGAAATTTCGCATATTCGCGAAATCTTCTAAACCTCATGACATCCCCCCGTCTAATATTTATTTCAACAGTTGCCCTGCTGTTTTAACATCAACATCATCCATGATGATTGCTGCCAAAGCATTGCAAAATTTAATAGCATCCAGAGTTCTTTTTTGATGAATATTTCTCCCAACGGCAGCGCCTGCAGCACCGCCTATATGAATTTGGTTGTATACATCTTGCAAAAACTCATGATCATTTTTACGTGGGCCACCGGAACAAATAACCTTGGTGTTGCCAGCAGCAATAGTTGCCTGACGTAATAACTGGGCACTTTGTGTTGCATCTGCTGCGTCAGGTACATTTACCTTAACAAAGTCAGATCCGAGGCAGACGGCAACGCCTGCAGCGCCTGCAATAATTTCAGCAGAGCGTTCTTGTTGTACGGCGGCTCCTCGTGGATACATCCACACAACAGTTATGAGCCCGTGTTGATGAGCTTCATAAATCATTGTTGCTGCAGCTGAAAGCATTTCGGTTTCATATTCACTACCAAGATAAATAGTCACCCCTATGCCAACAATCTCAAGGCCTGAGTGTTTTTTTAAATCAATAACTTGCTGAACGGTATTCCAACAATGGCTTATAGGATCAGCTTGTTTGGTTGGCATCAAATCTGTTTTTGCATTCATTTTAACTATGTACCGAATGGATCGATAGAAGGCTCCGTATCGTGCAATTAAACCCAATTGTGTTGCAAATACGCCAATGCGACCCTTGCTGGCTATTTCAAACAAATGATGTGGGTAGGCAGCTTCTGGGGCAATGGTTGGTCCATAGAAATCTTTATTGAGGTGTTCAACTTTTTGATCTCCGGCAAATAATAACATTCGACCGGTGTCACCCGTTGCCCGGGTATAATTTTGGACAAAAATGTCACGTGCTTTTTCTGGCACAGTGAGCGGAATAAGAATCTGTTTGAGTGTCATACAACTACCTTCCACACGTGTTTTGCTCCTTCCTGCCTTTTTCCACCTTTTAATGTTAATGTACTCAAGGCTACAGAAAAATATAAAGAGTCTGTAAAAAAGTTTATCTTTAGTGCTTTTGTTCAACTACTTGTATGTTGTAAAATCAACGACTTATATTTGTGTTAAACTTTGTGGTTGTAGTTGACGATATTCTTCAATGTAATCTTCAAGAACACCTTTAAATAGCTGCTGCGCGCTTGCTTGTAATACAATGTTCCCATAGCCATCGATCCAGGACAATACATTGCCCCCAAGCATATGTAATGTAATTTTTTGATTTTTTGTTATCGTACCTTGCTCGGCTAATAAACCGGTTATTGCTGCTGCTCCGGAACTACATGCAAGAGTAATACCACAGCCACGTTCATAGACCATCACGTTAAAATGAGGTTCATTTGTATGCATTTCGGGATTCCATACAAATTCAACATTTGTTCGGTTAGGGAATGATTCATGTGATTCAATTAATTTGCCATATGACAGTAACGCATCCTGTGTTGTCTTATCAAAAATAATGAAATGCGGATTGCCAATATGTACAACATGTCCTTCAAAATTGCCGGCGGTTATTGTAATGTTTTTTTTGCCTTCATAGGTGATCATGCCAACCGTTGAAATAATTTCGTAGAGTCCTGGCTGACTTTTGCATTGTTGTACCAAGCAGTCAATGACGCGTGGCCCGATTTTTATAGAGAAATGTTCCGGGAATTTGTAGGTACTGAAAAGGTAATGGGCTACGCAACGCAGTCCATTTAAACACATTTCTGCTTGACTACCGTCGGCATTAAAAATAAGCATTGCCGGCATTCCTGCTTGCGTGCAACTGGTAATAATTAGAACGCTGTCTGCTCCAATACCATAGTGACGATCACAAATACGTGCAATAAATTGTTTCCATGCCGTGCTTTGTAGCTCATTATCCATGTATGATGCAGGGCGTTTATACCAGTCAAATATAATAAAGTCATTTCCAAGTGATTGGTATTTAATAAAGTTTTTTAGAATAGACATTGATCAGCCACCACTTATTATTATGATGCTTGTGTTGCTCCATGGATTTGCTCTTTTTGTGTACTTGGTTGAGGGGTTGCAAATACCTTGCTCAGATAGTTACGACCGGAATCGGCAAAAATAACAACCATGAGATCCGATTGTTTAAGTTTCTTTGCATATTCAAGTGCTACGTGCATAACTGCACCACTGCTGATACCAACAAGGAGTCCGTGCTCTGTTGCCAAACGGCGGGTCATTGCAAAAGCATTATCGTCAGTAATTGGAATAATTTCATCAACAGCTTGTTGATCAAAGGTATCACTAATAACATCGATGCCAAGACCTTCAACATTGTAAGCTTTAGGTTCTTTGCTGGAATACATGGATGTAGCGGCGTCAACGCCAATAATTTTGATGTTTGGGTTTTTTTCTTTTAAATAACGGCCAACACCTGACATGGTGCCACAGCTTCCTGCTCCGGCAACAAAATGGGTAATCATTCCATTTGTTTGTTCCCAAATTTCAGGTCCCGTGGTTGAGTAATGTGCACGAGGATTTGATTTATTAAAGTATTGATTAGGCATGTAGGCACCCGGAATTGTTTTAGATAGGTGTACTGCCAATGTATGATAATTACGAGGATCTTCATGTGAATCAGTATTTGGACAAATATGAACTTCAGCTCCATAGGCACGTAAGACGGCAACTTTTTCAGGCGCTGTTCGGTCTGGGACGGTGATAATGACACGGTAGCCTTTTATTTTTCCGATCATAGACAAAGCGATACCTTGGTTTCCAGAAGAAGCTTCAACAATAGTACCACCTGGTTTGAGTAATCCTTTTTGTTCAGCATCTTCAATCATATAAAGTGCACAGCGATCTTTGATACTTCCACCAGGATTAAGCATTTCAAGCTTTGCAAGCATAGTTGGCTTAGTTCCAAACTCCAACTTCATAAGCGGTGTATTGCCGATCATTTGCAAAATTGTTTTATAATTATTATTACCAATAGCCATAATTTTTCACTTTCATCTGTGCAAACTGTCCAAACATTACGTGGAAACCATTGTAAAACTTTTTTACAACAGTTTCCACTATAATTTAATAAACAAATAAGCTACTCATTCCAATGTATCGGTCCATTAATACTCTTATATATGTTGAGGATTTGGGAACCTGCTTTTGTCGAAAGATTAAATTCTTTTTTTCCCTGAATGCATTTAGATAGTGTTTTTATTTGTTTATCATTCATTAGTAAATCGTTCCAGGAACGTTGAGTTCCATTGGCATCAAAAAAAGTAATTGATAAGGCGCTTTCATCATTAGGCTCTTTAGAGACATCCCAGTTGCATTCTGCAAAATAATAGCCGCCAACGCATGTTGTTTTTATACCTTTCCATATGTGCGTATAGGTAAAATGCAAATGGCCTGTAATAATAAGTTTGATGTTATAATCCTGAATTACATTATAAAAATCATTTTTTTGTTGTTCTGTCCACCAGTCACTAAAGGCGCCTACAAGGTTATAATGAAAAAAAATTACCACCGGTGCTGTTGTGCCTATTTTTGCTAATTGTTTAACAAGCCAGGTTTTGGTCATTGGATTCCAACATGTTGCCGAACAACTTTCTTCAGGGTAAAGGCCACAGCACAAAATCTTTAAACCATGAAAATCAATCATGTAGTGAACATTACCGTACTTTTGCTTAATGTATTTAAGCGGCGCTGGTATGTTTGTGCATGATTGTCCTATCATATCATGGTTTCCGTGCCCAAGAAAAACTGAAATGTTATTTTGTTCAAACGGTGTTACACATGATTGTAAGCACGTGTTAAATTGATCTTTTGTTCCATCATTAGTTAGATCTCCGGCCCATAAAATCGCCTCAATATCGCCTGTTTGATTAGCACGCTTAAGCATCTGTGTGCATTGATCAAGCTTATATGACTGATCTTGAGCTCCAATCTGCGGATCGGAATTTGCTAAAAAACGTATGGCGTTTACATGAGTAATAAATAAAATTGGAATCAATAAAAAAAGTTTTTTCATTACAAACCCTCCCCAAAAAATTCCTCAACAACATATATAAATTTTAAAAAGTTTTACGTTGCTTAATCAAGTAGAATAGAAACGATTGTCTTTTTTCTCGAACCAGAGAACGTAGCCCATTTCTTTAAGGCGTTGAATTAAAATGAGAAAATAGTTTTCCTGATCTGATGGAACAAAAAATTCTAAAATCTCAGTTTGACCTTCAATAGCTCGTTCGAATGCAACATGATCTTCGTTTCGGAATGTTCCAACAACAAACCATGTTTTTTCGCGATCTACTTTGGCCTGATAATATGAACNTTGATGTTGGAGCAGGGGCTGCCGGTTTGACAGTTTCTGGGGCCGGAGTTGGTGATGGCATGACCAACATTTTTTCTTCTTTAAGACTCGCTTTGATTTTTTCTAATGCGTTACGCGCATTTTCAATGCGATTACGAAGTTCGGTATTTGTTGTAAATTCACTTGATGCAAGTAGGTTCAAAAAAGGGTCTTTGAGCGTCTGTTTTATTTCGGTTACTCCCTTGTCCCCTATTTCATCAACTTTATCATTCACTTGTCCATTTATGTAACCGGAAAAGGTTACTGCAAGTAATGTTGTTACATTGAAATATTGTTTCATTAACAATCTCCTTATTTTAGATACGTTGTGGATAAACATTAAACGTAGTCTACCATTAATCTTCTTCTTTAAGTTCGGATTTAATTTGTTCTAGTGCGTGGCTTGCTTTTTCAATACGACTGTCGAGTTCATCATGTGTGATGTATTCGCTTGAGGCTAGCAGCGTTAATAGTGGCCCTTTGAGCGTCTTTTTTATTTTAGTTACTTTGTTTTTACCGATCTCATTATCAAGATTGGTTACGTCCTTGTTGTTTGATTGGCTATAGGTGGAACCTAAAAAAACAATTGAAAGTAAAATTATTGTCTTACTAAATTTTATCATAAGCTCTCCTTTTAATACGTTGCCATAGCATTGATTATAAAACATTTGACAAAGATTCAATCTAATTTAAATTTTAAACAAAAGGCAATCCACGAGTCAATTTTTTCATTTGTTTATTGATTTGGATTAGTACAATGAAACATTTTAAAATTATTGCTCATACTGCGGATATACGGCTTTTTGTTGAAGGTGCTACATTGGAAGAGCTCTTTAATGCTGCTCTTGAGGGAATGGCATTTATAATAACAGCAAAGCCATGTTTCCCCCCTCCATATGATCAACACCATGAGTTAACTATAACGTCATCTGATACCACAGCACTTCTTATTGATTTTTTATCTGAAGTTTTGACGCAAACACATCTTAATAAAACATTGTATTGTTCTGCCGATTTTATAAATATTACGTCGATTTCGCTTCATGCTTGCATTCATGGGAAAAAAACAAATTTATTTCAGGAGGATATTAAGGCGGTTACCTACCATGAAGCTGATGTAAAGAAAAATGAAAAAGGTAATTATCAAACCACAATAGTATTTGATATATAAAATTATGATTTCAAAAGACATACTTATTAAAATTTCCGATGTTATCTGGGAAATACCAAAAAGTTATCGTCCAGATATGATTGTTCCTGCTCGTGTTTTTGCAACCGAAAAAATGCTTGATGAAGTTTTTAATGATCGATCATTAGAACAACTTGTCAATGTTGCAACGTTACGGGGGATTCAAGGTGCAGCTTTGGCCATGCCTGATGCGCATGAAGGCTATGGTTTTCCTATAGGCGGCGTTGCTGCAACGTTATATCCGGATGGTGTTATATCTCCCGGTGGTATTGGTTATGATATTAATTGTGGTGTCAGACTTGTTCGGTCTCAACTTTCTATTTCTGAAATTAAAGATCACCTGGCAAGTCTTGCTCGAGAAATTTATCATATGGTTCCTTCCGGTGTTGGAGAGGGTGGAGACCTCAAACTTTCAGATCAAGAGATGGACAGGGTCCTTGCAAAAGGTGTTCAGTGGATGCTTAAAAATGGTTTTGCTACAGAAAATGATATTCGTCATATTGAGTCAAATGGAACACTCGATAATGCTGACCCTGAAAAAGTTTCACAAGATGCCAAAAAGCGTGGACGTGATCAGCTTGGCACAATTGGTGCCGGCAATCACTTTGTCGAGGTTGATGTTGTTGAAGAAATTTATGATCAAGCGACGGCTAATACATTTGGGCTATGGAAGAATCAAGTTGTTATTTTAATTCACTGTGGATCTCGTGGGCTTGGTCATCAAGTAGCAACTGATTATATTAGACTTATGATGGGTGTTATGCCTCGATATGGTATTCAATTACCTGATCGTGAACTTGCCTGTGTACCATTTTCAAGCCCGGAAGGTACGGATTATTTTAATGCCATGGCTGCTGCAGCAAACTTTGCATGGGCAAACCGCCAATATATTACCTGGGAAATCAGAAACGCATGGGAACGGGAATTTGGGCCATCTGGAGGATCGTTATCATTAGTTTATGATGTTGCTCACAATATGGCCAAAATAGAGACGCATGAGATTAAGGGAAAAAAATTAAAAGTTATTATGCATCGTAAGGGCGCAACTCGTGCTTTTGGGCCGGGTAATTTGGAACTCCCCGAAGAGTATCGCCAAACGGGGCAACCCGTTCTTATTCCTGGTAGTATGGGGACAGCGTCGTATGTTCTTGCTGGAACAGAGGAAGGTAAAATGATTTCATTGAGCTCTACCTGTCATGGCGCAGGACGTAGGATGTCACGTGCTGCGGCAAAGCGATCTATTCATGGTAGGGCGTTGCGTGATGAACTTTTACAGTCAGGTATTTATATACAAGCAGGATCTGTTTCTGGTCTAGCTGAAGAGGCTCCCCTGGCATACAAAGATATTGATGATGTTGTTGATGTGGTTCATAAAGCAGGCATTGCACGAAAGATAGCGCGGCTGAGACCCTGTGTAGTGATTAAGGGATAGTGATTATTTTGTATCTTGAGGATCTTCTTTAGTCTTCCGTTTCTTCGTGGGAGTATCTTTTGCGGTTTTATCAACTTGATTGCTTGAACTTGAGGAACTTGATGAGCTTGAGCTTGAATATTTTGAATTTGAGAACACTTTAGTAGGTGTCCCCGGTTGTGTTCTTTTATTTTTTCGTTTGTCTTTTATAGGACTCGGTGAAAGATGTTCAGCTTTTTTTCGAAAAGCTTCAACTATTACTTGGGGGGAATTAGTTTTAACATTAATTGCTATTTTATAAACATTTTTATCTTTGCTTTTAACGAAATTTACATATTCCTTATCCTCTATTTGTTTGAGTGCTTTATCTAATGTTCCATTAAGCTTATATTCAAGAACAAAAATATCATTTTGTGTCTCAATTAATAAATCGATACGACCTTGTGCCGTTTGAACTTCTGCAACACTTTTTACACTTCCCATAAATAATAAAATCCAGCCTAAAATTGATTGGTAAAATATTTCTCGATTATATATATGTAAATGAGTAGGAAGTGTATTGTAAATGGTTGTAAGACATTTATCAAAAACAAATGGCTCATTAATTTGCAAAAAGCATACAGAGATCATTTTTTTGAAAAAGTTATCTTTATTATAGGTAACTTGTATAGGATTAATTATAATTTTATGAGGTCTGTTATCGTCATTACGATCACGTTCTACAAGTAAGGTATCTCTTCCATCTAAAGCAATATCAATAATAGTGACATCTTTGTTGCCATCGACTTGATACGTTGCCAGCGCTGTGTTTTCTGATTCATCATTTAATATTCTAAATTGTAGAATGTAAATTTTCTTATCCGTTTCTATGGCTAATGCCGTAATGTCTAGTTGTTGGTCATACACAGGTAGTTGAATCAGACCTTCTCCAATCCGGTTGCTTGCTACGCAAAGAAATAAATTGAAAAACATAGCATGATAAAACTGATTAAAATATTTTTTATTATGAACGCTTTCTTTGAGCTTGAGTCCATAAGGAATTTTGGAATACAAACTTAGCAATCCAGTTTTAAAAGTATTTTCGTTATTGTTTACCAATGATTCGATAAGCTCTTTACAAAAGTTTTCCAAATTAACCTGAATGCATTGAGGTGATGATGGGATTTCATGCCCAACCTTGAAATAGCTAGGTGTTGTTGGCATATCTGCGCCATAAATACTACCAATACAGAGTTTCAATAGAACAATACAGATGATTTTTTGTATTTTAAACATGATAATTCCTTATATTATTAATGATTTAATTGTTATTTAAGCAGTAAAATTCAATATTTTCGTGATAAATAAGCTTAACACAAATATGCGCGCATTACAAGTAGAAAGAAAAAGCAGTAACTAAATGTTGTTATTTTGACAAAATGTCGAAAATAAAGTAGTTTAAAAAAAAGCGTTGAAAATTTCATCAATCTCTCCAAGCGGAGGAGAACCTCAATGAAAGTCATTTTCTCAATCTGCATTGTTTGTGTTGCGCGCAGCTAAATAGCTTTTCTGCGCCTACTTTTGCAATATTCTTTTTATTTTTCTTACAATATTCATTTATTTGGTAGCACGTAGAAAAGCATGCGTATTCAGCATGTCTATCTTGTTTGCATTGCTACCATCACGTTTTACATGAGTGTTTTCAGGCATAGATATGCACGAAGAAAAATTTTAACAAAGGATTTATATATGTCTGAATATGTCTGAAGTTTTATTAAAGATACAAAGTGTAAAAAAACAATATAACCAGAAAAAACGTATTACCTATGCACTCAAAGGTGTCTCGTTAGATGTTTATAAAGGTGAGATTATAACCTTGCTTGGTGTTAATGGTGCCGGTAAATCAACTTTGTCTTCTATCATAGCAACGCTGCATCCGACAACAGAGGAAGATGTTTTATTTGAAGGGACCTCTATTTATAAACATCTTGTTCGTTATCGTATGCAACTAGGTTTTTGTCCACAAAAGCCTAACCTAGATGCAACGTTGACATTAGGGGAAAATCTACGGTTTTCAGGTCGTTTGTACGGTATGTCTGAAGAATCAATTGATAAGCGGCTAGAAAAGCTTGTTCAACAGTTTGGCTTGAAAGATTATCTGGATCAAAAAGCATCGGTTCTATCCGGTGGTTATCGTCAACGGTTTATGCTAGCACGAAGTATTATGCACAATCCAAAACTTGTTTTGCTTGATGAACCAACCGTTGGTCTTGATCCACATATTAGACGTCAACTATGGGCTCTTATTAAGGAGCTAAAAAAAGACGGGGTTACCGTCATTTTAACAACCCATTATTTGGACGAGGCTGAGCACCTATCGGATCGTGTTTGTATGTTAGATAAAGGATTAATTAAATTGATTGATACACCAGAAAATCTGTTAACAGATTTTAAGAAAAATAATTTAGAAGACGTTTTTCTTGCGCTGATGCAAGAAACAAAGGAGGCACTATGAGTTTGACAATTTCACACAAAGAAATTTTTAAGCATTTGCTTCATATAAAATTAATTAATTTTAAAAGTACCTTAGTTAACAGGACTTACGCAACATAGGC
>LDIV01000001.1:364454-385867 GCA_001468855.1 candidate division TM6 bacterium UASB124 | reverse complement strand
TCAGCTAGTGCGTAAGTCCTGTTAGTTAATAAATTTGTAGATCAATCCATATGGGCATTATGTACGCTTTTTGTTACCGGATATATTATGCAGGCAATAGGCTTGACATCAGATTTTGGAGCATTTCAGCTTGCCGGTTTATTAGCATCGACGGGTATTTTTGAAATGTATGGTAACGCATATTCTTTATTTATGGACTTTGAGGGTGAGCAGGTAATTTCATATTATCTTACGCTGCCAACATCTGCTTTTATGATTCTGTTTAATATGGTTATCTTCTACATCATAATAGGCGTAACTCTTAGTATTATTTTGCTTCCTATCGGTAAATTAATTTTGTGGAATCAACTTGTATTGGCTAACATCTGTTGGGTTGAACTTGTAGTAATGTTTGCTCTATCGAATTTTTTATACGCAAGCGCAACGCTTGTGTTTGCCGCTTTCATAAAAAACATAGAGATGATGAATTCTTTATGGACGCGTATCATATTTCCTCTGTGGTTTTTAGGCGGCTTTCAGTTTTCATGGGCAATGGTACATAAAATATCACCAGTGTTATCGTATGTATTACTGGTAAACCCTGTTATATATGTTATAGAGGGAACGCGCGCAGCTCTTCTTGGTCAAGGGAGCTTTTTACCATTCTGGTTATGCAGCTTTGTTATTGCTTCATTAAGCACGCTTTTTACCTATCTAAGTTATAGGAAACTTAAACAACGATTAGATTTTGTTTGAGTTGTTTTTCTTGCAATGTATTAGACATAAAAATAGGCCCCAGTTCGGGGCCTATTGATTTTTAAATATTCAACCATTATTAGCAATGATTACAGTTTTTCTGCAACTGTTGTTGCCATAGTAAGCATCTTAACGGCAATATTTAATTGATCCTGATTGAGCGCAGGTAGCTTATTAAAGAATTGTTCGACTAATTTTGGTACATCTTGTGCCTGCAACGCAGAGATAACGTTAGCAAATGTTTTAATTTTATGTAGGAACTGTACAAATGGCGTCTGTTGCTGTTCCGGCGTATGCGTATCTATCTTTGTAAGTTCATCTTTAAGGCAAATGCTTTTGTCTTGTAATGTTGCTTGATGTGCGGCAATAAAAGATTTGAGCTTTGCTATGTAGAGATTTAATTTTTTAAGGATCTTACCGCATACTTTGTTATTGGTTGTGTCAAGAGAGACCATCTTACTACTTAATAGTGCCACAAGGTAGTTATTTGTAATCATATTCAATGTTCCGCTAATTTGTGTAAACTCCTGAATATATTCGCTTGGCTTCTTTTTCAATAGTTTGCTTGGCAACGGTAATGATGAAATAAAAGATGCATTATTTGAAGATGAGCTACTGGATGAAGAGCTTGAAAGCAGAGGAAGTTTTTTGATTATCTCATTGAGTTGTGTGATAAGACTATTGATGTTACCAATTATCTTTTCGCTTTCATTAAAAATGTCATCAAGTATAGGCTTTGCTTTTATTAATTCAGGCAAAATAATTTTGATATTTTCTTCAAATTGCTTTTTGCCTTCGTCGGAATTAATGAATGTATTAAGGCTTACAATGAATTGCTGAACGATATTTAATAATGTGCCGGCACGGACTTTTTCTTCATACAAGATGGTCCAAAGTTTTTGAAGATTTGCAATACCTTGCTCTTTGGTATCTTGTGAACCTAAAAGTTTTATCGCTACAATAATCTCATTAAAAAAATGTGTTAACAGTTGTTTGACTTGGTCTTTAGATGGTGAACCATTGAGGTAGGTTTGATAATCTGATCGCAAATCATCCAATGAAGTTTTTGTTTTTTTAGATGAGCTTGATGTTGTTGGAATTGTGATGTCTATTGGTGTACTTCGTTTCATTGCAATAAGTGAGTGCGTGCAGATACTTGTGAGTGATATAAAAAATAATATCTTTTTCATGATAACCTTCCATTTAAAAAAATATGAATGATTGTCCTCTATAATGTGTATTTATAATGTGTATTCGTTTTCGCGGTCAACACGAACGCGAGTTTGAGGTAATGTTTTGATGACTATTTGTTTAGCATCAAATGTAAGCGGATTGTACCAAAGGTTTAAATCTTTGAGACTGGCATGAAGCCTTGACAGATCCGGTAGTATTTTGAGTAAATTGTGTTCAGCATTTAAGGCATAAAGTGCAGTTAAATTATTTAACGATTCAGGAAGAACTATTAGCTTATTGTTGGAAACATGTAGTATTTCTAGGTTTTTTAACAATCCGATCGTCTCCGGTAAGAATTCAAGTTGATTTTCTGCGAGATATAAGCATGTTAAATTGACAAGTCTACCTATGGATGACGGAATATTTGTTATGTTATTAAAGCTTACATCAAGCATCTCAAGATGTTTTAATCGCCCGATTTTCTTTGGTAATGTTTGTAGTAGGTTGTTACGTAGTTCAAGCCAAACTAACTTTGAAAGATTGCCAATAGTATGTGGAATCTCTGTTAAAATATTATTATCAAGATAAAGTTTCTTTAAGTATGATAAATTGCCAATAGAATAAGGAATATGCTCAATTTTGTTACTGCTTGCATCTAGTACTTCAAGATATGGCAACCAATCTATCTCTGCAGGTATTTCCTCTAATAAATTTGAGCATACGTTAAGATTGCGTAACGAATAAAGAAGCCAAACGGTATTTGGAATCTTTGATAATTTATTACAACCAAGATCTAATTTTTCCAAGTTTTCTAGCATACTAATAGAGTCAGGAAGTGATACAATTTGGTTGTTACTTACAGCTAGTACTTTAAGAAATGTTAAATTTCCTATTTTTTCAGGCAAATTCAATAACTGATTGTTGTGTATTTTAAGATGTAGTAAGGATGAAAGGTTACAAATTGTTGAAGGCAGTTGAGTTAACCAATTATCGCTCAAATCCAAAGATTGTAGATTACAAAGGGAATCGATATTTTGGGGGAGCCTTGTTAATACATTGTCGTTTGCATACAATATACGGATTTTGTTGTTCATATTAAGCTGTGTAAGAAGATTTATAATCCTTTCTAATGTCCCATCTGATAAGTCCATGGAGGAAAGATTTAATGTGTGTGTAGCTAAACATAACTCAAGTTGTGTTTGCAGCTTTTCTTTGAACGTTTCTTGATGGGTAATTCCATAAAGTTGTTCGGTGGTAAAGAATCTATTAAGAATTGTTCTTACGGCGTGTTGTTTTGACGATGTTGAAAGTATTGTTGAGGAAGAAGATGATGATATATTTTGTGGTAAGTGATTATGATTTCCATTGAGTGTTAAAGATTTTAGTTGTGGAATAATGGAAAAAATTTCAGGGTTGTTACTACTTGAAGAAGATTTATCTGGTAACAATTCGGTAGCAGATACAATATTTAACGATTGTATTGCAAAGATAATGGTGATTAAAAGAGATTTGAAATTTGTCATAAAAACAACAATCCATTCGTATTTTATATTCATAATTATATTTAATTCATGATTATATTTAATTTTATCGAGCAACACCCCCAAGATGCGCTACAGTTAGAAATTAACTATACTAAAACATTTGTGTGAACGCAAGCGATTAAAATATGTTTGAACTATTGATTTTTTGAAAGATTTGAAAAATTATCAAAAATGATATAATTTCTATTACAATACTTAATTTAGACTAAAAAGAACGAAAATTAACTTTTTTTTAAGGATTGCAAGCAATGAAAATAGCTGTCCTTGTTTCCGGTGGTGTAGATAGCTCCGTTGCGCTTAAATTGCTTAAGGACCAAGGGCATGAAGTTTATGCTTTTTATCTCAAAATTTGGCTTGAGGATGAACTAGCCTATCTGGGTAGTTGTCCATGGGAAGAAGATCTTGGTTATGTTCAGGCCGTGTGCGATAAATACAATGTTCCTTTGCAAGTCATCTCTTTGCAACAAGAATATTGGAATGAGGTAGTTGCATATACTATTGCAGAGATTAAAGACGGCCGAACTCCAAGTCCTGATATTTTATGTAATAAGCGTATTAAGTTTGGTTGTTTTCTTCACAAAATAGATTCCTCTTTTGAAAAAATTGCGACCGGGCATTATGCAAATTTACAGCACGATGGACGTCTATGGATTCTTAAAAAAGCAAAAGATCCTATTAAAGATCAAACCTATTTTTTATCTCATTTGAACCAGGAGCAACTATCTCGTTTGGTCTTTCCAATTGGTAATCTACTTAAGTCAGAAGTGCGTGCCTTGGCGCATCAATTTAATTTGCCTAACCAAGATCGCAAGGACAGTCAAGGTATTTGTTTTTTGGGCAAGATTAGTTTTAGTGACTTTATCCGACATCATTTAGGAACGCGGCAGGGTGACTTTATTGAGTTTGAAACTGGCCATGTTGTCGGTCAGCATGAAGGTTTTTGGTATTACACAATTGGGCAGCGCAAAGGAATGCGGCTTTCAGGGGGGCCTTGGTATGTGGTCAGTAAGGATACGCAGAAAAATATTGTTTACATCTCTAAACAATATTATAGTTCTGATAAGCATCGCAATGTTTTTACAGTTGAGCATATACATTGGCTTGGGAGTTGCCCTAAAGGTACCAAATTACAAGTAAAAATACGACATGGTGAGTGGATGTACGAATGTATGCTCAATCAACAAACAATGGGTATCGGTACGGTTACTATTCAAGGTAATGATCAGGGACTGGCTCCGGGCCAATTTGCTGTTTTTTATGATAAAGATACCTGCCTTGGTTGTGGGGTTATTGCTGAACAAAAAACAATTTGTGATGATGATCTTCTTCGTTAAGATCGATAGGCAAGCAAAGATATAATGATATAGTTTTAAGCTTTTGGAATCCTAATCCTGATCAAGGTATACGGTGTCAGATGAATTTAAATCTATATATTTGCTTAGTGGCTCAATGTTTGTGTGATGTATAGTTTTAAATTAAAGCTTAAATCATGATAATCGTTTGAATTTTCAGCATTTTTCAACCAGTATAAAATGTGTTCTTGGTTGTTTTTTTTTCTGAGCGCTAGTCTTAGATGACTAGTTACCGTATACAATTCTTTTGCGTGATCCCAGGGGGTTTGACCATATATGTTTTTGAAGGAGAGCAAGAATCTGTGCTGATGATTGATCATGATAAGTTCTAATATCAAATTACAAAGGAGGCGGGGATTACATTTTTGTACTGCATAGTGTAAAACATTGTTACCATATGAATCTGCTATTCTTAAATCTGCTCTGCATTTTATAAAAAGATGAATTAGATCCATTATTGTATCGGTGTTATCTAAAAAGCTAATTGTGCATAGTGGTAACGTGCGACCATGTGAATCAATATGCGCATTTAATGTTTCAGCAACCAAAGGGTTTGCTTTATTGCATTTGCAAAATTGTATAATTCGTTTAATGCCTTGTTTGTTTTTAAATTTTATAAATATGGCAAATTGTTTTGCAATGTTAAAACCATCAAAATTTGGAATGACATTTCTAATCGATATATTGTTTTGTTTGAGAACTTGTATGAGGTTTGTGTTGTTGTAATCATCCTTTTCTAATTGCTTACTTATAAAATGAAGATCATTTTTGTTGTGGGTTTTATTGAAGGTTTCTATTTCTTTTTCGAATACATTGTTTTTACGAATTTTCAGTAAACGGGTTCTTTGCAAGGTATGATCTTGCCATATTCGATACCAATTTTTGTTTATATGAGCTAGATTATTAAAATCTTTAATGTGGTCAGTTGAAAGTAATACTTCTCGAAAAATTTGCAACAAAATTTCATCTGGAAAAACGGATGTTGGGTCATTTTTAATAACAGTAGAAGAATCTTCTTGGTCATTTGAACTTGAGTGAGTTTTATCATCATCAATCTCATCATAACCGGTTACCCATTTAAAGTCTTTTGCAGTTACTTTTGGTTTTTGAGAGCTTGAAGAGGAGCTAGATGAAGAAGAAGATGAATTTGTTTGAGATGCAGAAGGCTCTGTATTGAGTGATCCAAAAAACCAACGATCGCCTTGAGGTGTTATATACCAATGGGTTGCTGGTGTTTCTGGCGTTTTTTGTATGGTCGGTGTTGTTTTTGAAGCAAAAGAGGCAGATTGCCTCGTTGGCGAGGACGATGATGACAAACTTATTATATGTGTTACTGTATTACCTGTTTGTAAAGATGCTTCTATAGCTGCTTGTAAATCTTGGTTGGTGCCTAAACCCTGATTATTGACGGGGTTGTCCATTCCTGATAACGAAATGGATACTAAAGTTATTAAAAGAACTGAATTTAATGTGTTAAAAAAAATCATAAAAATCCTCTATATTTGAGATGAAAAAATACTGAAACGGATCAATATTTGTGTGTTTATAGTTGCAGATGACTTATGGTTGATCTGCAAGAAGTCTTAAAAATGTTTTTATCTAAGTACTTCCATATTTAGTTATTAAATTTAGCTTTGATTGTCTTTGCAAATAATGGCTGTCCATCCACTATGTATTTTACAGATAGAAAGCGAGTTGTAAAGAATTGCCTGAATTATTGCTAAAAAGTCAATAGGGTGGTGCCGATTATGTGCTATTTTGAGAAAAATAAGAGATTTTGTAGTAAGTTTACTTGTGTAAATATCAAGTTTTTCGATTTTTTTAAGACCAATGTTTTCAGGTTGAGAATCATGCTGTTAAAATAACGTGAGTTCGGGGTTTGAAAATTCTTGCAACGATAAGTGCCTTTCGCCAAAATTTATGGGGAAAAGCTTNTAGATAAAGAAATTAAAATAAGAATGCTTGAAACAGAAAAAATGACCAGACCAAAGCAACAATTAAGTCAAAGCGAAATGATGACAATCGTTATCTTCTTCCATCGTTCATGTGTAAGAACGTTCACGGTCTATTATTCCATCTATATCAAAGGACTAATCAGGACGGCATTTCCAACAGCCCCAAGTTATAACCGTTTTGTGGAGAACATGAAACAATGTTTTATGCCATTGTATGTTTTCATGACGTATTGCAGACTTGGTGTAGTAACTGGTATTTCTTTTGTTGATTTTGGGCTGTGTTTATTGCTGAAATGTTATCAATTTGACCATAGGCCAAACCATCAGTAAACTTAAATTTTTACTGGGGATTATCATGAATATTAAGCCACATATCCACAAGGGTCGTTTCTATAATGATCCACATGATTCTATTTTTCGCCGGCTCAGGCATATGCTTAAAACAGGCTTTGCCATGATGCGATATCGGTTTAAGGGCAAAAGTACCAGAAAACTTAAGGCTCAGAGCCGTGATTTAGTTGCACAATGGGTTGTTCATGAACCGATCCAAGAACGATGCAATGATTTAACGATAACCTGGCTGGGACACGCAACCTTTCTTATTCAGATTGGTGGCTTTAATATCCTGACCGATCCTGCCTTTTACGATATATCAATGATAGTATCACGCTTTTTTGACGGTAAAAAACATTTGGAACTATTGCCGCCAATTGATGCGGTAATTATTTCCCACAATCACCGAGATCATCTTGATGAACGTACTCTACGATTTTTGCAGAAGTTTAATCCTCGTATTTTTGTTCCTATTGGTAATAAGCAAAGATTGACTCGTAAGAGTATTGGCAATGTTGTTGAAATGACGTGGTGGGATGATATGGTTATAACCAGGGGACAACGGTCATTGCAATTGTCATTCTTACCGGCAACCCACTGGACCAGTAGGGGGTTGTTTGACGTTAATAAAACACTTTGGGGCAGCTGGATGCTTACATATGACACGATATCGGTCTATTTTGCCGGCGATACTGCAAAAGGTGAGCACTTTCAAGCAATTAGAAAAAAATTTGATACTATTACCGCTGCTTTAATACCGGTTGGTCCAATTGAACCACGACATCTCTTAGATGAGTCTCATTTAGATATAGACCAGGCCATAGATGCGTTTTTAATGTTGAATGCGCAGCATTTTATACCCATGCATTGGGGAACGTTTATGTTAAGTATTGATTATTTTAATGCTCCTATTGAAATGTTACAACAACGTTGGGCACAGCGGCAGGAGATATTGAATGGTAAACTGTTGCATTTAGTTAAATGTGGGCAGGTTAAAAAATTTATATGATTATAATTCCCGTAATTCTTCTGTTTACAGATTTCTTTTTCTTTGGGTTATACGACCAATGGCTTGTACATAGCAGTTTTGTTTACCTAGTTCTGCTCTTGTTACGTTGGCGGACAGAGCGAGAATGGGGGTCTATCGGGGTTGCCCTGACCTTTTTTATGCTTATTGATTTTGTGATTCATGGTCGTTTTGGCATAGGGCTTGCTTTTGTGGCACCAATGATGTTTTTGGTTTTTAGGTTCAAATACACGCTTTTATATGCAAATATCATCATTCTAACTATCTGTTTACTTACTTTTTTTTGTTTCGAAAGTTTTGTCATATACCCTTACTTGCATGATTTAAGACCATGTTTAACCGTGACAATTGTTAAATTTTTTATTAATCTAGCAATAGGATTCGTGGTTCTTTGGTATACACAGGGCAATCGCTCCTTGCGCAACAGGGGGAGGAAAGTCTGGACTCTAAACAGGATGAATGCCTCATTAGATTTATGATTTGTCATAAATACAAGTGAGGGGGTGCAAACTCACGGAAAGTGCCACAGAAAATAAACCGCCATGGTCAATCATGGTAAGGGTGAAAATGTGCGGTAAGAGCGCACACCAGGACGTAGTAATATATCCTGCGGGCAAACCCCATTCGGAGCAAGACAAAATAGGCACATGATAAGTTTCCTGTTCTTGATAATGTGCGGGTATGTCGCTGAGATAAATGGTTGCCACCTGAAGTAACATTCAGGAACAGAATCCAGCTTACATGTGTTACTGGAGAGCCACCGAGCCCTCTAAAAAAATTAAAAGGATTATACGGATTACTATGGGACCTGATAAACCAAAGCTTCTTGAGCGAGTGGGGGTAAAAAAAAGTTTATTTGCGCGTCTATGGTTTATTCCTTTTCTTGGCTTTTTACTTGGATATCTGATAACGAGCTATTTCCTACATAATAATGATTTTGCTACCCCAAATGTTATTGGTAAAACCCTGCAGGAAGGTATTCATATACTTTCAGACAGCCATCTTGGCTTACGGTTATTACAACAACTTGAAGATGATTCATTACCAGAAGGCACTATTGTTGATCAACTGCCTCACCCATTACAACGCATTCGGCCAAATCAAAACGTCTTTGTTACGATATCAGTTAAACAACGGAATGCGTTAACACCGGATTTTTGGGGAAAAAGGATTAAAGAAGTTCAGGTAATGGTATCTAAATTGGGATTTGAATCCGAAGAGGTTAAATTGCATACAGCATATCCAGCTGGTATGTGTATTGCTCAATTTCCTCCAATGGGGCAAGAATTGGATACCAAGAAGGTAACGTTGTATTTTTCGGCAGGACGATCGACATTATTTATAATGCCTAATTTTAAGGACAAGCTATTATCAGAAATAGACAAAACATTACAGCAATATGATGTGCGAGCTGAAGTTTTTCATGAGCAACCCCAGCCACCGGATCATGCTTGCAGCATGTGTAAAGTTATTGATCAACAGCCGGTTGCAGGAGCTATTGTAGATATGGTTCGTGGGTTACAGATACAGCTCAAAGTGTGTCCTGTATAAAAATCAGATTCTTCACAAAATCAAATCTTTACTTTGCAGGTCAATGGAGTAATATTTAAAAACACGCGATTTAGCCGTAGGCATTAGCAAAAATACAATCTTTACGATAGACTTAAAACTTGTCGCAAAAAAATACAGGTACTCAAAATGAGGTTCAATAATGAGTAGTATTCACGAGCATGAGTCCTTTCAACAAGGCTCACTGGAGCATCATCACACAATACTTGAAGAATTATTGTGTCATTTTCCATATGCCATTTTTTCTGTGACTGTAAGTATGATAATGCTGAGTTTGTTGTCAACGCTAACTACCGGTGACAATCAGCATCAAGTGTGCCATCGGCTTTTTCATAGTTTTCACTATCTACATCTTTTGTTTGCTGCAACAGGTACAATGTTAACATTTAGACGTTATTCAAAAAATGTTATAGGTGGTATTTTGGTTGGTTTATTGGTGCCTGCAATTTTCTGTACGGTATCCGATGCCTTTTTACCTTATTTGGGAGGTAAAATGGTAGGGCTTGATATGCATTTTCATTGGTGCTTTATAAGTCACCTTGATACCGTATTGCCATTTCTCATTGTTGGTGTAAGCAATGGTTGGGTGATGAGTAGCCATGCACGAAATTTACATATGTTTTATTCGGTTGGCTTCCATTTTTTCCATGTTTTTGTTAGTTCCATGGCATCCATTCTTTATTTGGTCGGATATGGTTTTACACAATGGTGGGCCCAAATGGGATTTGTTTTTTTATTTCTCGTGTTTGCAGTACTTGTTCCATGTACACTGTCAGATATTGTGGTTCCTATGATGTTTGCGCGGTCCAAAAAAGCTCGCAAAACATCATGATTGTGCGTTTTACTTACTTTATATAGTTAGTAGGAAGGATAAATGAGGTACATTCGCCTTGAACGCGTTTCCAAATCATATGACGGGGAGCTGGTTTTAGATAATCTTAGCCTTGAGATTCCCCTTGGTCAGTTTTTTGCTTTGTTAGGTCCCAGTGGTTGTGGTAAGACAACTGTTTTGCGGTTGCTTGCTGGCCTAGAGACTGTTGACTCCGGGAAAATTTATCTTGGGGATGAAGATATTACCCATAAGCCAGTTCACGTACGTAAAATTAATACCGTGTTTCAGCAATATGCACTATTTCCTCATCTTTCCGTTTTTGAAAACGTTGCGTATAGCCAACGCGTAAGACGCATAAGTGATGATCTTATACGAGTAAAGGTGCAAGAAGTTTTAAAAATGGTTCGCTTGTCCGGTTCTGAGTTGAAATATCCACGTAGTCTTTCTGGTGGGCAACAACAACGTGTTGCATTGGCGCGTGCGTTGGTTAACAGTCCGGAAGTTTTATTGCTTGATGAACCATTGGCTGCATTGGATCTTAAGCTTAAAGAAGAGATGCTTATTGAATTAAGTGAGTTGCAAGATAAGTTGCAAACAACGTTCATTTATGTAACGCATGATCAATTTGAAGCTCTCACGGTTTCAGACCAAATGGCAATTATGAATGAACAGGGTGATATTGAGCAGATGGGAACACCGAAAGAAATTTATGAGTTTCCCGTTTCCCGCTTTGTTGCAAATTTTGTGGGTAATACCAATATCATAGAAGGCAAACTCCATATAAAGGATGGCCAAAAATCTGTTGAGGTTGAAGGCCTTGGTCTTTTTGCCGTGTATATTCCTGGTGAAAAGTTTTGGATGATTCCTGGTTGTCGATTGTATATGAGTATTCGTCCTGAAAAAATTTTCATTTCCAAAAAAGTCAAAGAAGGTTTTTCTAATCACATCATGGGCAAGGTTGTTGATATTGTTTATTATGGCCGCTCAACACAGTATCGAATCAAGCTTAAGAATGGTCAGTTCCTGCTTGTCTTTGAACAAAACGAAGAACATTTTCCTCAGGAAAGTATTGATTACGATGACGAGGTTCATTTGTACTTCCAAAAAGAGAATGTTGTCTTGTTGGAGCGATAGATGAAATTCTTTAAAAAAATCTTTGCCGATGAAATTTATTTTGTTTTTGCATGTCCTGCATTGTTGTGGCAAATAGTTTTTTTATATTCACCGTTTGCCATATTAGCATTGCATAGCATTCTTGATTATCGACCGGATGCTGGACGATATGTAATAACACTTTCGTATTACGTTCAAATTTTTAATTCTTTATACATTAAAATTATTTTACATTCATTTTTTCTGGCATTTTTATCTGCTCTTATATGTTTTTTTATCGCATATCCGGTGGCATATTATTTGGCACTCAAGGTTCCTAAAAAATTCAGGACATATCTTTTGTTTACATTAATTTTGCCATCGTGGACAAGTCTGATTGTTCAGGTATATGCATGGTTCTTCTTGCTTGAAAAAAATGGTTTTGTAAGTTGGGCTTTACAAAAAATTGGACTAATTTCATCAACGTTTCACCTGCTTAATAATTATTTTACCATTCTACTTGGGATGGTTTCATGTTATCTGCCATTTATGATTTTGCCAATTTATGCAGTACTTGAAAAAATGGATAGATCGTATTTAGAGGTATCCGCAGACCTTGGCGCGGATCGTATGGAGACGTTTAAACGTGTTATTTTCCCATTGTCGTTGCCAGGCGTATATGCTGGTTTGTTATTGGTGTTTATTCCTTCGTTTGGTGAATACGCAATTCCAACATTACTTGGAGGATCCAAGTATGTTTTTTGGGGAAATGTAATTGTTGATAAATTTTTACGCTCACGAGATTGGCGCGTTGGTGCAGCACTGGTCATTGTAGGTATTATGGTTCCTGTTGTTGTTATGGTTCTAGGTAATATATTTTCGCGAGTTAGAAAGAATATTGCTGAACGTAAAAATAATGCTTACGGATATTATGTTGATGGTGGTAATTCTCGTGATATATGGAATTAATTTAGGGAACTAATACGATGGTTGATAATAAAAAATTTCTTTTCAAAATCATCAATCCTCTGATTGTTTGCTTGGCATATCTTTTTTTGTATTTACCTATTTTAGTATTAGTTGTGTTTTCATTTAATGATGCATCTTTTTCAATTGAATGGGTTGGATTTTCATTGCGTTGGTATAAAAAGATCATGTATTCGCCGGAAGTTCTTGCGGCAATGAAAACATCATTGGTTGTTGCTTTGGTTACAACATTTTTAAGCGTTTTTATAGGAACATGTTTTGTTGTTTCAAGCAAATGGTGGCGTACCTCATTTCTTACAAACTTATTTTATAGCAATATTCTGCTGCCGGAGATTGTCTTGGCTATTGGTATTCTGAGTATATTTACATTTTTTCAGATCCCCTTGGGATATGGAAGCTTGATCGCTGGTCATACGTTGTTAGGATTAGGCTTTGTTATTCCTATTGTTAGAGCTCGATTTGTTGAATTGGATCCTGTGTTAACAGAGGCATCGCTTGATTTGGGTGCTACATATTTTCAGACATTTCGTCGAGTTATAATCCCGTTGCTCATGCCATCTCTGCTGGCATCTGGTTTGTTGGTTTTTACGCTATCAATGGATGACTTTTTGATTTCTCTTTTCTGTTCTGGTCCAACAGTGCAAACTCTTTCTGTGTATGTTTACTCTATGATTAGGACAGGGGTTGATCCAATGATTAATGCTATATCAACGTGCTTTTTGGTGATTAGTAGCCTTCTTGTTCTGTTGTTATGTTCGTTTAAAGTTATTGATCAGGTTATATCTTATGAGTAAGAGAACCTTTTGGTTCAGTCGGTATTTGGGGTCAATAGTTAGAAAATTGTTCATTATTGGAATATATATTTCCCTTATTGTTTTGTTTTTATTCATGCCGCGTTTTATTGAACGGTGTAGATCGTATCAAACGCTTAATGTTTGCGCGTTTACTGAAACGTTTTGCCCTGAGGCTATTGCGCGTTTTGAAAAAAAAATGGGTGTAAAAGTAAATCTTACGTATGTTGAGCTTGATGAACAAATTTATACCAAATTTAAAATCAACGAAGGAGAGGGATACGATGTTATTAATCTTTCTGATTACATGGTTCATATATTAGCAAACCAAGGCTATCTGTCTAAACTTGATTATTCTCAGCTTAAAAATAGTATCTGTATTGATGAATTATTTTTACATCGATTATATGATCCTGAAAATAATTACTCTGTTCCACATAAGTGGTTTATGTATGGACTTGTGTATGACAAAGATTTTTTTAATAGGCAACCTGAACTGATTAATTTGGATTTTATTTTTAAAAACCCACAAGATTTGTATCAGCGTGGGTTGGTTAAGGAGCCTTACAAGGTTTGTATGCTTGATTCTGCGATAGATTCATTTTTTATCGCATCTTTGTATCTTTTGGGTCATACAAAGAACTATTCTGAGCAAGATTTCAAGAAAGTTAAAGAATTGCTCATGCAACAAAAACAGTGGGTTGAGAGTTATACGCTTTATTCTGTTGAATATTTTTTGCGTACAAACATTATTCCTATTGCATTAACATCAAGTAATTTTATGCGGAAGCTTTTAAAAGTGACAGATAAGTTTGCTTTTACAGTTCCACCAGAAGGCGGTATTTGGGTTATTGAAAATCTTGTTATTCCTCAATTAAGTCAGAAAAAAACGTTGGCGCATCAATTTATTGATTTTATGATCTCTGATGAGATTGCCATATTGAACAGTAATTGGTATGGATGGACTTCTACAAATAAGAAGGCTAAAGCGGAAGATGATACGCATTATAAACAATCCTCACACTTATTGCTTACGCAAGACATCTGCAACCGTCTTTACATACCGCTTTTCTCGTATGAATTACGTGCCAAAATTGATGATGCATGGCTTGAAGTTGGGTTTGTATAATTGATAAGGATACGGAGATACAAGCGTGAAAATAAAAAATGTATTTATCGTTCAATTATTAGGCAAAATATTTATAGTGGGCATTTATGTTGCGATATTCTCTGTCTTTTTATACATGCCAATTATCATCGATTTTTTTAGGCCTAGTAGATCAATTAATGTATGTACGTTTACAGAGACTTTTTGCCAGGAGGCAATTGATCGGTTCGAACAGAAAACGGGAATTAAGGTAAATTTAACATACGTTGAAATTGATGAACAACTTCACGCCAAGTTTAAAATTAATGAAGGCAAGGGATATGATGTTGTTAACCTTTCTGATTACATGATTGATAAGTTAAGTAGGCAGGGACTTTTGCATGCAATAGACCATGCAATGCTTACGAACATTGATCAGATTGATCCACGGCTAATGCATCAGGTATTTGATAAAAATAATGAGTTTAGCGTGCCGCATAAATGGTACACATATGGTCTTGCATATGACAAAAATTTCTTTAAGCAAACACCGGATGAAATGTCATGGAGTTATGTGTTTTCAGATCCGCAGGAATTATATTCACATGGTTTAGTCTCTAGCCCTTATAAACTATGTATGCTTGATGATGGCCGTGATGCAGCATTTATCGCAGCAATTTATCTTTTTGGGCGTGTTGACAATCTAGATTCGTATGACTTTGAGAAAATTAAAGAATTATTGATCAAGCAAAAAAAGTGGGTTGAGGCTTACACGGTTCATAGTTCTCAATATTTTTTATTTACCAATGTCACTCCTATTGCCTTAATGTCGAGTAATTATATGCGTAGGGTATTGGCAAACAGTGACCGATTTGTTTTTTCTATTCCCAAAGAAGGGAGCATGCTTATCATTGAAAATTTAGCGATTCCACGCTGTAGTAATAAAGTGGATCTTGCACATCAATTTATTAATTTTATGATTTCTGATCGTATTGCGCAGCTTAATAGCATGACCTATGGTTATAATTCTGCAAACAAAAAAGCCAATGACATTGTTAATGCACAATACCTTTCTAATCCACATTATATTCCTGATGATGCTATGTATAAGCGTCTATTTATTCCACTTTTACCATCAAATATGAAAAAAACGATTGAAGATTTGTGGCTTGCGGTTGGTTTTGCATAAGCAATCGTTTTTTTGTCTGTTTCCTTTATACTCATAGTTATGCATGAATAGTTTAGTTTTGCTTGAATTACCCTTTGGTAGAAGAGGCAATAAGAATAATAGTGTATGGTATACGATTGGTGTGATCATGAAAAAAGTAGAACAAATATTTGAGATGCTTAATATAAAGTATCAAAATAAACGAGAAAATTTTAAAAAAGCCATTGACCGTTTCAAGGCTAAAGATTGGGATACTCTACATAGGCGTGGTTTGCAGTTATTAGATGAATGTGATGCATTGATTAAAGAATTAAAAAGTGATTTTTTAATTACTGCAGAAGGACAGACTGATCGAGCAGCAATTAAGGTAAAGTTAAAAACATTAAAAAAAGATTATAAAGAATTAGTTGAGATAACTAAACCTGCATGGAGACAATGGGCTGAAGCAATTATTATTGCACTAGGATTGGCATTTGTTTTACGTAATTTTATTTTTGGACTTTATCATGTACCAACCGGTTCAGCCGAGCCCAATATTCTTGTTGGTGACCGTATTTGGGGCAACAAGATGGCCTATCTTTTTTCTTCTGTAAAACGCGGTGATCTGGTTATTTTTGATAATCCGACGTTTGATTATGATCGAGAAGGCTCTATTAATTATTGGTGGCAACGATATGTAGGTTTCCCAATCCCCTTTCTCGGATTAGAGGCTGGTCCTGATAATTGGGTTAAGCGAGTTATCGCGATTCCCGGCGATCTTATTGAAGGTAAAGTGGAAGAGGGTAAAACTGTTATATATCTTAATGGGAAAAAATTAGACGAACCATATGTAAATCATTTGCCATTGATTGCAGTACAAAAATCACGTGGTTTTATTCCATGGACTCATATAGGTCCTATTACTGTTCCAAGTTTCTTACAATATGAAACTAAAATTTGTCGTTATACATATGATCCTTCTAAATCACTAGATCAACAGCCATATTATTCGATTAATGACAATGAAATTATCTATAAAAAGGGTACGCGTGAGCCGGAGTTGGATTATGCGTTTACACCAATTTATGATCACCGAAATTTTATGAGCAGAGATATTTTTTCTTATACGATTCCTCAAGGTAAATATTGGGTTATGGGGGATAGTAGAAAAAATAGTCAGGATAGTAGATGGTGGTTGTTCTTGGATGAAAAACTAATTCATGGTCGTGCAAGCTTTGTTATTTATTCAATAGATAGCGAAGAATCATTCTGGTTCTTTGATCTTTTGAAACATCCAATTGATTTTTGGACTAAGCACATTCGTTGGAATAGATTTTTTAAGGGGTTGTCAAAACATGGCTAAAAAATATTATGTAACAACTCCCATTTATTATCCAAATGCAAAACCGCATCTTGGTACTTTGTATACAACAATGCTCGCCGATGTATTTGCTCGTTGGCATAAGCTTATGGGAGACAATGTTTTCTTTTTGACTGGAACAGATGAACATGGCCAAAAGATTCAAGATGCAGCTCTGGCAATTGGTAAAAAGCCGCAGGATTTTGTTGATGCCATAGTGCCTGCATATAAAAATCTTTGGGGTAAATACGAGATTGATTATAGCTCATTTATTCGCACGACCGATGAAAAACACATTAAAGGTGTGACTTATATTCTCAATAAACTTATCAAGCAGGGTGATGTTTATAAGTCTATGTACACCGGTTGGTATTGTGTTGGCTGCGAAGAGTTTATTATTATTAACAGTGATACGCCCAAAGATGAAAATGGTAAGCATCTTTGTTCAATACATAAAAAACATTTGGAAGAGCGAGCAGAAGAAAGTTATTTTTTTAGACTGTCTGCATACGAAGATCAGCTTTTAGAGTTTTATGAAAAACATCCAGATTTTATAGCACCCAAAGAGCGATTTCAGGAAGTAATATCTTTTGTTAAATCAGGTTTAAAGGATTTGAGTATTTCTCGTACCAATGTTAGTTGGGGTATTCCTTTTCCCGGAGATCCTAAACATACGGTGTATGTATGGGCCGATGCGTTGACCAATTATATTACAGGTATTGGATATGGTCAGTCAGAACAACCGGATGAACAGTTTAGTACATGGTGGCCTGCTGACGTGCATATGATGGCAAAAGATATTGTTCGCTTTCACGCTGTTCATTGGCCTGCAATGTTGATGGCAATTGGGTTACCATTACCTAAAAAATTATTAGTGCATGGGTACATTTTGCTTGGTGAACATAAAATGTCCAAATCTCTTGGCAATATTATGGATCCTGAACAGCTTGCTGCATGGTATGGCGTTGAGCCGGTTAGATATTACATTATGCGTCAGATGGCTGTAACCCAAGATGTTAATTTTGATCTTAAAGATGTTGAAGAACGAATATCTGCCGATCTTGCCAATAATTTGGGTAATCTGCTTAATCGGATGCTTACGTTGGCATTAAATAATAATCTGGATATTGTTAAACCACCGGTTGCACCTGAATCATCGTTTATCGCACTTAAAGAACGCTGTGAAGAGACTTTTCGTCTTTATAGCGATGAGATGGATAAATATTGTGTACATCTTGCGCTTGCTCAGGTCTGGAGATTTTTGTCTGATGTTAATGCATATTTTCATGCACAAAAACCGTGGACATTGGTTGCAAAAAATAAAGAGCTCTTTTCAGAAGTCATTTCATCAACGTGTCATAGTTTGTATGCTGCGGCTGTAATGTTATGGCCTGTTATGCCACAGAAGATGGAGTTGCTGTTAGCGACTATTGGCCATTCTATTAATATGAATGAAAATTATGAACAAGTGTTGCGTGAGAATAAATGGGACAAAATATTTAAACTTTCGAAAACGAGCGAGCCTTTGTTTATAAAGCCTGAATCCCATATTGAACCGGTTTTTGTTGCTGGAGAAACAAAACCATCGGAACCGCAAACACAAGAAATAGCTATTGAAGATTTTGTGAAAGTAAATCTTCATGTTGGAACTGTTATCAGCTGTGAGCTTGTTCAAGGTTCTGAGAAATTGTATAAGCTTCAAGTCGATTTGGGCTCAATAGGGAAGCGTCAGATCTTGTCTGGTGTTGCTCAGCATTTCAAACCAGAAGAGCTTATTGGTAAGCAAGGTGTCTTTGTTGTTAATCTTAAGCCACGCAAAATGATGGGCTTGGAATCACACGGCATGATGCTTTTTGCTGAAGATTCAGCTGGCAAGTTGCGACCGGTATCGATTGATGGTTCTGTGCTTGCAGGAGCAAAAGTAAGATAAATTATTTTTTCAGCCAAATAATTGTCGCTTGGGCTTCGTAATAATTTTCTTTATTGACGGTACGTCGATAAGAATGAAACTGATAGTTGCATATAGTGCAAAGATTGTAGTTTTCATTGATATGAGTTATTGGGACACCTGCTTGATTCAAAAGTAATTTATTAAACAATGGGTTATCAAAAAATAATTTGCCATCATGCATAGTGATTACTTGATCACTAAATGCAAAAGGACTTAAGTTATTTATAAAATCCGGGCTTACCTGATAACAGCAACTTTTTGCCGATGGGCCGAAGATAACATGAATATCCTGTGGTGCAACGTTGAATTGTTTCTGTAATGATTCAATAACTATAGGTGCTATGCATGCGACGCTGCTACGCCATCCTGCATGCGCTGCAGCAATGATATTCTTTCCCGGGACGTAAAAAACAATAGGCAAGCAATCGGCGGTTAATATACCTAGGCCGACTTTTGGCTGATTGGTTATTAAAAAATCACCTTCTTGTTCATAGAGCATTACAGTATGTGTAAGTTGTTGTTTCTGTGTAATGATCAACCCGTCAACACCATGAACCTGGCGTTGAAATAGCATATGATCCAATCCGATTGCTTGACGTTGGGTTTCGCAGAAATTTTTAAAAGCTGGGGTTTTGTGTCCAACAGGGCAGGTGTATTTGTCTCCGAAAAAAATTGAATACGTTGAATCAATTGTAACTATCATAGAATCTTTCATTCGAGTTGGGTTTGTTTGGTAATAAGTTGAAGTTTTGTTTTTGTTTTGTGATTATGTTTTATAAAACCTTCAAGTGCAAGGTCCTGAAGAACTTTCTTGATACGTGTATCTTTCAAATCAGTCACTAATTGCTGTTCTGTTGTACCAGGTTTATCAAGTAATGTTTGTAATATTTTCCCACGAAGTTGGCGTTCGGATCCTTCAAAGGGTGATTGCTTATGATAATGCGCACTAAAACGGCTTAAGTTTCCTACGGTCTTTTTGAGCATCGCACCATAGTCCATAAGTGCGTAATACCATTCACGAGGATTTTCATGGTTAAGTGTATGTTCAATCAATGGTGCTATTTCTTTATCAGTGATATTGGTTTGTTGTTGAAAGAAAAAATAAATAAATACGGTACGTATATTTGTTTCGATAAATATTGATGGGTTGTTGAATGCAAAGGTAATAATTGAATGTGCTGTTGCTTTACCAATACCGGGGAACGTTACAAGTATTTCTGGTTTGTCTGGTAATATTCCATTGTATGTTGACACAACTAAGTTTGCTATTTTGTGTAATGCTAATGCTCTGCGATTGTATCCAAGCCCTTTCCACATACGTAAAACATCATGGAAATTTGCTTGCGCAAGGCTTTGCCAGGTTGGAAATTGTGCAATGAATGGATCAAATTTAATCACAACGCGATCGGTCTGTGTTTGCTGAAGCATGATTTCAGATACTGCTACGTTATAGGGTGTGATATGAGTACGCCATGAAAAGATTCGTTTGTTGTGTGTATAATAATGTTCGATGATAGTATTAAATGCATTAAATGTTGCTTTTGTTAAGCCATGTTTGGTTTGAATGTTTTTAAATTGTTCTTGTAAGCCTGTATGTTTTTGCCAAAAATCTTGATCAAATAACGTTATCATGCAAAAGCCCTTATTTTTTATTAGGCTAATAAGTATACAAATGTTGTTATAGAATGCCAGGTAATTTGGATAGTGAAGGTTAAAAAATGTTTGATGATAAATTGCTTCATTGGAATGACGCCCTAACAATAGAAATGTTGAAAAAGTCTTTATCAATTAATCATGTTTCAATTACATCAACCGATACGGTTTTAGGTTTTTTAGCTCCTCTTACTGAGCAAGGTTACCAATCATTGCATGCCATCAAAGGTTCGCGCACTGAAAAACATTATGTCATTCTTATTGCCGCACCAGGAAAGCTATCATATTTTGTTGATGAACAATCTTTGGATAAAAATATTCTTCGTATTATTGATTCATGTTGGCCCGGGCCGTTAACGATTGTTTTCAAAGCAAAAAAAGGATTACCGAGACATTTAGTTTCTGCTGATGGTACTATTGCGCTTCGTTGTCCTAGACACGATGGCTTGTTAAAGATACTGTTTTATTTTGATGGATTATTTTCAACGAGTGCGAATAAAAGTGGTCAGATAGTAGCATCATCCTTGAATGATTTACCGCAAGATCTTGCTGCTTGGTGTGATTATATTGTTGTTGATGAACAAGAAGCAAAAACCATTGTTCCATCAACGATTATTGATGTATCACAATTTGATACTATACGAGTTGTCCGTGAAGGTGCTTATTCATCGACTCAATTAGAAAAAATTGTTGGGATCCCGATAGAAAAATGTACACTGTGACCCCCACTTAGGTAACATAATCAAAGTTACCCTTTGTTGCTAGTTTTGAAAAGATTCGGGGCATCTGTTTTACATTCTTGAGATAATTTATGACATGTTCAAC
>LDIV01000001.1:344128-362996 GCA_001468855.1 candidate division TM6 bacterium UASB124 | reverse complement strand
CTCTTTGTTATCCTTTTAGGTTGGTTGTTTTATCTGCAGCCCTTTCGGTGTGTTTTATTTTTCAATTCTTATTATTTTTGTCGGTATCTATTTTTCTTCTAGTGATGGACAATGTTGTAGATAAGTTTACAGGTGCTCTGTTGATGAAGATGACATTTCTGCTGTTTCAGATTCAGCGACTGCTTTTTTGCGTAGAAATGTTGGAGTGTCTAAATCATTGAGGTCATATATTGGCTCCGTTGCGGTTGGTGTGATATTTGTTTCTGGCTCTTTTATTTCTTCTGTTACTATTTCAGGAGAAAGATCAATAGCGGTTTCCTGTGTTCGTTGTTCTACGTATGGTGTTATTGTTTTTTCTTGTGTTGTTGCCATATCAGTGGTTCGTGCTGGTTTGGTTGTTGCTGCTGTTGATTCTTTACCTGCTGCTTTCTCAATGCCTGTTGCAATGACTGTGATGCTAAGCTCTTCGCCAACTGTTTTATCGATAACAGATCCTAAAATAATATTTGCTTCTGGGTTTACCAAGTCATAAATCATTGATGCAGCTTCATTGATTTCTTGTAATTCAAGATCTTCGTTTCCCGTAATATTAATCAGAACCCCTCGAGCTCCCTGGATATTTGTGTTTTCGAGTAGCGGCGAGCTTATAGCATGTATGGCTGCTTTTCGTGCTCGGTCAGCGCCTGAAGCACGCCCTGTGCCCATAATAGCCATGCCGGTGTTTCTCATAATAGTTTTAACATCAGCAAGGTCAACGTTAATGTGGCCGGCTTTAGTGATGATATCTGAAATGCCTTTGATTGCTTGCTTAAGAATGTCATTTGCAAGAGCAAAGGCATTAAGCATTGAAATTTTAGGATCCGATATTTCAATGAGACGTTGGTTTGGAACAACGATGAGGGTATCAACAGACCCTTCAAGCTTTGCCAAAGCTTCTTCGGCATGTTTTTGACGTCGTTTACCTTCAAATAAAAATGGTTTAGTTACAATAGCTATGGTTAAGAGCCCTAATTCTTTTGCAGCTTGAGCAATGACAGGTAGTGCACCAGAACCGGTTCCTCCACCGAGTCCTGCTGTTAAAAAAAGAATATCGGTGTTTGCTAAATAATCTAAAATACTATTGAGATCTTCTTCGGCAGCTTGCCGTCCTATTTCTGGATTTGCACCCGCGCCTAACCCTTTGGTAATTTGTTTACCTAGTTGAATTTTGTTTTGAGCAAGAGACAGATTAAGTGATTGTGAATCGGTATTTGCAACGATAAATTGTACACTTGAAAGATCGGCTCCTGAAATCATGCTATTAACGGCATTGCCACCGGCGCCACCAATGCCTATAACCTTGAGGCTTGCACAACAGGTCATAAGTGCTTGTTCATCCATTGATAGTTCAATCATAACTTTCTCCTTTGAGCTATTTTATTGATGAGATTGTATTGTTTAAAAAAGATCATAAATCCAAGATTTCATTCTTTTCAAGACGCGGCAAAAAAGAGCTTCATCTGTTGCTGAAATATCACCAAAGTTTTGTTCGCCGCTTGCGTGGAGGACTAATCCGTAAACCGTAGCATAAATTGGGCTTTTTAAAACATCCGGAATTGCGCAATGTTGGTTATGGTGCGCTATTTCGGGGTGTCCAACTCTGACGGCCATTCCAAGCTTTTCTGCTGCAAGGTCTTTCATGCCGTTAAGCAATGAACCTCCGCCGGTTAATACAAGACCGCAAGGCATTAATGCTCGTAAACGATAGTGATTTATTTCATCGGCAAAAATATCAAAAATCTCTTCTGCTCTAAAGTGAATTATTTCAGCCATGGAATTGAGTTCTATAGATTTAATACCACCTTCATATCCAAGTGGTACATCGAGATAGTTTTTGTGAAAGTCGACAAATTTTTGTTTGTTAACTGAGCCGTATAATTTTTTAAATTCTTCTGCCTTGGCAGATGGGATTCGCAACCCTATTGCAATATCATTGGTAAAATGGCTACCTGCGATTGGCAATACCTTGGAATGTCGTATACGAGCATCTTTATAAATTGCAAAGTCAGAGGTTCCACCGCCAATATCAAGAATTCCAACGCCCATTTCTTGTTCTGTTGGTGTTAAGACTGCTGCAGCTGATGCCAATTGTTCAAGAACAATGTCCGATACTCTTAGTCCGGCCAATTCACATGACTTTATAATATTTTGTGCTGAAGCTACTGCTCCGGTAACGATATGAATTTGTGCTTCAAGCCTTACCCCATACATGCCTAATGAATCAAAGACAAAGTCTTGGCCATCGACCCGAAAATACTGTGGGAGTATATGTAAAATATATTGGTCCTTTTGAAGAGGCACGGCTTTTGCTGCTTCAATAACGCGGTCAATATCGTATTGGCTTACTTCGCGACCTTTAATGGCAACAACCCCGGTTGAGTTAATTGATTGAATGTGACCGCCTGAAATACCTACACATGCTGCTTGTATAGTGACACCGGCCATGTCTTGAGCCTCTTTTAGTGCTGCCTTGATTGAGTCTACGGTTGTATTGATATTAACGATGACTCCTTTTTTTAATCCATGCGATGGGTGTTGCCCAATGCCAAGAATTTCAATACAACCGTACGCATTTTTTTTTGCAATAACGACGACGATTTTGGTTGTGCCTATATCAATTGCAGATATAAGCTCACCCATGTTTTTGTTGCTCATAATCCCTTCCCCCTCTTAATAGAGTCGTAAAATTTTACAATAATTTGGTTCTTTATACGAAAATCAAATGCGAGCGGTATGCTCTTTTTTGCTAGCATCTTTTTAGTGATGTATCCCTTGTTACATAGATCGGTGAATAGCGAACCGAGTGCATCATACTTCCGTTGATTAAAGAAATTCTTTTCGTCCGTTATGATGTGGCAGAGGCACATAGCTGTTTTTGGTGTCAACTGTATATGCCATGGTGCATTGTACATAATATGGTGTTCTTTCCACTGATTTGATGGGATTTTATGAATAAAGGTGTAAACATGGTTGTCTATTTTACTGCTGAGCCATTGTTTATTTACTTGAATACATGGTAATTGATCGAGATTGGCGTTGCTAAAATAGTCTTTTGGAAAAAGTCGCCGTTTATTACCCAAAACAAATGTCTCATTAATTATACAATAAGGAATCGTTCCTCTGATTGTTAAGTAAAGTGTTTGCGGCGCTTGATATTGCCATTCTATTTCTTTAATGATGGGGAACTTTTTTTTCAGGTCTTGATAAAAACATTGATGGTCGAAATTAAGTAGACTTTGTTGTGTTGTTTTTTTTGTTACAAATGTTTTTATTTCATTGAATAATGTTTGGTCAAAAATGTCATTAATGCTACAGACGACCTCTTTAGGGACAAATAGTTGGTGCAGTTGCTTAGATGATGAATAAAGGAACTTTTTTACGAGTAGAGCAATAGGTGGAATTGTGATAACCAGGCAGATTGTAATTGCTATCGCACGCTTAAATCGCTTTCTAGATGATGGGTTAATCATTGTCAGCTCCCCAAATAACTTCTCTAGCTATAATTATCAGCATCATAGTAGAAAAAAAATATTAAATACTGCAAGAATCGGCGAGGTTATCTGCAAAGACGCCCTTTTCAAAGGCTATTTCAAGCAAAATATTGAAGCCACCGGTGACCTCTGATATCATCAATCAGTCTTAGGTGCTTTTTTTCACTACATAATGGAGCCATGCTCATGTTGAAAAAGAAAATAGGTGATATTCTTATAGAACTTAATATCATAACGTCTCAGCAGCTTGCCGAAGCGTTGCATGAACAAAAAACAACGGGAAAGCTTCTTGGCCAAGTGTTGCTTGAACGTGGTTTTGTTACAAAAAATGATCTATCTAATGCTCTTGCAAAACAGGTTGGAGTTCCATTTGTTGAAAAAATTACCGAGCAAATGATTGATCCAATGCTTTTGGGTAAGGTTCCGCTTAAATTTTTACGACAACATTGTGTTATTCCCATTATGTATGAGGGACAAAAAACCATTGTGACACCAAATCCTCGTGACCTTCAGCCGCTTGATGACCTTTCCTTGCTTATGGCTGGAGAGGTGATTTATGCAGTTGCTAATGAAGATGTTATTAATGAGGCAATTAATAAATTTTATCCTCTTGAAACCAGTAAAGAAATGATGGAGGAACTTAAGGCTGGAGAAGCGGTTGAAGAGTTAGAGTTTGGAGCTGGTCCATTGGAAGAAAAAGACATCATGGAAATGGCCAATGATGCGCCGATAGTAAAGCTCGTAAACCATTTATTGGTTCAGGCGGTCAAAGAAGAAGCTTCCGATATTCACATTGAACCATTTGAACGTGAATTGCGTGTTCGTTATCGTATTGATGGCAATATGTATTTGCGTGTTACACCTCCCAAGCGGTATCAAGGTGCTATTGTTTCCCGTATTAAAATTATGTCCAATTTAAACATCGCTGAAAAACGAATTCCACAAGATGGCCGTATTCAAATAAAAATTGCAGACAAACCCATTGATATTCGTGTGTCCGTACTACCTTCGAATTACGGTGAACGGGTTGTTATGCGTTTGTTGGATAAAACAAGAGGTGTTGTTGAACTTGAAAAGCTTAATTTAAGTGAACGTGATTATCAAACGCTTTCTTCAATAATTACTCGCCCTAATGGAATTATTTTAGTATCCGGTCCAACCGGTTCTGGTAAAACGACAACGTTATATTCTGTTCTGGCTCGGTTGAACAAACCTGATGTGACTATTATTACTGTTGAAGATCCTGTTGAATATACGATGCACGGCATTAATCAAGTTCCTGTTAATGAAAAAGCTGGACTGACTTTTGCGGTTGCACTTCGTTCTATTCTGCGACAAGATCCTGATATCGTACTCATTGGTGAAATACGTGATGCCGAGACAGCTCAAATAGCAATACAAGCATCTTTGACCGGTCACCTGGTACTGAGTACCATTCATACCAATAGTGCTCCTGCAACTATTACGCGTTTGTTGGATATGGGTGTTGAACCATATCTTATCGCTTCATCGCTTATTTGTGTTATGTCACAACGGCTTGTACGTAGATTGTGCGATAAGTGTAAAGAAAAATATGTTCCGGATCCTGAAATGGTTGAACGCCTCGGCTTAACTAAACAAGATGCTGCTAAAATCACCTTTTATCGTGCCAAGGGTTGTGAGGAATGTCTTAACATGGGATATAGAGGTCGTCTTGCGGTTTTCGAGCTTATGGAAGTAAGTGATGAGATGGCAAAACTGATTGTATCGCGAGCGGATGCTACTGTCATTAAACGTAAAGCACTTGAAGAAGGAATGACACCGTTGGCAGTTGATGGTATTCGTCAAATAAAGGCAGGCCTTACAACAATTGAGGAAGTGTTGACTGTTGCATATGCTGAAGAACCTCTTGAAATCGAATAAAAATATCCAACAATAAAAAATCTTTACTTTGGCAGGTTGTTTTTTTTACGCTATACAAAGTTTGTGTGTTGGAATAGCATTAAAACACATGGGGGGTTGTGCAGGAATGCCGTTTTGGTTGCATGAGCCATTGTTGATGCTTACTATTAAGGGCACGCCAATTCGTACCAGGTTAATTACAAGCATGGCGATCATGGTAACCTTCACCTTATTGTGGATCATCTTCTTTTTCATTCCCCAACAGAAACAGTTAACCTGTCAAAAGAATGAATATGAACTTTTATCTAAACAACGTGTTGCATTTGTATCTGTTGTAGAACATTCAGATGCCATAACCAAACAGCATCAAGAATTGGTTGCAATATTTGATTCATTACAACAATCATCAGGTTCTATTCAAAAAACCATGAGTGTATTGCTACAACTTATGCAGTGTCATGAGATATCGTGTCGTGGTATCGAAGAAAGAGGAAGTAAAGCAACAGCTTTTTATGAAAAGCATTATATTTCGATGACGGGTAGAGGATCCTTTAAACAAATTATTGATTTTTTACATGATGTTGAGGTTATGCGTTGTCCAATCAAATTCAAAACGTTAACAATGAATAAGGGTAAAAAGCTTTTAAAGTTTCAATCATTGGTGCGGGTGATTAATATGCAAGGAGGAGGGGATAATGACATTGTATAGGGTGTTGTATATGTTGGCATTTTGTATTACGTCAATGTTCGCTTATGATTTGCCAAATGTGCAGCATCCCCAAAAGCTACGGGATCCCTTTCATTTACCCTCTAAAAATCATTCAATTAAACAGAATGTAGCGATAATCCTTGAGGGGATTGTCTATTCCGGTTCTCAGCGAAGTGCTGCTGTGCTTTCTTATGGGCAGGAGCGAGAAGTTGTCAGACGAGGAGAAAGATTTGGAGGATATAAACTTTCTTGTATTGGTAAAAATTTTGTAATTCTGTCGCGGGGGAACCAAAGAAGGAAGATCATCCTTGATTGACAGGAGGGGTATGAAATACTGTTGCATTATGGTAATGACCATACTGAACATGAATATTGTCTATGCCGATGAGGCTGTTATTCCAAAAACAAAAGATTATGATTTATCTGCTGTTCCGCCTTTGGATACGGCTCTTTTAGATGATGAACGCAAAAATCGTGATGCACAAGCAATGGCGGCTATTAAAAAAATAGTGCAGGATGTTGTTGATAAAAAGACTAAAGAAAATCGTCGTAAAAATGGTTTACGTAAGCCTCGTGTGTCTAGAAAAGGTGCTGCTGCAAAACAAACAACGCAACAAGCTTTAACATCATTTTTAATACAGCAGACGGCTATATCACAAGAAATTATAGATATTTTGCAAAGGCAATTAGATGATCCGGATTTGTGCGATAAATCTATTTGTCTTCAGATTAAAAGTATGCCTATTAAAGATGTTTTAGGGCTAATAGGGAAAAGCACAGGTGTTCAATTTGTTGTTGATAGTGATGTAACAGGTTTTGTTCAGGAAATGAAATTTGATAGGGTTCCTTTAGCTGCAGCATTGAAAAGTATTTTGAGCAGTAACGAACCGCGCCTTGCTCTGATAAAAGATCTTGGTATTTGGCGTGTTATGAAGATACAAACAGCAAAAGATTTTTTGATGGGGGTTGCAACGCGTGAGCGTGAAAAAGAATATGCTGCTGCTGTTATTGCCATTACTTATGCCAAGTGGAACGATGCTCTTAAAACGAGAATAGAAAAGTTATGGCAAGGTATTACTCAAGCAAATAATGATAAAAATAATACATATTTGGTGCTTGATGATGTTAACCGCAAAATATTTTTTAAAGGCCGTAAGACGCATGTTGAAGAGTTTTCTCGTTGTTTGCATGAAATAGATGTTCAAATACCGCAGATACGTATTGATGCACGAGTTGTGTTAACGAGTAAAGATTTTGAAGAAGTGCTTGGATTTAATTGGTCTGGTGTTTATAACCGACGCGAAAGTGTAAAAAGATTTGATTTTGTAGGATTGGGTCCAATCGATAAACAAGGTAATCCAACCGATCAATATACTCGTCCATTCAATGATATTATTGGTTGGACGCTCAATTTAGTGCCAAGTGCTGCTAAAGCATCTTTTATGAAAATTCCGTTTATTTTTGGCAATAAGGATATGACGACCAAACGACTAAATCTTGAGCTTAATGCAGCTGAAAATAGAAATGAATTACATACGATATTAAAACCATCGCTTTTGGTATGTAATGAAGAATCGGCAGAAATTTTAGTCGGTGAGGCGATGCCTCATGAAGTACGATTAGATGAATCGGTTGATAGCAAAATGACCAATGTTACGACTGTAAATTACAAGGATATTGGTATGAAAATAAAAGTCAAACCGACGGTGACACCTGATCATAACTCAGTCTTTCTCGATGTATTCGTTGAAAATTCATTTGTTGCTCGACCGAATTTTATTCGTGAGCAGGGTGCTGGTCCTTTAAAAAGTTTTAACTATACGATTAAAACATCACGAACAAGTAATCGTGTATTACTTAAGAGTGGCCAAACAACGTTAATTAGTGGGCTTTTGAGTAATATAAAAAATAAAGAAACGAATGGGATTCCTTTTTTAAAAGAAATTCCGGTTTTTGGTTGGTTATTCAAGGCGCGCAAGAAAGATGTGTGTGATGACCAGCTTTTGATTTTTATTACGCCTACATTGATTGAAGCCTAATTTATCATAGAGCTCACTCTTTGAGTTGTCTTTTTGCTAACATCAAATGTGTTTGGGTGAAAAATTATTTTGTGATGCAAGATTCATTAATGATACTCATTTCCAAATTGTAGGGGATTCTATGATGCTGACGAATCAAACTATACTGATTGTACTTGGGTGGTTGTTTGTAGCCTCTTGTTGCTTTTGGATGAGCAACGGTTCAAGAGCACAAAAACGATATTAAATTAATTGTATGGAAAATATCTTCTATCGTGGCGATCCAGTTACCAAGCGATTGGATAAGGTAGTATATTCTGTAACAAAATTACAAAAGAGAGACAAGATTGCTAATGTATTAGAAAACTGGCATGGGTGGTGAAAAATGCTTGTTAGTGATTTTGTTAAAAAAACAATAGATCAACTACAGTTATTGACCTTGTTGTCGTTGCATTTTTTTCTTAGATACGTTAGCTTTGCCAACGTTTAAATATTATTTATTTTTGCAAAAGGATTTGTATGAACCGTTTAGTCAAAAAGTTGATGGTGTTGGGCCTGTCATTTGTTGTTTGTTCTCAATATGTTTTTGCGCAAGATAATTATGCTATTGTTCAAACAATCAGACGGTTGACATCTGGCGTGATGATGTTACCAATTGTAAGCCAAAAAATTAATACTCAAGATCCAAGTCGGCTCAGCGAAGAAGAGCTTATTAATGTTATTTCTATTGTCTTGTCTGCAAATTATTCTATTGAAAAACAGCCCGATGTTACAGCATTACAACAAGCTAAAGAAGCTTTGATAGCAAAGCTTCGATCATATAAAGTTACAGGATTTTCCTTCGCAGTAGATCCGGACTTGGCTTTTGTTATNATGCTATTGTTCAAACAATCAGACGGTTGACATCTGGCGTGATGATGTTACCAATTGTAAGCCAAAAAATTAATACTCAAGATCCAAGTCGGCTCAGCGAAGAAGAGCTTATTAATGTTATTTCTATTGTCTTGTCTGCAAATTATTCTATTGAAAAACAGCCCGATGTTACAGCATTACAACAAGCTAAAGAAGCTTTGATAGCAAAGCTTCGATCATATAAAGTTACAGGATTTTCCTTCGCAGTAGATCCGGACTTGGCTTTTGTTATTGAAACACAAAATCCTGATATTGATGTTGTTTACAGAGATTTTAATGGCAATACAAAACATAGAACATATAAGGCTCAGATTCATACTATTGGCTGGAAATTTGAAGCTTCTATTAAGCTAGATTTAATATTTATTGTAAATACGGATTTCAATTTTTATGATACTGATCGACCAATTAAGCTTGGTACGGGTATAGATATGAATTTTACACTTGGTACAGGTTTTGGACTGACATACGTACCTTTTGAAAATGTTTCTGGCGCATTATTTATTTTAAGTATGCCATTATTTTTCACATGGCCAAGTTTGAGTTTTGTTACAGGTGGTACGTTAACTCCTGCGTAAGCTATTTCAATTGTTATGAAAAAGGTTCCTCTGAAATCAGATGGGCTTTTTTAGTGTAAGAAAAGGTTCTTTTTGTTTCTGTTCTTTCCAATAAAGCAAATTAGTGCTATATCAAATATGTTGAATATTAAATGATTCGCAATATTAATTTTCAGTAAGAAAAATATGCATGCAAAAATTTGCTCTGCGACAACCATAGGAATTACGGCTCACCCAGTTGATGTTGAGGTTGATCTTGCGTTTGGTATGATCAAATTCTATATTGTTGGTTTGCCGGACAAAGCAATCAATGAAAGCAAGGATCGTATCAGAGCCGCATTTAAAAACAGCGGCCTCAGATTTCCCGAGCGTTTTGTAACTGTTAACCTAGCGCCGGCAAGCTTAAAAAAAGAAGATGTCCTTTTTGATGTTCCTATTGCAGTAGCAATTTTACAGGCATCAAAACTTGTTGATATGCCTGCTGATTTTATCAAAGAAACATTGTTTTTAGGCGAATTGTCTCTTGATGGGCAGATACGACCGGTTCGAGGGGTGCTTTCGGTTGTCCATAGTGCATGTGCACAGGGTAAGAAGCGTGTCATAATTCCGCAAAAAAATACGCAAGAAGCAAGTTTAATTAAGGGAATTGAAATCATTGGTGTTAATGATCTGACACAATTGGTGGGCTACTTGCGAGGTGAAGTTACACTGCAGCCAACACCGTCACGTTTTGATGATGTTCAGCAAACATTACAAAAATACGTGGTTGATTTTGATCAGGTCAAAGGGCAGGTGGTAGCAAAACGAGCATTACAGATTGCTGCAGCCGGCAGGCATAATATTTTATTTATTGGTTCACCCGGATCAGGCAAAACAATGCTTGCTCGTCGGTTGAGTACCATATTGCCGCCGATGTCATTTGATGAGGTAATCGAGACGACAAAAATCTATTCTATTGCAGGTCTTTTGAATGGGAGCCCTTTGGTTGTTCATAGGCCATTCAGAAGTCCACATCACACTATTTCGCAGGCTGGGTTGGTGGGGGGTGGGACAAATCCACGACCGGGAGAAATTAGTTTGGCACATAATGGCGTTTTATTTTTGGATGAGCTTCCGGAATTTACACGTCCGACATTGGAGGTGCTCCGTGAGCCATTGGAAAGTGGGCATGTGCTTATTTCACGAGCCAGTTGTGCTGTTGATTATCCTTCAAGTTTTTTACTTATTGCGGCAATGAATCCGTGCCCTTGTGGGTATTATGGTGACCGTAAAAAACAATGTGTTTGCTCTCCGGCAACAGTTTCAAAATATTTAGCAAAATTATCGGGTCCGTTACTTGACCGCGTTGATTTGCATGTTCATGTTTCATCCATAGATTATGAAGAACTTAAGGATAATCGGAATAAGGGAAAAACATCACAAGAGATGTTTGATGAAGTTAAATGTGCAGTTGCGCAACAGGAGACACGCTTTGGTGGTTTGCGTAATGCATATATGTCGTCGGATCAGGTTGAACGGTATTGTGAGCTGACATCCGAAGCCGAGCAGGCTATGAAAATAGCTTTTGATAAACTTGGTTTGAGTATGCGCGGATATCATAAGATTTTAAAAATTGCGCGTACGATTGCTGACATGAGCGGTTCTGAAAAAATTGAAAGAGTTCATATTCAAGAGGCAATTATGTATCGTTCGCTTGATCAAAAATATAAGGAGGTATAGCTATGATTCGGGGTATAGGGACAGATGTTGTAAAAATATCACGTTTTGATTCATGGTCACAAGCATCAGAGAAACGTTTATTTAGAGTTTTTTCTGTACAAGAAACACGTGATTGCGTTATGCGTGGTAAGGGGTATGATGCCAGCAAACTGGCTGCACGCTTTGCGGCTAAAGAAGCTTTTTTCAAAGCATTATCAGCAACACTTGTATCTTTTGGCAAAACACAACAGACTTTCTCATTACTTTCTTTGTGTGGTTTGTGCCAGGTTGTCAAACCTGTCTGGGGGGTGCCGATCTTGTCTGTTGATTGGCAGGGTATTGAAACATTGATCAAAGAACCATTGCCAAAGCTGTCTGTTCAACTTTCTCTTGCACATGAAGGTGAGTATGCAAGCGCCTTTGTGGTGATAGAAGGATAGAAAGAAATTTCCTTTTTTGTTAATGTTGGCTTCGTTGGTATAAACATTTAAAAAAGATTTTTCTATGCAAAGAAAAAAAATTGGTCATATTCTTGCCGGATCCTTGGTTGAAGGCCTTACCATGCGTCTTGAACCGGAGTTTCCTCTTGAAGATATCAAGACGGGTAAGTTTGTTTGTATTCAGGGTTCAAATTATCGCTTCTTTTCATTGATTACAGATCTTGAATTACAGGTATCGCATCCAGACATTTTATTGTTTCCGCCAAATGACGATGAAAAATTACTAACTTCAGTTATTAAAAAGCGTGATATCTATGCCAATGTGATGTTGCGTCCTATGTTGATGCTCGATCAATTTGGCCATCGTATGCCGGTCAAAACAATTCCAGCTCATTTTGCACATGTGTATGAAGCAACAACACAGGACGTAGCTGAGATTTTTGGTGATGAAAAACAGGAGCATAAGTATTTCAATGTTGGTGTTCCTTTGGATATGACAACACCGGTGTGTATAGATCTTGAGCGATTTATTGAACGTAGTAATGGCATTTTTGGCAAGACGGGGACGGGCAAAACATTTATCACACGACTTATTCTTGCCGGTTTAGTAAAGAGCGAAAAAGCGGTTAGTCTTATTTTTGATATGCATAGTGAATATGGTTATCAGGCTCGCAAAGAAGGCGAAGGACTTGTTTTTGTTAAGGGACTCAAGACGCTGTTTCCTGGTAAGGTTGCTTTATTTTCTCTAGATCCTGAATCGACGCGGCGACGTGGTTGTACCCCAGATCTTGAGGTGGTTCTTAATTTTCAAGACATTCGAGTTGATGATGTTATGCCTTTGCAGGATGAGTTGAATTTGCATCCAACAGCTCTCGAGGCTGCATATTTAATTGCGGGAAAATGTGGGAATAATTGGCTTCAGGTTTTGTTAGATCAGGAGTCACGGCTCAAGGAATTTGCTGCCGAGGTTGGGGCACATACTGAATCCGTTGGGGCATTACATCGTAAGCTTAAACGCTTAGAGCGGTTTCCTTTTTTACAAAGGGGTGTTGATGCCACTAAGGTTATTGATCGTATGCTTGAGTATCTTGACCGTGGCATTCACGTAATTTTAGAATTTGGTAATCAGACTTCAATGCTTTGCTACTTATTAGTGGCTAGCATTATTTCACGTCGTATTTATGAGGCCTATGTTGCCAAAACAGAAAAGTTTCTTGCTAGCCAGAATAAAGCTGACCAGCCGCGTCCATTGGTTATAGCCATCGAAGAAGCTCATAAATTTTTAAATCCAATGGCAGCAAAGCAGACAATTTTTGGTGTTATTGCGCGTGAAATGCGTAAGTATTATGCAACTTTGTTAGTTGTTGATCAACGGCCATCCGGTATTGATGAAGAGGTTATATCTCAAATAGGAACTAAAATTGTTGCTCAGCTGAACGATGAAAAGGACATTCAGGCTATTTTGACCGGGGTAAGTAATCCGGCTGGTCTACGGTCAATATTGGCCACTCTCGATTCAAAAAAACAGGCGCTAGTTATGGGGCATGCTGTTCCAATGCCGGTTGTTATAAAAACTCGAGAATATGATGAGACCTTTTATAAAACCATGATGCCGGGTAGGTGTGAAGAAAATGTTCGTAAAGTAATTGATGAAATTTTCTGACCTAGCTATTCCATAATATTCATGTTGACGTATAAAACTAAAAGGGCTACGATTGTTTCCTGTTAACAAATGTTAGTTTTCTTTATTCCAAGGGGATATATATGAAAAAGATACTATCAGGTATAACAGCTCTTGTGGCAGTAAGTTGTTCAGGAGTTTACGCAGAAAATCATGGCGAAATTATTTCTATCGATAGCATTGCTATCATGCAAAGATCTATTAAAGGTAAAGAACTAGCCGAAACTGTTCAAAAAGAGATTAAGCAATTTCAAACAGAGGTTCAAAAAAGCCAAAAAGAACTGGCTGATATGCAAGAAGCATTGAATAAACAAGCAAAAATATTAAGCAAAGAAGCATTCGCTGAAAAGAGTGAAGAAATAGCTTCGAAGCGCAAAGATCTTGAACATGAATTTTCACGTAAGGAAGAATCATTGCGTGCCAGTATTCAAAAAAGACAGTTTGCGTTACGAGAAGAGCAACTAGCTGTTATCAATGAAGTTTTTGAAAAAGATGGTGGCGTTGCATTGATTGATAAAAATACTCCGGGTTTGTTGTGTGTTAAAGATTCTATTGATAAGACCGAGCGTTATTTAGATGCTGTTGATACAAAATATAAAGAATTAAAAGAAACAAAAACAGCAAAAGCATCTATACCAGCAACAGTAAAATCAGCTGCCAAGACAACAACAAAAGAAGCACCAAAAGCTTCAGTTAAAGTTGCATAACTGCATGCAGATTAATCTTCCAGTAAAAACACTTATTCAAGTATTTGATAATGTTACTGTATGCGATGCAGACGAGAACTTCGTTGTGCATCGCATCAGTTCTTTGTCTGCCGCTGAAAGTAACGATATAGCATTTATTTTTGATCGTGGCGATGCGTCGGTTTTTGATGCCGTATCATTGGAAGCTATTAAACAATCAAAGGCTGGCCTTTTTGTATCAATAAAGCCTGTTGTTCCTGGCAAGAAATATGTCATTGTTCAGGATGCGCTTGCGGCTTTTGATAGGCTTGTTGCATATCTGAATAAACAACAAGAGCTTGTTCAGCCCCCATTGCGTATCGGAGAAAATGTTTTTATTCATTCTACTGCAGTTGTTTGCTCGGGAGTTTCAATTGGCTTTGCAACAACAGTAGGTGCACATGTTTTCATTGGCAGAGATTGCATCATAGGGAAGAATGTTTTTTTACATCCCGGCGTTAAGATTCTTGATCGATGTGTACTTGGTGATAATTCTATTGTGCATGCCGGTGCTGTTATAGGATCTGATGGTTTTGGTTACCAGGTGGGTACAACAGGATTAAAAAAAATTCCTCAAGTTGGCTATGTGCGTATTGGCAAAGATGTTGAAATTGGCGCAAATTGCATGATTGACCGTGCTTCATTTGAAGAGACTGTCGTTGGGGACGGCGTCAAAATGGACAACGGTGTGCACATTGCACATAACGTAAAAGTAGGCGCTCATACAGTAATTCTTGCGCAAACCGGTATTGCGGGAAGCACTGAGATTGGGATGGGGTGTCAAATTGGTGGTCAAGTGGCGGTTCGTGACCATATCAAAATTGGCAACAACGTTAAAATAGTTTCTAAAAGTGCTGTGCTCAATGATCTTAAGGATGGTGAGACGGTCTGCGGTATTCCGGCTATTCCTTTTGGTCAATGGAAGCGATTGACAGTTGCTTTAAGTAAAGTTCCAGAATTAATTAAACAAATGGGTGGGGCCAAGGTAGCATTTAATCGTGCTCGTAAGTCTTGGTGGCAACGGTTGTTTGGATAATAAATGAGTAGAATGGAAGGATTTATTCATGGTGCCTGTGCTTGTTGGTCAACATTGGTCTGGATTAACTCAGGAAATAGCACAGCGATTTAATACAACGCTTATTCCGATTACAGTTGCACAATTTGCCGATACTGAAACGTTCGTTTCGATTAAAGACCCTGAAAAATTTAAAGATAAAGATGTCTTGCTGGTATACCAGCTTTTTCGTGTTAAATCTGATGCTGTTACGCGAAGCTTTCAACAAAGTAGTATTAATGATCAATTATTGGCAATCTTTGAGCTTGTTGATTTGTTGAAATTATTTGGTGCTCGTTCGATTTCTGTTGTATTACCTTATTTTCCGTATTCTCGGCAAGATGAGTCGGTATGTAAAAAATATCAGGGTGCCATTTTTATGCTTGGTAGATGCTTCAAGGGATTGGGGGTTAAGCAACTTGCTGTATGCGATTTGCATGCTCCAGCAGTTGCTGACTCATATCCTATAAAGCTAATACATATTTCTCTTGAAAACTTTTGGCACAATGTAATAGCTGAACAAATTATTGCTGCAAATCCCAAATATCAATATTGTTTTGTTTCTCCTGATAAGGGAGGCGAGGAACGTGTAAAAAAAATGGCATCTTTATTTGATGTTTCGTATGCTGTTATTCACAAAATGCGCATTGCTCCTGATACTGCGGTAAGTTATGACATTGTCGGTGATGTTTATGGTAAGAAAACGATTTTAATTGATGATATAGTTGATACTGCCCACACAGCATATGGTGCTTGCGAATTGTTATTATCTAAGGGAGCTTTACATGTATATGGGTGTTTTACTCACGCTGTGCTTTCTGCCGGTGCATGTGAGCGGATTTTAGAAAGTAAATTTGAAAAGGTCTTTGTGACAGATTCGATTGTTGGGGGATCGTTAGATTACATAAAAAAATTACAAGTGATCGCTCTTAATGGGTGGCTTGCTAATAGCATTGTTGAATGGTGGAACCGTGTTTGATATTAAAAATATTCAAGCAATCATTGGACTTGGAAATCCAGGTATAAAATACGCAAAAAATCGACACTCAATTGGGTTTAGAGTTGTTGACGAGCTTGTACAACAGTATGGAGGTTTGTGGCATGAGACTGATATTCTTGATCATGCAGCAATTACTATTGCCGATCATACAGTGATTGTAATAAAGCCGCGGACGTTTATGAACCTTTCCGGTAAGGTTATTCCTTGGTTGCAGAAAAAAGGTATTAAACCAGAGCAAATACTTGTTGTTCATGATGAATTGGAGAAAAAGTTTGGCCAGTTGACGGTTAGGCAGGGCGGTAGCCATAGAGGACATAATGGTTTGCGATCATTGATGGAATTTGTGGGCCCTGACTTTTGGCGGTTGCGATTTGGTATCGGTAGGCCTGTTGATAAGGATACTGTTTCTGAGTATGTTTTATCTGATTTTCCAAGGCCAGAAGAAGATCAGATACCGGTTCTGATTGATCAGGCAATAAAGCTAATAAGTAGTCAATCAAATAATATTTAGCTATTTTTTTTATTTCTTTACCGTTTATGGTATAGTATTTTCTTTCAAAAACGGCGTAAATAAGAGCTTTTAAGGCATTTTGGGGAAGAATTAAGTCAGTTTGTATACTTGAATGAGGAGTGAGTGTGATATCAACATCTGATTTTAGAAAAGGATCGACCAAAATTTTGTGGAACAATGAGCCATGGATGGTCGTTGATTATCAATTAGTAAAACCAGGCAAGGGCGGTACTTATTTACGTACCAGACTGAAAAATTTGATAACTGGTCGTATTTTGGAAGAAACATTCAGATCTGCTGAAAAATTTGAAGAACCTGATTTGGAATATGCACAAATGCAATTTCTCTATGCTGATGAGCATTACCACTTTATGGATCAAGATAGCTATGAGCAGGTTGCCTTTAATGAAGATCAGGTTGAAACTGCAAAAAAATATCTCAAGGATGGTGTTATCTATACCATTCTTAAATTCAAAGGTGATCCAATAGCAGTTGAGCCACCAACTTTTATGATTCTTGAGGTCAAAGAGACTGTTCCCGGTGTACGTGGAGATACGGCGCAGGGCGGTAGCAAGCCAGCAACATTAGAAACTGGTTTGGTTATTCAAGTACCGTTGTTTATCAGTGAAGGTCATAAAGTTAAAATTGACACTCGTGAGGATAAATACATTGAAAAAGTCGGCTAATAAAGATACGGGACCGGATCTTACCCCCATTGATGCGGAACTTGATTTAGAACTGTTGCCTAAGGCGCAAGAGCAAGAAGACGAAATCGGTTGGGAACCAACGTTTACATTGCAAACTCGTCGTGATGAACGGCAAGTAGCGCTTTATCTGTTGTATGCTCTCGATCGTGCAGAATATTCAATATCATTAGCTGATGCTATCAGAGCCTTTGAAAATGGCTTTGATCTTAAAATACCTAAACGATCTTTTGTTTTGACGTTGGTTAAGGGCGTCATTGATAATCGCGACGCCCTTGATGAACAGCTAAAGCCGTGTTTAAAGAATTGGCGGTTGGAGCGTCTTGGTTGCTGTACCCATTTAATTTTACAACTTGCATTGTGGGAGTTGCAGCAAAAAGATGCAGTAAGCTCTATTGTTATAAATGAAGCTGTTGAATTAGCTAAAACCTTTGCAGAAAAGGATGCATATCGTTTTGTGAATGGTATTCTTGATGAAATTGCAAAGAAGATGGATGGGTCAATGTCGTCAGCAGTTACGGCGGATGTAAAAGAACAATAAACAAAAACAATGACTGGTTGCTATGGTAAATACTATGTTTGACTGGGTGCGGGAAATTAGTGGAAACAAAGAACCTCTTTTTTTTATACTTGGACCGTGTGTTATTGAAAATGAAGCTGATACGTTACGTGCTGCTGAATTTTTAAAAAAGATATCAGATAAATTAAAATTTAAGCTTATTTTTAAAGGATCATTTGATAAGGCAAATCGAACAGCCATCAGTGGCTTTCGTGGTGTTAGTATGGAAGATGGGCTGAAACTTCTTTCTCGTATACGTAAAGAATTTCAGGTTCCCGTTCTTACCGATGTGCATGAAACTATACAGGTTGCTCCTGTGGCTTCTGTTGTTGATATTCTTCAAATTCCTGCTTTTTTGAGCCGACAAACAGATCTTTTATTTGAATCTGGTAAGACAGGCAAACCTGTGCATGTAAAAAAAGCGCAATTTGAAACACCGGAAAGCATGAGCAATGTTATTGGTAAGATAGAATCAGCAGGTAATAAAAATGTTTGGCTTTGTGAGCGTGGTTATTCATTTGGTTATCAAAATCTGATTGTTGATTATCGTAACTTTCCTATTATGAAAAGGTTAGGCAAACCAGTTGTTTTTGATGTTACTCATTCTGTTCAACGCCCAGGGGGGCTTGGTAATGCTTCCGGCGGCGATGCTGAATTTATTTCCAATCTTGCTGTTTCTGCAATAGCACAAGGTATAGCAGGTCTCTATTTAATGGTTCATCATGAACCTGAAAAAGCTAAATGCTGTGGTCCGGTTAGCGTTAAATGGGAAAAACTAGAATTATTACTGGCATATTTACTTGAGCTTGATGCTTGGGTAAAAAGCAAGACGATTCCTGAACTATAGCATTAGTATTATTTATTCAAACAGGACTTACGCACTAGCTGA
>LDIV01000001.1:339418-343325 GCA_001468855.1 candidate division TM6 bacterium UASB124 | reverse complement strand
GCCTATGTTGCGTAAGTCCTGTTCAAAGGGTTTGGGGGATATTTTCAATAACTATTTTTCTGGCTGTATACACAAAAACTGTTGTCATGATTGTTCATGATTAAAGTTCTTTTTTAGGTCTTTGCTCTCGGTGATATCTTCATCAGTTAATGTGATTTTGCCATTTTTTACTGCTTGCTCAGCCTCTTCAGCCTTTTTTCTATATTTAGATATATCTTCTTTAGATACTTGTTCTCCTGCCTTTAAAAGTTTTTGCCTTTGAGCTTTTGTTTTTTTATGAGCTTTAGCAATTTGATCTGCATCTTTTTTATCAATAGGACCAGTTTCAAGCGGCCCTCGTTCGGTATTTTTTTTGATAGCTTTGATGTTGCCAAGTTCTATTATAGAAAGTGCTTCTGCCTCATCTTCTGATAGACGCAATCCAAGTTTAGCTGAATTGTTTGCAAGAATTATAACTTCATCAGGCATACGGTTTTTGAGGTAAATTCTCATATTGTCATCAATGATGCGAGGAGCTTCAACTTGGATAAATATGACATTACCAGAGGTGTCTTTCTGCTCTTGATAGACGGCAAAGTAAGCTGGCCTGGTAGTCTCTTTTGTTACAACGAGATATGGTCTTTCATAATTTGCTGCATAGAGCATGGCTGAAAAGCCCCAGGTTGGCCAATACCAAGCCCACCAATCGGGGAAATACCAGTATCCAGGTCCGTATGGATAGTACCAGCATCCCCAACCAGGGAACCACCAATATCCCCATGCGGGATAAAAAAATGGATTCCATCCATACCCCCACCAGCCATAACTGCTCCATGAAACACCAAAGCCCCATCCCCAATATCCGTTGTGACACCAGTTATTACCATTATAGCAATAGTGATGTTGCCTATGATTGCACCAATGATGGTGGTTATAAGAATTAGGCTGCATTGTATGTGGCTTTATAGAGTTATGATTGTTATCCTTGTGATTATTCTTGATAACTTCTTTACGCTGTGCTCCTTTTTTGGTACCTTTTTTGATTGAAGTTTGTGTTCCTGTAGCTTTTTTATTTGCTTTTTTCCTCACGATCTTATTTTTATCTACTTTCTTTTTGTCTGTAGAACTTTTATTATGCTTAACCTTTTTATCTGTTGTTTTTGTTCTGCTAATTTTCTGTGCATTTTTCTTGTTAATGACTTTTTTGCTTGTCTTGCTACCCATCTGTTTTTTGCTTAAAGCGGCATTCTTATTAGTGGATTTTGCATTTATTGATTTTTTTGTGGTGTTTCTTTTTGCGGCGGGCATGATTTTGTTGGTATGGATCTTTTTATTTGTAGTTGTTTTACCAGAAACGTTTTTTTTACTTGTGGTTATTGTGTGTGTGTTACCTAAACTCTTTCTGTTTATTTTACTTGAGATAGTATGGTTGAAATGATTGTTTTTGCTGGAGCGAGGAAGACGGGTTCGGTTGCTTCTATCGGAATAAGCGGAGCGTGTGTTTTTTTTATAAATCGTTCTATTGTTACTAGAAAAAGAGTGTCCATTATTATGTGGTGTGGGGTTGTATTGTATATTGTTTCTTGCCGAAAATGAATTTCTACCAAAACTGTGACCACCTCCATTTGGCCTGTTCATGTTTCCATGTGATGCTAATTTTTTTATGTGTACATCCGGAAGCGTGAGCTGGGTTGTTTTATTTTCATCTATTATTGATAGATGCTGTTTGTATATTTCTTCTGCATGAAATTGCTTATGACTCATGAAACTTAAGATCAACCATAAAAATGAGAGGCTTGTTATGACATGTACAACTTTATTCATTGTATTATCTCCGCATCATTTAGTTTATTTAAATGAATAAGAACAGCTCTTACTTTTACTGTACAATTTGGTTGAAGACAGGGGCAAGGGAATGGGAAAAATGCTTTAATAAGTTGTATTTGTATGATTTTTACAGGGCTGTTAATGATGTGATGTTGACATGTTTGCATGGTAAGTTAAATGAATAGCTATGTGATGTTTAAGTAATATGATATAAGTATATCAATACAATGGTTATGACATAAAAACAAAGGGGGCTGTGATTTTATCACAGCCCCCTTTGTGAGTACTATAACTATTCCTTTATCCCTTATTCGACATTTTGTGGTAAATCTTTTGCTTCTGCCAGATCTTCTTTGGTTAACTTGATTTCACCACGTTTAACCGCTTGGTCCGCCTCTTCTGCCTCTTTTACATACTTGCTTGTATCTTCTTTTAAGGCTTGCTTGCCGGCTTGAATAAGCTTAGCTTTGTTAGCGACGGTTTTTTCATGAGCTTTAGCAATTTGTTGTTCATCATTATCATCAATAGGACCAGTTTCGATAGGACCGCTTACTGTATTCTTTTGAATTGATTTTACATCATTAAGTTCGATTATCGATAATGCCTCTGCTTCATTTTCTGATAATTCTGATCCGAGTTTGCTTTTGGCATTTGCTAGAATGATAACCTCGTCAGGCATGCGATTTTTAATATATATTCGCATATTTTCTTTGATGATTCGAGGTGCTTCTGTCTGTATATACATTACGTTACCATTAGCATCTTCTTGTGTTTGATAGACGGCAAAGTATGCTGGTGCGGCGTCTTCTTTTGTCACAACGACATAAGGATTGCTTGCGTTTGCAGCATAGAGAAGTGCTGAGAAACCCCATACTGGCCAATACCATGTCCAGAAGTCAGGGAAGTACCAGTAACCAGGACCCCATGGATAGAACCAGCTGTTCCAACCACTGAACCACCAATAACCCCACGCAGGGTAGAAGAATGGATCCCATCCTAAGCCCCACCAGGCAAAAGCGCCCCAGCCAATGCCAAAGCCCCAACCCCAGTATCCATGATGCCACCAGGTATGGCCGCGCCAATGATAGCCGTGGTGTCCATGATGGCCTTGATGGTGGTGATGGTTGTGTTCGTGGTGATGATGGCCTTTATGGTGACGTCCCTTACCACCTTTACCTTTGCCGCCTTTACCTTTTTTCACTGTACCCTTTGCACTTTTTTTACCTTTTGTCCCTCTGGTGCCTTTTTTGCCCATAGTTTTCTTACCTGTTGTTTTTTTGCCTGTTGTTTTCTTTCCCATAGTCTTTTTACCAGTGGTTGTCTTTTTGCCCATGGTTCTTTTTCCTGATGCTGATTTACCTGATATGCTGCGACCAGAACGTCCGGATTTGCCTGAATAGGAACGTCCGGAGCTCTTACCTGAAAATGAACGGCTACCACTGCTTCTACCAGAAAATGAGCGTCCGCTACTCCTGCCAGAGAAGGACCGACTACCGCTGCTTCTACTGGAGAATGATCGACCTCCGCCACCACGCCCGCCGCTACCTCCATGTCCACCACCACCGCCGCGAGCGAGCAGTTGTTTTGTTTGAGTGTTAGGAAACTCTAATTGTTTGAACTTAGTTACGTCACTTATTGGTGATTTTGATGAGTTTATATTATCCTCTGCTGCAAGTACTTGTTTACCACCTGTTAAACCTAAAAAAAGCCCCCAAATAAGTAAATACTTTGGAGCTTTGGTTATATTGCCCATTTTAATCTCCTTTTTTTAAATGGGTTTAAACCAATACACCATTTCCATATTTTCAATTTATCAATTTATTTTGTGGATGGGCAAGCGTTTGGCAAATATTCTTGGGAAGCTTATTTAAAATAAGAAAATTCGATTGGGCGTTGAAATTTCAGAATAGCTGCTTGCCCTCATTTTTACGAGGGCAAGATTTAATCGATTATCATGTTAGCTAGCTAAAAACGATTAAGAAAGGCGTTGTATACCATCTTTATACAATTTTTCTACATGTTTCCAATTAATGATATCCCACCACGTGGTAATATAATCTGCTCGTTTATTGCGATATTTGAGATAATAGGCATGTTCCCA
>LDIV01000001.1:329915-339072 GCA_001468855.1 candidate division TM6 bacterium UASB124 | reverse complement strand
TTACATATGTTGTGTGGCTAACGTCCGGTGTCTATGCAATGCAACAGCAACAAAGTGATGCTCAACTGAACGCAATAATCACCTACCTTAATGTTTTGGCACAAAAAATTGAAGGAAAAGAGAAAGTAACTAAAAGTGACATTCGTAACTTAGGAACTTTACTTGAGAAAAAAGAATTATTTAGTGCTCAGCAGCTGAAAGCAATTCTTGAACCTTTTATTATTAGAGTTGGTCTTGTTTTGTGTGCTAAAGACGATTCGACGTTTGCTGATCCAAGTCCGGAAATTGAAAAAACAAGAACTTATAAGTTATGGAAGTGCATTGATGAAATAGTCAAACATCTTAGTCAGATTCAGGGAATGGTGGTTGTTCAACCGGATGATACTGATGCGATAAAAGATCTTAATATTCTTGGTAAAAAGAAACATTGTAAGCGATGCTGTATGCGCCTTAAAAAAACTTGGTGGTGGGGCAAGGTAGTAGCAGTAAGTGCTGGGATATCCGCAATAATAGTCTGGCTTTTAGAACCTATGACTGAGATATAGTATTCCCATTGATGATGTCTTGTGCGTCATCAATAATGCTCGAAGCAAATCCCTGATTACGTAAAATGTCTAATGCTATGTGTTGTGATGATATTCCTGATTCTAGTTTGTATGGGTAATGTAATGTACCATCTCTTGTTTGTATAACCGAGACTTTATAGTTACTAAAAGTATCTGTATTGGCTTCTAATTGCGTGAGTAATGAAAAATGTGTTGAGATAAGACAGATGTTGTTAGAAAATTGTGCCAAATGTTTGGCAACACTGTAGGCTGCCGCGCTACCTTCAATCGGTGAGGTTCCATTAAATACTTCATCAAAAATAACAAAACTAAATGCACCTGATTCTGATTTTTTAATGCGATCAATAAGCTGCTGAGCTCTAAGAACTTCTGCTTTGAAAAGGGAATTACCCTGTCCAATATCATCAGTAATGTTGAGATAGGTTTCAATTGAATTGAATGGTGTAATGGTCATTGACTGCGCTGGTGCTATGCCGCAGGTTTGAGCCATCAACAGGCAGAGTGCAATTGATTTGAGTGCCGTAGACTTGCCGCCTTCATTTGGTCCTGTAATAACAGCATTAGCGCGTTGATCATCTGTTCCAAGAACGATTGTATTTGGTATTGCTTGGTTTGGATTAAGCATTGGATGCCAATAGCAGTTTAAGCGAATAAATGGCTTTTCTGCTTTTGTGTAAACAGGAAAACAGAATGAGATATTTTTGTTTTCATGCTCTTTAACAAGCTTTGCAAGCGACGCATAAACATCAAGACGAGCAATTGTTGCAAGAGCCTTTTCAAATTTTTCTTTAAGTTTATGCATGAGTAAATAAGTGCGTAAGATGCGTCCTTTGTGAGATATAAGCCCTTCTTTGCCTTGAAAGGTTGTGCTTAATAAGAGTTCTAAAAGGTTTTTTAGTTCTTGGGAATTAGTTACTTCTTGTTCAAAAAAATCAATCAATGGCTTGAATTCATCAAAGTCTGAAAGTGTTGGATTGCTTTTGATAGTAGTATAAAGAGTAGCCATGCTTCTTGTTACAGCTGCTATATGAATCATGATGGTTTGTAAACAATTTTCAAGCATGATGCATCCATGTGTGTAATCAATGTTGTTCTTGATGTTTGTTGCGCAGAGTAATCCTGCTGTAATAGACAAAATTGAATGTACGTAACGATTATTAATGTTGTTCCATAAAAAGGTTATAAAAAGTCCTGCTGTTCCTTTGTAATCATCAGCCCATTGTTTTAGTCGTTCCGGTGTATCAATGATGTTTGTTAAGGTCAGTGCGCCATAGCTCAATAAAACAACTGCTGCAAAAGCTTCTATACCAAGCCAACTGATTCTGTTTTGATGGTTAAATAGGCTTTTTGCCAGAAGAGCAGATTCACTGCTGTTTAGTTCCTTCAGTAAGGGGATTTTATTAAAGGTGCTATCTTCTGCGTGTTGTTTAAGATGATCTTTCCACCAAAATAGAAAAAGTATATTTTCTGCTTGTTTGATAGAAAGTAGAGCTTTATCAATAGAATTCAAAAGGGATTGATCTTTTCTGAAAGCAGTGATAACAGATTGTCGCCGAGAAAGTTGTGAGATATTAGTGGTTGGTTGTGTCAAAAGCCAATAAAAACTAATTTTGCCCAATTCAGTTGTGGTTCTATCAAGGCTATTTGCTACAAATTTATCTGATTGTGTTTTTCCGCAAAATAGATCCAAATCTTTCCATGTATTACTGTTATCAAAGCTTTGTTCGTTGTTGGTTTTCTTTTCAATTTTCTCAAAAAGATTAAAAGCAATTTGTCTTTTGTAATTGGGCTTGAGATTAATAATATCGTCTTTTATTCTTCGTATTGCTTCAACAAATGAGTTTGTAGTCCATGAATCTTCTTTCCACTCAAATGTTTTGAGGTTAATGCTGGCAATTTTTTTAATACAAGAGTTTGGATTTGATTGTAATTGTTCTTGCTTTTCTTGTTTATCAATTGATGCACATGCATTGAATGTTGCGTATAGACAGACTACAAGCATTAAACATATTTTTTTCATGGAATGTATCCTTGGCTTTTATTCAGAGTCTGATGTGTCGAATTCTAACAGGTCTCCAGGCTGACAATTAAGTGCCAAACAGAGTGCTTCCAGCGTTGAGAACCTGATGGCTTTTGCTTTACCTGTTTTGAGAATCGAAAGATTTGCTTCGGTAATATCAACCTGTGCAGCTAGTTCATTGAGTCGTATTTTACGTTTCGCCATAACTTCATCGAGTTTGACAATGATTTTCATTGTTTATGGTTCCTACACTGTTAAATCATGCTCATGCTTGAGCTGGTAACCTTCATGCATGAGCGAAGTCATAATGAGGAAGAAGCCTGCAATAAAAATATGAAGAACGTCATTTGAAGAAAGTGCGAAAGAAAGTTCTCTTTGTCCTACTGGATTATGAAGTGTTGTGATGAGCGTTAAGAGAGTCTGTTCTATTGGTGCATAAAGTGACCAGATGAATACGATACGGCTTATCTTTTTAAAAAGCATAAGCGTGTAAGCAGAGAAAAGTTCACCACGCTGATAACTACGTAATAGTTTTATAAGTAAAAAGCCCCCCCAAAAAAGGAGAATGTATGAAATACTATCAACAATGGCGCTGAAGAATATAGAGATAGGAGGTACCCCTCGCAATGATTTTGGGGCTAGGTATAAATAACAAAAGAGGCCCGTATGAGATTGATAAAACTGATATGCAAGTTTACTTGATGCCAATAGCCACCGAAGGACAAAGGACAATGCAGCTATTGGCATAATGATGGTGATGCAAATTTCAAAGAATCGAGCATACGTTTTTATACTTTTCATACGGACCCTTTTCGGTTGATAAGGAGAAGTACAACGAAGTGAGGCTAAGAATGAGTTTATAGATTGTTTATCGAATGTCAATAAAATTTTATCGATAATCGATAATTGTGTTAGTTGCCAATATAAGAGCTTTTTTTTGATGAAATTCAATTTACGTTAATGCAAGCCTTGTAAAAAAGAGAGCTTTATTTCTTTGCATATAATCAGAGGGTCAATGCTGTGTGTTATCTTAAGAATTTCATCGATGCTATAATATTTACGCAGTGTGTTCGTAATAATTATTATGTAATCGTTCAATATTTAAGGAGACCTTTGTATGCGATTGGTGAAAAATATCTTGATGCTAGGATTGGTTGTTTGTATCTATATTTTTACGTGCAAAGGTATGGATACTCAGAGTAGCGATGATCTGCAACAAGAGGCTGCGCAGGACGAACAAGAGCCAGGGTTTATGGATTTGTGGCTAAGCTATCAGAAGGGCCAGAATATTTTAACAATTGTTCAGAATAATCCTTATTGGCTTACGTGTATTCAGAACGAATTTATAGATACCCAGAATCTTATAGCTGGTTATCTGAATGAAATAGCGAGTTATCAGGAACAAATAGATAATGCTCAGGAGCAGCAAGCAATAACGATTCTTCAAGATAAACTAGCAGTTAGTCAAGGCATGTTAACTTCAGTTCAGGGACACATGAATACAATCGAAAATATACAGAATGCGATAGCGACGGCACAAGCAAATACAACACAAAGTCAAACGTAAATAAACATTAAGTTACTTAAAACAATAACGGCCGGCTGTTAACAGCTGGCCGTTATTGTTAACTGATTGTTATTGCTTACTTCAATTCTGCAAAGAAGAAAGCAATCTCTTTTTGCGCATTATCCTGAGAGTCAGATCCATGTGTTGCATTAAAACCAATGTTGGTTCCATAAAGCTTACGCAAAGTATTTGCGGGAGCTTTTGCCGGATCTGTAGGACCCATGAGATCTCGCCATGCTTGTACGGCATTTGTTTTAGCCAATGCCATGACAATAACAGGACCAGAGGTCATGAATTCAACAAGTTCAGACAAAAAAGGCTTGCCTTTATGAACAGCATAAAAGTCTTCGGCTTGCTGTTTGGTCAAGCTAAGCTTTTTCATGCCGATGATGTCAAAACCTTCGTGCTCAATGCGGTCAATGATCTTGCCCGTATTTTTTGCCTTGACTGCATCAGGCTTGATAATTGCTAGTGTTTTTTCCATGGTGTTTATTCCTTGTTGTTGTTTTTTAACTTGGCTGCGTGTTCTTCAAGAGCTTGTTGAAGGGAATTTTTAGGGCCTTCTTTTGGCTTTGCCATTTTCTTATCAAATTCTTTAAGCTCTTTTGTTTCTTTAGGAGCTTTAGCTTTTTCAGTTTTTGCTTCTGTTGCTGCTTCTTTAGATACTTCTTCTGCTGGTTTTTCTTTAAGAGCTTTTAAGCTCAAGCCAAGTTTACGTTCTTCTGGGCTTACCTTGATGACTTTGAACTTAGCTGTTTGACCAACTTTAAGAAGATCGTCAACTTTAGCAACCTCATTTTCTGAAAGTTCAGAAATATGAACAAGGCCTTCTATGCCTGTTGAAAGTTTAACAAAAGCACCAAAGTTGGTGATTTTGGAAACAGAACCCTCAATGATGTCGCCAACTTTATATTCATCAGCAACATTGGACCAAGGATCTTTTTCTAATTGTTTGATACCAAGAGAAATCTTGCGATTTTCTGGGTCAAGAGAAAGGATTATGGCATCAACCATATCACCTTTCTTATAACGATCGCCTGGGTGACTGACATGATCGGTCCAAGAGATATCTGAAATATGGACCAGACCATCAACACCTTCTAGAAGCTGAACAAAAAGACCGAAGTCGGTAATATTGGTAATTTTACCCTTGATCTTGTCGCCAACCTTGAACTTCTCTGCAACTGCTTTCCAAGGATCATCTTTAAGTTGTTTGATACTTAAGGACATACGACGGTTTTCTTTATCAAGTGCAACGACAAATGCTTCAACTGTTGATCCAGCTGTAAAGTGTTTAGAAAGGTTAGTAATACGTTCAGTCCAAGAGATTTCTGAAATATGGACGAGGCCTTCAACGCCTTTTTCAACTTCAACAAATAAACCGTAATCGGTAATGCTGGAGATGCGTCCTTTGATCTTGGAGCCGATTGGATATTTTTGATCGACATTTTCCCATGGATTTGGTGTTAATTGCTTCATGCCAAGGGAAATCTTCTCGTTCTTTTTATCAAAAGAGATGACTTTGACGGTAATTGTATCGCCAATTTTTACCAATTCACTTGGATGTGCAATACGACCCCATGACATATCGGTGATATGCAAGAGACCGTCAATTCCGCCAACATCGACGAAAACACCATAGCTGGTGATATTTTTAACAATACCTTGAATGACTTGGTTTTCTTGGATTGTTTCAAGTGCTTTCTTTTTGTCTTCAGCGCGTTGTTCTTCAAGATATTTTCTGCGTGAGATGATAACATTGCCACGCTTTTTATTAACCTTTAAGATTTTGCATGTAACTTCTTGATCAACAAATTGGTCAAAGTTGGTGACGCGTTGTGTGTCTACTTGTGAACCGGGAAGGAACGCTGGTATGCCGATATCAACACTGAGGCCACCTTTAACTTTATGAGTGACCATACCGGTGACTGGCTCATCAGCAGCTGCAAGTTCTGCGATTTTTTCCCAAGCTTTGAGAGCTTTGGCCTTTTGGTACGAAAGAACAACGGTACCATTTTCATCCTCAAGTCTGTCCAGCATAACGTCGAGTTCTTCGTTAGGGAGAATTTTCTTTAATTCATATTCAGAAAATTCATAGTTTGGAATGAGGCCATCTGATTTGTAATCGATGCTGATAAGAACACCGTTACTTTCTTTTGAGACTACCTTGCCCTTAACTACCTTGCCTGTTTGAAACCGGGTTGCAAAATCTTGGTATAGTTGGGCTAATTCTGCCTTTTGTTCTTCAGAGAGCTGAAGTTCTTCATCAAAAATGTCTTGGGATGGTATTGATGAAAAGGAGGCAATGTTTTTATGCTTAAGCATTAAAGAGATCCTTTGGGAACATCTAGAGCTGACATCTATAATTTAATGATATTAAATGTCATTTCTGAGGTTGCCGACTTCTTAATAGGGTTAAACTTATATTTACACACATGTATACGATATTTTGTTGCATATTATGCAAAACACCATTTACATACATGGCATGGTATCAAAAAATGATTGCTTTATCAAATCCAGAGGGGGTTTTGGCGTTACTGGCGTCTAATTAGTTGCTACGATTGGCAAAATTCCCTGAATATTAAAGGTGTAGAGGCAAGGCATAGCTTTTTTATGAACCTCATTGTGTTGTTTTTTCTTGCGTATATGGCTAAGAGAAAATTGAGCGTGCTTAAATGAATCGGATAGATTCTCTATTAATGTGCTAATTTCTGATGGCTTTTTAGTTACACCACGTAACAGAAGTGTTGTGTTATTTAATCCCTGCATAGGTATTATGTGGGTGGGTGATTTTTTGTTCCTTTTACATTTAGCCGTTTGAGTACCTATTTCAAGTGATGTTAGATGACTGTGAATGGGCATCTTTTGGGCAATGGTAACGAAAAGGTTATATGGATTGTGGTGACAGGATGCTAGCTTGTTTATAGTTATAATTTTGGTTTCAAGTTCGCCATTTTCTTTTTCAAGTTCACGAAGAATTTTAACTTTTGTTTTAAGTGAATTAATGTCTGCTGTTAATGTATTGGTTTTAGATTGATATGCGTTGATTGTATTATGTGTATATATGTAATGAGTAATAGTTAAGGCCATTAATATTATTAGGGCCGATCCTGTTACGGTAAGCCATAGTTTTGATGTGTGATAGCCTTGTGGTAGAAAGAAAGTTAAAAGATTTGCGGTTGATGACGAGGCTTTAGGGAGTGTGATAACTGTATCATTATAGCTGTAAGATGACTCATGGGATAGGAAGTCAAGGATGAATGGCTTTTTGCTAAGGCATAATGTGATTTGTAGCAAAGCGTATGGATTGTTTGCTGCCAATAATGGTATAAATGCAATCAAACGGGGCTTGTCCATATTATTATGTAGTGCATAGTCTCGAATTAATGAAAATAGGCGTGACATATTAAAAATTTTATCACCGATGATGTCTGTTTTTTGCAATGGATATTTCTGAATATTGCTGCAATGGAGCTTGAGCTTGTGTTTTTCTGCTTGTGCTAGAGTTAGTTCTTTGGCGGTGATGTGTACAAACATGTAATGTTTAATTGATGTTACTGAATCGATCAATTTACCCACAAAGTTTTTCATGATAATCGCAATTATAGTTTAAAGGTTTTCAAAAGATCTGTTGGTATAGAGGCGCTTTGCTTCTTGATGTCTTCGTATGTTAATAAACCGGCTTTTGCTCCAAGGCTTTTTAATACTGATGCACTATTGATAATACCGTTACGTAGGGCATTTGCTACATCGTTACCTAATAAGAGACTCGCAACAAAGCATGACCCAAAAGCATCTCCGGCACCGACAGTGTTTACAACGTTTATCTTTATGCTTGGATGAAAGTAAATAGTATGATTGGTTGCGACATATACCCCATTTGCTCCATTAGTAACGACGACGATTTTAGGTCCCATTTTGAGTACTTCTTTGAAAAACTTATGCATGCTGAAGAGCGTGTTTTCACAGGCGAGAGCTGAATCCAACAAGTAAGGATGAATATCTGATTGGTTAAGTGCACAAGGGTTGTGCTGTGAAGAACACTCAAAAGCCTTTTTATAAGCTTCATCTGTTTGAATAAGCGCAAGCATAAACGTACGGGCTTCGCTACTGTTCAATATTAATATATCGATGTATTGAAGTGATTTTTTTAATGTTAGGGTTCCTTTTGCCAATTGGCTGACGCCTGGGTTGATGGCAACGGGAATATTGTTTTGCTTGGCAAAAGAGACAATATCAGGGAGTAATCGTGCAGAGTTGTTACTCAAGGAGGTTATATAGAGTTGCTTACTGCGTTTTATTTCCTCATATGGGAGTTTATCAAGTTCCAAATAACTATTGGCGCCACGGAAAGCAAAAATAGTTCGATCCCCATGTATAGTATCTAAAATACATGAGACTCCAGATGCATGTTGAGTTGATGTATTGATAAATGTTGTGTCTACACCGTTTGATTCAAGATCTTTACGAATATGGGAACCCGCTGGGTCATTACCAATATTACAAAAGCAACTTACATCAAAGCCAAGGCGCTTAAATGATGTAGCTGAGTTTGTAGCACCGCCGCCAGTTAAATAAGTGAGTTTCTCAATTTCAACCTTTTCTCCTGATTCAAATAACATATATGAATGAATAAAGTTCTGCTTATTAATGGTCATTACATCGGCGCCCGCATAATGCAGAAAGATGTCTTGGGTTGCCCCACCAATAGTAAATACTTTCATTTTATATTCCTTTAAAAGGTCTTTTTGTGTGACTGCTATTATAAGTTAGCGTTTTGAATTATATAAAATCAAGAGTTAATGTTTTAATTTGTGGCCAGTTTAGCCTATTAGCGCTTCATTTGGAAAATTAAAGTTTTTCTTTACATTGTGTAAAAATGTCTTATAATACGTACCGTTGACATGATGAAAGTTAAAAATTTTTAAGCGACATGTTTTGCTTAAGTACAGATTATGCAACTCGGAATGGCAAAATAAAAAAAGTTTAAAAAATAATAAA
>LDIV01000001.1:326850-327609 GCA_001468855.1 candidate division TM6 bacterium UASB124 | reverse complement strand
GGGGTGAAGTCGTAACAAGGTAGCTGTACGAGAACGTGCGGCTGGATCACCTCCTTTCGAGGGAGTAAAATCCGTTCAACTTGCTACGGCAAGTATGAACAACCAAATAATAAGGTGTATACAAAAGTTCTCATCCTCAGGTTTTATTTTCTTAAATAAAGTGGTTCAGGTGTGTAAGTAAATAAGAGTTTTTGATCTTTGAAATGTTATATAAATACCCAAATGAATTGAGTTTTGAATTAAGCGGCAATGAGAGTTTGTAGATAATTGAAAAGGGCGTTTGGTGGATGCCACTGGTATTAGGAGTCGATGAAGGAAGTGGGAGGCTGCTGAAAGCCTCGGGGAGCTGCCAACCAAGCTTTGATCCGAGGATGTCCGAATGGGGAAACCTGTCTGGATTAACTCCAGATGTCCTAATCTGAATTTATAGGATTAGGAAGGCAACGGCGTGAACTGAAACATCTAAGTAGCGCCAGGAAAAGAAAACAAAGTGATTCCCTGAGTAGTGGTGAGCGAAACGGGAAAAGCCAAAAACTTGTGCTGTGTAAGAATCCACTCGTTGCAGTACAAGGGTTGTGGGAATAAGTTTCTGGCAGGTGGTTCTGTCAGGTTATGTAGCTGATCAAGTTGAACTGCTCTGGGATGAGCGACCATAGAAAGTGACAGTCTTGTAAGCGAATGATCAGAAGTACGTGATTATTTATCTCCCAAGTATCACAGAGCACGTGAAATTCTGTGGGAATCTGCCCAGACCATTGG
>LDIV01000001.1:324975-326007 GCA_001468855.1 candidate division TM6 bacterium UASB124 | reverse complement strand
TAAGTGGGAAGCCCACCCTAAGATAAGATACCCCGTGCTGCGGGAAACCGTAGTACATAAGATCCCTCGAAGACTACGAGGTTGATAGGCTGGGTGTAGAAGTGTTGTAAGGCATTAAGCTAACCAGTACTAATAGATCGAATGTTTTATCTACGCTAATTTTAAACTATTTAAATAAACTGAGGCAACTTTCATTGTTTGCTTTTCAAAAAGTTCATTGAGTATTTATGTAAAGAAATTTGCTGGTAAGTCAGCGATGGTTTACCAGCAAATTTTAAAAAAAAGATCATATTGAAATTATTGAAATTCTATTCGTGTGTTAATGAGCCATATTTATCATGATCATTTTTGATGGTGGTTGTGCATACTTAAAGTGGTATTTGAGCAACGAATGATAGGAAATTCTAAAAAATTTCTGGTGGCCATAGCAGTGGGGAAACACCCGTTCCCATTCCGAATACGGCAGTTAAGCTCACTGCGCCGAAGATACTTGACTGGTAACGGTCTGGAACAATAGGTACTGCCAGATTATATAAGCCTCTACGTTTTTACGTTAGAGGCTTATTTTTTGCCTTAAAATGAACGTGAGTTCGGAGTTGTCAAAAACAAGCAATAAGATTATCTGATCGCAGATTACATTTGATCGATAGAACCAACTGGTTGATGTTTTTCCTCGAGCGGCAAAAATAGACGTTGAGTCTACAAAAGAAATACCAGTTACTGCACCAAGTCTGCAATACGTCATAAAAACATGCAAAGGCATAAGACATTGTTTCATATTCTCTACAAAACGGTTATAAATTGGGGCTGTTGGAAATGCCTTCTGGTTTATGCCTTTGACATAGATAGCATAATAATCCTTGAATATCCTTACACATAAATGGTGGAAAAAGATAACGATTGTTATCATTTCGTTTTGAGTTAATAGCGGTTTTGGTCCAGTCCTTTTTTCTGTTCTAAACATTTTTATTAGATCTGCCCAGAAAACCTCATGTTTTTAAAAACTGGGGATGAATGGGCAGTTGCGGAGCA
>LDIV01000001.1:321548-324154 GCA_001468855.1 candidate division TM6 bacterium UASB124 | reverse complement strand
ATAAATTTTGGCGAAAGGCACTTATCTTTTCAAGAATTTTCAAACATCGAACTTGCGTTATATATGGAAATTTCGATATTGCAGGCTCAGGCTGAAAAACTGTAAAGGATTAATTTATGTACACTCCTCAACGATTATCACTTCTCTGTGATCCAAAAACAAAAAAACCACTGTATGTGATAGAAGAAAACAATAAAAAATTTCTTGTTGATGCTGACAATTCGGTTAAATACCCAATTATTGATGGGATTATTAGAGTTCTTGATCAAAACGATGTTGTTGGTCGAAATAAACGTTATCAAGGGTTGTATGATAAAATTGCCTGGTGGTATAGTCCTGTTCAGCGCATGGCTAATGCGATTTATCGCGGTAAACAATGGTTTTTCAGGAAACAATATCAAGCACAAAGACCATTCTTATCAGAACTTAGTATTAAGCCAACTGATAAAGTTTTGGAAGTTTCTGTTGGTACCGGGGATAATCTGGAAGTTATACCAGCCGGGACCTTTTTTTATGGGATTGATATATCACTTAATATGCTTAAGTATTGTCTCAAAGCTGGTAAGCGTAGAAAAGTTCCAACCGTATTAGTTCATGGGATGGCTGAAGAACTTCCATTTAAAGATAATTCTTTTGACGTAGTGTTGCATGTGGGTGGAATTAATTTTTTTACCAATAAAGCGCAAGCAATCCAGGAAATGATTCGCGTTGCAAAGCCGGGGGCAAAAATTTTTATTTCAGATGAGACCGAAGAGGTTGCGAAATGGGGTGAGAATAAGCCTGTTGCCAAGTGGTTTTTTGCCAATCGCGATGAAGTAATAGCACCGCCTGTTGATTTAATTCCAAAAATAATGAAAGATATAAATCTTAAGTTAACGCATGAAAATTCCTTATATGTGATTACTTTTATTAAGCCATGAAGGAGATTCTATGAAAAGAGTAGTTCTTGGTTGGATATTCATAGGAATGGTGTTGTTTGTTGCCGGTATTTATGCCGGCAATTTTTTTTCTATGCCAGCTCCGGTTGAAACGAAGCTGCCTATTGTTTACAGTACAAACTATGACATATCATTAGATAATGGTACAACGCACGTATTTGATATCAAAAAATTCAACAAAGTATTTAATCATCTCGTACAAAAAGTTGGTATTGCTGCTAATAAATTTTATGAACCGAAGCAAATCTCTGATGAAGATCTTCTCTTGGTTCATACATATGATTATTTATATTCACTATATGATTTGGATGTAATTGCTCAGATTCTTGAAGTTTATTCATTAGTGACGATGTCTTATTTTGATGTAAGAAATTCCATATTAATACCTATGCGCTATGCAACCGGTGGTACGGTAATGGGAGCCTTCTTGGCGCTTGATAATAATTGGGCAATTAATTTAGGTGGCGGATATCATCATGCAAAAAAAGAAAAAGGAGAAGGTTTTTGCTTCTTTGCAGACATTCCGCTTGCTATTTACAAGGTATTGGAAAAATATCCGGACTATAAGATTTTGATTGTCGACCTTGATGTTCATCAGGGTAATGGTAATGAATCGATTTTATTCGGTGAAAAGCGGGTAAGTATTTTTGATATATACAATAAAAATATTTATCCAAACAATAAAAAAGAATTTGATTCAGGCGATCTGTTGGCAAAAAAGGCAATTACTTTTGATTATCCTATTGCTTCCGGTACAGAAGATAAGGAATATTTAATGCTGTTAAAAAATGAACTTCCTAAAGCCATTCAAAAAGTAAAGCCGAATCTTATTATTTATAATGCAGGTACCGATATTTTTATTGATGATAAGCTTGGTCATCTTAACGTTACAAAGCAAGGAATTATTGCTCGTGACGAATTTGTTTTTCAAACGGCATGGAATAATGATATTCCAATCCTTATGGTATTAGCCGGTGGCTATTCTGAAAAATGTGCCGAAATCATCTCTGAGTCTATAGAAAATATTCTCAAACATGTTGTTGGCGCTGTTGAATAGGTCTCTCCAATATTGAGCTAAAATAGCCACGATCGAATTAATTGTATGCTTTTGCTCTTCGATAATTGCATGCAATTACCTCTTTTATTGTATCAATAATGACATTCTTTTGTTCAAAGAGTGTAAATTCTGGTAAGCCGATTAATTCTTCAAATTGTTTTCCTGAGTATGCAAAATTTCCGGAAAAACAATATCCAAAGCTGGTCTCTTTTTCAGGGTCAAATGTTGTTGAATAGTTCTCATTTTTAATTAAGGGTACGTAGATGATGGTAGGAGTAGATGGATCATCGTTATTTTTAAAAATGCTTATAAAATTTTTGGTTGCATGATCATAATCTATCTTTGGGAATTTTAAATTATATTTTTTTGCGTACTCTTCAGCCTTCTTGAGCGCCTTTGATGCCTTTATTCCATCAGAAAAATCCATTGCAAGGATTATATCGATTTTTCTTTCTTTTCTTAAAATAGGGGGGAAGGGTAAATTCCCATCAACGCCTGCATCAACAAATGTGAGTCGTTTTATATTTTTAGTTGGACTGCCATCAAGTCCATATGTTGGATTATAAATAAGAGGTGGCGAGATTCTGATTGATCCCCAATCCGGTTGAGAG
>LDIV01000001.1:286598-321414 GCA_001468855.1 candidate division TM6 bacterium UASB124 | reverse complement strand
TTATTCCATCAGAAAAATCCATTGCAAGGATTATATCGATTTTTCTTTCTTTTCTTAAAATAGGGGGGAAGGGTAAATTCCCATCAACGCCTGCATCAACAAATGTGAGTCGTTTTATATTTTTAGTTGGACTGCCATCAAGTCCATATGTTGGATTATAAATAAGAGGTGGCGAGATTCTGATTGATCCCCAATCCGGTTGAGAGGTAATAAGATCCACCAAATCATAGAAATCTTTTGCATTTGATTTTGTGATTGATTCACAAATTTCATCAAAGCTTGCAGCAAATGCTGCCCCGCAAACCCCCATGTAGTAACTTAAACTTTGTTCAGGAGCAAAATTTTCAGATGTTCCATTAACAAATTTTCTTCCAAAAGCCCATGTTGGAACATAGGCATTATATTTGATACTTCCAATTTCATATGGCGTAAATTCGAACCAATTATAATCTGTTGTAGCGTCTATCGATGTGTAAATTAAAAGGGGATTTTTGCCTTGCGAACAATGCTCAGCTGTTTTGGATAAGTAAAATTTATATGGGTTTTGAGCAAGCCCACTAAGCAATTTTGATGCTAGCGCCGCTCCAAAAAAATCAATTAATGAAATTTTTTGTTTAAAAGCCATTTTGGTGAGGAGTAATTTTGTTGTTCTCTTGATATCAAGAGGCTTGATGAGCAAAGGTGTCTTTACATTTTTCTTGAGCAATTCTTTATATTCTAAAAGGGAAGCATCGCTGCATGTTAGTGGTGCCAACCAACAAGAACCGGACAGTGTACAAATATGTGTTACACAGTCAAGAAGGCCCATTTTTTCTAAAGCAATAAGTGATCCCAGCCCTGCTATCATTGCTCGATAACCTCCGCCGCTAAAACAAACTGCAATATTAGGAACATCGTCAGATGATAGCGGTATGCCTAAGAGTGCCGTTAAAGCTTTTTGAGTTATTTTTCTGCGTTGTTCAAGGAATTTTTTTTCTGATTCTGATATGTCATTTTTTATGCGTACGGTTGCTATCGTTTCTGAATATTCATGTACTGAGACTTTTTTTATCAGTGATGTAAGTAATTTATTTTTCATTGACGTGATAAGATTTGCGATCGGCTTTATTATGCTCCATTCGAATTGGTTATAACAGCGAAGAACATTGTCTTTGGAAGTTATGTAAAATTTTGTTCCATTTATATACCGAAGTGATTTATGGTTGGCTAATTTGTATTCATCCTTATTAAATGTTGGCTTTAAACAGTCTTCTTTTGTATCAAAAAGCAATCTTCTGCCGTATAACAGTTGCCCTTCCGGCCGTTCAAAAATGGTACATGATTGAGCTGGGATCTCTTGTATATCACTTATTATTTTGCAATCGAACGGCAGGGTTCTTTTTAAATAGGTTGCAGCATATATATGTGTGTCGCTTTTGTTTTTTACAATTATTGAGTTTGTATTGTGAGAAAGTTTTTTTTCAATGGTGTTATCGGCATGTATGTTGAATGGGAATACTAACGAATTCATTATAATTATCGTTACTTGGTAAGTATAGTGTTTGAACATAAAATCCATTCTTATTAAAGGATTAATTTTTATTGGTAGTCTTTGTCTTGGTAGAAGGTTTCATTTTATGGTTTCTGATGGAAGCGTCTTCTTTGATGGAAAATCGTCTTAATCTCATTTTTGCCTCTAAAAACTTTTTTATTTGGCTTAAATATTCTAATTTTTCTTTTTTTACACGAATTTCTTCTGGATCGTTGTCCGGATAGCATGTCCAATTTTTGACCAACGTAAGTTCTTCTACACAGTTCAAGCAAATCTGACTTTTATATTCATGCGTTAAGAAAAGGGGACACTTTTTAAGTATTAAATGTAATATCTTTTTAATATCTTCAACGGACTGATTTTCAGAATCAGTTATGTTTATGATATGGAACATTGGGTGGATAGCATGCCAATATGTTTTTCTATCAAGAAACATATTCATAGGGTTTGCGTTTTGGTTGAGTAAATATTCGACACAAGCAACGTTAGTATAACTACAGGCAAGCATAAGAGGTGTTTCGCCAGAACTGTTACGTAATTCAAGCATTGCAGGATCTTTTTCTATGATTGTCTGTAGAATTTTATGAGTTCCTGTTTGTGCAATAAAGTGAACAAAATATAGAGTAGAGTATTTTCCAATTATTGGTTGATCAAGCTTGATGGTTCCGTTTTGTATGCATTCTATAATTTGGGCTTCATATTGCTTTGTGAACACTTTATATTCTTTTACAGAGTATTGAGGGTTGCCTGAGATTAGTTCGTTTAATTGATTTTCAAATGTTTCTATCCCAAAACAGTAAGATTCCACAAGAAGATTCAAAAATAGACAGAGTAACGAAGAATGTGGCTTCATCTGGCTTTCCTCTCAATAAAATGATTGATATTTGATTGTTACCCTATCAAAACCGATAAAAATTAATCAAGATTTTTGATGTTATGACATAATTATTGAGCACGTATTATAGTATTTGCTGGTGAGGTATTTTTAATTCATTATATACAATAATAAAACATAGGTTAGAACGTATGATTAAGTTAAATAATAGAGTATTACTTGTTATTACTTGTGGGTATTTGTACCTTAATGCAATGGATAATGATCACGTGATCAATGATCAAAAATTTATGCCTATGCCTTTATGTAATAGGCAGGGTATTTGTTATGCTAATGCTGTTATTCAAAGTTTGTTTCATATTCCGGGGTTTGTAGACTGCTGCAATAAATTCGGAGTAAAAAGTAAATATGACAAAGGATTTAAGCTATGTTGGCAATTATTACATCAGATATATAACGTGGATATGAAACTTCGTGATCAGAAAACATTTCTTATTAATGCGCAACCCTTGGTTGAGCTTGTTCAACGGTTTAATGCTCAGATTTTTTTCGATGGTGATGCCTATGCTTTTTTCCGCTCACTATGTGGACAGCTACTTCAGGAGGCCCACTTGGGACCTCATCGGTTTTATTACCAGGGACGTGGCACATCAGGAAAACAGGGATTATATCCATTGTTTTCCTTTCTTGATAATTTTAAAAAATGTGAATGCGATGATACATTTTTTCCGATACATAACGATTACATAATTCCTGCTAATGGCATTATAGATGTTATACCGGAATGTAAGCTTATGGTTTTTAGGGTAGCTGGATGTGACCTTTTAACGCGCGAGCAATTTGTTGTGGTAGCTGAAGGGGTCAAAAGAATTTTGGCTGAGGCTTGGAAGTTAGTGACCAAACAAACTTCCAATGTGATTGTGCTTAAAAGTTTTCCCCTTGCTCTCATAGCCCAAAACACGAAAATTGTAAAAGAAGATTCAGATGAAGAATTTTATTATGGCCATACTGTTGCTTATGTTTGTAATAATGGGGTATGGTTCATGTGTAGTGATTATATAATTCAAAAAATAGGTCGTTTTAGAGATGTTATTAATCATCTGTATAACCAGAATCTTGGGATAACAATATCACAGCTTGATCCTTTTGGAATATCGGATAATGAAGTTTTAGTACCATGTGAAAATTCTATGTTGTTTTATGCCGTTCAATGAGTAAAAATCTTTTTTGTGCTAACATTGCTCAATAGTGTAAAAAAAGTGATGAATAAGGCTATTTTTTAGTGGCATTTCATCTGACAGATAATATGGAGTAACTAGATGAAAAATGACAAATCTATGACGATTCAGGAGTTGCGGAATATAACAATCAATTTTATGAAAGAGCGGGATTGGGAGCAGTTCCATACCCCCAAAGAAATGGCCGTAGCTCTTTCGGCTGAGGTTGGAGAATTGCTTGACCTTTTTTTATGGAAGAAGGATAAAGAAATTGCATTACTGCTGGCCAAAGATAAGAAGTTTAAAGAACGAGTTGGGGAGGAGTTTGCTGATATTTTTCTTGATTGTCTTGAGTTGGCCAATACCCTTGGCATTGATATAACTACAACATTTATGAGTAAACTTAAAGAAATAGCGCACAAATATCCGATTGAGAAGTCAAAAGGTAAGACGAAAAAGTATACAGAGTTGTAAAAAAAACGTCATTCAAAAACAGTGGCATATAAAGTAGATATGTCATTACTTGTTTTATTCTGAAAGGTATCATGAAAAAAATAAGTATTCTTGCTGTCCCATTATTCTTCATTAATCTTTTTTCGATGGATTCAGAAAAAACACATTTATTAGACAAACAGTCGCAGGAAGTAGTTCTATTCAGCAATGATAATGGACAGAAGAAACATGTTATCGAAATAAAAAAGGCATGTGTTATGTCCAGGGTGATTAAGACATGGATTGAAAATGCTAGATCTCCTGTGATGAGAGTTCCTTTTCCTGAAAAAATTCTTATGTCTATTGTTTGTCTTATGAAAAGTGGATATCAATTGTATAGTGCCCATAACAATATGGACCAATGTGCTTTATTGCTTTCACAAAGCAAAACATGTATGAATCTTGATAATGACAATAGGTTGTTATTGTGTAAGGCGATAATCTTCCTTGATATGCCGCTGCTGTTTGAATCTCTGGTTGTTGAGATGCAGAATGCGCATGATGAGAATTTACGTAAGGAAGTGGCTACTCTTTTTTATAAAATGTATGAGCGATCGAGATCTGCAAAACCGAATAGTAAGTATTGGATAACCGATAGGTCGTGCATTAGTTTTTTACTTTTATATGCGCCAAAGTTTATGGAAGATGTTTATCTACAAAGTTCCGGATATGTGCAATCGTGCTTGGATGATGATATCAGAGTGTATGTTGCGTCGAATATAGATATGATAAGTGACACATGGCTTAATAAATGTAGAGGCTCTGAATTTTATTGTATGGTAATCAGAAGCATTGTTTATGCAGTTAATAGATGTTTTGATTTTGATCAAAATTGTTTTTTGTTACCGAGCAATGATATTAAAGCTGTGGTTAAAAAAAATGTTACAAATACTTTTAATGCCCAGGTGGCAGGTACGGATACAGTCAAAAACATCTTCCGTTTTTTATATTATAAAAGGATGGGCGAATGTTTAGACGATGTTGATATAACAACGTGTCAGAATGCTTTGAAACAAATTGATGATCATTCATTAAATATTTTTGATCTATTAAAAAAAGCACTTATTAGCTATTAGCACAGTTAATATGAGAGCTGTGATGAGTATGTATTTTCCTGTACGAGTAAGTATTTTTTGTGCTGAGTTTTTACCTGGATGTGTATCAAAATTTAGCAAATACTTGCGGCTGTCGTGACGTTTGTGCTGTAATCAATCTTTCCGGGTGATTCATATTAATTCGTGAGTGTAAGGAAAGGGAGATTGTATGATGCCATTCAAAATCGTGACCACTGCGTCCTTTGCTCTGTTGTGTAGCATGATGATGAGCGATGGGCTGCGGGCCATGGAAAAGAAGGCTATGGTTAATAATCGACGGTTGATTATACAGGCTGATTTTGATCATCGTCTTACATCAAAACGTAGCTTATTTGCCATTAAAAATAGTGCTTTTGATATTTGGTTATCTTATGACAAGCGCTCTACCGGTGAGTTTAATGTATCTATATTTATGCCTGCAGATCAAATCACTCTTATTCCAGCACTTGTTGATCAAGAAGCACCGATTTTAATGCACATCAGGAACTTTTTTAACATATTAGCAAATATACAACTTTCAAAGTCATATATAGAACATCTTTGGCCATGGTTGCATCAGAAATATGGAACATGGAAACAGGGTAAAACGGTCACTAAAGATTTTTTTCCGATGAATACAGATTTTTTAAAGGCATTGGAAGAAAAAAATAGATATAATGTTAAAAAATCTTTGATATGGAAACTTCCCAAAGATTTTTCATCTGAAGGTGGATTTTATGGGGGTGAACTTCCCATTCAAAATGCAATAATGTATCAGGTGTCAAGAAACTTTGCCGATCAATGGCTTTTTTTTGATGTCGAGAAGACGCCTTATGTATTGTTGGTTCCCAAGCTATATCTCGAACATATTTTAGCTGTAAAAAAAGAAAACATATCTTTTGCAGGAGACAAAGGTCAATTATCAGATAAAGCAACCGGAAGTGTTATTTCGGATGCGGTTGTTGGCCTGAAGCTATCGCAATTAAAGCTTATTGATGTCCCCTCTGAAATATCTATTCTTGAAACAATAGGAAATGAAGTTGTATTCAGTAGGTATGATTTTGTTGAGTATCTAGATTCTCTTGATGTATTGGAACAGTCTGTTACTTATGAAAATTTACATATCAAACTGAAAGAAATATCCGATAAGTGGCATAACTTTACTATGACATCACATTTTAAAGAGCATTATAAACAAATTGCTGAAGGTATTGTAACCCTTAAGCCTTTATTTGATGAAGTAATAAAAAAGAAAGATATCAGCAAAGAGGATGTGGTAAAAGTTAAAAATGCAATAGGTGCATGTCTAAAGCTTGTAAAAGATCGATTTAAAGTTGATAAGATACAAGTGGAAGGCAAAGAAGAGATTGCCGATCAGATAGGAGAAGAGTTGCAGGAATGGGCGAAAAAACTAGATACACCGTTCATCAAAAAATTTGATGAATATAAAGATGAGCGTGTTTTTGATGTTCCTATTCTGGAAAAGTGTTTGATAACAAAAGCAGATAAGGATAGTTTGCGATGGAGTATATTTTGGGCAGGCCATGGGTTTGTGTCTTCACAGCCAGAAGCATCACATATGATTGCTGGAACTTCTGCAGAAAGTTTTAAAAAAATTCTTGCATTCTTTAATAATAAGATGGATTTAAACTTTCTGTTTTATGAAACCTGCTTTGGGGGTTCGCCGAAATCAATTGATGAGCCTTATCGGCAGTTCGAAAATGAGTCGAATACTTCTAAAGCTACATATAATGAGCCATTACATTTTCCTGTTGCAGAAAATGCAACCACCGAGTTTGCAGTAACTGTTTACGACTATAATGTTAAGACTAAAGAAGAAGGCGATATTACATACATAGAAACGCCAAATTTTGTAACCATTAATGGCATCATTCTGCCTCCCTTGTCTCACAAATATAGAGAATTTTTTAATGCTATAGAAAATTTCAAATCTTTTAAGGATGTTTTTAATAGCATTGTAGATATAAACATATTTATGACAACCAAGGATACTCCCAATAATATTGTTCTTTTACGATTACGCGGAGGCAAATTTGCTCCAGTTGATATTGATAAAAGAGTTGATGTTCTAACCAATGTTAAAACTCTCGCCTGGCTTATAAATCACCCAGAAGAAGAATTTAAAATAATCAGCAATAAAATTGCATTGTTATTGTCGAGCTCTGTGGTGCCCTTTGGTATAACATTTGATCCAACCAATAAGTTTCAACTTTTTGAACTGATTTTTATGGGATCAGATGAGTACAAATATGTTGAAGTGCTGACAGTTGATAGTATCAACTGGTTTTTTGACCATTTTGTTCGTACCGTATTCCCACGTTATCTATATGTTGAAAGTTTGTATATTTCAGTTGATGCAACAAATGGAGCAAACGATTGGGCTGCTGGAACTATCGATAGGATTGTGAAAGATAAGTTTGGCACAATTGCTCAAAAAGAAGGCAAGCAATATCTATATCTAAAACATGTGATTATTACTAATAACACCAAAGAACTTTCTGGAAGTATTCGGCTAGAGCGGCAAGGGATGCTTTATGAAATTCAGCACGATAACAATACTTCTCAAGGAAAGAAATTTAATGTATTTGATCGAGGTTCTTTAGAAAAGTACGAGAAAAAAGAGTTGTTTACAAAATTTAATGGCTTTAAAGCACAAGCAGATGTGGTGAAAGCTCAGGCAGATACGTTGAGGAAAATTCATAAACCTGCAAAAATGCCACAACAGGCTGTAGTGCTAGATGTGATTTCATCCGTTGATAAACCGATTAAAAAACCGGTTAAGAAACCTGCCATTAAAAAACCAAGAAAAGCACCAAAGAAAAAGAAGGCAACGAGCAAAAGGAAGAAAGCAAGTGCTTATAAAACAAAAAGAACGACAACTAAAAAAGCAGCGGTTTAATATTTGATTCGAAGAAAATATTAATATAAGGAATGGGAGATTGTATGATATCGTCCAAAAAAATTACCATCGTGATGGTATGGCTTTTTTGTAGCTTGGTGATGATCGACGGCCTTGAGGCCATGGAAAAGAAGGCTGCGACCAATAACCGCCGGCTTATTTTGCTCCCTGATTTTGGATCAGAGCCAGCGTTTGACGATTTTGTAATCAAAGAAAAACCATATTCAAACATACGGCGTCCAGGGATTGAGGTGGGTGCTGAACATACGGCTCTTGCTGTTGCCATTATGTACCAGGAAGCCCCAATTTTAGTGCATATTCAAGCATTTTTTAACTTTTTAGCAAATTTACCGCGCTCATGGAACTTTGTGCAAAAAACATGGCCATGGTTGAATGAAAAGTATACCGAATGGAAGACGGGCAAAACAATTAGTGGTGATGATTTCCCGCCCAATACGGATTTTTTGAATGCAGTGAAAGATAAGAATATAGATGGGGTTAAAAAATCTGTGCAATGGAAGATCTTAAATGGTTTCAAGGCTGTTGTAAATCAACAGGATTGGTTTCATCTTGAGGAGTACATACAGAACTTTATTGTGTATCAGTTACGTGATAGCTTTACTCCTGATAATTGGTTCTTTTTCAATGTTCCACAAACTCCGTGTGTCTTACTTGTGCCAAAACAGTATCTTGAACGTATTTTGTCAGTAAGGAAAGAAAACATAGTTCTTAGTGAAAAAAAACAGTTGGCTGATAAAGCAACAGGAAAAACATTTACCGATGCCATTGTTGGTTTGAAAATATCGACATTGGAAACTATTGATATAGTAAAAGAACGGGAAACTCTTGCAGCGATTGGTAAAAAGACCATTCTTCAAATTGTGTTTAGTTGCTGCGTTGAATGGTTGAGCCCATTTAATGATGATCAATTGCAAGATGCTGTTGAGTTCAAAAAGGCTCTCCAGGAAAAAAAAGATTCCTTGGATCGTTTGGATGTTGAATATGTAACATCCGATTATCAAGAAATTATCGATAATATTAAAACATTAGACAAAGTCTTTGTAGAATACTTGCAAAAACAGAACGTAAGCAAAGATGACAGGCTCATAGTGCAAAAAGCGCTTGAGAAGAATGGGGAGTTGTTAAATAAAGTGACACCAGATCTGGAAAAAAAGATAAACGAATTTGTCAAACCACGATATACCACGTTGATCAAAAAATTTGAGGAATACAAGGGTAAAAAAGTTTTCGATGCTGTTCATTTAGAAAAATGTTTAGTTACTAAAGCTGAAAATGACAACTTACGGTGGAATATATTTTGGATGGGACATGGTTATGTTTCTGCCGATCCCGAAGAACACCATAATATTGCTGGTGTTCCTGCAAAAAACTTTGCAAACATTCTTGCATTTTTTAACAAAAATATGAACTTGGATTTTCTTGTGTACTTAACATGTTTTGGCGGAGCACCGAAATCGCTTGATGAGCCCTACAGGCAGTTTGAAGGGCCAGCTCTCAAACCGATACACTTCCCCATTGCTGAGCTTTGTACAACTGAAAAAGAGTCGATGCTTCCTTTTTTCCGATATAAGGAGTCTAAAGTAAATAATTTAGTATGGTGTGAAATATTGGATCCATTTGTTTCTATCAATGGAATAATTACACCTCAAGTTGTACTTAAGTACAGAGAATTCTTTGATGCATTGGAAAAAGTTAAGAGTTTTAAGGATATTCTTCTAAATGTTTCTGATTTAGGTAAGGCTCAATTGGGTGATATGAAATATCTCAATAATATTGCACTTATACGTCTCAGAGGTGGCAAGTTTGATGCAATGGATATTGATAATAAAGTTGAATTACTGACAAGGGTCAAGTGTTTAGCGTGGCTTGTAAATCATCCTGGACAAGACGTGAATGTAACTAACAAAAAAATAGCATTGATGTTCCAGAGCTCCGTGGTGCCATTTGGTATAATATTTGATGCAACAAGTATGTTTGATCGTTTCGAAATATTTTTTATGGGAACGGATACCCATAAATATGTAGAAACATTAAAAGTTGATAGTCTTGAATGGTTTTTTAAACATTTTGTTCCAACAGCATTTCCACGTTATCTGTATGTTGAAAATTTGTATATTTCTGTTGATGAAGCGAATGTTGCAACAGCTAACAGCTGCGATCTTGGGATTATAAGTCAAATTAAAGGTAAGGCTGGAGAGTTGGTTCAGATAGAAGGCAGACAATGGTTGCATCTGACGGATGTTATTATTACTAATCAAAATTCAAAAGAACTACTCAGTATTCGGTTTAATGCGCAAGGAACTATGTATGAATTTGGGAAATTTGAAGTCAATATTAGCCCTGCTATGCCAGAATACAAGGTACCAGCAATGAAAATCGTAAACAAAGGAGGAATGAAATTTAATATTAATAAACTAGAGCCATTGAAATATCCGGAAGACAAAGAAAGCGTTGATGCTTTCGAAAAATTATTCGTAAAATTTGGTGCCTTTAAAAAAGAAGCAGCGGCAATGAAAGAGCAGGCTGCTGCATTAAGCAAGATCAAGAGAACTGTGGCAAAAAAACCATTGCAAAAAGTTGGGGGTACTAAGAGTATTCAAAATAGTGGTTCAAAGGCAACAAAAGTTAACTAGATGTGTATTTACGAATCTACAGGGCCGGTGCTTGGAAACTAAACATAAGTGTCGGCCTTCTGATTTTTCGGGCTAGCTCTAAATAAGTCTGAAGTTATTTGCTTTCATTGTTTCAATGCTTGCAATCAGTCGTTTCTTAAATGATATAATCAAGCTTGTAATAGTAAGTCAGGCTCATAAAAAAGAAAGGGAGATCGTATGAGTCCAGAATTCGAAACAGTAAAAGAGTCAGCCGGGGCATTCATGTACCGTGTGTATGCATGGATGGCGTTTGGCTTAGCATTAACCGGTGTGACGGCATATCTTGTTTTTGCCAATCAACCGCTATTTAAAGCTTTGGTTAGTAGCCCAATTATTTTTATTGGATTGTTATTTGCTGAAATTATAGTGGTTATGATTCTTGCCGGTCTTATTCATAAAATGAACTTTATTACAGCCGCTAGTATCTTTATTGCTTATTCACTTCTCAATGGAGTAACTTTTTCAGTTATTTTTGCTGCCTATGAGCTTGGATCAATCTATTTGGTCTTTGGTATAACCATGGGGATGTTTGCCTTTATGGCTCTCTATGGTTTTGTAACCAAGACAGATCTGACCAAGTTGGGCAATATTTTGTTAATGTGTTTGTTTGGTCTGGTTATTGGCATGCTGGTCAATATGTTCATGCGCAGCAACACCTTTGATTATTATTTATCAATACTGGGTGTGATTATTTTTACCGGTTTGATTGCCTATGATGTACAAAAAATTAAACAGATGGGGAATTGGCTTTTGTATCAGGGACAGGATGTGCAACGAGTGGCATTATTAGGTGCTTTAACGCTTTATTTGGATTTTATTAATCTTTTCTTAAATTTACTTAGATTGCTTGGGAAAAGGAAAGACTAGGTGCTTGAAAAAGGAGGGTCTGCCATTCGACCCTTCTTCTACCTTTTTTTATAGTCAAAAAGTCTTGGGGTTCTCCTAATTTCTCAAAGAATAACCTTGACGCTTAGCCTGGAATGATATACAACAAGTGTCCATATTTATAATGTCAGCAATAAATCACACTATATATTGAAAGATTCAATGAAGATCATACGGACAGCGGCCACTTGTATTGTATTGGGAAGCATGATGATACCTGTGTTTGCTGCAGAATCTGGGATGGAAAATATCAAATTACAGGGATCGTTGGAAAAGCGATTTAAAAAACTGTCGCTTGGAGATGAACGTGATGTGGTTGAATTAACAACCAAAATTGAATGTGAAAAGTTTCTAAACGATACCGGTGCGGCAAGATTTGTTGATTCAATAATATATGATAGTATCAACTCGTTATATGAGTTATGCAAAGCAGAAGAAGACGGTATTGCTATTGATAATTTTATTACGGACGTATTGATAAAAAAATTTAGCTCGACATACGTTGAAGATATCGTTGCATTAACATTATATTGTGCAGAATATTGGTCTACACGCAATAGACATAAAGATGCAAGCAAAAACCTTTTAATGGCAAAAGAAGCTCGATCTATTATTTATCGAACATTTTTACTAAATAATTCATCAGGTTATTATTCATTACTTCTTATTATTAATCGGGCAAGAACAGATGATAGTCTTAACTCACTTATACATCTATTTGAGATAACGTTTTTAGATGAATTAGTAACATCAAAACGTCGTAATGAATTCAGAGAAATACTCGAAACATTCTCTCACAATCTTCCAAGGTTGTTGGTTCTTGCTTGGAAATACAAAAACAAGAGCGCGATGCAAGCACTTTTAGCTATAGTCAAAAAGTTTGGTATTCCAATGCCATCAAAAACGTTACTTAAGGAATTGGCCGGCTCTAATTATGATGAACGGTTTTGATCGCACAATATTGATGTAAGACTGTAATATCAAGATAATACCCCCCAACCCCTTTGCATTTTCAATAATATCCATTCAAACTTAGGCTCTTGCAAAATACATACGTCATTTCAATCCAAGGAAAATGCAATGGCTCCCATTAATAACGATCAGGACATAACAAATATCACGCAGAAGAAAGAACATGAACAATTAGCCTCATTTTGGGATCAAAAGGCGCGAGCCCTCCCATGGTTTTCTACATGGACAAAAACATTGGATTGGCATGAACCGTATGCCCATTGGTTTGTTGATGGGACGATTAATGCATCATATGTATGTTTAGATGCGCATCTTAAAACAGATAGAAAAGACAAAATAGCCATTTATTGGGCTGATGAGCAGGGGAATAAGAGATCGTTTACTTATCAGCAACTCTATGATGAAGTAAATATTATGGCGGCTGTCTTGCAATCATTAGGGGTGCGCAAAGGTGATTCAGTTGTTTTATACCTTCCTATGATTCCTGAAATAGTTATTGCCATGTTGGCTATTGCACGTTTGGGGTCTATGCATGTTGTTGTATTTTCTGGTTTGGGAGATACGGCATTACGTGATCGTATTAATGGTGTTAATGCATCTATTGTTATTACCGCCGATGTAGGGTGGCGACGTGGAAAGAAAATTGAACTTAAAAGGGTACTTGATCAAGCCTTGCAACAAGCACCGTCTGTGCGTAACGTAATTGTTATTGAACGTGAGCAGGGTGGGTGTTGTATGCAAGAAAACAGAGACCTTTCATTCGGTACATTAAAAAAGAGTGTTGCATCTAAGACAGTTGCTCCTGTTCATGTTGAATCTAAGCATCCGTTATTTGTTTTATATACATCTGGAACAACCGGAACGCCAAAGGGTGTTATGCATGGTACCGGTGGCTATTTAACATATGTTTATTGGACCATGCAATGGGCGTTTAACCCGCAAGAACATCACGTGTATTGGTGTACTGCTGATATAGGATGGATTACAGGACATTCTTTTGGTGTATATGCTCCGTTGATGCATGGGTTAAGCATGGTGTTATATGAAGGTGCTATCGATTATCCGGATCCGGTACAGTGGGTGAATATTATCAAAGATTATAATGTTTCAACCTTTTATACATCGCCAACGGCCGTTCGTCTTTTTATGAAATATGGAGAAGCACTTGTTAAGCAGGGTGATCTGGCAAGCCTTAAAGTTCTTGGATCTGTTGGAGAACCCCTAACACCAAGTGTAAGAGACTGGTATAGCACAATTATTGGCTCTTCGCGTTGTCCGGTTATTGATACGTGGTGGCAAACAGAAACCGGTGGCTTTATGGTTATTTCTCAGATTGATCAATCTACCGGTGCTTATACTATGAAACCATTGCCCGGTGTTGCTATTGATATAGTTGATCAACATGCGCATCCTGTTGGTAGTGAAACAAAAGGATATATTGTTATTAAACAGCCATGGCCAGGAATGCTTATCGGTATTCATAATGATAGAAATAATCGATTACAAAATGAATATTGGGGAAAGTTTACCGGATATTACTGTGCAGGTGACTTTGCAATCAAAGACGAGCAGGGCAATTATACCTTTCTTGGAAGAAGTGATGACACTCTTAATGTTGCCGGCCATCGCATGGGAACGGCTGAAATTGAACATGCAGCATTAATGCATTCTGCTGTTGCTGAAGCTGCGTGTTTTGGTACTAAGGATGAACTTAAGGGAGAAGTTATTGTTGTTTTTGTTACCATAAAAAAGGGATTTGAACGGATTGATGCTCTTAAACAAGAAATTCTTTCTACTATTCGTTTGCATGTGGGAGCCTTTGCCACGCCTAAAGAGATTTGTTTTGCAGATTCATTGCCTAAAACTCGTTCCGGTAAGATTATGCGTCGTGTTATCAAAGCTCAGTATGAAGGTATGCCGGTTGGTGATATAACGACATTGGAAGAGTAATCAAAGATTGCCGAAAATCTATTCCATGATCAGCTTACATAGTTATTCATCGGCTTTTTATTCAAGAATATAGATTTGTACCAATTTCAGAGTTACTCTGCTGAACATGTGAGTTTACGTAAGAGATTATGACGTATTGAAATTTACCATACCTTGTGCAAAGGAGTTTCTATGGTTACAAAAAATTCAACAAAACTTATTGTAGGATTTTGGAGCCTGGTAACAGTCTCATTAGTTGGTATGGAACAGCCGGTGCATCCTGCGCTTGAGTCTAAAATATATAAGATTCATGCGTATGCATTGCTGGATCATATAAATTCTTTGGCAAAAAAGTTGAACAAGTCGGATGATGCCTTGTACAGGCTTTTAACGCATTTTTTGACCAAACATGTGATCAATAAAAATACTCTTGATGAAAAATCGCGCTTATTTATAGAAGGTATTACGTTGTATGATATTAAAAAAATAGACTTATCTGAACCCAGAAAAGAGGTGAGGCTGCTTTTTTGGTGGTACGTTAAAAAAATGGTTTTATTTGGTGTTTTAAAAAATGTTGGTTGTTCATATCAAGATATATCGGTTCCTGGTGTAGTAGCTTTAGAAAAAGTGTCTCAGTATGCATTTGAAAAAAAGGTTCAGAGCCTTTATCAACCGGTGAGTAAAGATTTTGTGGTAGCCAAAGAGTCTAAGGCTTTTGCAGAAATTCTTTTGAAACTGCTTAAAGAGAAAAACTCACAAGCTGAGATAACAAACTTTTTTGTCTAAAATCATGAAAGAAAGTTTGAGCCATGATAAAAAAATTACGACATTCAATTATTCCTGCCGCATATCTTGTTCTTGAAAAAGATAACAAAAGCATCTTTTGCCGGTACATGTCATGCATCGTAAGTCAGCGATTGACGGGGAAGCGCGCATAGACATTTTTATAAGAGTTACCGAGTGGTCTGGTGAAGTAAAAAATTGTGAACCGTATATGTGAACCGTATAAATGTGATGAGTTGCGATGGTGTTCATATGATTAACTTCCGCCAGAAACAATACATTATGTTATCTATGCATTGCAAGCGATTAAAAAATGTATTTTTTTATAGCGAGTATGGCTGGTAAGGATTATATCATTGGGGTTGTAATAATCCCTTTCTTTTCATACGCGATCGCACGTGCTTTTGCCTGGATTAAATATTCAGCCAAGATCTCTTTCTTTGTTGTGATGCCTTCATCTTGTTCTTTAAACTCCAAGAAGAAGACTGATCTGTTTTCAAGATCATGTTCTACTTGCTTATAAAAAGTGGTTGGTAATGCTGCCCCTGCAAGATCCAAAAAGAAACAGAAACGATGGTTCAATGTCCACAATAGGTCATCAAGATCATCCATATGATTAATGATGCTATGATTTGCAAGGAGTTGAAGCCCTTGGGCAATTGCAACAAATGACTTCCAAATACTTTCTTGCCCTTTTGGATTCCAGATTGCTTTGCTTAGTGCGGTGTCAAAAAATCTAATTACTACATGTCGCAGACGTTCAAGAGTTTCGACTTTGTGGTGTTGACGCTTAATACGTGATATTTCTTGTTGATAATATTGAGCAAGCTCATTTGCTAGCGTGCTTAAAAAGGTGTCTGGTGTTGCTTGAAATTCAGTAAGGTGATCGGTAAATTTTGCTAATAACAACGATTCCAAATGCTTTTTGGCATAGGCAAGATCATAACTGTCACGTGATTCTTGATCTGAGATGAAATGGCGCTCAAGGGCTGGAGGGATGCTTTCAAGTAATTGAAGTATGACGGTGTCATCGATAAGTTCTGTTGCTTTATATTTGTTATAAAAAAGTCTGATGCCGACGTAGACCGTATCGGCACTTAAGCTCATCTCATTGCTGATGTCCACAAATTGAATGATATCTGAGCAGTCTTGCGAAAGAGCTGCTGCGTAATTTCGTCTGTTGTACTTTGTTTTGATATAATTAACAAATGATTTTTGAAATGCAGACGTTTTTGATTCGCGTTCTTGGTAACGATCCTTAATGTTGGTTGCTTCACGAGTTTGAAAAAAATCCTTGAGTGTGTTTGAGGCAAATTGAGATGGTGTGCTTTGATCGAGTGTTTCTTCCAGATCAACAATAGTTTTGAGATTTTGATCAGACTGTTGGACATCACCTTTACATAGTGGGTTCAATAGTAATACAATGGTTGCTAACGAGAGGGCCCTGAGAAAACGAACATAAATGTTCATGAAACCATCCTTTCCGATAGAGATTTTCAAAAACTTACTTATGAATATGAAAAATATGTTATACCTGTCAAGTGTATGTTGTTCTTTGATCATATATAGTGTTTTTTTCGTAGTTTTTGTTGGGGGGCCTTGTGGCTCATATCTTGTGGCTCATATGTAGGAGAATGAGTATATGCCATTGTATCACTATGATTCCTTTAATAAACGTGGAGGCCGCGTTACTGGCAACATTGATGCTGCCTCGCCGCAAGCCGCTAAAGAATTATTACAAGGACAAGGCTTATTGCCAACGAAAATTGTAGAGGTTTCTGGCGAAAAGGCAACGTCATGGTGGAGTGGCTTGCTTGAAAAAAAAGTTGATCAAAAAACAGTTATTTTATTTACCAAACAGCTTGGTGTCTTGCTGAAGTCATCTGTTCCACTGTTACAAGCGTTAGAATTATTGATTGACCAGTTCGATGGTCAGTTCAAACGTATTTTGATTAGTGTGAAGGACGGGGTTAAATCCGGTGAATCATTTGCCAAAGAATTAAATAGATATCCTAAAGTTTTTACGAATGTGTATGTACAGCTGATTCGTGCAGGTGAAGCATCTGGAAAACTTGATTTGATTCTTATGCGTTTGACCGGATATCTTGAGCGTGCTGAAGAGACGCGCAAACGCATAAAAAAAGCAATGACGTATCCAATTGTTATGTTATCCTTTTCGGTCCTAGTAGTTATTGGATTACTGACTATGTTGGTACCTAGAATGAAGGAAATGTTCGATTCTATGCATAAAGAATTGCCAGGTATAACGCAATTTTTAATTTCCATCTCAGACTTTGTTAGAAGTAATTTTATGCTCTTAACAGTTGGTTCCATTGCCTTGGGAATAGCATTTGTATATTGGCGTTCGACGCCGGCAGGAAAATATCGAATTGACGCATTGTTTCTTAAAGTTTCTATGACTGCGTATTTTTCTCGTACAAAGGCTATTGTTCAATTTTCAAAAACATTGGGCATGTTGCTTGAAGCGGGCGTCAATCTTTCAGAGGCTCTCGATATTGTATGTAACATTGTGGACAACAAGGTGTTGACCCAAAAATTAAACGAAGCGCGAGACAAAATAATTAAAGAGGGAAAAATTGCAAAGTATTTAAAAGAGACTAACATTTTTCCTAACATAGCAAGTTATATGATTAGCACAGGTGAACAGTCGGGTAAACTCGCAGAAATGTTACTTACGGTTGGGGAGGATTATGATATTGAGTTGAAAGAAATGACTGAAGGATTAACGGCGGCGATTACGCCGATTATGACATTAGTTATGGGTGTTGTTATTGGTTTTGTTATTCTTTCTATTTTCTTGCCAATTATTGGTATGGCAGATTTAGCGGGAATGTAACGAAAGGATATCTATGATGATAAGAAAAAGTAAAGCGTTTACCATGTTTGAAATGATCATTGTTATAGCACTTATTGGGGTTGTAATGGCGTTCGTTATTCCTCGTATGATGAAAGTTTTAGGGAAGAAAGAGACTGCTGAAATTAGTTTCAAATTTGCTGCAATCAAAGAGGCTATAATTGAATATAGAACTGAGTTTGGCAGTTTTCCAACGACTAAAGAAGGCCTAAGGGCATTGGTTGAAAATCCTCATCCAAATGATGATCGTTTTAAACGAGCAGAAGCAATGAATTGGTGGCCAAAACTTAAAGAAGATCAGATCAAACAAGGGGCTGTTGAATTTGAATATCAATGTCCACCTGCTAAAAAAGGAAAATTTAGAAATTTTGTTTTGATGTATCTTCCTTCTGGTGATGAGAACGATCCAAAGGCTGTTATAGACGGAGATTAATTCGGTGAAGAGCGTTAAAAGCGCTTTTACGATGTTTGAACTGGTGGTGGTGATTCTGTTAATCGGAGTCATCGCCTCCGTTTTTTTACCACGCATATTGCGTCAACGAAAACCATCGGTCGAATGGCCGGTGATTTTGGACAATCTTAATAATCTTATTCTTTTTGCACGGCAAGAAGCCATAGCCAATCGTCAGGTGTATAGACTTAGATTTCAATCGAATCCTAAAGGACTTGATACCATACGTGTTGAGATTGAAAAAGATAATCCGGAAAAGCCCGGTACTAAAATTTATGATGCTGTTTCATCATATTACTTCAAAACTTTTTATGAGCTTGATTCGCAGATACGTATTAAGGCGGTGTATCTTGGTAGGAATGAACAATTAGATGAACACCGAGGGGTTGGCTTTTGCTATGTAATTCCTGATGGGCTGGTAGAAGATGTAATGCTACATGTGGCTCGTCGTATGAATGGTAATGAGATTACCGTGACATTCAAAATGAATCCGTTTGCAGGGAAGTTTGAAATGCTAGACGGTCGTGTTAAGCCAGAACGATGATAATGGAAAAAATATGAAACGGTTTGTACCGGCATTTACGTTTTTTGAGGTTATCCTCGCTATAGGAGTTTTAGTTGTTGCCGTATCCGTTGTAGCGCAGATACAATTACGAACATTGTTGCGGCTTGAAAAAGATCAAGATGAAGTAGAAAAAATTTTTCTTATTAAAAAAGAGTTGTATCAACAATATATAAATCCTCCTGAGCTACCTAAAAGGATTCCGGTTGTTAAGGAAGAAAAGCCGGAGATTGATATAGAAACGCAAATTCATAGTGTTCAACCAAAATCCCCATTACATATAATCAAAGATCAAATTAATGTTGTCCGTAGTCAGGGACGTTGGAAGTTGAATAATGTGCCACGTACCGCTGAAATGGTGACTTTTATTCTGAGATCTGATGAACAAAAAGAGAAAGAAAAAGAGAAGAAATCATGAAGAGAAATGGTGCTTTTACATTGTTAGAGGTCTTGATAGCAATGATTCTATCAAGCTTTATCATTTTGGGCATCATGCAATTGTATCAGGGTGTTGCTCGTTATCTATCAAATTCGCGAGATACAATGGCTCTTACGCGTACCGTCTGTTTATTGTTCAATCAAATGGAGCGAGATCTTTCTACGGCATATATTCCTTTTTTGATGAGAGAGGAAAAGGGTATTAAAGATGCTGATACAAAAAAGGATGATACTGCGCAGCAAGAACCTATAGCTCCCAAGACACCTGAAGATCAAAAAAAAGAGGATGAGCGTTACAAAGAACAACGCAAAAAATTCTTTATCGGTACTATTGATGAACAGGCTGAATTTACCAAAATTGGAAAGCGTAAAGGCGAACAGCTTAAGGTACTGAGTTTTATTTGCAGTAATCCATTACATATTCATGGTGAAAAGCGAATTCGCTTGGTTCGTGTTGTGTATGAGGTGGTTGTTGACAAACAAAAAAGTATGCGCGATGAAAAGGTGTATAAGTTGGTACGTAAAGAGACCAATACGCTGAATAATATCTTTGCCAAAGTTGATGAATACTCGCCGGAGCAAAAAAGAACCATTCGCTCATATGATGTTGCTGATAATATAAAAGGCATTTTTATTGAATACGTAAGTAAAAAAGAGAAAGAAAAGGAATCAGCTCCGGGCAAGAAAAAAGAATATATTGAAGTTTCATCATTTACGTGGGGTGATAAGGAAGAACGTCAGGGCAAGGTACCGCAAAAAGTTTTAGTATGGTTGGATATTTGGAATGAAAAGAAAACAAGAAGCTATCGTTATCATGTTGTGTTTCCGGTGTTGTCGTATCCAACTATAGATGTAGATAAAGATAAAAAAGATAAACAACAGGGCGAGGGAACTGAAAAATCGAAAACATCCGTGGCACCCGTAGCTGACCAAAAACCGCCAAACACATTGCCAGTACCGGGAGTACGTTGATGATTAATCGTCGTCCCGCATCTACCCTTTTGTATACCATAATGATCCTTTCAGCCATCTTGATTTTGACACAACAATTAATACGAAGCGTTTTTGTTGGTTCGCATTTTACTACGACGATGGTTGAGCGTGAACGTGCTGAAATGTTGGCGCTTGGTGGTATCAATGTTGCAATAGGTTTGTTGGATTATGATGAAAAAGATGAAAAACCCGAGCAAAGTGCTGAAGAAAAAAAAGAGCCAGCGGGACAAGGAAAAGAGGATGGCTATGCTCCTAAGGGTATTAAGCGATTATTGAATAATGTTGTTCGTTATCTCAATCGTTGGCATGATTTTAAACTTACTGAAAAAGAAGATGGGATTGATGGAACCTTGCGCATTTGTATTACATGCGAGCAGGGCAAGATAAATATTAATGAAGCGTTTGATTTTAAAAAAATGGAGTTTAAAAAAGAATATGCTCAATTGCTTAAATCACTGGTGCTGCCGGGGTGGCCGGAGGGGGAGCTGGTACATCGTCTTACTGAGTTTTTTAAAAAAAGAAAACGTAAGCTTGATGATGTAACAGAATTGTTGGATGTTCCCGGTATGAATAAACTTGGGGGAATATTTTATGTACCACCTGTCAAACCTGCTAAGGGAAAAAAAAGTGAACCGCGAGGAATTACATTGCAGGACTTGTTTACCACGTGGACTAAAAATGACAAGCTTGATCTATTGTGGCTTTCAAATAGTGTAAGTCTGATATTACATATGCGGCAGCCTCTTGCCGATGATCCAATAATACGTAAAGAAAGATTCAAACAGTTTTATCAAGCATTTAAAAAAGAGTTGGCCAAGGATTGGCTTGAAAATTGGAAAACATTAGAGCCTTGGCTGGGAGAAAAACCAAAGTCTTTAGCTGATTACAATAACATTTTTTCAAAACAGTTTGGGCCAGAGGTTTTTTCTGTGTTATCTTGTGGGAAGGTTGGGAATGTTGAACAATCTGTTCTTGCTGTAATTCGAAAAGAGTCGGCGCAAGATGATTCAAATAAAAAATCAGATAAGCAACAGCCGCCGCAAGATCAAAAACAACAAAAGAGGCAGCAAGACGCTAAGAAAAAGTTTAGGGTACTGAGAGTTTACTGGCTTTAATTTAGAAAATAGGGTGTACTGTGAAACTAGAAACCACGGTTGGATTATTTATCTTAATTGCCATTGGTGTGTTTCTTTATTTGAGTATCAACATCAGGGCGATACGGCTGGATAAAGATCAATATCATGATTATAAAGCATTTTTTGATGATACAAGTGGTTTAGCGGTTAAAGCGCCCGTAAAAATTGCTGGTGTTGAAGTTGGTTGGGTTGATGAAATCAATTTGCTTTCTGATGGCAAAGCTGAACTGATAATGCGTATTCACAGAAATGTTAAACTTGCCAAAAATTCGTATGCAATGATTCATCAAGATGGTCTTATTGGGGTAAAGAATTTGGAGATTGACCCAGGTGATCCGTCGACAGGCTTTTTATCGCCCGGAAGTTCATTGGCTATGCCGGGCCGAACACCTGCCAGTGTTGGCGAATTGTTAGATCAGTTCAGAGATATTGCAACGACTATTCAAGATGTTGCATCATCATTCAAAAGCGTCTTTGCTTCTCGCAAGGGTGAAGAAAATATGCGACTTGCGCTTAATTCTATTGCGGTAGCATCCGATCGTATTGCTGATTTTTCTGAAGTGTTGCGTCGTACGATGAAAAATAATGAAGATAATTTAAATAATATTATTTCCGAATTGAGAGCAACAATTCCTTCTGTTAAAAGCGATGTTCATAACTTGGCTCTTAGCTTTGGTAAGGTAACAGAAAGCGCCGGTGAAGCATTTGGCCATGTTGGTGATGCGGCTATTCAAGGTCGTGAAACCTTACGTGAAGCTGGTGAGGTTGTTGAAAAAGTTAATAGCGGTAAGGGTGTACTTGGTAAATTACTAAATGAAGACGAAACGTACACTGATCTTAAGAAGACGATTAAAGGCTTTAAAGATTATGTTGGCAAAACAACTGGTGTGATGTTGGGCGTCGATATGCATAGCGAAAGTTTATTACGCTATAGCAATTCCAAAGGGTACTTTGAATTGCGTCTGCGTCCTAATTCAGATTTCTTTTATCTTGTTCAATTAGTTGCGGATGAAAAGGGATCATATGAACGCCGATCAACCTATGTAACTCGTAAAGATGACAAAGGCAATATTATGCATCCTAGCGAGTTAGAAATCCCATTGTTCAAGAAAGTTGAATTCCCTGATCAAGTAGACACCGTGGTACAGAAAAAGAATGATATCAGATTTGGCTTGCAATTTGGTAAGAGGTTTGATCGCTTAGCTTTGCGTATCGGATTATTTGAAGGAACCTTTGGCGTTGGTTGCGATTATTATGTTCCACTGCCAACTGATAAACTCCATTGGATTACAACGCTTGAAGCCTTTGATATGCGCGGTATAAATCGTTTGAACGATACGCGTCCACATATAAAGTGGCTTAATAAGCTGTTCTTCTTGAAAAATATGTATACGTCGTTTGGTATCGATGATATTTATAGTAAGCGCGAAGCCAATCCGTTTATCGGTGGCGGTATCAGATTTAATGACGATGATTTGAAGTACTTCCTCGGTTCTTTAACCGGCGCGGGGAAAGTAGGGAGCCGCTAATAGGTAGTGGAACGTAAAAATCGTTCCACTCTTCTTCATCTTCGTAATCATCTTCATCGTAGAAGACAAACTGTACATCGTAACTTGGCTGATAATTAGCCTCGTAACCTGAATCATAGGAACAGTAGGCTGTCGGTAATTCTGCTTCTTGAGATGATAGTGGTATCATTGTATATCTCCCACCCATAATCTGTTTCTTTGTGTTGTTTGTTAAAGTGAGTAGGAATATAGCGCGAATAATGCTTTTATCAATGGAAAGAATGAAATAGATTTTTTATTGAACAATAGGCAGAAGACCTGGCCTTTATGGAGAATTCTTTTGACAAGTGGTACCAGATTTAAAGAACAAAGCATACAAGTTTAGCTTAAAAACTGGGTTGGGGGTAAGCTCGAAAAATTATGTTACTTTGCCAGTTTGTTGGCTAAAGCCTTGGTGGTGGTTGAAAAAGCCTATGTTTTTTTAACACTGGAGATGAATGGGCAGTTGCGGAGCAAAAAAATAAGTTTTTTGTGTAAAAAAGAATGAATTGGCATATTGTGTGGCGTGAGAAAATATTGGACTTGTGCGCATACAAAGTACAGGTTGATGAAACGCATGGTTTGGTTGCCAGAGTATAGAAAAAGAGTTTTAAAAGGGGTCTTGGCCAAAAGAATAGAAGAACTGTTGAGAGAATGTGCTGATGTAAATAGATGGAATATCGAAGAATTGAATATTCAGCCAGATCATGTTCATATGGTGTTGCAATTTCGTCCCAATATAGCAGTAAGCAAGGTAGTGCAGCTGTTTAAGGGAAAAAGCATCAAAATAATAAGACAGGAATTCCCTGGGTTAGAAGAAGTTTACCGGGGGATAGTTTCTGGGCAGATAGATTTTTTGCAGAAACAGTGGGTTCGGTAAGTTTGGATGCAATTAAGAAATATGTTAGTAGCCAATGATAGAGTGTACATGTATGGGGATTCCACGGCCTTTAGGCCGTGGCGATTTCAATGATCCTTATAAAAGAATGATTTGAATGATTAAGGTATACATATACTAACAAAATCAGAATGATTGCATTTTACGTACATATTTCTCTATAACTTACATATAAGCAATTAACGTGTGTCTTTATTCTACTTCGCCAGAAAAGCCCATGTTTTTAAAAGCTGGGGGTGAATGGCGAGCAGAACCCTTCGAAGCTCCGTAGGAGCGTAGTAGGGTTTGCTTCTGTCTTCGCGTAAAGCTACGACGGACTGGTCGAAGAATTTCGCGCGATACACCGTCTTTTAAGCTGGTGCGCGCTTCATTATGAGGAAAATACAATGAAGATAAGTACTTATTTTTTGACTATCGTATGCGCCATACTGCCCGGAGTGTGCCAGTCAAAAACGCTTATGATTGGAGATAAAGCTCCAGATTTTAGCTTAAAAGACGATTCTGGGCGTGATTGTTCATTACATGATTTTTTAGGTAAAAAAGTTGTTCTTTATTTTTATCCCAAAGATAATACGCCTGGGTGTACAAAAGAAGCATGTTCGCTCAGAAATAGTTACGATATATTTGGTAAAAATAATATTATTGTACTCGGTGTTAGTTATGATTCGGTTGCTTCGCACAAAAGATTTAAAGATACATACAAACTCCCCTTTATTTTGTTAAGCGATAGTTCTAAAGAAGTTGCAAAATTGTACGGTGCTGCTGCGCGATGGTTGTTCTTTTTTTACGCGCCTATACCAACTCGTATAACATTTCTTATTGATGAAAAAGGGGTTATCAAGCCGATTATCAAGAATGTTGATGTGTCTGGCCATGCTGATGAGGTGCTGAAACATTTTGGTATTGAGCAATAGCCACACAAGCACCCGATGAGATTTATTTGTCTCTTTATAAGTTTTGTTAATTTCTTGAAAAACGTACTCGAATAGAGCAACACTGGAAACGTTAATCAGTGATTTTTTCTAGAGGGAAATTAGTATGCTCAAAACGGTTATAAAAGCCTCAGGAGAAAAAGAGCCTTTTAATGAGCAAAAAGTTATTGCTTCATTGCAAAAAGCAGGCGCTGACGATGGTAGTATAGCTATTATTCTTGATGGAATTAGGAAATTACCTGACGAATCAACAACCCAAAAAATTTATCAGCAAGCATTTAGCACCCTAAGAAGCAAGCCGAGAGGTGTTGCTGCTCGCTATATGACAAAGTACGCATTATATGACTTTGGTCCTACCGGCTATCCTTTTGAAAAATTTATCGGGCATCTTTTTGCAGCGCGTGGGTATGATGTTCAAATGAATCAGATTGTTCAGGGATTTTGTGTACAGCACGAAATCGATGTTATTGCCATAAAAAAAGATGAGCATTTGCTTATTGAATGTAAATTTCATAATCGAGCAGGACTCAAATCGAATGTGAAGATTCCTCTCTATGTAAAGGCACGTTTTGAAGATATACGTCAACAGAGGCAAGCGGATTCAACTTATAATAAAGAATTTCAAGGTATTGTTCTTGTAACAAATACAAAATTTACCAATGATGCAATTGCCTACGGTCGATGTGCTCATGTTCAACTTCTTGGTTGGTCTTATCCGCCGCATGAAAGTTTAATGCATCTTATTGAAAAATATCGTATTTATCCCATTACCTGTCTCTCGTCATTAACGATGAAGCAAAAAAAGATGTTATTGGATCAGGATATTGTTCTATGTGGTGATATTAAAAAAAATAAACGGTTAATTGATCGCATTGAGCCTGATTCATTACGTAAAAATAAAATAGTTCAAGAAGCTGAAGAAACCTGCGGCTTTGCAGCTATATAGATCAAAAAAGATTTTCGAGTGTTGTTATCAACAAAAAAGGAGAGCAATGGCTAGGGTATGTCCCTAAAATACATCAAGCCATTTAAATACACAAAATAACGTTATAAAAGCCTGAAACATATAAGCACGCGTATCATATCTTGTTGCCAGACGGCGGAAACTTTTCATCCGAATCGACGTCTTTTTTTTTAAGCATTCCAATAATCTTTCGAGCCTACCATTTTGTGCCCAGTTATTAAAACGATTGTAGTGCGTTTTCCATGGGCCAAATTCTGTGTCCAAATCTCGCCACGCAGTACCAGTTCTCATTATCCAAAGTATAGCTTCAACAAAGTTTCTATCATTTTTACCCCTGCGGCCTCTTCCTTTTTGTTTGAATAATGGTTCAATACGTTCCCACACAACATCTGTCAAGATTCGCCTAGCCATGCTATTCTCCTTTTGAAAGATTTGAGAATAGCAAAAAATTTAGTTGATTTTAATTAGGGACAGGCCCTAATGATTAAGCCGTCGCCAAATAGCATCTTGGGCGACATAATAAGAGTTACTACAGAAAAAATGAATGAAACAATTCTTTTCATGAGACTAGATCCTTTCTGATCACGTAATAACAATAAAAATAACGATGAATAATAAGAGGGGCTTATATTGATGCGATATTCTTACATCGAAAATATAAGGTGTCAAAATGGGGCGCCGACAAGAAGGCCTTTGTTTAATGCTTTAGCCAAGTAGAAAATTAAACCGGTTGGGTGTGGCGATTGAAATATGTGAAATATTGACCTTAGAGAGGCCTTTTTGCAACTCTTATAATAAGAATCGGTTATGTTTAGTGTTTTTAGGGGGGATCATGATTGGACTGAAGGCTTATTCTTCAAGAAGTCGAATTTTTTTACTACTGGTAACAGGCATCTTTTTGACAACATTGTTTACCTATACATATGCAAAGAAGAACAAAAAAGATGCTGTCGTTTGTTCTACCAAGGTTGTTACACCCGGGCGTATTATTTTTGTCAGCGGCTCGTGCTCTGCCGGTAAATCATCGATGGTAAACATTTTAGCCAAAAAGCTTGATGCTCAAACGTTTGCTTTTGATGAAATCGTTATGCCGGAGATACTCAAAAAGTTTATAACAAAACACTATGGAAAAGTTTTGTCCTTTTTTGTTAGTGGTGTTGTTATGCGTAATTTTTTTACAGCAGTCGACTTTTTGAGTGAGAAACAAAAATATGAATTCCAAGTGAAGTTTTATAACGATTTAAAAGATGGTATGGCTCTTGAACCAACCAAAAAAATGTATCGAGCAGCACGGCAAGCTGCTTTGAATGGACATAATGTTGTCATAGAATCACCGTTGTATCTGTGGAATGGCGTTGATTTTTTATCGTGCCTTAATGAATTTGATGGGACTCGTATTACGTATGTGTTGGCATATTGCCCATGGAATAACTTGGTCGATAGAATAAAACATCGAAATATAACAGCAAAAAAGCAGGATCGCCGAGAGCTTAATTGGGTCTTGGTTAATTTCATTCATACGTTTGAAATTTCTCCACAAGATTATGGCAAGCATACGTTGGAATGTGTGAGCGGTTGTGATGTGCATAGGGTCATTACAGAATATGCCAAGCCTGAGTACAAAAAGAAACGTTTGCGTCTTGTTTCTGAAACCAAGCAGATTGTTTTGGACGCATTCCCTCGAGACGACCATTATTATGTGTATCCGCGTTTTTCATACGATCTTATAATTAATACCACCGCAAACACACCGGAGCAGGGTGCTGTCGTTGTGCTTAATTATGTTCAGAAAAAGGTTATTACATGTTAGCGTGTCGATTTAAAGAATATTTTTTATTCCTCAAAAGTTTTTCCAAAACAAGTATTCGATTGTTATGGGGCATGTGGAAGCTTACACGACTTCCTCATCCGGCGGTTACTATTTTTGGTAGCGCTCGGGTGCCTATTTCAAGTGAAATGTTTCAACAAGCTCGACATTTGGCTAAAGATCTTGCCGCTGAAGGATTTTCAATAATTACCGGTGGCGGTCCGGGCATTATGAATGCTGCTAATCAGGGCGCTATTGATCATTTGAGAGAAAAGCATATGCAAGAATATCTCCAGGGAAAAGAAATAATTTCTGCCGGTATTGGCCTTATTCGGCTTAATAAAGAAAAAGAAAATCCTTTTGTCCAAGAATATCTTGAAATGGAACATTTCTTTGCGCGTAAATGGTTGTTAGTACGATACGCAGTTGGTTTTATTGTTTTCCCCGGTGGATTTGGAACTTTTGACGAGCTCATGGAGGTTATAACATTGGTGCAATGTAACCGTATGGCACATGTGCCTATAGTTCTTATCAACAAGGAGTTTTGGACTCCGTTTGTTCAATGGCTTAAGGATTACTCACTTAAAGATGGCCTTATCGAATTAAATGATTTAAGCATTGTGACTATTGTTGATGATGTTCAAGATGCTGCAGACATTATTGTGCGAGAATGCAAAGGTGCAACTCAGTCTGTTTTGCATAATGAAAAGGGTATGCACGAATAGTTATTGTTGTTATTGTTTTTGTTGCTAAAATGTGCAACACGAATTGTTGTGATGAGATTAACAATTGAATTGTTAGGGTCTTATGAAGATACTCAAGAGTAGTTTGTCTGTTCTATCGCTGGTTGTTATGTTCAACGTCTTTGGGGTGGAGAAGTCTCCGTTATTGGATATTTCAATTTCAAAAAATGTGAAAAGTGAGGTGGCTATTTGGGATGAGGATATATTACTTTCTTTATCACGATTAGGTATGACTGATAATCTTACAAAAATGATGGTGCTTTTTTACAATCAAGAGCAAGACAAAAGTAAAACTGGCTCTCAGTGGAATGCCATATCACAGTTTTTTAAGCATTCTTTATGTAAAAAGTCTCAGCATCGTGGTAATACACCGCTTCATAATGCCGTTTTGTCAGAAGACAAAGATGTAGTGGCGTTTTTTTTATGGTGGTGTGTTGTATTGGATATTCAGATTGATGCCCTTAGAAATAATGAGAACGAAACGCCAATGGATTTATTGAAAACAGTTACAAGCAACGTAGAACAGCTACAATGTGGTAAACAATTGAAAAAACAGCGGATTAGTAATTGTGAATACATGCATAATCTTTTCGAATGTGCACAGGCAAAAGATGAAAAAGTGCTTCGTACTGTAGTACGTAGATTTTTTCTTGTTCATGATATTGAACATTCCGGTTTTAATTAGGAATAGAATCAGTGAATAGTAATGCATATGATTTTTTCTCTTATTGTACAGTTCGTGCTGATTTAATGTGGCTGTGCAAAGTGATGGATGATCAAGAATAAAAAAGTCCCTGCGTTTTACGCAGGGACTTTTAATTTTAAGTATATGAATCAAACAGCGTCTTATCTGTTTATACGGCAGGCACCACAGGTATTATTTGTGTAGCATGTATAGCAAGTATTTGTATTGCAGGTATTGCATGCTTTGCCGGCTTTGCATTGATTTGGTTTTGTGCATTGTTGGCATTGGTTACGTTGATAGTTACCACGGTTACATGCTTTGCATCCACGTGCAGATAAAACAGAAGAAGCTATAAGATTAGCGCAAAGAATACTGAGCGTAATAAAACGAATATTCATGAAAGAATCCTCCATACTAAATTAAGTAATTATGTCTACTGCATATAAGTTTGCCTCTTTTACACGTGTCTGACAAAGGGCTGCGATGTGCTAATTCTTGATCTATGTAATTACAAGATGAAAAGAATGCGTTGCTGAAGTTTTTTATAATTAATAATATTATAAAGTTGGCAGATGCGTAGCTGTGTTGTTCCATACAATGTAATTAATGTGCTTTGATTGTTATGGTGATAAGCTACCCATTTGAGATGTGTTCTTTATATTGGTAATCTTTGTCTGGCATAAAAACAGTTTTTTATAGGGATTTTACAAGGGGGATTCTATGAAAAAGATATCATGTATTGTGCTTGGATTGGTTGCATGCACAGCAATCTTTCAGGTGTCTGCCGTTAAGCTTAAATTAAATCATAACGATGATCGTACGTATAACGAATTATTACCGGATACAATCAGATCATGTACAGGACAGTATCTTACAACTGATGGGTCAACTATATCTTTTACATCAGATAAAAAGCAGGCAAGTGATTTTGAGGTAGAAGAAGCTATTCGAACAATGTTCGGAACTGCTTACCATCGTATTACATATCAAAAAAATAAAGCTTTGTTTTGGGATCAAGAACAAAAGAAATTTACATTAATTTCTATGGTTGAGGCACCACTTAAGGACCAGCTTCAGTGGCATACATTTTTAAAATGTCTTTGTAGCTCTATCATGTTTGTTACCGCAACCGGTTATTTCATTGAGGTTAAAGTAACAAAGTAAAATGAATTTTTGAGCAACGATTAAAAGGGCCCTGATATTAATAGGGCTCTTTTTTATGTATTGAGCATGCGTGTGTTTTGGGCAAGCATGGCATCCGCTTCTTTATCGCATAACCAGCGCTTATGCTGTAATGCATAATCAAATTGCAAGAGCGCCCGATTAGTGTTCCATTCGCCAGGGAGTTTTTTTGCTCCTAATATTTGGTAGCCGGTGAAAGGTATTTTCCTTTGATTGCATTCTTGTGCGATAGCACGAAGAGCACTTTGCTGATCATCAAAAGATATGATTAATTTGGGTTTTATATGATAGCAATCAAGGAAGGCTCCAAGTACAAAACCCTTTGATATATAATTTGCGCAGAGAATTCCTTTATATAAGCATGGATAATTCTGATGGCGCATGGGCAGCGTTTTAAATGAAGCATCATTACATGTGGTACTAAAATTAATACCAAATTCATCCAACATAGTGGCACGCCATTCCGGAAGGCTTTTTATGGATCCTGCTGAACCGCTACCTATTGTTGTAAGGCCAATAACGGTACATTTTTGTTGATGTAGTTGTTTGATGAATTGCACAATATCGTGATCAAAGACAAAGCGAGGGACTTGTTGTAAGAATACGCCGAGAAAATCATTAATAGCTTGTTCTTTTTTTGCAGTATTCCAAAAGGTGGTAAAGTATTTGGCGGCAAGACATAGCTTGAACCAAAGAGGGGTATCGGGAGTTCGTACAAATACATCATGTGCTGTGATGAGGGTATCGTCGATATCAAACGTGACTAATGTATTTTCATCACACGCATCGAATACTGCTTTTATTTCTCGGTACGTATCAATGTGCTGGATTTGCCTATTGATGTAGCCAGCTGTGAAATAACCGCCACAAGCGTTTGTTTTTTGAAGAAGGATGATACTGGTTATGCCGGTTATTGCGATAAGTATTATAAGCATGTATGTAGATTTTAATCTTACAGTAAGAATTTTTTTCATATGCTCCCACTGCCCGCACTAACAGAGCCATGAATGATGCTCAGCTCTTGTACCATACGTTAAAAAGGTTTCATGAGCAAAGGCCCCTTCCGTATAAAGATCATTGTTTAAGAGTAATGAATATTTCTTAGCTCTTGCAAATAATGAGGCATTTATGGTAAGAACCCATGTAAGAATCAATATGATGTGTTTTATAAAAGGAGAGTATATGTTCATGGTGGGTGTTATAACAAATCTTGTTGTTGTATGTGCAATGCTTTTTGCATCTGTTTATGCTGCGGATGCAGGTAAGGATGCCAAATCTACTACCGTGGCGTCTAAAAAGAAGCCAACCCAAAAAACAATTAAAAAAGCAGTCAAGAAAAAACCTAGTAAAAAGTCATCGAAAAAATCTGTTAAAAAAGCGACAAAAAAGCCTGCCAAGAAAAAGCAGGTGATGAAGCGTGCAAAAAAAACGGTAAAGAAACCTGTCAAAAAGTCTACAAAGAAAGGCGCTAAGAAAAAGACGACCAAGAAGATAGGTAAGAAGCCTGGTAAAAAGCCAAGTAAAAAACCGGTTTCAACAAAAATTATTTCAAATGAATTGCACCATATTATGATTAATGGAACACCAGTTACCCTTGTTCATGATGATATCACCCAACAATTTCAAAAAGATTCGCTACAAGCAAAGCAAACAGCAGCCATTGTTAACGCGGCTAATACCACACTTATAGGTAGTGCCGGTATTGCTCGTGCAATTCAAAAGGCGGCAGGCCCTGGGCTTATAATAGAGCTTACAAATAAGAAATTTATTAGAAAAAATGTTAGATGTGATGTTGGAGATGCTTGTTTATCGGGTGGCCATAAGCTTGCGCCGGTGCGTATTATTCATGCTGTCGGTCCAATGGGTGAAGATCCAAATATGCTGAGAACAACATATATGAACATTTTAAAGACGGCGCAAACAAACGGGATTACCAGGGTCGCTATCCCTGCGATTAGTACGGGAATCTTCGGTTATTCGGTTGATAAGGCAACACCTGTTGCGATTGCGGCAATTAGGCAATATCTTACCACCAATAAACCGAATGCTTTTGCAGAGGTTCGACTTGTTATTTGGGATTCTGATGCTAAAAAATTGCAGGATATGAAAACTGCGTATCAAAATGCTATGAAATAGAATAAAAACAGCTCTATTTTTTATCAGCGTCCTTAGCCATTTCAGCAAAGAATTTGTAATGGTTGGCTATTCTCTTGTTATATTCATCATCTATGTTTTTTGAGTCAGAAACAATTGTATTTGTTGTTGAAGTATTCGAAGAAGCTGTTGTATTGCTAAAATCGAAATAATTGTGAAGATCAGCTAACGCTTGATCATGTGAAGATACTACTGGTACGGATGGTGCAGAACTTGTTGATGGTTGATCTTGTTGATGACACAATGCATAAAGAGAATCTAAGCGAGCCATATCTTGATACATTGCTTGTTTACGGTCTAATTCAACCTCAATATGTGCATCATCATGTTTTGTGTATTGTTCTACAATTGCATCGACTTCTGCTTGATCTTCCAGAGCCTCTTGTGTTGTATTCAAGTAATCATCGATGCTTTGTACATTATTATCATCGTCGTCTTTGGTCTTACGACGCTTGTGACTTTGAGATCTATCGATCAGATTTAAGTGTCGTTGTAAATTAGAACGTTGACGTTGCAACATGTTCAAACATTTCTTTTTAGTCTCAATGGCTGAGGCCTCAATTTTTGCTGCTTGGCGTTGCTGTATGGTAGAAGTGCTAAGGCCAACGGTAGCTTCATGAGCCTTAATTTTTTGTTGTAACGGTTCTATAGTCTTCTCTATTTTACTGATAGCTTGTTTTAATTTTTCTTTGGCATCCGGCTGCTTTTCAGATTTAAAGCTAAAAAAACTGAAAAATCTTTTCATCGGTAGAGCTGATGAAGAGATAGAAACTGAAAGACACGCAAGAAGAAATGTTTTATTGAATTTCATAAATATAACCCCATTTAATAATTAAAAATATAATGACTATTAACAATTAGTTTAACATGGAATATTCTTTCTGCAACGGCGTCTTTTGATAGATAAACTTAATATTTTGCTGGAAAAGTGGCAGTTTTAGCTGGTTATAAAAGCTAATAAAGCCTGTTTCTATTATTTTTAATAAACAGCATTTGATTTTTAAGATCAAGTTAATGAAAAAACTTGCATGGCAAAATCGTCTATCTGTTCTCATTTTATATGCAAATGCCGGACCTTTTTTACATGATTAATTTCATTGAAGCACATGAATCTAAATGGCATATGTGTATTGTATTTGAGGCTTTTTTTATAAAAAAAAGACATTATGAAAAAAATGTTGTTATTTTACTTGCACAGTGTTTGTTTTTAAGCTCTTGCGGTACAAAAAAGGAACAGGTTATGTTTTTTGATTCGGCAAAAATTTATAAAATGCTGCCATTAGACAATTTTGATCAAACCAATACACAAGATTGCGTTAAACTATTAGAACTTGATATTCAATCAGGTTTTATACACACATCTTTTGGCAAGCAAGTACTTAATACGGTAAAAAAATTCTTTAAAGGGACTAAACAGGTCATTGTATTGGAACTGGATCCAACGGCTCTTGAAAAAAATGGATTCGAACTTCGTATTGAAGCAAACAAACCTGGTGGTACACAATATCCGCACTTTTATGGAAACCAAAAGATACCTCTCAATGCCGTTAAAAGTACAATTAGATTATATGAAGATTTGCAGGGAAATTGGTTACAAGAAAAATAGTATTTAACAAAGAATCTTGATTTTTCGGGTGTAGTAATAACATAATTAAATAAAAGTTTATAAATGCTCTTAAAAAGAGGTGGGGGGCATGAAGAAACAACGAAAGCTAGTATGTTTTTTACTTCAATTGGTCATTCTTGTCGGAAGTAGCAAATATTTGCATGCACTTTGGGATATCCCACTTGATGAGCAAAGTGATGAAAATCAACAAGTACAATTAAGATCTAGCAAAACCCGTATTAACACAGGACGAAATAATTAAAGAAATATCAGAAAAATATTTTTCTGGAGAATCATTTACCGATGGTCTTTCACCTGAACACATAAAAAAATTGCCGAACGTTATCAACGTGAAGCAGAATCTAAACAAAATTTTTATAGTGATCCTTGTTCTCAAGGACAACGTTGTGGATCAATAATTGGAACTTTAAAAATTACTTTCGATGGTGTGCAATCGTGAATACAGAAATAGGAGATACATTTGTAGATGATGAGGATATACGTATAGTAACGTGAGTTCGGAGTTGTCAA
>LDIV01000001.1:281944-284716 GCA_001468855.1 candidate division TM6 bacterium UASB124 | reverse complement strand
TTCAAACCCCGAACTCACGTTATAGTAGCAGGCATCATTAAAGGCCCACGGGTGCTCGAAAAAACAGCAGAGGCCTATGGTCAACCATATAATGTCGAAAGACTTGCGGCTCAAGAGAGCCATATATAGAGCCATATATATAGAAGCTTGGCAGATTAGGATAAAAAGGCATTTGAAAATGCTGCAAAGCAGAAGAATTTTTATCGTATACCACGTATTAGAGATGATCAATGCAGAAAAGATTACATAACCAATCTTGTTAAAACGTATAAAATTCATCTTATGCCGCAAAACAGTTTGCAAGATACTGAAAAGATTTTTATCAAACTTTTATAAGCTATAAAAGGTAAAAATTTGCCGCTTCCAAGATATCTTAATGAAGTTAAGATTAAATTTTTAGAGCCATTACCACAGGGAATTCCACGCATTGTGTTATACGCTTGTGGAAAACAGAATGCTCAGCATGCGCTTGATTTTATCTACCAACTATTCAAGGGCGACAAAGGTTCAAATGTAGCCCCTCTCTATAATGAAAAGGTAACCGACCTGATATTTTTTACCCAAAGCGACAGACAATATAAGGAAGATTTTCCCCAATATTTCGAAACAAATAAAATTTATTTTAAACCGGATATATCAGGAGAAGTTGTAGATTATCACCTTGTAAATCCTGTGCCAATTCAAGAAAGAATAATAAAACAGAAGCAACGCTTGTTACCTCCTCCTCAAGTAATAAAAGGGCAAGGTGCTGAAGTACTTGGCTATGTAAAGATACAAACGCCACATGATATTCGATTGCAGGAAGAAAAAAGAAGAATTACTGAATACCAAAAATTTATGCAGCAAAAGAAGAATTAAAAGAAACGTGTAGTGCGCATGTGATATTGATTATGGATGAGAATTTAATAATTCTGGACTATAGATGTAACGTGCCCAGTTTTTGCCTTGCCATTCCTCTATAAAAAGTCTCTTGGCCGGATGCATTATGTAAAAGTACCAATATCGAAGGCTCAGTTGATTGAGTGCAATTTCTTTACTTGTTCCTTCGTGATAGAGGAGCCAAATAGCAGATGCTTCCCCCGATCTTTCAGCTCCGCATTTGCAATGAACCAGGATTGGCAACTGGGCTGAATCGTAAATATCAAGAAGCTGATGGAGATTCTCTTTGCTTGGCAATGTATCACACCCCATAGCAATATTAAAGAAGGCGACACCACACTCTTCTGTTGCTGCTTTTTCTTCAATCCACCATGTGCAGTTTTCGTTTCTCCCTCGTAGGTTAACAATGGTCTTTATGCCATAACGCTGAATATATTTTTTTAAAATATCAGCTGGCATTTGTCCTGATCGGTAAAACTTATGCGGAGTGACCTCATAAAATCCATACCAAAAAATTCTTAAGAACTTGTCGTATAGAGATAACGGTTCTGTCTGCACATTGTTAATAAGATCATCAAAATCTACGGATGGGACTTCTTGAGATTTTTGCATTGGTAAAATGCATCTACATGTACTAATAGAAATAATGAGAATAAGAAAGAGTAAGAATTGTTGTTTTTTCACACAGAACCTCTCATGTTTAATGATTTGAAACAACTTTATAATTTTACTAAACAAGCACATGAGATGCAAAAGCCTATATTGACCTATCCCAATAGCAATATCTTTTATATTTCACGTAATCGTCATAGAATTGAAAATTTGTAAGATTCTGTTAAGTTTCCACACATTGGCGCACAATGGAGAAGCTTAACCTTCCTTATCAAAAGAAAGCATTTAATTATGAAAAATTTTCGCTTATTAGTAAGCATAGCATTAACCGTTTCAGTTTTATCTCTACCCACAATAATAGCCCAAGATAATAATTCAGAAACGGCTTCTCAAATTGTTCAACCAGCAATAGATAGTGAACGTGATACGATTATTGAAGATGCTATACATGAACTAAATAACAATAAAGTAAGCTATGATGGCAAAGCAGTTACTATATATAATGTACCGAACAGCGAAGAAAAAATAAAAGCCATACTCATGATGTTCCTAAGTCTTGTTCCGCCTACTGCCTCCATACTTTTTAACTACAATTTTGAAAATATTTTTTATACAAATCTTAATCATAAGATGGCAACAGCCATAGTTGTTTTGGGTGTGCTGACAGGATTAATAATCTTAGGCAACGGACTAAAGACTTTTTATAACGAAACAGAATACGCACAAAAAAATATACCGCTTGTAACGTTAGATGATACAGGTCTTTTGTTCAAAGGCAGATTAATCTCTTGGGATCACATCTTTAAAACCAAACTGTTTATAGACAAAATCGCCGGACAGACAACACTCTCATTATGTGATGAATATCTTAATTCAAAGTTTGAACTAAAAAAAATAAATACCCATTGTCCAATTACTGTGGATGAACTTGCATCATTCATTAATTACTATATTGATAAAAAACACCCAGAAAATGCGCAGCTTAATCAAGAAAAAACAACGACCGGCGACTCCTTTATTACTAAATTTATAAAGCTTACCGCAAGTAACAATCTTTCCTTCGATGGTAAGAAGCTTACATTTTATAATGTCCCCAATAAATCTGAGATGGCAAAGGCTGCATTATTTATGGCTATAGCTACCGCCATAGGAGGGTTGTCGGTTTGGCTAACATTGGAAGTCAATCCTGCTACCATGGGAACATCTGGGTATCTATCCATGGGAGTTATTGGTCTCATGGCCTTGGGTTTTTTTATATATTAGAGCTTATGCACAATAATT
>LDIV01000001.1:276941-280013 GCA_001468855.1 candidate division TM6 bacterium UASB124 | reverse complement strand
TTCTTATTGTGCATAAGCTCTATTATCTTCATATTATTGAACAAAATGTTGCATACGGAATTTGTAATATTCCTTTGATACTACTCACCGATAAAGGAATTTCCTGTGGACAAAAATTTGCAGAATGGCGTTTGGTTAAAAACATTATGGATGAAGTTGTAAAAACATATTACAAAAATTATACAACAACAACACACACTATTTCTTTACGTGATAAACAAGGCAAAGGGCTTCTGTATCTGACAGATATTGGCGATCACTTGCCAATTACAACTGACAATCTGATAGCCATTATGAATCATTACATTGATAAGACAAAACAATTACCTCAATTGATAAGTAACGAAGGCAATCAAGGTAATTAATACCATTATCACAAGTAACTGACTTTATCAGCCCAGCCGGCAAATGTTTCAATTTGTGATACATATTCTTTTGAAACTCGGCAAATGTGGAAAATCTTTTTTGTATGTAGGGTTGTACAAATTCGTACACATTTCTTGTAGTTGAAAACCTATATTTTTGTTTAAACAGAGTCAAAAATATGTAATCTGCTTTTGATAAAGCACGTTTACGTCCGGTCATTTTGTTGTATTCATTTGTTGAGAATTTTTACCTTAACGTTTTTATGTTTTGCGTGCATGAACAATATGTGATGGCCCTGATTGACGAAATGATTCTTCGTATATCTTAATAGCTTCAAAACCGGCTTCTTTAAGTAGTCCAATAAATTCATCATACGTATACCAAACAATTTGTATGAGTTCATTTTCTTGTTGTTTTATTACGCCATCTGTAATGAGCTCATAGCGGCAGAATGCGTCAGCACGTTTTTCCTGTTCATCAAAAATGTACCGTGTTGTATGTCGAATTACGGAATGATTATCGATACGAGCGATGCTTGTTGATGGTACCGTACATGTTGTATCCGGTACGAAAATATCAATGAGCAGGCTGCCACTTTTATGCATATGGGTATGTATATTTTTAAGTGCTTGCAATGCAATTGAACGATCGGTAATGAGTTGAAATGATCCGACGGCAATGGTGACAGTTGTATATGTGTGAGGAAGCATAAGATATTCAAGCGATTGAAGGTATAACTCCGGTGTCAACTGTAATTGGACGCATCGTTGTTTACATCGTTCAAGCATGATAGATGAATTGTCAACACCATCAACAACATATCCACGTTGCAGTAGTGGAATTTGCAAACGGCCGGATCCGGACATTGCTTCCAAAATTCTTCCCTGCCCAAGCGGCATGAATGAAGCATAAAAAGCAACTTCACGTTCCGGTGCATATTTTTTTGTTAGGTCATAAAAAATGCTACAAAGATTGCCATAGGCTGTTGGAGTAGTTTTGATATTCACTGAAAACCCCTACAATTAAGAATAACGCGTAGAACCCAATAAATAAATGATAAACAATATGATGATTTTTGTAAAAACCTTTGTCTATAAAAAACCGTAGCCTGATGTAAAATATTTTTAGAGTTTGTTATTAAAAATGATGTTGAAATAAAGGTCTTTTATGAACGAAACAGATAAAAATTTCATGCTGATTGCAATAGATCTCTCACTTAACTCCGTTAAAAATAATGGAGGTCCATTTGGAGCTGTCATTGTAAAAGATGGAAAAATTATAGCCAAAGCATCAAATAGCGTTACTCTTGATAATGATCCAACGGCACATGCGGAAGTTAATGCAATCAGGGCGGCATGCTCGGCATTGAAGTCGTTTGATTTATCAGGCTGCATACTGTACAGCTCGTGCGAACCATGCCCAATGTGTTTAGGTGCAATTTATTGGGCACGAATAAGCAAAATTTTTTATGCCAATACTAAAGCTGATGCCAAAAATATAGGTTTTGATGACTCATTTATTTATGATGAGTTGGAAAAACCATTATCAGAAAGATCTATTCCCACCGTTCAAATAATGCATAATGAGGCAATGAAAGCATTTGAGGCGTGGGAACAGAAAACCGATAAAATCGAATATTAAATCATACACAATGGAAGACAAAATGGCTGAATTTTCTGTCAAAGATATCATTGTCGATAATCTTACATTGCACAGTGAATCTTTTGGAAACTCTTCCAATCCAGCGTGTGTTCTTATTGCATGCAAACAAGGAACCGCCCGTTTTGGGTCAAATACCTTTTGCCAATACATTGCTAATCAAGATTTTTTTGTTATTCGCTATGACCATCGTGATGTTGGCCAGTCTTCTAAAATAGATTGGGAAAAAGCTCCTTATACCATGGCAGATCTTGCTCATGACGCCATCATACTTTTAGATGGTTATGGCATACAAAAAGCACACTTCATTGGCGATTCCATGGGTGGATGGATTTGTCAGAGAATCGGCATTGATTATCCTGAACGAGTATTGAGCCTTGTCATTATCTCTGCAGGACCGATTGAAATCATCGACAAAACGGTTGTCCCTGAAACTGCGCAGAAACGAAAAGAAGATTTTGATCGTGTGCACAAACTGTTTGCAATGCGCAAGGACGGCAAAACGCTTGATGAAACTGTTCGCAATTACCTGCCGATTTGGCAAGCTCTCAATGCAGATGTTCCGCTTGATGAAGAGATGGCAAGCGACTACACACTTGATTCTCTTACTCGTACCACGGGTAAAAATACAGCACAGAATCATGAACACATGTTTCAAAATTTTCTTGCTCATATGAAACGATCACATACTCTTAGCACCATTACATGCCCAACGCTTATTATTCATGGAGATAAAGATTTTCTTGTTGAGCCACAGCTTGGTAAAACTGTTGCTGATGCAATTCCAAAATCAACGTTCGTTATGATACAAGGTATGGGACACACATTCTTTAATCGTGTTCTTGAAGAAAAAATAGCCAAGTTTGCAGTCGAACATATCAAGAATGCTTAAAAAAATATAAAAAATTAAACCAGGATATTCATATGTATGATGTTTATGTCGCCGGAGATCTTTTTGATTTTAAGCATATAACGGGAAACTTTGTTCTTGCTCAATCACTCGAAAAACAGTCCAACGGTATGTATAAACAGGACTTACGCAACATA
>LDIV01000001.1:254285-276648 GCA_001468855.1 candidate division TM6 bacterium UASB124 | reverse complement strand
TCAGCTAGTGCGTAAGTCCTGTAATAATTGATTGGAATGGTGCCCCATTAGGGCTTGCGGTCGGAGGTGCCAATCGACATGATTCAGTTTTTTGTAAAAGAAACTCTTAACGATATGGTTAAACTTGAAACAAACAAATTTAAAGTTTTAGCTGCTGACAGCGCTTATGATGCAAAAAAGCTTAGAGATTTGGCCAAGGATCATGGATTTGTGCTACATTCAGCCATAAACAAACGTCGCAAACAAAATTGTAACAAAATTGTTCCTGGTTCTCGTTGGAAAGTAGGGGCTTCTCATAGTTGGCTTAATAATTTTCGCAGTTTGAAAACATGTTGGACAAAAACGAAAGAAGCCTTTATTGCATTTCTTCTGTTAGGTGCTTCCGTCGTGCTTTTTAGAAATGGAATAATTTTCGGATAGGCTCTTATACCGTTCTTATTAGCAGCTATGAAATAAAAAAACAAGAACAATGATAGCTATGTCTAAAGTATAAACTAAGAATTTGAATTTTATGCACCACATAAGGAGCAATTCACTTTTTGCTCTTGACGATACAATCAAAGGTTAGTAATCTGATGATTAGAATGCTAACCAAAGGATTGTGACATGAAAAACGAAATTGAGTATCCATTTCAATTTTATTTAAGAATCATCGTACATAACATTAAGCGATCTATTGATAAGCATTTAAAACCTTATGGCATCGGAAACCAACAAGCTCGAATCATTGGATTCATCTATGAGAAGCAAAAGCAGGGTGTTTCTCTTTGCCAAAAGGATATTGAAGCGTGGATTGGTATAACGGGGGCATCTGTTACAAGTTTATTGCAAGGACTTGAAAAAAAAGGCTTTATTAAACGTATCACCGGTGTTAAAGATGAACGAACAAAAGAGTTGATCCTGACAGTCAAGGGAAAAGAACTTATAGATACTTTAATAGCCATTTTTCATGACACCGAAAAAAAGATTATTCAGGGAATGACTGAAGAACAAAAAAATTTTACCTTGCAACTCCTTCGTTTAATTAACGAAAAATTTGAAACGATCTAATTTTTTTAATTATTTACTTAGGGTTCTAATAATTAGGAAGCTAACAATGTAAGGTTTAATATAAAATAAAGCACTCACCATGTTGTGTTTTTATTACAACTAAGAAATTGAGATGGATGGTAAAGCTTCAACTAGTGATTTTTAAATGTATCGTTTTATTTCAAATAACAACACCCAATAAATTTTAGGAGCTGGTATGAAATTTTTAAAAAAAGCCATAGCACTTTTCACTCTTCTTGTTGCATTGGGACTTGGTGCATTCTTTTATATAAAAAATAAAAACTTAAAAAATGCAGTTGTTCCGATAAGAACCGAAAAGCCAATACAACAAGATCTAGTTCAATTGGTTAATGCATCAGGAAAACTCAAAGCTGTTGTCCAAATAACCGTTGGTAGTTTAGTTGCCGGACGCGTTGTAAAAGTTTTTGCCGTAGACAATGATATTGTTAAAAAGAATCAAATATTGGCTGTTCTTGATGATGGTATTGGCGATAGCGAAGTTCAAAAGACAACTGCTGATCTTGCCGAAGCTCGCGCTAACTTAACCTTTCAAGAAAAGTTTTATCAAAGACAAAAAGCTCTTTTTGCATTAGGTCAAATTTCTCAAAATGCATTCGATTCTGTTACTCAAAACTATGAAGTATCAAAGGCACGTGTAGACAAGCTCAAGGCAATGCTGGAACTTAATAAAAAACATTATGAAAATCTCTTTATTAGAGCACCAGAAGATAGTATTGTTATTTCAAAAATGATTGATCTAGGGCAGATGGTTACTGCACAATTTCAAGCTACAGCTCTTTATACGCTTGCTGCGAACCTCAAAGAAATGGAAGCTCATATCGATGTCGACGAAGCAGATATTGGATTAGTCAAAAGCGGACAAACAGCAACATTTAGTGTCGATGCCTTTCCTAAAATGAAATTTACAGCAACTGTAAAGTATATAAAATACCTAGCTAACATTGTTGATAACGTTGTTACATATGATGTTGTACTTAATGTTGCCAACCCGGATCTTAAATTTCGTCCCGGCATGACAATCAATGTTGATATTAACGTTGCCAATAGTAAAAAGGCTATCACCGTTCCTAATAAAGCACTTCGCATAGAGTCCGAACAAATTGAAAACGCAGCACAAGCGCTTGGTCTAACTGTTGTAAAAGCACCAACCGCTACAGATACAAGTGCAGATTCGAGCTCACACGATCAATCGGCTGAAAAAGATTATCTCTGGATAATGAAAGATAAAAAAACCGTTACGCAGGTCGAAGTAACACTTGGTGCAACCGATGACAAGTATACGGAGATAGTGTCTGGAATAACTCTTAATGACCACATTGTTACCGAAGTAGATGATGTTAAGCGTGAAAATGTGATCATGAAAACCATGGGTAACCGTTCTGGTTTAGGTAAATAACATGTTAATAGATGTAAAAAATCTTATAAAAATTTATAAGATGGGAGACAACGAACTGAAAGTCCTCAAGGGCGTCAGTTTGAGTATTGATAAGGGTGAATTTGTTGCAATCACCGGTTTTTCTGGTTCGGGTAAGTCAACGCTTATGCACCTGTTGGGCTGCCTTGACGTGGCATCATCAGGCGAATATTTTCTTGATGGTACTAATGTTTCAACTGCAAATGATGATGAACTTGCCGATATTCGTAATCAGAAAATTGGTTTTGTTTTTCAGAAGTTTCATCTACTTCCGGACCTAACGACACTTGATAATGTTGCTCTGCCTCAGCTTTATGCAGGGGTCAAAGAAAGTCTAGCACGAGAGAAGGCGGCAAAACTTTTGGATCTTGTCGGATTGTCTCATCGTATGGACCATTACCCTTACCAAATATCCGGTGGGCAACAACAACGTGTTGCCGTTGCACGTTCACTGATCAATAATCCTTCCATCATATTGGCAGATGAACCAACGGGTAATTTGGATACTGCAACAGGTAATACTATTCTTCAAGTTTTTAGAGAGTTAAACGCCAACCAGGGCGTTACCATTATTATCGTAACACATGAACCAAGTATTGCCGCTAAAACAAGACGCATCATAGAACTTGTTGATGGCAATATTATTTCAGACAGAGCGGGGTCACTATGAACTTTTATCAACTTTCTACCTCTGCTTTCCGATCACTCAGTAATCACAAAATACGTTCTTTGTTAACAACGTTGGGCATAATTATCGGTGTTATTTCGATTATTGCGGTTATGTCTATTGGTGAGGGTGCAAAGGCTCGTGTCAATCAAACGATCGAAAAGCTCGGAAGCAACTTTATTATTGTTTTGGGTTCATCGCCCAAGCATTTAAGTCAACGTGGTGGGCTTGCGCCTACACTTAAAGAAGCAGACTATGAAGCAATCAAGGCCGAATGCGATGACATTGCTTTTATATCACCAGCCGTTATGCAACCGACAAAAGCTGTTTCTGAAACCTCAAATTGGCAGACAATTGTAGCAGGTGTTAATCAAGACTACATCATCGTTAGAAACTGGAAACTTAAAGATGGTAGATTTTTTACCGAACATGATGTAACCGCAAACCATAGGCTAGCTGTCGTAGGAGCTGTTTCTGCACGTGAATTATTTGGTACAACAAATCCGATAGGCAAAATGATTCGCATTAAAAAATTACCATTCAAAATCATCGGGGTTCTCACAGAACTTGGTAAAACACCGGATGGCCGAGATCAGGATGATATCATTTTCGCACCGGTAACAACCGTTCAGCGTAAACTTATGGGCAAAACAACATACTCGGCTTTTTTGCTTTCAACAAAAACAAAAGAACGCATGGACGCAACGGCATCTCTTATTCGTTCCATTTTGCGCCAAAAGCACCATTTATGCCGAACAGATGAAGATGATTTTACATTTTTCACTCAAAACGATATTTCTCAGGCCTCCGATGCTGCATCAAGTGTTCTTAACCTTCTTCTTTTAATTATAGCGTCAATATCACTTATTGTTGGTGGTATCGGTATCATGAATATCATGCTTGTAAGTGTCAAAGAACGAACAAAAGAAATTGGGATTCGGATGGCTTTGGGTGCTAAAAAAAGAGCAATCCTTCTACAATTTATCTTGGAAGCAATAACTATTTGTCTAGCTGGCGGTATTGTTGGAGCATCGCTTGGGATTGGGGTTTCAAAGATCATAGGATTTGTCCTCGGCTGGCCGATATTTATATCAAAAACAGCACTAATTCTTTCATTAGGTTCATCAGTACTGATTGGCTTGTTTTTTGGTTACTATCCTGCATATAAAGCATCGCAACTCAATCCCGTTGAAGCTCTACTTGATACATAAAAAACCTTATTTGACTATGGAGATATTGTTATGATTTTTCTTATAATACTTTTTTTAACGCTTACTTATTTACCATTCAACTATGCTCAAGACGCTCTTCTACAATCAGAACCAGTAAATACCACAGCATCAACACCGCTTACTATTACTGAAGCTGTTGAAATAGCCATGGGCAACAAGCCTAACTTACAAACATATAAATATGCTATCGAAGCAAGTAAGGCCAAAGGTATGCAGGTGTGGTCAGCATATTTACCTCATGTTGGAATGATGGCGGACATTGGACAAAAAAATGGTGGTGACGGTTTACAAACACAAATAACCATGGATGTTCAACAACTGATCTACTCATTTGCCGGTCCAATTGAGAAATATAAACAAGCAAAAAAGCAAACCAATATCGTTCAGTTGGCAAATGACAAAGACAAAAAAGCAATCAGGAATGCCGTTGAAGTTGCTTTTCTTGAATGCTGGAAAGTGCAACAACAGCAAGCGTATATACTTGCTTTACATAAATCATCAACAAGTACTTATACAAAACAATCGTATGCCAACAAACTTAAGTTACTCGACAAAAGTGTTTGGTTAAAAAGTGAATCTGACCATGCAAAAAATTTGGCAATTGTTGATAAATATTATCAAGGGATTGAGCTTGCTCAAAGAAAACTTGAATTTTTTATGGGACAATCAATTGATCTTGCAGTGAGAAATTTAGAAAAGCCAATGGCCGACACAAACAACAAACAGCATATTGTAACATTAGCCCTTGAATGGAAAGAACCAAAAGAGTTTAAATTATTGCCATTGGAAACGTACTACAATTATGCAACAGAAAACAGTGAATCTCTTAAAATTGTAGATCAACAGATTGATATTGCCAAGGATCAAGTTTATATTGCTCAACGTTCTAATTTACCAATAATTAGTGCTTATGGAACAAGTGGTGGATTAATATCGGAACGAACTGGACAGGGGGCGGTTCTTCCACGAAATTTTTATAACTTTGGGCTTAGAATAAACTGGCCAATTTTCAATGGGTTGCTTCATGATTATGAGGAAAAAGAGGCTCATGCGATCTTGACCAAAGAAATACTTGCTAAAGATCAATCGCTTCAAGATATTAAACTTGCTATCGAAACTGCATATTATGTACTCAAGCAAGCACTGGTTACCCTCGAAGCTAAAAAAGTTGATCTTGTGTATACAAGAAATAATTTTGCGATGAAGAAACAAGAATTTACTATAGGTGTTATTTCTCAAATTGAGCTTGATGCTGCTCAAACCGAATGGGAAAAAACAGAATATGAGTGGCTTGAATTGGCAGTCGATGCGGCAATCAAAGAAAGAAGCCTTGTATATGCATGTGGTTATCCAAAAGAACTTGAGTAGAAAAATTTTAGACAAGTCTCTCATTTTGGATTAATGAGCATGTACTTTTTTGCTTAAATGCGGATAAAAGACGAGCTGTGTTTGCAAATGTTAGGTTAGTATAACCTTTCTCTATTATACGCCAGAACATCCCAAGTTTTTTCATTCAATATGAATGGTCAATTACGGAATATATAAAAAGGTTTTTGCGTAAGAAGAATGAAATGGCATACTGTGTGGAGGTACTGGGTTGGCGTATATTCAAAGTACAAGTTGATGATGCACATTGTTTTTGACTGCCATCGTATAAAAAGGAGTGCTGGCAGAGACATTGACTAAAAACATAGAATAACTTTGATGAGCATGCCTTAGATCTAGGTAGATGGAACATTGAAAACTTGAACGTTTTGTAAGTTACCCAATTGAAATAATTATTGGTACGTGAATTCAGTAACACTTGGTCCATGGCGATCTCAATATCTAAACATTGATTTCAAATTTGTTTTTACTATTCGTTATAAACAAGGAATAAATAATGAAACGAATATCAAACAACATAAGTGTAATAAAAACAATAGCCATAATATGGTTGCTTTTTTTAGTTCATTGTGGTCGTAAGCAACGCGGTGTTTTTGTTTTTCCTCAGCACGATAAAATCAGGATAAATAAATTAACATTGCCATCAATTCATGGTCTTATTGTGCAGCAAGGCAAGGACTCGGTTATTGTGTCATGGCAACCGATTGATGTTGCTGCGATTAAGGAAACAAAGGCAGGTCTGCCCCAATTGAACGGATATAATGTATATCGATTGGTCAAAGGTTATTTTGTACCTAAGGAACCGATTAATAAAAAACCAATTCAACAAACTACATTCATCGATTCTTCGAAGCAAAAACATGATATCAGACATAGCTATGTTATTCGTGCTGTTTTTGCCGTTGGTGATCAGATAATTGAAGGTCCAGCAAGCCAAGTTGTGAGTGTAAAATAAAAAACCCTCCAACTTAGGACAAGCTGGAGGGTTGGGGGGGCGAACAATACTGTTACGTATTGTTCTTTTAGGGACTTTTATTCATGATTGTATTCAAAGATTTTTCATGCCACATGGTAACAGCCTGGTGTCTGGATGTCAAGTGAAAAACATTCTCAAAAAATTAATGGTGTTTAGATACCAAAGCGTGTTCAATTTTTTTCTATTACAGACATTTGTTGTCTTGATAAATCCTACATTGAACATTTATTTTTTTTGATGCCTTGCTAATATTGGCATGACTTTTGTATTAGTATTTGTTGATGAAAGGTTTTTATGTTTTACAGATTGGTTGCAAGCAATGTTATATTTGTGATTACAATTTCAATGCGATTGTACGCATCCGGGTGCGGCGGGCAATGTTTGGTAGAGGGGCATGCTATTCAAATAGATCCATCATTCAGGCCTGATGTTCATATTACTGTACAGATGCCGGAAGATAAAAAAGTTTTAGAAACAATACGCCCTCTTTTTTTTGAAGCTGATAATACTGCTAACCCAAAAAGAGATGTGTATAACAAAGCAATACGAGAATTTGGCGGACAAGAAGTTGTGTTGTTAACTCATGATGATTTTCGAATTTCTGCATTATATTTTAAACGACCACACGCAAAGGTTAATTTGATTTATATTCCTGGCTATTTTTTTGATTTAACACCAACTAAAGAATGGGGTGCACCGTTTTCTTTATTATTTCCAGAATTTAATATTTTAGTTATTGATTGGCGAGGTATTGGAGAAAGTGAAGGGCGTCGTGGTTTATTGTGTAAAAATTCATTTGGCAAGGAAGCGTATCCTGATGTTCAATCCGCAATTGAGTTTATGCGTAAAGAAAACAGTAATCCTAATATTTTAATTGGTTTTTGCTTTGGCGCGGCTATGATTATGCATGCAACTGTTCAAGCGGCAAAAGCAGGCATGCCAACAGCTGACGCACTAGTGTTAAATTGTCTTTTTACAAAATTTGAAAACCAATTTAATCGAGCCGTTGGTGCTGAGGATCGTTGGTTCTATCGTTTTCTTATTGATATCGGTTTTGGGCGATGGGTTGTGGATCGACGAGCAACTGGAAGCCTTTTTGAGGTAAATCCGATAGATCTTATCAAAGATATTTCTATACCATGTTATTTTGAACATTTTACATATGATCCATTCGCAATACTTGAAGAAGGTATAGAAGTATTTAATGCTGCAACGTGTCCGAAAATGTTTACACAATCTGATTTAGGGCGTCATGTACGTATTTATACTAAAGTACCGTATCAGTATCGCGAATCATTTATGTTATTTTTAAGAAAATTTGGTTTTTTAAAAGAAGATGTGGTGGCTGACAGCGCGGCTGATGCTAATGTTGTTGCCTCAACTGACCAAGCTATTCAGATTCCTGCTGATTCTGTTCCAGTTGTTGCTTAAGTGCCCACGCTTTGTCGATAAGAATATTTTTACGGTTTTGGAACTGTTCTTTAGAATCAAAATAACGATTGAGTAGTGTTGCAAAATCCATGTCAACTTTCAGTGCTGCGCGACGTTCGCGTAGCACTGGTTTATGAACAGGGAAGACGCCAACGATATGAATTGCTTGGTTACAAGCTTCATGTATTGAGGTCAAATTGACATGATCTTGTTTACCATCAGGGATGTAATAGACTATTTTTACAATAGCATTACGGAGATCATATTTTTTTAGCTCTTGTAGAATTTGTGTTGTTTGATCGGCTGTTGATTCTAAAAAAACTTCTATTTGAAGCATTGTTCGAGTTGCAAGCGTAATAAACTCATAATGGCATTCGCGTGTGCCATTTTTTTTCTGCGTAATGGTGACGTTGCAGTATCCCTTTTGTTCTTTGCGTTCACCAAAATCGATACGTTCAATAGAACCGGCATACACAAGTGCCGGCTTTCCGTTAGGATTAAGATTTTGGTGTGCGTGCAAATGTCCAAGTGCAACATAATCAAATTGTTCAAGTGCTAGTTGTGACGGTAAAAAAACTGGATCTGTTCCGTAGACAGCGCATTTTTCTGAACCAGAAAAGACACCTGAACTTACCGTGAGGTGGCCTGCAAGGATTGTTGGTACGTTGGGGTCGCATTGTTGAGCAAGCCCCTGAATAATTTCACCAACCTTTTCCGATATATAGGTTGCTATTTCATTATGACTTTTAAAGCGGTGTGCACTATTGGTGACAACGTGGTTGCGTGATGGCCATGGTATGCCAATAATTTGAATTGGCCCTTGCTTGGTTTTGATGGTTATAAGATCTGGTTTTGAAAATACATAAAAACCGTCTACCGGTAGGTAATCAAATATATCCAGTGCGTGAGCTTTCCCAAAACTCAAAGGATGGTCGTGATTGCCAACAATTATAACAACAGGGATATTTGCTTTCTGTAGCCGTAGCATTTGTTGCGCTAATAATTTTTGTTGTGTTGGTGTTGGTTGAGCAGTTTTGTAAGCGTCGCCGCAGAAAAGAAAAAAATCTATGTTTTGTTCAATTGCGTGATTAACAACACATTCAAGGTTATGCGCAAAATCACTCAGACGGGTGTGAATTCCCGTCTGAGCATCTATTTTGCCATAGTTTTCAACGCCAAAATGTATGTCTGCGGTGTGAAAAAAGTTCATTAGAATTTGAGGCCTTGATCATTGTGGGTTTTGATGGCGCCAGTAAAACGTAGTGATTTTTCATCATCTTCTTCTTTATCAAGATTACTTGCTTGCTTTTCAATCGGATTATTGTCTTTCATTGAGGCTGCTTTTTCGCGGAGACGTGGGGCATAGCCTTCTTTGTTCACTTGTTTTTCTCTGGCAATGGCAAGAGCTTCTGCTGGTACATCATTGGTAACTACGGAGCCTGCTGCGGTGTATGCACCTTTGCCAACGGTGAGAGGAGCAACCAATGTATTATTGCTACCAATAAAAGCATTGTCTTCAATAGTTGTCGTATTTTTGTTAACCCCATCGTAATTGCATGTAATTGTACCGGCGCCTATATTGACATGGGAACCGATGTTTGTGTCGCCAAGATAACTTAAATGACTCATTTTAGAATTATTACCGACATTTGCGTTTTTAAGTTCAACAAAGTTGCCAATTGCTGTTTCATTGCCAACGGTTACGTTGTTGCGTAGGCGAGCAAACGGTCCGACATGTGCATCACTTCCGATAATGCTGTCTTGTATAACTGTGTGTGAATGAATAACGGTGTGATCTCCAACCGTGGTGTTTTCAAGGATTGTGTAGGCACCAATAAAACATTCTTCTCCAATTTTTGTTTTTCTTAGCAAATGGACACCTGTACCAATAAATGAGCCTGATGCAATATCAATGTCGATATCAAGATGAATACTTTGAGCTAATTCGAAGCGAACGCCTTTAGACATCCAATGCTTAATGAGCTCTGAACGCTTGATTTGTTCAACGCTCCATAATTCTTGAAGTGTATTAACACCGCGTACGTTGTCATAGGGTACTGATATTGCTCGAACCGGAAGGTTTGCATCGCATGCAAATTTAATAAGGTCTGGTAAATAAATTTCCCCTGTTACAGAGCTTTTACCCAATTTCGGAATATATTCATCAAGAAATGTTTTTTTCATAATGTAAATGCCGGCGTTGACGCGATTGATATAGCGTTGTTCATCGGTGCAGTCTTTTTCTTCAATAATTTGCATTTTGCCGTCATTTTCTAGTATGCGTCCATAGCCTGTTGGATCGATGACATAGGATGTAAAGAAGGTTATGGTTGCTTCATGTGTGGCGTGTTCAGCTATAATTTGTTGAATAAGCTCTTTCGTGAGTAATGGCATATCGCCGTATAAAATTAATACGTTGTCTTGATCCCATGTATGCTGGGTGCATGCAACGGCATGACCGGTACCGAGTTGCTCTTTCTGAATGACATACGTTACATTTTTTACCCCCGCATTGGTGATTTCTTGAGTTACAAGCTCGTTTTGATATCCGAGGACCATTGTTATTGGGATATCAAGAGCTTCAAGAGCTCGTAATGGATAAAGAACCATTGATTGACCACAGATAGAAAAAAGGAGTTTTGTTTTCTTGGTTCGAAAGCGCGTAGACTTGCCGGCGGCTAGAACGATTGCGCGAGTATTCAGCTTGTTCATGAACGTCTCCCAGGGGTTAATGTTTTGAAATTTAAAATATCGTTAAAAAGGGCTTAAATTTAAGTGTCTTTATATAATCGTATTTTTAGCATAAAATATCATTTAATGATAGCCGTCAAGCATACTCAAAAGCAATTAGTTGTTAAATTCCCATGCGTATGTTTACAATTATGGCATACTATTTCTTAATTTGAATTGTTTTTTGCGCAGATGTGATACGGAGAGGTGGCTGAGTGGTCGAAAGCGACCGTCTCGAAAGCGGTTATTCTGGGAAACCAGGATCGTGGGTTCGAATCCCACCCTCTCCGCCACAATAAGGAAGTTTTACATGAAGAAGCTTTTGATGATCATAGAAAGCTTGGTGGTACCGTTAAATTATTCGTTTGTTTATGCTATGAAGCATTCTGATTCTCATGATCAAATCACAAAAGTGAAAAAGCTGCGCAACATATGTTTAACTCGACTGTTGAAAACTTGAGAAAGTTTGGGCATCAAGGGCAGGCTTTTTTTAATAGTCTTGAGCAGGATTTGAATTCGTATCTCCAAAGTTCAGATGTCAAAAAATTATTACAAAACATACAAAAGCTTGAACAACAATGTAGTAATGACGTATTAAAAACCAAAATTAAGGCACTTCGTGTGTCTGCTGTTAAGAAGGTGCACACAAAACAAGAAATTCAAGCATTTAATGCGCAGCATAATGCATTGGAAAGTGAAATAATAAGCAACAATCAATCTCCACCTCTGTGGCATTTTTGTATTCAATGTATAGGCGTTGTGATATGTGTTGTCGTTGTATGGTATTTGATAAACTCAGATATCATTTTTAATGATATATCAGAGAGCAAGTAGATACATTTCTTACGAGCTTAAGTCCCCCGCAATATCTCAGAGTCGTTTATTTTGTTTTTCAATTTAATTTATCAGTGTAATGGATTGATTTTTTTCCCCACGGTGGTACAATTTAAGGTCCTTTACCAATTTATTCTTTTCTGATCTGACCCAAAATCATTGTTTAATAGTTAATACGGGGGATTTTTGATGAATCGTCGACCTGTTTTTAGCTTTCGTGATAAAATAAATATGTTTAAACGTTTTAAAAATGGGTAATTGTACGGGGGCTTATATGTTTTCTAAATATCTGTCTTCTAAACTACTTCTTCAAAAAGTTCAGCTAAATTGGAAGTCCGGTCTTACTGTTGGACTTGTTTCTATTCCGTTAGCCGTATCGTTAGCGGTTGCTTCACATACAACTCCGGTTGCCGGTGTTATTACTGCTATTTGGGCAGGATTGATAGCATCCATTTTTGGTGGCAGCAATTATAATATTATAGGTCCAACTGGGGCACTTGCTGGTGTGCTGATTATTTATACAAAGGCATATGGCAGTGAATGTTTACCCATGTTGGCAATCTTAACCGGGATTTTTATTTTTGTAGCTTACCTCTTTAAGCTTGAAAATTATTTGATGTTTATTCCAGGTAGTGCATTACATGGTTTTATATTGGGTGTGGCTTTAATCATTGTTCTTGGTCAACTAGGTTCAATTTTGGGGTTACCGGCATTACCTCCGCACGAGAGCCTTTTGGGAAATGTGTGCGAAGCGTTTCGTAATATACATTTATTGTATTTGCCTTCATTAATAACCTTTATAATTTTTTACATAGGGCTTATGCTTTTTGCTTCTTTGTTCCCACGCATTCCTGGGACAATAATTTTGGCTCCCATTGGCATTCTGGTTGGATATCTTTGTAACAGTAATATATTGCCATGGACTGTTCCAACATTGGGTTCAAAATATCCTGGCATGAGCGCATCACTTTTTCAGTTTCCATCATTTAATTTTAGTTTGGGATATTTATTGCCAGCAATTTCGATTGCTGTCATAGCAATCCTTGAAACAATGATATCTGCTCGTATTGCCGATGGTATTACCAAAACAAAGCATGATAAGCGAAAAGAAATGTTTGGGCTTAGTTTAGCCAATATTGGATCAGGTTTTGCCGGAGGTATACCGGCAACGGCGGCGCTTGCTCGTACTGCTCTTAACATAAAGAGCGGAGGTACCGATAAAGTATCGGCAACATTAAGTAGTATTTTTATAGCAGTCTTGGCATTGTCTTTTTTGTATTATTTTCAGTATCTTCCTATGGCGGTTATTGCGGCGATATTGGTTTATGTTTCATCTGGGATGTTAGAGACCGAGCATTTTTGGTACATGTATAAGCTTGATAAAAAAAACTTTGTCATATCGTTGATTGTTGCCTTTTTGACTGTCTATGAAGATGCAATTGTTGGGATTCTGTTTGGTGTTGTTGTTGCAATGCTTCTATTAATGCAACGATTATCGACGGGCTATCATGAAATGATGGTTAAGGAACATAAGGCAGCGGCAGGAACAGAAGAAAAGAAGATTACAAAAGAACCACAAACGCTTATTTATTCAATTAAAGGAGCTTTTGCATATATTAATGCTCAGGCGCACTTTGCTCGGCTTGATAATATTTCTGATAATTATACTGACATTGTTCTTAATCTGCGGGATGTTCACTTTATTGATCTTGATGGGGTGGAGGCGCTTGGTGATATTACGACCATGCTATCAAATAAAGGTAAACGAGTCTTTTTTGCCGATCTTAATCCAGTAGTTGAACAGTTGCTTGCGGGAAATCATGTTTTTGAAATGTTACGTACAACCGGTCGCGTTTATTCAACTGTTAACGAGGCACTTGGAGCAATTGCTCCAAATCAATAGGTTGTAAACATTAAAAGAACAATTTGACGTTACCTTATTATTCCCGTAAAACTATAGGAGATTTATTGCTTTATAAGCTAAAACAAGAGCTTATTTGTCTGCATATTTTTCTTAATGTTAAAAGGGGTTGAGGTAACATGAAGAACACAATAGAAATGAAAAACGTAGGTGAACAAAAAGTACGTGCAATAGGTATGTTTATTATTAATGAAAAAGGCGAAATGTTACTTCAGAAAAAAACGAATGGATTGTTAGAACATCAATGGGATGCTCCTTGTTTTGTTCATGATGACTTATCTGCATCTTCTCGTGAAGTTGCATCTAAATATCTTAAACAACTTGGTATTGATTGCGAATTATATGAAGCATTTGGTGTCGGTGGCATTGCAGCTACTAAGGGTGAGCATATTATTATTGGCCTTACAAGAACACCACATGTTAATGTAGGCACGCAAGCAGGCTCATATAAATGGACCCATATTAAGCGAGTACTTCAAGATGTTAATGAACAGTCACAAAATTATGCTCCCTGGTTAAGACAAAGTCTTGAAGGAGTAGCTCTTTATTTGAAGTCGTATGTAAGTAATCTTGATAATGCTCAATCACAATCTTATGCTGAACTATAGGTATAGGTATTATGCAAATACAAAAAAACAAACAAAAAGATCAAACGATTGTTAAAAATGGCGTTACTGTAAAGCCAGCTCAACTTGTTCATGTTGCTGATAAAGAATGGGGACATGAAGAATGGATAGCAAATACCGCAGCTTATTGTGGTAAAAAATTAGTGTTTAAAAAAGGCTATCAATGTTCTATGCATCATCATAAAATCAAAGATGAAACATTTTATATCCAGTCAGGTAAAGTTTTATTAGAGACTGATTTTAATGGCCAAACGGACTCTCGTATTATGACAGCGGGTGATACTGCTCATATTGTGCCAGGTATGTGGCATCGCCTTACAGCTATTATGGATGCTGAAGTTGTAGAATTTTCAACATTTCATATGGAAGAAGATTCTTATCGCCGAACCCCAAGTGGCAAAGTTGACCTTAAGGCAATGGGAATAACCGAATAGATGTAATCGTGAAGACTAGAACATTTTTTATATTGACGCTTATTTGTTGCGTAGCCGGGGTAATTTTTTTCCTCATTCAACGTAATTGGGTGATCATTCATTTTACATTTTCCCCTCATCATAACGGGTCATCCAATACCGAGGAAAAATGCACCGCAGTGCAAAAGAAGATTAAATTCTTTTACTTTAAAAACAATAAATGGCATACAGAACAAATAAATTTGGTATGGGACGATCAAAACAACACAATGAATATGCAGCAGCTGGTTAAACAATGGTTGACGTTGTTGCAGGATGAACATTTATTGCCTGCTCATGTTAATCTCGTGTCTGTTGCCTTATCATCGCAAGGGGGCGATGCCTATATCTCATTTGATACGAGCCTTTTTTCTCCAGATCAATCAATTATGAAAAAATGGTTAATTCTGGAAAGTCTTTTCAAGACTATGCATGATGCAGCGGTTCCGATATATTCGGTTATGTTTTTGGTGCACAATAAACCAATGGTTGATGACCATTTGGAGTTTTCACAACCATTGCCTGTACAAGAGCGATTATAATCGACTCAATAACCCGTTTTTATAGATTATCAGAATATCTGATGTAAATCTTCTTCAAATCAACGTTATCTTTTGGGACTTCTGAGATTTCTCCAGTGACTTTATAATGGTAAATTATTTTATCGGCTTATATATGTGCTATTGTTGTTTGCCCAAACGTTTCAACCATAGCATTATATCATAGTATGCATCAGAAAGTTCTTGGATTCGATATGTTCTGAAGTCTTGATAAGCTTTGGTGAGTTGTAAGTTTTCAGATGTGGTTAACAAGACACCGGTTTTAAGCTTTTCTTGAATATTACAAAAAAATTTGATACTTGCATTAAGGTTGCTATCATCTTCTTGGTCTGCTTGTTTGAGTGACTCAATCAACTTATCCACAAACTTGGGAATTGCTACTTGGTTGAGATTATGAAGCTGACTTTTGTGTGCCTTTATTACTTTTTTTTCATCGAGCGCTGTGTTTATAGGTATACCCAAAGTCTCCATACAACTATTTAATGATTGTCGAGGGTTTTCCATTGATAATAAGTTGTTACCGGTAATTGCAAGTATTGCGAGTAAGAGTAAGTCCTTGCGCATGAGATTCCTTCCTAAAATATATGATTTGCCAAAATGAGGGCACCTAGCTTATCATAAAAAGTTGCTGCATTACTATTGAAACTAGCCATAATAAGATGAATACTGTGTAAAATTTATGTTTTTTTTCTGAGAACAGCCTTTTATACCGCTTGCTGCTAAACTAAAACAACGATTAGTATGTTGAATTATTTATGAAGGGTATGTTGCTATGCAAGATTTAGTAATTCTTGTTGATGAGAATGATAAGCAAATAGGTACCGAAGAAAAACTCACGGCGCATCAAAAAGGTTTGCTGCACCGGGCTTTTTCTATTTTCATTTTTAATTCTAAAGGGAAAATGCTTATTCATAAACGTGCTTCATCAAAATATCATTCCGGCGGTTTATGGACTAATGCCTGTTGCTCTCACCCGCGTCCAGGAGAAAATCTTGAGGATGCCGCGCATCGACGTTTACGCGAAGAGCTTGGCATGGATTGTCCTTTGGAATGGAAAACCAGTTTTACATACAAGGTCAAATTCGAAAAGGACAATCTTTTTGAGTATGAGTATGACCATGTATTGTGTGGGTACACCGATGCAACTCCTGAGCCTAACCCAAACGAAATAGATGAAATTGCTTGGGTTGATGTAGGCGATTTGTTTATTGATGTGAAAAAAAATCCATCGCATTATACCTATTGGTTTATTATTGCGCTTGAAAAGGTTGCAGATTTGTTACCTCTTGTTACGAATAACACTAAAAAATCATAAAACGAAGGAGAAAATTATGAAAAAAGTATGTGTCTTTGTTGCTGGATTGGCACATGTCTTTTCATTGTGTGCAGGAAGTCTTTTTATTAGTCCGGATCTTACTTTTACGATGGGACCTCAAGGATTTATTATTACAGCACCTCAAGAAACTAATGTTATGGGAGATGGAGAGTTGACGCGTAAAAAGAATAATAATGCTTCTCTTGTATTACAAGGTTTAGCGCAATCATGTACTCATCTTGGTACGGTCATTGCTGCTGATAATAAAAAAGAAAAACAACAAGGATTATTGAATATTTTGGGTACTGTGTTAGGCACGGCTGCCGGGTTATCAGCCCATAATAATGCTCAGCAAGTAGTACAACAACAACCAGTGGCGGTACAACAAGGTGAGCAGCCATTAACACCGGCGCAGCCAGTTCAACAACAAAAAAATAATCAGTTAGCTACCAAGCTTGTTGATATTACAACGGCTTTGCTTAATGAAGTTGATAATGAGTTTGAATTTGGCACAAGAGCTTTGCCATCAATGTTATCGCTTATAAAAGAGATGCGTACGCAAGAGGAAAAAGAACATTTGATTGCTTCGTTATTAACATCACCAGCAGCAACACGTCAGTTTATGGATGAGCTTTTTGTAACAATTATGGGATATGTACAAGATGTAATGCCTATGGTTATGGATGATATTAAAGAAGATTTTATTAAAGCATTGGGACACATTGCGTAATATAAAACGGAAATTATATGATAAATAACAAAGATCAAAAAACAGTATCAAATCATACGTTTTATTATGTAAATGAAACTTTGACGCCGGAAATTATTCCTGGTTGGTGTCCGTTATATTTTTTATATTTTAATCCATTGGGTAAATTAATACGTAAAATAATCCGTTGTCGATGGGTTGCTCGCCTTAGTGCTTGGTTTTATAGTACCTCTCGAAGCCGATCAAGGATCAAGCATTTTATCAAGGCATATCGTATATCAATGGATGACTATGAAAAACCAGCTAACGAGTATTCATCATTTAATGATTTTTTTATTCGCAAGCTTAAACCTGGTGTTCGTCCTATAAATCCTGATCCATCCGTGATTATCTCACCTGCTGATAGTAAATTATATGTTATTGATAATATTTCGGTTAGTACGACATTTTTTGTTAAGCAGACCCTTTTTGATCTCGATAGATTTTTAGGCGATTCATCCTTGGCTCGTGAATTCTATAACGGCAATATGATGATTTTCAGGCTAGCGCCAAATGACTATCATCGATTCCATTTTCCAACCGATTGTGTTCCGTTAGCTCCCAAACCCATTCATGGTACGCTTGAATCTGTTATGCCATTTGTCTATAAAAGTGGCCACCAGCCTCTTTTGGAAAACGAACGTCATATAATTATGCTTCAAACTGAAAAATTTGGTCCTATTGCTATGGTTCCTGTCGGAGCGATGATTGTGGGTAAAATTGTTGAAACCTATATGCCTAACAAAAAATATCTCAAAGGAGAAGAGGCTGGGTACTTTGCTTTCGGGGGATCGACAGTTGTTCTTCTATTCAAACAAGGTGTTATCAGGCCTTTACCGGCATTTACAAAACATTCTTTACAGGGCTTTGAAACTGCGGTAAAAATGGGGGAGTCTCTTAACGAATAGTAACTTCTTAATTGTTTGGGTGTGGAATGGAAATTTACCCATCGCTAATATCCTCTGATCTTTTAAATCTTAAGCATACCATTGATCTGCTTGATGCTCATTGTGATGGTTATCATCTTGATGTTATGGATGATCATTTTGTTCCTAACCTTACATGGGGGCCGGCGTTTGTTAATGCAATAAGAACTGCGACAGTAAGGCCGTTATATATTCACTTGATGGTTGATGATCCGGTTTCATGGCCATCTCGACTTGCATTGGCAGGTACCGATACTATCATTTTCCATCACGAGGCATTGCACGATGTGCAACAGCAAAAGAAGCTTCTTACAGCAATTCATGCTAAAGGTTGTAAGGTCGGGATAGCAATCAATCCGGCAACGCCTGCGGAACATGTATACGAGGTCTTATCTCTTGTTGATGTTGTACTTGTTATGTCTGTTCAACCTGGCTTTTCGGGTCAACGATTTATTCCAGAAGTTACTCAAAAAATAGAGACACTCAGTGGGTTACGGAAAAGGTTGGGTAAAAATTTTTCTATCAGTGTTGATGGGGGTGTTAATGAAAAGAATATCGAAATGCTAGCACGATTGCACGTTGATGTTGTAGCGGTTGCTGCAGCACTTTTTAATTACAAGGATCCTGTTGTAGCATTAAAAAATTTGTATAAAAAATTAGGCGTATAACTAGAGGGTAACGGCGGTGGTAGAACACAAATTACGCATTGGCGTTTTTATGGGAGGAAGGTCAATAGAATGTGAGGTGTCTTTTAATTCAGGTCGTACCATTTGCGATCATTTGGACACTCAGCGGTATAACGTAATTCCGTTATTTCAAACACAAGCGGGAAAACTGTATATTTTGCCGCAACATTTTTTGCACCGAGGTAAGATTGCCGATTTTTATCATCGTCTCGATCGTGAGGCCCAGGTAATTACCTGGGATCAACTCAAACAAACAGTAGATTTTGTATATCTTGCTGTGCATGGTCGGTATGCAGAAGATGGAACCATACAGGGCATGCTTGAGGTGTTGAAAATTCCATACCTTGGTACCAAAGTTCTTGGGAGTGCGTTAGGTATGGATAAGATTATGCAAAAATCAATTATGGCGGCAAATGGTATTGATGTTGCTCGAGGGATTGCGCTTACGGCACATGATGTTGAATCAGCTTCATTACAAACAATTCTTGATCAGCTAGAGCAGAAACAAATTTCATTTCCGGTTATCGTCAAACCGGCACATGAAGGTTCCAGCATGGGCATAGCGGTTGTCTTTAATGCGGAAGAATTGATGCCGGCTCTTGTTAAAGCAAGCACGGTTGATGCGCGTAGAAGACAAAGCGTGTTGATTGAAGAGAAATTACAGGGCATGGAATTTGTTTGTGTTTCATTGCAAAAAGTTCGTAATTGTAATGGTGACATACAAAGTGAATGGTTCACGTTTCCTTTAACCGAAGTTGTTATTGAAGAGAATTCAGGCCTTTTTGATTATGAACAGAAATATATGCCTGGCAGAGCTCTTAAAATTACACCTGCTCGTTGCAGCGATAGTGATCAGCGGCGTATAACTCAAACTTGTTTACGAGTGACACAGTTGCTTCACTTTTCAACTATTTCACGAATAGATGGTTTTCTAACGAACGATGGCCGAGTTGTTGTTATTGATCCAAATACGCTTACCGGTATGTCTCCGTCAACGTTTTTGTTTCACCAAGCTGCGGAAGTTGGTATGAGTCATACTGATTTGATTAATTTTTTGATTGAAAATGAGCTTCATGCCTATGGTTTATTTTCCACTGGTGTTGATGCTCAACAGAAGGATTCTGATATGGCCACTGAACAAGAGACAAAAATTCGTGTTGCCGTGTTATTAGGGGGTGATTCAAATGAACGAGAAATTTCACTTGAATCTGGTCGTAACGTTTGTTACAAACTTTCTCCGCACAAATATGAGGTGACTCCGGTATTTGTTAATGACAACATGGAACTTTTTGTTATTCCTCAAAGGGTTTTAATTAAAAATTCAACTAAATCAATTGTTCTCTCATTGACTTCGGATATGCAGATACAGTGGTCTGACTTGCCAGCAAAATTTGATTTTGTATTTCTTGGCCTTCATGGTGGCAAGGGTGAGGGAGGTGCTGTTCAGGGTACTCTTGAAATGCTCGATATGCCTTACAATGGTCCTGCCGTCTTGGCAAGTGCTCTTTGTATGGATAAATATAAAACCAATGAATTTCTGCGAAATAATGGATTCGAGGCACCAAAGTCAGTTCTTGTAGAATACAACAATTGGAAAACAAAAACAGATGAAGCTGTACAAACCATTCTACAATCATTGGACTTTCCTATCATCGTAAAACCTCATGACGATGGCTGCAGTACACTTGTACAAAAAGTACAAGATGAAAAAAAATTAAGATCCGCAATTGAAGCTATTTTTAATGATAATAAGACACATGCTCTTGTAGAAGAATGTATAAGCGGCATGGAACTTACCGTAGGGATTGTGGGAAATGAAAATCCAAAAGCTTTACCTGCAAGCCAAGCTGTCGTAACCGGCGATATTCTCTCAATAGAAGAAAAGTTTTTACCGGGAGCCGGTGAAAATCAAACTCCAGCTCCACTGGAAGCTCCTGCAATGAGCTATGTCCAAACAATCATAGAAGGCGTCTATACACTCGTTGGCTGCAAAGGATATGCGCGTATAGATTGTTTTTATCAAAACGCTACACAAAGTCCAACGGGCAAAGAACGTGTTGTTATTATTGAAATAAATACCTTGCCGGGTCTTACACCTGCCACATGCATTTTCCATCAAGCTGCAGAAATAGGCATCAAGCCAATGGATTTTATAGATTTAATTGTTACCTTAGGTTTTGAACACCATAAAAAACAAGCATTAACAGGATCCGATCAAAATATACTTAGTTCGATTAAAACAAAATACCATTCTGACTGTCCAGAAACTAAATAATGTATCACGCCCAGGAATACACTCCTGGGCTCTTAATCATTCAATCGAATATAAAAGCCAGGTAATGAGCACTGTTAAATTATTACTGATTAACGTAATAACAATTAAGGAAGGTATGGAAACTTTGATCCAACGCTTTGCACACAGGAAAAAAAGTATCTGAAAAAAAGCATACATAAGGCCAAGCGCAAGAGTAGCATATAAGGGCTTAGGAACAATCATAAAGCTATCAGGTCCAACAATAGGCCCAATACTATACAATGCTATGAGCGTACAAATACTTAATGACAAAAAAGCAAAAAGCTGCGAGGTGATTGATATAAACACAGCAGGAACCATATCAATATTTAAAAAGAATTTTAACAGAAGAAGCATTATAACAATATTGAATGGAACATGGTACGTATCCCATGTAACACTCCAAATCCACTCCGAAAGAATGAAATGCGCGCATTTGAGCAACATAAAACACCCCTACTTTTTAAAAATCCCTTCAAAAAGAAATGACTGCAAAGGTTCTCTATCTGAAGGAAATTCTCTTTCTTGCAATTCTTCAGGAAGATCTTCAAGCGATCCGTGTTTTCCGACAGCAACCATAGCTTCTATGGCATAATCATCAGGTATAGCGCACACCTGACGGGCTTCATCATAATTAAAGCCCTCCATCGCATGAACAACAAGACCTTGCGTTGAACCTTCGAGCGCAAGATTTTGCCATGCAGCACCCGCATCAAATGAATGAGTCCGTGATGGTTGATCATTATAGGTAAACTTTATGCGTGAAATAATGAGAACCAAAAAAGATGCATTTTTTGCCCACGATTGATTAAAGGGAACAAGAAGATCAAAGAACTTCTGAAAATATGGCGTTCCCCTTTTGGCATACACAAAACGCCATAACTGCGCGTTATATGAAGAAGGAGCCCATCGTGCTGCCTCAAAGAGCGACATCATCTGCTCATCAGAAATGATCTCTTGAGAGAGCGCCCGAGGTGACCATCTATTGAGAATACACTCGTGTATTGGATACGTCGATTTTCTTCGTGTCATTGAATTCCTTTGCCTCAAAGTACTTTCTTATTGATATGTTTTTAACACATCATTGAGCCGATT
>LDIV01000001.1:251117-253295 GCA_001468855.1 candidate division TM6 bacterium UASB124 | reverse complement strand
TGTATGGATAAATATAAAACCAATAACTTCTTACGGTCAAAAGGTTTTAATGTTCCTCAAAATGCACTTATTAATAAACATGAATGGTGTGCTCTTGATGAAATAGATCATAAAGTTACTTATGTAGAACAGTTATTACTCCAAACAAGCATGGCATTCCCGCTGATTGTAAAACCGCACGATGATGGTTGCAGTATGATGGTGAGTAAGGCTTCTTCAATACAGGAATTATGTTCAATACTTGATGTATATTTTACATCAAACAAGACTATTGCGATGCTTGAAGAACTTATTCGCGGTTTTGAATTAACTGTTGGCGTCATTGGTAATGATTTTGTTCAAGCATTGCCGCCAAGCATGGCTGTTGCCAAAGGTGGTATTTTGTCAATTGAGGAAAAATTTTTACCTGGTGCCGGTGAAAATCAAACCCCGGCACCCTTACCAGTTACTGCTCTTGAATTAGTTAAAAAGACAATAGTTGATGCGTATCGTACTGTTGGTTGTAAGGGATATTCTCGTATTGATTGTTTCTATCAACCGGCAGAAGATAGCCCAACGGGCCAGGAACGTGTTGTTATTTTGGAATTCAATACGTTGCCAGCGTTGACACCGGCAACCTGTTTGTTTCATCAAGCAGCAGAGCTTGGTATTAAACCAATGGAGTTCATTGATAAAATTGTTGAGCTTGGCTTTGAACGTCATAGAATGCAACATCTCAACGATGAAATGATGTCAGCAAAGAGTAAAATACACGAACAGGAAACAGAATCGAAGCGGAAAAAATCAGACAAGATAACGCTTCAGGCTGCAGCGCAAGACGATTTTACGATGAAACTGTTTTAAGTATACACAGTAAGCTGCATTGCTTGATTAAAGAGCTCAAGTAAATCGTCAATGTTATCCTTATCTTCGTCTTCATATGGTTCTTCATATTCAATGTCGGCATGGTAGGCAATGTTGTTTTCTTTAAATTTGATTGTTAATGCTGTAGGAATGTATGACTTAAATAGAACCAATAATGTTTTGCGAGCCATGAAAGTGATGATACTTTTGAGTTGTTCTATACATCCTTCAGCGGTTTCTTGATCAATCCATGAACAGTATAATTGGATGTCTTTTCCCAATGTACAGGGGCCGTTAAGTGTAAATACTGATTTAGGTTTCTTAAAATGACGTTTTGCTTTCTCAAATTTATGTGCAATAGTTACCTTTTTTTCTGCAAGATCTTTACTGATTCGTTTAAACCAATTAAGCATAGTAATTTCTTTATAAATTTGTTGGGTTGCCTTTTTGTAGCTGCTTTTATTATGGCAAGAACTTTTGCATTCAATAGCATATGTTGCGGTAACGATATCAAACTCGGTTGAGGCGAGTTTTTCGGTCCGATTATTGTCTGATGGTATGGTAATAGATTGTTGAAGAAATTCTATTTCTAGCCTAAAGCCAATTACCGAATCGAACAAACTATGTTCAACATACAAGGCAGCTTCTATTTCAAACCAATCACCTGGGGTTTTGGCATGTGTAATGGCATATCTAAAACCAGGTAAATTAAGGTCAAACGTTTCAAGAGCAAATTTTTTGATTTCTTCCGGGGTGTTACCACTGCTAAGATTGTAAAAATTTACAATAATGCTGAGCAACATGGCTATTATTTGGATCATCTTTGTTGGATATAGAAGATTTTTTCTGAGCATGATGTCCCCCCTGAGTAAAAATGATAAAAATTTTATTCTATGTATTGCCTCTAGTGTGAAATATAATTTTTGTGAGTATGTTTGACATCCTCTGTCCCCTATTGATTCTATTTTTAATCTAATGTGTGGTAATGAGTGATAGCAAGTTTTGTAATTTCTTTACAAATACGAATAGGGATCAATACACTACCAAAAGAGTTTAGATGTTTAATCCTCTAGAAAGGGAGATGTCTTATGTGTAAGTTTTTTTGCTGGATTGCCGGTTTGTTATCATCAATTGGCGCAATTAATTGGGGTTTGGCAGCATTTTTTCAATTTAATTTAGTTGAATATCTTCATAATTTGTTGGGTGTGGCAAACTTAGACAAAATAATTTATGGCGTAGTAGCCGTTGCAGGCATTTATCTTTTTTTAAGTCTTTTTACCTGTAGAGGTAACTGTAAGACAAAAGAGCAACAATAGTTGATTAATAGATAAGAAG
>LDIV01000001.1:248342-250731 GCA_001468855.1 candidate division TM6 bacterium UASB124 | reverse complement strand
GGGCGTCGATTTAAATCGACGCCCCCCCTCTTCTTATCTATGTTCTGCTGTTACAGATATTCTTCTTCTTGACAATGAACATGCTGAATTCGTAAAAATAAGAATAATATAAAGAGGAAGGAAGAGGATCATGAAGCTTATTTTTTTGGGAACACGTGCCAATATACACCATCGTACACCAGAGCATTTTTTTAATGCAGCATGTTTAGTTATGCATCGTTCTACCTGTGTGCTTATTGATTGCGGTACTGATTGGGCGGGCAATGTTAATAATATTCGTCCTTGGCCACAGGGTATTTTGATTACGCATGCACATCCCGATCATGTTGCCGGGCTTGATGATCATGTAACCTATCCAGTGTATGCGCTTAAGGAAACTTTGGATGTTATTAAAAACTATCACCTTCATCGACGTTGTGTTATAAAACCACGAAAACCTTTTATTATTGGCGATCTGACGATTGAAGCCTTTCGAGTTGAACATGCACTTAATACTCCTGCTGTTGGCTATCGTGTAACAACCGGTAAAAAATCAATTTTTTATGTTCCAGATTTGGTCTTTATCAAACAGTGCCAATCTGCGTTGCTAGGGATTAATCTATACATAGGCGATGGAGCTCGGATTAGTCATCCATTGGTAAGGCATAGAGATAGTCGATCATTAGGACATACAACTATTGCACGTCAATTGGAATGGTGTAGGAAGTATAAAGTGTCGCACGTGATGTTTACACATTGTGGTACCGAAATTGTTACCAAACCGGTAACTGCAAATGAAAAAATACTGATGCTGGGTAAAGAAAATGGTGTAAATGTACATGTTGCTTATGATGGAATGATACTTAACCTTTGACGGCTGTGTTACGGCGTAATTTTTCTATTAAAAGTACGACTTTTTGGTTTTGTGTATTGCGATAGACATATTGTAATGAATCATGAGAGAGATAACAGGTAAGATCAAGGTTTTGTATCAAATTATAAATAATGTCGTTTTCCATGAGCGTACATAGTACAGAGCGTCTAAATCTTCCATCTGCTTGTCCTTCATTGGCAGATTTAAAAGCTTGTATTATCGTCTCTTGTTCCAGCAACATACATACGCTTTCATTATCGAGTAAGACTTGCAGTATTGCATTCTGGCCGCGCCGTGCAAGAAACATAACGGCTTCTTGCGCTGTTTGTATATTTATTTTTTCTGCCAGATCATTATGTTTTATAAGTGCTTTCATTCGCAAAGCATTTCCCTTGCGAGTAAGTCGTGTTAAAAACTTATTTACTTGATCAGTGTTGAATAAACTACGTATAGCTACATCGTTTAATAAAACTTCTAATGTTAGTGCGCTTATGTCATTGTGATGAACGTTGAGTTGTCTTTTTGCCATTATAAGTGCAGAAATAAGTTTGAACATCTTTTCTGAATCTGAAAGGATTGTAACCTTTGCTCGTTCGGCTGAATTATTAAGAATATATTCAACAGTTTTATACACACCGGTTGTAACGTATTTTATAAAATTTTTTGTGCATACTTTGCTTGTCAGGTAAGCAGCTTCGCGTTTTACCGCATCTGATAATGGTATATATGTATGATTATTGTTCTCATATAATAATGCAAAAGCGTATTGTTTGTTTTTGAGTGTTGTCAAAATATCAGCAGCTTCTTTGATGTCATCAGAATAATTTGCTTCTGCTGCTGCAATAGCTACAAGATCATCTAGGGAGATATTCCTGTAATTTTGTTTTTCCATTGCAAACGTTGTTGTTAGTGGCAAACAGATGGCAATAGCTATAGAAGCAACAAGTTTGATTTCCATGCTCGTTTCCATTCAAATATCGTTGCATAAAAAAATAAAGAACAATTATTTTGGAGCATAGCACATATAAGGCGTCTGTCTAATATGTTGTGTGGTAGATAATACAATTAATTACAACTTCATTTTGTATAATCATTACTCGATGAGCTGATTGTTATTCTAGGAGTAGATAGCTGTAAAATGAGTTTAAGTCTGTGCATAGTAGATTGAAGTTGTAGTTTATACGGAGCTGCATAGTGAGGAAATTTATGGATAAAGTTTCTACAATCAATAGTGTATTGAATGGCTATTTTTATTTCTTGTGATCCGTTGTTTGCTAACCCCAATGTTTTTTCTATCATTACATTACCTATCTGACCTAATAGCCGGAGATGGTAAACTTGAAAAGCCTAAGAAGGATGACTGTTTGAGGGTATTTATTAACAAGATCAAGAAATGCATTTTAATGATCGATTGTTTTTGAAAGATTTTTTCATCAAAGTTTATCGGATTTTGATTACAGAGTTTGGCAATGAGATATTTTTTCCCAAGATTTAGAGCCTGTACGAAAATTAATTTAACGTGAGTTCGGGGTTTGA
>LDIV01000001.1:244973-247001 GCA_001468855.1 candidate division TM6 bacterium UASB124 | reverse complement strand
CGCTTTTTACCAAATTAAAGAAGGGTATGAAAAACTGACTGATAGGCATCACTGATAAATTATTGCTTAAGAAACGTGTTGTTATTGAATCTGTTAACGAGAGCCTCAAAAGCTCCTGCCAAATAGAACATTCAAGGCATAGAAGTTTAGTCAATTTTTTGTAAACCTAATTGCAGGTCTTGTTGCTTATTCATTTCGTGAAAAAAAACCATCGATCAAATGTAATCTGCGATCAGATAGTCTTATTGATTGTTTTTGACAACTCCGAACTCACGTCAACTTACATAAATAGCCAGCCCCCAGCTGATCCAGCTAAGAATAAAAGTTATGAGAAAAAATTTTAATGATCCAAATTTATATGTTGTTATCACAATACACCTCTAATTTTCGGTTAATATCCCATTACTCTTTCCAGTATATTTTAAGCCAACTAATCTTAGCTTAACGTATAAAGCAACCTGAGGGTCAAGGAAATTTTTAAAAAATTTATATGGTACGATTCAAGCTAATGCTTAAAAGATTAATAATTTCTGCCGAAGGCGCTTGTTTTTTATTCAGTCCTTAAACACTCCAATGTATCTTTGATGCGTTCCAGCTGAATAAAACGATTGTGTTCTGTAATACCCCCCATACTATCTACTACAACAACACAATCATTTCTTTTCGAATGCAAAAGACTATAAGAGATGTTTGGCGGTGTTGCGCTCGTTTCAATAGCTATGTTGGTTTCGGTTAACTGTATTCTTGCTTCTTTGTCTGACTCGCGTGATGCCAGATAATATTGTTTATTGTTTAGGTGACACTTTTCTTCAATTAATGAAACTTTTTCACCAAGAAAGAGCTCGGCCTTTAATGCAACAAAATCGTTTGGTGTTTTAGTATTTACACAGCTAACAAGCCATTGCATGCGAGGAAGCTCTTGAATTATCACATCAACCGTTATGATATTTGCTGCCGGAACTAACTTGTTTGGTTCGTATGTTTTAGCAAATAAACAATACTCCTGTCCAAAATTAATGTTTTTTAGTCCACACATTCTGTGCCCTATTATTTTCAATAAGGGAAATGATAAGCAGCCGTTTACAACAACCTGCATTACTTCTTCTTGCTTTGTTAATTTTGTTGTAAGAGGTAAATTGAACGTCTTTTTTATTGTTCCCGCCACACCAATAACTTCATTGTTTTCATCGTGTAAATAGCACCATTTATAGTCTTTGTCATGCTCTAGATTTAACAATTGTGTCTTGTCTAATTTGCTGTGATAGTTTGACAACATTGTCGTAATAAACTGATCAACGTTTTTTTTGGCTTCCTCATAAAGCTTGGTTTTAAAGAATTCATGTAAGAGAATATTACATTCAACATCGAAGCTTTGATGCATAGCTGCTTCTATGCTATCAATAGAAAAATTTTGAAAAAAGTCATTAGCAACAACATTTTCGTCAAAAGAATTTTCACCAGAATTACAATATATACAACCATTGGTTGGCATACACTCAATGTTTTCTTTATAGGTATAAGCGGAGATTATTGGATCGAACATGCGTGTTGGTACTTGCTCATATCGTATTCCAACAGCACTAAGACAACTAAACAAGAACAATATATTAACAGGACTTACGCACTAGCTGAAAGTTATATCCAGATATTGATTTTTTATGTAAAGATGCTCCAATTTTATGAGTTCATCAATTATTCTATAAAAAAGGAGATCTTTACATGCATGCAGCTCAATCATATCAAAAACTTTGTTCAGAACAATACGTTGATGCTTTATTACTTTGCATTGATAAAAAAGTTTGCACAAATATGGCAAAAGAAATGAATACGTCACATGATTCGTTATATCGTAACTTTGATAATCCGATTGAAAAGGCAAAAGCACTACTTAACGATCTCAAAACAATGTCCCTAAACACGTTGAACCTTGAAGAGCTATATTTAATCTTTGATGATACGCAGATAACCAAGTTGTATGCAAAAGAGATCGAAGGCTTGGAGGTTGGTTTCGACGGTAGCCTTGGAATG
>LDIV01000001.1:235717-243410 GCA_001468855.1 candidate division TM6 bacterium UASB124 | reverse complement strand
CTGCCAAATAGAACATTCAAGACATAGAAGGTCAGTCAATTTTTTTGTAAACCAATTGCAGGTCTTGTTGCTTATTCTTTTCGTGACAAAAAACCATCGATCAAATGTAGTTTGCGATCAGATAATCTTATTGCTTGTTTTTGATAACTCCGAACTCACGTTATAAACTCACGTTATAATATATAAATGCTTCCAAATGATGAGTATGAAGGGATATAGTTTATGCATACAAAAAAATTATTGTATTTGTAGTTGTTATGCTGAGCTATGGGGTTTTGAAGGAAGGAGCGGTTGTGGCAAAAGCAAAGAATGGTTTAGATGTCTATCGCAAGCGACGTAATTTTACAAAAAGCCCAGAGCCAACCGGTAAAAAAGTTGTATCGCAAGCGAAGGCTCCTGTTTTTGTGATTCATAAACATGCCGCAAGCCATTTGCATTATGATGTTCGCATTGAAGTTGGTGGTGTGCTTAAATCATGGGCTGTACCCAAAGGGGTCTCTGCCGATCCTGCTCAAAAACGTTTGGCTATACCAACGGAAGATCATCCTTATGATTATGCGAGATTTGAAGGCGTCATTCCTGAAGGTAACTATGGTGCCGGAACGGTTATGATATGGGATCACGGAACGTACCGTAATATTAAACAAAAAGATGGCAAACTTGTGCCTATGGATCAGTGTATTAAAAATGGGCGTATTGAGATATGGATGGAGGGGAAAAAACTCAAGGGCGGATATGCACTTGTCCGAACACAATTGCAGGGTGGCAAACAGTGGCTTATGCTCAAAATGAATGATGAGTATGCCAATCGTAGTGGCAAAAAATTTCCTAACCAGGATAGATCTGCTGTATCAGGCCGTACCATGGATCAAATAGCCAAAGAAGAATCTGGGGATGAACCGAGGAGGGGGAGGAAAAAAATAAAAAAAGCAAAAGCAAATAAAGCAATTGCAGACACTATGAAATGTGGCAAAATTTCTGTGACATTGACGCATCAAGACAAAGTTTTATTTCCGCGCGATAGCATTACCAAGGGCGAATTAATTGCATACTATGCACGTATTGCTCCTATTATGCTTCCCTATATGAAGAATCGTGCCGTTACCATGCATCGCTTCCCTGATGGTATTGTGCAAGAAGGTTTTTACCAAAAAGATGTATCTGATTATTTTCCTACATGGATTAAGCGACAAACTATAGCCAAAGAAGGTGGTAAGAATGAATATGTTGTGTGCAACGATGTGGCAACATTAGTGTATCTTGCTAATCAGGCGTGTATTACACCCCATGTATGGTTGAGCAAAATTGATAAACTTGATTATCCTGATCGTATGATTTTTGATTTGGATCCAGGTAAAGCGGTTGACTTTATAGTCGTTAAAAAGACAGCGGTAGCATTGCATGAGTTTTTACATACGCTTGGGCTCGCATCATGGGTTATGACGACCGGTTCGCGTGGTTTGCATGTTGTTGTTCCTCTTGATCCTAAAACTTCTTTTGATGATGTGCGTTCCTTTGCTCGTTTAGTTGCCGATTACATAGCTGCTCAAAATCCAAAACTGTTAACAACAGAAACTCGTCTTGCCAAGCGTTGCGGCCGATTATTTATAGATGCAACGCGTAATGCTTTTGCACAGACAACAGTTGCTCCTTATGCTGTACGCGCAAAAGAAGGCGCTCCGGTGGCGACTCCGTTGTTATGGGATGAACTTAAAGATAAAGGGCTGACTGCTCAAAGCTATACTATTCATAATATTTTCAAGCGTCTTGAGCGTTATCAAGATCCTTGGTTGGGTATGCAACGACAAAAGCAATCATTACGCAAGGCTCAAAAAAAATTATCACAATATATTGCGTCTGCAAAATAATGTGTCATACACTTAATAATTAGTTTTTCAGTGTTCATTTTTATTAAAAGGGGAGATGTATGAATCAGAAAATACGATTATTTATATTGCTTTGGGTATTTGTATCTACGCACGTGGCGAATGCTGCCGGTACGGATACAATTACTATTGATCATAATAAAGAAATTGTCTTTGGTATGTCCGGGTCTTTAACCGGGCATTTTTCTTTTTATGGAACTACTATACGAGATGCTATTGAATGTTGCTTTAAACATATTAATACACAAGGATTAATTCAGGGTAAAACAGTGCGACTGATATGTTTGGATGATCAGGGAGATCCTGAAAAGACACAAGCAAATGTGGAATTTTTGTACAATAATCATGGTGTAACCATGTTTATTGGTATCATGGGTACGCGTGGTATTTTGTCTATTCTTCCTATGGTCAAGGCAAAAAAAATAGCATTATTTTTCCCTTGGGGTGGAAATGAAGAATTGAAATCATCGTCGCTTTCATATCTGATAAATGGACCGGGTCTTCTTGAGCCACAGCTCGAAAAGCTAGCAAATCATGTTGTCAATGATTTGAAGTTGAGCCATGTTGCCATTTTCCATGCCGATGATGATTTTTCATCAGCCGGCGCACAGTATTTGGTTCAGTTGCTTAAAAAATTAGGGCAAGAACCTGTTGGTGTCGAACGGTATAATCGGTTTACGTTGAATATTTATACGCCGGCGCAGAAACTTGTGGATAAAGATCCACGTGCAATTTTTTGTATTTCGACAAGTATGCCGACGGTTAAATTGATTAATTATTTCTTTGAAAACGGATGCATAAGTACGCGCTTTTTTGGCATTGATTCTACATTCTTAGTTAAGGATATTTTACGTTTTAAAGGCGTTCCTTTTCACTATGCATCATCCGTTCCGGATCCTGTGGTATCTACAATTCCGTTGGCCCAAGAATATCGCAATGATTTGGCAAAATATTTTATGGATGAAGATCCGAATGTTTTATCGTTTTCTTATTATTTAGGTGCTCGATTGATTACCGATGCGCTCAAGAAAGTTTCAACACCAATTTCAGCTGATACGGTACTTGATCAACTTTCGGCAATGAAAGAAACGGAGTTTGGCGGCATGCCAATACATTTTGATGGAAATAATAGACATATTTTTGGCCAAAAAATTTGGATCATTTAATAAAGGGTTTGCTATGGATCATCGAGTATTAAGAAAATATGTAATATCATTCATTGAAAATAAACGGGTTGCATTTATAGCTATTGTAATGACGGCAACTGTTTTGTTTGGGTTACTTGCTTTAAAAAGCCGTTATTCAGAGCCAACAGATCATATTCCGACAATCTGTACATTAAGTACTAAAGATCAACGTCATGCATCTGCGGTAACTGTTGGTCTGCATATTAATAGTTTCCCTTCGTTTTCATTTATCAATAAAGAGTTTTTAGTTGATTGTATTTTGTGGTTTAAATTTCCACAAGGGTCGGAATCACTGAAAACCTTTGAAGGTGTTTCGATTCAAAATAGCATTTTGCAAGAGAACGGTTCATTGTTGTATAAATCCGCTCCTATTATCAAGTTATTAGGTAAGGACGTTTTGGTAAGTTATCACATTCAAACGATGTTTAAGGCGTATGTTGATTTTAAAAATTTTCCGCTGCAGTCACATCGTTTGAGTATTATTATTCAAAATAAAAATGCAACGCCGTATGAATTGTATTTTAATTCTGATGAAAAGAACTTTACGATAAATAAAGAAAATCTTGTAAGCCAATGGCAACCGCGGTCGGTATCGGTGAAAACAGGATATATTAAATCTCAACTAGACCTTTCTAATCCAGCAATGGATATAAGTTATCCTGTTGCTGTATTTACTATCAATTTTGAGAAATTTGGTATTAGAGATCTTATGTCACTTTATTTCCCTATGCTGGTACTGTTTTTTATTATACTTTTTTGTTTGCTTATTGATATTTCAGATTTGTCGCGTCTTACCTATGTTGCCTCTGCGTTTCCCGTTTTAGTTCTTTTCAGAATGGTTATTGATGGAGTTTCTCCTGCTGTTGGTTATGTAACTCATGTAGATTTTGTATTTTATTGGCTTGTTTTTTTGTCTCTTTTGATTTTGTTATTTCAAGCCTATGTGGTACTTGTTCAGCATAAAGTTAAGGATGCTGAGCAAAAGATACGTGATACTACTAATGATCGGTTGGTATTGCTTAATGATTTGGTCTTTATGTTAATGCTTGTTCTTTTGACTATAGCTATCGCATATTCATGTATTTAGCTTTGTTCATGGAAACACGCATGAATACATTCATTGGTTTGTTTGTCAAAAATGAAAATATATGCGCCATGATGTAGTCCTGACCAATTTTCTGTGCGCAGATTGGCGAGTTTGTCTGGATTTCTTTGAAAATGGTAGGCAATATGTTTGTTGCCGATGATGACACTTGCGTGTAATACGAGAGCATAGTGCGTGTCTGAATTCAAATAAAACGATGGAATGTTTGGGTATTGGTGCAAGAATGTTTTGTTGTCAATAATTATTCCATAACACAGATAATTTTTGAGCAATGGCGATATTGTATGGAATTTATCAGATTTATAATTTCTAAAAATGATAGGATTGAGCGTTGTTTGTGCTGTTGTTTTATATATAACGACGGTCATGAAGTCGTCGATGTTATGAGTTTTGTATGCTTGCTCGTACGGATTTAATGTTTGTTTTATGACAACATGATTTTTATCTTCTAAAACTAGCTGATCAGCATTGAAAAGTTGATATAGCGCTTGTTTGCATTTATTAAAATGCTTGCGTTTTGCTTGTTTGGGCGTTTGTATTGATGGTTGAGTGCTGCTTGAGGAAGTTGTCGTTGTTGTAGGTTCTTTGTGATACATAGGAGTTTGTTGTTGCAATTGTTTTGTTTCTGATGATGAGCACGAACTTTGTTGGGGGACTGTGGTTGTTTGGGTTGTTAAATTGTTTAAAGAAGATGTTGCAGTTGTTACTGTTTCTTTTGGTTCGGGACTTGGTGGCGTAATTATTGTCTTTGTAGATGAACTCGAATGATCCTTTTGGGTAGATATTACAGCTAAAGCATTTTTGCATATATTGCGGTAATAGAAGAATAATGGCGCCCAAACATCTTTAGGGAATATTCGTCCGGTACGTCTAACAGAATCATCTTCATTGAGTAATTTATTCCAAAGGTTTCTATAGAAGATAAGTGATTTTATTGTGTTAGCGTAATCGGATTGTTGTATGCGTTGGTCAATTGTATTGAAAAGAAGAACTTCTTGCTGATCCTCTTCTGGGGAAATATTACTAAAAACAATGTTTTCTGTTCTATTTAATGTTTTTAATTCTTTATCGTTATTGATGTAACTTTGAATAGCTGGGGTTGCCTTTTCAACTTCCCATTGTTCAAAAAATATTTTTTCAGCCGTTTGCGTAATATGATGAGCTATGATTGTGCTGCTGTTATTTAATAGTTGGGCGACGGGTATTAATAGAAGATGTCCTATCCGTTGTAAGTGATAGTTAAAGATATCTTTAAGCAGTTTAATGACAGTTTTATTTTTTGTATTGAGTAATGTGTTGATTAAGAAAATCTCTTGAGGCAGCTCTTGCTTTGTATAATAATCACATAAGATTGTTCTGTGTTGCTTGTTGGCGATAGCGTACAATTTTCTATACAAAAGAGAATACATGCTTTTGATGCTTGCCGAATCTTCGTAAATGTCGGCAAGAGAGCAATCATTTAAGATTTGACGAGTCTTATCTGATGCTTCAATCATATCCTTAAAAGCTACTGATATATGGCAATAGATATGAGCTATCTTGTTAATGATGTTGATAAATGAAGGATTTATTTTTTTTAGAATATTTTGGGCAAGGAGATTGCACAATGGTTTGCCTGTATAAACAGTTTGTTGAGTTGTATCATCGTGTAAGATTGAATTTGGAATTCCAAGTTTTGACATGGTATTTTCTAGAGCATCTAAAATTAGTGTAACATTATTTTTTCCCTTCTTGTAGTCAGGAGAAAGAAGTATCCCATACGTCCAACGTTTAGTATCGTTTTTTGCAATGGTTTTAATTTCGTTAATTAAGAGCTTTAGAAAACCTTGTGCTGTTGACAACGTTATTTTTGACTCTTTGCTTTTTAGTTTGCTTTGGCGGGTTTTTTGTTTTTTTAGTGCCTTGGGAGACTTACTATTGTTGGGTTGCATTGTTATATCCAGTTGAGCCGTATTTTGCGATTTTGTGTCAATAAGCTCATCAAGAAGGGTTTTTGTTTTTTGTTCTAATTGTTCATAGAATTCAAAAAAATGTCTTTGCTTTTCTACTAAAAGTTCTCGCATGCGTATAAAAAGACAGAGTGTTCTGAATGACAGCTCATCATGTTCGATAAGGCTATCAAATTTTTTTAAAAAATTTTGTGTATAAGGGCTTGTAGATGTGAAGCAATTTTGTTCTGCTTGTCGTATGATGTTAAATGCGTCATCAAAGGAATATATGTCGCGTTGTATGGTTGCTGCCAGTTGCTCGGTTACAAATCCTTCAAACATTTGTTCACGTAAGAAAAGAACATTTAATATTTGTTGGATTTCTTCTTGGTTTTTTTGCTTCATCAATTCATCACAATAGTTGTCGATGAGTTTGACTGGGTCTGTTATCTCATTTGATGATGAGGTCATCGAAGAATATGATGATATTGATGATAGTACTGTTGATAATGGAGATGAGGATGATGATGTAGTAGTTGTGTCTATTTCTTTTTCCATTGCCATCATATATGTCATCATATATGTATTGATGCACAATGTTATGTATGTAAAACCAATCAGTTTTTTACATGATTTCATTAAAATAACCGCCTAAAAAATATAATAAATTATTTATAAAATGATTTCTAATTAGCAAATATAATTATACAGATAAATTTATATTTTGTAAATTATGTAGTTGCTATTGGTTAATTGTTTCAGTATGAAAACCTTTGTGATTAATTGGGTTAAAAAATGAGTATATAGTGCATTTACGTGCTAAAAAAACATACATATGTTACAGGCTGAAAAGTTTCATTCATTGATTATTGTTTCAATAATTTTCTAAATTTGGGGTGACTGCATATGAAATCAATAAACTTGGGATTATTGGTTTTTAAAATAGAAGCGTACGCTTGTTGTGCTGTTTTTTCATTAAAAAGATTAAATAATAAAAATGCAGAAACAACAAAGCGACAGTATTTATCGATGGTACATTCAAAAATTTCTTCAACCGCTGTTGGTGTGAATAGCTTACACAGGTAATGATCTTTTAAAAGTGCGGTTAGCATCTTGGTACTTTCGTGGCATATCGATTTTTTTAATCCTTGAAGAGCAAGCGTCTTGGTGATGAGAGAACCCTTAAGTTGTTTGTTAATTGCAAGAAGCCTGCATAACGTGTTCTTGCATTTGTGTTTTGATACAGTTAAAAATATTAATTCGAAGTTTTTGAGATGTTGGTTATCGGAAAAATATTTTATGAGCATTGTTTCACTGATACTCTTTTCTTGGAGAAGATAAGTGCCAATATGATCGTTTGGTGGTATGGCGGTACAAATTGCAAATTTTAGAGTGTCGTAATATATCTCTGGGGCGTTGTTGAGCTGTGCAATGTGTTGCATGAGCAACGAAGATGCTTTTTCTCGTTTTTTAAGTAACGTAAGGTGTAGTTTCTGTGCAAGCCCATTAGGTTGAAGCAGTTGTTGAATCTCTTGTTCTGTGTTGCCAACATCGGTGATATATAATAGAGCTTATGCACAATAAGAA
>LDIV01000001.1:233007-235478 GCA_001468855.1 candidate division TM6 bacterium UASB124 | reverse complement strand
TTATAAAAAAAGGAGTTGTTGGTTTGCTGTATTTCTATAGTAGGCAGATAACTTACGGATTCATGATAGTAAAAAATTTACTAAGCACGTCTTGTTGTTGCGCATGTTTTAACAGTTTGTGCAACGAGGCAAAGTCTGCTGCTTTGAGTACAATATGTCGTATTTCACAGTTTTGTACACGAGAGACAAGAGGCAGGGCGGGGCCGAGGATCATAACCCCGAGTTTTTCCTGATCGTTATATCTTCGTAGTTCATCGCTAAGAAACTGTGCATCATGATCAATGCATTGTGCTTCATCGTGTTTGAGTTCAATGCAAGCGAGTCGTGCATATGGCGGATAAAACGTTTCTTGCCGTGCGTCAAGTTCTTGGTTGCAAAATTTTCGGTATGTAATCTCATCAAGATAATCAAATATTGGATGATCATGCATAGCTTGTACAATGACTCGGCTATGAGCACATTGCCGTCCGGCTCTACCTGCAACCTGGATTAATTGCTGCAATGTTGTTTCACTGGCATTGTATAAGGGAAAATGCAAATTAAGATCTGCCCATAAAATGCCAACAAGTGTTACCTTGGGGAAGTGATAGCCTTTGGTAATGGTTTGTGTCCCAATAAGAATATCAATTTCTCCATCACGAAATTGTTCAACCGTTGATTGCCAAGATCGTTTTTTACTTGTCGAATCAAGGTCAGCGCGCTCAATAATAGCAGAGGGAAACAGCTCTTTAAAAATATGAACAACCTGTTGTGTTCCAATTCCTTTTTTAATGAATTCTTTGTCTGATGCTTTGCATTCAGGACAAGCTGGAGGCAACGGTTTATTGTGATCGCAGTAATGGCAACGGAGTTGGTTGTTATGTTCTATATGTAATGTGAGACTGACTGAACAGTGTGGACATTGAAAAATAAATCCGCAGGTTTTGCATTGAACAAAAAAACTGTAGCCGCGACGGTTAATAAAAATGATAGCCTGTTCTTTTTGGGCCAGGCAATCTTTAATGGCAAGCTCCAGCTCTTTACTAACCCAAAAAACTTTTCTGCGCTGTTGACTTTGGCTTGTTAAAAAAACTTTATAAATTTTAGGAAAGCTTCCTGAAAAACGTCTGGTTATTGAAAATGTTTTCCAATTATGACGTTGAGCATTATAAAGCGAATTAAGTGATGGCGTTGCAGATCCTAAAACGATTGGAATATTGTAATGTTGAGCACGTAGTAGTGCCATCTCTTTGCTATTTATCTTGGGATGCTTTTTTTCTTGGAAGCCAGATTCATGTTCCTCATCGACAACGATGAGGCCGAGGTTAGAGCAGGGGAGTATGATTGGTAAATGAACTCCAATGATAAGCATCGGTTTTTGATTAATTAGATTTTCCCATAATAATTTTTTTTCACGTATATTGCTTGCCGAATGAAAGCCGATGATTTGAATGGTTGGTAGTTGATGCCGTAAGAGATGTTCAAATTGAAGTGCCAGTGTTACCTCAGGAAGGAGTAAAAATACTGATTTTCCTTCTGCGACGGTTTGTGTTATGAGTCGCTTATATACTTCCGTTTTACCTGATCCGGTGACGCCATGAATGAGTGTTGGTGTAAAGTGCGGATTGGTAATCAGTGGACTAATGTAATTAACAACTGATTGTTGTTCGTCTGTTAATATTATGTCTGAGTTTTGTGTTATTGGCTCGTGTGATATTGTTACGGTGTGGTCTGTGTCATGTGTTTTTACAAAATGGTGTAGGCGTTGATAAAAATATAAGGGATCAATTAGGTAAAAGGTTGAAGCTTTAGTAATGAACGTGTGGTAGCGTGCATCGTTAGGAAATGGTTCACATGAATGAATATCTTTAATGGTAAAGGGGAGCGGCTTTATTGGTTGTGGCATACAATCGATTACAAGCGCTGATTCATTGCGACGTTGAATGGGAACCCGAACAACGGTACCGCTAGTAATAGTTGTATGCATGTGCTCAGGTATGGAATACCACAATTCTTTTTCAAATCCGTTGAGTAAAAGAACTCTTGCATACATTATCTGTGCTCATAGAATTAACAAATATAGGCTTGTGAACAACGACATCTATTCTACTAAAGGGTAGTGGTATTTTAAACTGATCCCAACTTTTTTTGAGGGTAAAAGCTCTTGTTGGTTTGCATTCAATAAAGCAGAGAGGTTTATTCGTTTTTTGAGCTAAATAGGTTATCCCTTGCTGTAGAACAAATGCAGGACCGCGTGAGCCGTCACCGACAAGGCAGAGCCGACCATTTGATTCAAGCTCAGCCAGTGACTGACGTACGAGTGATACAGAGGCTTTGTTAGAAGACCCATAAAGTACTCGAAATCCAAGTTTTCCACATATAAAGCCTGCTATTTTGCCATCATTGCTTGGACTGACAACACAAGCGCCTTGAGCCTTTTGCTTAAAGAAAAAAAGCATACCGCTCAGGATGTGTTGATGCCAAAAGTAAAA
>LDIV01000001.1:229662-232163 GCA_001468855.1 candidate division TM6 bacterium UASB124 | reverse complement strand
CGCAGGATTATACCTGTTACACATTCCGAATGCCGTCCAATGTTTGGCAAAAATCATTTGAACTTTTATCTGAATGTATGCAACACGCAACCTTTGATCCAGAGATGTTGGCATCTGAGCTTAAAGCAGTAATAGAAGAGCTCAGATTATATAATGAAAATTATCAGGGTTCTTTATTTGAGCACGTAGTTGCATCAATTTTTCCAGAGCATCCCTATCGCAATCCAATCATTGGTTCAAAGTTTGATTTGTGTGATTTGAATCGTGATGATTTGTTTGCTTTTTATAAGAAGCATTATCACCCGGCAAATGCCGTGTTGGTTGTTGTTGGTGATGTGACATCGGAAAAAGTTTTTAAAGAAGCAGAACGTTATTTTGGTTCGATCCAATCTCCTGTCGATTATACCAAGGCAACGTATCATATCGCCAATGATCTGATTGCTCAAACGACGGAGTTACGTCGACCTGTTACCAGTCCATGGTATTGTTACGTATATAAGGTACCTGGCTTGAATACAGGCAAGAATTATTTACTTGATGTTGCTAGTCTTGTAATAGCTGCGGGTAAAAGTTCTCGGTTGTATCAGCGTTTAGTTAACAAAGAAAAAGTTGCCATTGATGTTGACTGTTCAACGTATGATTTTTTTGAAAAAGGTCTTTTTTGTATTGGTGTATGGCCTGTAAATGGTATAGCACCATCACGGTTGGAAGCTATAATTAATGAAGAATTAACATTGCTTGCAAAAAAGCCAATCAAGGAATGGGAATTTGCTTCTGCCCAAAAACGTACGAAGGTTGATTTTATTTCGTTACTTGAATCGATTGAAAGACAGGCGTTTGTTATTGGTAATGCTTATTTGGCAACAAGAGATGAACGATTTGTTGAAAAATATTTGGCTGCTGTTGCTACGATGACCAAAAAAGAGTTACAGAGATTTTTCCAAGATTATTTTAATTCCTCGCAGCAATATAAAGGATATCTGAAACCGGCAACTAAAGATGATCTTAAAAAATTACAAGAGCTTCAAGTTGAGGATGAACTTCTTGAACGTGTTATCTTACAAAAACATGTACGGACCAAACCGGTTGAACCTGGCCGCATGTCAAATCAAATTTCAAATTCTGTACGTATGAAATTTTTATTTCCTAAACCGAGTACGGTGGTTTTACCAAATGGGCTTGAGATTGTTTATCATCACAATCCGCAGGTTGCTCAGATTGTATGTATTTTGAATTTTAAGGCTAATTATTTATATGAAAATGATGAGCTGGCCGGTGGATTGAGTTTTTTGCTGCGAGTGATAACAGATAGAACAAAAAAATATAACGCTGATGCATTGGCAAGACTTTTAGAATCCCAGGGAATCTATCTTGCAAGTGGGGGTGATAATATTGTTGTTCGTTGCCTTAAAACTGATTTTGAAAAAGTATTAAATATTTTACGTGAAATAGTTACACAGCCATCTTTTGATACTCATTCTATTGAAAAAGTACGGCAACAGATGATAAGTGATTTGGATGAATATTGGGATAGTCCAATTGATTTTATTGATCAGGTTGCCAAGCAATTTATTTATCAAGATCATCCATATCATAAAAATCCTTTGGGAACCCACAAGAGTATTAAAGCCTTGACCAAAAAGGATTTACAGCAACTTTTTTCTGCCTATATATCCCCACGGGAAGCAAACTTGGTGGTGGTTGGTGATCTTGACGGTATATCATTGCCTACTGTAGCTAAAAAGTATTTAGGACGATGGCAGGGTGCAGTGGTTCCGGACCTTGTTTATCCACCAATAAAACCACAAAAACCATGTGTCATAAATGTTCCATATAATCGTGATCAGATGGTATTGGGGTTTGTTGCACCTTCTCTTGCACGTAAAGATAAGGAATACAATGCTCTTGCCTTATTGGATATCATTGTTACCGGTGGTTCGCATGCAGGCGCGTCGTCCCGTTTGTTTCAATTAAGAGAGAAAAGTGGGTTGTTTTATACCATTGGTGGCTCGCTAATTTATGGAGCTCGCGAAGAACAGGGTATGGTATTTATCAAGACGGTGGTATCGAGTGATAAGACCGAAATGGCGCAACAACAAATCTTGGATGTTATAGAAGCTGTTGGAAAAAAAGGCATTGATTTTGATGAATTGGAAATGGCTAAAAACCTTCTGTTTGCTTCATCAGTAGAACTTTTTGAGAGCAATGTGCAGATGGCGCAGACCTTTCTTTTTCTTAAAAAACTTAAGCTGAGTTTTAATTTATTTGACAAATTGGGAGAAATATTGTCTATAATAAGGGGTGTACATGTTAATGAAATTGCTCATCGATTTTGCAAAAAAGAATCCATATCTATAATTCGTGTAGGTAGGACAAAAACAGTGCGTCGTAGTATGTAAAAAGGAGTTATCCATTATAAGGAGGCCACGATTATGGCAAAGAAAAAAGTAGTTAAAAAAAAGGTAGCCAAAAAGGTTGCTAAGAAAAAAGTAGCAAAAAAA
>LDIV01000001.1:228164-229010 GCA_001468855.1 candidate division TM6 bacterium UASB124 | reverse complement strand
TAAGAAAAAAGTAGCAAAAAAAAAGGCAAAAAAAGCTAAGAAAGCTGCGCCTAAAAAAGCTGCAAAGAAGAAAGGCCTTCAAAGAATGAAAATGCGCGTTCTTTGGCCAAAAAAGAAATAAGATTTTCTTTGCTGAGAAAATAAAGTGACTCGTTTGCGCGGGTCACTTTTTTTATCTGTGTGTTTTAAAATTACGAAAGGGAATTATGAATAAACATACCGTTCTTTATGTGCTTGTTGGATTGATAGTTACTATAGGAATCGCCTTTTTAGGATATCGCTGGTATTCCAAGCGATTCATGCCAAGTAATAAAATTGAACAGACGCTTGCCATTATCAAACCGGATGCCGTTCTTTCACATTACACAGGAAAAATTATTGATCGAATTGAGCAGGAAGGCTTTACAATACTTGATATGCGTAAAGTTTATTTGGAACGCGAACAGGCTGAAAAATTTTATGAAGTTCATAAGGGAAAAAGTTTTTACAATCAATTAGTTGATTATATGACGAGTGGGCCGGTTGTTGTTATGATTCTTGAAAAGCTCAATGCAATTACCGAGTGGCGTGATCTTATGGGTGCAACAGATCCTGCAAAGGCTAAAGAAGGAACTATTAGAAAACAATTTGGGACAGATATTGGTAAAAATGCCGTTCATGGTTCTGACAGTAGCGCTGCTGCAACAACGGAAATTAAATTCTTTTTTGCTGATCGAATTAAAGAATAATTATATATTTCGTGAGTAATAAAAAAAGGGAGTGGCGTATTACGCCACTCCCTTTTTTTTAATTTTGAAGTGAGAGGAGCTTTCTTGTTAGTCTTTCTCAGGACTTACGCACTAGCTG
>LDIV01000001.1:205037-227794 GCA_001468855.1 candidate division TM6 bacterium UASB124 | reverse complement strand
TTTCAAACCCCGAACTCACGTTAGAAGACTTGATCTTAAACAATTACCGGATTGGTTTGATAAATTAATTTCTCTTGAAAGTCTGGATTTGCGTAAGAATAATAACTTACAATTATCTGTTAAAATTACTCAATTACGTCGTCTTTAAACTATTTGGTTGGACAACGAACAGTATCAAGAATTCATGCATAAAAAACCAAGGTAATAAAGATATAATTTCTTTTTTGGATGCATTAGAGCACAATGGTGTGCGTCTTTGTGCTCCAATGCAACAGGAAAAATTAGCTAAGCAAAATATCTGCAATTGTCGGAAAAAAATGAATATCTTATGCAATCTTCAAACCTTCTTTGTCTACATCAATTGTAAAGTTCTTTTTATCTGGAGCTTTGAGTATTTCTACGGCAAGAGGGCTGATGACATATTGTTGTATTGCTCTCTTAAGTGGTCGTGCTCCAAATTCTTTTACATAACCTATGTCAGCTAACTTGATCATGGCTTTGTCAGATATTTTCAATTCTATATTCTTTTCATACATGCGTTTTTTAAGCTCTTCTAGCTGCACTTTGACAATTTCTTTCATGTCATCTTGAGTGAGCGAACGGAAGTAGACTATTTCATCTATTCGGTTGAGGAACTCCGGTCTGAAAAACTTGAGCAAGAGTGAATCAATCTCTTTATGGACTTTTGGCGTTACATCCCCGGCCTGTAAAATTAGATCGGAGCCAATGTTAGAGGTCATAATCAGGATACAATTTTTGAATGAAACAGTCCTGCCCTGAGAATCGGTTAAGCGACCATCATCAAGAATTTGGAGGAAAATATTAAAAACATCCGGATGAGCTTTTTCTATTTCATCAAACAGAAGGACGCTGTACGGATGGCGACGAACGGCTTCTGTGAGTTGGCCGCCTTCTTCATAGCCAACATAGCCGGGAGGGGCTCCAATGAGCCGGGCTACGGTATGCTTTTCCATGTATTCGGACATGTCGATACGTACCATTTTGTGTTCATCATTAAAGAGATAGTCAGCCAATGTTTTAGCAACCTCCGTCTTGCCAACACCCGTTGGCCCAAGAAATAAAAACGAGCCGATCGGTTTGTTTGGGTCACCAATGCCGGCACGGTGTGTGCGAATGGTGTTGGAAATTTTTGTAATGGCTTCGTCTTGTCCAATAACGCGAAGATGAAGTTCTTTTTCCATCTCGATAAGTTTTTGGCTTTCTTCCATTTTGAGTTTTTCTACAGGAATTTTTGCCCAGCGAGATAAGACGGCTGCAATATCATCTTCATCGACTTCTTCTTTTATTAAATGAGTCTTAAGTTTTTTTAGTTTTTCATGTTCGCTTGCTAATTTTTTTTCTAGTTCAGCCAATGTGCCATATTTTATTTTTGATGCTTTTGCAAAGTCACCTTCACGTTCTGCTTGTGCATACGCAACCTTTGTATCATCAATTTGGGTTTGAAGCTTTTGAATGGTTTCAAGCGGTTTGCGTTCTGCCTGCCATTGGTCAAGTTTGATGCGATGTTTTTCTTTAAGATTACTTAATTCTTTTTCCAGGTCTTTAAGCCGTTGTTGGGAGGCCTCGTCTTTCTCTTTGCTCAATGCTACCTTTTCAATTTCCAGTTGTCTTATACTGCGCTCAAGTTGGTCAATCTCTTCAGGTTTTGAATCGATTGCCATTTTGACCATAGATGCAGCTTCGTCGATGAGGTCGATAGCTTTGTCGGGTAAGAATCGATCCGGGATCATACGGGCAGCCATATTGACCGCTTGAACGATTGCTTGATCTTTAATGCGAATTCCGTGGTGAAGCTCATATCTTTCTTTAAGGCCACGTAAAATAGAAATGGCATCCTGAATTGATGGTTCTTCAATCAATACTTTTTGGAATCGTCGTTCAAGCGCAGCGTCCTTTTCAATATATTTTTTGTATTCAGCGGCGGTTGTAGCACCGATGCAGTGCAATACGCCGCGGGCAAGCGCAGGCTTGAGTAAGTTTGAAGCATCCATACCACCGCCGGTTGCACCGGCACCGACCAACATGTGTAATTCATCAATGAATAAAATAATGCCATCTGCTTCTTTTTCGATAGCCGTTAAAATTGCCTTAAGGCGTTCTTCAAATTCGCCACGATATTTAGTTCCCGCAATTAAGGAACCAAGATCGAGCATGAGAATTTTGCTGTTCTGTAAACTTTCAGGAACGTCATTATTAATAATGCGTTGCGCAATACCTTCAACGATGGCGGTTTTGCCAACACCGGGATCGCCGACAAGAACCGGATTGTTTTTGGTACGGCGAGAAAGAATTTGGACAACGCGCCTAATTTCATCATTACGGCCAATAACCGGATCAAGCTTACCCTCGCGGGCTCGCTGCGTTAAATCCTGACAATATTTTTCTAGAACTTGATAATTGTTTTCTGCAGATTGATCTTTCACGGATTCCCCCTTTCGCATGTGTAAAATCCATTCACGGATTTTTGCATATGGACATTGTTTTTTAAAAAAATCGGTGATTGATTGTGGTAGTGTTGCTGTTTGGCTCATGGTCAAAAAGCATGTATCAATACTGATAAATTGATCACCAAAATTTTTTGCCTCTTTATCGCACTCATTAAAAAAAGTTTGCAGCGTATGATCGGCGCTGACGCTACCGCCGGTTACGCTTGGTAATTTATTCAACTCTTGCTCAACCAAGTTTGTGAGCATTGTACTGTCAGTTCCACGTTGTTGAAAACAGGATTGTATTAAATCGTGCTGTATAAGTACCGCAAGTATATGAAGTGGTTGCAGTGTGGCATGAGATTTTTCGGTTGCCAGACTGTATGCTCCTTGAAATACTTCGGTGAGTGAGTGTGTAAATTTTTCCGGGTTCATATTATTCTCCTACATTATATATCTCTCTTGGTAGGCTAGCACAGCGCTTAGCTTATTTCCATGGAGTTAAAGAAGGAAGATGGGGATGCGATTGTACCCCCATTTTGTAGTAGTTGGCTAGCAGGGAAGAGCAGCGCTTATAAAGTTTTGTGATATTAATAGCATCCGTATTAAAATCATTTTTTAAAAACTCAAGCTCATCACTGTTTCTTTTTGATTACTATAGTTAGTGACAAAACTTTCCATAATTTGCGTAATCATTCCACAACGGATTAAAAAAATCCAGTAATTCAATAATATGTCCAATTTTTTCTAAAGTACTATTGGGAACCAGTACCAACAAATTATGTATTTATCCTGTTATACTTCCATCGTTTTTTGATAAAAATCCTTACTCTGTATAGTCCTGGTATGTCAAAGACTCCACCTTACTAACAAAAACTATTCTTTTATGAATGCTTTGAGTGTTTGCAATTTGTCTTTGATTTCTTGGTTTAGGTTTAGGATCTTGTCTTGTTCCTGTGTAAGTGTTATCAATGCTTTAACAATTTGTGGATCTTTATCTTTTTGGGTTGCAATTTGATTTATTAAATTTGTTAAAAGCAAGAGTATTGGTGTGTCAAAAGCTTCAAATTTATTACTTTTGATGATTACATCTATTGCTTTTAGTGCGGTCTGATAGCCTCGACCTCTATACGTCAAAGCTATAAGGATAGAAAGAGCCTCTCGTTTTTTTATAAAACTATCGTGTTCAAGCATTTTGTTTGCAATTTGAAGTGCAAAATCAAACCCGCGGTCAAGCTCAAATAATAGAGTCAGAAGCTCTTGAATTGAGATTATAACTTGAATATTATCATTAACAAAACCATTATTTATTATACCAATGATACTCTTTTCTATTTCGTCAGCGTAAACCTGATTGTGCTTTTTACTTGTCTTTATCATGCTTTGAAAAAGTTGTTTGCCTTTGAATGGATATTCCTTCTCGATGGTATTTGTTGCAATTGCTATAGCTTCGGTATATCCAATCCCTTTTTCAAATAGATTTTTGAAACTTTTTATTGCTTGATCGTTGGACTCAAAATCATCACTTTCAAAATTCTTAATTGCCGCAGCTATTTCTTCTTTATCTGATGATGCTGTTTTGCCTTTATCGGATTGTGGGATGACCTTTTGTATTTCTTCGTTAGGAATTTTGTTATTGTTGAGATTTAAGCTTTCAAGTTGTTTTTTCATTTCGATAAGAACAGAAGGGATAGCGGTAAGCAAATTATAAGAAAGATCTAGGTCATTTAGCTTTGTTAACTGTTTTAGCTCAGGTGGCAATGTTGTAAGTTTATTATGTGAAAGGTTTAATGTGCGCAGGTTAGTCAAAAAATAAATTATAGGCGGTATTGAGGTTAGGTTTTGATATGAATAGTCCAGAGTGGTTTGTTTTACATATAGATCCCAATAATTTGGATTGTTACAAAATTGTTTAATCTCTTCATCAAAAAGTTCAGGATTGTCCTGTTTTGCTTGTAATTGTTTGTAGCTTAATAAAACAATATCTTGAAGCTCTTTGATAAGTTGCGGGTTCTTAAAATGTAATAGTAATGTTTCAACTATGGATGCAAAGCGATTGGGATATAATAGTCCAACCCAATATTCAGCTGGCAACATGTGACGGCGAGCTAATATTCTGGAGAGTTGTTTTTCTATTAAAGGTATGATGTTTGTTAGGAGTTTGTCTTGTTGGTACATTTCTTTGAATATTGTTACAAGTGTAGCCAAACTCATTTCTTCTTCAAACAAATTGCTCGAGAGTATGAGTTGTGGCCAATATGATGGCGTTAAAGATTGATATAAATCTTTGGAATACCAAAAAAAAGATTGTTTTGTGTTTATTCCTATTCTTTCTCTATGAATCATTGGTGTATTGCAAAGATAGAGTGCAGCCAAGTTTTGGTTTTCGAAGTTGGTGTTATAAGACAATAATGTGTGGGTAAGGATTTTTTCTTCTAAATTACTACGTTGTCTATATTCCCCCCCATAACCAATATTAAGACATGCCGAGTGTCCGACTTGAAAGATAATTTTAATGGTAAATGGCTTGCTTTCGACTGAGCCTTTGAGTGTGACATCAATGGAATAAATCCCTTGGCTGTATCCCTTATAAAGAATGTCATCTTCGATTTCATGCGATTCGTTATTTTGTAAATCAAATAAATTTGCAAGCTGTTTAAATGTTTTGAAACGTAATCCTAAAAGATGATTTGTTATTTGTACATATGTGCTTGGAACGCCTGCTGCTTCATATAAGAAAAAAGAATTATCCATAAATCTGGTATTGTTTCCATATATTGATTTTGCACTAGTTTCATCCATCTGACCGATATGTACTATGGGCAAAAGATACTCTTTTTTTATTGGGTTATCGCCTGATTTTTTTGCTTGAAGATATTTTACTCCGGGTATGTTTGAAACTAATTGACACCATTCTATAAGTGCATTCTTTTCAAGAGGAGTAGCTTTAGGATATTTTATAAAAAATGATTTAATCTTTTGTAGGCTACTTTGTAATTCTTTTTCATCAAAAGAAATCTGTTTTTTAATGAGCAATGCTTTGAGGGCATCGAAGAGATGTTCGATAGAGTATACTTTTTTTGTTTTATCATACAATCCTAATTGTGTTATCAATACCAAAATCAAGTTATAAACGGCGGCTTCAACACAGCATCTAAAAGAGACTATTCCATTATCTGTATTAAGACTAATGTCTTCATATTTAGAGAATTGAGGTAATGCGCCTAATTGTGATTGGCTTTGAATTTCGACATAGCACATGTCAGCGTAATTATTTTTAATAAATTCTTGTTTATCAGTAGCTTTATCGAATTTTTTCTTTATTTGGTCTATTGAGATATTTGCGGTATCAAATTTTGCTTTGATTAATTCTGCCCAATTATCTTTTAAGGCATTTGGCATGTTTTGGCAGTACACATAAAGATCGTCAATGTTTTTTGCTTTTTCATAGAGTAAAGCAAGTAAGAGAAAATAAGGTGTGTAACGAGGATATTTTTGTTCTGTGGTGCTTTGACTATTGGTTTCTTGCAGTGCGCCTATGATGATGCTTACAAGTTTGTTAGCTTGTCTCAGCGTAGTTTTGTATTGTTGTTTACCTAATTGGGTTTTTTCATTTTTTTGATTTTCATCAAGAGCATCTTTAAAAATAGCTTTAAATAATTCTACGGATTGTTCTTTGTCAGATTGTTCGGCTGCCTGATCCATTAATGTTAATAGTTGGCTGATATGTTTTGGGGTAAGAAAGCTTGCCGGATTTTTATCTGCTTTTGATGGTCCAAATTCATCTCCAAGCGCAAAAAAGATTGAAAGTGCCAATTGGACGTTATAATCACCGTTTACAATAGCTTTAACAATAGGAACATTGTGGCCTTCGCCGCTTGTTCCGAGCTCTACCTGGGCGTTGCCAAAACGATAAAATTTTTCCGGCAGACGGGCTTTAGCCCATACTATGCCATTAAATGGAGAAAGATATTTTTTGTTATCTTTGAAGCAATCATACAAGCCTTTTGTTTCTTGTATTTCAATTGACGCTATTAGAGAATGCATGAAAAATAGGATAAAAGAGATACAAGGTGTAGCCGTATTCATAGAAACTCCTTTTTAGGAACCAATAATACAATTTGGCAAATATGATAAATAATATAGCAAAAGGGTGATGAACAAAGTCAAGCCAATTAAAAAATACGATTATGTGATTGGCTATCTTGGCATAGGGACATAGGCAAGATTGCTTGATCTACTCCATGCGCGTAGAAAATCTTTGATGCGATATGCTCGCAGGATTGATTTGCTAAATGCAGGATCAAGGCACAGGACGCATTTCTTTAATCGGTTCCATCCAACGACAACCATAAAATGTCCATTGGCATATGGTGTTGCACCACCGCGCAGACGACGAACGCTGACGGCGACTGGAATTTTTTTCTCAAGATAATGATACAAATCATAAAAATTATTGAGACGTTCTATGCGATAGAAAACCTCGCCATTGCTGGAATCAAATGCCTGTGCAACATTTAAAATCCAGTTGCCATAAATATCAAGGTATCCTTGGTCATGAGCTTTTTTAGCAAAGTCTAAGGCAAATGCCTGCATCGAATTGATAGGTCTGCATCCGGTTATTTTTTGATAATAATAAGCAACAATCATACTTGTGCTGACAGGAGAGCATAAATCTTTAAAGCGAGGATGATTGAGGACCATTTGTGATTGCCGCGGTACGTTTTTGATAGAAACTGATGGCAAAACCGAACAACGAGGAAGTATAAGCCGATATCTATTGAGCCGTGATGTGCATGCAAATAGGGCTTTCAAGTTTTTGGGGTCAGCGCCTTTTTGAAATGCTACTTTGATACGAAAGCCGCGTGCAATTGTGTAATGCTGCATCTCCAGTCGGCAATGTTTGGTATGAGCATAACGGTTGAGCTTGTTAACAAATGTGCACTGCTGGTTGGATCCCCATTGTGCAAGGCGGTGCCATGGAGTCCATTGACCTTGAAATTTAGCACTGACCCAAAAAGTCATGCGGCCTTGTGTCGGTCTGAATGCATTCCAACTGAAGATTAATTCATTAAAGGGTGCGGTTACAGATTTTTCCCATATGAGTTCAGGGTTTTTACGTTTTGCTAGCCGTGCCAATTCTTCATCATTAAAAAACTTACATATGGTACGGGAGAAATTATAATGCTTAGCTCGTTGCGCTGCTTCATGATAATTTGCATGTAATGGGATGGTGCTTATAAAGACAAAGCTTATCAATGATGCCCATATTGAATGTTTGAGTTGATTTTTTACGACAATATTATTTATTGTATTCATTCTTACTCCCCCCCTGAATCCCTTTTTGTGCATATCATGCTTATTTTCCCACGCAAAATTCGTCGAAGATGGTGTCTAAAACTTTCTCGGTTGCATTTCTACCTGTCAATTCGGTGATTTTCTCTAAAAGATCCTTAAGCTGATATGCTACCATCTCATAGTGTATTCCATTTGAATAACTATTTGCAATAAATCTTAGAGACGCTTCAATTTCAGTTAATAATTTGAATTGTCGTTGGTTTAGAAGGTAGGGGGAATTGAGTTGTGCAAAAAGCTCTTGGATTTTTTCTTCAATGGCCCTTTCAAGGTTTTGAATACCATTTTGATTTTTTGCGGATACGTAGATGGGTGTTTGTTGTGTTATGTGTTCATACGATGTCTGATACATGTTGTTGGTATTATCAATTTTGTTAATGACCACGATAATTTTTTCTTTATACGTTGTAACAATGTTTGTGTATTGTTCTGCATACTGTAGTGTTAAGGGTTGTGTTGCATCAATGACCAGTAAAATAATATCGGCCATTGCTGCTTCTTGCAAGGAGCGTTCAATACTTTTTTGCTCCAGAAAATCATCTGTTTGGCGAATGCCTGCAGTATCAACAATAAGCCAAAAGGTTCCATTGCGATATAGGCTTGTTTCGATGCTATCGCGTGTGGTGCCGGCAATGTCTGCTACAATCGCTCGTTCTTGTTTTACCAATGCATTAAAAAGTGTTGATTTACCGGCATTGACGTTACCGAGTAGAGCGATTCGAATACCTTGACGAATTTGCTTTTGAGATGAAAAGTCTGCTTTAATATGTTGAATCTGATTGAGGATATCGTGTGTGCGTTCTTTAATTGCTGTATCAAAGTCGAAATCTCGCTGTTCTTCATCCAGGAATTCAAAACTTGCTTCAACGTATCCTAATAGATGTACAATATGTTCTTCAATGGCATGTAAAAAATGAGATAAAGATCCTTTAAGTGTTGCCATTGATCGGCGTAAAGCAACCTCTGTTTGAGCATGGATAAGGTCATTAATTGCTTCTGCTTGGACAAGATCAATTTTCCCGTTAAGAAAAGCTCGTCGACTAAATTCTCCGGCTTGCGCGTGGCGAGCACCACAAGAAACAATGCAATTAATGATACGATCAATAATAAACGGATTGTTATGACAGGTGATTTCAATGGTGTGCTGACCGGTAAATGTTTTAGGTGCGAGCATTACCAAAAACAATACTTCATCAATAAATTCATTGTTGTTAAGAGGGTCAATAACATGACCGTGATGAATAGTGTGTGTTGGAACGGCTGATAACAACCTTTTTTGGGGTAAAAGGGTGCATTGATCAGCAACTAGCGGTGCATTTACACCACTGATACGTATAAGCGCAAGCGCCCCGCTACCGCGGGGCGTACATAATGCTACTATAGCTTGTTCTTCGTGTGTAAAAAAATTAGTTTTTTCGATCCTGTGCTGCATGATTTTTTGATGTAATTACAAGATGGTAGCCGCGAAGCTTTTTCTTGTATTTCTTTTTAAGAAATTGCATTAAAAGATATGACATACTAATAAATAATTGTCGTTCGTCCTCGGGTGTTGGGAGTATGTTGTCTTGATAGATAATTTGCATCATACGACGATCAATCTTATGGTCATATGCTGTTGTAACATCAAGTAGAGTACCCATTTCCTTGAACCATACTTTGATGTCGTCAACTAGTTCGTTTGTCCAAAATTCATCGTGAGGTTGTTGGCTTTTTTGCATTGTTGGTTGCCAAGCTTGTTGTTGTGTCGGTTGTTGTGTTCTTTCGGGAAACTCTTTTTTGGGTTTGAGATCAGGACGTTGGTCTCTTCTACCTCGTTCAGGCTGCTGAGGCTTTTGAGCACGTACAAGTGGTTGTTGCTCTCTTCTTTCTGGAGCTTTGTGTTGCCGACGAAATTCTTGAGATTTAGGCTCATATGTTATTGAAACAATGGCTGGTCGCTTGGATATACCCAAAAAATTTTTTTCTCCTTGTTCATGAATATGAACGGTGAACTCAAGAGGCTTTCCGGAGTCAAGCCATGCTTTTTCAATCGCTTTAAGAATCGTTGGAGCCTCATGAAGTATAGATTTCATCTGTTAAAACCTTTCATCGTAGGAAAAATGATAAAAAAGAACATGCATAGTAGCATTTGTTTTACATTCCAATATCGAAAAATTAAGGTTTTTACGATCTTTTCAGAACTATCTAGATCCAACTTAACAGAATTTGACGTCGTGTGCAATTGATCCATTGTTTTCAGTACGAAAAGATGGAGCGGGAAACGGGATTCGAACCCGCGACCCTTGCCTTGGCAAGGCAATGCTCTACCACTGAGCTATTCCCGCAATGAATAAGTCAAGAACAGGTAAAATCTACAAAAAATACGCAAAAAGTCAAGTTTATTGAGTGATAATCTTAAATTTTAGGTGAATTCTTGAAAAAAGTTATAAAGGCGCGATACACTAATACAAAGAGACAATATTTGATTGCTTTATTAGGTTTGAGGAGGTAGTAATGCAAGGATCTCGTTTTTTCACAAAGAGTGTAGTTTCAGGTGTCTTTATTTTGTTGATTGTAGAAATTTCGGCGGCGGTTAAGCCTGCATCAACATCAAGTATAGCTGTTACACCCATTCAATATGACAAGGTTAAGGTTTTAAGAGACTCTGCATATGCTCAATCTACAATTAAATCGGCTGTTGACGGTAGGGATACGACATCAGCGCAAGATATTGTAAAGTTAATGGTTAGTGAGATTCTTAAACTGGATAGTAACAATTCTTCTTTGACTAATCAGATTAATGCTGCTAATACATCATTGCAAAATGTTGCTACATTGCAAGGGGCTTTGGATGATGCAAATAAACGTGTTAACGACTTAACTGCATCAAAAATAGCTGGAGACACAGCTCGAAAAACTGCCGAGGATAAAGTTGCCGGTTTGGAACAAAAGATTAAAGATAATCAGACAAAACTTACTAAACTAGAAGCTGATCGCAAAGCCGCAGAACAAAAAGCTCAAGAGGCTACGGCGACATTACAAACCGCTTTGACTCGAGCGACAACGGCAGAAGCAAGTCTTGCGCAACTTCAGGATACAAAAAAGGTTGATGATCAAAATGCTCAAAATCAAATAACGACACTACAATCCATGCTTCAGGCAGCGCAAGCAAAATTGTCTGATATAACACAACAGTTAGCTGCAGTTAATACAAAAAATTCTGACTTAACAAAAACAATACAAGATATGACAGCAGCCCAACAAGCGGCGGAGCAATCTCGAGTTGCTACAGAACAACGTGTTATGTTAGAAAAACAGGCACTACAACAACAAATAACGGCAATAAATCAAATGCGTCAGCTTGCTGAAAAAAATGCACAAGATCAAATAGCTGCTTTGCAAAAAACAATTCAGGAAAAAGAACTTGAACGTCAGACGGTTGAAAAAAATGCACAAGATCAAATAGCCTCTGCAAAATTAGTCCAGCAACAGTCAGAACAAAGGGCTCAGGAACAAATAAATGCTATGCAACAGTCGTTGATTGCAGCAGAACAGGCGCGCATGACGGCTGAACAAAAAGCACAAGCTGCAGCATATGCACAACAATCTGCTGAGCGTGCGTCTCAGGTGGCAAATCAGGCTCGTCAGGATGCAGAGCAAGCACGCCAAGCGGCAGAAAAACGCGCATCTGCGGCACAACAGGCGCAACAGGCTGCGGAAAATAAGGCCAGAGACCAAATTGCTGCAGCTGTTCAATTACAGCAAACAGCAGAAAAACGTGCTGCTGCTGCAGAACAAAAAGCTATTACACAGATAGCTGTTCATCAACAAGCACAGCAAGAGGCTGAAAAGAAGGCAAAAATTGCCGAAGAACGTCTACAAAATGCTCTTGCGAGTGCTCAGAAACGAGAACAGCAATTGAATGATCAAATAGCAAAACTTAAGAGTGATTTGCAAAAGGCAGAGCAAAGAGTATCTGTCGTTCAATCTTCAACCGGTACATCGGTATCTTCTAGTATGCCGTCAACTGTTACAACAGAATTGACCATACCGATTGAGGGGCTGTAATAGTTAAGTGGGCGTGCGCTATATATCTATCGATGTTACAACGCCATGCAACTTGTCTGATGGCAGTTTGTAGAACTGCACAAAGGATGGGGAAATGTGTTTAATGAATGAAAATACTTTCCAGATAACATTTTTAGTTACAATTTCCTCTTGCCCATAAAACATGACGGTTGCATCAATACCAGCGTTACGTAAAATTTTATCAATATCGAGCATTTCCATGTAGCCTCGATGGATTTCAAAAATTCTAAAGCCGGGGGCGAGACTGCCTTTAAAAAATCCAATAACGCCGAATGGATCATCACGAGTAACCATGGCAATAAGAATGTTATCTTCATACATAATATTATTTTTAAACATCGTTTGCGATACATAAGGTGACACCATTTTGATATCACGAACGAAGAAAAGAGCAGACCCTCTGAGTTTTGTAGCTTCCGGATAATATGTTTGATATTGTTCTATGAACATTTCAACGGGGATGGGTTGTTGTGATTTTAATAATTTGTTTTGGCCGCACGTATAAATGAGAATAAGAGTTAGGGGGAGGAGTGCGAGAATAATTGACCAGTAACCGCCTTCTGGGATTTTATTAAGGTTTGAGGCAAAGAAAAACAGTACTGTTATAGTAACAAACAAGGACATGACCATTTTAAAAATATTGCGTCGCAATAGAAAAATCCAGATCATCATAATACCGGTGATAGTCATGGTTCCGGTAACGGCAAAGCCATAGGCGCTTGTCAATCTACTTGAGTGTTGAAAAAGAATGATCATAAAAATAACAGAAAACATAAGTAGCCAGTTAACCGAACGCACATAGACTTGAGTACGTAATTTACTTGATGTGAAATCAACTTTGAACATAGGTATTATATTGGTGGTGATACCTTGATACACCACTGAAAACATTCCACTGATTAATGATTGCGATGCAATAACTGTTGCCAATAGGCTTAAAATGAGAAATGGAATGTAGATGTACAAAGGTGCAAGCCCCATTACCATCTCATACAAGACGGATGCAGAGGGTTTAGGGTGTGTGAGTAGGAATGCTCCCTGGCCCAAATAATTTAAAATAAGAACTATAAAGACAAAATACCATGCCCTACGGATTGGTTTGCGCCCCAGATGCCCCATATCTGCGTATAATGCTTCACCACCGGTGGCGCACAAGATAACCCCTGACAAAACTAAAAAACCGGTGAACTTATGATCGATTATGAATTTTATAGCATAATAGGGACTAAATGCTTTGAGTACAATTGGCGCTGTAACCAGTGCTTGCAAGCCGAAGAATGCAAGACAAAAAAACCATATGAGCATAATTGGGCCAAAAGCGATTGATACCGTTTCTGTTCCACGGCGTTGAAAAATAAATAAGAAAACAGTGATTATGCATGCGATGATGATAGTCCAATGTCCAACATGCTGAAATCCCGGGATAAGTAAAATTCCTTCTACAGCACTGAGAATACTGACAGCAGGTGTAATAACTCCATCGCCGAAGAATAGTGCTATTCCAACAAATGAAAGCAGCGTGACAAGTGTAATTTGGGTTGGCGATTTAAGAAGAGGGGTTAATATTTCTTTTAGCACAATGGTTCCGCCCTCACCTTTTTTACCAAGACTCATTGCAAGCCATGCATATTCAATGCTTACAAGAATGATTAATGTCCAAATCACCAGAGATACAACACCAAGAATATTGGGTAATGTTGGTGTTATCAGAAAGTTAATGAAGATTGCTGCTAATGTGTATATTGGGCTTGTTCCAATGTCTCCAAAAACAACACCAATTGATTTAATAATTTCTTTTGTTTGTTTAAAAAAATTAGAACCATTAAGTGAGTTTGATAGTTGATTCATACGTCTTTGTCCTTCTTCAAACGTATTTATGTATCTAAATCTTTATAGTGCACCCTCATTATATCTATAATTCAACAGTAGATTGCAAGAAAAAACAAGTTTCTGCCATAAGAACACTATTTGGACATGTTGTTTTATTACAGATTGAATGGTTCATATTCTGAAATCAAAAAATTTACGGCTGATTCTGGGGGAGGCTTATATCTGTTGAACTATCGGTTCGGTGTCGCCCTCGATCCCCTTTTTTTTCCAGGCATCATATTTTTGTGACTTCCTATTGCTCTTTTGAAAGCTCATATCTTTTAACCACAAGGTTTTTTCTCAGTTATTTGTGGTTGATTATCTCCTTTTGAACTTAAATGTCGATACGGCCTAGTGAGATTGATGACTAAGTCGCTGAATCATTTCATCAATATCAATTAATTTTTCCTGCAGCTTTAATCGATCACATAAATCAGCAAGATGCACAGATTGTTTCAGGAGAAGGTTACTAATCTTTGTCCGTTCAAGTTCATACGTTGTTGCCGGAAGACCAAGCTTTTGCGCAATATCATGAGCCAATGAACGTACATAGGTTCCTTTTGAAACCAATGTACGAATAGTAAAAAATGGTGGTTTAAAATCAAGCAATTCTATTTCTTTAATAAAAACTTCACGTCCCTTTTGTTGCGCAATGGTTTCTAACACATCAGTCGGTAATTTTTTCTTACGTGCTAAAGTATATAAAGGCTTCCCTTGATGTTTCAATGCAGAATAAATGGGCGGTATTTGCAGATATGACGGTTGCAATGACTGCATTGCTTCTCGTAATTGTGTTTCAGTAATCCGGTCAATCATAGCATCGGATGCTGTTTGGATAATCTTACCGGTACAATCAAGCGAATCAGATTGTTCACCGAGTTTTGCCTTGACAATATACTCTTTGTCGCACGCAAATAGTGTGGATGCTAACCGTGTTGCTGGACGGCCAATGCAAATAATTAATAACCCTGTTGCAAAATCATCAAGTGTACCGGAGTGACCAACCTTGGTTCCGCGCGGCATGAGTTTTTTGATAACACGAATGCAATCAAACGATGTCTTACCTGTCGGCTTGTTGATTAACAAAAAGCCGGCTTTCATTATTTCCATTACAATCAAATTTTTATGTATTTATTGCTCAAGCTTTGTTTTGAGATTAATCAGACGCTTCTTAAGCTCATTACATTGTTGAACGATTATATCATTATACCGTAAAACTTTTTTTGCCGGGGTTATCTCTTGTTCTTCAGCAGAAGGGGTATCGGTACTGTGTGGTGCTACTTGTTCCATTACTGCTGCTGCATACTCCTGGCTCGTTTGTTCGACATGAGCTGCGTCTTGTTGGGCCACTACCACATTTTCATGCTCATTTTTTACAAGATTTTGGTCAACAATCGAATTCAGTTGTTTTTTAGCTCCGGCAATTGTAAAGCCTTGATTATACAATAGATCTTTAATTAAGAGAAACCTTCGCAAATCGTCAGATGTGTAAAAACGCTGTCCTCCTTCTGAGCGGTCCGATTCAATGCCAAATTCTTTTTCCCAGAATCGAATAACAAATTTTTTTACTTTGAGCTCCTCTGCCAAGTCCCCTATTCTAAACTGCTTTTTGCTCATATTCATTTTTTGTTGTTGCATTACTATCTCCTTCTTTTTCAAATTCAATCAAGTATTGATTTGGTTGTACCACATTTCCCGGCTGAATGAAAATAGTTTTGATAAACGCAGCCCGAGGGGTACAGATCTCATTTTCCATCTTCATAGACTCAATTAATACAAGCGCTTGCCCTTGGCATACCTGTTGTCCGGGAGATACCAAGACCTTGGTAATTCTCCCTGCTATAGGGCTTTTTAATATATCAACAGATTGTACAGGACGACAAAGGTTCGCCGGTTTTGTGGTACGTTCATGTTGTTCTTGTACAATTATTGGCAAAAACCCTTGCATGACAACACGCAATGATGACGCTTCGGGATCATCACATGTACTGTTGATATAAGCCTGATAGGATCTTCCATTATTACAATAATAAACAATACCTGTTTTGGGGTCATACTCATAATTGGTAATAAAAAGCTTCTCACGTTCACCGTGTTCATCGCAAACGTCAATATCCAAGCCCCCGGATACAACATGCATGGTAAATGTTTTTAATTTTTCATTGATGGAAAGTTTCTTTACCACCATTGTTTATCCTTCCAACGACGATGATTGATCTTCGGTTGTTTTGAGTTCTGCGGTGATGTAACAGCACGCTCAGTTTTCTTGAGGCCAACAATAAGAGCTGCTATGCCGGCACATATTTCATTATGCGCATGTTCATGATGAACCTTGTTCATTCGTGCAACAAAGGCAGTATCATTCATCATTTGTGTATGAATACGACCTGATATGAATTCATCAGACGAAATAATATTGGATAGAAACTTTGCATTCGTTCTTATGCCATCCAAATAATATTGTCTCATGTACGAAGCAAGCCGAGCTGCAGCCAATTCACGTGTTAATCCAACTGCCGAACATTTGGCAATCATAGGATCAAAAAACGGAGTGACCTCCATCCCGTTATATAGATCATGTTCAATGCGAACAAAGGGATCTTTATGAATTGACATATGATTAATAACGCCAACCGATGGAGCAAAATTATGTTGAGGGTCTTCAGCATACACACGGCATTGAATTGCATGTCCATGCTGGGTAATATCTTTTTGTTTGAGTGGTAACTTTTTAGTTGCCGCAAGGTGTATTTGTAATGCAACCAAGTCGATCCCTGTAGTCATTTCAGTAACAGCGTGTTCAACCTGTAAACGCGTATTCATTTCTAAAAAATAAAAATCATGCGATGGTGTTACAATACATTCAACTGTTCCAATACTGTCATAGGCGACTTGTTGAGCGGCACACAATGCAGCTTTGTACATCGATTTTTTAAGAGTTGTTGGTATGAAGTTGCATGGAGTTTCTTCAATCATTTTTTGATGACGGCGCTGAATAGAACATTCGCGTTCAAACATATGTACGTATCGGTTACCATCGCCGGCAACTTGAATTTCAATATGCCGGCCGCATTCAATATAGCGTTCTATTAATAATGTTGAACTTCCGGTGAGCTTATTTGCTTCAGCAATTACCGCCTCAAGGGCTTGAATGAAATCCTGTTCACGTCGCACGCAACGCATAGCCTTGCCACCGCCGCCACGAGGATCTTTAATAATTAATGGATAACCAATGACGGCAGCACGATCTTTAATGTCCGCATAATACGATGATGAAACATTTTCTACAACAAATCCCGGTATAACAGGAATACCTGCCTGTTGCATAAGAGCGCGAGCTTGAAGTTTGTCACCCATCTGCGTAATGCTATGCGGATGAGGGCCAATCCATGTCAGACCGGCATCAATAACTTTTTGAGCAAACGAGGCATTTTCAGATAAAAAACCATATCCCGGATGAATAGCATCGGCACCACTTTTGTGTGCTATGGCAATGATAGTATCAGTATCCAAATACCCTTGATATCCATTAAGAGTCAACATATAAGATTCGGTGGCATTACGAACAAACGAGGCATGTCGATCTTCATTACTAAATACTGCAACCGTATCAATATCAAGCATGTGACAAGTAGCTTGAACACGAAGAGCAATCTCCGAACGATTTGCAATTAAAACCTTTTTAAACAATCCCATACCTCACCAACCAATACTTATGCTGCTTTTGTTTCATCAAGTGAAGGAGCGCACGCACGTTTCAGTGAATCTGAAAAGAAATTAACCGCCGTAGCAGTATCACGCAAACAGGCAATCATCTCTTCTTGTGGTAATTGAAAATAAAGATCACAAATCATTTTATACAGCTCTTTCTGCTTTAAATGATTGCGAACGTGTGGATTTGAAGTAATGATAGCTGTCTTTTCAATACCACTTAATGCGTTCCATAATTGTTCAAACTCATTGCGAGTCACCATGTAATCGTTTTTACCGTAAAACATAAGAATCGAGGCATTTTTTATTTTGGGTGCGTAATCAAGCAACGATATATTGATGTCTAAATTAAGTAACTTGTGTCCCAGCCATTCAAGCGTACGTTTAACGGGTGATTTTGAAAAAAACCAATGATGTTTCCATCCCCCTGCTTGTGGATTACAAATTGTTTTAATATCTGCTTTTACCTTATCAAAATAAAGAGGCAATGAAAGCCAACAACCGTCAAGTATCAATTTGTCAAAAATCCCAGGATACACCGATAATGTTTTTAAAAAAATTAATGCTCCATAACAAACACCAAGTCCAAAAACATTTTTATACGATTTGCCATAGTTACATTGCTTGAGTGCCTTAAAGCCTTCCACAACGGCAAAGACATCTTTGTCTTCATTGAGACCAAACGTTACCAATGAACCATCAATACCGAAGCCTACTTTAGTCAAACTAAGCGGCCACGTTTTTGTATCGGTTATTGAAAATGGTTGATAGCCATGCCCTCTGAAATCAAAAATGACAACATCATAATCCGGAAACATGGCAACAAACGGTGACATTACTTCACGTTCATTGGTAAATCCTGTTCCAATAACCAATAAGGTATCGCTACCTCGATCAAAATGAGTAGCTCCAAGATGAATACCATCCTCAGTTGTTACATCATACATAGTCCCAACTAATTCAGGAGTTGGTTTTGGGCGTAAGTGATATTCACGAACCTGAGGAGCTTTGTAGAGGAATACAGGATCAAAAAGAATTGATTGATTCAGTTGCTTGTTAAGCGCTTGTGCCAGGTATTCCTGAGAAGGGTCAAGAGGAAAGCCTTTATGATCATTGTAGGCGACTTCTATACGATGGGCATATGAAAATTGTGGTTCTACCACAGGAGCTTCTTGGCATGCAATTAATGGTGTAATAGCCAATACGGCGAAGTAGGAGAGACTTAACGCTTTTTTGTATACGTGCATACATAATCCTTCGTGAACTATCATGGTTGATAGGGTTTGTATCGAACCATGAATTCCTCAACAAACACACCAAATTCTACGAAACGTTCAACTTTATCGACATTGCCAACCATTGTCAATATACTAAATTCTAATAGCGAATTAATATAACAACTCAAGCAGGTAGGGGTATCCAATGGAGATACATAAGATACGCAAAGATTTTCCAATTTTCCAACGCCCCCAGGGGGACGGGAAACACCTTGTTTACCTTGATAGCGGTGCAACGGCACAAAAGCCACAAGCAGTCATTGATGCTGTTGTCAGTTTTTACACCATATCGTGTTCAAATGTTCACCGTGCATTATACGAATTAGGCGAATTGGCAACCACACGCTATGAAAACGCTCGCGATACCATTGCTGCCGGTATTAATGCTTATAAACGAGAAGAAATAATTTTTACCAAGGGAACCACTGAGGGAACAAATTTCATCGCTCAAGCATGGGCCGCACATATGCTCAAGCCCGGTGATGAAATCGTTGTTACTCAGGCAGAACATCATTCCAATCTTTTACCGTGGCAGCAGGTTGCACAACAGACAGGGGCGAAGCTTGTTTTTGTTTCTATTGATCAAAAAATGTTTTGTGTCAAAAATCCAACCTCCGTTTTAAACTCAAAGACAAAGTTTGTTGCTATTACACATTCATCCAATGTCATCGGCCCAATCTGGGATAGCACAACTAATGAATTCGAAAATTTTATTGCACAGGCGCATAAGTATGGAGCTCTTGTTTTAATTGATGCAGCACAATCGGTACCACACAAAAAAATTGACGTCCAAAAACTTGGCGCAGATTTCCTTGTTTTTTCCGGGCACAAAGCATTCGGTCCTACCGGCATAGGCGTCTTGTATATCAACCACAAACATCACGAAGCTGTTCAGCCATATCAACGTGGCGGCGGCATGGTTTTTTCAGTTGAATTTACGGAAGCTTCCTGGGCTGAAAGTCCGCTCAAGTATGAAGCCGGAACCCCACCGATTGCACAAGCAATAGGGCTTGGTGCAGCTATAGATTATATGAATAAAAACTTTGATTATTCCATACTCCACAAACACGAAGCGTCTTTGTGTTCAATGCTCATTGACGGACTTCAATTAATGCCGCGAGTTACCATCGCCGGCAATAGTGAACGGTTAAAAAAAGAAGGTCATTTGATCTGTATGGCATTTGAAGGGGCGCATCCTCACGATATTGCTTCTATGCTTGGATCTCGAGGAATTGCAACAAGAGCCGGTCACCATTGTGCGCAACCGTTAACTAAGCATTTAGGATTTGAATCATTGTTACGTGTAAGCCTTGCGGCGTATAACACACAGCAAGATATAGAAATCTTTTTGACCGAGCTTGAACAGTGTCTGAAGACGCTGTAGGGTGTTTGATTCAATTACAGGACTTACGCAAAGAATGCAAATCGATGATGTAATACTGTAAGCGGATGAGTTACTCTTGTTGTTTGAGCTCTCTGAGATAGTTAAGCGCATGTTTATGACATTCAAAATTGAGGCATTTTTTTTCGAATGTCGGTGTATGCAGGTTTTTTGTGACATTAAATGCCATGTATGCTGCCAAAGAAGTTTTTGATAAAATAAAATCCCAACAATAACAGCGCAGCCTTTTTTTGAATGAGCTATGTGTAGAGGGACAATAATTATGAATGAAAAAGCAGTCTTTGATTTTCTTACCAGCAACCAAATTACGTATCAACTATTTAAGCATCAACCGGTTTTTAAAGCTGAAGACAAACCGGTGATAAGTGACCCACCCGGTTTTGATACGATGCCCGGACTCCAGTCAAAAACGTTATTTCTCAAAGATCAAAAAACCGGTGCGTTTTTTCTTGTTAGTGTTACTGAACAAAAAAGAGTCGATTTAAAAGCCCTGAGTATTCTGCTACACAGTAATCGTTTCTCGTAAGGCAAAGCANTGAGTATTCTGCTACACAGTAATCGTTTCTCGTTTGGCAAAGCAGAGGAGCTTCTTGAAATTTTGAAGCTAACGCCGGGATCGGTTACACCTTTTGGGCTTCTTTTTGATGAACACAAGCAGGTTACCTTTGTTCTTGATGAAGATTTTTTACATGTGTCACTTATTACATTTCATCCGATGAGAAATGATATGACGGTGGCTATTGCTCCACAAGATTTTATTATGTGTATGGAAAAGATTGGGCATAAGCCTTTGGTTATACAAATTCCCACGCAACAATAAGTTTCGGAAATATGGCCGTGAATTGTATCTCATACGCTGATTTTGAAAAAGTCGACATTCGTATAGGCACTATTATTGAGGTTGCCGATTTTCCTCAAGCTCGTAAGCCTGCTTATCAACTTATTATCGATTTTGGCCAAGAAATTGGCCTTAAGCGTTCTTCGGCCCAAATAACCAAGTGTTATACAAAGGCCGCTCTGATTGGCAAACAGATTTTAGCGGTCGTCAATTTTCCTGAAAAACAAATTGGTCCATTTTTATCTCAAGTATTGGTGCTTGGGGTGACGAATGAAGCGGGTGAAATCGTTTTGGTTGAGCCTGAGGCTGTAGTTCCTAATGGTGGGAAATTGTTGTAATACCGTTTCTTGAGATTGGCAACAATTTTTATTTAGTTAACAAGCTCATTTGTATCAATTTGTTCCCCAAGGATATCCCACAAGTCATCAAAAGCTAATGCCTTTTTGTCTTGTTCAATTCGATCCGTATTTAAACCATAAAGAATCTTTTTGTTGTCATCAGAGGTCAAAAAAATTCCAAGTTGCTTGAACTGTAAATGTTCGTAAAGTTTTTGGATGGCTAAATTTGTTTTTGATTCCGCCGTTAAGAGATAAATGTTTTTTGCTTGAGGACATTCGGTAATAATTGAATAAATTAATTTTTTACCCAATCCATGTTTTTGGAATGTTGGGGCAACACAAACAGAAAGCAAGTATGCATCATTATAAGAGGTTTCTGAAGTTAGTACATTTTCTGATAATGAGATTATAGATTTTATGTAGTTGCGGTTGATCATTGATTGGATAATATGATTAATTGGATTTTGTATAAAAAAAGCATATCCGGCTATTACCCCCAAATCGTTTTTTAATAAGGTAATAAATGTTTTGTTAACTGTGTCAAGTTGAGAGACTATGACATTAACAATATTATTGTATCTTGATGTTAATAAATCCTTAATTGAGAGTCCGGTTTTTTGTAAGGTGGCGTATCTTTCGGGTTGCTCATCTTTCAGTTGTAGTTCTGTTTTTTCTGCAAATGATTCTACAAAAATCGGTTTGAGCAAATCAAAAATGTAGTTGAATTTGTTCAGATTGTTCGTAGTAAGAAGTATAGTTTCCAATGAATAATCTTGGATGGATCGTTTTGTCAAGACTCTATTGAGTAATGGGCCTGTAGGTTGAGCAGGAACTTTGTCTTTCTTCGTAAGATTTATTTTTTGGGTATCGCATTGGTTGTTATGGCCACAGTTATAATGGGCTACTTTTAAGTAATCATTTCCATAACAACGAGAGAGGTACTCATCTGGATTTTTAGGTCCTCGAACAAAAAAGCTTCCAAATTTATAATCTTTAAGTGGAAAGAATTTTGCTATGTCAAAAAATGCTGATCGAAATCCAGTGATAGATAACCAATTATACCAAATTTTATCCGTATCTTGCTGCGATACTAAGACATCTATCCATGGAAAGTTGGCTGTATTTTTAAACTGAATTCTATGTGCCCAATCAGAGATCAATCCCTTGCAGTAGCTACTCACCACTTGATAGCCAAATCCTTCAAAAATAGGTTTTAACGATAAGAATCTATCAATTTGATTTTTATCAATACAAATATCCAAGTCATCATCCCAAGGAATTAGCCCTTGATGTCGAACCGCACCCAAAAGAGTTCCACCAATAACACAATATTCGATTTTATTAGATAATAACAGGACTTACGCACTAGCTGAAAGTTATATCCAGATCTTGATTTTTTATGTAAAGATGCTCCAATTTTATGAGTTCATCTATCATTTCATAAAAAAGGAG
>LDIV01000001.1:193919-202877 GCA_001468855.1 candidate division TM6 bacterium UASB124 | reverse complement strand
TATAACTTTCAGCTAGTGCGTAAGTCCTGTTTTTGATGAGCGAGGTCGGAAGTCCAAAATAGTCCCTATGTTTTATTACGTCTATTTGATCAAATCAGTAAATTATTCTAATGGAGGAGAGCCCCTTTGTTTGATTACTGTTTCGAAGTTGTCCTTAAAAGATCAAACAGTTCTTTATTGGGATCATCTTCTGTTGGCTTATTAACAAAAATACTAATCTTATCAATGAAGAACCTTTTTTCTGTAATCCATGTACTGTGCCAAGGAGAAAATATAATTTTATGAGAGCCAAGAAATTGTGATAAAAAAGAAAATCCTGAAAAAGCTCTGATTAGACAATCGAATTGAGCCATTTGGCAAAGATCATCAAAAATATGATTTAAGTAGTTATTCTCAGTTTCGCGAGTTGCAAAAACAATGTTTTTTTTGTTGACCGCTTTTTCAAAGCGTTTAATGAGTTCTTGAGGCATTGGGTCATCGGTGAATATATAGACAAATAAAGGAGCATCGTGCAAGAGTTCGGATAATTTTTTTATCTGATTAACATAGTATTGTTCTGGAGGAAATTTGTTTGGATGCAGCTTGTCGATATTTTTTTCGTTCTTTGAACAAAATATAATGGAATTTAATGGTACATTGGTAAGCATTGAGCAAGCTTTTATATTTTGGGTATCAACAATATCATATTTGGTTGGAAGATTATTATCATCAAAATATTGTTCTGCCCCTATGGCTGGCTCACCGCCGCTACCTTTTCTGACATGAACAGCAACTGTGATCATGTTGTTTGGTAATTTAATTTTTTCAACAGGCACTAATGGTTGAAAAGCCTGTTTAAGATCTATTTTAAATTGTTCATTTTGACAAGCCATTAAATAAAGTTCATCCATAAAATTTGTGATTTTACTAATTCGTGTAACAATCCCGGCCAAAAATAATATTGGTTTTTTTCTATGTGATTTGGTGTGTTGGAGATATGAAATTAAAGTATCCTCATCTCTTATGTGGACGTTCTGCCATTTAATTTTTTCTGAAAGTTTCTTTTCAATATTAGACAGAGCTAGTTGATCTGAATATTCAAATTTTGATAAATAAAATGGTATATTGTATTTTTGAGCTAACCATTTTGCCTTTCCATATCCAATTAATTGATCACCTAACCGCATGAAACCAGAATCGTTTGTTATCGCATATTGCGGCATAATTGGTGTTGTCCAAGCTGTATCTACCACAAAATTAAACCACAACAAAAGTAAAATTGATACTTTCATAAAATCTTCCTTTTACAAGCACAAAACTAATTTATATTACCACCTAAATTAGTTTTGTTGTAATGAATAAACTGTTAAGTAGGTTCATGCTCTTGCTTTTTCAGCGTGGTTATTGTAAAAAATAGTTAGATTTGGTCTTAGCTGTTTTAATCATTAAAACAATTAATAAAAAGGAGATATCTAATATGAGATCATTATTACAAGTCTTATTTTTGAGTTGTTGTCTTATTGCCCAAATTAATTCAATTACCAATCTTTATGCGCAAGAAGAATCTAGCAACAAACATGTAATAGGCGCCAGACAATGTGGCTTTTTTTCTGAATTCTTAAGGGTACTCGCCCATCTTGTATGGTGCGAAACATCGGGAAAACAGCCGGTTGTTTATTGGGATAGACCATTTCTTTACTACGAACCAGAAGGTTGGAATAACACCAAAAATGCATGGGAATATTATTTTGAACCTGTATCAACTGCAAGCTATAGCCCAAACGATAAAATAGATCGTGTATTTAGAGCCCCAAATGAATTTTTTTTCCCGTGGCGCGATTTCAGTGAAATCGAAATGATGCGGCCTTTGGCTCATCACATTATTGAAAAATACATTAAAATTAAACCATTTATTTTAGATATTGTAGATGATTTTTATAATAAACATATGAAAAATTGTATCACTGTTGGTATTCATGTAAGAGGAACTAATAAAGGAACTGAAGTCAAAAATATAATAAATCCTGCAGACATTGTTAAAAAAGCACAAAAATATGCATACATTGGGACGTCCACTGGGAAAAAGGTAAAATACTTGATTGCATCCGATGATCAAAGATTATTTGATTTTGTTCAAGCAGAATTATGCAAAAATATTGGTGAAAATCCTGATGATGTTATCCTTGGAGAAATTATAAGCTATCCAGCAGAAAGAGCTAAAGGGAGCGGAACGAACTATGGTTGGTTTGCTGATATGCCACCACAGAAAAATGGTTTTTTTGCCCAACGAGGCTTAGATGTATTGGTGGAAGTTTTATTATTGTCTAGGTGCGATTACTTTGTGCATGCTGTATCAAATGTTTCAACCGCTGTAATCTTTTTTAACCCCAATTTAATTCATTATCAATTTGACGGATTTGCTAAAATTAATGAGGAAAAACACAGCAAAAAACCAGCAAAAAAATCGACAAAAAACCGCCAAAAACGAAATTTGAGAAGATCGGTTAAAAACCTGATTCGCTAGATTTATTTGCAGCATGAAAATTTTTTGCCAAAGAATTAGAATCTGTACGAAAAATAATTAGATGATGATAAACCTCTCTCTTTGAGGTAAAATACCTCATACAAAAAAGGAGAATGGCTTGTGAATTACCAGATGCATTTTGGAAGAAATAAAATTGATTGTTCCTGTAAAAACAAGCCGCGTTGGTGGAGCAGAAACCGATAGAGGCAAGTTAGGATCTAAAAAAGTATGATTGTTGATCAAAAAGGTGTTCTACTTGACATCGCTGTTGGTGCAGCAAAAACGCGTGATAGTAAGCTTGTGAGACCTACTTTGCGGTCTTTTTATGGATCATTCAAAGAAGAGAAGCTCAAGGTTATGGCTGCAGACCGAGCCTATGATGCTATGACTGTTAAAAATGATTTAAAGAAAATGAAGGTCATCTCGCTCATCAGTATCAATCAAAGACGATCGAAAAAGAAACCAGAAAAGCATTTCTCTCGACACCGTTGGATTATTGAGCGCTCTCATGGCTTGCTTAACCATTTTCGTTCACTTCGAACACGTTGGGTAAGGTGTGAATTTTTGTTTTTAGCGTTGTTTGAAATGACTGTGTTTATAGGCTTTTTCTACGTTAGGATTTTCGTATGAGTTCTAAACAAAAAGGAGATTATTGGTATGAAATCATTAAAAATTTTACTGATGAGCATCTGGCTTGTTTCTCAAATTAATCCATTTAATAATCTTCAGGCACAAGAAATATCTAACAACAAACACGTAATCGGTGCAAGACGAGCCGGATTTTTTTCTGAGTTTTTAGGTGTTCTTGGGCACTTGGTGTGGTGTGAAGCATCTGGGCAACAACCTGTTGTTTTTTGGGATCAAAAGTTTGTTTATTATGAACCGGATGGATGGCATAATACCAACAATGCATGGGAATATTATTTTGATCCGGTTTCAACTGCAACCTACAATACAAATGATATCATTGACCATAGGTTTAAAGCTCCAAACGACTTTTTCTTTCCATGGTATGATTTTAGCGATATCGAAATTGTGCGTCCATTGGCACATCATATCATTGAAAAGTACATAAGGATCAAACCATTTGTTTTGGATATTGTAGATGATTTTTATAATAAGAATATGAAAAATTGCATTGTTGTTGGGATACATTTAAGGGGAACGAATAAGGGAGAAGATGGCCAAAAACCAATTAATCATCTAGAAGTAATTAAGAAGGCTCAAAAGTATGCATACCTAGGAGCATCTACAGGCAAACACGTCAAATATCTCATAGCCTCAGATGAACAAAAATTAATGGATATTGCCCGGAAAGAATTATGCAAAGATAGCCCAAATGCTGTTTGCGGAGAAGTTATAAGCTATCCTGCGGAACGGTCCAAAGGGAAAGAGACAAATTATTATACCTTTGTAGGTACCAAACAAGAGAATGGTTTTTTTGCCAAGCGTGGTTTGGATGTATTAGTAGAAGTGCTGCTACTGTCGAGATGTGATTACTTTGTGCACACGCTGTCAAATGTTTCGACCGCTGTAATCTTTTTCAACCCCAATTTGATTCATTATCAATTCGACGGATTCGCTAAAATTAGTGATGTCAAATTACAACCAAAACTGGCAAAAACAAAACCAGCAAAGAAAAATGCTATCAAGAACTAATTTTGAGGAGGTGATATATGAAGTTGAAATATGTATACGCGCTAACATTAAGTATTATTACATGTACAATACAGATCTTTGGCAGTATGCCACACAATGCGAAGATTTACGTTTCCGGTCACAGAGGTCTTGTTGGTGCTGCTCTTGTTAAAAAATTACGAGCAGATGGATTTGAAAATATTATTTTAAAAACTTCTCAAGAACTTGATTTACGTAATCAGGCTGCAGTTGAAGATTTTTTTGCACAAGAACGGCCTGAGTATGTTTTTCATATCGCAGCAAAGGTCGGTGGTATCGGTGCGCATCTTAAAACACCGGCTGATTTTATCTGTGATAATTTAAAAATTATTACAAACGTTATAGATTCTGCACAAAAATATGGAGCAAAGAAGCTTGTTTATCTAGGATCATCTTGTATTTATCCTCGTATTTGCCCTCAACCTATCAAAGAAGAGTATTTATTGTCTGCACCACTTGAGCCATCTAATGAGGGTTATGCTGTAGCAAAAATTGCAGGGATCAAATTGTGTCAGGCTTTTAACCGTCAATATGGTACGACCTTTGTATCATGCATGCTTCCCAATATGTATGGACCAGGTGATAATTTTAATTTAGAAACGAGCCATGTTCTTCCTGCGTTGCTTGTAAAAATTTATCAGGCAAAGGAAGCGGGCCTCGATTCTGTTTCTGTCTGGGGGGCCGGCAAGGCTATCAGAGAATTTTTATATGTAGATGACCTTGCAGAAGCGCTTGTTTTTTTAATGGAAAATTATAATGACAATGAAATCGTCAATATCGGTACCGGTCGAGCCACGTCAATTGCCGAACTTGCCGATATTATTAAACGAGTTATTGGATATGAAGGAAAACTTGTCTTTGATACGACTAAACCGGAGGGCACCCCCGGCAAGGTTATGGATGTTAGCCGTATTCATGCTCTGGGATGGTATGCGAAAACAACGCTTGAAGATGGTATTCGCAAAACATTAGAATGGTACTCTACGCATTATGATGTAAAGAACAATACTCTATTGAAATAATGAATTTGAGAGGTGCTAAAGGTGTGGCTTTTTTTAATTAGGATGTATATGAAGTCATCCAAGTTATTATGGGTACTTGTTTTTTGTATACATGTTTTTTGCTTTTGTTCTCCTCGACCTCATTGCGCCATAACCAATGACACATCAACTAAAATTGCCCGCATGGGTGACCAAATGGTTCGTTATTGCAAAGCAAAGTGGTTAGCGCACAAGTATAATATAGAATTTTTGTTAACGAACTTTCCTCATTCTGATGAATTTGTTTTTTCTAAACTTGAAAAAGTCTTGAACGAAGACTATATGAAAAAATTTAAGAAGGTTATTGTTATAAAGAATGAAAGTGATTTGGCATCATATCTAAAGAAAGCCAAAGTAAATACATTATTTAAAATTGGTCTGCCAACGGTTATTAAAGATGGAAAGTTAAGGGATCGTCTTTCTTTAGCTCCTCTTTATTCATTAAGTCGTAAGAATGAATGCTTTGGATCAGAACTAAAAAGACTTCTTCAACCGCTTGTTTCTGTTCCTCAAGTTAGTTTACCTGAAAATATGATAACGGTTGCGGTGCATGTTAGAAAAGGCGGAGGTTTTGATAATCCGTTAAGTGCGGAACAATATTTTGATGGTTCTGAGCAGTTTGAAGATTACAAATTTATGTATATGGATAACAAAACACACAATGAGATATGCGATACAACCGTTTCTGATACAGGTGATATGAATCAAGAACAAGCGGTACCTAAACCAGCCGATCGTGTGTATCCAATGAGATTTCCGCCTGAGCAATATTATGTCGATCAGATAAAGAAATTATCAGAACTTTTATGTGATGCTCCACTCTATGTATATATTTTTACTGATGATCCTAAGCCACAAGAAATACTTGAACGATTCAAAGAATCGATTAATAAGCAAAATATTGTTTTTGCTACCAGGAATGGCGAAAACATTTATAGTAATCATGCAGTTGAAGATATGTTTGCGATGGCGCAATTTGATTGTTTGATAAGAAGTTTGTCTGATTATGCACTGATACCACAGCTTGTTGGGTCACATAAAATTATATTTTTCCCATGGCATAGCAGATGGCTTTCAGAAAAAAAATTGTTTGTTGATAAAGTTGGTGTTTTCTTTAATAAGCCATGGCCTAATGACCCTAAGGCAAATCTTTTTGATGTTGTTTTTGCCAATGATGCTGCAAAAATCAAAGATAAGGCGATGATTATTGATTGCAGTTCAATTCCCCAAAATATGGATTATGTGATCAACAACAATCTTCATGGTGAGAATATTGGTGTTGATAACTGATGTGTTTTATAGCGATTTTTAAGCAATCTGCGCAAGAGTCAAAAATACCTATTAATAACATTGTGTCTTTCTCCTTAATGTTATTGTTTAGTAAATTTTGGAGAAGGAAGCTTATCTTTTCAAGAATTTTCAAACCACGAATTCACGTTACGTTAATAAAAAAAATGATAATATGTTTCGAAAGGAATAGATGCATCGATATATACTTTGTGCGGAAGGCCTATTTCTTTCTTGTTTTTTTAAAGATTTTTGTTTTTCATAGAGGTTGAGATGTAAGATCATACTATATAGGGGCTTTTGTATGATCAGGGCTATTCTTATAGAGGGGGGGGAGATGGGATATATACGTAATATTTTTTTATTACTTTGTATCTTTAATTGTTTCGTTGTTCTTAATGCGGCGGATAGTACTTCAATAGTATGTTTCGTGGACGATATACCAATGTATTGTGCATCATTGGCGCAACGGCTCAAAGCGACCGATGTCTTTGCGGATCCGGATAAAGGCAATGATTTTAAATCGTATCCTTTGTTATCTATAGAAAGTTGGGCTGATTGTAGAATCTGTGACATTGTAAGTAAGAATGCTTTTAGGGTCCGGCCAGATGTTTGGAAAATTCGTGATTTTGGTTGTGGGAGTAGAACGCGATTTAGTCAACGAACTTGGGCTCGTTGGGGAATTGAATTATATGATGGGGGCAGGCAATGTTCCTTGAATGAGTTACAACTGGCATATGAAATAGTGATTGCTCGTCTTAAAAATGGATGGACGGAGGTATCGCTAGATAACTATCGAGGGAGGGTTGGTATAACATTTGGGAATGGGTGGCGTTTATTTATAAAAAAACAGAGTCTTATTGAAGAAAGTATGCTCATTAACCTTATGGCTTCGAGGTTTGCAATGAATAACTATATTGAATGCGGAAATTTCCTAGAAAAATCACATGATGGTTATGTGTGTACAGATATACTTTACTTGGTTATTAAGTCTGAACAGTTTGATGTGGTGCAGAAAGTTTTTGGGTTGAAGATAAACTAAACATAGAATTATACGTTTTGTCGGAATATTTTTGCTGAAGTAGGAATTTAAAAAAGAGGGATAAGGAAATATATGATTAAAGCAATCTATAAAAAAATATGTGTTTGTCTATTGTTCTTGGGGATTCAAACGATTGTTTTTATATCGGCTGAAGAGCCAGCCTTGCCGATGAAACATAAAAAAGCACTTATTACCGGTATTACCGGACAAGATGGTTCGTATTTGACCGAATTTTTATTATCTAAGGGATATGAGGTACATGGTATTGTTCGAAGATCTTCTTTATTTAATACACAACGTATTGAACACTTGTATGGTAATCAACAAGAAAATTCAAACAAATTATTGTTTTTACACTTTGGCGATATGACTGATGGTAGTGCAATGCAAGAAATTATAAAAGAGGTGCAGCCGGATGAGGTTTATAATTTAGCAGCACAATCTCAGGTGAGGGATTCTTTTGATATTCCTGAATATACGGCTGAAACGATAGGTATTGGAACACTCAAGCTTCTTGAAGCTATTAGGCGTTGGGCTCCGAAGGCACGTTTTTATCAAGCATCAACATCAGAACTTTTTGGTGGACTTGTCATTCCACAAAGTGAATTGACACCATTTTATCCTCGTAGTCCGTATGCTGCTGCAAAACTTTATGCCTTTGCTATTACGGTCAATTATCGAGAGGCATATAATCTTTTTGCATGTAACGGGATTCTTTTTAATCATGAGAGTCCTCGACGTGGTGAAACGTTTGTGACGCGTAAAATAACTCGAGCTTTGGCAAGTATGTTGGCGGGTAGACAGAAGGTGCTGTACTTGGGTAATATGTATGCTCTGCGTGATTGGGGATATGCTCCTGATTATGTTAAGGCAATGTGGTTGATGTTACAGCAGGAAAAGCCGGTCGATTATGTTATTGGAACAGGAGAGACGCATACGATTAAAGAGTTTGTTGAAGCTGCCTTTGCATACGCAGGGGTTCAACTTGAGTGGGAGGGTGAGGGTGTCAATGAGGTAGGAAAAATAAAGAGTCTTACCGATCAGTGGAAAATGAATTTCAATGTTGGTGATATTCTTGTGCGTATCAATAGTCGTTATTTTAGACCAACTGAGGTTGAAAAGCTTCAAGCTGATGCAACTAAGGCAAAGAAAATGCTTGGCTGGCGCGCCTGTATTACTTTTAATGATCTGGTAAAGATTATGGTTGATTATGATCTGTTGTATCAGGGACTTAGTCCAATTGGTGAGGGTATCAAAATTAATGCGGCAAAGGGATTTGATTATACGAAGCATGAGATGACATGGCAGCTGCATGATGAGTTGCGTAATATGCCTTATGTGTAAGATTGGGTGGCGTAGAGAATGTAATTTTTAATTTCAGCAAATTAGGGCTATTCGTCGGTTCTGGC
>LDIV01000001.1:185289-193325 GCA_001468855.1 candidate division TM6 bacterium UASB124 | reverse complement strand
TCTGGCGAGCAGCCCTAATTGTATATCGATTATGATGTGATGTTATTCAAAAAGATTTTGGTTGGATATTTTGATATACAAGATTGTAAAATCTTTAATCAGTCTTTCGAGGGGGTTTATCATGTTGACTGTCGGTAGCATTTTTTTAGCCGTTTGTTTTTTGAGTTCCACAACAATTGCACATGCTGCATGTAAAGTTCCTGTAATCCAATCTATTGATGATGTTCCTTCTTATTGCACAATATTAGCCGGAAAGCTTGAGCAAATGCCAGTGAATGATTGTAATCATGTTCGATATTTGTATGTAGGTAATACGTCGGATTACAATGTTTTAGTTTCTTTGAATAACAGTGCTCGAAGGTTGCGGTCTGATGTTTGGCCTATTAAAGCGTCTGATTTTGCATATTTGGAAGGATGTTTATTAGTAATAACGTTAGCGGATGATAATGGTGTTCGATGTTCCTTGCAAGAACTAAAACAGACATATGGTGATGTTGTGTCGTGTCTTAAAAGAGGATGGATGGAAGTTTCGCTTTCTGATTGTTTGGATATGTCTATAACAATGGAGAAAGGGTGGCGTCTTTTTATGAAAAAACGACAATTTGTTGAAGAACATAAATTGATTGGATGCCTGATCTCAAAGTTTGGCTTGGATGGGTGCGCCCGATGTACTGATTATTTGTTAAAAGATGACGGCGGTCGCTATGATCTTACCGATGTACTGTATCTTTTGGTTAAGGCCGATAGATTTGATGAGTTTAAGAAGGTGTTTGGGTTTTAAAAGCATTGGAGATTTTGTTTGGATTTTTCCGTGAAAAAGTATTTGCAGATTTTACGGTTGGATGGCACAATCAAGCTATGCGTTCTTGTGGTGGCCGCAAAGTTTTTTAAAAGGAGAAAGAGAGTAAGGGGACTGTATGGATATGATGAACAAAAATGTTATTGGAATAATTCTTGTAGTGCTGGGACTTGTACTCGTGTTTCCTATGATGCCAAAACTTATAATCATTGTTCTTGGTTTTTATCTTATTATATTGGGCATCAAGTTGCTGACATCGAATAAAAAAAATTATTAAATCAGATCATTGATGAATAAAAAAGGGGTTGTGAATGTTTTGCATTCACAACCCCTTTTGTTCAGACAAGCTATACATTGGCTATACCGTTTGCGTGATCAATCTGCTAAAAATCCGGGTGTGGACCTGTCGCATTATATGATGCACGTTACAGTTGCTACATTTCTATAGCGAGCCATGTAATACCTTTAACTTGTTATTATCACGCGGATATATAAGCAAGTCCGGTATTTGGTAGAACCTACTCCTCAAAGAGGGATTATCAGTTCTCCAATAGCTTGTCTGACTATTTTGTTTTCACTGTGTATTTCAATCCTATATTCACTATACATAATTGACAGGTAGAAAATCAATAGATTGAAAAAAGATTTTTTAAAATGTGAGAAAAATGACAAAAAGGTGGCTTTTTTATTTAGAAAATGAGGCTTTGTTGGCGTTTTGTCAATTCTAAATCACTATTGAAAAACACAGCTCTTCATTGATAAAAATAGAGAAAGTTATTTGAACTGATTATGCGAATGAAAAGAGTTAAGATTTTTGACTTCTCAAGGAATTCTCCATCCGAAAAATAAGAGGCATATATGTTTGCAATATTTTTTTGCTTACAGCTTTCTTCAATGCACAAAAATTGTCTCAAGTTTGAATGACCTGAGCATTCGCTTAACTATTTTTGAGATCTAAAACAACAAGAGTAACTCATCGACTTATAGCATTTCATTATCGATTTGCATTTTTTGCATAAGTCCTGCTTTCTGATAATTGGGTATATTTTCGCATGCGCAACGCCTTTCCTATTGCAATTCTCTGAAGTATATTCGGATGGCGTTGTGCTTCATTGTAGATTTTTCACTAAGGGGTATGTATGGCGTGATTTTTATAATTCTATACAGCTTTAATTGTATTAGTGATATACGGTATTAGTGATATACGGTATTAGTGATATACGGTATTAGTGATATACGGTATTAGTGATATACGGTATTAGTGATATACGATGAATCATTTTCTGATTGATTATTATTTGATAAAGCATCATATTTCCTTTTCTTTGAATTTTGCTGGTCTGCTTTTTGTGAAGGTTGAAATAGATGTGTTTGGGCCTTTATTTTTTCAAATTCTTCTCTAAATTGAACCCAAAGGTTTTGATTGGTTATAATAACAGCGTTTTCATAATTTGTTGCATTTCCATTGTATGTCCAATTAAAAGATCCTGTCCAAACTTTATCGTTATCAAAAAGTGCAAATTTATTATGCATAATGCTTGTTGAAGTAGTATTATTAAAAACTCGTATTATAATTCCGTTTTGTGTTAATTTTGTTAAGAGCAATTGTTTTGTTTTTTGATCAACAATTATATCAATATTAACACCTCTGCTTTTAGCTGCTATTAAAGCGTTAGCAATGGATTCCTGGGTAAAAAAACAAACAGCAGCATAAATTTTGTTTTTTGCATTATTTATTTGGTTTATTAAACAAGCTGCAATATCATCCTTTTTCGAAAAATAAGCAATTGGCCCTTCTGTGGTATAAATTGCGTTTCTGGACCTTGTTATTGGTGGGGGTGCATATGCTTCGCTCATCTGCATGGTATGACGACGGTAAAGAAATACTTACACTTGACCCGGAAGGTTCTGTTGTTTGAATCTGAACTGGTTTAATACCCTCAATCTGATCCATAAAGGCATAAAGATCGTCATCAGCTATAGATGCCGTATCTCCTACAAATGTTTTATCTGCAGTAGATGATTGAGTATTAGCTAAGGATAGTCTTTGATTCATGGAGTAGCTACAGAAAGGATCAGAAAGACACAAAGAAAAGAATATCAATTTAAGAAAATTTGAATTATTCATAATAAGCCCCATTTTTCACTTTTTAACTAATTGTCTATTACTATATCGTTAAAAATATAGATTTTTTTTGGATAGTCAAAATAACTACAAATAGGATGGTTTTGAAGGTTTTATTGAAGAATCTATAATGAAGTGCACCGCCACCTTGATATACCTCAGGGAATTGCAAAAAGAAAGGCGTTGCACATGCGAAAATATACCCAATTATCAGAAAAAGAACGAGAAACTTTGTACATAATGCTTAAAAATAACGAAATGAGAAAAGAGGTTGCCAGGATTTTGGGGCGAGATCGATCGAGACAATATCGCGGGAAATAAAGCGTAATTCAAGCGGTGGTCTTAAATACATATCTGATCACGTTCAGCGCTAAAACGAAAAAAGCATAGAAAAAAGCATAGATATTAAAAGATAACAGCAAACGGTCTATCCACCAGATGAGGCTTTTTTCTATCTCATGAATTTTCGTATGAGTTCTTATTCATTTTGTAACAAAAAACAATCGATCTAATCTAATCTGCGATCAGATAATTTTATTGTTAGTTTTTGATAACTCCGAATTCACGTTATAAAAAGTGATTGGGAAGACATAAAAAACGGCTGCCGAATTATCGGCAGCCGTCATTATATAAAATTGATTTCATTTTTTTCGTTCTAACAAATGTGGAATTATTTGCCACTGATTGGTCTGTTGATTAAATTTAATGATCCCATAAAAAACATCTGATGAAAGATCGGCTGACAGACCGCCTTCGGTTGCCGTGGTGAAGGTAAAAACGGGTGGGGTGATTGTTGAAATGGTAATTGGGCCTTTGTCTGTTGCCGGAATGAGCTCATCGGTACCTTCATCATAGTCCAGATTGACCACTTTCAAGCCGGCTGCGTAATGTTGATGTCCTCGGGAAGCTCCCATAATGTTTAATTTCTGAAACTCTGCAGATATGCTATCGATGTATGGCAATATTTTTTTTCTATCACTAAAAGAATCGCCATAATGGTCATACCACATAAAACCGGTTCGACCGTCTTTATCGTAAACTTGATAAATTGAGATGTGATGAGACTTGTTTTCAAGGAACTTTGCAATATCGAATTGTATGTCTAATCCGCCGTGAAAAAACGCCATCCATTTATTATTATCTTTTGTGAAAAGAGCCTGGGGTAAATAATTATATAGTTCCTTAAAATCTTTCATAAGTTGTTCAAAATCATCGGGATACTTTGTTTTAAGTTCTATATCAAAACCATATCGTGATGTTAGGTCTGTACTTTCATGGTTCCCTCGCAGTAAGCAAACATAATCCCAGTTTGCTAATACAAGATTTAAAAGCAAATACCAAACTTCTGTTCCATATAAACCCCGATCAACATAATCTCCGGTAAAAATCATGTAAAAGTTAGGTTTAATAATCTTAAACTTTTCATTAAGATAGCCGTGAGCAATGAGGTCTTTTAGGATTTTTATCAATGAGTGAAGGCTTCCATGTATATCTCCAATAACGCAATACTCACATGCGTTTGTAGCCTGTATATTTTTCTGAATATAAAATTCATGATCTGATAATTTTTTGCCAACTTTTTTTTGAGCTGATGCATTATATTGCTGTATGAGATTGTGTAAAATCGGTGCATCAATAATTGTATGTTGTTTAATGTAATTTATGGCGCTTGTGTCATAGAAGACCATTCCACCCATTTCATCAAAAAATTTTGATTGTTTAAGATCGCCAAATTCTTTGAGCGCTGATAGTTTACTCAAGAGCTCTTGTGCTGAAAAGTTGACAGAAAAAGTATTTGAGCTTGTTGATGACGATGAACTGTCAATGTGTTCTTGTTGTGTTGATAACTTTCTTGTGGGTGTTGGTGTTGTTGGCGGTGTTGTGCTTACATCTTCTTCTGTTGTAAAAAGATTAAGCATATTTAAGGTAGGTATCATGGTTGCTTTTTTCTTATGAATAACCGATGAGGAGTCTGAAGTTGAAGAAGATGAGCTTAATGATTTGTCTTGCTGTGTATTGGTTGAGTTATATGAGTCCTCATTAGATTCATCATCTTCTGTTGATGTTCTTCTTGGCGGGGTTGGAGTTCTTGATGAAGCACTTGATTCATCTTCAGACGTAAAAAGATCAGAATTCTTTACCTTTAACGTGGGGATCGTTAACATTGTTTTTGTATGTTCATCTGTTGATGTTTCGGAGTCTGACGATGATGACGCTAAGCCTGTTTTTTTCTTATTCAGCTGTTTACGTATAATATTTTTGTGCCTTTGTTTGGATGAGGGTTGTGTTTTTGAATCTTTTTCTTCTGATGACGTAGCAGTGCTTGGCAACTGCAACGTTGGTATAACTAATTTAGTACTACGTGAATTCTGCTGTTTTGAGTTATGCATTGCAAACAAAGATGTGGTTAGCAATAAAAAATTGATAATTAGGTATAAAAAGTATACATTTTTTGATGTTTTCATGGAAAAAACCTCTTTTTAACGAATTGTGCTTTAACGAATTGTGCTTCAATTAATTCCTAAAATTAGTATAAATCATTTTTATTGATTGTGTCTAATAGAAAATAATAATGAGGTTTTTTATCACAAATGGTGTGATTTTGAGGTATAATCATATTTCACGGCAATCAATATTGACAAATTGATATTTTGCCTTATGCTAAAGCTCTGAAATGTATTTTTCGTGTACATACTACGTGTACATACTAATTGTAGGAGGTTTACAATGAATTGTGTCTCTAAATTTTTTAAAACGTTAGTTGTTTCGTTTGTTTTGTTATCGACTATTGTTTTTTGCGCAGAAGCATCAACAAGAGCCCCGAAAAAGAAGCATATGAAGTTTAATACAATAGTAGATATTGCCCCAGATGAAACAGAATTGACGAGAGAAGAATTATTATTATTGGATCTACATATGTTGGTTGGAAAAGGAAATCTTAGGACTCTTAAAAAAATAGCAAAACTCAAAAAAGATTTTTTTAGGGATAGTGTGAATAAACCAATAAAAGGTACCGAGCGAACAATGCTTATGGAAGCATTGGATGCGCGTTATGGTAGTGCCAGGATAATAAAAGTGGCTGATTTTTTAATTAAGAATGGTGCTTTGATTGGTTGCAAAGATGTATGTAATGAAACCTGTTTGCATATAGCTGTGCATAGTGGGAAATTTAGATTGGTCCGGTATGTTTTGGAAAAATTTTATGAAGGACAGATATACAAGGGAAAGACAATAAAAGAGATTGAAAATTCATTTAATCGTTTTCTTTTGAAAAGGAATAATGATGGTTTTTCCGCTTATGATATAGCAACAAAAAAATGGCCGCAAAATGAATACGGTGCAGAATTCATAAAAAGATTGGAAATGTTGAATGGTAACAATCAGCATTCATTTGAATTGTTTAAGGAAGTGTATGATATTTTAGTGATTGAAGATGCTACGGCATGTTTTTAATAAAATAAATTGTTAATAAGGTATCTAAAAAATTAAGAGCTCCTAACCGAGGGGCTCTTAATTTTTGTTGAGACTAAAAACATTAAAATTCCGGCAGCAACTGAAGCATTAAATGAAATGTCGTTGCTACGTTGTGGAAGAGTAACTGGATTTCCCATTTTTCTGATTTCAGGGGTGATGCCGACTGCTTCGTTACCAATGACCAAGCACAATGGTTTTTTATAATCGACTGCTGTTGCATCTTGACCGTCTAAAACTGCCATATAGAAGTTGTATCCGGTATTTTTGAGTTCGCTGATTGCTTGCTTCAGAGAAGAAACCAAATAAATATCAAGGTGTTCGGCCAATCCTGCTGAAGCTTTAAATGCTGCAGCAGTCAGAGGCGCTGCTTTGGTTTTACACATGACGATACCATCAACACCGATGCATGATGCCGATCGAAGAATGGCTCCAAGGTTGCGAACGTCTTGTATAGAGTCTAATAACAGAATGAACGGCTTTTGTTGAGGCGTAAATGGTTTACTTGTGTAGACGAAGGGACTTACCCAAGCGACGATACCATTGTGGTCGGCGTTGCCCGCCATGCGGTCAAGGATATCGCGGCTGACGTATTGAATATTGGGGATGTGTTTAGGTAAATGACGAGCGATGCGATCCCAGGCCTTGGGTAATGGTTTGGTAGTATACAGCGAAATGAGCTTGCGTTTTTTAGCTTTGAGCATCTCAATGATAGGATGTACCCCGTATAACAATTCACCAGCGCGACCAATATCTTTTGCCACAAAATTCCTTCGATAAAAAAAACTTTTATATATCATACTAAGTTTATAAGAAAAGCTGTCAGAGTGCAAAAGACCTCATAAATCTCAATTGTGATCATATTTGAAACTTATACATTTACAACGATCAATTTCTGGCGCCCCTTTCTACAATTTTTTTTATAAGTGATAACTGTAGTTAATGGATAGCAAGAACCTGGTGACTACGGGTTTAAAGTTGTAGCTTTTATTGCGTAAAAGAACCTAGAGTTACTAAAGTCTTTACTGTATACAATGGGAAATATTACAGTAACATACGTTTAATTTATATATTAAGGAGCATGTTATGTCTGTCTGGTTTGCAATACTTATGCTGATCTTTGGGCTTGTAGTTTTATGTTGGTCTGGGGATCGATCGGTGATCCATACACAGAGTCTTGCTCGGCTTTTAGGGGTGGATACCTTTTTTTTAGGGTTTGTTTTGCTTGCTGTTGCAACCGGCCTGCCTGAGTTGGCTGTTGTTATTTCTTCTCTTAGTGAGGGGGTTCCCTATTTGTCTGTCGGTGATCTTATTGGTTCAAATTTTACCGACGTAGCACTTGTTCTTGGCCTATCCATTGTTATTGCCGGATCATTACAAATTCGAAAGGAGATGGCAAAAAATATTGTTATTATGTGGTTATTTGCTACCGGAATTATGGCTGGAATTTTTATTGTTGGTCGAATCGGCAAAATTCAGGCTACCATATTAATACTAACATATGCAATATCTTTATGGTATCTTTGGCGTAATAGCAATAACCATTTTCAATCTTATCATCAGGTAAATCGAACGTCACAAAATTCAAAATTTTTACTTATCATAAAACTTTTGCTGAGTCTATTTGTGCTTTGGGGTGCA
>LDIV01000001.1:179845-184842 GCA_001468855.1 candidate division TM6 bacterium UASB124 | reverse complement strand
TATCGGTTGCGCCATTTATTGCATTGTCGTATGCAGTTCTTGGCTATTATGTTGTGCGTTATCGTAAAATTCCATGTAATGTGGGCGTTTTTTTGTTAATACTGTATGGTGTTTTTCTTGCTTTTAATTATGTGTTTGTTGTATTTCGTTATTGATTTCCGTGCAGTTTCTATCCTATGTTTGAATAATTGTTTAGGATTAGGAGCCGCCTTTAAAAAAAGCCGAACACTATGATTTTATACACATTTGTTTTGGTGATAATGTGTAAGATGTGATTTCTAATAGAAAGTGACTCGTAATAGCCTGTTAAGGTATTCTAGAAGCGTAGAAGTGTTATAAATTAGTTAGTTTTGCGAAATAAATTTAAAGACTTTATACTTAATTTTCACACTTACATCAGTACATTTTAGGGAACAAAGAAGGCAAGATATGTATTTGCTTGAAGGAAATATAGGTGTCGGTAAATCGACGTTTTTAAAACTTTTACACATGCATTGTACCGATATAACGGTAATCCAAGAGCCAATGAGCAATTGGGCATCTCAATCATATGGACAATCATTACTCGAAGATTTCTATAAAGATCCGAAACGGTGGGCGTATACCATTGAAACCTTGGCTATGATCACGCGTGTTAAAGATCATTTGGCGATTCAGGCACGTAATATTCCATTATGTATTATGGAACGTTCAGTATATTCCGGTCACTATTGTTTTGCCCAAAATGACTATAGCAATGGATTTTTAACTGATCTTGAGTGGGAAGTATACTCCCGTTGGGTTGATTTTCTTATACACAAAAATTGTAAGATGCCACAAGGATTTATTTACCTACGTGCCTGTCCTGAAATTTGTTTTGAGCGTATAAAGAAACGCAATCGCAAAGGTGAAGAATCGATGACTCTTGAGTATGTAGCACAAATTGGTAAGTGGCATGAAAAATTTTTAATTGAGAAAGTCGGGCTTCCTACTCAACTCAAAAAAGTCCCGGTTCTTATTCTTGATGCTAATTATGATCTTTTGATTAATAAAGAATTACTATCTGATTGTATTGCTCAAGTTAGAGAATTTATGACCTCTACTACTAAATCAAAACATAGTAGTATTGCTGCATTATAAAACTGAAAGTAGGCGGCTTTCTATCCTTTGCATAGCCGCCCACTCTTTATCTGTTTCATGATCATAGCCAAGGCAATGTGTGATACCATGAGCAACGAGAGCAAGTAGATGCGTATCAAATGATCGTTGCCAGGTTTTTGCAGCATCTTTTTTGGTGTATTCAACAGAAATTATTAAATCTCCAAGATTTTTATCTTCATTTTTCTTTATAACAATTTTCTGTCCTGCTTTTAGCTTTGTATGATAGGGAAATGATAGAATGTCGGTCGGTTTGTCTTTGTTGCGATATTGTTTGTTATAGCGACGAATAGTTGCATTGGTTGTAAGCCAAATGCCAAGATCAAAGTCAGGATAACCGATAGCAGCAAGCATACGTTTGATGTTTGCTTCCAGTTGCTTGAGATTGATGCGAATTTTGTGTTGGGTATTTTTAATGGTGATCATAGCATTTCCAACTTATACCACTACCTTCGCATATAAACCGGTATTGATTGTTTCAATCGTTGCTAGTTCGATTGGGGCCAATACATATTCAATAATTTTTGCCTTGGTGATTCCCTTAATTAACGCCTCTTGTGTCTTGAGTGTGGTGATAATATTTTTATCACCGGTATGAATTGAAAGTTTTTCCAGCTCTGCCTTTAATGATAGTTGTTTTTCGCTCTTGAGCTTTCTGACCGCTGCAACGATGGATAAAACATTGGTAATCAATTTATTGCTTTCTTCAAACTGATAGCTGAAACGGTTGTTGTCGAATATGGTTGTATGCAAAGAGATTACTTTTTCATGTGTAAGGTAAAGCTGCTGATATAAGGTTTCTGTGATATGTGGCATGAATGGTGCAAACATTTGTAATAATCCATAACCGATTTCATGAAGAACAAACTTTGTTGAAGCAATTTCTTCTGGGCTGTAACCGGCTGGATTGAAGAGACGGTCTTTAATAAGTTCAAGATAATTATCGCAGAAATCTTGCCAGAAAAATTTTTCTACCGTTTCAAGCGCTGCTTGATACTCATAATCATCAAACAGCTGTTGGTATTGTTGGTAACGAGCAGATAATGCGTGTAATATCCATTGATTCAGAGAATCGGTAATCGGTTGTTTTTGTGGTACATAATTTTGGAGATGTTCGGCTAAGAAGCGGAATGCATTCCACAACTTGGTAACAAGACGTTGGCCTATTTTTAATTGATTATCACTGAATGCAGTGTCAGTTCCAAGCCTTCCATTTGCCGACCAGTAACGAATAACATCGGCCGGATACTGCTTAAGCAATTCATCAGGTGCCATTTTGCTGTTCTCTTTGGATTTAGAAATCTTCTCTTTGCCGGCTAATACATGTCCTGAGATCATGATGTTTTTCCATGGGATGTTATTGTTATGGTAGTGTGCTTTGATAATGGTATAAAAAGCCCAGGTACGAATAATATCATGTGCTTGTGCGCGCATGCTCATTGGTAGTTCAAGCTTGTCCGGTGATGCATCCGGCCAATTTAAATTGATCATGGGTGTGAGCGATGAAGTATTCCAGGTGTCCATAACATCGGTTTCCGGTTTTATATTGGTGCCAGAACATTGTGAACAGTTGCGGCCGGGAAAACTTTGTTCTTGTGGGTCGACAGGTAAATCTTTAGGATCGGCAAGTAAAATTGTTGAGCAATCTTGGCAATGCCATACAGGAAAAGGGATACCAAAAAAACGTTGGCGAGAAATGCCCCAATCCCAGTGAAGGTTTTGTACCCAATCGCGATAACGAGCTTTCATAAATTCCGGTTTCCACGTTATCTGATCGGCACGTTTAAGAAATTCTTCTTTGTGTTCAAGAATCTTTATGTACCACTGTGGCAAAATGAGATATTCAATTTCTTGCTTACAGCGTTCATGAGTATTAACGTTATGAGTGATTGCTTTTTGTTCAACCAGAGCGCCAGTTTCTTTAAGGAGTTCGAGCATTTTTTTGCGAGCTTCTTGGGCATTGAGACCTGCTAATGGGCCACTTTCTTTGGTCCATTTGCCATCAAGTCCAACAACTTGCAGGAATGGGAGTTTGTAGACCTTGTACCAATAAATATCGGTTTGGTCACCAAATGTGCAACACATGACCAACCCCGTTCCTTTTGCAGGATCAACCTTGTCGTCGGGCATAATGCGAACCGGTTTTTCAAAAATTGGCGTGATGGCGAACTTATTAATGAGATGTTTATAGCGAATGTCTTCTGGATTAACAAAAAGAGCAACGCAGGCAGGTAAGAGTTCTGGTCTTGTTGTTGCAATGACAAGCTTTTCGCCTTCCTCTGTTGTAAACACGATGTTATTAAATTGGGTTGTAATCTCTGCACTATCCAGCTCTGCTTGAGCGACTGAGGTTCGGCAAGTTGTACAATAAAGAGCGGGTTCATTTTTACGGTAGATAAGATTCTTTTTATAGAGTTCAATGAATGATAGTTGTGATGTGCGACGGACGCGATCGGAAATTGTTGAATATAATTTGGTCCAATCAATAGAGAGGCCTAATGAGCGCCACAAAGCTTCAAAATGTTTTTCTGCTTCATGTGTTTCACGCAGACAAAGTGCGATGAATTCTGAGCGTGGCATTAAATATGCTTTGGTATTGTTTTTCTTTTCGACAAAGCGTTCGGTTGCCAGTCCGTTGTCATCAAATCCCATAGGATAAAAAACGTGAAGACCTTGCATGCGTTTATAGCGGGCAATAAGATCAGCATGTGTGTATGAAAAAACGTGACCGATGTGTAAGGTACCCGAAACGGTTGGTGGTGGGGTATCGATACTAAAAATTTTTTTAGGATCTGTTGGTTGGAATGCGTAAATTTTTTTCTCGTTCCACAATGCTTGAGCTTGCTTGTCGTGTTTATTATGGTCGTATAGTTTATCCATTTCCATGGTCGTCACATTCATTTTTCTAATAGGCTATTTAATATTTGACACTATTGCTTAATAGTATACCACAAAGTTTTTGACTTTACCGCTATTCTGCTCTATATATACCACACCTCCAGCGGTTGGAGGTGAAGTGTGTTTTCCCCTAACAAGGAAGGATTATAATGGAAAAAATCTTTGGAATACGCCCACTTGCTGCCATTTTGGCTATTGGAATGCTTGGCAATGCCTGTGCCCAAGTTCCGGCAGCGGAAGCCAGTGTGCAGACAGAGACGGGTTCTGTTGGCGCCTCTGCAAGTGCTCCTACTGTGCAAACGCCTAAAATGACCGGTTTACAGATAGCTGAGCTTGTAACGGCGCTTGGCCGTTTATCAGTTGTTGCTGCCAATGTTGCAGATAGTAAGAATTTAAATGTGGCAAAATATCTTCATGTCGCTGCTGATAGTATGCGTTTGCTTAATGAATTCTTCTATTTGATCAACAAAGGATTTGGTGTTAAGGAAGGTGCTTATTATAGTGCTGGGTGGATTGTTACTGACGTTGTTAACCTGGCAAAAGATTTTCAAAAATGCATCAAATATGCTCCGGTTTTGAGTTCAGATGCTCAAGTACAGAGCGACGTTGTTGATCGCAAATTTGAAAAAGTTGGCCGCTATTTAGTAATGTATGTACTTCCATCTATTGAAGCTTCTTTAGCAGCGGTTCTTGCAGTGAGTTCTGGCGATTCTGCAAAAACCAAGAAAGCTCGTGTTATCCTTAAATCTTTTGAATCGTTGTCGCGTTCATTACAATTCTTCTTATCAACCAAACGTGATACGCTTGAAGCCAAAATAGGCTTGGCTCTTGTCGTTACTAATATTGGATTGTTGTGTGGGATTGAAGGGTTTAAAAACTTCTCTGCCGTTGCCCAACAATCACCGATGACACCTACATCATCTACCCCAGTAGTTGAACAGCAGGTACAAACTTCTGCAACA
>LDIV01000001.1:146599-179356 GCA_001468855.1 candidate division TM6 bacterium UASB124 | reverse complement strand
CTCAACAACAAGCAACCGTAGCATCATCTACCCCGGTAGTTGAGCAGCAATCTGCAACAGCAACAACTATAACAACAGCAGTTATTCCTGCGGTAGCACAGCAACAGGCTCAAATAGTACAACAAGATGTTCGCAATATAGCTCCTAAGACTGTCAGTTTTAACGGGAACGTGTTAGTTGTTGATGAGTATTTTGAAAAACACGCCGATGGCCATTGGTACTATAAAAAGGCATTGGGACGATCTCAGCCAAATACTAAAGTTGGTTGGAAAAGGGTGGATCTTTTAGCTCAATTAAATGCATTGAATTAAGCATTAAAATCTGATCTATTATCTTGAAATAGAATAAGAGGGACTGTGCAAATAGCCGGTCCCTCTTTAATCATACGAAGGTATTGCGATGGATGTTTCTCTGAATAGCATAAAAAATAGAATTAGAAGGAGAATTTTAGCGCTTATATGCATTATATGCGTCACATTTACTATGTATTTTGGGGCTAAGGGAATCGATATTTCACAATACGAGGTTGCTGAATTTGTTACTGCATTATTACGTGGTACATGCAGCAAACTGGAATATCAAATTAAAAATGATGATCTTCATCAAGCGAGTGTTCAGCGCTTTTTGATTTCACTGGTACGAGTAGTGCATGATTCGTTGTTGATAATCAATCATTCGAGGAGTTATCAACAATATGATTATGCTTGGCTAGGAATAGATACTATACAGATGTTTACTCATTTAGCAGCTATGAGTGATGCGCAAAAAAACACGAAAAATTCTTCTGAGAGTATTTCGAATTCTGGGCAGGGGCATGAAAAAAATAAAAACGAATCTTCTCAAGAATCGTCTGTTGATGAGGCAGCAAAGAAACTTGTTCAACAGAGTGATATTTTACGCAGTCAGGTATTGCCTGAAATCGAACGTTGGTGTGCTCTTCTTATTGCTGCAGAACATCTTATTCCACATTATGGCATTAATATGAACGATGCCCGTGGGCATTATATTCTTGGTAAGGTTCGTTGTGCGGCGCATAGCTTGCTTTCGCTTGCGCGATTGGGACAAATGTTTCTTGATCAAAAGGATGGATCTTTATTGCGGCGTGCGTTAGGTGCGGCTTTCATTCTTCATGTGGCGCATACTATATATCTGTTATTTTGTGGGTCTGAAGCTGGGCTTGTTGGTGGAGTAGCTTTTGTAAGACAACCAATGGGAGTTGGTTTTGGTAATAATGTTGACGGGTATCCTGTTGAGCAAAATCGCGATGGTCACGATGGTTCAGATTCCGATAGTTCTGATGATGATCTTGCAGATGTAAGAGCGCGATCTTTTGATGAGGATCAGCCAGCAGCTCAGGAACCGAATCCCTTTTGGGGATTATTTGGTCGTGCATGGATTAACAATACATATACTATTGCGCACAATAATACAGATGCCGGGGACTGTGCAATTTGCTCAGAAGCATTAGCAAGTCATGAGCATCCAATGAATGAAAGAGATGCTGGAGATAGTCGGTATTCAGAGAATGCGTTAAATACAGTGGTTAGAACTCCTTGCAATCATCAATTTCATCAAATTTGTATTGATCGATGGTTAAGAGAAGGTGCTAATAGTAATTGTCCAAATTGTAGAGCACATTTATGATGATCTATTGTCTTATAATTGAATGCAATGTTTGTTGTGTGATGCTAAAAAAAGAGGGGCTTGCTTATTACAAGCCTCTAAAAGTTTCTGTTTACTCTGTTCTTTTATTTTCAATACTGACTGGAATTAATACCCAATCTTCATACATAGGGCTAATCTTTAATAAACCATAAAAAACTTCAAAAGCGCTATTTGCACCCTTGATAGCATTTAGTTCCGTCGCTGTTGTAAAGGTGAATACGGGACATTCTGCCTGGCATATATTGATTGCGCCCTTTTTACGCTCGTCTTCGCTGACTACCTTATTCCAGGCAACAGGGAATCCTGGTAATGCTGTTGGCTCGTCTTTGTTTATTGCGGGATTATTACATCCAAAAAAAGCTGATGATGAAATCATTTTCAATCCGGAACCAAAGTGTTGATGACCTCGAAATATAGCTTTTAAACCCAATGAAGCCAAACCATTCTTCGATACATCAATTGGATCATGATGGCGAGTTCCTGTTCTTGCAAAAGCATCTAAAACAAATTTGTTTTCTTGATATAGAAGGTCATCCCATAAGAAGCCTGTTTTTCGTACACCATTTTCAACTATTTTTGTTTTGGAGACAGTGTCTATAGTTTCAAAATCTTTGGCTGTTATTAAACGCATTTGATCCTGAGATTGTAAGAAATGAGTAGGGTCAATGTTGTTGGTTTGTGGTGTGAACTCATGCATACCGCCGTGGCAAAATTGAATCCATTCTCCTTGTTGCGTTCTGAGATAGAGAGCTTGTGGAAGCAATTTAAACCATTTTGAAAGAAGGCCATCCGTCTGTGTTGATGGGTTAAATAGAATTGAATCGACATATTCTTTTATCGTATCATTCGATTTGCCTGGGAATTTATTAAGAAGTTCGTTATAGAAGTTATTGCGCGTGAGCATACTGGTTTTAATGTCCTCATGATTACCCTTGAGAAGAAATACATTATCCCAATTGTTAAGTTTAAGACACATGAGGGTATATAATACTTCCAGGCCGTAATTGCCACGGTCTATGTAGTCGCCGGTAAAGATCATATAAAAGTTTGGATTTATTATTTTAAAGTTGTTATCTATGTATTTTTGTTTTCCGTGTTGAGGATTAATAAGATCATTTAAAATTTTCATTAATGCATGCCAACTTCCATGAATATCACCAATGATGCAAATGTTAGCTGTTGATGATGTTAAGGAGACTTTCTGAACAATGAATTGATTTTCATAAGGCAGCGGTACCTTCTTTTGGCATTCATACAAACAAATACTGGTCATTGTATAAAATTCATCAAATGTTAATGGCAGTTGCTTTTTACTGTGGAAAAAATTGATTAAAACACCCTCGGGCCAGTCAGACATAATTTTGACTAAAGAATCAAAGGTTTTTATTTGTAGAGATGTTTGCTTTAATGAAGTTTCATTTGCTAAAGGTGCATCTTCTTGTTGGGCACATAGAGATAGGCTTTGCATGAGCAATAATGATAGTCTTAATATCTTTTTCATTACACTCCCCCCCGAATTAGAAATAAATTATGTTATATAGCATAATTCTTGTTTTATAATAGAAAAAATAGATAACCGTATCAATGATTTATTTAAACAATTGAAATAATTATTGGCTGCCGCGAGTTTGTGTATTGATGTTTCAACCAGGGTACAATAATCTAAGGCCTTTTTATGACAATGTAGCCGTGAATATTATGTCGAGATTGTTGGTTTGTCCTGTTATCTAAATAAAATGTTGAATGCGCAATTGATAAGGTTCGGAGTGTTTGTTTTAAAATAGAGCTGATTTTTACTAAGGTATGAGCCTTTAATAAAGAGATTGGAAGCCCTTCCAATCTCTTTATTAAAGGAAAAATATTATACAGAGAATCTTTTAAAAAATGATTTAATTTGATTGAGGACTTTATTGATCGCAGGGATATTAAGTATGCGTAATCCATAATAAATTAATAGAAGACCGCAGGTGAAAAATATCATTCGTAGGATGATGCTGTATGCAAAAAGTAGCAACATAAAACCGATCACGGTTGCCAGAAGTCCTTTGATTAGATCCATGTTTGGCGTTTCTTTTTCATTCATTGGCTACACTCCTTTATAAAGGGCCAGGTTACTATAGTACCTTATAAAACACTAACAAAGTGGTGCATTGGCTGCAATAGTTTGCTTAAGGAGGGGATATACAGGGAACTGTTTGCATAGTTTTTGAATTTCCTTTTTAACAGATGCAATAAAGACGGCATTATCTTTGTTTTTGAGTATTTCATCAATCAAGCAAGCGATTTGAACAGCTTCTTTTTCTGAACAGCCGCGTGTGGTAATTGCTGGTGTGCCTATGCGAATACCACTGGTAATGGTTGGTGGTTGTGTATCAAAGGGGATGCTATTGCGATTGACGATTATATTGCAAGTGCTTAAAAGATCTTCAACTTCTTTGCCTGTTAAACTACCAAGGTTTTTGGTATTACGTAGATCGATTAAAAAAAGATGGGTATCGGTACCACCGGAAACAAGTCGGTACCCAAGATTTTGAAATGTTTGCGCCATTGCCTTGGCATTAGCAAGAATTTGCTTGCTGTATGTTTTAAATGCAGGTTGCAGTGCTTCTTGAAAAGCAACCGCTTTTGCTGCGATGACATGCATAAGAGGTCCACCTTGGCAACCAGGCATGACTGACTTATCAATAGTAGCACCTAAAGTTTTTTTGCAGCAAATCATACCGCCGCGTGGGCCGCGTAATGTTTTATGGGTAGTGCTGCTAACAATGTCTGCCCATGGTATTGGACTAGGGATTACATCAGCGGCGACAAGTCCTGCTATGTGTGCCATGTCGATAAACAGTAAAGCATTTATAGCTTTTGCAATATTGTTTAGACGATTATAGTCAATGAGCCGAGCATAGGCTGACGCTCCTGCAACAATAAGTTTAGGCTTATGTTGATGTGCTAGCTGTTCAATATGATCATAATCAACGAGCTCTGTTTCTTGATTAACACCATAACCAATAAAATTATAAAAAGATCCGGAAAAATTTATCTTATGTCCATGCGTTAAATGACCTCCAGCGGCTAAGTTCATTCCGAGAACGGTATCCCCCGGCTTTATGGTGCTGAAATATACGGCAAAGTTAGCGCTTGCGCCTGAATGCGCTTGGACATTTATATGTTCTGTTTTAAAAAGCTGTTTGCCAAGTTCAATCGCATAATCCTCAATTTTATCAATAATTTGGCAGCCGCCGTAATATCGTTTGCCTGGATAACCTTCTGCATATTTATTGGTAAGAACAGACCCTGTTACTTGGAGTACTTCCGGACTAGTATAATTTTCAGAAGCAATCAAATTTATGGTGTTTTCCTGACGTTCCTTTTCCTGGTCAATAAGTTCAAAAATTAGTGATTTTTTCATAAAAGCTCCTTTAAAAGGTATTTTTGAATATTTGTTAAATAAAACAAACAGTTAGCCCTGTTGGTTTGTTATTGACAAACTGTGTAATATTGCTATGCTTTTATTATCAAATTGGAAAATGTAACAGTACTGTTCCTTCGGGCTCCACTACAAAAATGGAAGTTATCATGTTAAGACTTAGATGTTTTTTTAGCAAAAAAACATTGTATTTTTTAAGTTTCTGCCTACTTACAAGCTTAGTGTTAAAGGCTATTCCTGGACACTTATCATTGACGTCAAGGCCTTTTGGTTTAGAAAATACCGTAGGAGTATGCTATGCAAATACGACGTTACAATGTTTATTTGGTTATCAATCATTTATTAACATTATTAATCGACAACAAGCAAGCCATAAACCGGTTAACCCATATTTAAATGATTATGCTCAAATAATACGCAAACATAAAGCAACTAAAAAAGTTCAAACTGCAGAACCGTTGCTTAAACACATATATAAATCACCTATTCATTATACGAGCGGTATTCCGTATAATTTCTTAGTAACATTATTAAACAGGTTTTGTTTCAGCCAAGCACTAGTAAATAACATATATCATTATGGGTATGTTAATGGATATTTGTTTCAACGGCTTTTTAAAAATGTTTCGAATTCACGAGAAAAATGTTGGAAGCGGAGCCCTGGTCTGATTTTTGATAACCCTATAAGTGATATAGACTTTAGAACAGATACATGTTTTATTACTGTTGCGCCTGCTTTTAATTTAATAGCCATAGCCTTCCCTGAAGAAAATCACCATATTGCAAAATTATTATGCAATAAGCAATTTGTGATGAATTTGAATAATTTTTTAAAAAAGATATGGAATCGACATGTTAAAGGTAATGGCCAAATATTTAATTTGAAGGCAATTGCTGTGTATTTGAATAATATTAGATCTCAGGTTTGCCATGCTGTTGCTTGTGTTAAACGTGGCATTAATTGGTATCTCTGTGATGATTCAGACGTTGAAAATGCAGGTAAGAGTCTTCCTTCTGTAGTAAATAAGCTTAATAATTTTGCCTATTCTCTTCAAACCGGTTATGACACAGTAGTACCAAGTTTATTGCTTTTTGAAGTAACTAAATCGATTAACAAGCATAGTGTTGGCAAAAAGCAAGCGATGTCAGCTAGACATGATACTACTGTCAAAAGAAAAATTATACATATAGCAAAAAGGAATATAAAACAACACGCACAGCATAAACATATTGCTCATGCCAAAAAGATTTTTGTCTCTAGGAAAAAAATGGTTACAATGTCTAGACGCTTTGCCAATGATCATACGATCAAGCGAAGAAGATCTTCAAGAAGAGTGTAACTAAAAACATCTATGTATCATAAAAAATTGTGAGGTTATCAAAATGTTGCATATAAATCATTTTGCCAAATGGACTACAGATACAATAATATTATTGTTTATAACAGGTCATGTGTCGCTTGCTGCTATGGATAAACAGTGTCATGAGCCTGCGCCCTTAGAAAATCATTTAGGCATTTGTTATGCAAATGCTACATTACAATGCTTGTTTGGATACGAATCTTTTGCTGGTTTCATTGATAAAAGCGTTCAGTTGACGGAACATTGGAATCTTTTTTCAGAGATGATGAAGGGAAATCTATCGCTTGAAAATCCACAAGCAGGTTTGCTGAGCGCTCGTCGATTGATGGAAAGAATTTTTCCTCATCACGAATTACATGGTTCAACGATTGAAGCGTTTCTGATTACGTTGATGCAGGAATTTTTGTTGGGGCTTGATAATAATCTTGATAATAATATGGAGCAAGCGTTATTCGATGGAATTTTATATTATATTTATTCGAATGAAATGTTGAGTCAAGCTGAGATTATTATACGGCGAAATGGTAATCAAGATGATTTGACGTGGAAAAACGTAAGGTTTGTTCATGATTTTCATTATGATCAGAATCGATTAGGTTTTGATGTGCATATAATTGTTGTTCCTGTTTTTAATATGATTGTTGTGTTGCCTCAGAGTAACAATATAAGGGAGCAACTGCTTGATCAACGATTTGCTACAAGAATGGAAAATATTTTGAAGAAGGTATGGCAAGAACTTAAGAAGAATAATAATTTTGCCTTTGTATTGAGAGGTCTTACCGTAATGTTAAGTAGGCAGAAAGATGCCCATGAAATTGCTTATGTAAATCGCGATAACTCATGGTATTTGTGTAATGATGAGTTGATATATAATGTAGGTAAAGATTTTTCTTATGTTATAAAACAAATCTATGATGAGCTATGCTCTGACCATTTTGGTGTTATTTTACAGCGTGGGAATAAATTTGATACATCAAAGGCTAATGTGTTGTTTTATGAAGTTATCGAAACGCAAAAAAATAAAAATCAAAATATTTTGAAACAGCAACAGGAAGAACAAGCACGTTTGAAGTACGAGGAAGAATTACGTCGGCAGAAAGAAGAGCAAACTCGTCTTGTCGAAGAACGAAGGCGTAAACAGTTGGAAGATGATCGTCGTAAACAAGATGCTTTAAAACGTGTGCACAAGAAACCTATGCCCAAGAAGAAATTTGCCCACAAAAAGGTGGTGTATAAAGTTGCTCCAAAAAAAGCATTGAAAAGAACGGTAAATAAAGTAAGAGCCAGAAAGGTAATAAGAAAGAAATTGATTTCCAAAAAAATGGTGTCCAAAAAAGTGTATAAAGTTGTTCCAAAAAAGGCATCGAAAAGAACGGTACATAAAATAAGAACCAGAATGGTAGCAAGAAAGAAGTCGGTTTCTAAAAAATGGCGCCTCAAAAAAAGGTAGCAGGCAAGAAGTATCCTAGAAAAACCACATTTACAAAAGAAGCAGATAAATATATTCGATGTATGATTTTATATTTTACAACAGAGGGAACGAATTTATTTCGTTCCCTCTGTTGTTTGATACAACGGGTTATAGGATTTTTTTTAATACAGGATTGACTTTTTTTGGTCTCTTCCCAAGAAAACAACATAATTGTAAAAAACATATCACCCTATTAAAGACAGAGGGCACACAATTGGTGATTGCTATTGTATTATCGTTTGTGTGCCATTTGTTTTGTAAATATTCATCAAAGATATTTCGTAATTACTTGATGCGTTTGATCTTAATAGTTTAACATCATAGATGAACATTAAGGTAGTGGGTTCATTGGTATTATTAAAGAGGGGGCTCTGATATGAAAAAGTTAATGCTTGTATTGGCGACGGGCTTACTTGTTTATCCACATATGCATGCCGGGCATGATGGTGGTGCTGCTGTAGCGGGAACATTGGGAGGGCTTGCTGTTGGTACGTTAATAGGGTCTGCTGTTGCAGGAGAATCTCGCAAAGACGTCCGTGCTGAGCAAGAGGCCATTCGTGCTCAAGATAAGGCTGAACAGGTAAGATATGAGCAAGAGAAGCTAGCTCGTGAAATGGACCGACGAGATTTGGAGCGAAAATTTGCAGAATCGCAAAAACGTGAAACTGATCCGATGATGATGTTGTTGATAGGTATTGTTGCCATTTTATTTTTGGCTGTTCTTGGTTTGGGCTTTGTTATTTTACGTAAAAATCAATGAAGGAGATTCTCTATGAAAAAAATATTGATTATAGGTAGCTCATTGGTGTGCCTTTTATCTGCAGATGTTTTTGCTGGTCATGGTGGTGACGCAGCAGTAGGTGGATTGATTGGCGGCTTTGGGGGATCTCTTCTTGGTTCGGCAATAACATCGAAGGGTTCTTCGTCTGATTCATCAGATAGACGAGAAGCGAGAGCTGCCAAAAGTGCTGTTGAAGATCTTGAAGATGCTATGCGTAATGATTTAAAGGATCTCAATAGTCGCCTCAAAGATGTTGAACGAGATCTTAACTCTTTAACCAAAAAGGTTGCTGCAATAGATACCGATGAAATTGAAAGTGATGTTAAAAATCTGAAAAGTATGGTGAAGAAACTTAGTGAAAATATGGATGAAAAAGTTGCAGAACTTACCGCTCGTGTTGCTGCACTAGAAAAGAAAAATATTGAAAAGGATAAACCTATTCCCGTTGAAAAATAGACAATTTGTACATATAATATGCGATGCCTGCGTAAGCAGGCATTTTTTTTGGCTTTGTTAGCTTTATTGATTGGGTGTATACTTTGGTTATATCGGTTGTTTGAAATAAAGAGTTAGCAATATTTTTAGAAAGGATTGTATGTTTAATGTTCGGTACTTTGCAAGAAGCGCATGGAGTATAAGTATACTTGCTTGTCTGTTTATGCTTCCCGGCTGTTTGAATTCTCATTCGCAGAAAGTTGAAACTTTTAATGCTACTACTATTACCTATGACCAAAATACATATCCAGTTGTTATCTTGGGTGGTGGTATTGGTGGGTTAACGGCTGCTTTATATTGTAAGCAAGCTTCAATTCCTTGCTTGGTGGTTGAAGGGCCTAAGCCTGGTGGTGCTTTGACTCAATCACATTCAGTACGTAATTGGCCGGGTCAAAAGGATGCTCCAGGCTTAATTATTGTGGATAATATTCGTGAACAGGTAAAAAATAGCATTGTTGATATAACCCAAGAAAAAGTTATTGAGGTTGACTTTAACCAGTGGCCTCGTATTGTTCGCCTGCAAAATTTGCAAGATTCCTCTATTATTCGTACGGTTCGTGCCTTAACGGTTGTTGTTGCCATGGGATCAGAACCGAATTATTTAGGGGTTCCCGGTGAATCATCTTTGTGGGGCAAGGGTGTTACCAATTGTGCAGTTTGTGACGGTTCTTTATATCAAGGCAAAGAGGTAGTTGTTGTTGGCGGTGGTGATTCTGCAGTTGTTGAGGCTGATTATCTTGCTGATATAGCAAAAACTGTGACTATTCTTGTACGTAAGGATTTTTTCAAAGCAAAAGATACCCAAGCACTTAAAAAAGTATTGGCTCGTTCTAATGTAAAAGTCTTGTTTGATACACATATTACTACCATTAATGGTGATGGAACGCATGTAACAAATATTGAAGTTGAAAATACTAAGTCAAATCAAAAGCTGACGCTTGCTATCGATGGGGTGTTTCTTGCTATTGGTTCTCGTCCAAATAGCAGCTTGTTCAAGAATAAGCTTGCTATGGATGATAAAGGCTTTATTGTGCGTAAGGATTATCAAGAGACATCAATTTCAGGCGTTTATGTAGCCGGGGATATTTGTGATCCTGAATTTGTGCAGGCCATTACAGCTGCCGGTGATGGGTGCCGCTCTGCTTTGCAAGCAATCAGATTTCTTAAAAAAGTTGGATTTGAAACATCTATGCTTAAGCAAAAGATGGAGCAAGTAAAACCTGATGTTGTAGCGCAAGATACTGTTAAAAAAGAGCGTGAGTTGTTGCAAGAGCTTACGACGGCACAGGTTCCAGAAATTCTTTCAGAAAAAGATTTTGAACGGCTTGTAATTAATGCACAACAACCGGTGGTTATTGATCTTTTTGGTCGACTTTGTATTCCTTGTAAAAATATGATGCCGGTTATTGATTCATTGGCAGAAGAGCTTGCAGGAAAGATATCTTTTGTAAAACTTAATATTGCTAATAAAGCATTTAACGTACAAAAGGCACTTGCTCGTTTGGGTGGACAAGAGGTACAGAGTGTACCAACATTTATTGTTGTAAGAAATGGTAAAGAAGTTGGGCGTATGGAAGGTGAACTTGATAAAACAGAGTTTAGAAACAACTTGGTAGCCTTACAAAATCCTCAGTAGGATATTACATGAAACGTTTATATGCGCCATGGCGCCAGGATTATGTGACCGGAATGACTGGCAAAAGCGATAAAAAGAATAAAACAAAAGATGATTGTGTTTTTTGTTCACAGTTTAAAATCGTTGAAGAAGATGATAAACATTTTATTATTAAGCGTTTTAAATATTGTGTAGTTATGATGAATTATTATCCATATAATGCCGGACATCTTATGATTTTGCCGTTTGAACATAAGGGTGATCTTTCAGAACTGTCGGCTTCTGTTCGTGCCGAGATGATGGAAGCATTAAATATCTGTGTTCAAGTGATTGGCAAGGTAATGAATGCAGAGGGCTTTAATATAGGTATAAATTTAGGGGTTGCAGGCGGTGGAGGCATTCCTTCGCACCTCCACATTCATGTGTTGCCTCGGTGGAAAGGTGATACTAATTTCCTTGAAACTATAGGGCAAACCAAGCTTATTTCATCAGACTTCGTCAGGGTATTTAAAGATCTTAAGGAAGGTTTTTCTTTATTCGAAAGGGTTTAACGATGAAAAGAATGTATAATGTACTTACGGTAACGGCGCTTGTTGCTGGTTTAAATGGATCGGTATCTCTTCAGGCTCGATCTCAGTCAGATTTTAATTCGCTATCGAACTTTTTTAGAGAATTTGATGAACTTGTTGATAGATCAGCTGATGCTTATGATGCTATTGAGATACAAGATGATATGTTTGCCAAAGATGTAAGTGATATATTTATTAAAATGCAGCAGGAGGCTCGTAGGCTTCATCAGCAGGCAACTGAAGGAATGCGTGCATTGCAGATTGGTTCTTTACAGGGAATGTCGGAAGCTCTTAAAAGAACATATGAGGATATGAAAGCCGGGTCAAAAACGGTTGATACACTTGTTGCCAAAATCGGTGATAGTGTTGAGCGATCAAAACAATTTGATCAATTCTCTATAAAAGAACTTGAAAATAAAGATCAAACAAAATGGGGCGTTCGTATTAATCTTCCGGGTTTTGTACAAGAGGATCTGACTGTAAACATAAGCAAAGAAGAGGGACGTGGCGGCAGTAGAAACATGCTTGAAGTTATTGCTACACATAAAAAACTCGTTAAACAGGATGAGGAAAAAGAGGCTGCAGATCAAGAGGAAAAGTCAAAAAAGGATAGTAAAGAAAAAACAACTAAAGTCTTTTCGCAACATATGTATTCATCGACATTCGTTAATGGTAGACAACGCGAAATAGATTATAAGAATGGCGTTTTGAAAATTAAAATGGATTTGCCACAAGCTCTTGATATAGAAGATTATACAATGTCATTTGATGAAAAAACCGGACAGTTGATACTTGAATTTGTTAAAAAAGAAGATGCTCCACAGAAAAAAAGCCTTACATTTACGAACCTAAAGTAATGTAGTTACAAGTAAAGAAGAGGCGCCGGTAAATTTACCGGCGCCTCTTCTTTACTTGTATAGTCTTATTTGCCAAGTAATTGTTTGATCTTTTGCTTTGAATATTTTTTGGCGGCGCGACGTAAAATGCCAAAGGTACGTAAATGATTAATCATGTCATTGAGAAGATCGGACTCTTTTCGACTCTTAACATCATTTATGGTTATTATCATACCAGCGACGTCGATTGTTGTTGGCTTTTTTTCTTCGACTAGTTGTGCGAATACAAGTTTGACTCCAAAAGGATCACGAATAGTGAAAGTTTTATAAATGGATCCGGTGGCGTCACAGGTTATGGTTTTTAATTCGCTACTGATTCGAACATCCTTCTTTTGGCATCGTTGATAGTATTTTTCAATTCCTTTTTTCATGTGAATATATGTGCCAACGCAACGACTGGCACAACGCTTGATGAAACTAAATTCAGCAAGCTCTTCAACTTGAGGGGCTTTGATATGGATAAAACATTTTCCCTTACGGATCGAAGCCCCAAGAAGCGTGTTTGGATTTTCTTTATTGTGCTCTGTGTCGACTAGATCAAAAGCAAGCTTTTCAGTATAAAACTTAATTGCTTCTTCTACTGAGTCGGTTATGAGTAACAATTCACTCGACTTCATCATACTACGTCCTCACCTTTTTATGATCCCTTACGATATGTCTTCGTTGGATGATCAATTGTACGTTATTTTTCTATAGTCGAGAGCCTTTTTGCCATTCTACTAACTTTTCGTGATACTGTGTTTGCCTTAATAACGCGCTTACTCTTTGCTCGTGCCAGTTGTGATTCGGCAAGCAACATAAGCTCTCGAGCTGTTGCTACGTCTTTGTTATCAAGTGCTTCAAAAAACTTCTTTGTTAATGTTTTGAGTTCAGAGCGTCGAGCCTGATTGTGAGCTTGTCTTTTCTTATTTTGAAGAGCTCTTTTTTTAGCAGATTTCAGATTTGCCATTTACTGATTCCTTAAACAACTTTTTCAACCTTACCAGCTTTAACACATTTTGTACATACAGCAGCACGGAGTACCTGCCGTTGGCCTTTTAACTTAAAACGCATGACCTGTACATTTGGATAAACCCAACGTTTAACTCGATTATTCGCGTTACTGACTAGTTTTGCAACTTGCGGACGCTTGTCGCAAATTGCGCATATATTTGCCATGTCCAAGATCCTTTCGTATCTGATTAACATGAGGTGTTTAAGAGTATAGCAAAAGCACGTAGTTTTTGAAGATTTTCAATCAAAACCATATAAAATATATAATTCAGGCTGCAAATCTTATTGCTATTCCTCATTGAAGCTTTGACTTTCACGAGCCTCAATTCCCAATAATTCGTAAACTTCTTTTGCCTGAAGAGTTTCTTTTTCTATTAATGTTTTAGCAAGCAATTCGAGCTTATTGCGATTATTTTCAAGTAAATCCTTACCCTGTTGATAACATGATTGGATGATCTTATTGACTTCAATATCAATTTGTTCTGCTGTGTGTTCAGAAAACTCTTTTGCTTGTTGCATATCTCGCCCAAGATATGGATGCTCTTGGGTATATTCATAATCAATTGGTCCAAGGTCTGACATGCCATAACGGCGGACCATTGTTCGGGCAATTTTACTTGCCTGTTCTATGTCGTTAGCACATCCTGTTGTTTGGGTATTAAAAAACATTTTTTCAGCTAATAGTCCGCCTAAAGATAACGTTATGCGGGCAAGAAGCTCATTTTTATTTTGTGAGTATTTATCACGTTCTGGCAATGACCACGATACTCCCAGTGTTCTGCCACGAGGAACAATTGTTACTTTATGTAACGGATCTGTGTCTGGAAGCAGTACATTTAAGAGTGTGTGACCGGCTTCATGATAAGCAGTCATGGTTTTATCTTTTTCAGTAAAAATGAGTGTTTTCCGTTCAGAGCCTAACATGATTTTATCGCGTGCGACTTCAAATGCCTGCATGGTAACCGTTTCCTCGTTACTTTTGGAGGCGAGAAGGGTGGCTTCATTGATTAAGTTTTCAAGGTCGGCGCCGGTAAAACCAGGTGTTCCGCGAGCAATTTTATGAAGGTCGACTGCTGGATCAAGCTTGACATTGCGGCTATGAACTTTGAGTATTTGTTCGCGACTGGTTAGATCTGGAAATGGAACTTCAATAATGCGATCGAATCGGCCTGGCCGCAGAAGTGCTTTGTCAAGAACATCCGGCCTATTGGTTGCTGCCAATACTATGATGGCTCCTTGTTCTGTCGCAAAACCGTCCATTTCAGCCAATAATTGATTTAATGTTTGTTCTCGCTCATCGTTACCACCGCCCAATCCAATACCTCGTTGGCGGCCAACTGCATCTATTTCATCAATAAAAACAATACAAGGGGCATGCCTGCGTGCTTGTAAAAAAAGATCACGTACGCGAGAAGCTCCAACTCCAACAAAAACCTCAACAAAGTCTGAACCGCTGATACTGAAAAAAGGGCAATTAGCTTCACCTGCAACGGCTTTTGCTAATAATGTTTTACCATTTCCTGGAGCACCAGTTAGCAATATGCCGCGAGGGATTTTTGCACCCAATCTTTGGAACCGTTCAGGACTTTTTAAGAACTCAATGATATCTTTGACATCCTCTTTTGCCTCAGCGTTGCCAGCTACATCTTTAAAGGTGACATTAATGGTGTTGGGTGAAAAGAAACGTGCTTTGCTTTTGCCAACGTTGAAAATTTTGCCACTACCACCACCGCCACTTTGAGATTGTCGTAAATAGATAATGAAGAGCGCGATGCCAAATAGTATTGCAATGAGGAGGAAATATCCGCCCCAAGATTCCTTTTCAACTGGATAAACTTCCATATCTACATTATGGATCTTAAGATTTTCCCATAACTTTGATGATGGAACAACATATGTGTCGAACATCTTTCCATCTTTATATTTGCCTTGAACATGCTGCCCTTGTATGACGATGGACTGGACCTTGTTGTTTTCTATAGCAGTTAGAAGCTTGGAGTATGAAATTGATTCAATGTCTCTATTGACAGAGTTAAACCAAAAAAGATATATAATGCCCAATGTTACCAATAAAAAAAGGAGCCAAAGAGCATTGGGTCCTCGCCCCTTAAAGCTTCCTTTGTTACGTTTCTTTATCATGTTAGCTACCTGTTTTTAAAGATTTTTATATTGTACGAATATAAGTTTTTATAGGTTTTTATTACGTATTAGTATAATAAAAATATCTTTGGAAGACCAGAGACATTCATAAAGGTCTTAAAAACGATAAAAATATCAATAATTTATGTCAATAATTAATAGAGCATTCGACCAGTCCAGGCTGGGAAGCTTTTAGGCTCTTTAGTTGATGTTAAAACCCTAATTTTACCACTTATTTGATTGAATACAGCAATTTGGTTACTCATTTTTTGGCTTTTTTTGTCGAGAAAGGTATAAGTAAAAGCAACATATTGACCGCATTCTGAATAACTAGGGTCAAGCTTGTCGCCTGCAGTAATAGTTAATTGTCGTTCTTTGTGGTTTGGGTCTTGCAAGGACATAGTAAACAATTGGAAGTTTCCTTTGATATATCGGGTATATACAATGGATTTTGTTTTTGCGCAATAAGATGGTGCTGCGCAATATCCACGACCATTGGTAAGCCGGTGGGTTTTTTTTGTCTTCATATCCATCATGTAAATTTGTGGAAATTTTGTTTGGTAATCTGAACAGAAGATAACGTTTCCATCGGGTAAATAACATGGGGAAACGTTATTGCCTTTGTTATTGGTAAGTGGCTTGAACACGCGACGTTTTAGTTTGTTACATAATATTTGATCGTATAAATAAATTTCAGCATTTCCTTTTCCGGACAAACAAAGAACGGCTTTAGTGCCGTCAGGTGAGAATGACGGTTGCATGTTGAGACCGTCATAAGAACAGATAACTTTTGGTTGTCGTGTTTTTAGGTCCAGGGACATTAAGCGACTATTACTGCGACTAAACTGAGAATAAAAAAGGCAAGGAACATGAGTATGCCAGGCTGGAGCAACGTTGATTGTTTTAGTAGGGACGACTGTTTTTTCTATTTTGCAGGCATAATCTGCGACACATACTACTTTGTGTCGAGGTGACAGTTGCTTACAATAGGCCAATGTGCTTAACATCGGACCCTTGTTCCCAGATAAAAGAGGCATTAACTCATCTGATAAGCGGTGTGTTTGATGGACGACATTATCGTTTTGATAATGTATCGTTTTACTAAATAAAGTATCGCCAGAAGTAGGTTCTTTAAGCAAAACTTGAAGATCAACGCTTTTTGTATTTTTTGCTTTGCTATTTTGTTGCTTTATATAGAGGCACAATGAAATTCCTTGATCAAAAAGTTTTGATAAAATTTTGGTATCAAGTTCGGTTTGATTCCGCTTGATATCGATGTCAAGTTGATCACTGAATTCAAGGTCAAATTGAAGTAATGGCGCGATTTTTTCTATTAATGGGTGTTGGCCAATAATTAGCATAAGACATTTAATTTTGCTGTGTTGCTGAGCGGGTGTATAAATTTCAAATGACATATCCTGGTCATTAACAGGTATTGCTGTATTGGTGATCGTGGTTGTGAGTGGTTGAGTTTTTTGTGTCGTATCAACCGGTATGATTGTTGTGATACTTGTTAATGTTATAAGTGTAATACTTTTAAATAATTTTCTCATCGCAAAACCCTCCCATGATTAATTGATTGTACGATTGAGTAATACTAGTAAAACGTATTTGCGGTAGTTTACTCAATTATTGGCGAAATTCCACTTTAAATTGTTTGCCCCATAAACATTTATCAAATTGACATTTGCGAGCGTCGCGAATGATGCTGAGATCATAAATGAGAATATTTGATCGCTTGATGAGTTCGAATTTTTCTATGGTCCCGTCATTATCGACTTTAAATAACCCAATGCTGATTGTCCCCTTGGGGACCCCGACAGGTGGCCGCCAACGGTGGTCGATTTCTTGCTGAACATGCTTATGATACATGTGTAGATCATTGCTATCATATTTTCCCATTAACGAAAAACCAGAATCTTGATTTTCTGTGGAGGTATTATCATCATCCTCTGTTTGATCGTTATCTGTGTGGTCATCATTGTTTTGCGCTGTTTGATCGGCTGATTCGTCTGAACCGTTTTCTTGCACGTCCAATTTTTCTGTCGCCTTTTGGTCTTCGAGCTTTTGTTTTGCTTTCTCTTTTTCTTGTTGCTTACGTTCCTCTTCTTGCTTCTTACGATCGGCTTCTTCTTGTTTTTTGCGCTCCTTTTTCTCCTTTTGTTGTCTTTCTTTTTCGCGTTGTTCTTGTTCTTTCTTTTTTTGTGCAGCTTGTTTTTCTTTTTCTCTTCGCTGCTTATCATTGGATTTTTTAGTGTTTGTTTTTTCATCTACTAATTCATGAAATTTTGATTTCCTCTTGATACTTTTTTTAGGGTGCTGTTTGATAGCAGATTTGGCTTTTTTCGTTGCTGAATGCTTCGATTGCTTTTTTGTTGATTTATTCTTGCCGTTTGTGTGCGCATGATTGCCTTTTGAGTTACGTTTACCGCTATTGCTAACAAAAGGGACATGATTATGAAGCGCTTTGTAATGTGTTATTGAATGTTTACGTGAGTGTGCACCAAAAACAATAAATGTTTTTTTTAAATTTTGGTTATAAAGATTAATGATTGTTGCAATGAGAATAATGCCCACATGGAGTAGTAATGATCCTATTAAAAAATTACGGAATGGAAGCATGAGGCATCATCCTGATTGGTTTTATGCAGGTTGCGTTGACATTGCTACGTATCGAACTCCTGCTTGCTTAAGTTCATCGACGATTTCGATAACCTTGCCATAAGAGACGCTTTGGTCTGCTTTGACATACACTGGTAGATCTTCTTTACTTTGAGCCAGGGCTTGTTGTACATGTGATGCGAGGTTACGACGTTCAACTGGATAGGTGTTAAAAAATATTTTGTTTTTTTTGTTGAGTGTTACAACAAGTTCTTGCGTTGATCCTACTTCTTTTGTTTTTCCAAAAGGTAAATCGACGCGTATGCCGTTTTGTACCATGGGTGCTGCAACAATAAAGATAACCAATAATACGCAAAAGGTATCAATAAGTGGTGTAAGGATAATTTCTGGTAATTGGGTATGACGTTTATGCCGGCGTTTGATACGAATCATGGTGATCCCTATTTAATAAATGATTGTTTTGCTGCGTTGATAAATTTATCAGCAATTTCACTTAACTGAAACTCAAATTTACGTAGTTGGTTAGAAAAATAATGGAAGGCGACAAGTGCCGGGATTGCCACAATAAGACCAGCCAAGGTTACTATAAGAGCTTCTGCCATACCAGGCGCTACTGTTGCAATGTCAGCGGTTTTTTCTTGGCTTATATCAACAAAAGCATGAATTAATCCCCATATGGTGCCAAACAACCCAATAAGGGGTGATGCAGCTGCACTTGTTCCGAGAATTGGAAGATAAGATTCTTCTTCAAGTAAAAGTGAATCGATTGTTTGATCAATAACAATTTCAAGTTGCTCCAGATCTTTTGTAGTAAGCACAGGTGTTGTTTCTTGTTGATCGGTTGTACCTTTTTTTGTATGGCCGTCAACAATAGAGCGTAGCTCAGAAAAACTTCGCATTAAAAACTTGCCACCAAGACTATCTTTAAATTCTTTGCCGAGCGATATGATTTCACTGAAGCTTTTTACAGTATGAAACTTTTGTTGTAACAGTTTTAGCTGTATTTGATGTTTTCTGAAGACTATATATTTATAGGCGATAATCGCAATACAGAGGACAGAAAGAAAAAAAAGTCCAAGAAGGATAAGAGTTGCAAGTATATCCATCTGTTTAATTAATTGCCATAAGGCGCCTTTAAAAAATGAAAATTCCATAAAAAATTCCTCATCGAAAAATTCTAAGTAAAAACTAAAAAAACTATATGTTATTTACAGTATAGAAAAAATAGTTTGACAAATAAATGCTGTGTTATTTTGTTGTAAAGAATGTTCGGAATAATTATATTTTTTGACTTTATTTTTTATATGGTGTTAACGTTGAGTTGATCTATGCTAACATAACAAAGTTTACAGTTCTTATGTCTGTCGGAGGAGAGAGTAATGAAAAAACTATTTAAATATAATTTTTTATTATGTGCGGTGGCGAGTTCATTGTTGTTGTTAGGACAAAAGGATATTTGGGCTCAAGAAGATGAAACAGCAACAGAGGAAGAGGCGGAGATGCCCGAAGCAACTGATGGAGAGACAACAACTCCTGCTACAACAGCTGATACAACAATAGCTTCTGCGACTGCAACAACTATTCCGGCTACCACTGTTACAGCTTCAACGCCTGCAACTGCTACTACAACAGAACCCTCTGCAACAGCTGCTTCTACAACTATTACTTCTGCAGCTACCACTTCGGTTCACTTGCAACCTACTACTGTTCAAACACAGCCTGTTCAACAAGTAGCCAAGACTCCTTTGAGAAAGGGAGCTGCTGCTCGTCCTACTATTGCGCAAGGTGCAAAACCTGACGTTATAGAAGCTAAAAAAGAGCTAACTGCTCCTCTTGCCAAAGAACAACCTCAGCAAGGATCATCCACTACGTATTCACGTTCGCCTTTGACACAAGCTGCAAAGGGGGCTGCTTTGAAACAACTGCAAGATGATTTAAAAGGGAAAAAAGCTGCTGTTGGTAGGTTTGCTACAAAACTTGAATCATCTGATACAAAAGCTTCTCAAAAAGAAAAACTTCAAAAAAGAAAAATGATAGAAATCAAAAGCAAGGGAAAATAATAAAGTACGGAGGTGAGTGAGAATAATAATAATGAGTACGGTTGGTCAGGTTATTTGGTGTAACATTTTATGGAAAGGAGATGCCCGTGAGAGAAACAATAAGAAAAAATATCTTTCATAAGGCTCTTTTATCTTTTGTTGGGGGGGTATTAATTTCCTCTGTATGTCAAGCAATGTGGGTTCCTTTTGTTATAGCTGATGCTGCAAGACGTGCCGAAGAATTTAAGAGACGTCAATATATTACAATGGCTGCTGTTGGCGTTAATGTTCCTGCGGATGCAACAAACATTGTTCCTCCTGGTACAGAAAGTGTCTGGGCGGTAAATGATAAGGATGAGGTTTTTGTGGCGACGAGTGCTGCCCAAGCAAAAGTTGCAACGATCCAAATTGTTTCAGCAAACTATGGTGATTTTATAGCGAGTACCAAAGATGTTACTGATGATCTGAAAGTTGCAGTCAAAAAGGCATATCCAAAATTTCCACTCGTTAATCGTGTAGAACTTTCAAATAATACAATTGGTTCTAAAGCTGATGGTGCTTTCAGCGGGTGGCAGGCTGCTGTGTTTCCTAACCCTATTTGGGGAGTTAGAAAAAAGTTAAAAGTTGAGTACATGATTAACGATCAAAAAGCATCACAAGAAATTATGGAGGGTGATCCACTTATAATTGAAGCACCAGCTCTTGCCAGCATTGGATGGAAGAAGGTTGATGGTGCTTTGAAGCATGTAGCTGTTGGTCCTTTTGGCGTTTGGGGGGTTAATGCGGCTGATTTGATCTGGTTTAGAGCCATATCGCCGTCAAATCTTGAGGGAACGGTGTGGACACAAGTTGGTGGTAACCTTAAACAAGTTGATGTTGGTCAACATGGTGATGTGTGGGGCGTTAATAAAGATGACGATATTTTTATGAGGGAAGGTGTGACCCCTCAAAATCCAACAGGAACTGCTTGGAAACAAGTTGATGGAAAATTGAAATATCTTTCTGTCGGTGACGATATTGTGTGGGGTGTGAATGCTGATGGTATTATGTGGTATCGCGAAGGCATAACAAGAGAAAATCGCTTAGGAACAGGTTGGAAAAAGGTTGAAGGTTGGGCGACCAAGATAAGTGTTTTTGGTAACAATGTTTGGCATATTGGTGGCAATAATACGCCATATTATGTCAAAGATGGAATTCCAACAAATCCGGCGGGTACTGGTTGGAATAAGATAGAGAATACTTTTTTAACACACGTTTCACTTGGCTTGTATACTGCTTGGGGTATTGGTAATGATGGTAAAACGCCTTATGTATGTGCCGGAATGGATCAATATCATCTTGGTGGTACAAAATGGGTGAAGGTCGATGGCTCATTTAAGCAAATTGATATTGGTTATGTAATTGAACCTGCTGCTGTATATGATGTAAAAACATCATCAGGTGCTGATATTAAGCCAGGTGGTGGTTCTATTGTTATAAATGGTCGTAAGGGTAATGGGCTTATTGGTAATATGACGTTTGGCTGGGAGTTGCCTAAGGCAGGCGAAGGTCTTATTACTTTCAAAGGTAAAGCCAAGCAGGACATTGTAACAGTACTTGCTCCTACTGCTAAATATGAAGATGTTAAGAGCTTAACCTTAAGTATCGGTGCTTATAGTAATACTAAGACGTACTTGAGAACAGTAGCCATGAGTGACAAGGATCAGAAAGCTTTTGTGGACGATTTCGTAATACAACCGGACTTTAATGATTATTGGATCATGGTTAAAGATAATACTTTCTCTTATGGTAAAGGATTATTGCCGGGCTTTAATCCAATTGTTACTTGGTCTGATTCAATGATTGGAACATTGAAATATGTTGCTTTCGGTTGTTGGGAAGATTTTAAGGTTGAACTTAGTGATATTAAGATTCTTCCTGTTCCTGAATATATTGAGCCTATTGGTTTTACAGAAGAAGAGGGAGAGGCTGTATCTGTCACTGTTGGCAGCAGAACGGTAACTGAAGAAGTTGTAACAAAAGTTTCAACAAGTACGCCTGCAAAGACAACAACAAAAGCTGCAACAAAGACTGCTGCAAAAACTACAGCAAAAACAGCTGCAAAAACTCCGGCAAAAGCTACCACAACTGTTACAACACAAAAGACGACAAAGTCTGTTGCTGAGCTTGAGGCTTGGGCAATTGGAAAAGATGGTGGACTGTTCCGTTATAACAGATACAGTATGGCATCAATGCCTTGGGAGCGAATTACAGCTAAGAATACTGCTGGTTTAGATTTAAAGGTTAAACTTGCATCTGCATCGAGCGATGGACTTTTGTATGTAGTAACAGCGGGTTCAACAGATAAAGAATCAGTTGTTTACTCATATGATTGGGACAAGAAGAATTTTGTTCAGCTTGCTGGTACAACCCCAGCATTAACACGAATTTCTGTTGGTAATGCTAAGGAACTTTGGGCTGTTACAATAGACAAGGATGTTATTCGCTATGATGCAACAACAAAAGCATGGGTTGTTATTGATAAGGGTGTAGGTCAAGACATAGCTGCAGGTGTTGATGGTACGGTGGTATCTATTAATACCAAAGGCGAAGTGTTTAAATACCTTGGTGATAACAAATGGGAACAGTTCCCTGGCGTTGAATTTGCACGTGTAGCGGTTGGTAGCAAAAACTTTATGTGGGCGATTGATAAGCTTGGTGGCCTGTGGGCTTACGATGTTAAAGCGAACAAATGGGATCGTGCTCAAGGTAAAGAAAATAAGCCTGTAATGGGTATTGTTGATGTAGGTGTTAATGCTGCTGGAAGTACATTCCTCATCGATTTTGATTATGATATTAGTTTAAATAAAGACGATGGTTATGTTATTGCCGGTGCTTCTACGACAACAAAAGAAACTCGTACTGTTGCCAAGAAGACCGGGAAGATTAAAGTTACACCTAAAAAACAAAAGAAAGCTGCCAAAAAGATAAAGCTACAAGGGAAAAAAGCTAAGGTGGCAACTAAAAAAAGTTTGGAACCATCAAAGCTTGCCAAGGTTCAAGCGGGAAAAGAGTCAGCAAAAAGGACAACTAAAACTTCAGGTGTTGCCAAAACAACTAAGGTTGTTAAAGCAGCGGTTGCAAAATAATTTGTAATGACAGATGCGACTTATGCAGTAGCTTGAACTGAGAATATTTATAGAGGGCGGATGAATATGCCGCCCTCTTTTTCTTAAAGAGTTTAAACGAGGAGTGAGATGAAAATAAATATCATGAAAAAAATACTTGCTGTATTCTGTATCATATGTTGTTTTAATATTTTTCAAGATCTGATTGCTCAGCCCTATGATCCATCAACACCTCCGGGTGGGGAAACGTTCACTCTGGTTGGCATTGAGGGAGTTTCTGTTGTCTTAACATCATTTGGTTGGACGTTGCCAACCGTCGGAAATGGTTTGGTTATATTTAAAGCTAATGCGGCAAGTGATATTTGGGTTGTGTTTGGAAGCCCTTCTGATGTAGATCGTAGCCAACCACAGCAATGTTTGGCTGTTGGTATAGGTATTGATGATAATACAAAATCGGTTATAAGAACTACGGTTGATTCTGATAATAAAGTGTCAATAGCCGATACAATTACTCCAGGGTTAGATGAGCTCAGTGATTCTTGGGGTGATTATTGGGTGATGGTAAGAAATGGTAAAATAATGTATGGCAAAGGTGTCACTCCAGGAAAAAATCAACTCTTACAATGGTCTGATCCAATTATAAAAACCGTAAAATTTGTTGGATTCGGTTGTAAGGGTAATACTCTTGTTAAATTGGATAAAATCAAAATTGTTAAGGCCATTCAGGAGTCCGCTAAACCTGTTGCAAAAGAAAAAGAAACTAAAAAAGAGACTAAGGTAGAAGAAAAAAAAGTAGCAAAGCCTGCTCCTGCTAAAGTGACTTCGGTAGTTAAAAGGGTAGATGATAATGCTGCTGATAGAATTGGAAGAGTGGCGCAGAAACAAGAGGTAATAAGCCCTTATCCAAAATTAAAAAAACATAGCAAATAATAGCGATGTTTTACTCGTGGTGGCGGATGCGTTAAAGCACCGCCACGTATTTTTTGGGTGGTAAGAAATAAATATGTTTGGAGCTATAGGGTTTTGTTTGATATGATCACTTAAGGCTCTGAAATATGTACCACGAGAGGAGATTTTGTGATGCTTTTATTTTATAAAAAAGTAATGTTTTCATTGTTCATGTTGGTTTGGTTTTTTAATCAGTTAAGTATCGGTGTTCCTTTCCCTCAAATTACACCTTCACAGAATTGGCAACAAATTCCAGGCAATGCTTCTTGTTTATCAATAAGTATTGATGGGAACGTTTGGTGTGTTGGTAGTAGCAATACTATTTGGCAATGGGGAAGTTCAAATACGTGGGAACAATTTAGTGGTAATGCAAAGAGTATTGCATTGGGAGCTTCTCAAGGATTCGTATGGAATATCAATGCTTCAGGTACGATTACTTATAGATTAGGCAGTTGGGGTGCCGGTCTATGGAGTTCAATACCCGATAGCGTGGGGAGAGTATTTAAACAAGTTGTATGTGGCTCGAGTGGACAGGCTTGGTGTGTTGATGATGCCGGTAATATTTTTTTTCGTGAAGGCGTTACTCGCACAAATCCATTAGGGACTGGTTGGAAAAGCATAGATGGGTCACTTAGTCAAATTTCTGTTGGCAAGGATGATCAGGTGTGGGGAGTTAATTCTAATGGTTTTGTGTATACTCGGCTCGGTGTCAGTTCTCCTGCAAGAGCTGGGACTGTCTGGCTCTATGTACAAACTCCAGTAACATTTAAACATGTTTCGGTTGGTTTGGATGGTTCTGTGTGGGGTGTTGGAACGGATAAAAATGTATATTTCAGGAAATACACATGGGCTTATACGGATGGTTCTAGCGCTTATGGTAATAACATGGATTGGGAGCTTGTTGACAATCCGCAAGGTATCGCTTTTGCGCAAGTTATTGCTGGCCGAGATGGTGAAGTGTGTGCTTTGGATAGTAGTGGTAAGATTTGGTATCGCTATTATAGAACTCCATTGCTTGTGAGTGGTAAAAAAGTTGTTATTGTTTCATATAAAAATATAAATAGTCCTAAGTTACTTACGGTTACAAATGGAAAGTATCTGAGTCCCACAGGAACAAATGTTAATGATGCGGCGAGTCAATTTACAATGTTAAATCTGACGGCTGGTGTGAGCGAAAGCGATATTCGTACATGGGTTGGTTTTAAATCGGCAACGGCCAGTAATAATAATTTGCAGTCGGTAGCAACTGCAGATACGGATCCTTTGTACGCTGTACGTTTTGGCTGTCTGAATTTTGCTGACGTCTCACACTCATGGGAGCACTGGACTGTCATTCCTCTAAGTGCCAAAGGCCATGTTGCTCTTTTGAATCAAGGAACAAATGGCTTTTTGTCGGTTCCGGATTCAACGGCATCATGGAATGCTCTTAGCCGTGTATGGACAACTTACAATGGTACAAATCGAGCAGGTGAATCAGGTCCTGGATGGTGGGAGCGTTTTAAAATTATGACACCAGAGGAAGCAACAGCAGCAGGTCTTTTTACTTCTGCTCTTGTAGTAGCGAGTGCTGCTTCTATTGGTAAGTTAACTGACACAGGGCTTTCAACTGTGCAGGTCACCAATGTCCAACCTGTGAGCGTTTCTGCTCTGACTTCAATTAGTGATGCTACTGTTGCTACTACTTCTGCTACTGTTGCGCAAAAAACTACTTCTACATTGCAAAATACTACTATTTATGATTCAGCAACTCCGCCAGGAGGAGAGAAATTTAAACTTATTGGGATGGATGGTGTTTCTCTTATACTGACATCCTTTGGGTGGGTGTTACCAACCATTGGCAATGGGGTGATTACTTTTAAAGCAAATGCTGCTAGTGATATTTGGGTTGTTTTGGGTAAGCCATCTGATGTAGATAGTAGCCAACCTGTACAATGTATTGCGGTGGGTATAGGTGTTGATGGTAATACAAAGTCAGTTATAAGAACAACTATTGATTCAGAAAATAAAGTATCAAGAGCTGATACAATTGCTCAGGGGCGAGCAGGTATCAGTGATTCTTGGGGTGATTATTGGGTAATGGTAAGAAATGGCACAATAATGTATGGCAAAGGAGCTACTCCTGGTAAAAATCAAATTTTACAATGGTCTGATCCGATTATCAAAACGGTGAATTTTGTTGGGTTTGGTTGCAAGGGTAAGACTACTGTTGAATTGGATAACATTAAAATTATTAAGGCCCCTTCTGTGACAAAAGAGAAAACTATCTCTCAGGTTGAGAAAAAAGAAAAGACCAAAACAACGCAAACAATTCTATTACATGGGAAAGAGCGTACGGTAACAAAAAAAACTGTTGTAGCACGGCCAGTTGTTGAAGAAAAGGAAACAGCGCCAGTTGTACTGAAGAAAAAAGAGGTGGTAAAGAAGTCGATTGTGAGAAAGGGTACCACAGATTAATGTAGTTACCAGATTTAAAAGTATAAGGAGTAGGCGGCAAGAAGAGCCGCCTACTCCTTTTTTATTGAGACATTTGGTGTTATGGTAAGTTTTGCTATCCTTACATTCAAGTATCTAGTTTGAAGCTCAGGGATTAAAGGAGATTTTATGAAAAGTGCTCGTGTGAAAAATTTAAAAAATCTGTTTTTGCAGATTGTTTTTATTGTATGTGTGCTTATCCAAGGTGTGTTTAATAATGTTTTTTGTGCTCCTGCGCCTGCAGCGCAGCCGCTTAAGAAAACAGCAGCTCAGCGGTCGACAACGACTGCGTCTCAACAAAAAACCTCACCACCTTCTGCCGTCATTGCTGGGGATGGAATGAATGCAATAATGATCAAGATAAAATTGATATCTTATAAAGGGCTTTTTGCAAAATTTGGAACACATACCACGGTTGAAGAATTTACAAAGATAATATCTGATTTTTTACGTGAAATTGTCTATGTTGTTGGTAATCAGGATGATATAACGGTCGAAGCGATAGAAGAAACCAAGGTTGTTATTGATTCTCTATTGGCAAACCTGATAACGATTAATAATCGTTTAAGCTCTGTTCCCAGTAGCGACCGTACCCGTACGGTTGTTTCAGATTTTATAAAACAGCTTAAAAAGCAGAGTAGTGCTATTGGAAAAAAATTGGAAACACAAAAAGCGTTTCTCAGTTTAGTTGAAAATGCTCGAAACATTCCGAATGAAAAATTCCAGGATAAAATTAATCAATATCGTGATGTTGTTAAACAGATAAATGAAAAGATTGTCAGTGGTGCAAGGCAGGATTTGATTCGAGATTTCGAATCCATGGCTAATTACGCAAAAACAAAAGGCGATACTGAAAAAGAACAATTGTCTCAATTGATTAATGAGGTTCAGAATAATCCATATTTTAATGCTACTCAGAGACAGCAAGTAGCAAACGTTTTTTCAGACCGGCCTGTTGTTTTTGAAAAAAGTTTAACACTTGCTGTTATTACTGAAGCAGCCGCTAAGGGTGATATTATTTTTCAGACCAAACTCAAGGAATTATTAGCTATAAAAACAATACCGGAGAGAATTGCTGCTGCTAAGTCGTTATTAGTTTTGATTACAGCTGCCTCCGTACAGATTGATAAAAATAACATGATGACTGTTTTGAATGATCTTTTTATGTCACAAGCAACGATGAAAAAAGAAGAGCTTGTTGCTTTGCGTGAATTACTTGACGAGGCTCTTAAAAATCAATTTTTACTTGCACCAAATCAACGTGGCGTTATGCAACAATGGCTTAAAACAATGACAACGGCAGTTGAGCTTGCAGATGAACGCGAAACATTGATCACATCGTTAAAAAATAAAATTGACAAAGATAAAGAAAATTATTCTTTGGCTTTGAAATCTGCATTGTATGCACTTAACCTTTTGGATACAAAATTGCCAAAAGACGAACTTGATAAGCGAAAACAAAAAAGTTTGGTGTTCGAATTACGTAGAAAGATTCCAAGCTATTATAATAATCGAGCCGGCAAATCCATTGATGATTTGAAGATGTTGAGAAGTTTTATGGATTTATCAAAGTCCAAGACAAGCTTAAGTGATGTTGTAGGAAAGGATTGGACGCGTGTTATTGGTCTTACAATTCAACTTATAGAAAACCAATCGCAAACAAATGTGCTTTCCAAACTTGTAACACTAGGGGATATTGCCAAGAAGATTAAGCCTTCAACTGATGCATACGAAAAAAGGATGTTTGTTGATCAACTAACAACATTGTTTGCAAATCGTAAAGATCGTGCGACAAAGGAAATCGAAGAATTTGATAAATTACTTACATATCTGACAACCCCAATTATTCAAAAGAATAAAATATTTGAGAGCTCGGTTTTTAAGATGTTTGAAGAATGGAAAAAGGTACTAGATGGAACGGTTGTTCTTCTTCAAAGTCAGTTAACACAAAATATACAACAGCTTATTGGTAGTCTTACTAAAATCTTGCCCAATATAACGGGAGCAAAGACAGAATACGAGAAAGATCTGTTTGTTAAAATAATATCGAATATATTTGCAAATCGTGGTGATCTGAATAATGGTGAGCTTGTAGAAGTAAAGAAATTCTTTGAACAAACGAAAAGTACGCAAAACTTGTTGATGTCAAATCAATTAGCTGTTTTGGATATTTGGATTAAAGAGATTAATTGGGCTCTTGGTATAGTTAAGGATACAAAATCTTATTTGCAAGCGTTGATCGATGATGCAACAGTAACGAAGGATATTACTAAATTTTCGAAGGCTCTTGATCTGTTTGTTAAACAACCGTCAACGGAAGTGAAAAATGCATTTGTTAGCGGTTTGAATAATCTTTTTATTGAACGTAAAGCACTGGATGCCATAGCACTTAAAGATTTGTTTATTAAAGTTGATCAAAAGGTAATTGACAGAGTTTCGCTTCTGAGTGATGTACAGCGATCAGTTTTAAAACAGTGGATCAGTACAATTGAAAAAGAGATAAAGCCAGCCTAAGGCCTTATCTCTTTTTCAATACTCGTTGTCGTAACATGTCAACATCTTTGATGCCTTCTTCTAGTTGAATAAGATAAGCCTCTTTGAGGAGTATTCCTAATTGTGGACCAGGCGGTAATATGTCAAGTAGGTGCCGTCCCAACAGGATGGGTGCTTCTGGCCCATGAGCAACCGTTGCTTCTTGTGCTTTTTGTAAGAATTGTTCATACATGTCATAGCTTGAATTAAGCGGCTCATGTCCTGCTTTATTTCGTCCTTGAATATCGGCTAATGCGACAAATGCAAGTTGGTGGAGTGTCGCTTCCGGTGCTAATTTAAGTGCAAGCCGTTTGTAAGCCTTATGTCCAGCATTTTCTGCTAAGAAATTAAAAGGAAGTAAATGGAATTTAATAAGCTTGTAAACTCCATTGGCCAGCGATTGATTGTTGGTAATACGTTTGAGTAACTTTTTGGCTATTTTAACACCTTCAATTTCATGCTTATATGTATGTAGTTCGTGATCAATAGTGATAGGTTTGCCTAAGTCATGACATAAGACAGCAAGCATGATTAAAAATTTTTCTTCTTCTATGGATAAACCTGATTGATTGTTATAGAGCTTGAGCCGAGCTGCCGCATCTAATGATTGCATGGTATGTTCAAATACATCGCCTTCTGGATGATGTTGTGGCGGTTGAGGAACATTGATGAGCGCGTATAGTTCTGGAAAAATCTCTTCGAGTCGCCTTATTTTGACGAGCCATCTAAATCCTAGGGATGGGCTATATGATTTTAGGAATAATTTTTTTATTTCCTCATAAATACGTTCGCATGCTAACGGTGTTTGGGTTGTTGTATCAAATAAATCCATAGTGGCGCATAATGTATCGAGTTGTTTGTCCGGTAGCATTTCAAAGCGCCCAATAAATTGCATAACACGGAAAAAGCGTAATGGATCTTCTAGAAAAAGGTTTTCGTCAACAGCACGTAGGCGTTTGTGTTTAATGTCTTCAAGGCCACCGAAAGGGTCGATTATATTAAATATGGTAGTGATTTCAGCATTGGGTAGCGCTAATTTTTTTTTAATAGTTTCACTTTGATCTATAACAAAGTTTAAATCTATAGCCATAGCGTTCATGGTAAGGTCGCGGCGACGGCAGGCGTCCTGAATAGTCATCGACGGTTCAATTATGACGGTTGGCTTACGACCCTTACTGTCTCGACGAGGTAGCGACCAGTCGATGTCAAAGTGAGCGATACGAAGTACTCCAAATTTTTTGCCAACTAATTTGACTGGTCCAAATTTTTTAAGTATAGATTCGAGTTTTTCAAGGTCTAATGAATGAACCTCTATGTCAAAGTCTTTTAATGTTTTTCCAAGTATAAGGTCTCGAACACATCCACCAACTAAATATGATGTTCCTCCAGACTGTTTAATAGCATTGAGGATTGAAGCGATTTGGTCAAAAAGGTAGAAAAATGAAGGAATGGCGTTATTATCCATGATTATTCTCTCTATAAAAAATCTGAAAAGATCTTTGAACGTATATTAGCACTTCTATACAAGCATGTATTTTACTTGCTCTTTTTGTCGAGTTTGCGTAAAATCTAAGGAAATTGAAAGGTTTTTGGGGCTATAGCTCAGTTGGTAGAGCACATGCATGGCATGCATGGGGTCACCGGTTCGAGTCCGGTTAGCTCCACCATACTACGCGCAGGTAAGCTTTTATGGAAGAAATCTGAGAATTGTATGGTACAGCCAACTTATCAAGGACAGTGGAACGGAGTATGCCCCTTGAAGCTCCGAAGGAGCGAAGTGGTACTAAAGTTCCTGGGATGTCATGAGAAGGGGTATATCTATGAAAAAACGTTTTTTAGCCCCATATCTTATTGTACTTATTCCATGGGTTGTAATAGCATCCAGTTTTACTATCTATCAAATTTCTAAACATGGTATTGAACTTGGCCTTTTTTTAATTCTTTTGACCTGGTCTGGTTATATTTTGTGTGTGCCGGCTGCACATGGTCGTATCCTAATTGGTGCCCCGTTAAAATTTATTTTTAACCGATCTTTTTTACCAGAGCCCTTTTTTTGGTGTATGGCAGTATTAATTAATGTTTTAACGTTGCTTTTGGGGCCTAAGTTATACGAAGAATCAATTTTTACCTATTTGTTGTATCGCATTTTCATAACGCCAGAATACTGGTTAATTTTGCTTATTGGTGCCTTGGGGTCATGGTATCGATTTTTGGTTGGTTTAGGTGATTATCGAGCACGTGAAGCAACACATACATTGATTCGACATATTATCTTTTTAGTCGGCATCTTTTTCCTTTTTTATCTGACACACTATGAATTTATTATTCTTATGAATACAACCGCAAATGGTTGAGTTTGAAACTTTCTAATTTTTTAGAAAATTTTATTCTTTGCGCTCTTATTGTTGATTGTTGGAACTATATGCCTTTCTATACATCTTCTCCCACATTATTTCTCTATCTACAAATGATGATTGCGGAAGTTTAACTTCTTTTGTTGGGATAGCGATTGGTATAGATGATGTAAGTTCAAATGGGTTGGTCATTTCCTCAAGCTTAAATGGAGTAAAACCATCTTTATTCTGATCATATTCTCTTTCGGTTGGATTCATTATTGAACCACCTACAATTAATAATTTTGTACGTTCAGCTAAATGATAAAAATATTGAAACATAGGGACATAGCTAAAAAAAACAGCTTGTTCAATAGCTTCGATTGATGTTAGCGGTCTTTGTCGTGAAGACATGGCCAAAGGCTTAAAGTTCCCTTTGAGTGCGTTATATGCTCTTTGAATGTTAAGATCGACAAGCGCAAATTCCATAGCATCAAGAAGGCAACTTTGATCATTGCTAATTATTTGAAATCCATTCTCAAAACCATTACTTGTGGCTGACTTTGCCATTACAATACCATCTTGTGACAGTTTTCTTAGCGTTTCAGAATCGAATAGTTGCTCTTTAGAGAGAGGTTCCATATCCAAATCAGCGAATACACAATAATCAACTTCATGAGTAAGCGAGTTCAGTGCTATGATAGGACGTAAAATGTCAACTCGAAAATAGATTGGTATTTTGTCACTAAATATTTTTGGATGATCAAGGATTTTTTTAATTTTTCTAATATCACGAAATTTGATGTTGGTTATTGTTGATGGTTCATGTTTTTTAATGAGTCTGAGTGTGTCTTTTATTGCTTTGAGTGGGGTTAGTTCGCTGTCAAACCATACATTTATCCTGCCATCTGGGTTGGCTTTAGCCCATTTGAAAATATGGCTTAAGAAATTTTTTTCAAGATCGGATTCATTTTTTGATGGGTGAATATAATATTGGTCTTCATCTAGTTTTTTATTGATCCACATGAGATTTATCGAATATCGAATTTTTTGGGGAGTAGATCCTTGTTGCATCATTTCCGTGGATGATTGTTTTTTTGCTTCAATTATCAAATCTCGTTCTGCTTGAACAGGTGTTCCTTTTTTAGTTTCAGTTAACCATTTTGGTTCTTGTTCAGATGAATAAATACTTAATGATACATTAAGCGACAAGAGGGTCGCAATTAGAAATATTTTGTGATTCATGATGACTCCTTTTTTAGAACAGCTTCCTTTTTATGAATATCCCCTTATAT
>LDIV01000001.1:138806-146415 GCA_001468855.1 candidate division TM6 bacterium UASB124 | reverse complement strand
TTTAAAGCCGGCATCAGAGGATAACTTTGGTTATGTTGTGTAAGTCCTGTTTCTATATATTTATTCATGGTAGGTTCATCCTTTGATGACCGAAAACTCGGACACATATGCAAACAAAATAATTTTGTATTACTTGCGGCAACATATGCTCGTAGAAACAAAAAAAACATACAAACCAACATTTCGCTGGGTTATTGAATAAACCGTTTTGTTGGTTGGCATGGTACAGAGGACTGAAAATTTTTTGGGAAAAAACCATGGAATTATTTGGGTTTTTTAAAATTTGCTGCTTCAGTCCAACTTTTTAAGATGGGTAGAAATTTTGTATAAGCCTTAAGTTAAAATTGATTTTTTATTCTGTACTAAGGATTTTACTATCAAACTTCAAAAAATTATTGTATAAATACCCATACAAAGTGTGATGTTTAATTTTTCTTGTATTTCCTCTTAGAATTACTTTCGGGGTGCTCTCATGTTGGAAATTCCTTTATCTGGTATTAAAAAAATTGAAGAGATAGCTAAGAGTAGCGATGAGTACGTCTCTCTTTCTCAAGGGTCTGTAAAAGTTGGTGGGATTCCTCAAGAGATTAAAGAGTATCTACGCGACGTTTTGAAGACTGATAAAACAGATTATTATGAAAGTTGTTGGGGGCTAAAGCCATTGCGTGAAAAATTGGCGATGGTCTTATCACAAGATTATAAGGCTCATATTACGCCGAATGATATTTTACCAACACATGGTTGTATTGGCGGGCTTTCATTATTGTATTTGACGATGCTTAATCCAGGTGATGAGGTTGTTATTCCTGAGCCTACTTATCCTGCGTACACAACATTGTGTAAGGCTTCAAGGGCTACTCCTGTGTATGTATCGATGCTTGATAGTAATGGCTGTTGTGTTATTGATATTGATAAAATTAAAGCTGCAACAACATCAAAAACGAAAATAATTGTTCTTGCCAATCCTGGTAATCCAACCGGAATGATTGTTCCTCTTGATACGATAAAAGAATTGCTTTCTTGGTGTGAATCAAAAAGCATATTTTTAATTATTGATGAAGCGTATCGTGATTATGCATTTACTTCTGAATTTGAATCGGCATTGCCTTTGGTGAGTACGAGTGAGTGGCTGATTTGTGCCAGTACTTTTTCAAAGAATATGGCAATGAGCGGTTGGCGCATTGGTTATCTCGTTATTCCACAATGCATTAACAGGGCTTTGGCAAGTATGCAGGATGCATTACTTAATTGTCTTAATAATACGGCGCAATATGCGGCAATGTTTGCTCTTGAGCACCCAGAGTATACGCGTCATTTTCATCAGCTTGTTAAACAAAATCGTGATATGGCCATGTCTATGCTTAAGCCTTTAGTCGATAATCGTATTATTTCATTTCAAGAACCATTGGGCAGTTTGTTTTTATTTATTAAAACACAACAGGCTGATGCGACAGATTTGTGTATGAGTATTTTATATCAAGCGAAAGTATCTTTGGTTCCTGGTTCATCATTTGGGCCATCAGGAGCTCCTTTTGTGCGTTTGTGTTATGCTCGTGATAGGGAATATTTGCAAGAAGGTATACAACGCTTAGTCAAATTTTTTATGTGAGAAGATCATGTACAAAAAGAGAGAGCATGTTCATTTTATGGGGATTGGTGGTATAGGGATGAGTGGCATTGCTGAAATTCTGAAGCTGCGTGGCTATACAGTATCTGGTTGCGATTTGGGTTCTGCATCCAAGACCATACAACATCTGCAAGATATTGGCTGTATTGTTTATCATGGTCACAATGTTTCTCATATTCATGATGCGGATGTTTTAGTGTATTCCTCAGCGGTTAAACAGGATGATCCGGAAATTTGTGCGGCTCTTGAAAAGGGGATTCCCGTAATTCCTCGAGCATTAATGTTGGGTGAATTAATGAGAACAAAATATAGTGTTGCCGTTTCCGGTGCGCATGGCAAAACAACAACCACCTCATTGATATCACATATCATGATTGAAGCGGATCGTCAGCCAACGGTTATTGTTGGGGGGGTTTTAAAAAATATTGCTAATAATGCCAAGTTGGGTGGTGGAGAGGTGCTTATTGCCGAAGCTGATGAAAGTGATCGATCACTGTTAAATCTCTCTCCGACCATGGCTGTGGTAACCAATATTGATGCAGAACACTTGGATACCTATAAAGATTTGGGTGATATTAAAAATACATTTAAGGGCTTTTTGGCTCGGTTACCGTTTTATGGCAAGGCATTTGTTTGTATTGATGATGAACCGGTACGGTCTATTCTCCCATTATCTCATATATGCACTGTTAAGTATGGCCTCAGCCCTGAGGCAGATATTATGGGTGATAACGTTGAACTTGGGGTTGCTGCATCATCATTTGATGTTTATGTTAACGAATCCATTCCTGGCTCGCATCAAAAAGAGAAGAAATTGTTAGGGCGCGTTACTCTTAACAATATTCCAGGTCGTCATATGGTTTTGAATGCCTTGGCGGCTATTGGTGTTTGTTTGGAATTTGAGGTTCCATTTGCTGTGATTGCAGCAGCATTAGAAACATTCAAAGGCGTTGAACGACGTTTTGAATTTAAGGGAACTTATAACGGTGCTGAAATCTTTGATGATTATGGTCATCATCCAACTGAAATTAAAAAAACATTATTAGTTGCTCAGAAAAGAGCTCAAAAACGATTACATGTTGTTTTTCAGCCGCATCGTTTTAGTAGAACTGAAAAATTATGGAATGAGTTCATTGATGTCTTTGCTACGGCAGATAAAGAAGCGTATGTCATTGATACGTTATGTATTACTGATATTTATCCGGCAAGTGAGGCTCCTATTCCAGGGGTAACGGCTGATCGTCTTGTTGAAGCAATTAAGAAAAATAATCCTGTAATGCGTGTTATATATACGCCGACGTATGCTCAGGTTACTCAAACTATTGAGCCTGTAATGCAAGAAGGTGATTTGCTTTTAACCATAGGGGCCGGCAAAGTCAATCAGGTTGGTGAAGCCTTGGCAACAAGTAGAAAAGATAAATAATAGATGATTGACAAAGAACTAAAGATTCGTAATGATTTCTAATCGTTTGTCTTAATATAATTCTTTCAATTAAGGAATGATGATGAGTGATGCTTTGATGAGAAAGGGATTGTTTTTTGCTGTAGTAATGATAGCAGGTGGGCTTAATGCAGCGCCGGACGGTGACATGTGTAAAGCTTTGGTTCGGCCAAAATCATTGCCACCAATGACACTTGTAAATGAGTTGAAAACGCCTACTGCTGGCACCAAAGGGCCTTTTACTATTACCAAAGGTGATGCCGAATTAACTATTGGCGGTCGTATAAAGGTTGAGAATTACTACGAAGATAATGCATATCTTTTAAATAAAAACATTCCTGATGAAAATTTATATTTTAAAGAGACTGTCGATTTGACTATTAATGGCGGTTATGGTGCTGAAAAGTACGGTTATAAAGTTGTTGAAATGTTTTTTGATTTTCGGCACAAAGGGGTTTGGGGTAAAGGATTGATTTATGCTGATGCCGATTCAGGACCAATTGGCCCAAGTAATGTTAAGTTTGGGGAAGAAAGTAACGTTGAGACTATTTTTGGTTCCCATTCACATACCTCTGGTAAAACCTTGTTGTGGGTTAAGGATGCTTGGCTTAAGTTTAGTTTGAATGCGGCCTTTGGGGTACTTGATTCAAAGCAACGTCACACCTTACAAATGGGATGGTTTGAATTTGATTTGGGTAGAGGGATTGCGCTTGGTTCTTATTATGGAATAGGCAAAGAATTTTTGGGGCTTTATAACTACGTAGAAGATAAATCAGCTCCAGGTATTTTGTTGAGAAGCGTACTTATTCCTGATCGTCTTGCAGTTGATTTGTATTACTCACGTTTTGAAGAGCGTGGCAAGAATCTTGAAGACACAATAAATCTTGAAAAACGATATATTATTGGTCGCAGCTCAAGCCCATGGCGTGGATGTGCAAAGGATGATGATTTGTTTGCTGCTCGTATGAAATGGAGGGTTATCAGAGATTGTAAGTGTGGTACGTTAGAACTTGAGCCATATGTTTTTTATAATGCTGCCTCAGATCAAAAAATAGAAAAGCTTTATGCTCCTGACGCAAAAACAAACTGGGGTTCTTATGGCTTAGCAATTGATTATAGTTATGCTGATTTTGAGTGTGGAGGTGAAATGGCGTTCAACTATGGTCAAGAAGAATTATATTGTATTGATCGTAACAGGCCACGTGTAAATAACAGTCTGCAACAAGGGTCTGAAGGGTATCTTGTTGAAGAGTACTCACATATTCTTAATGCTAAACCGGGGACCGCTGGTGCAACAAGAGCATTGGTAACTGGTAGACTGAGTGATCCAAATGATATTGGAAGTAGGTCTGCTGCTATGCAACCGGTTTATGAAAATGGCGTTCAAATTGACAAAGCTCATGGCGCAGCAATTGATACTCCATATTGGAACTCCAATGATCGATTCCGTAGAGGTTTTGATGTTGATCTAAAAGGTTGGATGGCTGTTGTTGACGGTGCATATACGTTCAAAAAATGGGATTTGAAAATGGCCCTTGCTTACGGTTATGCATCTGGTGGTCCGGCTCCTCGTAATCCTGACTTGGATGGCCAGGGCTGTGCCAATGGTTGCAGAACGAGAAAATACAACGCATTTGTTGGTCTTCATGAATCATATTGTGGCAAACGTGTAACCAGTATCTTTATTCTTGACCAACGTTTACTGATGCGTCCAACCAATTTGGTTACTGAAGGTGGTAGAGTAAAGGCAAGTAAAGAGATGACATTTAGTGACTTGCAACTTGTTGGTGCTGGACTTACATGGACACCAAAATGTTGTATTAAAGATTTGTCTCTTAATCCAAACATTATCTGGTTTTGGAAAGCACAAGAAGAACATGCATATGTTCAGGGGGTACTCGATCCTGTAACCTTGACAGATACTGGTCATCTTTCAGAATGTGATATGGCTAGATCATTTATGGGAACCGAAATAAACCTTTTGGCTCGATGTACAGCTATCAAGGATTTGACCTTCTTTGCTAACTTGGCTGTTTTTATTCCTGGTGGTTATTTTGCAGATGTTAAAGGTGTCCCTCTGCCTAGAGATATTTTCGGCTTTGTTATTCAAGACGACCGAAATGATATTCATGATGCTAATCGCTTTAGAATAAGTGATGATACTGCATATCATATGAACATTGGTTTTGAGTATAAGTTCTAATAAAAACAATATAAATCGATTAAAGGGGCCTTGTTTTACAAGGCCCTTTTTCATTTGCTTTTCTATTGAACGCATTTGGCAATCGCTGAGTCCAAGGAACTGTTTTTCAACACGATGAAACAGTTCGATGTTCCATCGAATACGATAGATTTCAATAACCGCGAAAGGGTCAATCCAGTCGTTGCTAATCAAATAAACCGTTGTTCCACCCTTAATTTTTACGACATAAAAATAGCAATCAATTCCATCCAAAGTTCCATTAACCGATTTTAATCGCTCATTTNTATTTGTGCAAACTTTTTTATCAATGCAAAGTAATAAAGCATCAACGTATTGTTCTGAACAAAGTTTTTGATATGATTGAGCAGCATGCATGTAAAGATCTCCTTTTTTATGGAATAATAGAGTAACTCATAAAATTGGAGCATCTTTACATAAAAAATCAAGATCTGGATCTAACTTTCAGCTAATGCGTAAGTCATGAACAGAGGTTAACTGCGGTTGTGTTGTGTAAGTTATGTTAAAAACAAGAAAGCAGAATAATTTCCGCTTTCTTGTTCTATGTTTAATTGATATCTGGCTTAGTTCAATAATGTTGACTGAAATTATTTCAAATAACTTTCAATCTTTGCTTTGAGAGCATCTTTGTTTATGTATCCTGTTTCCTTTGCAACAAGTTTTCCATCTTTGAAGAATAAAAACGTTGGGATCGACGAAATATTGTATTGAATTGCAAGATCGCGTTCTTCGTCAATGTTCAGTTTGACGAATTTGTAGTTATGCATCTCTTGAGAAAGCTCTTCAAAAAGAGGAAGCATCATTTTGCAAGGACCGCACCATGTTGCAAATACATCGACAACGACCGGTTGAGTTGATTTTATTACTTCTTGATCAAAATTTTGTGTATTAACGATCAGAGACATAAAAATCCTTTGCTTATTATTCTTTTTCAGTCTTTGGTACATAGGTACTTTTGATATACAAATCTTTAAGTTGTTCTTCTTCGACGGATGACGGTGTACCCATCATTAAGCAGCTGCCATTTTGTGTTTTAGGAAACGCAATGACATTACGTATGGCATCCGTACCGCTTAATATCATTATGAGTCGGTCTATTCCAAATGCAAGTCCTCCTTCGGGTGGGTAGCCAAAATTTTGTGCTTCAAGGAGGAATTTAAATTTTTCTTCAGCCTTTTCTCGAGACATACCCAATAAATCAAAGATTTTATTTTGTACCTCTGAAGAATAGATGCGGATTGAGCCGCCGCCTAATTCTTCACCATTGCACACTAAATCATAAGCTCGCGCTTTAACATCTTTGATATCACGATTTTCCCATCCGTCTTGAGGTGAGGTGAATTGGTGGTGTCGTGCTTGCCAACGTTTTGTTTCTTTATCAAATTCAAACATTGGGAAATCGATGACCCAAAAGAGTTTATGTTCGGTAGTATTAATTAGTTTGAGCTCCTTTCCTAATGTTAAGCGCAACTGTCCTAGGGTTGTCCATGCATCTTCATAATTGCTTGCAACAGCAAAGACTGTGTCTTTTGGGGTTAGACTTGGTAACATTTTATGTGCTTGCTCAAAAAAATCTTGCGAAAGAAGCTTTGCGATTGGACTGTCAAGAGTACCGTCTTCACGCCAACGAAACCATAATAGACCCTGGGCGCCTAGCTCTTTGGTGACATAGTGCGTCCAATGATCAAGCTCTGAGCGTGAGAATTGTTTGTTTTTAACAATAAGGCAACCAATTTTGCCTCCGGCCTGAATGGTTGTATCGATAAACTTAATGCCATATTGTTTGAATAGATTGGTTATATCATTTATTTCTAATTCAAAACGCATATCTGGTTTGTCGCTACCAAAACGTGAAAAAACTTCATCATAGGTGTAGCGTGGCAATGGTGATGGAAGTTGATAGTTTAAGAATTTTTTCCAGAGAATGCTGAGCAAGCCTTCGCATACTGCTTGAATGTCCTGTTCATCAATAAATGACATTTCAATATCTAATTGTGTAAATTCTGGTTGTCGATTGGCACGTAATGCTTCATCACGGAAGCACCGAGCGATTTGAAAGTATTTTTCAATGCCGCCGACCATTAAAAGTTGTTTATAAATTTGTGGTGATTCAACCAATCCATAAAAGGTTCCTGGTTGGAGTCGGCTTGGTACCAAAAAGTTACGAGCACCGCCGGGTGTGCTTTTAGAAAGAATTGGTGTTTCTACTTCGTAAAAACCATGCTCATTAAAATATTGGCGCATGGTAAAAATGACGTCATGGCGGAGTTTGAGAAAATCTTGCATGGTTTTGCGACGCAGGTCTAGATAGCGGTATTTG
>LDIV01000001.1:127120-138445 GCA_001468855.1 candidate division TM6 bacterium UASB124 | reverse complement strand
CAGGTCTAGATAGCGGTATTTGAGTTTTATTTCATCGGAGGTTTTGTCCTCATCTTCTAATTGGAAAGGTAGAGGGTTTGATTTGTTGAGAATCTGAAGTGTTGTGATATGAACTTCGTAGCGACCGGTTGCAAGTTTTTCATTAATCATGCCTTTTGCTCGATGGGTCACGGTTCCTTTTACAGCGATAACAAATTCTGAACGTAATGCGCGTGCGGCTTCAACAAGCTGAGTATCCAATTTTGTTGGATCAAAAAACAGTTGAATAAGTCCTGTGCGATCGCGTAGATCAACAAAAATCACACCACCAAGATCTCGTTGACGATGAACCCAGCCATTGAGCGTAACCTCTTTCCCCACATGTGACTCTTGTATGTGTCCACAATAGACATTGCGTTTTAAGAACTGCATTCCTGACCCTTTCGCACAAGTACGTGGTATTTTGAAAAATATTATGCACTTTTATTACAGCAGTCTCTTATTCTAACAACTTTTTAGTAAAAACGAATGTGATTTTCTACGATGCAGAGCTTGGTGACATCGTAATGGGGTTTTTTCAAATAGAAATCAAGATGAGTTAAACAATAAACATTTTAAGGGTAAGTAGTGCAAAGACAATGGTGCAAACAAAAGCGATAATACTTAATGCGAATGCTAATTTATCTGTTTTTGCTTTACGTCCATAGAATATGGTGGCAGCTCCGGCAATGCCAGCATAGCCTAACATTAGGCTTGATGGCTCAAAAAATGGTTGCAAAAAGTTAATACAAATGCCGATCATTAAAAAACCAAAGATCGTTTTAATATGGTTCATCCATTCACCTGCTCGTGGCAACATGGCCAATGTACTGGAAAAAGTACCTATTAAGAGTAATAGCAGTCCCATGCCGATTGAAAAACTAAAGAGTGTTAGAAAGCCCCAAAAAGGGTTTGCCTGTTTTGCGGCGATGCCCAGGAGGAGTGCCAGCGCTGGTGTTAAACATGGTGAAGCAACCGTGCCGGAAATTAATCCGAAAATAAAACTTTGTACTAATGAGCCGTGTGCGTTGATGGTTCCTTGATAGCTTAAAAATCTTGGCATATGTAATTCATAAAAACCGAACAATGAGAAGGCTAAATATAAAAAGAAAATGATGATAGGTATGATGAACCATGGGCTTGCTAGCCAGTAACCAAAAATTGCTGATGTAGTTGCGGAAACATAGCCAAGAGTTGCGTATATAAGTGCGATGCCGGTGATATACATAACAGCAGATAAAAAGTTATGAAGGAGTGATCGATGTGCTTGTGTTTGTAAAATACCGGCGGTTATTGGAATCATTGGATATACGCAAGGCGTAAAACTTACCAAAATTCCTGAAAAAAAAGCGAGTAATAGAACATACCAATGTGATTGGTTGGTGTTTACTGCTTGACTCAAAAGTGCATTGATATCCATCTGGGCCTCCCCAAAAAATTATTGAATGTCTACCCATTTATTTTACTCGATGTAGGTAATTTTGTACAAGTTTTGAATTTTTGCTTTTAGTTCTGATAAGGTATTGCAAAGGTTTGATTTTGTATGATTGGCTATTTAGAATAGGAGTGTGCTTTATGCAATGGAACAGAGAATTATTGATGTTTTTGGGCGCTATAATATTTGTTTTTGGGGTTGCTATGGTAAGCAGTAGTCGTCAAGGTGTATGTGCGACAAAAAATATTAAGCAGCTGATTGTAACAAGCAAATCATTTGTGCACGATCAACGTTTATCAGATGATTATACCTGCCAAGGTAAGAATATTTCTCCTCATCTGGCTTGGGCTAATGTTCCTCAAGGGACAAAGAGTTTTGCAATCATTTGTGATGATCCGGATGCTCCTGCCGGAACATGGGTGCATTGGGTTATCTTTAATATTCCAGCAATGGTATTGGATTTATCAGAAGGTGTTCCCAATCATGCAATACTTTCCAATGGAGCTCGGCAGGGTAAAAATGATTTCGGCAAGCTTGGCTATGGAGGCGCTTGCCCACCACAAGGGCATGGCGATCATCGATATTTTTTTAAGGTATATGCACTTGATACTATGCTTGACCAGCCATTTGGTATTGGTAAAGCTGAACTTGAACGAGCAATGGAAGGTCATGTGTTAGCAGATGGGCAGATTATAGGTACTTATTCACGAGTGTAAATGTCTTTAATAAAAGACCGCTCACATTATTTTGTGAGCGGTCTTTTATTTGTGTATATGTTATCAAAAGTTATTCTTGTTCTAACCCTTCTGCCCATTTTGCAGGAAGTTTTTTGGTTTGCATCATTTCGTTTAACCAGCTCAATCTTTCTTTAATATTCTTAATAGAATCAGTGAGTTCCTTTTTAAGAGCAGAGTCTAATTCAGTTGCTGTAGCAGCACTAACTTTTGTACTTATCTCATTGACTTTCTTTTCGATCATCTTTATAACGCCACGTTGAAATGTTTGGACTAATTCAGCTTCTTTTTCTTGTGATTTGAAGTACTGAGTAATAGCCTCACTACCTGCTTTTCCGGCTAAACTAATACCTTCTGTTAGGATTTTTTTAAGCGCCTCTATACCAATATCAGCTGTTTTTTCTCTCGCTTTTTCTTCCCATGCCGGGATTTCTGCCTTTTTTTCTTTCTTTTTGCTTGTGTCCTTTTTACTTGTGTCTTTTTGAGTTACATCTTTGTCTATAGGCATGCCTACAGTTTCGCCCCCTTTGCTTACATCAATCCATCCTTTATATATATCTGTTTTATCGGCTGCATTTAATGGTCCTATTGCATATCCGACAATCCCGATTGTTGCTAATGCGAGCTTGATATTTCTATTCATAACATCTCCTTTTTGTTTAAATGTCATTCTTGTTAGTGCAACCACTGCACAAACCTATAATATTATCTTAGAAAATACTTTAGAATAAAATCAATAGTTTAGTGCACAAATAGAAAATTATCGATCCAGAGATTGTTAAAAAACCTAATAATTGATGAAAAATATAATGAAAAAGTGAAAAAATTGACTTGAAATAAGGTTAGAGATTTTTTTCTTTGCAGCTGTTACAACAACAAAAACGTTTAAAACAATTCTTCAGGGAACACCTTTTATTTGGTATTAGTTGTATAACTTTAGGAAGGTCTTCATGTTGAATATAGGCCTCTTTTTTAAGAAGATATGAAGCAAAATCTTTAGAAATATCATAGGCACCAATGAAGTTTGCTTTTTTTACCTCTAATTCGTTGTACTGAGCATTAAGAAAATGTGCATTACATAAAAATGCGTTATTGAATATTGTTCCGTTCAGAGTTGCCTGAGAAAAATCGGCCAAGAAGGCTGTTGCCCAGGTAAAGTTTGTTTGGGTAAGGGTAGTTCCAATAAATTGTGTTTTAAATAAACTTGTGTGAGAAAAATTTGAGCCAGATAAGTCTGCCCCTGAAAAATCTTTTCCATCAAGTATGAGATTACTCAAATCAAGATTTTGTAAGTTTGGGTTTTTGTTTGGATTAGTATCGGCAAGCCAAGTAATAACTTTTTGGTAGTCTTCTTGTTTGTAAGCCAAGGTTGATGGTACTTGTAGATTTGTATACAGTGCGATGAGAAATGCTATTTTTTTATGCATACCTGTGCTCCATAAATGAAATAAAGGCTCCTCTGTGATGAAACAAAGGAGTCTTTATTTCATTTATTATTTTTTCTTAAGAGGTGTTACCTTTTTTATTGTTGCTTCTTGCTTTTTCACTGTTGGCATTATTTTATCAATCTTTTTTACATTTTCATCCAAGGCCTTGGCTATTGTGCTAATTTCTTTTTGTGTTGCAGTATCATAGCCTTTCATTGCATTCAAATCTTTAGACATACTTTGAAGAGATTTATTCATGGCGGTCAGTTTTTCAGAGTTTGAGCGATGAAGGACCTTTTTTACCTTGCGTTTCTTTGTTGTTTTCTTTGGGGCTTGTTTGGTTGTTTTTTTTGTGTTTGTTGCACGTTGTTGAGTATAAGCAATTGATTGTGATCCGCAGAATGTTGTTAATATGATGAGGGCTAAGCCTCTGAAAAATGTATTCATATGATCTCCTTAAACTTTTTAGATTATCTTACAGTGAGATGACTTGTTAGAATATGGGATTCCTCCTTTCGTTCGACATAGTTTGTTAGTCTTATTATTAAAATATTGATAATAATTAAAAATTTAACATAAATTATTAAATCTTTTCAATTTTTGTACCGATCATTTTATACTCTTGAGCTATACCAGCTATACCATAGCACTTTTACACAATTTTATGCATAAGGAATTTCATGTTTGATTTTATTAAAAATAAAATAAAAAAGGTGTATTCATCTGTTACACAAAAGATTTCTTCGATTTTTTCTCGTGGATCATTGGATGAGCAATTCTTAAAAGAACTGTCGGATCTTCTTATTACCTGTGATACCGGTGTAAAGACGACGCATGAGATTATCAACATACTCTCAAAAAATATTAAAAATTCATTAATTACATCACTTGAGCAGGCCAAGCAAGAATTAAAAAAATTACTTATTAATCACCTTAATGTTGCCCCTGTGATGGATGCTTCGCCGCGTATTGTTTTATTAGTGGGTGTAAACGGTAGCGGTAAGACGACATTTATTGCAAAGTATGCCAATCTGCTTAAAGGTCAGGGGCATAAAATTTTAATTGTTGCTGGTGATACATTTCGAGCGGCGGCGACACAACAACTGTGTGAATGGGCCAACAGAATTGGGGTTGAGGTGCATGTTGGACGGGATGAACAGGACCCATCAGCAGTAATTTTTGATGCATGTAAACGATTTGTAGATGAAAAATTTGATAAGCTCATTATTGATACGGCGGGGAGGCTGCAGACTAAAGTGAATCTTATGAAGGAACTTGAAAAGATGAAACGTATCGTGCAAAAGCATCTTCCTCAAGAACAAATCAATACCTGGTTGACTATTGATGCCATGCTTGGGCAAAATAGTTTGGTCCAGGCTGAAATATTTCATCAGGCAACACAGGTTAACGGTCTTGTACTGACCAAGCTTGATGGTACTGGTAAGGGTGGCATTGTATTTGCTATAACACAAAAATTACAATTACCTATAGTGTATATCACCTTTGGCGAAGCTATTGAAGCTATTAAGCTGTTCGATGCCAATGAGTATGTTGATGGCTTATTAAATGAATAGGAAAGGAAATATGATGGTAGTAAGAGGTCTCATTCGGTTGGCGATCATTTTTGTTTTAAGCGGTGTGCTTAATGCAAAAAACTGTTTATCTTCACTGAAGAATGTACGTGATCGGATTGATAATGCATTACAAACTGGGACGGCGGTCTCTTTTAAAAAACTCTTAGCGGCTGAAGTTGGCAATTCAAAAAATTGGTTGGTGCAGGGGCATCAAGTATTTAAAGCAAGTGTTGACGGCAAACAAGAGAATATTAGCGATGCTGAAAGACGTCTAAATGGGCTTTTTTGGAGTAATCAGCAAGAATTTATAGCGATGGTTGCGGATAAGATGCCACATGCTCGAAATGAAGCAGCGCAATTGATGAAGGATAAGATAAAGGAGCATTGCGGTGGATGTAAAGCGCCTTTAATTACTTTTGCATATGAGCTTGCAGGTGAAGAGCAACAATTGAATGAGTTTTTTACATCATTATTGCGGTTAGCTGAAGCTAAAAATTCATACGTTGGGGATAAAGAATCTTATACCAAAAGACTTAAGGATATGTTTGAACGCCATACAACAATGACTAAGTCATTACAACAACTTATTGGGATAGCTAATTCATTGTTGGTAGCTTAATGGAAAAAGAATTGTATTATGTTACGAGTAACGCTGGAAAATTTGCCGAAGTTGCTCGTTATTTTAAAAAGATGCTTCCTCTTGTTGAGCTTAAACAATTTACTACTGATATTGAGGAAATACAGACATTAGATCAACAAGCGATTGCTGTTGATAAGGCAAAAAAAGCATTCAAGGTATTGCAAAAACCCTTACTTATTGATGATGCTGCAATGTATTTTGAGCGATACAATAAATTTCCGGGAACATTATCGCGTTATGTTTATACAGGTTTGGGGTTTGATGGGATTAAGAAATTGTTTGAAGAGTATGACCCTGCATATTTTTTATTGTACATGATATATGTTGATCAATTTAGTAAAGAGCACATTTTTGAGGGTGTCTGTTTTGGTAGTCTAACCAAGCCGGAAAAGTTTGACGGTAATCCAAATTTGCCTTATGACGTTTTCTTTATTCCTGATGGAGCAGAAATTACCTACAAAGTTATGACAAAAGATTTTGATCGTTATGCAAATTTCTTTTATCGCATAAGAGCCCTACAAAAGTTTATAGAATGGTATCAAAAGCAGGGTTGATATGGCAGCAGTTAATCAGCTACTTAACCAAATAAGCGAACAATTAAAAACATATTGCTCTTTATTAGCAGCAAATCAAGAAGCATGGTGGTTACTCGAGAAACTAACCAAGAAAACAAAAGCTCAATTATTGTTGGCTTCTGATATTGAATTGACCAATGCTCAGTCATCGCAATTACAACATTGGCTTAATGAACGTGTACGAGATAAAAAACCATTAGCGTATATTTTAGGGTCTGTTCCCTTTTGTGGTCTTGATATTCACGTTCAACCTCCAATTCTTATTCCTCGGCCAGAAACTGAAGAATGGGTGACATGGGTTATACAGCACCTAGATCCAGTTAAACATAGTAACCTTTCTATAGTTGATCTATGTACCGGAAGTGGCTGTATTGCATTAGCTTTGGCTCGAGCATTGCCAAAGGCCCACATTGTTGGGATCGATATTAATCCTGATGCACTTGTCTTGGCTGAAGTTAATAAGAAACATAACCGCATTAATAATGTTTCATTTATTCAATCTGACTTATTTGTTGCGATACAAGAGACTCAGAAATTTGATCTTATTGTGTCTAATCCTCCCTATATAACAGATGCAGAATATGTAAATTTGCCGGATGATGTGCGTCTTTGGGAAGACAAACGAGCGCTTGTTGCCGATGATGATGGCTTAGAGTTTTATAAACGTATTGCGATCGAATCAAAAAAACGACTCATATATGATGGGCTTCTTTCGTCGATGTTTGCTCGTGTTGTAGTAGAACTTGGCCAGCACCCTGATGCAGTGGTGAAGGTTTTTCAAGCAGCAGGTTTTGCTGAAGTGCGATTGTATAATGATATGCAGCAAGTCCCCCGTTGGTTAGGGGCCTATGTTTGACATAAAGGATCAATTCGGGTAGGTTAATGGGCGTTATGTGAAGGTAAATATAGAAATATTTAAGTAGTTGAAAAACTTCTGACATAACTCGCCAAGATCCCGCCGTAGTTTGAAATAAACATCTAAATGCTTTATAAGTTTTTTTCAAATAGTGTATATTTAGAATAAGCTTTTGCTATGGTTTTCTGGGGGATTGTTTAAGTGATCGATTTTTAACAGGTCTTAACAGTAGATGTAGGTCTTACATATAGTGTATGGAGGATATGTTTATGAAAGGCATTATTGTATGGTAGTTGAGAAAGTAGCTTTTATTTTGTTGACCATCATTTTTGGTGTCGTAGTTTCAACAAGTATGTTAGCGTTGAACAAACAAGAAGATGGCTTTTCCCAAGATGCCTTGGTTAAAGACGCTATACGTAATTTCAAAAAGGCAGCCAAAAAGAATAAGGATGGTCATATTCAACGTATTACCTGCAAGTTTAAAAAATGTAACAACCAATTAGCAGAGGTTGCTACAAAGACATATTTTAGTGATTACCATATGCGTCCAGATTATGATTCGCATATGTATGATGCTTCCGCTCAGCCTGATTCTGTTATTGAAGTAACCTATGACAAATCTAATAAGAATGCACTTGCACTTGTTGGTAGAGATGGACGAGGTAAAAAACGTTTATATCAAAAACATATTGATTTACCGATTGCATTAGAGATTTAATTGTAAGGATTAACTGTCTTTTGGTATAGGAGAATGAGAAAGGGTTATGATGATACAAGCATATGAATGTACGGTATGTGGGTATCTTTATGATGCGCAGAGTGCAGAACGTGATACTGAGGGAAATTTGTTAGAGTTTCAAAATTTGGATACCGATTGGGTTTGCCCAATTTGCGGGGTTGGTCAAGATCTTTTTAGGGAGACAGATTCAAGCCGACTTCCCGATGTATCACAGTCCAAGAAAATAATAAAACATTAATAACGTATAACGGTAGCAAGTAAGGGTGTCGAATCATGGAACACGGAACCAAACGTTCAAAGTCAGAATCTTTTTTTAGTATTATCAAAAATCTTTTTATAATTTTATTGTTTCTTCAATTTGCACCAATGATTTTGTCGAGCCTTAAAACATCAGTAGCGGAAGCTTTATTTCCTAAAGTTCATGTTGGCTATTTATCGGTAAATGGATTTATTGCTGAATCAAACTATTACGTTAAAAAAATTGATGAATTTTCTAAAGATTCTGATATTAAAGCCCTTTTCTTGCGGATCAATTCACCTGGTGGTTATTCAGGTTCCTGCCAAGCAATTTTTAATGAATTAAAAAAATTTAAAACGAAGAAGCCTATTGTTGCATTAATTGAAAATATGGGTGCCTCAGGAGGTTATTATATTGCGATGTCTGCTAATACAGTTATTGCAAGTCCAATATCATTGGTTGGCAGCATTGGTGTTTTTATGGAACTTCCTAATGTAAAAGATCTTCTTAACTCCTGGAAGATCCAGTATCGTTATGTTCAATCTGGAACATATAAAACAACGGGTAGTATGACCAAGGATGTTACGTCCGATGAAATAGCTTATTTACAAACAATATCAGATGATCAATACAAACAATTTATTAGTGATGTTGCTGAGTGTCGTAAGCTGTCGGTTGTGGATCATAAAAAATGGGCAGACGGTAAAGCTTTTACGGGCAATCAAGCATTCGCATTAAAGCTTGTTGATAAGCTTGGTTCTTATTCTGATGCCATTGCTGAAATTAAAAAAATACTTAAGACAGACGAAGAGATTAAATTGATTAAACCTGTTCGCCCATCGAAATTTGCTCGACTTTTTGGTGGAGATGAGGATTATGGTCAGGAAACAGTAAGTATGTCAGATCATGTTGCTGGTTTTTTGAGTGATGTATGCGATAAGTTTTCGGCAAAGCAAACACAAAAGCCACCTCAATTGGCATAGAAATATAGATTATACATACGTAAAAAATATAAGAGAGGCTAGCAGTTTTCTGCTGGCCCTTCTTACTTATCTAACTTCTTCAACTTGGTAGAAGGATATTGTCTTTTGCTTTTTATGTGCATCGATTATGAGAAGGTCTCCATTAGGAAGTACTTGTTGGGCAATTCCTTTGATAAGAGAACCATCTTTATGATGAATAGAGATCGGTTTGCCTAAGCAGGTTTGTTCCTCTTTCCATTGACGGTAAATGTCCATGAACTGTTGATGTTGCCATGCCTGGTACCATGCATTAAGACTTATAAGGATACTTTTATATAAAGTTCGTCGGTCATGTTCGACGTTTGTTATCATCTTTATGCTTGTAGCTGTTTGAAATAATGAATCTGTCTGACCGAATTCATTATTAACATTAAGACCAAAGCCGATAATAATTCCTTGTGGTAAGTTTCCATTCCATACCAATTGGGTAAGCATACCGCCGATTTTTTTATTATTGATAATAAAATCATTTGGCCATTTAAGGTGCGTTTCAAAGGGTTTTAGTGGCTCAAGAATGCCAAGTGTTATTGCCATATTAAGCTGATTGAGCCGTATATGCAGGTCTTCGTGAGGGAGCGTTGCTAGTGCTGCTGGCTTGAGAATAAATGTAACTATTAGTTGGCCAGGATATAACTGCCATGATCGTCCTTGGCGTCCTTGAGCCTGTGTTAGGACATCTGCTAAGAAGATGGCTCCGTCTGGGGCAGTGTTTAAGTGCTCTTTTGCCCAAGCCATTGAGTTTGACGTTGTATGTGTTCGATATACCTTTTTGCCGATGGTCATTATGTTTTCCTATCGCACACGAATTTTTGCTTCACGTGCAGCTTCTCGTTTAATATCGCGTTCCTTAAGTTCTCGTTTTTTACTGGCGGCTTTTTTATGTTTGGCTAGCCCGAGCTCAAGTTTAACGTATCCTCGATCATTAAAATAAATTTTTAAAGGGATAAGCGTTAGCCCCTTGCGGGATATTGAGCCAATGAGTTTATTAACTTCTTTTTTGTGGAGTAACAATTTTCTGGCTCTTCGTGATGTATCTACTTTTGTGTACGCATGTGTGTATGGTGCAATGTAACAGTTGGTTAGTACCACATTGCCTTGGTGAATGGTTGCAAAGGCATCATTTAATGATACATGCTTTTGGCGTAGCGACTTGACCTCATCTCCTTGTAATACAATGCCGGCTTCTAATGTTTCAAGGATTTCATAGTCATGGAAGGCGCGTTTATTGGCGGTGATAAGTTTCATGGGCTCATCCTAAGTATAATTATTGTGCTGCGTGATTTTTAGCAAGACGATTGAAGAATTTTGTAGCAATTGGGTAGGCTATAAGCGCTGAGATAATTCCCAATACATTACCTCCAATAAAAAAGGACCATAAGCAAATTTCCCCTGATCCAAATAATTTTGCCAAAGAAATGACCAGTGATGGATTCCATCCTAGCAATGAATGTACAAACCAATAGCCGAATGCATAATCAAATGAATAAAAAGGAATAGCCGTCCATGGATTGTTTATGGAACCGATAATAAATAATGTTGGAAAATGTAGTCCAAATATATAAGCACTGACAATCATCATAATAGTGTGAGCACCAGGAAAAGGTGAAAAAGCTATATAAAGAGCCAAACAACATGAATATGTTAACTTTTGCGGTGTACATCCCGACGTCAAAGCTTTTTTAAAAATATCACCAATCTTTTTTCGCCATTGCATAAATAAACCCTTTTTTGATTAGTATACCGTAAGTATGTTGTTTCTTAAAAAGAAATGCGAAACTTTTAATTTTGCTTTCATCTGTTGTAATAATTGACGAATAGATATTAGAAGCGGTTGCGTTAAAAAGAGTCTGATGTTCCATCGGATACGATAGATTTCAATAACTGTGTAGGGTTTGAGCCGGCCATTACTAAACAAATAAACAGTTGTGCCATCCTTAATTTTACGACGTAAAAATAGCATTCTGTTCCGTCAAAAGTCCACTTAACAGACTTTACCCGCTGATTTTTTGCAAACGAAACATATGTTTAATTGTCCCGTTGAATCATTTATTGTGACGACTCTATTGC
>LDIV01000001.1:118757-124921 GCA_001468855.1 candidate division TM6 bacterium UASB124 | reverse complement strand
GACAACTCCGAACTCACGTTAAAATTATCAAGCACTACGATAATTGCTTTGTAGCCCTTGTTTGCTTCTTTAATCTTCTCGAATATAGCCAAAATCGATTCCTATTTTGAATTTTTGAGATAGGAAATGGTGCTATTCCCTTTTATTGCATAAAACCCAGCGGCATTTAATTTTAACTTCGATGTATTCTTTGCTATGGAGGGCTTTTCAAAACTCAATACTTGTACAGGACTTACGCAATATAACCAAAGTTATCCTCATATTGTTCTGTGCCAAGATTTTGATATGATTGAGCTGTATGCATGTAAGGATCTCCTTTTTTTATGGAATTATTGATTAACTCATAAAATTGGAACATCTTTACATAAAAAATCAATTCCTAGCTGTACCTTTCAGTTAGGGCGTAAGCTCTGTATAAAGGGAAAGGGTTCGATATGCTCAAAAAGCATCAGGTGTTTGGTTATATGGTCTTTATCATTGTAGGTTGCTGGTCTTGGATTAAAGGAGAAGATGTTCAAGATAAATATGGGCAAGCATTCCTAAGTAGTGTGAGAAATGAGACTATCTATGAAATGAAATTTTTTTATTATTCATCAAAAATTATTGACTCTTTAAAAGATGGTATGCAAATACAGTTGAGAGCTCATTTTGAAGGTTCTGGACGTTATTATCGTGCCGTAAAAGATGGAAATAATTGGAAATTACGATGTGATAGTAAAGATTCAAAAGATAAAGCAACCATTTTTACGGTTAAAAAATATGCTAATTCACTCCAATTATTGTCAGAGGTTGCTGGGAAAAAAATATTAAAAGCAAATGAAAAGACGTACGAAGTTGAATTCGTTGATCCTAAGACAAGCGATGATGCAGCGTATTGGACCTTGGTTGGAGACACTCTTGATAATTGTTATTTGCGTAATATTAAGTTAGAAGCATTGTTGTCCCCGCGAAGTGATGAAAATAGAATAAGACGGTTAGATAACCAAATAGAAGTATATGAACAAAAGCCACTTGAAATTATATGGGCAGAATTTGGCCGAGAAGGTTTTGGGTGGATGGATGTAAAGGATAAGTTGGTTGAGAAGATCAAAGAGATTTATCCTAAATACCCATATGTAAAAAAGATCGAACTTAATCCAGGTAATGTTGGTGTTGAAGATGAATGGATTGTTGGCTCGAGCGAAGGAAAAGGGCCAATAAGATCGTGGATGAGAAAACTATTTGGAGCTTTTTGGTTAGGTACACAAAAACATTTGAAATTTAAAGTCAAAATGTATGATATTGTGCTTGATCGTGATGAGTGGCAAGTTGGTTCTAATGATGGGATTGTTATAGAAGCAGATCCTAGGGTCAATCCTAATCTGTATGCAAAAATTCAAAAAAGAGATGAACTAAAAAAAGCAGCGTTAAAGGGTGTTGTAAGTGCAGATAAATCGCTTGGATCTGTTGGCTATCCTCCACAAGATTTATACAAAGACCCAACAATCTTTGAGCAACTGACGATAGAACCGCTGACAACGTTGGAAGAGGAAGAACGTGGAGGGGGTGAAGTTATTAAGCCTGGTGCGACACAAGCTGTTGGAAATATTGCGGCTATTAGAAATCCTGAAATGCGAGGAAATTGCGTACAAGTAATTCCTGGTTTTGGGCCTGAGATGTTAATCGTCCTTCAAGCATTGTATGGGGGATGGGCGTGGCTAGAAGAGTCTTTATCAAAGCCATGGAAAGCTACAATATTATTTAGGGTGATTGCCGAGGATTCTGGGAATGTTCGTATTGCTTTGAGTGATAAAGCAGGTGTCATATCTCGTTATGTCATTGTTCTTGGTGCTTCAAATAATACTGAGGCGTGTATTTATAAAGATGGGAATATGGATCCGGTTTACAGAGTAAAGGTCGATGAAAATCCACTTGCACGCGTGTCTCCTGGTATTCTTGAAAATATCTGGATAAGTCTTAATGATGGTCTTATTGTTGTTGGCAAAGGTGATCCTGGTACCGGTATTATTATGGCCTGGCGAGATCAGGATAAAGTACCTATGATTAATAGAATAGGTTTTGGTTCTGCTGAAAAACCGGTACGGTATACTGAAATTGAGAAAGTTGATGATCCGTTGGTTATTATAAAACCATCAGAACCCTATGTTTCTGTAACAAAAGGTATCTCTATGGGGGTATTCCCAAAACCATTATCACCAGCTGATGCCGGTGCTGTTGAATTTGCATTCCAAGGCGACAATTTAACAGTGTCTTTGGTGAATGCAAAGAACAAGGGTTATGACCTTTCTTTTGGTACAAATGTGGTATTACGTCGTCATGAGGGCGGTAAAGAGCTTAAGACGATTAATTTGGCTCAAGCGGCTAAAATGTCCGGTCGTTATTGGGTGAGTTTATATAAGGGTAGTATTATTGCTGGTAAGGGTTCTATTGGGACAAATCCTTTTCTTATATGGTTGGATGGCTCTCTTAAGCCGGAGAAGATGCAGCGAGGTATAACTAAAATTGTTTTTTCCGGCAAAGCAACTATTCAGAATGTTTCGTTGTGGCCACAGGTTGAGATGGGCTTTGGTGAAAAGCAGCCGTCATACATAAAAACGCAGGGTTTATCTGATTTGAAAGGGTCATTGATTGTAGATGCCAAATATAATTATCGTATTACGCAACGAGGTCCACAGGTCTTTTTTAAGGATTTATTAAGTGGTGGCGAGTGGGCAATTGGTAAGGCTCCAAAACCTGATGGAACGTATATTTTTTCAGTTACTATACAACAGGATGGCAAACCTAAACTTGATTTACAACAGCTTATTGATTCAGTTAAAGAAATCGAGCTTAGAAAGAATGTGTATATTGCACAGAAGGCTGCTGATGCATCATTTCAGTCTGCTAGTGCGTTGTCATCGGCCGGTGGAGCTGGCGGCCCTATATCACAAACAATCACTGGGGTTGCCGCTGTATTGGCTGCCGGTGGAGGTGTATTGGCCAAATCTCTTGCCGCAAAAGATGAGGCTTCATTGAATGAGATTCAAAAGCTTGCCGATCGCTATATTTATACAGAAGATGTATCGCGACCAACAACCTATGCTCTCATTCCACCGGAAGCGCAGAAAAATAGCGATCGAGTTGATGTTCTTTTAACAGAGTTTGATAAGGCTAAGTATACTGATATTACTCATGCAATCGATGTTATGAGAGAAGTTGTTCAGAATGTGAATCACGTTTATATCGTTAAAGAAGCTGCTCGAAGAGATAAAATTTATAGCAATATTAGTGAGATATATAAGACATTTGATAAAAAATCACTTGAAACATCAGTTGTTGTTTCTGGAAAAACAGTGAACATCCTTGATGATAAAGCTTTGGATCTTTACAACAAGATGCTTGATCTTTTGGTTGCAGCATATGACAATCCGTACCTTATTGATACGACGATTGAAAAAGAAGCTTCTCGTAAAGATGATTTGTACGTTTGGGCAAATGATTTGGCAAAGAAGATTTTTAATAATAAACAAATGGTTGTTCAGGGTATAGAGGTTGGTTTTAGAGAGATGATGTGGCCATATAAACTTGATCCTGTTAAGTATAAAGATGGCGTTTGTGTTTATTTTGAAGCAAAGGCAGGCGCAGATGTTTTTGTTGGTTTTGCGAAAAGTCCGTTTAAAGTCAGAGCTAACGGTTCGCCAATGTATGAAGTTGGTTTTGGACGTTGGAATAATTCTCAGATAACAATTGCCCGCCGAAGTCTGGGTGACGCGGTGATTAAATTTGATCAGAAGAAACATCCTGATTTTGAACTTAGACCGGATATGTATATTCCTTTATGGGTGAATATTTATAAAGGTAAAATCACGCTTGGTACCGGTACTCCTGATTTAACTAAAAAGGGTAATGTTTCATGGCAAGATCCTTATCCATCTATTTCTATTTCGGATATTGGATTTTCTAAGTGGTATAAAACAGTAATGATTCGCAAAGTTAAAATAACACCACCATTACAACTTAAGGAACCTAAGAGTAAGGGATCTCAAGGCAATGTGGTTTTTATTGCTACACCCACAGTGTCAGACGTACAACAAGTACCATCTCAAGTAAAAGCATCTTCAGGTGTAACAACAAAAAAAATTAAAAAAGCAGATGTGGCTTCAAAATCAGTTGAGCCGGTAGCAGAGGTGATGGTGCCAGCGCAGGTGCCAGTGGTGACTTACTAAACATACGTAAAAAAAGAATAAGGAAAAAGGGAGGAGGGTGGTCAATTGCCGCCCTCCTCCCTTTTGAGATAAGCTCATTGACGAATAATGTGCAAGGCTTTATGTTGATACGTATGAAATAATATATATGAGACGATGGAGTGGAGACTATAATGAAACATATAAAGTTTGTATTTTTTGTTCTATTTGTAGTGTTGTCAGACCGTTGCATTGGAAACGATTCTTTTCAGGGTCCAATGGTAATTTCAGGTAATGGACAAAGGATTCCATTGTTTGCGATTGCCCAAGCACAGCAGCAACAACGGCAACAACAAAATCAAATGCCGGTTCAGCAGCAAGTGTCGCCTCAGCAAGTATCTCAACAGCCAACGCCTCCTCCACAACCCTATGTTCCTGTAAGTCCCAATATGACTCCAGAAATTCGTGGTTGCATTAAGGTTCAAGGTTTGGTTGATAAAGTTCCAGGGTTTAGAGTTTTGTTTCAGGGTAAAGAAGAAATTAGTAATGATGAAGGTTTCTTCTCGTTTCCTATAGAAGAGCAACGTATCGAAAAATATTCGTTAATTATTTGCAAAGTTATCAAACAAAATTTTGATAAAGTTAATACTATCAAAAATGACAGTGTGATTCCTGATAAAAACTATCTCTATTATACCTTTAAACGACAAGGTTTTTATCGAGGTGGAACATGGCATCAGAAGGAAAAGCGGTTGAATAAAAAGAATTTTATTGTTCCTTCGCATAGTGTTGTTATATTGATTGACCCTAAATATGTAGATCATGTTGAGCCTTGGACTGTGGAATTACCTAATAACGTAATCAAATTGCCGATGATTGTGCTTAAAAAAACAGTTGACCGATCATCGTTGATGCGAATGTCTGCCAAATCTGTTTTATATTCTCTTGATGCTGCTGTTTTTCATGAACCGGTTAAGGAGGTTTGGAAAATGGCTCCTCAAAATAATAAGATTGAACTCTCCTTAACGCAGTAAAAGAAATAGATAATCAAAAATTATTGCATTTGTATTTTTTTATGCACATACTCAAAACAATGTTTGAGCGCTAGATGTGTGAAGATGTAAGGTATTGTGTGTGGTCAATAAAGAAGGAGAAAGACATGCGTAAAATACCGTACGCTCTTTTATCAGCAACAGTTTTTTTAGTTGGTACTGTTGCTCAGACTCAGTGTGCCGATGTGCCTAATATACTCAAAAATAAATATGGCACGGCTATTGTTGAATGGGTTCGTAACGAAACTCCCTATGAAATGCAATTTTTCTATGAGCCATCTACTCTTGCCGACAAATTGAAAGATGGGTTGAAAATTCAGCTTCGTGCGCAGACAGAAGGAGCTGGTTTTTATTATCGTGCTTCAAAGGAGGGTGATCTTTGGAAGTTGCGTTGTGACTCAAAAGATAAAAATGATCCAGCAACATTTTTTACTATTGGCAAGGAGGCTGGCGCCGTTCGTTTAATTTCTGAAGTCGCCGGGAATAGAGTGTTGAAAGCGAATGAAAGTACTAATGAAGTAGACCTTGTCGAAGCTAAAGACAAAGATCCTTTGATGTTTTGGACGGTGGAAGGTGAAAACGTCGACAATTGCTTCTTTAGAAATGTTAAGCTTGGTGCCTATTTATCCCCCCGTAGCGCATCCAATAAGATTAAGCGTTTAGGTGCTGAAATTGACAAAATAAAAGAAGATAATCCGCCTATAGAAATAGTAAAAGCCGAATATGAAGCAAAGCCTCTGGGAGGGTCTGAAAAAATTGATGTTACCTCTAAGTTGCTTAGTGCAATTAAAAATAAATATAAAGATTATCCTAGGGAAAAAGAAATTATTATTGATGGTTCAGATGTTGGAACCAAACGAGAACTTATAGCTTTTAAAGGATATTTTGATTCTTGGATGTATAATCTTTTTGGTCTTTGGTGGCTGGGGTCTGAAAAATATCTTTACGT
>LDIV01000001.1:86961-118122 GCA_001468855.1 candidate division TM6 bacterium UASB124 | reverse complement strand
GGTCTTTGGTGGCTGTGGTCTGAAAAATATCTTTACGTTACGTATAAGACATATGGAGTTGAGAACACTACTGGTAAAATTTGGTTTTCAGATGCATTGAAGCTTCTGGCTGATCCTACAGCAAATCCTACTATTAAAAAGAAGCTTGAAGAAATAGAGAAACTTAAAAAAATTGCAATGGAAGGTAAAGTCTCGGCTGATGAGGGCTTGGGGGCTGTTGGGTATCCACCAGTATCAGGAGAGAGTGAAGCAGGAAAGGGTGAGTTATTTAAAATCCCAACTTCTTTTGAGCTGTTAACAATGGAATTTGTTACCGCCGTTGAAGAAGAGACTCGTGGCGGTGGTGTTGTTGTGCGTTCTGGTGCAACGGCTGACATAAAGAATGTTGCTGCATCCAGAAATCCTGAATTGCGTGGTTATGGAGTTCAAGAAATTCCAGGTTTTGGTTCTGATATGTTGATTGTTCTTGAAGCGTTATATGGTGGTTGGGCATGGCTTGAAGAATCATTGCCACAACCATGGAGTGCAACCGTTTTGTTTAGAACAATTGCAGAAGATTATGGCAATGTTCGTATCGGATTAAGTAATGAAATAGGTCCTGTATCTCGTTATATTATTGTTCTTGGCGATTCTAATAATACGGTTTCTCGTATCTATAAAGAAGGTAAAGTTGTCTATGAAGAATCAGCCGAAAAGAATCCACTTGCTCGTGTTAACCCAGGAATATTGGAGAATATTTGGTTAAGTATTAACAAGGGACTTATTGTTGTTGGTAAGGGTGAGCCTGGTACTGGGGTTATCATGTCATGGAGGGACCCTTCTCCTATTCCACTAGTTAATAGAATAGGTTTTGGTTCTAATATGAAACCTGTTAGATATACAGAGGTACAAAAAGTTGATAAGCCGTTGTCTACACAAAAGCCGGCATTTGTATATTATAAGAAGGCTGGCAGTGTTACCGGTGTATTTGAAAAACCATTGTCTCCTTCCGATGCCGGTACGGTTGAGTTTGATGCTGCTGGGACAGATGTAGTTGTGTCGCTTGCATCCCCAGCCGGCAAAGGATATGACCTTGTACTTGGTACAGATATTTTCTTACGCCGTCATGAGGATAAGAGTGAATTAGTTAAGATCGATGCGACATTAACGCCAAATCTTAAAACACCTGGCCGCTACTGGTTTAGTCTTTACAAAGGTATTGTGCTTGCAGGTAAAGGCGATGCTGGAGAGAATCCGTTTATCATCTGGTTTGATGGTAAGTTAACCGAAAAAGATCTTCATAGAGGTATCTCACAGGTTATCTTTGCCGGACAAGTAAGCAATGTAACGTTATATCCAGAAATAGAGATTGGTTTTGGCGAAATAATTCCTACCTATGTGCAAGCTAAGGATCTTTTTAATATGACAGGATCTTTATTTGTTAATGCTAAATATAGCTATCGTCTTAGCCAATCGAAAGATCAAGTATTTTTTATCGATTTGCTTGGATTGGGGCGATGGGCGATAGGAAAAGCGCCGGAACCCAAAGCAGAATATGCATTTGGGGTGACAATACAGAAGGATGGTAGCCCAAAACTTGATTTGCAACGACTTACAGAAGCAAATGAAAAAATAGCCTTACGCAGAAATGCATATATCTTGAATAAAACTGGTGATGCATCTTTTGAGGCTGCAACTAAATTAGCTGAGGCCGGTGGAAAAGGTGAAACTATAACGCAGGCGGTTACCTCAGCGGCAGCTGTTTTGGCTGCTGGTGGTGGTATCTGGGCAAAAGCGGATGCTGCAAAAGATCAAGCAACATTGGATGAAATTCAGCGTATTGCAGACAGATATGTTTATGTAGAAAATGTTGCTCGACCAAAAACATTAGCAGTTATTCCACCTGAAGCGGCAAATAATTCTAAACGTATCGAAACATTACTTGCTGAATTCGACTCTGTTAAAGGTAAGGATCTGTCACGTGCTATAGATATCATGGAAGAAGTTGTTTTGCGCGCTAATCATTTTTATACCGTTAAGGATGATGCTCGTCGTCAAATTATTTTTGACAATATTCGCGAACTATATAATGCAGTTGATAAAGCTCCGCTTGAAGCGTCAAAGAAAGGAATAAAGGCATTAAATGAAGCAACGCTTGATTTGTATAACAACTTACTTGATGTGTTAGTTGAGGCCTATGATAATGCATACCTTGTTGATACTACAAGTGAAAAAGAGATGCCTCGCAAGAATAACGTATACAATTGGGCTAATGGTTTGATAAAAGAGTTGTTTGCTAATAAACAAATGCTTGCTCGCGGTATCGAAATTAGTTCTAGAGAAATGATGTGGCCATATAAACTCGATTCGGTTAAATATAAAGATGGTGTTTGTGTTTACTTTGAGGTTAGAGCTGGCGCTGATGTTTTTGTTGGTTTTGCAAAGGATCCATTTAGAGTTAGAGCTCATGGATCGCCTATGTATGAAGTTGGCTTTGGTCGCTGGAACAATTCAATGGTGACTATTGCACGTAGAAGTTTGGGTGATGCTGTTATCAAATTTGATAATGCAAAATATCCTAAATTTGCTCTAAGACCAGATACATTCAAGAAGTGCTGGATTAATGTCTACAAAGGAACTATTCAGATAGGTTCAGAGGCAGCTGATTTGAAGAATAAAGTTGCTGAGTGGACTGATCCATATATGGCATTTGTTCCTATCTCAGATGTTGGTTTTGCAAAGTGGTATGAAGATGTTACGATTCGAAATGTAGTAATAATGCCACCATTACAAGAAGAGAAGAAGAAGCCTATACAACCTCAGGAACAGAAAAAAGACAAAAAAACTGTTACCCCAAAACCACCTAAAAAACGTCCTTATACGCCAAAGAAATCTGTTGTGACAAAAAAAACAAGCAAAACCCGATACCTTCTTAGGTGGAAAATCGGCAATTAGATCACCTGCTGCAGTCAAACAGTATAAGAAGATGGCTACTGATAAAAAAACAGTTACCAAAACAGCTGCAAAAAAAATGGTTCCTGCTAAGACAGCTGTAAAAAAAGCTTCTCAGACAAAATCGGCCGAGCCTCAGGTAACAAAATAAACGAACTTGCGTTAGAAAACGTAATCAATCTGTTTGATAACAAATCCCGCGATCTATTACAATCGCGGGATTTGTGTTTAGAAGTAGTTGATTAACTTTGTATGCATGTTAAGGTATTTATTATTGTTTTTTGAAAGGGTTTTCTGTGAAAAAAGTTTTATTATGTGTAATGGTATTAATGAATTGGCTTGATGTTGTGTGCTACGGAATGAGTTCGTATAGATACCTAAGACCATTTCAGTATAGTTTTGTCAAAGCGCTTGAGAAAAATAATGTGCATCAGATGACAAAATGTTTAGATAGGTGTCCTGCATTATTAACGGATCGTTTTTATGTGAGTCGTAAAAAATGGTTTACAGCGCTTCAGTTAGCAGCAAAAATTGGTTGTCTTAATGCGGTTGATTTGCTTATAAAAGGAGGTTCTATTGCTTGTATTCAAATAGAGCATAGGGTTGAAAAAAATGAGCTTGATGTGCTTATGCAAAAGGGCGCTCAAATTTTTGTTAATGTTAAAAATGGACAAAAAGAAACCGCGTTGCATTGTGTTGCATACAAAAGAAGTAACAGGTCAGATGTGGATGGATATAACAATGAGATGAAGGAGCGGGTTGCGATTCTTAATCGTCTTATTGGTGCTGGAGCAGATATTAATGCATTAGATATCCATTTAAGAACACCACTACATTATGCGGTATGTTACGGTTGCTTAGAGTTGGTATCAGAATTATTGGAATATGCACGTACGGATGGTTCCTTAAATGTACGTGATGAAAATGGTTGGACCCCATTATTTACAGCTGTTGCAGGGGAACGTACACGCGAGTCTCTCGCCCTTATACAGGCTGGGGCTGATGTATCTATACCAACAAATGATAACAAAACGCCATTACAAATAGCCGCAGCTTTAGGTATGGCTAAACTTCAACGTGTGATTAAAAGTGGAATGGCTCAATCTTTATCTGCAGCATCTACAGCATCTTCAAGCTCGCAAGACGTCAATATCAAGCATTGAAAATTTTTCTTGCTGTGCTTTATAACTACCGACGAATGCGATCATTGCTCCATTATCAGTGCAAAATTGTGGCTGTGCGGCGATAAAGGTTTTATTTTGTTTCTTGCAAAGTTGAGCGAGCCGTGACTTGAGGTAGTTATTACAAGCAACGCCTCCGCCGAAGGTAAGTGTTTTTGCTTGTGGATATTGTTCAAAAGCAAATTTAACGTTGTTACAAAAAATATCACCTATGCATACCAATAATGAACTTGCAACATGTTGCTGAAGTTCAGGCGTTATTTTTGAAGTAATAGGACCCTTATTGAGTTCGTAGACGCCTTTTTTAACTAGATCATACAGGACGGCTGTCTTGAGGCCGGAGAAGCTGAACGTGATTGAATTGTGTGAACTCTTTGTTCGTGGATATGAGAAAAAATCATAAAAATTAACCTGCGATGCAAGTTTTTCAATAAGGGCTCCACCCGGGTATCCAAGTCCAAGCATCTTTGCAATTTTATCAAATGCTTCACCTGCCGCATCATCCTGTGTTTGCCCGATTAATGAATAGCTTCCAAAATCTTCTACCATGTGGAGTGTGGTATGCCCGCCGGAAGCTGATAGGGCTATACATGGAAATGTGATTGATGTATTGAATGAAAAATCATGTGCAATGAATGGTGAAAATATATGTCCTTCCAGATGATCTATGCCAATAATTTTTTTGTTAAGTGCCCATGCGATGCTTTTGGCAAAGCAGACACCAACTAAAAGAGAACCGACAAGCCCTGGTCTGTTTGTAACAGCTATAACATCAATGTCGTTTATTGAGATGTTGGCTTGACGTAATGTTGCATCAATAATGATATCAATCTTTTCCAATTGTGATCGTGACGCGATTTCTGGTACAACACCTCCATATATTTCATGTAACTGTATTTGAGAAAAAAGAGCATGAGACAGAAGTTTTTGTGCCGCTGTATCATACACAGCGGCACCAGTTTCATCACAGGATGTTTCGATTCCTAGAATAAGCATAATTATTTGTTTTCAGATGTTTTTTTCTTAAGCATCATTTCCCAGAATTCTTGATTTGTTTTTGTTTTACGAATTTTGTCGATCAAGAATTCCATGCCTTCGGTGGTACTCATAGTTGCAACAAATTTTTGTAGGACCCACATATTTTTTAGTCCATCTTCTGAGAGCATAAGCTCTTCACGCCGGGTACCAGACATTGGTAGATCGAATGCAGGGAAAATACGTTTATTTGAAAGTTTTCTGGTGAGATGAATTTCCATATTGCCCGTACCTTTGAATTCTTCAAAAATAACTTCATCCATACGGGAACCGGTTTCAACTAATGCTGTAGCAATAATGGTAAGAGATCCGCCTTCTTCAACATTACGTGCAGCACCAAAGAATCGCTTTGGACGTTGCAAAGCGTTAGCATCAATACCACCAGTTAAAACTTTACCGGAAGCTGGAGCCAATGTGTTGTAGGCACGAGCAAGACGGGTAAGCGAATCAAGAAGAATGACAACGTCACGGCCAGATTCAACAAGCCGTTTTGCTTTTTCTAAAACGATTTCAGCAACTTGAACGTGACGTGTTGCATACTCATCAAATGTTGAACTGACAACCTCTGCTTTGACAGAACGTTCCATATCGGTAACTTCTTCTGGGCGTTCGTCGATCAGCAGAACTATCATAATGACTTCAGGGTGATTTTTGATGATTGTATTTGCAAGTTCTTTGAGTAATAAGGTTTTACCTGTTTTAGGCGGTGCGACGATAAGTCCACGTTGTCCCTTACCAATTGGAACCAGTATGTCCATGATACGGGTTGAAACAACGGATGGGTCGCCTTCTAAATTAAATTTTTTATTTGGGAATAACGGCGTTAAGTTTTCGAATACTGTTTTGGTAGTAACATGTGCTGGCGGTTGATAATTAATGCTTTCGATTCGTTGAAGCGCAAAATATTTTTCGCCTTCTTTAGGTTTTCTGATTGTTCCCTTAATGCCATCACCAGTACGTAAACCAAATCGTTTAATATGAGCAGGTGAAACATAAATATCGTCTGGCCCAGGAACATAATTAAATTTTGGAGAACGTAGAAAGCCAAATCCATCAGGAAGTCGTTCTAAAATGCCCTCACCCCAAATTTCAACACGTTGATCTGATTGTGATTCAAGAATTTTAAAAATGATTTCTTGTTTTTTGAGAGCAGCAACATCAGCTATTCCTATCTCTTGTGCATAGGAAATGAGGCTGGTGATATTCATTTCTTTTAATTCTTGAACATTGATAGAACGAAGAGGTGATAAAGGCTCTGCTATTTTTTTCTCTTCTGGTTGTTGCAGAGACATAACATTAGATACTTGAGCTATGGTAGGTTGATTTGGTTGATTGATATTTGGTTTGTTCAAAATTTTATTTTCTACAGGTTTTATTATGGGCTTTTGTATTGGAGTTTGTGTTTGTTGTGAGGGCGTTGGTGTGGCAACTGTTGGCTGTTGAGGCGTTTGAGCTTCAGAACGATGTGTACGATCTTGGGTTGCTCGTGAAGCTTCCCGTGGTTGACGTACAGGTGCTTTTTTTTCAGCGGCAAGAAGTGTTGGCTGAGTTTGGGATTCAACAGTTGGTTTTTCAGATAGAACGATTGCGTTATCGTTGATATTTTTGTTACTCATTATTCCCCACACAAAGATAGAAAGATCCTTAAAGGTTTATATTTAACAATTCATAAATAAAAGTTGGAATTTTATTTAGCACATAAATCGTGCATGATTTCAGAGTTTTTAATTAAAATTCGCTTTTTTGTTAAGAAAAAGATGTTTGTAATAAAAAGAGCTTAAATATTTGAATTTTTATCTTTAAATATTTAAGTCTCCCTTTACTAGAATAATGACATATCCTTTTCTATTTTTCAAGTATTATTTTCACTCTCTTTTTCTTCCTTTAAGGGCCAACATTACTGGACTAGCAATGTAAATAGATGAATAAGTGCCAACGATAATACCTAAAAACATCACAAGTGCTAAATCATGTAAGCTTTCGCCGCCCAAGAATAATATTGCAGCAACAGAAAGCAGCGTTGCAAAGCTTGTTAATAATGTTCGATTTAAAGTCTGATTAATACTAAGGTTTGCAATATCGTAATCACTGATCCCATGTAATTTTTTAAAGTTTTGACGAATTCTACTAAAAATAACAATTGTGTCATGAAGTGAATAACCTAAAATAGCTAAGACTGCAGCCAAAACGTCCAAGGAAATTGGCACATCAACAAGCATTAAAAAGACGAGAACAGCTAATACGTCATGGACTAAGGAGGCAACAGCACCAAGACCAAACCTAAATTCAAAACGTAGTGCTATATAGAGAAGTAGAACCAGCAAAGAAAGAAGTATAGCCATAGCAGCGTTTTTTGTTGTATCTTTACCAACTTCTGCACCCACCGATTGTAAATAATCGATATGGGCTTTGTTGTTAATAAAACCTTCGTTAAGTAAGTCCTTCATCTGTTTTTCAGCTTCGCCTGAAAGGCTTGCAATACGAATCAAAAACTCTTTATCGGTATTGCCGACTCGCTGAATGATGGCGTTTTTAAATCCTTTTGTACCCATAACATCACGAATTTTTCCAACATCCATTGTCTGTTCGAAAGAAATACGTAATTCTGTTCCACCGGTAAAATCAATGTGGTAATGGAAACCGCCTTTCATTACATAGACAACGCCACCAATAACAAGGTAAGCAATAGAAACAAAAAGCCAAAAATAGCGATATTTTAAAAAATCTATTTTATATCTAGGTGATTCGGTTGTGATATCTTGCATAGTCTCTCCGTCTACAAAAAAACTTACAATTACTGTACAGCAATCTCGACATTATTGAGATATCTGAAGAACAGAAACGTATCTTCTCCCTTTATGTCCAGAATGGAATTTTACTTGGCCGGGAATACATGCAAAGATGGTATCATCACCGCCACGCAATACACCTTTACCAGGGTGAATTCTGGTTCCACGTTGGCGAACAATCACTTCGCCAGCATTGACTACTTGTCCGTCAAAGCGTTTGCAACCAAGACGCTTGGATATACTTTCACGACCATTACTTGTAGAGCCGCCACTTTTACTCGTTGCCATCTTAAATCCTTATTGTTTAAATATTATTTTTTATGCATTTTAATTGGGTCAAAAATATGATTTTTAATGGAATTAACTAGAAGTTTAGTATGTGCATTTTAGTAAAAATGTCAAAATTATTTTGTTTTTTGAGTAAACCAATGGGACTATATACAATAAGCAATAAGTGAATATATTATAGCGGGGGCCTTCAAAGCTTAAAAGTCTATGAAAAACAATAAAAAAAGTCTTTTTAAACTTGCATCTCCTTTTACTATAGGAGGAGATCAGCCTCAAGCGATTGCCAGCCTTAATAATGACAGACCTGGCAAATCTGTACTTTTGGGGGTAACTGGTTCTGGTAAAACGTTTACACTGGCTAATGTCATAGCTCAACAGAATAGACCAGTTCTTATTATATCTCCCAATAAAACCTTGGCGGCTCAATTATATGAAGAGTTCAGTCTCTTCTTCCCTGAAAATAAGGTCTGTTATTTTGTCAGTTATTATGACTACTATCAACCGGAATCATATTTACCTGCGCAAGACGTTTATGTGCCTAAAGAAACTAAAGTTAATGCAGAGATCGAACGGTTGCGAGTAGAGGCAACTGCTTCCATTGTTAACCGCCGTGATGTTATTGTTGTCGCCTCCGTTTCAGCCATCTATTCTCTTGGAAATCCCTTTGATTATCGAGAATTGACCTTTCCCCTTGCCGTTGGCCAGAAAATTTCTCGTAAAACATTATTAGATAAATTAATTTTTATTCAGTATAAACGCAATGATACACATAGTGAGTGTGGTACCTTTGCCGTTGTTGGTAATACCGTTACCATTAATTTACCGTATTTGCGTGATAATCTACGTATTGAACTTTTTGGCGATGAAATTGATCGGCTTGAACTTATTGATAAACACCAACATCGAGTGGTATCAAATCTTGATAACATTCTTATCTTCCCGGCCAAACACTTTGTAACAACACAGACCAAGCGTGACGCGGCCATAGAGCTTATTCGTGCCGATTTGGCAAAAGAATCTGTTGAGATGACCAATCCATTATATAAAGAACGTCTTTTAACACGTATTAAACATGATATCGAAATGATTACCGAAACAGGATATTGCTCCGGTATTGAAAATTATTCTCGTTATTTCGATGGTCGTCTTCAGGGCCAGCCTCCCTATTCATTGTTTGATTTCTTTGATAAAGATTTTTTATTAGTACTTGATGAATCACACATAGCTATTCCTCAGCTTCGCGGTATGTATAATGGAGATTATGCACGTAAAAAATCATTGGTTGAATACGGTTTTCGTCTCAAAGCCTCATTTGATAATAGGCCGCTTAAGTTCGAAGAAATCGAGAAATATTTTAACGATGTCATCTTTGTTTCTGCTACTCCGGGTGAATATGAATTAAAATCAAGCACAAATATTGTTGAACAAATTGTTCGCCCAACAGGGATACCAGATCCAGCCATCGAGGTTGTCAAGCGTGAAGGCCAATTGGACCATCTTATTAATCAGATTAAACAAACGTCTGAAAAAGGTTTTAGAACATTAATAACGGTTTTGACCAAGAAAGCTGCTGAAGATCTTGCTCAATATCTTGAAAATAAAAAAATAAAAGTTTGTTACATGCATAGTGAAATTAAAACGCCGCAACGAACGGAGTTGTTGCATAAGCTTCGTCTTGGGGTATTTGATTGTTTAGTTGGTATCAATCTGCTTCGCGAAGGGCTTGATCTGCCTGAGGTTGCCCTTGTTGCAATTATGGATGCTGATATTGAGGGCTTTTTACGAGATACTCGTTCACTTATTCAAACTATTGGTCGTGCAGCGCGTAATATAGAAAGTAAAGTACTTTTTTATGCTGACAAAATGACGCAATCAATGCGCAATGCAATTGATGAGACAGGTCGACGCCGACGTATGCAGCAGGAATACAATAAGAAGCATGGCATTACGCCAACATCAGTTAAACGAGAAGTGACCAAGAGTATTACAAAGCTACAAGAACGTATTATGCAGGCAAGCAATAGTTATAAAAAACTAGCGAAGCTTAAGGCTAAGGATCAACGAGAGCTTGCTGTTATCATTGAACAATTGCAACAGGATATGCAGCTTGCAGCTGAAAATTTAGATTTTGAGCGGGCGATTGAGTTGCGCAATAAGATATTGGAATTGCAGAAAAAAACGTGAGTTCGGAGTTGTCAAAAACAAGCAATAAGCTTATTTTCAAACCCCGAACTTCGTTAAAATCATCCAAAGAAATTGGCGTTGAGAAAAAGATACAAAATCAAACTCTTGTATGAGTATGTTGGATTGATAATTGAAATTTAGGTACAAGCGAATGCCCCTCCGCAATGAGGGACCGTTTTTTTAGAGGTCCTTGTTGTCTTGCGGTATTTTTTTGATTGTTTCATAAATGTCATGTGCTTTTTCAAGAAGCGTTGAGCACAATACATCTACCGAAGATCCAAAATTGACATGGTCATTGCACATTCCTGTTTCTATTGCAATATAATAGCTAGTAAGAGCTGATGAGATTAAAAGAGCTCGTCCTGTTTTGGTACAGAAGATAGCGCAACCCCATTTACAGGTAAATTCTTTACAGCCTGCAAGCTTGTGTTTAATTGTATCGTTTACTTTGACATAGCCTGCAATACATGGAGCAAAAAGTCTGCGGAATAAGTGTTTGCAAAATCCTTCTTTCATAATGTCCTCTTGGTGTGTGACGGTTTGTGGTGCTGGTTGCATAGTTGTATCGTCATCATCAGAGGATGCCGAGGCAGAAGAAGATGATGATGCAGCTTCGTTCGATGATGTACTAGATGATGCTTCACTGGACTGAGTGTTTGATGATTCATTATCGCCGTCTACAGAAAGATATTGGCTTGATGATCCTGCACTATCTTCGTTGTCACTATTGTGGACAATGACATCATTATCAGTAGCTTGATCTTGTTCATCATCTCCAAAAAGCCAGCATAGGCCTAAGTCTGTATCATCAAGAGGGGCATTGCTCATGGCATTAAGATAGGTCAGAGCAAATAAACTTAAGGGCCCAATTAATCCCACTATTTTTTTCATAAAAACTCCTTTTTTAAAGAGGTTGCTAAAAATACTTTTCTAAAAACTACCTAATTGAAATGATATGTCAAATAGAAAGGATGATCAATTTTTGCCTCTCTTATAAAAACAGGCTATCCTAGGCTATTATGCAAAAAAAGATATTGATAATAAGCGGATTTATATTAATTTTTTTCTTTCTTGTTGTGTATTATTGGGGTTGTTTTTTTGAACGGCATCACCAACAACAGCCTGATTTATATCCTCAATCCTTGCCCAAAAATATTGATGCTATGAACTCAACTGACACTGGTCTGACGCCATCAATGTCTGCTATTACCATTAAAGATGTTACGTTGCGTGAAACTGACAAAAAAAAAGGCTATGAATTAGTGGTCACTGCCAAAGAGAGTAAGTTTCATTATGTCTCTGATGTCGTTGAATGCTATAACGTCTTGTGCAGAATTCTACGTAATGGCGTTAGTGTAGCAAGCTTATATGCGGATAAATCACTTGTTGATCGTCAGGGGAAGTTTATTGTATGTTCTGGCCCGGTTAAGGGATTTTTTAAGGAGGTTGTATTTGAAGGTAGCGATATTTCGTATAATTTTTCAACACAACTGGTGAATACTGATAAGACAATAACCTATACTCATCAAGACTTTAAATTTTCAGCGAACAAAAGCAATATTGATATTAATGCACAAAAAATAGATATGCATAACGGTGTGTATAGTGAATTTTTATATGGCTCTGCAGCCAACAATGGCCGTTAGCGATTTCGGATTATAGCGGGCAATAACTTTTGCAACTTGAACAAGTGTTGCTCCTGTTGTACACAAATCATCAATCAGAATAATGTCTTTCCCTTGTATTTTATGTGCACCCATGATTTTGTACCATGGATGTATATCAAAAGCATGCTTTACATTTGTTTGCCGGTGTTCTGCTGACAATTTCCACTGAAATGTGGTTCGCCGGGAACGGTATATCAATCTGAGGACAGGCTTCTTGATTTCCTTGCGTAATGATTGTGCAATTACATGTGCTTGATTGAAGCCTCGTGAGGCATAGCGGGTCCAGTGTAGTGGAATGGGGACAAAATAATCTATGGGCATGCTGCGCAGAGGAGTAAATGCCAGCATCATGCGCGCCAACTGTCTGCTTGCCAAAACATCGCCATGAAATTTTTTTATGATGAGGCGACGAACCGGGGTTGCATAATGAGAAACGGCAAAAACCGTGAGTGTAAGATCCTTAGTGACGGGGAAAATTTTTGATGGGATAGGACGAATTGAGGCTAGGCAATGTCCACAAAAAATATCAGAGGGAGGAATGACAACGTTGCATTCACGGCATAACGTTGGGTATAAGCATTGAAGAATGTGTTGGACAATATTCATGAATGGTTACCGTGCAATCCAAAGTGCTAAGCGCATAATAAGATTGATAGCAAGCCCTGTAAAACTTGCATGAAGAATAATTCCGGCAAAAGTTCCCATGCGGTAGAGGTCTATGTTAAACAGTTGTTTTGCAAGAAATGGTAACAAGATATACATGATGTGAAAACCGCCAAAGCCAACAGCAATAAGCTTTAATGTGATGGGGATTTGAATAAAGACGATCATGAGCCCCATGATTTTGTCAATGACAAGCGGTGATACATATTCCTGTTCAGCATGAAGTACTATGAATAATGGAATAAATGCGATAAATAAAAAAATACCGATTAACCAAATATCAAGATGTGGAAAAAAATGATTAGCCATGCGGAACATCATTATCAAGGGGATTGCTAAAAGGGAACCGGCTAATGTGCCGAGTGGGAATTGAGCAGGAACGCCACCTGAAACAATTGTTGTACAAATTTTTTTAACTGTTTCATTCATACGTTATGTCTCCATGAACGTAAGAGAATACCTCCAATACCTATTACAATACATACATCTGCAATATTAAATATTGGCCATGAATAAGGACCAATATAAAGTTCGATGAAATCAATAACAGCTTTATACCATAAGCGGTCAACTAAATTGGATAAAGCTCCGCCTAAAACCAACATTTCCCAGCCTATTGAAAATCCGTGTTTTAGTTGTTTGATGGTATAGATGGCAAATGCGGTAATGATACATGTAATAAATGAAACTAAAAGCCAATAGCCGAGTACGTTATGTGCCGTTAGTAAGCTCCACGTGACGCCACGGTTCCATACTATGACAAGATTGCATCCATAGAAGAGTGGTTGCGGAGTAGCAGATAATAAGCTGAGAGCAACTATTTTAGATATGCGATCAAGTATAAAAACAGTGATGCCCAATACTATGGCAAAAAATTGATTGGTTTTCACATGCGTACCCTTGCCCCAAGTTTTTCAAGAACGGCAACAACATGTTGCCTGACCATATCAATATCTGATTTTTCTAATGTTTTTTCAGCAAGGCCGAGCCACACTCTAAATGTAAGAGCTCGAACGTCGGTTGTTTCTTGAGGTTCAGCTTCTCTTTCAAAAATATCGATTAAATCAACTGATTTAATAAGAGGATTTGACGTTTGGATGCATTGTTCTAGTAGTGCTGTTTCAAGTTTGCGTGGAACAAACAGACTTACATCGAAATAATTTTCTTGGAACTTGCTTATTGGTTGGTACATTTTTGTTGCATGTTGTTCAGTAAGCAAGAAATTGCCGTCGAGCTCGAAGATAAATGCATCACATGGTACGTCAATATCAAGTTTATTGAGAAGTATAGGATCTGCCTTGCCGGCTACGCCGATTAGTTGTTGCTTATACATAAGTATCGCTGTTTGGTAGGGACGATACCATGCGGCTGGTTGTTTGTCAGCCTTATGCCACGTGATTGCATGCCGATCAAACCCAAGCGTTGCAAAAAGATTTGTGAGATGTTGCTTGCATTGATAAAAATCGACAGCCGTACGTTTTTTGAAAAAAATGCCGGCAATTGCTTGTTGCTCGACCGGTTCATTCTTTTGTTTTTTCCAGATGCGAGCGCATTCAAAAAATGACAATGCATCTTGGTAGATATGGTTGTCGGTGATGTTCTTAAGCAACCCGGGAACAAGAGATGAAATCATGTGCATATAGTTTTCAGAAACAGGATTAACAATGGTGATGGCTCTTTCAGGATTAATACCAAGTTTTTTGATGAATTGCTCATCATCCATGGAATAATTTTGTTGTTCAGTCATGCTTGCTGCTGATGCGCAAAAATGTTTAATAGTGCTCAGCCGTTTGACTTTACTTAAATCAAATGGAGTTCGTGTGATTGTTGGAAATTGTGGTGTAATGTTTTCAAAGCCAAAACAACGAACTACCTCTTCGACGATGTCTTCTTTTATTTTAATATCTTTGCTGGCTCTAAATGATGGTATTGTAATGAGATAAATAACCTTTTGGTCAACGTTAAAACTTTTAAGAACTTTAAATTCAAGCCGAGATAATAATTGGATGATATCATCCTCGGTGAATGAGCATCCGGCTCTTCTTTCCAAAAATTCATGAGAAACCTCAATTACTTGCGTTGCTGCATCGGTACCCACCGAGATTATTTCTTGTGCATAGTGGGTACGCAGATTGTTATCATCGATGAGCTTAATAAAACGTTTGATTGCATCAATGACTTGATTTGGGTCAAGGGTTTTTTCAAAACGGGCAGAGGCATCTGTTCTCATTTTGTACCGTTGAGCAGATCGTCTGATATGGCCGGCATCAAAGGTTGCGCCCTCAAGGAACAATGATTTTGTTGGAGCGGCCAGAGAGCTGTTGAGTCCTCCCATAACACCTGCCAGGCATAATGCTTTTTTTGTATCGGCAATAACAAGATCATTTTTTGTTAATGAACATTCTGTAGAATCAAGAAGCGTCAACTTTTCTTGGTCATGAGCCATGCGAATGATTATTGTTTGTTCAGAAATTTTATCAGCGTCATAAGCGTGTAATGGTTGTGCCCAATCCAACATGACATAATTAGCTAAATCGACCAGTGCGTTAATAGGACGACTGCCAACTTTTAGGAGTCTGCTTGCAAGCCATAATGGAGTAGGTTTATTTTCTAGAGATGAGATATAAAATCCGGCAAAACGGGAGCATGCCTGTTGCGCTTGGTTTTTGATGTTAAATGGTGTTGATGCGGTTGTTTGAGATTCATTGGTAAATGTTTGAACAGGTAATTCTTTTAAAAAACGTTGTTTGGGATGAAGTTGCAGATGTAAGAATGCTGCAATTTCTCGGGCAAATCCGCGATGTCCCCACATATCTGGTCGGTGGGTAATGGATTTATTATCAACTTCAAGAATTACGTCCTCTGCTTCAAAGATTGTTCTCCATCCACCTGTCAATGCTTCTGATGGGACATCAAGCGCAGGAATAAGACCTTCTTTTTCAACACCAAAGTCAGTCAGTGTTGCCCATTTGAACGAATTACCTTCTTTTTTCACCATAAAATAAAGTACGGTTGTTGTTGTAGGAATCATGTCAATGGTTGTAGAACGTAGAGGAAGTTCAATATCGTGGCTAAGCTCAGGGATAGTTATGGTTATGCTTGTTGCGGTGTTCTTTGTCTGAATGCCAATAAAAAAGTTATTGAGATCGTAGCTGAGTCGGTAAAAATCTTCAATCTCAGCGGTTCTTTTATTAAAAAGAGCAACCAAGTTGTCTATGTTTTGTTCTTTCCAATTGGCATCAATATGATCAAAAATCCACGCAAGTGATAACTTCATGGCTATTCCTAAAATGTTAATGTTTTTTCAACATATACCTTGTGAAAGAATGCCTAAGAACGTGCAAAAGGTCAAACTGAATGCTTGATTATAAGGATTGCGCAATCAGTTCTTGGGCAAAATGTTTACCTTGGACGTATAAGAGCAGATCCATAAGAAGCCGGAAGGCATGATCGCCGCCACTTCGTGGTACAACGATATCAGCGCATGGCTTGATATAAAAGGGGGCATTAGTAGGGCATGCATACAGGCTTACAAGATTGTTACGTTTAATATTTGCGTCAAGAATATCGTCCCCCCAGCATAAGGTATGCTTCGGTGTTATCATAAGTTTTTGTTGGAGCTCTTTGACAATATCGAGTTTGCTGCTGTTAAAGCCAACCAAACAAAGATCCTGAGGGATACCAAGGTCGGTACCACGCTTAACGGTTGATTGATTGCTTTTGCCGCTAAGGAGAGCAATTTTAATGCCGGCCTTCATGACATATTTGACAATGTACCCGTCCTGAACAGAAAACATACGGCCGCGTTCGCCCTCAGGCGCTACATAGACCTTGGCATCTGTCAGTGCGCCATCAACATCGCTGATGACGAGTTTTATGTTCTTGAGCTGCTCTACCAAATTTTTATTTGAACAGCATTGTTTAAACCATTGTGTATCCATACATGTCCCTTGAGTGCTTTTTTTATGCACCATACAAAAACGTTATTAAGTAAGGTGAAGTATGAATGACTTTAGGCTGCTTGTCGAGGTTTGCTATGGTTTGGAAATTTTCTTAAGAATATCTTCAGCTTCATGATAGGTTTCAATGGCTGAATGAGCTTGATTAATATAGTTTTTATTGACGTCATTTTTGATAGCTACGCATTTCATGCCAGCTGCTTTTGCGGCATTAAAACCGGCGAGTGAGTCTTCAAAAACGATACAGTTTTCCGGATGAGCACCGAGCTTTTCTGCTGTATGTAAAAATACCGCAGGATCAGGTTTGGGCTTATTGCCTGCATCCATGCTGCAATACAGATGATTGCCAAAAAATTTCCCAAACTGTAGTCGTTGAGCAAGATCTAAAAGATTTTCTCGTGAAGCATTAGTTGCTACGCCCGTAGGCATGGCGATGGCTTGGAGCTTTTGATGGAAAACTTCAAACCCTTCAATGAAGGTAATGTTTTGGGAAAGATAAAAGTTAGCTGTTTTAAGCTTGAATTCTACGATTTCTTCGACAGAATTTGTGATCTTAAATTGTTCTTTTATGGCGCTGACGGCATTGTAAATTCCTGCTCCGGCTAGTGTGTGGAGGAACTTTATATGCTCCTCGTTAAATTCAGAAATTGTGCTAAATTTTTTGATGGTATCAATTGTTGCATTTCTCCATGCTGTTTCAGTGTTGATGATAGTCCCATCCATATCAAAAATGATAGCGTGTATATTTTTTTTGATTAAATCCATGTAGTTGTTTTGTCCTTTATAAAAATGTGAATTAAATTATGACCTACTTTCCTCTGCGCTCTATGCCTTTCAATGCAACAGATAAGTATGCATTAAAAAGATATAAAAGCTACAAAATCCAACATATCAAACCAGGCGCATATGTCAAATAGTAATAAATATTGTGTTGAAAAAGTTGAATTTTTGATTTTTCTTGGTTTCACATTCATAAAAAATGATAAAAATGTAACATTCTTAACCAATAAAAAGTCTTTGTTTAATGAGATAAATATGCTCTTTCCTGTTTGCAAGTTATGCAAATTTAGATACGCTGTATCTCATTATTGAAAATGATTATTAAATAATAAGGTTGTGGTGCTAAGGAGAGACACACTATGCAACACCTTGCCATAATTCCGGATGGTAATCGACGCTGGGCGCTTCAGAATAAATTAGAAAGTTTCTTTGGCCACAAAAAAGGCATGGAACATGTACGTTCGGCAATACAGGTTTGTATTAAAAATGGAATAAAGTATTTATCCTTTTATACATTTTCGTTAGAGAACTTTAAACGTAGTGATCAGGAGAAAATTTATTTGTTTAATCTTCTTGCAGAAGGTATGTCAAAAGAGCTTCCTGATTTAATTAAAAATGGTATACGTGTACGTTTTATCGGAGATCGTACACTGTTTCCACAAAGTCTTTGCCCTGTTGTCCATGAGGTTGAACATCAAACCGCGCATTTGCAAACACTAAACCTTAACTTATTGTTTTGTTATGGGGCAACAACAGAAATTACTCATGCTGTTAAAGTAATTGCACAGAAAGTTAAGGACGGTCTTTTATCTGTTGATGAAATTAATGACGATACTGTTCATAATGCATTATGGACGGCGGGCATACCGGATCCTGATTTGATTATTCGAACCGGTGGGCTATCGCGCCTGAGTAACTTTTTACTTTATCAATCTGCATATAGCGAGTTTTCTTGTTTGGATTGTTATTGGCCTGAAATCACTGAAGAAAAATTGGAACAATGCCTAGATCGCTTTAAAACAATTCAGCGTAATTTTGGAAAGTAATTATGATAAAACGAGTTGCTGTTTTAGGAGCCGGAGCGTGGGGGACTGCGATATCAACTGTTCTTGCAGATAATGGTATCAAGGTTTCTTTGTGGTGTTACGAGCAAGATGTTGCTCGTGATATTGCTACATTACATATGAATAAGAAATATTTGCCGGATGTGTTATTGTCTGAGCGCATTACAGCAACAGAAGACTTACACCAAGCTCTTGTTGATGCGGATTGGGTTTTTGAGGCTATTCCTGTTAAATATCTGCGTGAATTATTCATAAAGGTTAAACAAACAGATCCTTCTGTATTTACTACCAAGAAGTGGGTCTTTTTTAGTAAAGGCATTGAACAGCAATCGTTATTATTACCATCGCGCATAGCAGAGGTCGTGGCCGGAAAGTCTATTTCTTATGTGGCTGTTGGCGGTCCCAATTTTGCCTCAGAATTGGTAAAACGTGCTTTTACAGCAACCGATGTTGCTTCAAACAATGTGGAGTTGGCTCGACAATGTGCACAGCTTCTTGCTAATGATTATCTCAAGGCAAATATAAGTAATGACCCAATTGGTGTTGAGATTGGAGGTGCAATTAAAAATGTTCTTGCCATCACTGTAGGAATTGCTCATGGCGCAGGTTATATGTATGTCAATACACGTGCCTTTTTGATAACACAGGGATTGGCCGAAACGGTAATGCTGACACAGCATTTGGGAGGGAAGCGGGAAACGGCATATGGTCTTTCTGGCCTTGGGGATATTGTATTATCATGCTCAAGCGATCAGAGTAAAAATTTTCGTTTTGGTTTCATGGTTGGCAAGGGATATTCTCGTGATGAAATTGCTAAGCATTTTCCAATTTTACCCGAGGGAGTTAATACACTTGAGGCGCTCCAGGAACTATTAATTCGTGACAAATTGAATCTTCCTTTGTGCCAGGGAACGTATGATTGTGTCTTTAAAGACGCATCTTTTAAGCAAATACTTGCACGCTTTTAGAAAAAGCGAAATACTACTGTAAAGCAACAGTAACTTGTCCTTTTGACGGGCAATCGTATTATAAACTCACATCAAATTCATTAATGTAGGAATAAAACCATGTGTGGAATCGTCGGATACATCGGAAACAGGTCGTGTCGCCAGGTTGTTCTTGATGGGTTGGCTCGGCTTGAATACAGAGGTTACGATTCAGCTGGTTTCGCCTGTATCGATACTGATAAAGGTTGTCTGAGCTTTCATAAAGAAATTGGCGAGAGTCACAATCCTGTTAGACGGCTTGCTGAAAATATGACAATTGATGGCCTGGTTGGTATTGGTCATACACGATGGGCTACGCATGGTGTTGTTGATTTGAGTAATACCCACCCCCACTTGAATTGTAAACGTAATATTGCTGTTGTTCATAATGGTATTATTGAAGGTTTTGCCCAGTTACGTGATGAATTGCGTTCGAAGGGGCATCGATTTACTTCAACGACCGATACAGAAATAGTTGCCCATCTTTTGAGTGATTTAGTCAAACAGCATAAAGATCTCAAAACATCGATATTTCATATGGTATCACACCTTGAAGGTGCCTATGCATTGGTTTTTTTATTTGAAGAAAATCCTGAAACGCTTGTTGTGGTTCGCCATAAATCACCAATGGTTCTTGGTATTGGAAAGCACGAGACGTTTGCAGCCTCAGATGTTATGGCCTTTTCAGACAAAACATCAGATGTTGTTTTTATGCCAGATGATAGTATCGCCTTCTTGCGTAAGGATGCGGTAGAACTGTACTCATTTGATGGTAAGCCATTGCCAATGTATATTCAACATATTGATCAGACATTTTCTGACGTTGGCAAAGAGGGTTTTGAGCACTATATGCTTAAGGAAATTTATGAACAAAAACGTGCGATTATGCGTACTGCTAAGTCATTGGAGGACAATAAAAATATTTTAAAGCAGCTGAAGGTGACAAAACGGCAACTACAATCGTTACGCTATATCAATTTAATTGCGGCAGGTACATCGTGGCATGCGTCACGTATAGCACAGTTCTTTTTTGAAACATTATGCAACATTCCTACTCGTGTCTATTTAGCTTCAGAATATCGTTATATGCAGTTTTTTGAGGAGCCTAAGAGTTTATATATTATGGTTTCTCAGTCTGGGGAGACAGCAGATACATTAGAAGCATTACGTCTTATAAATTCACATGGTCAACATACTGTTGCATTATCTAATGTTGCGGCAAGTTCGATGACACGTGAAGCACAAGGTTCATTGCTGATGCATGCAGGCCCGGAAATATCAGTTGCTTCTACCAAAGCGTTCTCAACACAAATGGCAACATTGTATTGGTTGGCTCATCGTGTTGCGCTTGAACGCGGACAAATAACTGAGGTTCAAATGCATGAGGCGGTTAACCAACTTATTTTTGCTGCTGAAATTTTAGAAACAACAATTGAAAATTATAAACACACTATTACCAAGGAATTGGCACCGCGCTATGCAGCATATGAACGATTTATCTTTCTTGGCCGTCATATAAGTTATCCATTTGCTATGGAAGCGGCACTCAAACTCAAAGAAATATCATATATTTTTGCTCAATGTTATCCGTCCGGAGAACTTAAACATGGGCCAATAGCTCTTGTGGATGGCAAAACTCCCGTCGTGTTATTTTCTGTACTTGATGATCTGATTTATACAAAGATGATTGCCAATGCTCAAGAAGTTAGGGCGCGCAAGGGACATCTTATAGTTTTTGCTTTTGAAGGGCAAAAAGAATTAATTGATATGGCTGATTGCGCCTTCGTTATTCCACGCGTTGCACCACTGTTAGCACCATTGGCCATGACCGGTGTTATGCAGACATTGGTCTATTACATTACCAGAGAGCTTGGTCATCCAATCGACAAACCGCGTAATTTGGCTAAAGCCGTGACAGTTGAGTAACGTACAAAACGTATTTTCTTTTCTTCTACGCAGCGTTTCAAATCAAAGAATGCATGCCATGCGGTCTTGCTTAAAGTTTTTTTGAAGAATGGTAGCCATACTGCATCAACATGCAACAATGTACACATGTATTGTGCGGCCTTGAAGCTTCCCATTGATGGTTTGAGTATACGTAGTTCTCGTATACTTACAGATCCCAAATGTTTGACAATCCATGGTTTGACTTCATAGTTGATCACTTTTTCGATTGATTTTTTTTGTGAAAAATAGCCCTGATCGATAAGTATGATTGCATTGGTATTGGCTAACCGAATAACATACAGTTTTTCATTAAGCTGGTAAGTAAGTGATGTGTTGGTATTACGATGTTGATAAAATTTGCAGATTCCAAATGTAAGAATAAGCAGACTGATGAGCACAAGACATCGCTTTATATGTGTATTAAAAAATGGTCTATGCAAAATGATAAAAGCGATAATAGGAATACTGATAAGAATAAGCGTCGGTGGTTTAGTACATTCAATAAGCCATGATGGTGACCCTAGCTCAAGTACTCGGTGCCATGTATGCGTTACATAATTAAGGAATGTAGCAATCAAATTATTAGGAATGCCAAGAAGTTGCGTGAAAAACAGTAGTGAGCTGAGTAAGAGGAAAAGAACAAGTACGGGCGTGAAGATTAAATTGCCAATACATGACATCCATGAATAGCCAAGTCCCCAACCGATTAAAATTGGAATAGCTACGAGCGTTATAGCAAGCTGTGTTTGTGTGAAATGGAGGAGGTAGTTACCAACCCATGAGAATGCTTTTTTGAGGTGTTTTTTCATGGACGTGGTAAGTTGAGAAAAAGATTCTTCCAAAAAATGTCTGAACTTCCCGATTGAGGTGGCATACGTAGAGCATCGGTTAGATATGTTAGTAGCGGTGCGAGGTGCTCAGATGACTGATTCTGAGTGTATGCTGTTTTTAGTTTAGCGCTGATGTGAGCGATCATGAGTACCAAAAGATCTTTGCTTTGTGTGTCATTAAGGCTAAGCTTGCGAAGTTCTGTTTCAAAACCCAAAGGATCCTTACGTTTTTCCTGGTTGAATAAATAGATACATAATGGGTGTTGATCTATAGGTAAATCGAGTGCTTGCTGCTCGAGTTCAACGACAACGCATCGTGAAATGATGGTTGGTAAAATAGCCTCGGTATTTGTTGTCAGAAGGATAAAATGATAACCGGTTGGTGGCTCTTCTAATACTTTGAGCAGACGGTTTGCTGTTGATGCTGTTAGTGTTTGGACTTTATCAAGAATAAAGAAGAACTTCTGATCTTGGTCAAGCGCAAAGCGTACACGATCAAAAATGATCTCAATGTCATCGACTGTGTAGTCTTTTTCCGGATAGATCCAGACTATGAATGGGTGTTGGCGATTTTTTATTTTTCTACATTCAGTGCAAAAACATCCTGATTGTTCTGGATTTGTTGTAAGAGTTGGGCAGAAAGTTTTTTGCAACATCGTTTCGACATGACTTGCAAGCAAATCTTGGTTGCCAACAATGAGCTGAGCGGGTATTGTTTGCGATGTTTTATTTGTTTCCATACGTAGTTAATTATTTATGAGCAATAAATGTTAATAACGCTTGCACTGCTTGTTTACACAATGCTTCTTGTGGCTGCATTGCATCTAAAGTTATTACATTGGTTCGTTCTGCAAATATTTTTTCATAACCGTCAGCAACTCGCTGCCAAAAATTACGTTTTTCTTGTTCAAAAGAGGTGAGTTCCTCGTTGCGCCCAAGAACTCGAGCAAGTGCTTGATCCGGATCAATACGCAAAAAAAGTGTAGCATCTGGTGTTATGTTTTGCATAGCCCACTGATTTATTGTTTTAATCATTGTTTGATCTAATCCGCGACCATATCCTTGATAGGCTAGTGATGAGTCTGCAAGTCTGTCAGCTAGAACGATAGTACCTTCTTGGAGTGCCGGTACAATGATTTGATGAAAATGTTGTGCGCGGTCTGCTGCAAATAATAAAAACTCAGCCGTATCGCATACCTGTGCTTTTTGTGTATGCAAAATGTGGCGTAATGTGGCGCCTAAATCGGTTCCACCGGGTTCTTGGGTAAAAAAGGTCTTTAAACCTTGCTTTGATAATTCCTGAACAATACACTTGGCAAGTGTTGTTTTACCAGAACCATCGATGCCTTCGATGGAAATGAGACGACCTATATACGACGGTTTTTTGATCATTAATATCTCCCATCAGAAGGTTGCGTGGTGCGAACCCAAATCGGGTTCGCACAGTATTGCTTTTTATAACGTTGCTTGTGTGCTTTTGATGCTTTGTGTTGGTGCAACAGCGACAAATTGTTGAATACATTCAATCACATAATCAACTTCTTGGTCCGTCATTTCAGGCCACATTGGCAATGACATGACATTGCGTGTTGTTATATCCGATACAGGACATGCAGTGTTTAATGCTGGATGCGTACGTAAGAAGTCGAATGATGGGAGAGACTGTGGATAAAAAATACGTGTCTGAACACCACGCTCAGCAAGATGCTTTTCAAGTGCTTCTCGTTGGTCACGAACAATAATCGAATATTGATGATAAACGTGTCTGCCGACTTTTTCATAAGGAAGCTGAATAAAGGAAAGATGTTTCAACCCTTGATGATAACGGTTGGCAATAGCGCGTCGGCGTTCATTCCATGCATCAATGTGGTTGAGCTTTTCGCTTAGGATAACGGCTTGAAATGCATCAAGGCGGCTGTTGATACCCAAGCTGGTGTATTCATAATTTCTTTTTCTACCATGGTTTCTGATTTCAAGAAGTTTATCTGCTAGTACGGGATCATTAGTTACGCATGCTCCTGCGTCACCAAATGCACCAAGATTTTTGGTTGGGTAGAATGAAAGTGTTCCGATTGTTCCCAAGGTGCATGCCTTTTTGCCGTTAAGTGAGGCGCCAATGGCTTGGGCACAGTCTTCAACGGTCCAAAGGTTCCATTTTTTTGCGATCGTATTAAGCGTTGTAAAATCAGCGCATTGACCAAAGATATCAACAGGCAGAATACCAACAATAGGAAAACCGGTTGCTTTGTGTACAGCTTTGCCTTCACGCATGATAGCTTCTGTATCTAACCATGCTGCGACAAGTGTTGGATTAATATTTAATGTGTCCGGTTCAATATCAATAAAGACCGGGTGCGCATTGCTTGCGACAATCTCACTGCTTGAAGCCATAAATGAAAAGGGGGTTGTTAATACGATGGCGTTAGCGGGCATATTAAATGCTTGTAGTGCCATATAGAGTGCATCGGTACCTGAATTGCATGAGATAACATGTTGTGCACCAAGATAATTGGCAAGTGCTTTTTCAAAGGCTTCTATAAATGTTCCACCAATGAATTGTTGACTATCTAATACTTTTTCAAGGGCAGCCATAAATTGTGGGCGCATGTTCTTAACTTGTCTGGCCAGAGAAAAGGCAGGAATAATTTGCTTGGTCATAACTGTTCCTTATGCAGATCAAATACTGACATTTGTACATTTGTATACACGACGAGCATTTAGTGTAGTAGGAGACGGTGTTTTTGTCGAATACAACTAGCAAAAATTACCAATAGAATGATTTTTTTACGCTATAGGAAAGAAAATCGTTAAAAGTAATGGATTCTTTGAATTTAAAGGTTATTTTATTCTGTTGTATACAAGCACAATCGAAAGCTTTCATCTTTGTATGATCATTGCCAAACTGCTGTCTGAGTTCCGGTAGAGAGGGACAAAGGTAATAGTGTTGGACGTTTAAGGGTGTATTGTATTTTTTGTTTCCCGTGAATAATGATGCATGTTTGCCGTGTAGATAAGTCAAAATATAAAAAGAACTGTTTCCTCGTGTTGCACTGGTAAAGAGGCTTAAAAATGAATCAAGAAGTGTGTCGTTGGCATCGCACAAGACCGTATCTGTACTCATTAAAACGTGGGCTTTGAGCTCTTGGTGCTTTTGACATGCAGATCGGTAAGCCGTAGTGGTATCAAAGAAGAAGACTCTACTTTCCTGCCCACATAAATGTTTAAAAGCAATAAATGGTCGTAAGTATGAGAGTTTTTGTGCATAAGGATGGCTGTTGTCAATTTGATATATGAGTTTTGGGATTGATTGATTTTTAGATAGTCCTTCTTTGATTGCTTGATAAAGTGGATCGATAAAGTTGAGTATAAATGTTTTAAATCCATATTGTTTGAGCTTTTCAATAATGACATAATCTTGCAAGAGCCATCCACTCCCAACACTTGTGTAGACCAAGGGGGTATCGGGGTTGTTGTCATGTACGATACGTTCAATAATAAAACTTTCAAAAAGCTCTCGGGACTTTTTGAGGTGGGGTATGGTTAACGAGGACGTGCTTTCTCTTCGAGAAAGCGGACAGTCTCGTTTGTTACATTCCCACATGTTCCAGTCTTCTAAAAGTCGTTCACGTGTTAGAGGTTTTGATGATGATGTTGTTGTTGGTTGAATGCAGACTTCTAAGCCAAGTGTTTCTGGAGCTTTGTCTGTGGCAAATGTAGCAGCAAATAGTAATAAATAAGTGGTAAAAAGTTGATATAGATAATGTGTTTTCATTTTCTTCCCCCAAACAATAGGTGCTTGTAAATGAGACTATTAAGATTGAAAGCCAACTAATGCATGTTTTTGTAGCAGAGCAGCAAGTTTTTCAGCTAATGTAGCATCATCTTTGGTGTTATGAAGAGCATCAAGAACATCACTGCGTAGTGATGCTTTTTTGACTGTCTCTGTGTCGATGATCATTGGATCATGTTTTGAACAACGATTAAGCAAGTGCGAAAAATATCCTTCATATCGTTTACATATTTCTCTGTTGTCGGTGTAAATGATGTTTTCACAATTACGATTGTTGGCTGAGGCTGTCCAGTTAAAAGATCCGGTCCAAACTAAAACACCATCAATGACGACAAACTTATTATGCATAATCGGTTTATCGCTAAAATTTTTATCTTCTCCCGGCTCTTTAGTTGTTGGATTAAAAACAAAAACATCTATTTTGTTTTGAGCCAAGTAATTTCCTTTGCCATATTTGCCATAAGCACTTGCAGGATCAAGAATAATTTTGACGTCGATGTTTTTTGTTTTACGAATATTAATAATGGTATCGGCGATTGTTTTGTCAGTGAAAAAGTAAACAGCTGCATGGATTGAGGTTTTGGCGTTTTTAAGCAGCTCAATGAGTGTTTTTGTTGGTTTATCTTCTGGGGAAAAGAGTGACGATGTAACGGCGTTTAATGAATGAGAGAAAAAGCAAAACGTCAGAATTATAAAATATATTCTATTGGTTTTCATTATTAATTTCCTTGTGGTTACATAAATAAAGGAAGACCAATGTACTCTAGTAATCGTACATGTAAAGATATAATTTTTTTGAATTGCGATACAAGATTAGATTTTTTTATCACGTGCTTGATAGCCACGCTGTGCCAATTCATCTCGAATCTGATCAGCAAGTTTCCAATTTTTTTCAGCGCGTGCTTGTTCACGTTTTTGGATGAGAGCTTCTATTTCCAGTGTTATGGCGACCGATTCTTCTGCAAGAGGTTGAAGTTTAAGGCCTAATACGTTATGCATGAGTGATACTACAAGCTGAGCAAATGCCGGTTCTTGTTTGAAAGTTGTAAGATGTTCGAAGACGAGCCCAAAAAATTTAGGGGTATTGAGGTCGTCACAGAGAGCCTCAAGCATTGCCTGCGTCCGTTGATCAGCCAATATTGCAGAGAGTGTTTCTTTGTCAGATGATGTGCCTGTGGATAATGCTGCAATCAGTTTTTTGTATGCTGTTTGTGCAGCCGTAAGTTCGTCTTCAGAAAAATCGATAGGTGTACGATAGTGATGTTGTAAATAAAAGAATCGTAGAACCATAGGATCTCTTTTCTCGAGCAATGAGCGTAGTGAGATAATATTGCCCAGAGACTTAGACATTTTTTCTTTATTGATATTAACAAACGCATTGTGCATCCAGATATGGGCAAATGGTTTGTTATGTAATGCTTCAGACTGTGCTATTTCATTTTCATGATGGGGGAAAATCAGATCCATGCCGCCGCCATGAATATCAAGCGTGATTCCCAAATGTTTCTTGGCCATAACTGAGCATTCAATATGCCAACCGGGCCTTCCATAACCCCATGGTGATTGCCAAAACATTCCCTCGTTGTTGCCTTTCCATAATGCAAAGTCACCGGGGTTGCGTTTCTTTTCATTGACATCAATACGTGCTCCGGCCATGAGATCTTCTTGGGTGCGTTTAGATAATTTGCCATAAGCATCAAAGCTGGTGATATCAAAGTAGACGTCGTGATCAATGACGTAAGCATTTTTATGAGCAATAAGATCTTGAATAAATTGAATAATTTCCGGGATACATTCAGTAACGCGAGGTTCGAAATTTGGCTTAAGACAGCCAAGTTGTTGTAAGTCTTGCGCAAACTGAGTGTAATAAAATGTTGCAATATCTTTGTATTTGTTGATATCACCTTGTTGGCTTGCTTTATTGAGAAGTTTGTCATCAATGTCGGTAATGTTTCTGACGTATGTTGTACAATGGCCTAAAAAGCTTAACAAGCGTACAAGTGTATCAAAGGTGACATAGACGCGGCCATGCCCTATGTGCGCGTAATCATATGGTGTGATACCGCACACATAGATTTTAACGTGCTTAGATGGTTGTATATGTAAAACTTCTTTGTTTTTGCTAAGCGTGTTAAAAAGTTTTACCTGCATGGCAGCCTAACTTACTTGCCTAAAGCGTTTTGAATAGTGTTTTTTAGAGCGTCTTTGCTTTGAGCACCGACTTGACGGCCGACTTCTTTGCCATCCTTGATTATGACAATTGTTGGTACGCCTTTGACGTTATATTCATCAGTCAAACTTGCTGCAGCATCGATATCAACTTCCACAAAAGCATACTTGTCTGCAAATTCTTTTGATAAATCTTCAAAAATTGGTTGCATTCTACGGCATGGTCCGCACCATTGTGCACTGAATTTGATAACGACTGGTTTGCCTGCATTAAGTACTGAACGTAGGCTTTCTTGTGAAGCAGCTCTTGTTATTGTATCGTGTAATGCTGCTGTGGTATTAGTAGCTGGTGTTTGTTGTTGATTGGTATTGCTGCCGCAACCAGCGACAAAAGGGAGACTTGCAAGAACGACAAAGCATGAAAAAATCTTATTCATGATAATCCTCCGTATCTATTTAAGGTTAATGAGATAAAACACATAAAAAATAATTATATCTAGAAAATAAGATCCTGTATAGCTATCTTAAGAAAAGAAAGGTTTGATTAGTAAGGATAGATCATGATTTTAAATAAATTATTTCGTCCAAAAGTGATTATAGTAATGCTTATTGGGTTTGTTTTTCTCAAAATTTATCAACATAACCTTATTATTAAACTTAATTATGAATATCAGCGGCTCGAAAAGAAAAAAAGTCAGCTAGAAAAAGATCGCAATGAATTACTTGCTGTCTTTTTAAAGGTGCAGGCTCCTCGCAAGGTTCTTGCGATGGCTCGTGATACATGGGGTATGGTTCCGCTTACCATTCATCAAGTATGTACCATTGAGGTTAGGCCGGAAATTGATTTTTTGAGTACAACATCAAGTGATGATTTGCTGCATTATCTTGGTGTCTATGATGTAGTGATGGGATTTTCTGGAGGGGCTGGTCATGTTGGCTCGTGATTACAAAGTACGTGTTTTTATTGTTTATCTATGTTTTATATCCTTGTTCGTTATCATAGGTATTCGTCTTTTTCTGATTCAAATTCGGCAAAAAGATTTTTTCCAAATTCTTGCCAAACAACAGTATGAACTTGAGTTGACACTCAATCCTCGACGAGCACTTATTTATGATGCAACCGGAAAAATTCCGCTAGCATTTAATCGTGAGGTATCATCTGCTTTTTTAGTTCCTCAGCAATTAACTGAACCGCAAAAAACATTGCGTTTTGTCAGAAACAATTACCCTGATGTGTATGAGCGTATTAAACAGAATCCGGATAAACAATTTTTATGGCTTGACCGTAAATTGACACCAAAAAAATATGCGCAGCTGGTTCAGCTTGGCTTGCAAGATATTCATTTTATTGGTGAGTTCCAGCGTTTTTATCCATATGAATCGGCAGCACAGCTTATTGGCTTTACCGATATTGATAATGGTGGTACTGCCGGTCTTGAACTGGAGTTTAGTAAGTATCTTGGTGGTTTGCCAGCGCGCATTAGGATGGAAAAGGATGCTCGCTCAGGTATGTTGTATTTTGAAAAAATGGTACGTCGTCAGGGGCAGAAGGGTAAGTCGTTGTCGCTGACTATTGATAGTAGCTTGCAGACAATGGCCTTTGAGGAATTGAAGTTTGCTGTTGAAGGCTTTGGGGCAAAAGCCGGTTCTGCGGTGGTTATTGATCCTGATAATGGTGCTGTTATTGCCATGGTTAATTTTCCAACGTTTGATCCAAATAATAAAAGCGTTCCTGCTTTCGAACTTATGAAAAACAATGTTGTATGTGAATGTTATGAACTTGGTTCGGTGATGAAGGCTTTCTGTGCGATGGCGGCATTTGAGGAGGGGGTTGTTGGTTTTGATGAACCGATTGATTGTGAAGGGCGTTTTGGGTTTGTCAATGGTGTTAAGGTTGAAAACCCAACAATAGCTTTGCTTAATGCTCTTGCTGAGCACAATAATATTTTGCCATTTAATGATGTGATTCGTTATTCCAGTAACGTTGGTATTGCTAAAGTTGCTACAAGACTTGGTCCTAAGTTGTATACACATTTACGTCGTATGGGTTTTGGATCCAAGACAAATATTCAGTTTCCCGGTGAACGTAGTGGTTTTGTTAACCCCCCTGAACGGTGGAGTAAGCCTTCTTTGATTGTTATGTCATTTGGTTATGAGCTTATGGCGACGTTAATGCAACTAACCAAGGCATTTTGCATTATTGCAAATGGTGGCTATGATGTGCAGCCAAGTTTAATTAAAGTTGCTGATGCGCCAGGAGCTGTGCATAAAAAGATTTATAAAGACAGTACCGTTGCTTTGATGAAGCGGATCTTGAGCCGTGTATGTGAACGGTACCCGATGTCAGGTTTTCAGCTTATGGGTAAAACAGGCACTGCGCGTTGTGTTAAAGATGGTCGCTATAGCAATAAAGCTCATAATTACACCTTTGGTGGTATTGTAGAAAAAGGTGATTATCGACGTGTTATTGTGACCTTCATCAAAGAACCGGCAAAGGCTGGATTGTGGGCGTCAGAGGTTGCATTACCTTTGTTTAGAAAAATTGCTGAGCGTATGGTTGTGCATGATCGTGTGCACCATCACCGAGCCATTTAATTCTAAGAGCCTATCCGAAAATATTCCCTTTCTAAAAAGCACTACGGAAGCATCTAACTGAAGAAATGCAATAAAGGCTTCTTTCGTTTTTGTCAAAAATATTTTCAAACTGCGAAAATTGTCAACAGGACTTACGCAACATAACCAAAGTAGTCCTTTGATGGTGGCTTTAATAAGCCAGCTGAATGTTGTTTTACGTCCCTGAGATAATTTATGACATGTTCAACACGCGGTAGACCGGTCAAAACTTTCTTTACGTTGGCAATTGCATATGCCAACATTAACGTGAGTTCGGGGTTTGAA
>LDIV01000001.1:75019-84915 GCA_001468855.1 candidate division TM6 bacterium UASB124 | reverse complement strand
TTTTTTGTAAACCTAATTGCAGGTCTTGTTGCTTATTCATTTCGTGAAAAAAAACCATCGATCAAATCTAATCTGCGATCAGATAGTCTTATTGCTTGTTTTTGACAACTCCGAACTCACGTTAACTAACAATTAAAAAGCTCTAAAAATAACAAAAATTTCAATTTTGGAAAAATTATTGAGCAAAAAAATGATAAATTTACGCTTTTAAGCGTTTTTAAGGTGATCTTTGCAAAAATAAACATAATTGCTAAGCTGTAATTATTAAGTTTAAAAACCATTAAAGTTAGAAATGTGAGGTTATAATTATGTTTATTAAAAATATCTTCTTATCTCTTACTAGCGTAAGCCTCCTTGCTGGTGCTACTGTTTTTGCCATGGATAAATTACCGGAAACATCACCCCTAGAGCAAAAAGATCAGCTCCTTGCACCTCAACTGCAACAGAAAGAAGAATCTAGCAATGTAGTTTCAACCCCTACAACAGCAGCACAATCATTGGCTAATTCTTCCATATCAACAACAAGCGATAAACTACTTAGTACTATTGATGAAGAAGATTTCACACTTGGTGCAAATTCAGATAACAATTCTTCTGATGATTCAGTAACAAACTCCGACGAAAAAGAAGAATCAGACACATCAACATCAAGCGCCAAAACCAATGATCAAAAGCTTTCTGATCTTGATGAAGCAGTAAGCAATCAATCATCATCAAGTTTTCAATCTTCTGATAATAAAAACCAATATGAAAATTGGTACTTTGCAAAATTCGATTGTTTTGTAAGCCTTAAAAAAGGCGAGCTTGAAAGAATTCATGCAGCAATAGCCGCACTATTTACACCACAAAACCATCAACTTGCAAAACAACTTCGCATTTGGATCAACATGGAAAATAGGGTCGCCAAATTACAAAACCCTTATGATTTTTTACCGAGTATTCCATCAGCACTTAAACAGTATTGTCTGGAAAAGAATCTTTGCGACGAAAAATTTAATTTGTTTCCTGTAACCAAATATATGATGCTTTCGATAATTCCGGATGCCAAAGATATAGAGCCCAAACCACAACAACTAGGCTCACCAAGAACAGCACCTACATCTTCTTCGTCTTCAACGGTCGACACAAAAAATCAACAGATCAGTAAAGCAGCTGATATGCCCGCAACGCTTGATATGCTCAAATCACGACAGCTTATTCAATCTGAAAGCGATGGGAAAAAAAATCAATTAATAGAGTCAAGTGAAAGCAATAAAGAAAAACCGCGTTGGCAATTTACCGACCGTGCGCTCAAAGCCGTTACGTATCTACATGTTGATGAAAATCTCATAAAAGCAACATACCAAAAGCTCACGGACCTTAACGATCTAGAAAGAGTAAGCCTTGGCCTTCTTGTTCATCGCCAGAACCCAACAAGTGTCAAATTACATTGCAAGGCGCTATATAAAAAGGGTCTTGTTAAAAAAAATGGAAGCTATGCAGCACCGGTTGAAATCCAGCAGTTACTTAAAGGTCTCAACGCTGTAAAAACAACAACCTTACAAGCCCAAAGAACCACTACCCACGCTACAAAACCTATAATAAAAGCTACTACCGCTCAACGTACCCAACTTAATAAACTTACTCCGCAAGAGCACCAATGTCTTAATCGTATCGCTCAGGCCTTACCGCTCAAAACTGTTGATTCTAAAACACATCAATCAATAGATTATACCCCCCATACTCAGCGTTTAGAGAGCAAAAAACTTATTCAAAGAAAATACACGGTACCTTTTTTAGTCAAATACTTATATGAAACAGGAATATCGCTTAAAACCCAAAATTTTGTACCGTTAGAAGAATTATTCAATACTGGATACATTAAACTGTGTAGTAAAGGACCTGACTCTGACGATAAAAAATAAACAAGAGCCATCTCCCTTAGAATATGACAATATAACCATATAAAAATCAAAATTTTATTGAACCAAAAGCCCCCTTGTATCGAGGGTGGCTTTTGAGTTTAAAGACTTACAAGCCCTATGCGACTTTATCTAACATTAACAAGATTCTCTTATAGCCTGACTGTCCATACGCCTAAAGTCGTGCTGCAACCAATTTTTCGGTCTCTGCGAGCTGTTTAGGCAACTCATAGCTTAAACATACAATACCGTCATCGGCCATAACATAGTTGTCTTCAATACGCACGCCAATATTTTCTTGTGGAATATACAACCCCGGTTCAATAGTGAAAACTTCACCAACATCAATCGGCAATGATAAGTCGCCAACATCATGAACATCAAGACCTACATAATGACCAATGCCGTGATACAAATACTGCGCCATTCCCTTAGATTCTAAAAATTTAACAGCCAAATGATGCAGTGAATTTTCTGGATACGTGTTATTTTTAAGATACATGCCCGGTTTGGCTATTGATTCTACATATGCTTGGGTATCAAGAACAAGTTGATAAATTTCTCTCTGCCGTGGCGTAAATTTTTTACTTACCGGGTAGGTTCTGGTCAAATCGGCAGCATACAAACCGTATTCTGCACCAATATCAATCACAACCAAATCATCCGCCTTAAGTTGTGCGTCACGCTGTGTATAGTGCAATATTGTCGCATTTTTCCCGGTTGCAACGATTGACGGAAATGCCGGGCATGCTCCTGCTACCTGCGTAAATACAGATTCTACTGCTGCTTGCAGTTCATACTCACAAATTCCCGGTTCAATTAAAGAGGCTGCAGCGGTATGCGCCATATTGGTAAGCTGAATAGCCTTGTACATCATATCAATTTCATACTCATCTTTAATACGACGCATTTCATGGACAAGAGGAGATACATCAATAGTTGATGTACATAGCTCAGGAATCAATGACATAAAATTATCATAAATGTTGATATGAGGCTGATATCCCTCTCGTGTAATATCAAGCAATGTATACACTTTTGCTTGATTGCCAACCACATATGCTTGAATATCATCCATAATTGTTTGATATGTATCACGCATAAAAGTTGACCGACAAGAATATCCTGGAATCTTTTTACCAAGATAGCGAACTTCATCAACACCGGCCTTGGATTGGTCACCCGGTCCTTCTACCGTTACATGCGTCCACAAAGAACGAGGAGTTGCGAATTGCGGGACATATAATATTTCCGGCCCATCAAGATATACACATAACATAACTGCAGGCTCTAGAATGCCGGTCAAATAATAGAATGAACTTTCCTGCCGAAATGCATAACGATCTGATTCAAAACCGGCGCCAAGAAGCACTATACCTTTGGATCCTTGATAATGTGCTTTAATTTCTTCTATCAATCTTTTACGACGTTGTTTAAATAACGTGAAATTTGTTGGTGATGTAAAAACCATACTCTCCCTTTCTAAAAACTTCGTTACTGTCCAAAGATAATTTGAGGAAATTTCCTAAATTTTTTGGCAAATGACCCCAACGAGTCAAGCCGAAATGCACATGCAACAGCGCATTCATTTCTGCCAATACCATATTCTTTATATTTCTTTTCTTCAAAACCAATGTAAGCACCCCAACAATGGCCATCATAATCTAACCGTACACAATGAATAAGCGGTGCTATGCCATCAAAAAGAAACCACGATGATCGTTGTGATGCATAGAACTGACCACCATATGAAAGTGTGGCATGCTCACCCAGGGGGACTGCAAGATTTACGGTAATAAAGTGTGGAACATTAGAAAGCAATTCACGTTGCTTCATAAGCCCTCGACATTGGTATAAATAACCAATCCCAAAAGTTACATTTTTTACATTTAATGATGTGTAAACTTCTGATTGCAACAACGCTTTACGACCGATCTCAAATTCCTGGTTAAGACCAAACATAATATTGTCATGTGAACAGGAAAAATCATACCGGAAAGGCAGTAAATGTTTTTGATTCACTCCTCGACGCAAGGGGAAAATATCTGAACGGGTATAAAAATCATATCCTTGCTTAAGGTCTAAATCTAGACGAAGCTTGCCGATATCCCATGAATTTCTGATAGTACATGCCAATTCATTTTTTGGATAAGCTCGATCCCATTTATCAAAATAATACCAATTATTCTGATAAAATTTGGGTAAAAACTCCCAGCCGAAAAGCGGTTGAATTGTATAACAGAAACGGCCATTGTTTGATTGAACTGTTCCCTCTGGCAGTGCCCATTCAGCACCATATTCAGCAAACAAACGATAGGCCCCCTGAGCAAACAGCCGTTCCTCTAAAACATTTTTTGATGCTAATATGTGCGGTTGAGCAAGTGTACTTGCAACTTGAAATGTCGGTTCTATATAGGCTGACAAAGCATTGTGAAAAATAGAACGGCTAATACCCGCTCGCCCCCGATATGTCATACGCATCACATCGGCTTTTGACAATGGCACCGATGACCACTGTTTGATCATACAGGAGTTTATATAGAGTCGTTGTATTTCTTGTTGCCGATACAATGCCTGATCAATAAAAAAATCATGTCGACAAAAAAGAATGTTAGCCAAATTTTTATAAGCAGTATTCCATTCAGTATGAGGCAATTGTGTTATAACAACACGATCTTCCGTCTCTTTAACAGCGTTAAGCGTCCGACAATAATTGCAACATCGCTCATTGATAAAAGTCTTTTGCTCCTGGGTAGGCTGTGTATAACACTTTCTGCTTGTCTTAGTATAATCGGCCCATAAGGATACAAGATTTTTTGGCCAAAAGAAGCGCATATTCAAGGTATTATAAAAAGTATCATCAACATCATTCGTTGAACTAAAAAAATGATATCCAACACGCTTATCCATACCGACATCAAGACGTAACAACGAACGAACATCGGTGGCTCCAAAAATATGCGGCCACTGTCTGAAATCTTTTCCTGTTATCCAATAAGGCCGTTCAGTTGCCTTCACTATTTTTCTCTGCTTCTGCAAAAAGCGGTCACGCAACACTGCATAAAGACCCTTAAATGACATAAAGCTATCTGATGATTGAGCCCATCTAAACTCAGCAGGAAACAAAACACCTTTGCGATCACACCAATCAATACCAAAGGTTGCATCACAATGCGGTGAAAAATATTTGTAATAATCCTGCCGGATACCAAGACCGTATTCGTAATCAAAGGTAAAACGGGGAATCAAAAAGCCAGATTTAGAATGTCCTTGAATAGGAAAAATAAACCGTGGGAGCCATAAAACCGGTACTTTACCGATATGGAAAGCCAATCCGGATGCTTTGACAAAATAGTTACCACGCACCATGGCATGATGAGCCTGAATCTGCCAATGAGGATTTTCTGCATCGCAAGCGGTATAAACCATATCCACCAGTTGCCAATCGGAATCATTTAATTTTTCTGCCTTGTGTGCGGCAAAATAACCTTCATCAACATGTAACCGTAAATTTTTTGCAGAACCAACTTTATGGAGCAAATCAAAAGCGAAGCGATCAGCAAGAATAAAAAAGTTGTTATCTTCAATAATAACAGCGCTCCCAGGATCGCTGCGGGCAACCAGGACCTGCTTCTTTTCATCAACAAAAACATGATCAGCCCATACATGCAACCGACGATCAATAAAAACCTCTACTTCTCCATCAAAGAACAACTGACTTTGGTCGTTTGCTTTTTGACTAATACTATTAATGTGTAGAACCTTAAGAGATCGTGTTATATCTTTAACAACAGCAGACAATGGACATATCGTTAAACATTGAAGTATGTCTAAGAGCAAGATACCTACAAGAAACCGATTCATGGCGAATGTTTTGCGGGCTTTAAAAGCGAGCAAAATATATCGAACCATCGAAATCCTTAAATTTTTTTGTGTTCGTAGCTCAACACGAATTTTATCAACACCATTCGGTGTTAAAAAATTTCGCCTGCCACGAACGGGATTAAAAAAAACATTACATGATAGAGGCTGAATACAATCAAAATGGTCTTCTACCTAATAATGCCTTGCCAATAGTAACACGGTCCATGTATTCAAGCGATGAACCGATTGGAACTCCACTTGCTAATTTTGACACGTTAATAGATTTCTTATTCATTTTTGACCATATATAACTTGCTGTAGCCTCGCCCTCCGGTGTCGGATTGGTAGCAAAAATGATCTCTTTTACACTATCATCAAGACGATTAAGAAATGCCGAAATCGTCAATTGATCAGGCCCAACACCCTCGAGGGGACATAACGCACCACCCAGAACATGATAGACCCCACGATATTCACCGGCATTCTCAAGAGCAAAAAGATCGTACCATGTCTCAACCACGCAAATAACACCATGATCACGTTTTTGCGACAGGCAAATACTACACAGCTCTTGTCCCTCGGTCCAATTAAAGCATCGAGCACAGGGACGAATCTCTTTTTTGGCCTCCAGAATAGTTGCACACAAATGCTCAATTGCTTTTTGGTCGCTGGTTAGAAAATAAATAGCAACCTTATACACATTTTTTGAAGCCAAATATGGAATACGTTGGAGCTGTCGAATCAATTGTTGAAATACGGGAAGTTGGGCAAACATGACACATCACTTAAAAAAAATCTTTCTGATGTAGTCCTCACCGATGGTCAAGAGATTGTTCATAAACCAATACAAAACCAAACCAACGGGAAAATTAGCAAACAATACTGTCATAAAAATTGACATGAAAATCATAACAACTTTTTGTTTGCCATCGGATACAGGTGTCATTTGTTGCTGCCACAACATCGAAATACCCATCAAAATTGGTATTACATAATAAGGATCCTTGGATGACAAATCTGTTATCCATCCAATAAATGGTGCTTGATAGAGATCAAGATAATTATTCAACACACGATACAATGCAAAAAGGATCGGCATTTGAATTAAGAGCGGCAGGCAACCAACAAAGTGCGTTGACGGCGATATATTATGATCCTTATAAAACTTCATAAGTTCAGCATGTTGCATTTGCATGTCTTGACGATACTTGGTACGAATTTTATTAATTGATGGAAGGTAATGCTGATAAATTTCCATTTGTTTGCGCGAATAAATGGAAAGCGGCGTAAAGGGAAGTTTCAGTAAAATGGTCATTATGATAATGGCCCAACCATAGTTACCAATAAAACCATAAATATAGGCGAGCAATTTGAGCAATAGCTTACACAACCATGAAAGCCAACCGAATGATAGAACATCTTCAAGACGATCATCTACATAATTTAAATGATCGGTCAATTTAGGCCCCATATAAAATGACAATTGCCACTCTGCTTTACCGGATAAAATCTCCGGACCTTCAAGCACCGGATATATATTTTTAGGATCAAACTGTTTAACGTATGCACGTTGTACAAATTTTGCAGGATCATTAATCAACGCATTAACAAAGTAGCGATCTTGTGCCCCAAAGAGCGGCTTTGAATTTGTCCAGAACCAAGCAAGGCCTTGAGTAGCTGCCGCATCGCTTGTTTCCAATGATTGTTTTTGTTCATTCCAATTGACAATAGTGGCTGCATCATCAGCAATTTCATTAACAAACGGCGCTGCAAAGAAAATACGCGGCTTAACCGGTTGTACCTCGTTTGTCTTAGATGCCAATGCAAGCATTAAATCAATCTGATAGCTGTCCCTATGAAAACTATACGTTTTGGTAATAATCCACGATTCGTTTTCTGTTTTAAAAACAACCTCTATTTTTTTATCTGTATTACGTTTTTCAACAAAGGAATAAACATACGGTGTTTGTTTATCAAGAGCAACCAGAAAGCACCCTTTTTTACGTTGTTCTTCATCATACACACCTTTATTGTATACGGTGCGCAATGGGGTACCTGCCTTACCATGGTGCTCCTTAAAATCAAGATTCGTCAAAACGGCACCATAGGTGGATAAATTTGCCTGACAATAATCTGTTTCAACCGATACCACAGTCTCTTGTTGGCCAAGCTTTTTGTCCGCAAAATCGACATCTAACGCCAATGGCTTAGATAAATCTTCGTTGCTGGCAACCTTAATAGGTTGGCCCGGTACCGGAGCAGCTTTTTGCCCACCAACAGCAACAACACCAGGTTTTTCCGGCTGAACTTTTTTACTCACGTAATAATTAAAAACCCATACCGTTGCCAGTGACAAACCAATGGCGATAAATATTTTCTTGTCCATTTGAATTTTCCCTTTGTGTTTTATTGTATGCGGGTGACCTTACAATGAAATTAATAGAAAGGCTTATTGTAACAGAGAACAATCGTTCTTTCTAGCGCAAATACACCCGAATCTACCCAACCGGACACTGGTTTACAAAAAAATCATGGGCTGGTAGCATTACCTGTATACATGTATATGTAAAAAAGAGTATTTTAAAGGTTTTAATCATGAATATGTTACACATAACCAAACAAATCGGCTTAAAATGTCTCACCCTTGGCATCTTAATAGCCCTTGCAAGCTGCGCCAAAGATAAAACCATTGCAGATATGTCATTTGACGAACTTGACGGTAAAGCAAAAGAGCTTTCAGGCAAGAAAAAAGGTGAAGCTGCCATTGCATACTTAGAAGAAATTATCACTCGCTTTCCTGATCATGCAAACATCGGTCGATACAAATTACAATTAGCAGATTTGTGCTTTGAAAATGGCAGATATGCTGCAGCTCAAGCTTTATATGAAAATTTTAATGAATTTTACCCAGCCGACCAGCAAGCAGAATACTCAAAATATAAATCTATCTTGTCAACATTCTATCAAACGTTACGCACTGATTGCGACCAAACAGACACCGATGAAACGGTAAGGCTCTGCCAAGAATATCTACAAAATGATTCCTACAAGAAATATCGCAAAGACATTGTGGATATTCATACAACGTGTGAAAATAAATTAATCGATAAAGAAATTTATATATTTAACTTTTATGTCAAACATAAAAACTACGATGCCGCGCGTAATCGTTTGAAATATCTCAAAGATAAATACTTAAGCAAAAATATTTCACGTGAACCACAGATCCTTTATTTAGAATGCAAGCTTGCATCACGAGAAAAAAATTCCAAAGTATTGGAAGAAAATCTTGCAACACTCATGAGCAAGCATCCTAATTCCGAATTCACCCAAATGGCGCAAGCATTAACTGCAAAGCGTGTTTTCATATTCTAATAACGCATGCAACCACATAGAGCTTTTGGTAACAACGGAGAGTCGTTAGTCTGCGAGTGGCTTCGCAACCATCAATTCAACATTCTTGCTCGCAACTATCAAACCCGTCGCGGCGAAGTTGATATTATTGCAACCAATGATGATGTTGTTGCGTTCATTGAAGTTAAAACACGTAACAAAGAATATTTTCCAACCGCCCAAGTTGTAACGTACAGCAAGCAGCAACGTATCATCATGGCGGCGCATCACTTTATTCTTGCCAATCAATTACACGATAAAGTTTTTCGTTTCGATATTGCCACTGTTATCTTTGAACAAGGCAAGCCTCATATTGAATACATAGAAAACGCATTTACTGAACGATAAGTTGAAATTATAGTTTTCTAGATCACATTGCAAACACTTCTGTCGAAAACAGCCTACCCACCACCAAAGGCGGTTGCTTTAAATTGCCCCCAAGGTGGGTTTTTGTTTTTAGAGTTGCTTCCCCTATCAGTTAGCCGCTAATTTCCATCTGCCTTTTTAGCTTTTTTTGATACTTGATATACTTGCATATTTTTTCTGGATCCAAAACAATTATATCTACGCAATATCCCTTAGCCCAAAAATGATTTCTCCGCTATCGCTTTTGTCTTAACTATGAAAACTTACCGAAAACCCTAATAGTAAAGTAAGTTTGGGGTTTGAAAATTCTTGAAAAGATAAGTGCCTTTCGCCAAAATTTATATACTCAAAAAAATTTAAGGAGAAAGGCAC
>LDIV01000001.1:70247-72276 GCA_001468855.1 candidate division TM6 bacterium UASB124 | reverse complement strand
TTTTTTGTAAACCTAATTGCAGGTCTTGTTGCTTATTCTTTTCGTGACAAAAAACCATCGATCAAATGTAGTTCGCGATCAGACAATCTTATTGCTTGTTTTTGACAACTCCGAACTCACGTTAACTATATCATTTAATATATCATCAGGGTTATCTACTATGGTGATTGATTTAATTCTTCTTAACTCTTCAGGGACAACGATATCTCGTTAATAGCGGTTAATTCTTCTGGTATTAAGGATCTGCCAAAGTTTTTTGCGTTGTTGTGATTTTGTGAGATCTAGCTGGCTGCTTGTAAAGTGGTTGTTACTTATGAATTGTGATATTAATGCGATCATTTCATTGGGAAGAACATCAAGAGTGCTCTTATGAGCCAGGAATGATTTTTTTTAGTTGTTGGTTCGCGAAACTTTCTTTTTTTAACAACAGCGGGTTCTTGTCTCTCTGGAGTATCTTCGTGGCCACGTTTTATAGCTGAAACATGCGTCGATATTAAGCCGGTAATGATACCGGCGATAGTGAGTGATAAAACGATTTTTTTGTATTCATGGGAATTCCTACTATTTACCATTGTTGGTGAGTAAATCTTTTTCTTTACAATAAAGATGTTCAAGCTTGGGAAAAATTTCTTTTAAATTTGTTGATGTAGGTACCGTCCATAGTGGATTTACAAGAACTAACTGTTTTAGAAAATTGCCGCATGAAGTGGCAATTTCATTGAGCAATGTTGGGTTTATAATTGTATCATGAAGCGATATGTGCTCGATGTTATTGCAACCGTGAGCCTTAAACGACTGAATTATGTAAATATCCTGGGTAGCGATATTTTTAAGCTTTGGTAGGTTTGAGAGCTCAATACTCAATGTTGTTCCGCGGATAAGTAGATCTTCAAGCTCTTTACAATCAGATAACATAAATTGATGCATGGTATTGGGGCATGAAAAAATAAGTTTTTTGAGATGAGAAATGCTTTTTAATGAATCATTGGTTAAGCCTTCACATCTTAAAAAGCTGAGTTCTTGAATGGTTTCATATACTTTTTTGTTGCTGTGTAGAGTACATGTGAGCAATTGATTGTATTGATCCTGTGTTATGAATGTATGGTCAAACTGGATGCTGACTATGCTTTCACGTGTTGCTATAAATTGTAGAAGTTTTTTAAAAGTTGTTTCATTGTCTAGCATCGAATCTGAGATAATGATGCCTATTATGGGTTTGTTGAGTTGCAAAGAATCAACGTGTTCGAGTAAGTCTCGAGCTGTTTGATCTCTAAAATCAATGATCATCGTTGTCAATGTTAATTGTTTCATGCTATTCAGAAGTTCATCATCGAAGTCTTTGGTCTTAGGTTTTTTTAATGATAACTCGTTAAATGTTGAAACGAGTGAATCAGTGTTAGTGCTATTTGTATGGGAGCTTGCATTATTCTGAGTATTATTTGGGACAGTGTCATCAATGCTGAAGATCATATATTCATCGAGCTTGCGCTTTTTACTTTGAGCGTGCACAGAGTTGGATACATGCATGGTATGTACAGAATCGGCTAAAGCATTAACTTCATCGTGATCTACGAGTTTTCTGCTTTTTGATGGCATTTGGATGAATGTGGGTGGTTGATCATCGCGGCCTCGTTTCATAGCAACAATAGGTGTAACGAGTGAATTGGCAAGGATGCACAAAGTGGTACACAGAATAATGATTTTTTTTGTAAACATTGAAATACCCTCACATTTAAAAATAATTACTAAGACAATATTTAAAATTTAGCAGTGTGATTTATATTTTCAAGTATGGCAATAAATGCGATGAAATCAGTATAAATCAACCATCTATCGTAGGGGATGTTTTCTGTCTGAAAACTTTTTTGGTCGCGTCTGATTATTGTTGCATGTTGAAAAGGTGGGCTGCAATGGTCTGCTATGTCCTGCTATCATGGGGTGATTTTAAAACCGTTCCTCTCCCTCCTTGCGTCGGGATTTGTCGGATCGGGGCTACAGCTAATAGAATAGAGCTTATGCACAATAATTT
>LDIV01000001.1:59626-69369 GCA_001468855.1 candidate division TM6 bacterium UASB124 | reverse complement strand
CTTATTGTGCATAAGCTCTAATAAACAAACAACTACAAAAAACCGTTAGCCCCGATGGAGGTGACCATGTCGCCGAATAGAGGGGTGCGAACGGAACAAACAAATTATATGAGTACAACAAGCAAAATTGGTGATTTTAGTGAAAAGGCTTATTTTTTCGAAACAAGATGCTTATAACAATGTAGTTGTTCGCACCCCTCCATTCAGGCCTAACGGTCTTCCATCGGGGCGAGCGGCCTTTTGAATTTTTGCTTATGGAAACAGGATAAAACCCTTAAGTTGATGACATTGGGCTTTCGCAGGTACGACCGGGGAATCTTAGCAGCTCACCGAGCAAAATACAATATTACCCGCAGGCTCTATGTGTGTCTCTCGTAAAGTTTTGCTTTTGGAAAAAGCATAGTGAAAACAATTTTTTTTGCCGTATCGGTCCATGAGTGGTTTACAAATGTCAATTGTTCTAAACACCGTCCGCATGATGCTGCAATATTGCCAAGAAGGTTTCTTGTTATGATGACGTTATGGATTGCTATGTGTTTAACGGCATGGCATGACGATAGATTACATGGTTCAATAATATAAATTCCCTTAATCTCGACATTTCGTAGCTTTGACATATTGGTGATGGTAACTTTTATGGTGCCTTTATTTTTTATGAGAGGTATTACATCAGGGCCATTGACGGATATTTCCTCAAGTGTTGGGCAATCAGATACTGAAAACATCGTTGTATTTGGTGCAATTTTAAAAACAAGCTTTTTGATGCTTGCAAAGAGGTAGAGATAAGGGTCTTGAATGAAATTGTTCTTTAAAAATCTTATTTCCTGAATTGTTTCATATACCTTTTCATTGTTGTGCATCGTGCGAGTGATTATGTGATAGTACTGTTGTTGCGTTAGGGATGGGCAGTCGAAATGAAGGCTTGTTATATGTTCAAGAGCTTCGATAAATTGTACAAGTTTTGCAAAAAGCCATGGGTCTTTGACGACGTTGTCCGAAATGATGATGCAGGTGCACGATGCTTGGGGATGTGCTTGCGATGGATCAAAGTTATCGATGAGTACGCGATCCTTTTCTTGATTAAGATCCATGGTGGTAGGTGCCAGCTGTAATTGTTTCATTTGTTTGACAATGAGTTCATCCCAATCTTTTACTTTTGATTTTTTATGCGACGATTCCTGTTCTATTGATTGTGGCTCTTCATAATGTTTACGTTTTGATGAATTGATGTCTCGTATTTCAAGATCTTGGGTTTCTGATGTCTTTAGTTTTTTTGATAAAGGTTTCGGTAGCTTTAGGGCTTTACTACGAGTGTTATCATCACGTTCGCGTTTTTGTGGTGTGTGCTTTTTTGATGATGTTGCTGCCTGCGTATCTGTTGTTTGTACAGGCTGAATCATGTCATCGGTTTCTTTGATCTTTCGTTTTTTGTTTGATTGCTCTGATGCCATTGGTTGTGTTTGTTGAGCTTCTTGGTTCGGTCCACGTTTCATGGCAGCGATAGGCATTAATGTGGTACCGGCAATAATATGCGCAATAAGAAGGGAGATAACAATGTTTTTAGTACGTAAGAGCATCGAATATCCTTATATAAATAAATGCGGAAAAATATGTAGTCTGGCGTTAATTAATCTTTTTTTGCAGAAGAGCTACTTGAAGAAGACGAATGGTTGGGTTGTATGTCTTTAAGAGATGCTGCGATGGCTTGTAATAGATCCTGATCAGTTTCTGCGTCATCTTCTGCAGAGTTTAAGTAGCTTGGTGTATGAAAGGGTGTATAAGAGCTACTAGATGAAGCTGACCCGTGTGATTGCAAATCATTGAGTGATGCTGCGATAGCTTGGTCTAGTAACCATTGGTCAATTATTGTGTCATTATGTTTAGGAGTTGATTGGTCAGATGGGGTCGAAGAGTTACTTGAGGAAGAGCTGTTTGATGAAAAACTGTGTTGATGAGTTTCATCGCATAATTCTTGCATTGCTCGTTCTAATAATAATTGATCTATTACATCAGTATCGCATGATGGATTAGCTTTTAAATTTTGTACGCTGTCATGGCCGATAGAATTGGACAATTCTGTTGTATTGAGGCCTTGTTTCGGCTTTTGGCTACTATTTGTGCTGCATGATGAAGAATCAAAACAGGATTGATGCGTTGATTGTCCTTTGGGTTTCTGTCGGCGGGTTTTGGAATGTGTGGTTGGTGTTGTGTGTGCTGTTGGTCGACGGCTCTTTATCATTTGATTTTGTTGTTCAACGTGTTCCATAGGCATATTATTTGATGGAGTCCATGAAAAAGAATCATTATTAGTTGTTTGTGGTGATGAAAATGTAAATGTAAGACTGTGGTTGTTGATTTGTTGGTCCATTGCTATGAGCTTTGCTTCGATGTCAGCAATTGGTTGTTTGAGTTCTGTTGGTATAACAAAATTATTGATACTTACAATAAACGTTCTGATTTCTTCTTGAAGTTTGATGAATAATTCTCTGATTGTTGAGTTTTCCAACAAGCCGATTATTTCTTGGTTTACATAGAGAGTCGTTATGTTATGTAAAGATGTGGTAAGTGCAGCTATTGTATTGGGATAAGAAATGGTAGAGGTAGCTTCAAAACTTTTGAGCCAGCTCTTAATATTATTAAGAACGGCATTAATTGCTTCTTGTGCAGCTTTGATTTGTGCCTGCTGTTGTTGTTGTTCTGCAAAGAGGCGACGGCGTTCTCTTCTTAGAGGATCATTATTTTTCATTGCAGAAATCGGTGATGTTGCAAGCATCCCGAAACCAACTAAAGTTAGTGAGAAAAGTTCTAAACGTTTCATATTTTTAACCTCGATTTTAAGAATAATAAAATAATAACTTTTTTAGTTTATCACACAAACCAATAATGTTTATTTGTGTTTAAAGTTGCGCAAGTCGGTGATTTTTTTATCATAAATTTTCCAATTATAGGTAAAAAACCGTAATTTGAGGATGTCGTTTTTCTATATTCAGATGCTGTTTTGTGTGATTGAGGGCGATTTGTTTGAGGTTGTTACAATTACTTATATCAAGGTGAGTGAGCGCTTTTAGCGTATCTAATCTAGGAAATTGAAGATAATGACAGCTACTCAAATTAAGCGTTGCGATGGAGTTCTTGATATCCTCTTGGTTAAGTATGGTGTTAATGGTGTTATCTACAAGTGGAGTTCCTCTTAGGTTAAGAAGAGCAAGCTTTGGTAAATTCACCAAAGTAGGACTTGTGAGATTAGTGCAATAGGGCATATCAAGATGATTAAGTAAGGGAAGATTCCTTATTATGGGATTCATTATGTTGCCGCAACCACAAAAATCAAGTTGTTTAAGTGCCGGGAGATTGGTGATAGTTGGATTTTTGAGTTGGTTGCAAAATGAAAAACTAAGCCGTTGCAACGTGTTTTTGATGTTGTTTTGGTCGAGTATTGTATTGAGCATATCATCAGTAATTTGACTTTGGCCAAGGTAAAGTAGTTTAAGGTTGGGAAGGTTTCTGATGATTGGGCAGGTGAGACGTGGACAGTCGATAAGAAGTTCCTGAAGGTTTTGGCAATTTGAGAGATCAAGATGTGCAAGATTAGGAAGATCTTTAAAAATAGGTTTTTGGAGATTACAGCGTACAAGTGTAAGCTTTTGAATGGTATTTTTAAAATTGCCTGTATCAAGAATATTATTGAGTTCTGTATCGGTGATATTTGCATTGCTCAAATTAAGATGAGTAAGTGCGGGTAGATTGCTGACGGTAGGTTTTTGGAGCTTGAAACAGTTGCTTAAATCAAGGTAGGTAAGCGTAGTGAGATTGCTCAAGATAGGGTTTTGGATAGATGGGGAGAGATAAAGGTGAGTAAGTCTGGGAAGGTTGCGGAGAATAGGGCTATTGAGGTTAGAACAGCATGAGAGTTTAAGGAGTATAAGAGCAGGGAGGTTGGTGATGATAGGATTTTGCAGGTTATTGCAGATACTGAGATTTAGCTGTGTAAGTGCTGGGAGGTTGCTGAGTGTGGGATTCTGTAAGTTGTTATACTGGAGTGCAAGTTCTTGCAAGGTGTTTTTAAAGTTTCCTTGGTTGAGGATATTAGTAAGATCTTGATCCGAAATCATTGTAGAGGATAGGTTAAGATGCGTGAGCGAGGGTAGATTGTTGAGTGTAGGATGTTGGAGATTGCTGCTACCATGAAAATCAAGATGAGTAAGAGACGGCATATTGCTGATAGTAGGATTTATGAGATATGAAGTACTATGAAGGATAAGATCCGTAAGTTGAGGGAGATTATCAAGAACAAAGTCGTTAATGCTACTTTGAGAGAGGTCCAGTTTTTGTAAGGTATTTCTGAAATTGCCTTGATTGAGAATCTTATTGAGTGTGTTGCTGGTGATTGCGGTTAAATGAAGATCTAGGTTAGCAAGCTGAGGTAGGTTGCTCATATTCAAATTCTGGGTGTTGCAGTTGCAGATATAAAGCTTGGTGAGTTTAGCTAGGTTGCTGAGGTTAATGGTTTGTAGGTTTCTGCCAGAAAGTTTAAGCGTCACAAGGGCTGGTAGATTGGTGAGGGTAAGATTGTGAATGTGTTTGCAGCTTGCAAGATGGAGGTTTTGCAACGTATTGCTGATAGTACCTTGATTAAGAATGGCATTGAATGATTCGTGGTTTATTTTTGTGCCACTAAGATTAAGATGAGTAAGTTGTGCAAGACCACTGAGGTTGGGGTTTCGAATATTGTCACAGCCACTTAGTTTCAGTACATGGAGAGTATTTTTGAGATTGCCTTGGTTGAGTATGGTATTAAGTGTATTATCGGTGATTTTTGTCCAACCAAGATCAAGATGCGTAAGTGCAGGCAAACTGCCGAGCTGAGGGTTTTTGATGCTTTTGCAATTGACCCTGAGTACTTGTAGGGTATTTCTGAATTCGCCTTGGTTAAGAAGAGTGGTAAGGGCTGCGTCGGAAATTTGTGTTACGTCAAGATCCAGATGAATAAGCGCCGGTAGTTGGCCCAGGGTAGGGTTGTTGAGCTTTGAGCTATAGAGATGGAGTACTTGTAAGGTATTTCTGAAGTTGCCTTCATTGAGGATACTGGTAAGCATCTCATTAGTAATGTTTGTGTTTTTAAGATCAAGGTTGATAAGAGCCGGAAGATTGGTCAGTGTAATGTGTGGTAGGTCGTAACAACTACCGAGATTAAGATGCGTAAGCGCCGGAAGGTTACCAATATTAAGGTTTTGGATGTGCTGGCATTGATTGAGATCAAGATGCGTAAGTGCAGGGAGATTATTGAGTGTAACGTTACAAAGGGAGTGGCACCAATAAAGGTTAAGGTGTGTAATTTTATTTCTGTTGATTGTGTTGAGCAATGTGTTTAATTGATGATCAGTTATATTGGTAAACATCAAATTAATCGACGTTAGATTGTTGAGTTGTTTGAGAAGGCTCAGAAAACTGTTAAATTTTTGTTCATTACAAGAATAGTAAGCAGCGCCTTCATTTCTAGATAGATTGCCAATATTGTAATTAGAGATTTTGATTGATCGAATTTTACGTAAACATAATGGAACAACTGTGTCTTTGAAGTGTCTGTTGACGTTTCTTAATTTCCATATTTCATAAATAATTTTGGCATGTTCGGGGTTTGTTAAATCAAGATCTTGTGGAACCTTTTCTATGAACTGACCAATGTGGTCATTCATTTCGGGTGGGAAGATACTCCCATTGAATTCTTCAAATATGCAAGGAGTAGCAATGAGATTAGGTAATTTGTCAAAGTCAGACATTTTTGTTTTTTTAGAAACAGCAGGCACCTGTATCTCAGAGCTATTATCATCTCGAAGGCGTTTCATAGCCTTCATAGGTGTTAATGCAGCGCTTGTAACGATGCCAGCGATGGTAAGAGATAGAATGATATTTTTAGTATTCATAATAAACTCCATTTTTATTGGTTGTTAACGTAATTAAAGTGAATGAGTGGATGTTGTTGTTCAAGATGCAAATGTTGCATTGTTGTTGATAGGGTCACTAGTGCTAAATTTGGGCAAAGAAAGAGATAAAGTTTAGTAAGAGCAGGAAGGTTGTTAAAGATAGGGTTTTGGAGGTGGAAACAGACAGAGAGATCAAGTTTAGTAAGAGCAGGAAGATTGTTAAGGACAGGGTTTTTGAGGTGGAAACAGGAAGAGAGATCAAGGCTGATGAGAGCAGGAAGGTTGTTAATGGTAGGGTTTTGGAGATTGCAGCAGAAGGAGAGATTAAGTGAAATAAGAGCAGGAAGGTTGTTAAGGGTAGTGTTGTGGAGATTGCGGCAGACGGAGAGATTAAGTTCTGCTAAAGAATTTTTGAAGTTACCATGATCAAGAATATTGGAGAGAAGAGTGTCTGTAATGTTTGTACCAAAGAGATAAAGTGTAGTAAGAGCAGGAAGGTTGTTAATGGTAGGGTTTTGGAGATTGCAGCAGAAGGAGAGATCAAGTTTAGTAAGAGCAGGAAGGTTGTTAAGGGTAGGTTTGTGGAGATTGTGGCAGTAGGAGAGTTTAAGCTGCTTGATCTTATTTCTATTAACAACATCTAACAAAGCTGACAATTGTTGGTCTGTTATGTTTGTTCCAGAGAGGCTGATAGAGTTGAGATTGATGAGTTGCGATAGGAACGCAAGGAAACGATTAAACTTTTGTTGATTGGTAATGATGGCATTAGATAGTGTGATTTCTCGAATATGTCGCAGACATAAAGGGACAATGGTGTGATGGAAATATCTATTGATGTTTTTGTAGCGAACAATGGTACGAATAATTTTTATGTGCGCAGGATTTGTTAAATCAAGATGCGCAGGAACCAAAAACTGTCCAATGTGGTCGTTCATCTCGTTGGGCAAGCTTTCAAAAAAATCAGACATGGTTACAACGTCAGAAGTTTTTGTTTTTTTAGAAAGATGATGATCTTGCATTGTCGGATCATTATCATCCCATGTTCGCTTCATAGCCTTCATAGGCATTAATGCAGAGCTTGTAACGATGCCGGCGATGGTAAGAGATAGAACGATATTTTTAGTATTCATAATAAGCTCCATTTTTATTGGTTGTTAACGTAATTAAAGTGAATGAGTGGGTGTTGTTGTTCAAGATGCAAATGTTGCATTGTTGTTGATAGGGTCACTAGTGCTAAATTTGGGCAATGAAAGAGATAAAGTTTAGTAAGAGCAGGAAGGTTGTTAAAGATAGGGTTTTGGAGGTTGAAACAGGAAGAGAGATTAAGGCTGATGAGAGCAGGAAGATTGTTAAGGGTAGGTTTTTGGAGGTTATGGCAGAAGGAGAGATCAAGTGAAATAAGCGCAGGAAGATTGTTAAGGGTGGGATCTTGGAGGTTGTGGCAGTAGGGGAGATTAAGTTCTGCTAAAGAATTTTTGAAGTTACCATGATCAAGAATATTGGAGAGAAGACACAGACATTACAAACATCGTCTCAGATCAAGTTTAGTAAGAGCAGGAAGGTTGTTAAGGGTAGGATTCTGGAGGTTGTCGCAGAAGGAAAGATAAAGTGTAGTAAGAGCAGGAAAGTTGTTAAGGGTAGGGTTTTGGAGGTGGGAGCAGAAGGAGAGTTTAAGCTGCTTGATCTTATTTCTATTAACAACATCTAACAAAGCTGATAATTGTTGGTCGGTTATGTTTGTTCCAGAGAGGCTGATAGAGTTGAGATTGATGAGTTGCGATAGGAACGCAAGGAAACTGTTAAACTTTTGTTGATTGGTAATGATGGCATTAGATAGTGTGATTGCTCGAATATGTCGCAGACATAAAGAGGCAATGGTGTGATGGAAATATCTATTGATGTTTTTAATGGTACGAATAATTTTTATGTGCGCAGGATTTATTAAATCAAGATGCGCAGGAACCAAAAACTGTCCAATGTGGTCGTTCATCTCGTTGGGCAAGCTTTCAAAAAAATCAGACATGGTTACAACGTCAGAAGTTTTTGTTTTTTTAGAAAGATGAGGATCTTGCATTGCCGGATCATTATCATCCCATGTTCGCTTCATAGCCTTCATAGGCGTTAATGCAGAGTTTGTAACGATGCCGGCGATGGTAAAAGATAGAACGATATTTTTAGTATTCATAATAAACTCCATTTTTATTGGTTGTTAACGTAATTAAAGTGAATGGGTGAATGTTGTTGTTCAAGATGCAAATGTTGCATTGTTGTTGATAGGGTCACTAGTGCTAAATTTGGGCAATGAAAGAGATAAAGTTTAGTAAGAGCAGGAAGGTTGTTAAAGATAGGGTTTTGGAGGTGGAAACAGGAAGAGAGATTAAGGCTGATGAGAGCAGGAAGGTTGTTAAGAGTAGGGCTTTGGAGATTGTGGCAGGAGGAGAGTTTAAGTGCTTTTAAAGAATTTCTGAAGTTACCATGATCAAGAATATTGGAGAGAAGCGTGTCTGTAATGTTTGTAGCAGAGAGATCAAGTTTAGTAAGAGCAGGAAGGTTGTTAAGTGTAGGGTTTTGGAGATTGTGGCAGTAGGAGAGATCAAGTGCTTTTAAAGAATTTTTGAAATTACCATGATCAAGAATATTGGAGAGAAGGGTGTCTGTAATAGCTAACCCAGAAAGATCAAGTTTAGTAAGAGCAGGAAGGTTGTTAAGGGTAGGGTTTTGGAGGTTGTGGCAGAAGGAGAGATAAAGTGCTTTTAAAGAATTTCTGAAGTTACCATGATCAAGAATATTGGAGAGAAGAGTGTCTGTAATAGCTAACCCAGAAAGATCAAGTTTAGTAAGAGCAGGAAGGTTGTTAAGGATAGGGTTTTGGAGGTTGTGGCAGAAGGAGAGTTTAAGTGAAGTAAGAGCAGGAAGGTTGCTAAGAGTAGGGTTTTGGAGGTCGTTGCAGAATGAGAGATCAAGTTTAGTAAGAGCAGGAAGGTTGGTAAGGGTAGGGTTTTGGAGGTTGTCACAGAAGGGGAGATAAAGTGAAGTAAGAGCAGGAAGGTTGGTAAAGGTAGGGTTTTGGAGGTTGGAACAGAAGGAGAGTTTAAGCTGCTTGATCTTATTTCTATTAACAACATCTAACAAAGCTGATAATTGTTGGTCTGTTATGTTGGTTCCTTGGAGGTTTATAGCGTTGAGATTGATGAGTTGCGACAGGAATGCAAGGAAACGGTTAAACTTTTGTTGATTGGTAATGATGGCATCAGATAGTGTGATTGCTCGAATATGTCGCAGACATAAAGGGACAATGGTGTGATGGAAATGTCTATTGATGTTTTTGTAGCGAACAATGGTACGAATAATTTTTATGTGCGTAGGATTTGTTAAATCAAGATGTGCAGGAACCAAAAACTGTCCAATGTGGTCGTTCGTCTCGTTGGGCAAGCTGTCAAAAAAATCAGACATGGTAACAACGTCAGAAGTTTTTGTTTTTTTAGAAAGATGATGATCTTGCATTGTCGGATCATTATCATCCCATGTTCGCTTCATAGGCATTAATGCAGAGCTTGTAATGATGCCGGCGATGGTAAGAGATAGAACGATATTTTTAGTATTCATAATAAACTCCATTTTTATTGGTTGTTTAATAATATTAGAAATAATCATATTATACCATGGGTTTGTTAAATTGCAATTAGAATATTGGTCCTTGGCGATAATTTGGTAATAATGAAATAAAGACCGTTTTTTGGAGCTTTATAGAATTAGATTGTTACAAGTAGAACTGTTTGTTCTGGTTTTTCATGAAATAATAGAGCTTATGCACAATAA
>LDIV01000001.1:53756-58725 GCA_001468855.1 candidate division TM6 bacterium UASB124 | reverse complement strand
TTCTTATTGTGCATAAGCTCTAATGCATAATTTTTTGGTTAATTAATTGGGCTAATTACAATGAACTGATAAACTGAGCGAAATGTTTGTAATTTTAAGCTTATTATAGACGGAGTTTGTTATGGAGTTATCTGAATTACTTTCTCTTATTAAAAAATCAAAAATTAAGTTTATCGTGGTTACCGGTGGGGTTTGTTCATCCATAGGTAAAGGTGTTTTGGTGTCATCCTTAGGTGTACTATTAAAAAAGGCTGGCTACTCATTAAGAGTTATTAAATGGGATCCGTACCTTAACGTTGACCCGGGGACCATGTCTCCTTTAGTTCATGGTGAGGTTTTTGTTACCGCTGACGGTGCTGAAACGGATCTTGATTTGGGGCACTATGAACGCAATATTGGATTGCATGTTGGTCGTGATTCATCAGTTTCTTCCGGTCAGATTTACCAGGAAATTATTGAAGGTGAACGAGAGGGAGCCTTTTTGGGTAAATGTATTCAGATGGTGCCGCATGCTGTTGATGTTACGAAAAAGCGGCTATTAACCTTTGCTCACAAATATCATACAGATTTTGTTCTGTTGGAGATTGGCGGTACGGTTGGTGATATTGAAGGTGAGGTGTTTTTGGAAGCAATTCGTCAATTGCGTATGGAGCTTGGTTCCGAACACATGTTCCATGCCCATCTTAGTTATGTTCCTTTCCTGGCATGGACCGGAGAGGTTAAGACCAAACCCACACAGCACAGTGTTATTGCGCTTAAACGTGCCGGGTTGACTCCTGATTGCTTGTTTTTGCGTGCGGATCGTATGGTTGAGAAAGATGCTGTTGATAAGCTTGCTGTTATGTGTGAAGTAAAATCTGATTATATTTTCCAGATGCTTACGGTTGAGCCGGTATATCGAACAATCCTTGAATTGGATAAGCAAAATGTCGGCAAACGAATTCAACAACACTTTGGTGTCGGCGTTACGCAGAAATCAGATTTGTCTGATTGGCGTGAGTTTATTGAGCATATTGATCGCAGTAAAAAAACAATATCAATTGGGTTAGTGGCCAAATATGTTGGTAGTAATGACCCCTATATTAGCGTTATAGAGGCAATTAAGGCTGCTGCTTTTCGTTGTAACTATCGTGTTAATGTGGTTGTTATTGAAGCGGAAGCTCTTGAAAAAACGGCATACGGAAGTGATAGCCCTGCGTGGAAAAAGCTGAAATCGCTTGATGGTATTGTTGTGCCTGGAGGGTTTGATCGTCGCGGTATTGAGGGTAAAATATTGGCTGCGCGGTGGGCACGAGAGAACAATGTTCCATATTTTGGTTTGTGTTTGGGGATGCAAGTAATGTTGATTGAGGCTGCGCGATCTTTGTTACGTCTTAAAAAGGCCAATAGTACGGAGTTTGATATAAAATCACCGGCTCCTGTCATTTGTATGATGGAAGACCAAAAGGGATTGACCCGTAAGGGCGCAACCATGCGGCTTGGCTCATATCCATGTTCATTGGTTAAAGGGACTAAGGCATATAAGGCGTACAAAAAGGATGTTGTTGAAGAGCGGCATCGCCATCGTTATGAAGTGAACAATGCTTATAAAAAGGATTTTGAGATGGTTGGTATTACGTTTTCAGGAATATATAAAGCAAAAAATCTTGTTGAGATTGCAGAGTTTGATGATCATCCATTTATGCTTGGGACGCAATTTCATCCTGAGTTTCAGTCGTCACCATTGAATGTTCACCCGTTATTCAAGGCATTTATTCAGGCGGTGATTAAGGAATAATTATCGACAAGCTTGCGCCCACCGTTCACGGCGCGTTTTAGGGTCCGGATGGGTAAGTTGTGAATACAGCGCAAGTGTTTGATCGGCTTGTTTGCAAACAACTTCAACTTCCGTTCCTTCGCTTGGTAAAGGGTTCAGGCATTTATCCTTAAGCTCATCATAAAGTAGGGAAATAACTATTTGATCATTGCCATAAGCGTGTTTGGATTCAATACGTTCTATGGCTTTTTGAATAGCATGATTAATTTCGCTGGCAAATTGTGTATGCGATGTACTCATACCGAGCGTTCCTAGGCTGTCGATGTTATTCATGAGTGTGTGTGCAATGATGTGCAACATTGCCTGGCTTTTTTCTCTGGTCAGATTGCCAAGTTTGGACGCGTTGCCGCGTAAGCAGGTAAACAGATTGCCCGCTAAATAAAGCATATCGACAGAGTTAATAAGATTTTTGGGATGCACCAGGCATTGTGATCCTATTGCATCTGCTTCATGTTCATATTGTGCTTTGCTTTGCGTGTGCTGATGGTAAATATGTCCAAGCTCGTGAGCTATAACGCCATCAAGAAGCTTTTCGGTTGATGCGTAGGCTGAGTCCCCTTCATGCCAGGCAAGGAGCAATATAGTTTCTTCGTTGAGTACGAGATTAAAGAGCGATGAGATGTTATGATCGGTTTTAGTTTCCAGAATAGTACCATCACTTTTGCGGATTTTGCATTCTTTATACACTGTTACACATACTTTGGTTTGGGCGTGGGCATTGAATAGATCGCTAATATCATCTGTCATTGGCTTGATGCCAACATTAATGGTAGAAATATCAAGGTTCATACGGGTGGCAATAGTTTGTATTTTATTAATAAGCAACGGGCAAAGCGTTGGTGCCAATGATTGTGTTTCCAGGTTATTTGAAAGAGAAATAAGTGATTTATTGCCAAAACGGTTACAGAGAGCATCAAGTTCGTGAGCTATGGTTTGGAAATAGGTTTTATTGTGTGGTTCAAATGTGAGGTCGGCGTTGACCGAATAAGGCAATTCACGCAATTGGCTGCCGATAACTGACAATTGAAGCTCTTGTTTTTGGTTGTGCTGGGCAAGACATAATGGACCTAGAAGCCATGAAGCAAGAGAAAGGTAAAGTATTAGTTTAGAGACGGTAATCACGATATGTTCCTCCGTAGAATTTTTCTATTTATAACACATGTACCAGTGTATATCATTATTACAGTCTGTCAATTGCTATTGCAGTGGTACGGAGGCGTGGTGGCTGGAGCCTTGGGTTGAGCTCAAAATAATTTTTGACCAGAATTCATTTTTACCTTACAATAAAGGAACCTTTTTCATTATTAATACATCAAAATATCTCAAAAGTATGGAATATAGCCATGGATATGAATAAAACGTTTTTTATGAGAAAAGAGGATCGCAAGCCTCGGTGGCATGTTGTAGATGCCTCAGGTAAAGTTTTAGGCCGTTTGTGCACGCAAGTTGCTGATATGTTGCGTGGCAAAACAAAAGCCGCATACACACCACATACTGATGCCGGTGATTATGTCGTTGTTATTAACTGCGACAAGATTCGTTTGACCGGTAAAAAGTGGGATGATAAAACGTATGCAACATTTTCCGGCTATCGAGGTGGTTTAAAAGAAACACCGGCCAAAGATGTTTTTGCCAAGGATCCTTGCCGATTAATCATGCTTGGTGTTCGTGGCATGCTTCCAAAAAATACCTTAAACAGAGCAGTATTGAAAAAATTAAAAGTGTATGTTGGTGATCAACATCCACATGCTGCCCAAATCAAAGGTTTTGGGGAATAATTAATACATACATGAAATATAAAGGAGCAGATTACCGGACGGTACCTGCTCCTTTTTTTCGTCGTTAGCTCGTAACATTGTACATCATGGTCTGAAAAATCTGACCAAACAAAAACCACCGAAAATTTAGTAAAGGCTTGTTTTGAAACCAATGGAACATCAAAAAACATTAAAGCAAAAGATTACCTTTTCGGGCATAGGCGTACACTCTGCATTGGCCGCCAGTGTTATGGTTTTGCCGGCTGAAGCGGACGCTGGAATCGTGTTTTGCAATGCCAAGGATGCGTCTCAATGCTTTAAAGTGGGGGCGGTGGTGCCAGAGGTTGCTATGCATGCAACCGTTGTAAAAAATGGATCTTGGTTTGTAAGTACCATAGAGCATCTGATGGCTGCTTTACGCATGGTCGGGGTCGATAATGCAAAAGTTGCGCTGACCGGACATGAAATTCCTATTTTAGATGGTAGTGCATTACCGTTCGTGCAGGGTTTTTTGGATGTAGGTCTTGAGAAGCAAGATGTTCATAAACATTTCCTAACACCGCGGCAGATTTTACAATTTTCTGATGCTTCAGGTCGGGCTATTACCATAATGCCGGCGGCCCAGGGGGCGAATGAGCTTGTTATTGAATATTCTGCCGATTTTAATCATCCATTGGCAGGATCACCATGTTTTTCAGGCACCATAACAGTTCCTTTTTTTGTTGAACAGGTCGCTCCGGCAAGAACATTTGGATTTTTAGAACAACTTCCATTTTTACGACAACATAACTTGGCCCAGGGTTCTTCGTTGAGTAACACCATTGTTATTGGGCAGGAAGTGCTTAATGATATGCGTTTTGCTGATGAATGTGTGCGGCATAAAGTGTTGGACTTATTGGGTGATGTAGCGTTGCTTCCATATCAATTGGTTGGTATGCTAAAGGCACATAAAACGGGTCACAGTTTTAATCGGATGGTGGTTGAGCATTATTATCAAAATCCAGATCAATGGTTGGTTCTGTAGTTTACTTTAATTAACAGGACTTACGCACTAGCTGAAAGTTATATCCAGATCTTGATTTTTTTATGTAAAGATGCTCCATTTTTATGAGTTAATCAATTATTCCATAAAAAAGGAGATCTTTACATGCATGCTGCTCAATCATATCAAAAACTTTGTTCTGAACAATACGTTAATGCTTTATTACTTTGCATTGATAAAAAAGTTTGCACAAATATGGCAAAAGAAATGAATACGTCACACGATTCGTTGTATCGTAACTTTGATAATCCGATTGAAAAGGCAAATGCACTACTTGATGATCTCACAACAATGTCCCTAAACACGTTGAACCTGGAAAAGCTATATTTAATCTTTGATGATACGCAGATAACC
>LDIV01000001.1:40061-50852 GCA_001468855.1 candidate division TM6 bacterium UASB124 | reverse complement strand
GCCTATGTTGCGTAAGTCCTGTAATTAATATTGTTATATGCTGCTAACGCCTTCTTAAATGGAATCTTTTTTTCTGCACAATTGAAAAAGTATATAAGTGATTTTTCCAATTTTTTGAGAGCATTAGAGATTGGAAAATTGTTTTCGATTTTTTGGGGTACGTAAGAAGTAAATCCCCCAAAGCCGTTTTTTTCATTTGGGTAGTATTTTTCTTCATTTCGATAAAGAGGGATACAGAGACGGAGCTTTCTTATTTTTGTGTAAACTTTAGACATAAACGTAAAATCTTGTAAGTGATTATCTGTGTTGGTATCGAGTATTTCGAGCTTTTTTTGGATAGTATCTTTCAACTTTTGTAACTCAAGGTCTTGAATTAAGGTAGCTACATAGTCCGGTTTTTGGCTGCTAAAGCACTGATTAAATTGTTGTGAAAAATAGCCACGGTGAAGTTGTTTCATAGAAAAAAGATATGAAAAAGTTGTGATGACGATGAAGAGGAAGAAGAAGATTCGTAGCTTCATATGAAAACCTTTCGTGATCGTATAACACAGGATTCAAATTCAAAAAACAAAGTTTTGCCTTTAGCCTAAACACTTTTTTTAGAACGTCTAGGTTTTAGGGGGTGATTATTAAAAATTTTAGATGATATGAGAAGTGCCGTTTTTAGATGCTTATTAATAACGTTGTTATTTGAATTTGATTTGGTATTCTTGCAGAACGACTTTTTTAATTCATTAAAATGGCTTTTGTGATATATATTATTTGTGTGAAAACAAAAAGCGTTTTTTGTTCTTTAGCTGCGCTTAAAACACTTCCGATCATAATTATTAAATACGGAAATATTGTATATGATTTTATCAATTAAATTTTCATTCAAAAAAATAATAATAGTTTCCGCCTTTTTATCCAATGTGCTGTTATTACGTGCGGCGGTGAAACCATTGGATAAGGGAAAAGATCATGCCGAAACCAGTACAAGTTTGTTAAGTGCAAATCACATAACAATTGAAGCGATTGAGGAAGAAATAATCTCGTTAAGTGGTTTTACCAAAAAGATAAAAAAGTATAGTGAAATGCGAAAGATATTAAATTACGAGTTGCATGAGATTTCTATGAAACTTCGGTCAGAGTCATTACTTTCGCCTTTTAAAACTAATCCGATCATACCATTTGATGTTCTTGATGAACTATTGTATCAGTGCATAAAGAAATTTAACGATACAATTGGTCTTTTGTGTCAGCCGAGTGATTTGCCTTTTTATCCTGAGGTGTGTGAGGAACGAAAAGTGCTTCCTGCTCGAGATAATGATATTTGCGTTATTGGTGATATTCATGGAAGCGTTCATTCATTGGTAAAAATTTTGAATGATCTTAAGGCTAAAGGCTATTTAGACGATTATTTTAAAATTATCAGGGATGAATTTTATATGGTTTTTACAGGGGATTATGTTGATCGTGGTTTGTTCGGCACAGAGGTTTGGTATCTTCTGTTAAAGCTTAAATTAACCAATTGGGATAAAGTTTTTCTTTTACAGGGCAATCATGAAGATGTTGATTTAAATTTTACGGCAGGTAGCTACTGTAGTCAGAATGAAGCTTGTTCATGGGGCTTTTATGCCGAAATAGCTGCTAAGTATGGCAAAGATGGTCTGGAATGGTTTGAGCGATGGACGGGGAGCTTCTTTAGATTGTATGGATATTTACCGCAAAAACTAACACTTCGGCCTGGTGCTGATGCCAAACGTCTTGTTTTTTGTCATGCCGGTTTTCCTGATGGATATAGTTCATATGATGACGACAGGAAGGTTAGTTTAGGCAAGGGACATTCTGTATATTTTTTAACCTGTCATACGCTTTCTTATGAAGATAGGGTCATTCGATTGGATTATTTTTGGCATGATTATTTTGTTGCAGCTAATTCTTCTTTAGGGAAGGAGCCGACAATGGTTTTAATGAATAGAAAAGTTTTATTAAATAAAGCTTTTGATCAAACCATTAATGATCATGGTTACATAGATGCGGTCCGGCAAGAATATACAAAAAAGGATTTGATTGAGACTAAGAATATAGGCGGAATTTTTCGGGGGCATCAGCATTGTGGTGCCGGTTTGAAGATTTGGAATGAAAATCAACTCAAGGATTGGAACACTGTCGAATCGTTTAGTAAGAAGACTTCATTTTTGATTTCTGAAATTGATTGCCCAATTTTTACGTTTACGACAGCTACAGAATTTGGCATATCCACAGATGTTCTTTATGGGCTTATAAAGGTTGGTCCTGATTATACGAAATGGACGTTAACACCATGCCTAATTGAACGTGAAAATTGAATAAGAGCCTGTGCAATTATTATAAAAACTAACCAAATCCGTCGTAGGCTCTTAAAAACAAAGAACATAGCTTAAAACAATTTGAAATATGCGTTTTTGCAGGTTTTTAAATGCAAATTGCTATTTATATGTAGCTTGATAAGCTCAAAAAGCTCTTATTTATTTATAAAAAGTTTCCTTTTTTGAGAGGTTATAATAATGCTTAAGAAGATATTGTTTCTAGGCCTAAGTCTTTTTTACGCATCATCATTACACCCTTTTCTTACAACATTATATGTTTTGAAAGATCCTGGTACTGGTCAGCTTGTTTATTTATTGGGGGATATTCATAATGAAACAAGTGAACATAAACGTACGTTGGATTATCAACTAGATGCTTTACAATCTAATCTTGCAAAATTAAACGAAATACCTCCTTATGCAACAATTTTGATAGAAGGAGAACCGCATGATTATTTAAATCAATATCGTAATCGAACATGGAAAATTAATCGTGGTTATAATACGATTTTTTATGATGTCAAAAAACTCGCTGCAACGTTACCTAATATTAATCTTATAGATATTGAAACACGTTCTAGTAATTATCTTTTAACATTGGATTTCTTTGTTTCAGACTTATTCCCACGTGTCTATGGGCATGATCCAGAAATAGTTCGCCAGGGGATGCGGGCAGATTTATTTGCTATGACCTCTAAGCAGGTATGGTATTGTTTTGTTTGTAATTATATGGATTTAATGCATCAATGTTTGACATTGGGAGACGAAAGACAGAAGCATATTATTTCCAATATATTACAAGAAACGCGTGATATATTTGATAATTTTAATAATGATGCTGATGTGGCTAAGATTTTTGCAGATCCAGACGGGGCTCTTTTAAAAAAATCAGCTATTCTTACGTTTGAAAGCTTACAAAGAATTTTACATAAACAAGAAGATTTTAATATTAATGATAATGGCGCACTTATTGAAGGACTTGTTTTGTTCAAAGCTTTTATTAATAAGTATGATTCTTTTTGTAAAAAATACAGATTAATGCTGACCAGTGAATGGGCACGTATTGAAAGTAGAATTAAAGAATTTGTTATTACTTTATATAATAAATTTGATGCCATGGATAAAGTATTTGATGATCAAAATATGCGAGAGAAAGTTTTTATTGGCTTATTAAAAAGCTTTAGAGAATTTGTTGATGCTAATATTTTGTTGCACATATTTAAAAATAGGCAAAAAAAAGACGCAAAACCTGTTCTTGTTATAGCAGGTGAAGCACATGTCAATCGTGTAAAGAAAAGGCTTTGTGTATATGGTTATGAACCATTGGGAAGAGAAATTATTAGGAGAGATGGTCTAGGTGTTGATGCATTTCAAACATTGCTTTGTCATGTATATCGGAATGGTGTTTCATCATTATCTACTTCTTCAACGGTTGTAACGTCCAAGCCCTCGGTAATGTCGTTATTGACCACATCATTATCAATGGCAGATTCGTTGATAGGGGAAAAGAAAGAGGGGCTGGGGCCAACAGTGAATGATTCTTTGTTGTTGCAGTTACCTTCAACAATATCTGTATCGGGTGTTGAAACTATTCAAACATTATCTTCGGTAAGTTCTTCTTCAAGTACCAGAAAATCGGTTGCAAAATTAATTAAACCTCAGCATGCGGATGAAAGTAACATTCAAGATTTTTGTGTCGAAATGAAAAAACTCTCTGCACAAATAAAAAATATAGGGAAACAATTAGCAACAGTAACAACAGTGAAAAAGCAGGACTAAGAGTTTTTTATTAAGAAATATTTTTGTATATGTTTTATGGGGCGGTAAAAAATTGCCGCCCTGTATTATTTTGTTCAAAAAATGCTTAAAAAGGCCTTTTGTCTAAGGTGTTTTGTGCAGGTATAATAAATAATGGAATTTGTTTTAATGTGGGTATCTTATCGCTAGATGCTTCATAAATTTAGATCGACAATTCTTATTGTTTGAATGTGTATAATATTAAACTTCTTATTAAATGGAAGGGCACAATATGTGTAAGAAGTTATTGGGTAGTTGTTGTCTACTTATATGTATAGCTTTTTTTTCATCACTCAAATCATATGTGGCATGGCTTGATGTTTTGCAAGATCCACAAACAGGTTGTTTGGTGTATTTATATGGTGATGAACATGGATTAGGGCCTACAAAAGATCTTGCGGCCTGGGAAAAAATAGAGACTACCCAAGAAAATTATTTTAATACTACATTGGATTGTATAGAAAAAGATCCAACTGCCGGTAAGATGCATATCTTGATAGAGGGCGATCCAACATACCTTCCTGATAAAAAATATGATCGAGAAGGTTATACTGTTATAAGAAAAATTTTTGACAAACGTTTTGATCTTAAGAATATAAAAATAACAAATATTGAAAATCGTCCTATAAGCTTTTTTTGGGTTATAACAAGGGTTTTTAACCAATATCGATGTCCCTTTTTGCTTTGGGATGAAACATTAAGCTTAAGTGATATCGAGCCATCAGCTTTGAGGATGATTACATTGCAAAATGTTTATGATGATTTAGAAACTCTCAAAAATACTATACTTCAGGATGTGTATTCCATTAAAGATGAAAAAAAACGGAATACTCTTCTAAGTTTTTCCCATCAGTTTGAAGAAAAGTATTCAGCACTTAAGGCACATATACATACAAAGGTTCCTTTGATGGAAACAGATGCTTGTCTTATCGATAGTGCTATAAGAATGTCTTTTAAGAGCTTTGTTGATTTTATTGCCATATATGATCAAGAGCTTAGTCAAACGTTTAAAGATAGGTATGGCCGTTTATTTCAATCGTATAGCTATTTGCCAGATTATTACAAAAAATTAGCGCTATCCGCAGTTGCGGATGTAATTAACAAATGTCCGATGGCTAAAAAATCAGAGCTATATGGTAAAGTTCGTATGTATGATAGGCATTCCGAACGAAGCACTATTGCTTCATTGCTTGTTGGAGCATTTTCTGCTCTTATGGATCTTAATATCCTTAATCAAATTGTTAGCAGTAGTATTCAGTACAAAAAAGTTGTTTTGCTTGCTGGGGCGACGCATACCAACGCTGTCAAAGAAATGTTGCTTCATAGCGGTTACTGTGTAAAGAAGTCTTTTTATCCAGATAATAATCAACTAAAGGAGGTACCGCCTTTGTCTTCGGGGCCAATTTCATTGCTTATGGATAATCAACTGTTAACTCAATGGGCTTATAGACATTGGTTTTCTGTTGTAAAGAATTGGATTTTAAATGTATGGGCCAAACCTGCGGTATCAATAGGTACATCTGCTGCTTGTTTAGTAGGATTTTATCTATTAAAGCATAGAAATATTGGAGAGTTATTTAATTCGTATAGTAAGGAAGATAATTTAGTGATGCAATCGGATAGCTCAACCCAATGTCCGATTGCTGATAGATCAATTTTCCCATGGAGTGGGTCGTCAGTATTGAATGTCTCTAAAATTTCAGCCGCATAACAAATGTTAAGCAACGGACCTCTCTTGAAATCAGTTATTTTTATTCATCTTTAACATGAATACCATTGCAAAATGAACCATATTTGCTCGTTGTAACGGCGAAACAGTGCTACCCTGGAAATAGATCCAGGGCCAGTATCCAGCTTTTAATAGTATTTCTGGACTCTGGCCGGTGATCGGTGTTCAGTGTGTTTGTATGTAAGCCCTCAAGAATCAATCATAAATTTTTGGATTCAGAGGACATTTATTTTTGTTGTTTTTTCCTCATAATCCCTTACATATGATATTTTTAGAAAAACCGATATTTTTATGCTTTTTGCATAAAAATATCGGTTTTTTGCGATTAGAATCGATAAAACCTAAAAACCGTAGTCAATTGACAAATTGAAATAATTGTTTATAATAAAAACGAACATATTAAACGAACATATTATAGAACTTTAGAATTAATAATTAAGAATGGAGGAATTATGAAAAACCTATTACATATAAGTAAAATATTTATTACCAGTGGTTTTGTCTTAGCAAATATTACATTGTCTGCAATGGACAACCCTTGTCAGAATAACAATATTGCTGATAATGCTGATAATCTTTTGCAGTCTCAGTGGTTAGATACTCAATCTGGTCAATGGTACCCCAAAGCAACTTCTGTTCATTTGTTTGCTCCTGATTCACAATCTGCAACAGCATCTTCTGTGTCGACAACGGTGCCAGCAAGTACTACAAGTACGACATCGGCACAGGGGGGTGTGGACAATCATAATGGGTATACTCAGAATAATAATCTTGCTGATAATGTCGATAATCTTACATCTGGCCAAAGGTCCTCAGAGGAGTCTGCTGCTTTTGTGTTTTCTCCTATTCCACAGTCTGTAACACCGTCTAAAAAATCCTTTTGGCAGAAAGTTGCAGGATGGCTTTCTTCATCGAAGTCGACGGCTAGCTCATCAACAACATCAACTACCTCTACACAAAAAACAGATAATTTGGATGTGGAAGATTTTGAGCGACTTGATTCAGCTGATGTTCAAGACGATAAAACTAATCAGCAACCATTGCTAAGCTCGTCGAGTATATCTGATAGCAGTGAATATGCTGATTTTCGTAAAGATCTCCCATCAAAATATCTAAAGTTTTTTAAAGAAGAATATGCAACACAAGTTCGTTTTTCGGATAATCAAGATAAGAAAAATTTTATGCGATGGTTTACTATTGCCAATGTAGAAATGGCTCCGGGTAAGTGTACGGTTTTTACTGGTGGAGGTGATATATATATAGAAGGTGGAATCCTCAAGAATCCTGTCGTACGAAATCAGTATAATCGCTGTCAACCGTTTCTTTTAACAGATTATGTGAATGCCGGATCAGATGATTATAAGAAAGAGGTAGCCAATCAGCTGGTTAAACTCTATAAGATACATCTTATGCCACGAGAAGAGATTAACGGTGAAGTTGAAAGAATATTTATTAAGCTTTTGACACACGTAAAGAGTGATGAGATTCTTCAACAGAGCATTAGCCAAATTAAAATTAAATTTATTAATACATTAACAAATGGAGCTCCGCGTATTGTAATTTATGTTTATGGTAAAGATAAAGCACAGGCAGCACTTAACAGAATCTGTGGAGTATTTGGTAATGATCAAGGGTCGAATATATTACCTGCATATAATCAACGAGCATCATCCCTTATATTTTTCTCACAGGGTGATAGAGATCACAAAAAAGTTTATCCAGAATTTTTTGAAGGAGAAGATAAGGTTTACTACAAACCATTTATTCAAGGTGATGATTATCATCTTAAAGTTCCTTCAATAAGCAGTTCTTCTTCAAGCACAGACATGAAATAGCGGTAGTTAAAAATGATAAAAAATGTGATTTTTTATTGAAATGATGATTTAATGTGATTGCTTGGATTTAATTGACAAGTTGTAATGTTTTTATATACTAAGAAAGTAAATTGATTTTTATAAACTAAATAAATGGAGATTATTATGAAAAAGCTATTAAATGTAAGTAAATTTATCGTAGTTGGTGGTCTTGTGACCTCTTTGGCTAACTTGGCAGCAATGGATGGTTCTCTTGAGAGTGTACAAGATGATAAAAAATCCAGTACTGATGAGCAGTTAGTCGGTTATGGTTATAAGAAAAAAAATCTTTCTGATAGAACGTTTGAGCAATATTATCAGCAAATAGCAGATAACGTTTATGCCAAAGTTGCACAGTTGAGCACTATTACTGAGCAAGATCTTTATAATAAAATAAATGATGCTTTTATGAATATGACCGTTGTGGGGGCTCAATATCTAACACTTACCCTTAATGATGTTATGCTTCCTGTATTACAGAACCTCAAACAAATGTGCTCTCAAGTAAATTCATCAAATAATCTTTCCTCTGTAATTGATAAGCTTATTCGATTATTGCAACCGGCTTCATCACAACCAACAACAGTAACTCGCTCAAATGGTTCAGTACAAAAACGTGATTTAAATGATGATGATTTTACAATTATTGATCCGGTACACAATGCTATTCAAAATGGTAAAAAGGATCAACAAATAGCTGCTACACCATCTATCAAGACTTTGACAACATCAATATCAAGCGATTCTTCGTCTGGTTCTAAGGGCAATATATTGTTGGATTCTTTGTTGATAGATAATTATATGTCGCCTTCGAAAGCAGCTGCAAACGGATCTTCGTCTTCGAGTGCTCAGCAAACAGTATCTTCGAGCACGGCATCTTCAAGTTCTCCGCAAGCAACATCTTCTAGTACTGTATCATCAAGTTCTACTGGCTTTTCTGCCGCGCAAATATTTCAAAAGTTTTTGGGTCTTCCCGAATATGGGGAGTTATCTTCATCTGGATTTTATACGCCAGTTTATGGAGGTATTTCATATACACAACAAACATTGGCTAAGGCGCAAGTTTCAGTTGATGCATTAGAATTAACGGACCTTATTCAGCAATATACAAATCAAGCTCAGAATAATATTGGTAAACAACTAGCTCAAAATGAGTTTTATATTCAAAAAGGTGCTGTTAAATCACCATGTGAAATTGGTGTGATCGGCGATATTCATGGTAGTATTCATAGTTTGGTGTATATTCTGCAAGACCTTGTTAAACAAGGATATTTAGATGATCAGTTAAAAATAAAGAAATCTGATTTTTATCTTGTTTTTACTGGTGACTATGTTGATAGAGGATTTTATGGTTCAGAAGTCTGGTATGTGCTCTTGAAGCTTAAACTGGCAAATTGGGATAATGTATACCTTCTTCGCGGCAACCATGAAGATTATAGAACAACTGGAGCCTATGGTTTTGATCAAGAGCTTCTTGCTAAATACAAAGGAACTGCTGATCAGATCAAAGAGAGTTTGCAACAGATGTATAATTACTTACCACAGGCAGTATTTTTTAAAAATGCTGACGATTGGATGGCTTTTTGTCATGGTGGGTTAGATACACGCTATGGTATAGAAGAATTGCTTGATGAGAAATCCCCGCATATTAAGATTTGTCAGGCAGATAATACTGCGATAACTGGTTTTACATGGTATGACGTTCTGGGAAATACATTCTCAGAACAACGTGGAGCAAATTTGCCTGAGGTTTCTTTGGATGTTGTAACCCAATTACACATGAGAGCTCTTTTTAGAGGGCATCAACACCGTGGGCAAGGTTTAAAAATAGGAAACACTTTACACCCAGGTATTCAAAATGGAAATGTTCCGATTGCCATATCTACAGTTCAGCCTGCCATTTTTACCTTCACAACAGCAACAGAGGGTGGGCTTTCTGCCGGACTTTCATCAGATGTTTTTTATGGAATTATTAAAACTGACAAAGATTTTGCACAATGGAAACTGTTTCCACACTTATTAGCACGAAAGCAATAATAGATTGAGGGATAATAAAGTAGTAGCGGTGGGTTTTTGTCTACCGCTACTACTTTGTATTTCTGTTTAGATAGGTAAAATTGTGGTTATTTATATGAAAAAATATTTAAGTATATTTACATGTGCAGCTCAAATACTTTTAACTACAGCTGTTCCATTATTTGCGATGGATGTTTATCAAGATCATGCCTTAACAGATAGCAATGTATCACAGGCGAGTTTGTTGCAATCTCAATTGTTATCAGCATCATCACCTATAACCTCATTGAGTTCGCATAGTATTAGTAGTAGCAGCAGTAGCAGTAGTGGTAATGTATATTATTCTCAGACTCAGACAGCGCATACATCATCGCTTTTGGATAAGATGATAACGATTTCAGAGCTTCAAGAGTATACAAGTTCATATCTTCCTTTTTCTAAAGATGCGCAGTTAATGCTTTCTACACTTAAGCCGGTAATTCAAGCCAATGATTTATGTGATCTTGTTCATCGTTATGTGGCGAGAGCTGAAGATGCTGTTGGTAAATTGAAAGATGGGCAGTTTTGTGTTCAGAAAGCAATCATTGCACCTGAAAGTGAAGTTTGTGTAATTGGTGATATTCATGGCAGTGCACAATCTTTGGTGAAAATTCTCAGAGACTTGATCAAAAATAAATATTTGGATGAGAATTTGAAAATTATAAAATCAGACTTTTATCTGGTGTGTTTGGGGGACTATGTAGATCGTGGTTCTTATGGCGCAGAAGTGTTGTATTTACTTTTACAATTTAAGTTAGCTAATTGGGATAAAGTTTTTCTGTTGAGAGGGAACCATGAAGCTATTGATTTAAATGTTGCTGTCGGCTGTTATTTTAATTTTTTTCATGAGCTGAGAAAAAAATATGACTCGGATGCTCAAAATATTTTGTATCGCATCGGAGAATTTTACGATTATTTACCACAGGCATTATATCTTAAGGCCGGTGATAATTGGATGCAGTATAGTCATGGCGGATTGGATTCTCTTCGCTCTGATTTGGATAATAATAGAGCTTATGCACAATAA
>LDIV01000001.1:34932-38803 GCA_001468855.1 candidate division TM6 bacterium UASB124 | reverse complement strand
TGTTTATTGAAAAATTAGATTATCCATCTATTGTTATGTTGTCACAAACATCATTGTATTGGAGAAAACTATTAGTAGTTGGTCCTTTTAAAAAAGAAAATGCGTATCTTAGAAGAGTAATTAGAAATAAGAAAATAGCGTTTGAAACAGCTCAACAGCAAAGAGCTGATAATTTATTACAGGAGATATCATTGTTAGGTTCCTGGTACCTAAGGTCTTTTATACAGGCTGTAAGAACAGGTATTTTAGAGATTAAGCAAACAGATTGGGAAGAGGATGAATGTACGATGCCAAGGCCATCTGGGAGTACGGGAAGAATATTATCAATAAGATCTCAATCTGCAAATGTTGATCATCAATCAGGAAGAGTGCTTGACTCTGTGCAATTGCAAAGATTCTTAAGGCTAGTAATACGATCAGGGATTATAGTTGAGACTGTTACATATTCTTTGAACAAAAAGCTTCCTGAGAGCCAAGCGGCTTTGGTGGCTACATTGTTAGCCCATCGGCACGTTACATTATCATCATCTTCTTCCTCGACAACATCAACGACAGTTGATGTAACGAAGTCTAATGTTATCGAAGTAATGGAACGTCATTACTTTATGATTGCACTAAAGGTTGCTTGTGATGCGTATGCAGCAAAAGAGCCAATGGGTAAAAGAGAGAGAAGGAAGTAACGGTAAATAATCTTAACTAGTTAAAAAAAGAAGAGGGCGGAAAAATCCGCCCTCTTCTTTTTTTTCGTGATGAAATGTGTGTTTATTTTACCAATCCAATAACTTTTTTAAAAAGTGCTGCAATCTTTTTACCAAACAGAACGCTTATGTCTTTGTACGTCAAATAAATGAAGAGGAAGATAAAGAAAATCCAAGAGGCGAGGTTGATACCATTACGCAAACCGATAGGCATTTTACGGCCGATAATTGCTTCTATGGTAATAAAAAGCATTTGTCCGCCGTCAAGGGCACCCAGAGGGAGAAGGTTAAGTAGCGCTAGGTTGATACTGATGAGTGCCAAAAAGGTCAAAAGGGCCATGATTCCTTGTTGCGCGGCACCAAAACTCATAGACATAATCATTACAGGACCGCCTGCATCTTGAAGTGATCCTTGCGATATTAAACGTTTAATCCCCATGACAATGGCAATAACCCATTTATTGGTTTCTGTTATACCAGCTACTATAGCTTGGAAAAATGGTAACCGCTGTATTGTTGTGCGTAGCTCTGCGCCCAACGAGCCAATTTTCTGCCCATTTTCAGTGCGAGATCCTAATGCAAACTGTAGCGTTTGTTTTTTTTCTTTGCGTTCAATGACCATAGAAATTTCTTGATCAGGATTGTTGCGAATATGTTTTAAAAGTACTTCATGAGCTTTTGGAACAAGTTTGCCTTGTTCATCGATAAGTTTTTCATCGTTAATTTGCATAATGGCGTCACCTGGCTTGAGGCCACCTTTGTCTGCTGCAGACTCTTTGACAATACCTGCGACCATGACAGAAGGCTTTTCTGCTGTGCCGACCATAAAAAGGAGACAAAAAACGAGATAGGCAAACAATAGATTAAACATAATGCCGGCGCCGATAACAAACATCTTTTGCCAATAGGGTTTTGATTCAAATGATTCTGGTCCCGTTATATTAGCATGCGCTTGCTCACCTTGGCCAACCTCTGCAAGTCCGGCTATTTCCACATAACCCCCAAGTGGAATTGCTGCAAGTCGAAAATCCGTTTTACCGATTTTTTTACGGAATATTTCCGGACCAAAGCCGATAGAGAAGGTTGGGGTGTGGATACCGAAAATTTTGCAGAAGATAAAATGGCCGAACTCATGAATAGCGATTAATGCTCCAAAGCCGATAATGGCATATAGAAGGGGTAGCAGCTTAGAACTAAACAAAAAACCAAGTGCATGTAATGACATGGACGATCCTTTACTTTTTGTGGTTTAAACGGTCAAAACTACATATAAGGAGTATCGCAGAATTTTTATTTACTGACCATAGTTTGTCATATTCGTGCTGAAATCCGTCTTGTTATATGAATAATTGTTATATTGTAAGGTTGGTAATGGAATAGGTGAGTGGTTCATATTCAGGGTTTTTAAAGCGGTATTTTATAAGCTGCAAAAGAGTTTGAATGATCTTGTTTTCTTTAATTATGAGTGATGGCTTTGAATGATTGATAACAAGAGATTTAAAAGAGGTATCGCCGGCAGCATAAAGCAATTCAAATCCGTAAGCGGGTAAAAAGGTTGATATGAGATTTTCGCAATGTGAGGCACCTGCAAATAAGAAAACGGCAGATGTCTGGGTATTGTTCCTTAGTTGTGCAATATGTTGAAGAACCTCTGCCTCAAGGATTCCGCCCTTATGCCTTCGTAATGCTATGTTATTTCCGATTGTTTGGCATTGATTATACAAGTAAGATTTTGATAACTGATCTTCGAGATTACATATAAAACAGCTTGCTTGGTATGCCATTTTAAGGTTAATTTCATTAACAAGAACATTGATGAAAGTTGTTCCTTTAAGCGATTGTCTCAGTGCTTTCAGCGGTTGTAAAATGTTTTGCTGACAACGTAAAGCTTTTTTTTGTAAGAAATGTGCAAGATGTAGCGGATTGGTGGATGATGAATCGACAGACTCATCCTGTGATAGATCAGATAAAACAGCAATGATTTTTTGTGTATATGTAATTGCTTGATTGAGATTATATGTTTGTGGTGTGAATAATGGTAAGTGGTTTTGATGTTGATAAATCATTTCGTAATAAAAATTGCCTAAATTATTGTCAGCAAGTTCCATTAAAAAATCGCAAATAGCTGGGAATTTATCGAGTAGCTGAGCATTGGGAATTTGAGAGCATTGATATATAAGAGAAGAATAGAATTCTTTTTTTGAGCTTTCGTATACGTCTGGGCAAGCAAATGTTCCTTGGTGGTCTTTACATAAGCTTACTGTGTTGAGTATAGGCCATATGTATTTTGAGATTTCATCAATGTTATCTTCATAGGGCTGATCAGGGTGTCCGCTGCTTTCGACTAAGAAAGAGATGTGATGATTGTTGTTATGGGCGTGCTGAAGTATTTGTTTAATGATTGCATATTGGATGTTTGCTATTTCTGGGGCATATTCATCGATGTGACAATCACCTATAAGATAGAGGTCAATATTGTTTATTGTACCGTAATAAAATGATATGGCTAAACCAAAGCAGTTTTGTATTTGTATTAGTGTAACGGCAGTACCAAGAATGATTGAAATTAAAATTTTTTTGGATACCTGCATAATAAAATTTCCCACGCTTCTTTATAAGATTTCATTTTGAGCTTAACAGAAGCATGGGGGATTTGCGTAAGTTACGATAAAAAATAAGAGCCTATCCGAAAATTATTTCCTTTCTAAAAAGCACTACGGAAGCGCCTAACTGAAGAAATGCAATAAAGGCTTCTTTCGTTTTTTCCAACATGTTTTCAAACTGCGAAAATTATTAAGCCAACTACGAGAAGCCTCTACTTTCCAACGAGAACCAGGAACAACTCTGTTACAATTTTGTTTGCGACGGTTGTTTATGGCTGAATGTAGCACAAATCCATGATCCTTGGCCAAATCTCTAAGCCTTTTTACATCATAAGCACTGTCAGCAGCTAAAACTTTAAAAGTGTTTGTTTCAAGTTTAACCATATCATCAAGAGTTTCTTTTACACAGGACTTACGCACTAGCTGAAAGTTATATCCAGATCTTGATTTTTTATGTAAAGATGCTCCAATTTTATGAGTTAATCAATTATTCCATAAAAAAGGAGATCTTTACATGCAAGCAGCTCAATCATATCAAAAACATTGTTCAGAACAATACGTTGATGCTTT
>LDIV01000001.1:11879-34053 GCA_001468855.1 candidate division TM6 bacterium UASB124 | reverse complement strand
ATAACTTTGCCTATGTTGCGTAAGTTTTGGTACATTCTCTCTATCCCCTAAACTTTTTATTACATCACTTTTTATAACATCATCGCAAACGCAAAATTCTACAATGATTTCTGTCTCCATAGTATCTCCTTATTTTGTTTTAGGAATATGCTATGGAGACACTTTTTTACAACTTTTTATAGGTCACAACTTAGATTTCTTAAGTGAAAAATATCCGTATTAGTTTTTATGTTTGGTTAACACCTTGCTGTACAGGAACGACTTGGCTTAAGGTATTAACATGACTTTGAGCTATTGCTAGTATTTCTTCGTCAAATTCATCTGCTGCCGGTGTTGTAACAATAGCATTGAAGTGTGTAAGTGCCTGCTGAGGATTTTGTTCCATAAGATTTATTATGCCAAGTTTGAGGTTGGCATATATCCAAACGCCGGGTGCGATTGTTTGTGCATTAGGCGTATTAACAATGGCTTGGTAATAAGGTTGAGCTGTGTGATAATTTCCTTCAGTGCCTTGCCCTAAATAATGCATATTGCCAAGTATGAGGTTGCTGATAAACCAGGCCTGAGGGCTAATTGTTTGAGCATTGGGTGTTGTGACAACGGCATTAAAATCTAGAATCGCTTGTTGGTAATCGTGTATGTCGCCTTCCTCGTTGTAATTGTTAATGCCACTTTGAAACAGTGTATTTAACTGGTTGGCCTGATCGTTTACCTGATTAGCCGCATTATTTTGTTGTTGCATTGCAGCAATGTTTGTATGTCTACAGAATACAATACCAGTAGTAACAAATGCTATAGAAAGAACACGCTTCTTCAATGTTTTCATCGAAATAACCTCCGAAAAGTAAAATTAAAGTAAAATATTAAATTATTCATTAATGAATTTTTATTATAACAAAACATAGACTTATTGCAACAGGCAATTAATTGGGTTTGTTTGTTACAGGCTGAAATGTTTTGTCGAAAAATACGGGAATAATCTAAGAACCTGTACGAAAATTAATTAGATGATGATAAGCCTTTCTCCTTGAGATAAAATACCTCATGCAAAAAGAAAAGAAGTCCTGTATGAATTACAGTATTCCAGATGCATTTTGTGAAGAAATAAAATTGATTGTTCCTGTAAAAACAAGCCGCGTTGGCAGACCAGAAACCGATGCGAGACCGAGACAGTGTATGGATGCGATTTTTTGGATATTAAAAACGGGGGCTCAATGGTCAAGTATCCCCGAACAATGGCGCTCTACACAACGATTTACGGAAAATTTAGAAAGTGGGCTAAAGCCGGGGTATTCAAGCAGATCATGGCAAAGACAAGAACGTTTTACCAAGACCATAACCTGGATGGGATGTGTGGTTTGCTCTTGATGCAGCACTTGTTAAGTCACCTTTTGGTGCCGAAAAAATAGGTAAAAAGCCAACCGTTAGAGGCAAGTTAGGATCTAACAAAAGTATGATTGTTGATCAAAAAGGTGCTCCGCTTGGTATCGCTGTTGGTGCAGCAAATACACATGATAGTAGGCTTGTGAGACCTACTTTGCGGTCTTTTTATGGATCATTTAAAGAAGAGAAGCTCAAGGTTATGGCTCTAGACCAAGCCTATGATGCTATGACTGTTAAAAATGATTTGAAGAAAATGAAGTTCATCCCGCTCATCAGTATCAATCAAAGACGATCGAAAAAGAACCCAGAAAAGCATTCCTCTCGACACCGTTGGATTATTATTGAGCGCTCTCATGGCTGGCTTAACCATTTTCGTTCACTTCGAACACGTTGGGCAAGGTGTGAATCTTCGTTTTTAGCGCTGTTTGAATATGCCTGTGTTTAAAGGCTTTTTTCTATGTCAGGAATTTTTGTATGAGTTCTAAAATAGCGTAAAAATACAATTTTAAGATAAAACCCCTTTGAAATGAGGATGGCTTTACCTTGTTTATACAAATGATTCTTTGGGTAATAAGCATATGTTTGATTGCAATCAGAACATTTTATTAAATGTGAATATTTTTACTTGAAAAAATTGCAAAAAAAGGTACAATTAGAGCAGTTATTCGCGCAAAATACGGGTCCTTTTTAAGGTACGTGGGCGCTTCTTAAATCAAATTAAGTGGCTGCAGGAATAAGCGATCTAAAAATTTTGTACCGCAAAAAATTTAGAAGGTACCTAGAACGTTTATGTGTTACGTGGTGGTATTTTGGCTAATACAGGAAATGTAAGTTTTTATTGTAGGATTAGAGAATATGCCAACGATAAATCAGCTTGTACGCTTTGGGCGTGTAAAACGTAAGTATAGAACAAAGTCTCCTGCGTTGAGTGAGTCTCCTCAGCGTCGTGGAACATGTGTTCGTGTTGCTACTATGACGCCTAAAAAACCAAACTCAGCGTTACGAAAAATTGCTCGTGTTAAGTTAACAACGGGAAAAGAAATTACTGCGTATATTCCTGGTGAAGGCCATAATCTTCAGGAACACTCAGTGGTACTTGTTCGCGGTGGAAGAGTGAAAGACCTTCCAGGTGTTCGCTATCATATTGTTCGTGGAACATTGGACTGTGCTGGCGTTGATGGAAGAATGCAAAGCCGTTCGTTATATGGTGCAAAGCGTAAGAAAGGTGAGAAATAATGCCAAGACGTAAAAAAGTTATATTGAAAAGAGAAATTGGTGTTGATCCACGATTTAATTCTGGTGTCGTTCAAAAGCTGATTAATATTGTTATGGAGCGTGGCAAGAAGAATGTTGCTCGTGCTATTGTTTACGAAGCATTTGATATCTTGGCAAAAAAGGCTGGTGGCGATGATAAAAAGGCTTATGCATTGTTTGAAAAAGCAATGGATCAAATTAAGCCATATGTTGAAGTTAAGTCACGTCGAGTTGGTGGCGGTGTTTACCAAGTACCAACAGAAGTCAGGCCCGAGCGCCAAATGTCGCTTACATTCAGATGGTTGATTGAAGCAGCTGCTAGTCGTCCAGATAAAACAATGGGTAAGCGTCTTGCAAGTGAGCTTATTGAGGCATCTGAAGGTCATGGCAATGCTATCAAAAAAAAGAACGATGTACACCGTATGGCTGAGGCAAACCGTGCATTCTCACATTATGCTTGGTAGTTAGTAGGGAAATAAAATGAGTAAATTAGATCGTTATCGGAATATAGGAATTGCAGCGCACATCGATGCAGGCAAAACTACTCTAACCGAGCGTATTTTGTTTTATACTGGTGTTTCCCATAAAATTGGTGAGGTTCATGAGGGCGAAGCTGTCATGGACTGGATGGAACAAGAGCGTGAGCGCGGCATTACGATTACTTCAGCCGCAACAACATGTTTTTGGAAAGATCATCAAATTAACATCATTGACACACCGGGGCACGTAGATTTTACCATTGAAGTTGAACGTTCAATGCGTGTTCTTGATGGTGCCGTTGCTGTTTTTGCAGGTGTCGAAGGTGTTGAGCCTCAATCTGAAACAGTATGGCGTCAAGCAGATAAGCATAAGGTCCCGCGGCTTGCTTTTGTTAATAAGCTTGACCGAGTTGGTGCGGACTATTTTGCTGTTGTTAAAGATATTGACGATAAGCTTCATGGTAATGCGCTGGCAATGCAAATTCCTGTCGGAGAGTCTGAAAATTTTAAAGCAATAATCGATGTTCTGACTAAGAAAATGGCAGTATTCGATGAATCAGAAAAAGGCGCAAAAATTGAATGGTGTGAGCCACCGGCTGAATACAAAGACAAGCTAGAACAACAATACACAAAAATTGTTGAGCGTGCTTGTGATTTTGATGATGCTTTGGCAGAGAAATATCTCGATGGCAAACCTATTTCGATAGAAGAAATTAAAGCAGCTTTGCGCAAAGGCGTCATAGAGCAAAAGGTTACGCCTGTTTTTGGTGGTACAGCATTTAAAAACAAGGGTGTTCAGTTATTGCTTGATGGTATTGTGGATTATTTGCCTGCACCAGTTGATATTCCACCGGTTAAAGGTATTAATCCAGATACAAAAGTAGAAGAAATACGTAAAGCAGATCCGGCAGCTCCTTTTTGTGCTATAGCATTCAAAATTATGATTGACCCTTTTGTTGGATCATTAACTTTTATTCGTGTATATTCTGGTAGGCTTGAATCGGGTTCATATATTCACAACGTTTCTCGTGGCAAAAAAGAACGGGTAAGTCGTTTGTTAAAAATGCATGCCAATAAACGAGAAGAAATCCCTTTTGTTGAAGCTGGTGATATTGCTGCTGTTGTTGGTATTAAAGAAGTTATGACCGGTGATTCGCTCGCTGATGAAGAACATCCAATAATACTTGAAACAATCACAGCTCCTGACCCTGTTATGCATATTGCAATTGAGCCAAAAGGTAAGGGAGATTATGAAAAGATGGTTCTTGCATTACGTAAATTGATGCAAGAAGATCCTTCATTTAGATTCAGTTATAACGCTGAAACAGGTCAAACAATTATTTCAGGTATGGGTGAGTTGCATCTTGAAATTATTGTTGATCGTATGTTGCGTGAGTACAAGGTTGAATCGAATGTGGGTAAAGCTCAGGTTGCATATAAAGAAACCATACAACGTTCTGCAGATGCTGAAGGTAAATTTATTCGCCAATCCGGTGGCCATGGTCAATATGGTCACGTTTGGTTGAAGCTTGAGCCAAAAGAACGAGGTCAAGGCTTTGAATTTGAAAATGCTATTACCGGTGGCGTGATTCCACGTGAATTTATCCCTGGTATAGAAAAAGGTGTGGAGGAGGCTTTAGCGGCAGGGGTTCTTGGCGGTTATCCTGTTGTTGATCTTAAGGTAACTGTCTATGATGGTTCGTACCACGATGTCGACTCTTCAGAATTAGCTTTTAAGATTGCTTCATCAATTGCATTCAAAGAAGCTGCTATGAAAGCATCTCCTGTGATTTTGGAACCAATTATGAAGGTTGAAGTGCTAACGCCTGAAGAAAACATGGGTGACGTGATGGGCGACTTAAACTCCCGTCGCGGTAGAATCATGGGCATGGAAACTCGCAAAGCGGTTCAGGTAATAACAGCAGAAGTTCCGCTTGCGGAAATGTTTGGTTATTCCACATCATTGCGTTCTTTAACAAAAGGACGTGCAAACTATTCCATGCAGTTTGAAATGTATCGTGAAGTTCCAAAGAACATTCAGGATGCAATTGTAGGTAAAAAATAATACATAGTTATCACTAGTTAGAAGGATATGTACGATGGCAAAGGGTGTTTTTGAACGTAAGAAGCCTCACGTAAACGTTGGCACAATCGGTCACGTTGACCATGGTAAAACAACGTTGACAGCTGCCATTACTAAGGTTTTGGCACAACAAGGTATGGCTGAATTTAAAGCATATGATCAAATTGATAAGGCGCCAGAAGAAAAGGCACGTGGTATTACTATTAACGCAACTCACGTTGAATATGAAACTAAAAATCGTCACTATGCTCACGTTGACTGCCCTGGCCACGCTGACTATGTAAAAAACATGATCACCGGTGCAGCACAAATGGACGGTGCGATTCTTGTTGTATCAGCACCAGATGGACCAATGCCACAAACCCGTGAACATATTTTGTTGGCCCGTCAAGTTGGTGTTCCAGCCATTGCGGTATTTTTGAATAAAGTTGATATGGTTGATGATCCAAGCATGATTGATCTTGTTGAAGAAGAAATTCGTGATCTATTAACCAAATATGGTTTTCCTGGTAAGGAAATTCCTATTGTCCGTGGTTCTGCATTAAAAGCTCTTGAAGGTGATAAGAGTGAAATCGGTGAACCGGCAATTATAAAATTAATGGACGCAGTCGATTCATATATTCCAACACCACAACGAGACATCGAAAAACCTTTCTTGATGCCTATTGAAGATGTGTTTTCAATTTCAGGTCGTGGTACTGTTGTTACTGGTCGTGTTGAACGTGGTAAGATCAAGATAGCTGATGAAGTTGAGCTTGTTGGTTTTAAAGATACAACGAAAACTGTTATTACAGGCGTTGAAATGTTTAATAAAGAGCTCAAAGAAGGTTTTGCCGGTGATAACGTAGGCTTGCTCCTTCGTGGTACCAAAAAAGAAGAAGTTGAACGTGGACAAGTAGTTGCAGCTCCAGGTACAATTACACCACACAAAAAGTTCAAAGCACAAATTTTGGTCTTGAAAAAAGAAGAAGGTGGTCGTCATAGTCCATTCTTTACTGGTTACAGACCGCAATTTTATTTCAGAACAACCGACGTTACCGGTACCGTAGCTCTTCCAGCTGGACGAGAAATGGTTATGCCTGGCGATGATGTTGAAGTAACAGTAGAGTTAGTCAGCAAGGTTGCAATGGATGAAGGCTTGAAGTTCGCAGTTCGTGAGGGCGGTAGAACTATCGGAGCTGGCGTTGTAACTAAGATTATCGAATAGTCGAGTGAAATTGTCATGAAAAAACATAAAATACGATTAACGTTAAAATCATACGATCATCGTTTGCTCGATAACGCGGTTAGACAAATAGTCATGGCAGTTAAAAGAACAGGTTCCCACATTGTGGGACCTGTTCCACTTCCAAATAGAAAGCAGATCTTTACAGTTTTGCGTTCTCCGCATATTGACAAGAAATCACGCGAACAATTTGAGATTATTACGCATAAGCGCATTTTGGATATTGTTTCTCCAGCAGAACAGACTATGGATGCTCTTATGAAATTGAATATATCAGCTGGCGTTGATGTTGAGATTAAGTAGCGATATAGAGGCGACTATGTTTAACAGTGTGCATGGTATTAAAGTTGGAATGACGCAGGTGTTTGATAAAAACGGTGATGTTATTCCTGTTACGATAGTTGATGTGAATAATTGGTTTGTAACGCAAATCAAATCGTCTGAGAAAGATGGGTACACATCGCTCCAGTTTGGATTGTTAAGAAAAAAGTTTAGAGGACAACCATTTTCCGACCTTTGGTTAAAAGCAAAGAAAGATTACTTTCTTCATGTTAAAGAAATAGCGGTTGATAAAACTCAAGATATAACAGCAGGACAAAGCGTTAATATTGGTCAATCTACACTTGTTGAGGGTGATGTTGTTTCTATAACAGGAACATCAAAGGGATTAGGTTTTCAGGGTGTTGTTAAACGTTGGAATTTTGCAGGTGGCCCAGCTGCTCACGGTTCAAAGTTTCACCGTCGTCCAGGAACAGGTGGCTGTTTGCGAACCCAGGGTGAAGTTATCAAAGGAAAGAAATTTCCTGGACACTTGGGAGTAGAACAAGTTACCGTCAAAGGCCTCAAAATAGTTCGCATTGATAAAGATACTGGGTATGTGTTTATTAAAGGTGCGATCCCGGGCAAAAAAGATTCTTTGGTGACCATTAAAAAATAAGGGATCTAAATATGATTGCTATTCCAGTTCGCAGTTCACAATCACAATCACCAGAAAAAGTGCAACTCTCTGTTGATATTAAAAGAAAAGAAGAGAGCCCAAAGACGTTTGCATGTGCAATTCGTTCAATGTTGCAAAATTGGCGACAAGGAACTGTTGGGTGTAAAACTCGTGGTGATCTAGCGTTTTCGAATAAAAAGCCATGGCGTCAAAAAGGTACAGGCCGTGCTCGTGTGAGTTCGATACGTTCCCCTCTATGGAGAAAAGGTGGGGTTGTTTTTGGACCACAGCCACGTACTCGTATGTTATCAATACATGTGCAACAAAAACGTTTAGTATTTAACAATCTTTTCTTTTCAATGCTTGATAGAAATGCTATTGCTTGTTTGGATTTTGAATTGAAAGGTTCAAAGCCATCAGCCAAAGGGGCACATGATGTTTTGCATTCAATGGGATTGTTAGATAAAAAAGTTGTGTTATTCTTACCGTTTGGTGATGAGCTTACTGCAGCTTCATTTCGTAATTTGCCAAATGTTAATATTGTGTTATTTGATCAACCTAATGCATATCATTTAAATAATGCACATACATGGGTTTTTCTGAAAAAAGATTTAGACTTCTTTAAAAATATGGTTGCGCAATGGAACTAAGTATTTACGATATTATTAAACGACCTTTTGTTACCACCAAGAGCATTGATTTGTATAAAAAACTTAATCAATATACGTTTGAAGTACATGCAGATGCCAATAAAACTATGGTTGGTGACGCGGTTGAAAAAATTTGGAATGTTAAAGTTGATAAAGTTCGTGTTGCTACCATAACGGGAAAAAATAAAGTTTTTAATCGTAAAGCGTATGCAACGCATCCTCGCAAAAAAGCTATTGTGACATTGAAAAAGGGTTACAAGATAGAGATCCCTGGCTTGTTTGAAGCAATAGCAAGCGAAAAGCCACAAGCAAAGACGGAAGCCGAGGGAAGCTAATATGCCGATTGTAACAAGAAAGCCACGTAATTCATCGTTACGTTTCCAACAGTACATTGTAGATAAAGATCTTTCAAAAAAAGCGCCAGAAAAGAGTTTGGTTGCGCCATTAAAGAGAACGGGTGGTCGCAATGCTTATGGCAGAATAACCTGTCGTCATCGTGGCGGTGGTGCTAAAAAGATATATCGTATTGTTGATTTTAAACGAGCTACTCGTGACGTTCCAGGCATCGTTGCAGCATTTGAGTATGATCCAAATCGAAATTTACCAATTGCGCTTATTGTGTATAAAAATGGTGCCAAAGGGTACATTCTAAAACCAGAAGGGCTTAAGGTTGGCGATACTGTATTAGCTGGTGAAAAGGCTGAGGCTAAAGTTGGCAATTGTTTGCCTCTTAAAGATATCCCCATTGGTTTTTTTGTTCATAATGTTGAGTTGTATCCTGGTCAAGGTGGTAAATTTGCACGTAGTGCAGGATCATCTGTTCAATTAGTGAATCGAGAAAATAATTTGGCTATTTTGAAAATGCCATCTGGTGAATTGAGAACAGTAAGTGAAATGAATTGGGCGACAGTAGGAATGCTTTCTAATGCTGATTTTCGTAACGTAATCATTGGAAAAGCTGGACGTACACGTCGCTTGGGTATTCGGCCTACGGTTCGTGGTATGGCAATGAATCCAATTGATCACCCACATGGTGGTGGTGAAGGTCGTTCAAAATCTGGATCTCACCCAATGTCTCCATGGGGTAAGGGTTGCAAAGGTACACGAACAAGACGTAGAAAGAGTACTGCAATATTGAAGCGAAGAAAGTAAACGAGGAATAGATACATGGCACGGTCTTTGAGTAAAGGTCCTTATGTAGATCCAACCCTTGCAAAAAAAATTGCGAAGGTTAAATCTTCTGGTAAACGAGAAGTAATTAAAACGTATCAACGTGCAAGCATGGTTACGCCAGAGTTTGTTGGGCTTACGATTGCTGTTCATGATGGTCGTAAGTTTGCATCTGTGTTTGTTACTGAAAATATGGTGGGACATAAATTAGGTGAATTTGCTCCAACCAGAACATTTCGAGTACATAGTGGACAACGTAAGGCTGAGAAAACTGGAGAGGGAGCTTCTACAGCAGCTCCAGTAGCAGGATCTGCTCCAGCGGCAGGGGTGGCCCCAGCGGCGGCAGCACCTGCAAAACCAGCAACGAAATAGATTAGAATTTAATGTACGATTGTGTAGTTTTTGAGTATACTTAAGTCGAATCAAGGTACAACATGCTAGCAAGAGCGATAAGTAAATATGTTCGTATTTCGCCCTATAAACTTCGTCCCTATGCTGATGTCATCAGAGGTTATTCAGTTGATAAGGCATATGCGTGGTTGAAGACTTGTGCAGTTAGGCGTGCACGGCCAATATTAAAGACGCTTAACTCTGCGTATGCGAACGCACGATTTAAAAATCCTGAAATTGATTCTATGGCCAAAGTTTTTATTAAAGAAATTCGCGTAGATCAAGGGCCTGTGATGCGGTATTTTAAACCTGCTGCACAAGGTCGCACATCACCACAGCGTAAGCGAATGTGTCATATTGTTATAGTTGTTGATAAAAAGAATGTTTAGAGGTGCAGTGTGGGACAAAAGGTACATCCGGTAGGATTTAGATTAGGTCTTTTTGAGGACTGGCAAGCGCATTGGTTTTCTAAAAAAGGTTATGGCGCTAGTGTTTTGGAAGATTTTCAAATTCGTCAGTTCTTAAAAGAACGCCTTAACATGTCTGATGTTGCGCGCATTGTGATTGACAAAGCTGTTGATAACGTGCGTATTACCATCTTTTCTGTGCGCCCTGGTATGATTATCGGAAAAAAGGGAACAGGGATTGAGCAAATCAAGCATGACTTGTACAAATTATTAAATAAAAATATTGAAATATCTGTTCAAGAAATCAAAACTCCCGAACTTAATGCTGCTATTGTAGCAAAGGGTATTGCTGAGCAACTTGAAAAGCGTGTGAGCTATAAACGGCTTATGAAAAAAGCTGGGTTTGCAGCTCTTAAAAGTGGTGCCAAAGGAGTTAAGATTTGTGTTTCTGGTCGTATTGGTGGAGCTGAAATTGCGCGAACTGAATGGTTGCGTTTAGGTTCGACTCCATTGCATACGTTGCGAGCAAATGTTGATTTTGCTTTGGCAGAGGCTCTTACTACGTATGGTTTGATCGGTGTTAAGGTATGGATTTGTAAAGGTGAATACTCACCGCGTACTATGACACTGAGGGGACAATAATATGCTAATGCCTAAAAAAACTAAATTTAGAAAAATGCAAAAAGGTCGCATTAAGGGGCGTTCAAAAGGTGCACGTACCGTAATGTTTGGAGATTTCGGGCTTTTGGCTCTTGAATCTTCTTGGGTTTCTGCTCGACAAATTGAGGCATTACGTGTTGCTGTTAACCGACATCTTAAGAAGGTTGGCAGATCATACTTGCGTATGTTTCCAGATAAGCCAGTAAGTAAAAAACCAGCCGAAACACGAATGGGTAAAGGTAAGGGGAATCCAGAACTTTGGGTTGCTGTGGTAAAACGTGGCCGTGTAATTCTTGAGCTTGGTGGCGGTTTGACGCGTGATGAGGCCAAACATATTTTGGAATCTGCTTCATATAAGTTGCCAATGAAAACAAGATTTGTTGAGAAAAAAGATCTTGAAGAACAAAGAACTGCAATAAATTGATGCGGGTGCATTTATGATGTCAAAAGATGAATTGAAAAAATTAGATGTTGCAGCTCTTAAAGCTGAAGCTAAGTCATTGAAAAAAGAAATGTTTAATTTAAAGCTCGGTAGGCTTTCTGGACAAGTTAAAGATACTTCTCAGTTCGAAAAGCTACGTCATCAGATTGCACGTGCATTAACATTGGCACAAGAGATGCAACGTAGTCAAAAGCCTCATACAAAAGCATAATGCAGGACAAGGATAAGATACATGGTTGTTGCAGAAAATAAACAAGTTAATACACAGGGTGGCAAGGTGCTTACGGGAGAAGTTGTCTCTGACAAAATGGATAAAACGATTGTTGTAAAGGTTGTACGCATGCTGAAACACCCTTTTTGGGGTAAGGTTGTTCGCCGTCATAAAAAATACAAAGTACATGATGAGCAAAATGCGGCCAAGATTGGTGATACAGTTGAATTTAAAGAATGCAGGCCATTGTCCAAAGAAAAGTACATGACATTGGTTCGTGTTATTCCTAAAAGCTAGATTTTGAGGAACGGTAATGTTACAAGAGCGAGCGATGCTAGAAATTGCTGATAATTCAGGGGCAAAAAAAGCAATGCTGATCCGTGTTTGCGGAAGCACAAGGAAACGTTATGCCTATCTTGGTGATATTGTAAAAGTCGCCATAAAGAAAGCGATCCCAGGTGGTTTGGTGAAGAAAAGTGATGTATATGATGCTGTTATTGTACGAACATGTAAAGAATTTCGTCGCTCTGATGGTAGCTATATACGTTTCGATGATAATGCCATAGTTTTGCTTGATAAAGAAAAACAGCCAGTTGGAACTCGTATTTTTGGCCCTATTGCCCGAGAACTAAAAGCTGGTGGGCATACAAAAATAATTTCACTTGCACCTGAAGTTTTATAGCAAGATTGAGGAAATACATATGCTAGCACGAGTAAGAAAAAATGATACGGTTATGGTACTATCGGGCAAGGACAAAGGTAAACAAGGGATAGTTATTTCTGTTTATCCTGAAGATGAGTTAGTTCTTGTTAAAGATGTTAATGTTGTAACTCGGCATACTAAACCAACACGACAAGGCCAAAAAGGTGGAATTCTTAAAGAGGAGCGCCCAGTTCCTCTGGCTAAAGTCATGCCAATGTGTTCTGCTTGTAAAAAGCCTTGCCGAATTCAGGTTAAGTTATTAGATGCTGGAAATAAAGTAAGAGTTTGTAGTCGTTGCAAAGAAGCTTTCTAAAGAGTGTAGGTTGCGCCTTATGAAATCACGTTTAGAGGAATTATATAAAACCCAAATACGCCCAGAACTTCACAAAGAGCTTAAGCTTAAAAATGTTATGGAGATTCCTGCAATTTCCAAAATAGTGCTTAATATTGGGGTAAAAGAGGCTGTTGCTGATTCTAAAGTAATCGCACAGGTAAAAGAAATTGTTGATCAAATAGCAGGACAATTTGCAGCAAAAACGCTGTCGAAAAAATCAATTGCAAGTTTTAAGCTGCGCAAGGGGATTCCTATTGGTGTTATGGTAACATTACGTCGAACCAATATGTATCATTTCCTTGATAAATTAATAAATATTGTGTTACCAGCAGTACGTGACTTTCAGGGTGTAAGTCCTGTTTTTGATGGGCATGGTAATTACAATATTGGTATTAGAGATTGGATGGTATTCCCTGAGATTGACTATGATAAAACTGATAAAGTTCGTGGCATGAATATTACCATTCATACAACAGCAAGCAATGATGAGCAGGCACTTGCATTGTTGAAAAAGTTTAATATGCCTTTCCAAGCTCGAAAACGTTGAGTATTTAGAGGTGAATAATGGCACGAAAAGCGATGATTGAAAAAGCAAATAAGGCCCCTAAATTTTCTACACGGGCACGTAACCGTTGTAAGCTTTGTGGAAGGCCTCGCGGATACATGCGTTTTTTCAAAATGTGTAGATTATGTGTAAGAAAGTATGCGCTTCAAGGTTTGTTGCCTGGCGTTCGTAAAGCAAGCTGGTAATTCATGGAGACATGGCTATGTCAATTGATACGATAGGTGATTTTCTAACGGTTATACGCAATGGTTTGATGGTTGGTAAGCGATTTGTTGTTATACCACATTCAAACGAAAAAGAGGCGATAGCTAAAACTCTTAAAGAAGAGGGTTATATAAGAGATTTTAAGAAGGAACAAGAGGGCGCCAAAGCATCTTTGACCATTCTGTTAAAGTATGTTTCTGGTGAGTCGGTAATCCATGAAGTTTTGCGGGTGAGTACACCGGGCCGACGTCATTATGAAAATAAAGAAAACATTACGAATGTAATGGGTGGTTTGGGTATTTCTATTTTGTCAACAAGCCATGGAGTAATGAGTGATCGACAAGCAAAGAAGTTGGGTATCGGTGGTGAGGTAATTTGCCACGTGTGGTAAGGATATAACGATGTCAAAAATTGGAAAAAAACCTATTACGCTCACCTCTGCCAAAGTTCAAGTTCAAGGAAATCTTTTAACAATTTCAGGTCCAAAGGGATCCTTCAAACATGAACTTCCGCAAGGGTTATCTGCGTTATTAGAAGGTAAAAGCCTTTCTGTGAAATCTGAAAAGAAAGAACGCAAAGATCGTGTTGTTTGGGGAATGAATAGAGCATTACTTGCTAATAAGATCAAGGGCGTAGAAACAGGGTTTGAACAAAAAATTACTATTGTTGGGTTGGGTTTTAAAGCTCAAATGGCTGGACAAAAACTTACCTTAACATTGGGATATACACATAAAATTGATTACACCGTACCTAAAGAAGTAAGCATAGAAATTGATAAAACGGGTCAACTTTTAACTGTCCGTTCAAGCGATAAATTTATGCTTGGTAATGTGTGTGATGCGATTCGTTCTTTCCGTCCACCAGAACCATATAAAGGAACTGGTGTTATACGAGAAGGCGAAGTTATTGTTCGTAAGGCTGGTAAAACAAAAGCTACTGCTGGCGCATAGTGAATAAATACTTGAGATAGAAGGGATCAGCCGTGAGTTTGCTGAAAAGATTAAAAAAACGAATTCAACAAAGAACATACCGTGTACGTGGTCGACAATTCAGTCGTGGTGCAAAATTGCGTGTTTCTGTTTTCAGAAGTTTGAGCCACATTTATGCACAGATCATCGATGATAGTCAACAAAAAACAGTTCTTAGTTATTCTTCTCTTAATTTGAAAAAATCCAAGGGTAAGAAAGTTGATATCGCTAAACAAGTTGGATTGGAACTTGGAAAAATGGCGGTTGAAAAGAAACTTAATGATGTTTTCTTTGATCGTGGTTCTTATTTGTATCATGGAAGAGTTCGCGCTCTTGCCGATGGTTTAAGGGAAGCCGGACTTAAGTTTTAATAGGAAAATTAGGTTTTGATGTTTAGCGTTCTGGGAAATTAATATGGCCGAAGAAAAAAATAAAAAGTCGATTGTAGCAAAGTCACAACAGCAACCTGTTGAGGAATTTTCTGAATCAGTATTGAGTGTACGTCGTGTTGCCAAAGTTATTCGTGGTGGTCGCCGATTTGCATTCTCAGCATTAGTTGTTGTTGGTGATAAGAAAGGAAACGTTGGTATTGCGCTTGGAAAAAGCCGCGATGTTTCTGCTGCTATTTCAAAAGCTTTGCGTAAAGCTCGTAAATCAATGGTTTCTGTTCCTTTGTATAAAACTACAATTCCTTATACGGTAACAGGTAAACATTCTGCAAGCAAAGTTATTATTCGTTCAGCGGCAAAAGGTACGGGTGTTATTGCTGGTGGTGCTATTCGTGCGGTAATGGAAGCTCTTGGTGTTCGTGATGTGCTCTCTAAAGTTATTGGAGCATCAAATCCTCAAAACGTTGTTAAAGCAACGATGAATGCGCTTGGTAAGCTTCGTACTGCTCAACATATTGCACAATTGCGTGGTAAGACGGTTAAAGAAATCTTTGGGAGCAAAGATGTTGCAGCTTAATAATTTGGAAAAACTTACTGAAAAAAGGAAACGCGTTGGCCGAGGTGGTAAGCGAGGTCGTTATTCTGGTCGTGGTAAAGAAGGACAACGATGCCGTACAGGTTCTCGTAGCGAAATAAAAGCATTTTTTGAAGGTGGCCAAATGCCATTGGTTCGTCGAATTCCACGACGTGGTTTTAGTAACGTGTTACGACGTGAAGTTAAACCAATCAATTTAGATCTTTTAGAGTCTAAATTTGCTGCAGGTGATGTTGTAGATATTCAATCACTTCGTCAAAAGGGGTTAATTAAGGGAAATGGTGATTTTTTAGTTAAGGTCTTAGGATCAGGAACGTTAACTAAAAAATTAACGGTAAAGGTAAATGCTGTTAGCGAATCAGCTTCCCAGGCTATTACAAAAGCTGGAGGCCTGGTGCAGTTGGTATAGGAGATAGGCAGTGGTAGTTTTACTCCATAATTTTAAAAACATTTTTTTAGTAGCAGAATTGCGTAAAAAGTTAGCATTCACACTTGGAATTTTTGCAGTGTTCCGCTTTGGGGTACATGTACCAATTCCTGGTGTTGATGTGGTGGCATTAAATACTCTTTTTAGTACTCAATTTGCAGGCGGGTTATTGTCATACTTGGATCTTTTTTCTGGTGGCGCATTGCGTAATTTTGCTATTTTTGCTTTAGGAATGTCTCCCTATATTAGTGCTTCAATTATGATGCAGCTATTAACTATTATGGTTCCAACGCTTGAAGCATTATCTAAAGAAGGAGATTATGGTCGTCGTATTATCAATAAATACACGCGTTATTTGACGCTCGGTATCAGCATTGTTCAGTCAATGGGTATTGCTACATATATTGAACGTAGCGCTCCTGGTATTGTTATTAATCCTGGCTGGGGATTTAGGCTTTCGGCAGTGTTAATATTAAGTCTCGGTGCTTTGTTTGTTATGTGGCTTGGGGAGCAGATTAATGCTCATGGTATTGGTAATGGAAGTTCGATGATTATTTTTGCTGGTATTGTTGCTGGCTTTCCTAGCGCTATTTTACGAATTGTTGAAAATGTTCGGATGGGACAAACGGATTTGCTTATTGCTGCATTGCTTGCCATTATAACAATAGCATTTATATGTTGTATTATTTTCTTAGAACGCGGCGAACGGAAGGTTCCTGTTCAATATGCTAAGCGTGTTATTGGGCATAAGGTTTATGGCGGACAAAGCTCATACATTCCATTAAAACTTAATCCGTCAAATGTTGTTCCTGTAATATTTTCTCAAGCAATTCTTGGTATGCCTTTAACGATAGCTAGCTTTTTAGCTGCTCGTTGGCCCGATGTAAACAGATTTTTAATGGACTGGTTTTACAACGAACATTTACTATATAACATATTAAATGCTGGGTTGATTGTTTTCTTTGCATACTTTTATACTGCGGTTATTTTTAATCCAGTAGAGTTAGCAGATAATATTCGAAAATCTGGGGGTTTTATTCCAGGTATTAGGCCAGGAAATAAAACAGCTGAATTTTTTGATTATCTTTTGACGAGAGTATGTTTTCCTGGTGCCATTTATTTGGCATTGTTGGCGATTCTCCCGTCAGTGCTTAAAAATATTATGTCCTTTCCTGTTATGTTTAGTGGTGTAAGCCTTTTGATCGTTATAGGTGTTGCTCTTGATGCTTCAGCGCAAATAGAGTCTCATCTTATAGAACGACGTTACGAAGGTTTCTTGGCAACTGGCAGGTTGAAAGGACGTTACGTACGTTGACGTTAAATGTTATGATGTTATGATTCATCACGATACCTCGCGAATAATTTTCTCGTTTTTTGGTCCTCCGGGATCTGGTAAGGGAACGTTAGCGCAAAAACTAGTTGAAAAATGTGGCTACATAATGCTTTCGACGGGTAATTTATGTCGAGAGCATGTTGCAAAAGAAACCCCGTTTGGTTTACAGTTTGATCACTATCTCAAGCAAGGCCAGTTGATTCCAGATGATATTATTACAGCTATGGTCATTGAATGGCTTGAACATCAGGAATATGCAAATATCCCAATAGTTTTGGATGGATTTCCCCGAACTAAGGGGCAAGCACAATTATTATGTGATTTTTTTGAATCTAAACCAACCGAGTATGTGTTTAAGGTGATATTTTTTGAATCAAACGAGGAAGTTCTCTTTAATCGCTTACAGGGGCGGTTAGTTTGCAATAATAAACAATGTCAGATGGTAAGACCAGATGATAAAATGACAAATTGCAAACAATGTGGTAGTTTGTTTGAGCGTAGGGATGATGATAAAGAACATGTTGTTCGTGCTCGTCTTGCTTTGTATCCGCAACATAAGGATGCGTTGTTGGCATTCTATAAGAGCAGGGATCAGCAAGTTGAGAAGCTTAATACCTCAAAACTAGATCAAATTGGTGTTTTTGAGCGGTTTTTACAGTTATTTTGAGAATTTGATGGACAGAATAGTATTAAAGAATAAGGCATCCATTAGTAGAATGCGTCAAGCTGGCATGTTAATGGCTCAGATTATGAATGAGGCCAAAAGCATGATTAATCCTGGCGTTGATACACTATCTCTAGATACTTTTTTTGATAAAAGAATGAGAGCTTTGGGGCTAAAGCCAGAGTGTAAAGGATATGCTGGTTATAAATTTGCTACATGCATATCGCTCAACGATGTTATTGTGCATGGTATTCCATCAAAAGAAGTTATTTTAAAATCTGGAGATTTTGTTAAAATAGATGTTGTTGGATCATACAAAGGTTATTGTGCTGATATTGCCAGATACTTTTTTATAGGTGATCCAAACCCTACGGCACAGCGAATGGCTCTTGTTGTACAACAGGCATTGGATGAAGCAATTGATAAGATTGCACCTGGAATAAAGCTCTCTGACATATCAAATACTATTCAGAAAATTGTAGAAAAAGAGGGTTTTGGCGTAGTCCGTGATTTTGCTGGACATGGAATTGGCAAAAATATTCATGAAGCTCCCAATATTCCTAATTATGGAAAACCTGGATATGGGCCAGTTCTTCAAGAAGGTATGACGTTGGCAATTGAGCCTATGATTACAGAAAAAAGTTATAACGTGCGTATTATGAATGATGGATGGACAGCCAGAACAGCAGATGGAGGGCTTGCGGCACATGTTGAGGATACGGTTGTTGTTACGAACAATGGAGCAGAGGTTTTAACGCGATTATGAAGAAAAAAGAAGAAGTTATTGTAATGGATGGTATTGTTGAAAAAGCGTTGCCTAATGCAATGTTTAATGTTCGTCTTCTTGAGGGCGATCACGTAATTTTAGCGCATGTTTCTGGAAAAATGCGTATGCATTATATAAAGTTGCTTCCAGGAGACAAAGTTGCCGTGGAGCTTTCACCGTATGATTTGGCTAAAGGCAGAATTATTTCTCGCTATAAAAATTAATGTAATGGTTGCAGCTTGTGCTGCGTGAGATTTGTTTATTGAAATATTGATATAGTATAAATTAAGTGAGTTATACAATGAAAGTCAGAACTTCTGTAAAACCTATTTGTGATAGCTGCAAAGTTATTAAACGTGGCGGTGTTGTTCGTGTTATTTGTAAAAAGAGCCCGAAACACAAGCAACGTCAAGGATAAAATTAGTGTTAAAAAAATTAGTAGCGCTTAAAGCAATGATGAAAAACAAGCGAGGTTGTTAATGGTTCGTATAGAAGGTGTAGTTCTTCCAAATGAAAAACGTATCGAATATGGATTGAGATACTTATTCGGTGTTGGATTGACACGAGCACGAGAAATTTTGTCGCAGACAGGCGTTAACCCTGATGTACGTGTAAAAGATTTGTCACACGAACAAGTTGCGGCTATTCAAAAATATGTTAGCCAAAACTTTAAAGTTGAAGGTGAACTGCGTAAGGAAATTACGCTTAATGTTAAGCGCCTTCAGGAAATTGGATGCTATAGAGGACTTCGTCATAAGAAATCATTGCCTGTTCGTGGTCAGCGAACAAAGACCAATGCTCGTACGCGTAAAGGTCCTCGAAAAGCTGCAAATGTTGTTCCAGGTAAGAAACCAGTAACGAAGAAGTAATAGTCAAGGGTAGCGATGGCATACAAAAAAAGTAAGAAAAAACAACAGAGAACCGTTGAAACTGTTATTGCGCATGTTAAATCAACGTTTAATAATACAATGGTGACCATTACATCAACTGATGGTGATGTTCTTATGCGTGGAAGCGCTGGCGCCATGGGATATACAGGTACTCGTAAGGGCACTCCTTATGCCGCAACGCAAGTTGCTAATAAATTGGCAAAAGAAATGTTGGGCTTAGGTGTAAGAGTTGTTGAAGTTAACTTGCAGGGTCCAGGCTCCGGACGTGATTCAGTTGTTCGAGCATTGCAATCATCAGGATTAGGCGTCAGCGTTTTGCGTGATGTAACACCTATTCCTCATAATGGTTGTCGTGCACCTAAAAAACGACGTGTGTAACGTTATTGCGTTGACGATACGTTGTAGAAACATTGTGTAAATAAAGATTTTTGAAAATATAAATGAAACTGAGCTAACTATAGAAATAGAGGATTGTATGGCAACGTGTAGCAAATGCAGAATGGCTGGAGAAAAGCTTTATCTTAAGGGAAACAAATGTCGTTCTCCTAAGTGTACGTTGGAAAAGCGACCAACTACCCCTGGCCAACATGGAAGACGTGCAGGAACAAAAAAATTAACAGAGTATGGAAAACAGCTTGATGCAAAGCAAAAAGTCAAATTAATGTATGATATGCGCGAACGTCAGTTTAAGCGTTTTTTTGATTTAGCATCTAAACTTCATGGTATTACCGGCGAAAACCTACTTTCATTACTTGAGCGTCGTTTGGATAATGTTATTTTCCGTCTTAAGATGGCAATTTCACGAATTCAAGCACGTCAAATGATTGTTCATGGGCATATTACCGTTAATGGTGTTAAGGTTGATAAACCTTCATTCCTGGTAAAGGTGAACGATGTTATCTCGTTGACTTCAGCGACATTGAATAACAAAATATTTTTAGAAAACGTTGTTGATAAGCGTTTGGCTACAGCAATCAGAGTCCCTGAATGGCTTGATTTGCAAAAAAAAGATCGCAAAGGCGTTGTTGTACGTTTGCCAATTCGTTCAGATATAACAACACCAATCGAAGAACATTTGATTGTTGAGTTATATTCTAAATAACGTAACGTGATGCTAAAAGCGGTCAAAGGAGCTGTGGCAATGGATAAACAGAGAGGTTAGTGTCGTCGGATATTGTTTTTTTAAGGACGGATGCAGAAATGAATTATAAACCCTTAATTCTTCCCAAGGTAAGTTGGGATACAAAAGTGAGTACAAGTACGTTTGGGGAGTTAATTGTACAGCCGCTTGAGCCTGGCTTTGGTATTACTTTGGGTAATGCACTGCGACGTGTTATGTTGTCGTCAGTTGAGGGGTCTGCGGTAACCTCAGTTGTCATTAAAGGTGTTAATAACGAATTTTCAACATTAAAAGGTGTAGTTGAAGATACGCTCAATCTTCTTTTGAATATCAAAGGGATTGTTGTTAAGAATACAACTGGTGAATCGGGTAAGATGCATCTTTATAAAAAGGGTGAAGGTCCTGTTAAAGTTGCTGATATCCAAGCAGATGAACACCTTGCTGTTGTTAATAAAGATCATGTCATAGCACATTTGGCTGTCGATGGTGAATTGGATATTGAATTTTTAGTTGAAACAGGCAGAGGATATTTGCCTGCTCAATGGCCACTGGGACAATCATTGCAAGCAGATGGTCGTATTTATTTGGATGCAATGTTTTCACCAGTCAAACGTGTTGAATATCACGTTGAACAAGCTCGTGTTGGCGAGCGATTTGATTGTGACAAATTAATTATCAGTATTTACACCAATGGTGCTGTTGGGCCACAAGACATTGTTCATTATGCAACTTCAGTTTTACGTACACAGCTTGAACATTGTCTTCTTGCAAAAGAGATCCCATTTAATGAAATTTCTCAGACAGTTGATGAAAAGACTGAAAAAGAACATAGAGCCGATGGTGAAAGCCCAACAAAAGGGTTGCCTGTTGAATTGTTCCTCAAGCCAATTGATGAACTTGAGTTTTCTGTTCGTGCTCATAACTGTCTTATTGGTGCAGGGGTTAAAAGGGTCATTGATTTGGTAAATATGGCCGAAGATGATGTGTTGAAAATTAAAAACTTTGGTCGTAAATCATTGCGTGAAGTTAAAGAGATTCTTGCTGCTTTTGGCTTGCACCTTGGCATGAACATTAAAGAATTAGATCTTAAAAAAGCTATTAAAGATCAAGAAAAAGTAAGCTAGTTGAATATTGAAAAGATTAAAGGTACTCAATCATGATGCACCAAAACGGACGAAAAAAACTTAACGTAAAACCAGGGCATCGTAAGGCACTCTTGCGAAACCAAGTTATTCATTTGGTTAAATATGGCTTTCTGCAAACGGGTAAGGTACAGGCAAAAGCAGTACAACGTATTGCTGAGCATATGGTGACAGTTGCCCGCGCAGGGTATGATTTTAATACGATTCGTCGTGTTAAACAGTTGTTACCGTATGATGATGCAGCAGTAACCAAATTGATCAAAGAAATTGCACCTAAATATCTTAACAGACAAGGCGGTTATACACGTATCATTTCACTTGGTCGTCGTGTAAGCGATACTGCACCAATTGCACGTCTTGAATGGGTGTAAAAGAGCACATATAAATTACTAGAAAGCTTATAAAGAGAGGTTGTAAACACTTGTGTTTACAACCTCTCTTCTTTTTTGGTAAGAAAAGAACAATCGCGTTGTAACGTTTTACCATTAAGAAAAGGAGTTAGTTATAACGTGAGTTTGGGGTTTGAAAATTCTTGAAAAGATAAGTGCCTTTCGCCAAAATTTATATACTCAAAAAAATTTAAGGAGAAAGGCACTTATGCTACTGACAACTATTTTTTATCATGTAGATAATTTTTGCAAGGACTTAGACAAAGAAATCAAAATAAGAACACTTGGAACAGAAAAAATGACTGGACCAAAACCACAATTAAGTCAAAGCGAAATAATGACAATCGTTATCTTCTTTCACCATTCATGTGTAAGAACGTTCAAGGACTATTAT
>LDIV01000001.1:0-11738 GCA_001468855.1 candidate division TM6 bacterium UASB124 | reverse complement strand
TCTTTTGTTGATTCAACGTCCATTGCGGTATGCCATAACTCGAGGATCGGCTCACATAAGGTTTTAAAAGATTTTGCTGCTCGAGGGAAAACAGCCACTGGTTGGTTCTATGGATTTAAACTGCACTTGATTATCAATGAGCTTGGAAAAATTGTTGCATTCGATATCACACCGGGCAACTGTGACGACCGAAACACAAAAACAATGGATCGCTTAACTAAAAATTTATGGGGAAAGCTTTTTGGTGATAAAGGGTACCTTTCAGCAATGTTATTTAAGCGTTTATTTTCAAGGGGCATTACGCTTTTTGCCAAATTAAAGAGGGGTATGAAAAACACACTGATAGGTATCACGGATAAATTATTGCTTAAAAAACGAGATATTATTGAATCTGTTAACGAGATCCTCAAAAGCTCCTGCCAACCAGAGCATTCAAGGTATAGAAGTTCAGTCAATTTTTTGTAAACCTAATTGCAGGCCTTGTTGCTTATTTTTTCGTGAAAAAACATCGATCAAATGTAATTTGCGATCAGATAATCTTATTGCTTGTTTTTGATAACTCCGAACTTACGTTAAATATATATGCTTTTATAGAAAGAGGTTGTTTTATCGTGAAACAACCTCTTTAGTATTTAGTACTATTTGATTACACATTGAAAAACGATGTTTTTCTCGGTTTTTACATCATAGGTAGTGTTATGCCTTGTTGTTTCATATATTTCCCCTTGCGATCGGCATACGAAACGTCGCATTCGCTTTCTGATTGAAAGAATAGTACTTGTGCTAATCCTTCATTTGCATAAATTTTTGCAGGTAGTGGGGTGGTATTAGAAATCTCAAGTGTTACAAATCCTTCCCATTCAGGCTCAAACGGGGTGACGTTGACGATGATACCGCAGCGTGCATAGGTTGATTTGCCAACGCAAATTGTCAGGATGTTCCGGGGTATGCGAAAGTATTCAATACTGCGGGCAAGGGCAAAGGAATTAGGTGGTACAATGCAGGTGTCGCCGCGTATTTGAATAAAAGAGTTTTCTTTAAAATTTTTGGGGTCAACGATGGAATTAAATACATTAGTGAATATTTTAAATTCGTCTGCAACACGTAGGTCATAACCATAACTTGATAGGCCAAAACTAACAACCTTTTCAGCGTTTTGATCTGGTGTACGTACTTGACGATCGACGAATGGTTCTATCATATTTCGATGCTGGGCCATAAAGCGGATCCAACTGTCTGGTTTGATGCTCATAGCAACTCCTTTTTTTAAAGTTTTAACATAATTCTTATCATAAAATGTATCTTCATGATAGGGTAAAGTTTATTGAGAAAAAAGAACACATTTTGTGCATAGATTTAGTCTTGAGAAAGGGAGCGTAATGGTACAAATGCAAGAATGTCCATCTGCTAAAGTGGCTATAGTTGGGGCTGGTTTTGTTGGAAGTACCATAGCATATTCTCTTATGCTTGGTGGCGATGTATCAGAAATAGCACTTATTGATGTGAAAAAAAACAAAGCAGAAGGAGAACTGTTAGATCTTAAACATTGTATGCAATTTACCCGGTCTGTTTCTATGTTTGCAGGTGATGATTTTGCCTTGGTCAAAGATGCTGCGGTTGTGATTATTGCTGCAGGCATTGCTCAAAAGCCCGGACAAACACGTTCTGACTTACTTAAAACAAACCTTGATGTTTTTAAAAAAATAGTTCCTGAAATTGTGCGTTATAACAAAGATTGTATTATTTTGGTTGTGTCTAATCCGCTTGATGTTTTGACGTATATAACATGGCGTATATCACATTTTCCTCCCTGCCGTATTTTTGGTACGGGCACCGTTCTTGATACTGCTCGTTTACGTTATTTGATGGGGCAATACTTTCAAATAAGTCCAAAAGATATTACGGCGTATATTTTAGGCGAACATGGAGATAGTGAGTTTTTATGGATGAGTGGCGCCAATGTTGCTGGAGTTCCTCTTGATAGATTGCATGGGTATGATCCAGCTCTTATAGATACAATTTATCAACAAACGAAAAATTCTGTGTATGAAATCATAGAGAAAAAAGGTGCTACTTATTATGCGATTGCCTTGGTTGTTGCTAAAATTGTTCGAGCAATATTACTTGATCAATCACGTGTTTTTACTGTTTCTACGATTATTGACAATGTGTATGGTGTTCATGACGTGTGTCTTAGTGTTCCTGTCGTAGTAAGGAGAAGTGGTACTTGCGAGCACCTGGCATTGGCGTTGAATGAACAAGAACAGAGATTATTTGTTACATCCGCGCAAAAAGTGAAAAAAGATATCGACTTGGCTTTGGCGCAATAAAAACGATCTTTTATTGAATTGCGGTCGGTAGGCGTGTAAATGTATATATACAGCTCATTTTCTTTGAAAGTTATGTAAGATTCTTGAAAGAAAAATATTTCTTCCATATCTTTACAAGAGTAACGGTGATTACTAGGCTCAATCAAGAAAATTCAAATTGATCTGCTTGAGAATTGTGATCTAGTAATAAAAAGAGCAATGGAATCTTGAGTAAATGTTAATTATATCGAGGAGGAGTGTAATGAAGAAAATCTTGAGCACATATGTGCTTTTTTTGACCCTTATAGGTCTTTCAAGTGTGGTGCTTGATGCGGGGGTTACGTTTGGTAGCTACGATTCAGCCATTACTATAGGCTCTGGAGCCGGATTTAATGTTGGCTCAAACAATTTGTCAATAAATGCAGGAACGTTGTGCCTTGAAGATGGCTCATCGATCACAGGTAACCCTGTTGGATTTGATAAAGGGTTATTATCCAGTGATGGCTTTTTATCGTTTATGAAAGGCTCATACGATCCGTTAACTGCTAACATATATTTTCAAACAGCTAGCCATTTGACTATGCATGACAGGATTAATCTTTCCGATAACTGGATTTTTACTGGTATTAATACAATAAACGGACATTGTAATATTTTAGATTTATCAAGCGGGGGACAATTGATTTTGCAACCGAATGCAACCTTGTATCTTACCGATGTTATTGTGACTGGTCTTGGTGATAGTGTTGGAAAGATTGTCATGGGTGCTGGTGCACGGGTTACTGCTGCTAATAGTACCTTCAAACTTAATGATAATTTTACAATGAACACAGGTACTTTTTATGTTGAAGGGCCAACGACGTTTCAACTTGGTTCAAAAAATTGGACCTTCAAAGGCGCTGCTAATTTGACCGTTGACGGTACGACTTTGTGGCTTGATTATCTTGATTCTCCTAACTATATGGGGCAGATATATGCTCCAATGCCATTATATGATGGGGTATCATGGAATGGCCCAAATCTTGTTACCGATCTTGCTTCAGGAAATCTTTCATTGATTAATCGTGGATCAATCAAAGAATCTGTTGATGCCAGTGTGACAGGATTTAGCCCAACTCCAGGTGATGGTGGTATCATAGGAGACATTTCTGGGTACCATGTTTTGAGCCAATGTACTTTGGTTGCGCCCGGTAAATATATTCGTGTTGTTGGTAATGCAACTATTGATGGTCGCGGAGCAAGTATTAAGTTCTGCGGTGGCTATATTCCACAATTAATCATTATGCCAGATGTTACGTTGACATTGAGTAACGTATCATTGATTAACATTAACCATGTGACAATGGATCTGCGAAATAAGTCCAAGATTTTAGTGAACAAAAATGTTATTTGGGAACTTGATGAAGACGTTACATATTCAGCAGCTGCTACTATTGAAGTTCAAGCGGTAAATGTTTTTACCATTCGTGGTGAAACTTGTCGACGTATGTTTAATATCAATCCGCTGGTAAATACATCTGCAGATAACTTGCCAGTAAAAGCTTTTGTATTAGGCCAAAATACACTGAAACTGGAAAGTGCAGGTATTAGTGGTTTTGATTATATGTCATTTGCACCGGGCGTTGTTGCTCCAGCCATTGCATTATCAGGTGATGCTGCTGCAGATATTGATAGTACATTCTACAAAGGGACAGATATTAACTTCTTTGTAGAGGGTATTAATAATGATCTCATTTTACGCAGAGATGGTTTGACGTTAGGTGGTAATATAAGCTTTGGTGATTATCCTGATAATGATTTGCATGTTCGATTTAATTTAGCTCAAAATATACCGGCACGTTCTTTTATAATTAATGATGTGACATATAACTTACCTGAGGGCTTCCCTTATGTTAAGTTGACCGGTGATCCTGGCATATATGTGTTCTCTGCAGAGGGATTGGCCAGACTTGATTTTGCTGATTTCAATGCAGCTGTTTGGAATGATAATACTAATGCCTTTGCTGTTGATGATAACAGCTTGTTATCTTGTCAACGTCTTGCTCTTCTTGCAAATCCTGTTAAACAATATTCGACAATTTTCCGTTTTGATAAACTTGAACAATTTGGTGAGCAGATAGACCCATCCTTTGTTCGTATGCCATTACGATTGATGCCATCTCATATTTTGTTGACTGCTCTTCATATGCAACGACAAAAAGCAAAAATAGAATTCGAAGAGGCTCAAAAACTTGCGCAACAAAATAATACACAAAGCAGTGTGGCTACAACACAAGCAAAACAAAAACATACAGCTAAGCCAAATTCAAAGTCAAAGAAGAAGAAACGTCGTTCAATAGCAGGGTTATTAAGCAGTGAAGAATCTTTAAAGAATATTGATTTGGACAATGAGGAAAAGTTTGCAGATGAAGCCACTATAAAAGTACTTGGCTTTGAGACTATACGTGGTCTTAACCTTCCATCAAGTTTTGATCAACCTACTTACGTTCAAACAGTATATGAACCAACAACACCAATCGTAGGTAATCTTGAGTTTGACCGTGCGGTAATTAGAAATTTTAAAGTGTCACCGGATGTTGCGTTTAATATTGTTATCAGGAATACAACCAGCGCTCAGCAAGGTACGGTTATTGAGTTGGGTGAAGATACGGTATTAACATCCAATCACAAAATAAATGTTCGTGGGACAGGTAATATTATCAAATTGACTCATAATCTTACGATTGGTTTGGATAATATTTATATAGAAGAAGGTGCTGAGTTAACGTTCTTATTTCCTGATGATGCAGTACAGAAAACGTTGTTTATAACAGCAAATACACTGTTATCCATTCCGCGAGAAGCTCTTATTAGATTTAGTGGTCCAGGTAAGGTAATCTTTGGAGCAAATACAGAGATTAATTTTGAGGGTATTAAAACTGTTAATGCCATAAAAGAGTTAGTAAGTGCTCGTTCTTATCTTCAAATTACTAATGATGTACAGGTTCTTGTTGCTGCCAATAGCCAATTACGTATGACTGGTATTGGGGAAATTGGTATTTTCAACCGCGGAAGAATCGCTCTGGATCAATCGGGTTCAAAAATAATTATTGGATCTGATGAAGCTAAAGTTGATGGTGCTTGTGCAGAGGATGTTAATGATTTCATAGTGGATGTTCGTGATGGTGGCGAGGTCAATATTACTGATGCAACATTTGCTTTCCATTATGTAACATCACGAATTCATTTTAATAACGGCGGTTCGTTGTTTGTTGATGAATATGGTATTTTCCAAATTAATTCTAATATTGAAGGCGCGTTGCCTAGTATGCTTAAAGAGCTTGATATGGGAATCGGTGTATTTACGCTTAGAGAAAATGGGATCTTTGCTATAGGTCCTAATAAAAACAATAGTAAGGTTGGTGGTGAATATACATTCTTATACAATGCAATTCAAGCTATGATTAGTGGAGAATCGCATCCAGGATCTGTGTTCTATTTGGGAGCTGGTGCATTTGGTGGTCGTTTGTGTCCAAGCCCTCAAGCAACTGAACGTTATAGTAATCAAACAGCTCTTGACTTGGTTCGTTATCTTGTAAATCGAAATAACAAGTTGAAGGCAAGTATCTATTATCTCGGTGAAGATGATAAGTACTATGTGAGAACAATAAATGGTGCAATTGTTCAATTAGGAACATACGATGTTATAACTGATGATACAGCTGATGGCTATATCCATGGTGATAACACGGCAACCGGAAAGAATTTTACTATTAAACCTGATGGAACACGTGTTAACGCCTAATAAAAAAAGGAAGAGCTTATGAAGAGATTAAGTATATGGTTGCTCATAGCAACCTTTATGTTTGGCGGAGTTGGAACGGCTGAGATATGTGCCAAGGATAATAAATCCAGGGAAGAAAAGAGGCTTGAACGTGAGCGTCTTAAAGAAGAAAAACGTCTTAGGGAAGAAGAAAAGAAGCATCAAAAAGAATTGAAGCAGCAAGAGAAAAAAGCAAAAAAGGAACAGCAAGTTGAGGCTAACAAGAAAAATAAAGAGGAACTTAAAGCGGAAAAGAGAGTTCGCAAGGAAGAAAGACGTCGCAGAAATGAAGATAAGAATCGCGAGAGAGAATTAAAAGAGCAGGAAGAAAAAGCACAAGAAGAAAAGGCTATTGAAGCTAAGAAACAGAAAAAGGATGAGCTTAGAAATGCTCGTAAAGAAGAAAAACGTCGTAAACGTGAAGAACGTAAGAAAAATCATGAGTTTAAAAAAAGTGAAGAGGGTAAGCAAGCGCATAAAGAAGAGATGCGTATAAAAGATCAGCAAAAGCAAGAACGTAGAGAAAAACGTAAGTTGGGTGAGCAGGAAAAGAAAAAACGCAGCAAGGAAAGATGCCGTATGCGCAAGGCGCGTAGGCTTGAGAAGAATCTAAAGATAGAAAAACTTGAGCATGATCGAGTTTTGCAAAAAAATGAAACAGTACGATATGAGCGTAATGAACGTACGAAACTTATGGGAGAATGGAAGCAGGCGCATCGGGCTCAAGCAGATCATGATTTAGCTGCCGGTAAATATGCAGACCTTTATAAATTTCCAGCATGGCCAACGTATGCTGCGTTCTATCCAAAAAAGGATTTTTTCAATCTTTCGTTCAATTATAAATATGCAACAGATGCCTATGATTCTGATGGTGGGAGCAGTGAAACCGATGTTACAAGTATAGACTTTGGTTGCAAGAACATTATCGTTAAAGACATTTTATTAGCAAGTAAGTTAGTCAAGGAAAATGAGCTTATCAACAATGAAGATCTTACACCTCCGGGTGGTGGCGGCGGTGGTATGGGGGCTATTCCAACAGAAGCTGATTATTATCTGAAATATTTAGCAGATGAACGTATTTGCTTTAATGGTAGAGCAGAGCAATATGGCTTATCATTCGATTTTAGCCGTTACATAATTAGTAATAATGTAGCAATAGGTCTTGAAGTTCCTGTTCTGTATAAAAGACATCGTTTGAGAATGGATATGCATCTTTCTGATAATGCAACAAGACCTGATAATAACTACAATAACGGAGCATTTGGATTAAGTAGATTTGATGGGATTGCCAGTTGGTCTCCAAATGTTTTCCTTCGTCGCTATGGTGTAGATCCTGCTCGCTTTGTTAAAGATCTATTACATTCTAAATGTATAAATGAACTTGGTGGATCTGCGATGGGCCTTGGTGATATTGCCATATTCGCCAACGCGCAATTTAATTCGGTTTATTTTGAGAAATTGGTAACCGGTTTGCGTATTCAATTCCCAACCGGTAAAAAAGCATCACAATACAAACTGTGGGCACCTGATCTTGGCAATGGCGGTTTTCCGGAAATTGAAGCATTTGGTTCTGTTTTGTTTAGTTATCAAAAATATCTTAATCCACATGTGATGGCTCAGTTCTCTTTTAGCTTACGTTCACATGTTGACCGTAGAGTTCCAAGGAAAGTAGCACGACCTCAAGTACAGATAGATAATCCAGCCGAGGCAGCTCCGCTCAATAGATTAGAAGGCGTGATGGCTTTTGGAGATAGAGTTGATCGTGCCGGTTACAATGAGCAAGAGCCAGATGATATCGGTATTTTAGGTTCGAATAATACATCAGGGAATGTGCGTGACATTGCTATAGGTTTCTGTGATTTTGACAGCTGTTGTAAGGGATTTGGTGATGTTATAACGAATGTAAAGATGACCAAAGGCCCTGAATTTAAGTTTAGAATTGGTAACATGTTTGAACGCTTTATCAGCAAACGTGGTTTCTTGGATATCTTCTATGACTTCCGTGGCAAGCTTAAAGATGATATTACTGCCTTGGATGAAACGTGTTTCAACGTTGGGTTATTGAGGCGCCATTCTTCAGAACTTGAACATCGTATTGGTCTTAATTATTCACAACAGTTTGATCTATATACACGTTTGAATATTGGTGCACTGTATACTTTTGCCGGTATGAATATTCCAAAGACGTTTGAATTTCTTGGTTCGGTTAATTATTCATTTTAGTTCTGAACATTCAAATAGTGCCCAGGAAGCCTTAAAACTTCCTGGGCTTTTTGATTTATTGGTTTGTTGCAAATATCACAAAAGCTCTTTATCTTAACAAGTATGTTTTTATTCAAAAAATGTTTAAAACAAAGAAGGGAAGGAGGCAGAGATGTTTTCTCACAACGTTGTAAATCGAATAATGGTAACAGCTTTAATTTTTTGTTTTTATAGTCCAACGATGAAACCGGTATCACTTGATGGTACGGTTAATCTTGTATATCAGTCAGCTGCATATACATTTGCTAATGGAGATTTTGCACGTGGATTTGTGTGTCTTAACGGTGGTATGGTGGTTCCTGCTGGTGCAACGGTAACCATGAATGTTTTGTCGCCTGTAGCAGGTAGCATTAATTTGAATACTACAGGACAATTAAGTCTTGAGGGAGATCTTACTTTAGCGTCTAATGCTACCTTACCTAATGGTGGTGTTATTGATGGGCAGGGTAAAGCTATCTTCTTGAATGGGAATCTTTCTATTCCGGCAAATAAAGCTCTTAAATTTACAAGTAATACTATTATTGACGGACAGGGACATGAAATAGAGCTTAAAAATGGTTTAATAGGTGGTCGTTTACTTATTAATGGTTCATCTGGAACTCGTGTAACATTACGCAATATTACATTACGAGGAGTTCGTGATTTTGATGGCATACCGGCGATTGATATTCTAGGAAGCACCAACCAAACACTTGTTCTTGAAAATGTAAAAATTTATTTTTCAGGTGATTACTATTTTTGGAATGGCAAGCTTGAAATACGTAGAACGGTAGAAATGCATGGGTTCTATCAACTTCAATATAGGCCGGAATTATCACCGATACTTTTTTATTATTTGTCTGATTTGGATTCAACGATCAAAGCAGATTCGACATGGTATTTTGATTTGGGTATGGGCTTTATTTATTTTCCATTTGATCAAAATAAAAACCATATTGTTTTTGACGGACCTTCATCGAGACTATTCTGTGATAGTTGTGCGTTATTTACCCCGCAGGATATTGGATTGCAGTTTCTTAAGGGGCATGTGATTTTTAATAATCGTGTTTTCTTGCAAAGTGATGTTGGCGTTGTATCAGATACTACTCAAGCATTTGAATTTGGCGACAAAACTATTGGCAATGATGTTGCCATAGATGTCTTTTCCGGAGCCAGCATACAGATAGATGATGCATTGGCTCGTTATCAGAATCAGAAATAGCGCAAAAAAAAGGAGTAGGTTTATGAAAAAGAATCTTGTTTCAAGTAGCATAATTTTGTTGATAGGTAGTCATTGCTTTGCGACACCTATTAATTTTGGTAATAAGCAATCAATTATTAGTGTGAAAGATACTTCTAAATTAGAAGTTAAGACGCTCGGTGATTGGGTGATTGAAAATGGTGGTCTTGCCAATCAGGGACATGGCATTATAGAAGGAAAGAATATAAAATTTAGTCGCGGTGCTTACACATTTTTTAATTCGGTTTCTGATGTAGATGCAACTTTGAATCCTAATTCCAACGATATAGAGCTACAGGGAATTGATTCGGATGGTAATGAGGGTACCATGATAGCCAATCCCGGTGGGCTTGCTGGGGTTCGGGTTTTTGGATTACCAGGGACTAATATTCTTCGTGGCCAGCCGTTATTTTTTGGGACGAATGATATTGGGCTACAAGATGAAACGACCATTCTTTCTATTGCGATTCAAAATACACTTAATACCAATATAACGCTTAATCAGGGAGCACTATTATTGCAAGACGATCTGCGGCTTGGTGACGATTCGGTTATTAATGATAGTGGCCAGGTAATTTTTAATAAACGTCGTTTATCACTAGGTGGTAAAATATCGATATGGAATGGGGATATTTTGTGGCAGAGTGCACAAGATATGCAAATGAATAGTGCTGTGACGCTTAATGGTAAGTGGGCTTTTTTGGGTGAGAATCAAATTAACGGTAATGGTAACGTAATTGATATAGCAAACGGTGGATCAATTTTGGTTCTTGAAGGCTCACTATTACGGTTAGCCGGTGTACAGATAAAAGGATTGGGAGCTTTGGGGAAAATTACATTGGCTCCTGATGCAGTTTTGATTCTTTCAGATGTCGTCATAGAAATGGAAAGTGACTACAATATTACTTCCGGACGTGTTATCGTTGAAGGTAACTCTTCTGTTATTACCAAAGACTATATAATGACGTTTACGGATAGTGAAGATGGTACAACACGTGGTAAGTTAATTGTTGATCGTGTTTCATTGACCTATGATCCTGCCGGTTCGATTGATAAATTAAATATTCAACCAATGTTGATTCAAGATCCAGAACATAAATACATTGAGATTATCGGACAAGGTGAAATCAGGGCATATCGTGCTGATCCGCTGACATTCCATAATTATAAGTTTGCATCGGCTTTACAACGATATTCTATCGTTGCACCATATCGGCCTTTCCAAATTTATCCGGTTACAAATCCAGATACGCAGCAATTAGAATATGATGTTGAAATTAACGGCAATACTAATTTCTTGGGCTTTACCAAAACAGATGATCAAATATTTATTATTTCTGAAAATGTTAAAGCAACGACAACAAATATCCATATGCGTGACTTGTCGCCTAAACATATCAAATTTGAAAATGGATCGAGTTTGGTTTTTGGTGATCAGACTCAAGTTAATATTGCTCGCAATGAGTATCTTGATTATCCATGGGTGTTCCAAGATAATACGATTTTACGTGGTAATGGTAATATTCTTGAACTTGGACCTAATGGTGCCATTATTCTGCAAGGCTCCAATTCACAACTTTTATTGGATGGAATAACTATTAAGGGAATTTCATCAGAAAAAATTCGATGTTTAGACAATAGCAGTAAGATAGTTTTGCAGGATGTTAAGTGGATACAAGATGGTGATTTTACCTATAATCTTGGCAGTTTGGAGATCCTTAATGATGTGTATATGATTGGTAGTTTTTCAATAGATGCTGATGGCAATTTCTTTTATCTCAATTTTGATTATCGTTCAACGCAACCATTGAACATTTATTTAAATTCAACATTGTGGTTAATGCGTGATATGTATCTTACGCTTGCTCCAAGCGATGATAATCCGGATATACTGCATTTTGCTGATCCATCGGCTGCATTGTCATTAGATCAATCTACATTGGCAACAACCAACCTTTCAGGGATTCAATTACATACGGGACGTTTAATTTTGCGTAATTATAACTATTTTGTTGGTGATATACGCATTGGTAATGATGTTATTCTTGATCAGCCAACAGGGGTTACATTAGAACAAAGTTAATCAAAACTTTAAAGATCAAAATAATACAGGGCGGTTAGTTAACCGCCCTGTATTATTTTGATC